>QEVS01000002.1 GCA_003577245.1 bacterium | reverse complement strand
ACATCCGCCCCCACCAGGCCCTCGGCATGCTCACCCCAGCCCAGTTCCTGGCCCAACTCCCCTTGGAGGAAGTGTCACGGACGTATTGAACCAGTACACTAGGGAGCCCCCCGGCGGCCTTTCGCGTACCATTCTCAGCGCACGGAGGTACGAACGATGACGGAACGTGCAGCCTTCATCCACCCGGGAGTCGCATTCCGGGCCGCTCTCGCTCTGATGGTGGCCGCTTCCATGGCCGCTTCTGCCTGCGGTGGCAGTGAGCAGGACGAGATCAAGGACATCCAGGCGACGGCCACCGCCGCAGCCAGGGACCGGCCCTCGCCGGCCGCCACGCCCGACCCCGTCCAGGCGTACCGCCAAAAGATCACCGCCGCCGGCCAGCGCCTCTCGGGAGCAGCAGACAAGCTCCACAAGGACATGCTGGCGGCCGCGGAATCCCAGGCCGACCCGAAGTGGCCGGCCATCCTTACCGCCGACACCGACGAGGTGATTGCTGCCGTAGCTGCCGTGCAGGCGCTTGCGCCACCCAACGATAAGTACGCCGCCTTTGCCGCGGAGTTGAACGAGGTGGCAGCGAAGCTCGACAACGGGGCGAAGCTCCTCAAGAAGGCGATCCCCACCGCCGACCAGGAGATCGGGGCCCAGGCCTTCTTCGCCGTAGACGAGGGGAAGACGAAGCTCCCGGCAGCCCTCGCGGCCCTCCCTCCGCAGTAGCCCTTACCCGGCCGGTGCGGACGCCGCCGTTTCGACGATGCGCCCATCGCGCATCTGGATGATGCGGTCGGCCGCCGCGGCCACCTCACGATCGTGGGTAACCAGCAGAATCGTCACGCCGCGCTCGGCGCGAATGCGCTGGAACAGGTCGAGCACGCCCTCCGCCGAAGCGGAATCAAGCGCTCCCGTGGGCTCATCGGCGAGGATGATGGAGGGGTTGTTCGCCAGCGCCCGGGCGATCGCCAGCCGCTGACGTTCACCCCCCGAAAGCCCGGGCGGTCTCACCTTCTGGCGATGAGAAAGCGAGACGGCCTCCAGGAGCCCCCGCGCCCGTTCTCCCTGCTCGCCGTGGCTCAGCCCGTTTCCGAACATCGCGACCTCGACGTTCTGGATGGCAGTCAGGTTCGGCAGCAGGTTGTGGAGCTGAAAGACGAGCCCAACCTCGAAACGGCGGTACCGGTTCTGATTGGGCAGGCTGGAGATATCCTGGCCGTTGACCAGGATGCGGCCTGAAGTGGGCGTGTCGAGGGCTGCCAGCAGGTGCAGCAGCGTCGACTTGCCGCAACCAGACGGTCCTACCAGCGCAACCCATTCGCCCTGGCCGATCGTCAGCGTGACCCCGTTCAAGGCTTTGACGAGGCCGTGCTCGAACGACTTCTTGACGTCGAACACTTGGACCGCCGGCGGACGGGCCGCGCCGTCACTCATGCCTGATGGCATCCAGGGGGCGCAGCAGTGCTGCTCGCGCCGCCGGATAGAGGGCGCCCACAAACGCCATTCCGAAGGCAATCGCCAGTGCCCGTCCGAAAACCCCGCCCGGGTAGTCGGGCTGAAATACGCCCACCAGGTCCGGTGACCGCGCCAGGATTTCGACCGCGATGAAACCAGCGCCAACCCCTACCATCGCGCCCGACAGGCTGACCACCAGCGCCTCCATCATCACGCACAACAGCACGCGCATGCGCGACCAGCCAATCGCGCGCAGGACGCCGAACTCGCGCGTCCTTTCGAAGACACTGAGGACCATGGTGTTGAGAATCGATACCGCGCCGATGATGAGCGCCAAAGCCGACACCCCGATGTTGGCCGCGCTTATCAGCTCCAGGTTCCGGTCTATGCGGCCGAACTCCGACTCGGTCCGCACCGTCGCCAGCTCGGGGCGCTCGTGTTCAATAAGCGAACGAAGCCCGTCGATGTCCGCGCCTTCAGTGATGCGCACGAACACAAGCGTCACCACTCCCGGTTTCCTCTCCTCGGTCTGCACGCCCACCAGCGAAGTCATCGAGGCGGCATCGGCGAACACCTGCCCGGTGGCGTAGATGCCCACGATGTCATAAGTGTCGTCGTCGATGGTGATCGAGTCGCCCACTGTCTTGCCGAGGTCGCGCGCCGCCCGGTAGCCGATGATCATCTCCGTTTGCGAATCGGGCTCGTACTTGCGCCCGGCCACTATCTGCACCCCGAAACCCTCCAGGTCCGCCGGTGGTATGCCAAGCTTCAGGAAGAAGGGGTGGTCTTCGTCCAGTTTCGTCATGTCCACGAGCACGCCAATGGCGTTCTCCACCCCCTCGTACGAGCGGATCAGCTCAACGTCCTTCTCATCCACGGAGCTGTAGATCACATCCGACACGCCCTTCTGCGCCACCGAGAAGTCGGCGTCTCCTGTGCGCAGGATAGAGACCGCCGTTCGGCGCAGGCTGTGCGTGAGCACCCCCATCGTCACGACCACCGCGATACTGATGGCGATGGCAATGCCGGTGAGCGACGATCGCACCTTGCGCGTATAGACGTTGCGAGCGGTCAGCGAGACGAAATACACGGGCCCCTGCCGATGACCCCCATCGAAACAACCGTTTCGCGAGGGTCGGCCCATACTAGAAACTGACAGCCAAAAGATCCAGCCGAAGCACTGACAGTACATAATTCGTCTTCCCTTGTGGCAATAACCGCTCTACAATCGCCTCGGGTGGCCGCGCGCTCCCGGCGGGGGCGCGCAACGAGGAACCGATGCAACGGCGCGCAGCACTCCGCGTCGCCCACCCGGCCCCCCCGTCCCACGCATGGGACCTGCTCTTCACGGCCGCGCTGGCGGCCTTCACCCTCGCCCTTGCTCTCTTCGGCTTCGTGCTCGCCGGCGCGATCGTGGACGATTCATCCCCAGGTCCGCGCGCCGAAAGTACCTCGTCGCCACAAGGGGCCACCGCCGGCGGCGCTCATGACGCCGGGCCGGCGCCGATGACCCGGGGAGCCGATGACGCCCGGCTCCAGGCCGCAATCCTCGATGAGCTCGGTGCCGATGTGGGGCGCTTCGGCGTGGTGGCCAGGCGTCTTGATGATGGCCTGGGCGCCGGCGTGAACCCGGACCGCGTCTTTTACGCCGCAAGCACCTTCAAGCTGGCGCTCCTTTACGAAGCCGAGCTCCGCCGCAGCCAGGGCCTGCTCGACTTCAACGCGCCGCTCCCGCTGGACGAGAGTGACCTCAGCGAGGACCTCGGCACCTTTGAGAACCTCCCCTTTGCTGAGGATGGAACGCTGACGATCGGCGCCGCATTGGAGGCCATGATCACCCTCTCGGACAACGCCAGCGCCGTCGCCCTCCTGCGTCTTCTCGGCCCCGAGGCGATCGATGCCACGCTCGCGACCCTCGGGCTCAAGCACACTTCGGTGAACACGCGCGAACTGCCCACCACGGCGAGCGATATGGCATTGCTCATGGAGGCAATCGTTCGCGGCGAAGGGGTCGACCCCGAGGCACGCGGCCACATGCGCTCGCTGCTGCTTGCTCAGCACTCACGCGATGGCATCCCGGCGGGCCTTCCCGGCTCTGCCCGCGTGGGCAACAAGACGGGAACCTGGGAGCAAGCCACGCACGACGTCGCCTTCGTCGAAACCACATCAGGGACCTACGTGGTGGCCGTGCTCAGCGACAGCGACAGGGATTGGGGCCGGATCGCCCGCGTTAGCGGGGCCGTGTACGCGGTTCTCGCCCAATAGGCCGCTGACCCGGCCGCTCCCCGCCCACCCCCTCGCTCCCGTGCATACGCCAATACGCGTATTCGATGACTGCGATAGCAACCCCTGTACGCATGTGCTAGGCTACCCCCGCCATTGGGCGCAACGCGGGCGCCTGCTGCCTGTCTGGCGTTCGCTCGTTGCCCCAACCCATCCTGGCAGGAGGTGTGATCATGGTTAGAGCAATGCTCGACCGCCCCGTGCGGGAATCCGAGAACGTCCGCAACGCCTGGAACTACCCTCTGATGCAGGCCATCTTCCAGCGCCGCGCCCGGCGTTTCCCCCTGGGTGCGGAAATGCCCGGCGGGGTGGCGCCTTACAAGTCCTCGAAAGCGCCCGTCCCTCTCGACGAGATCGAGGAGGCCATGCTCGTCATGGCTTCCACCGGCCTTTCGGGCCTCAACCTCTCCGACCTGCCCTTCTCCGATGCCGGCGGCGGCAGCTGGTGCGGCAACACCATGCTCCAGTTCACCGGCCGCACCTATGGCTCACCCTGCGGTTCCCATGGCACGGAGATGTTCTTCACCAACGACGAAGGCGCCTACTACGTGCAGATGCGGGACAAGCTGCCCGAGAAGACCGCCGAGTTCGAAACCGAGGAGGACTGGGAGAAGATCATCACCGCCTTCCGCGCCAACACGGTGAAGATCCTCGATGGCCGCCTCAACATCCCGATGGTTACCCCCATCACGCTCCCCTTCAACCAGTGGGACGTCAATCAGCCCGGCACCACGCTCTTCACGCCCATCACCGACGTCACGTGGGAGTACATCAACATCATGATGCTGTTGATGGACGAGCCCAACCGTTGCTACGTCTACGACGATGTCAACGGCAACGCCGAGCCGCTCAAGAAGTTCGCCGATGCCGGCCTCCTCGACAGGACGCGCGCCTACCGCCTCTCCGGCCTCGAAAGCATGGCCTCGGGTGCGACCACCTATGTTGAGCAGTCCTTCATGGCGCAGAACATGTACCTCGTCGCCCAGGCGATGGGTCTCGGCGGCTGGGCCTTCGGCGGTTCCGCCGGGCCGGTCGTGATGGGCGGCACGCCGCTCACCCCCGGCCTTGGCTTCCGCTTCTACCAGCCCGAGAAGCTGGGCCCTCCCGGCGCCCCGGATTGGGCCGGCACCGTTCCGCCGTCCGTCCCGGTTGGGCTGGATGGCCTCTTCGAGGCCTACTGCCCGCCCTACTACCGCACGATGTCGGACGCCGTGCAGGCCATCTACGACGCCAAGTGGGGCCGGGCCGGCATCTACAAGGGAGGCCCTTCGCCCATCGCCAACCGCCAGTCGCTCGACCTGCAGGTCCCAAAGACGACCGACTGGTGCCTCGAAGCCACAAAGGTCCTCTGCGAATACATCTGGGACACCTACGGCCGCTTCCCGGCCACCGTCGACCCCATGCAGATGACCCTCTGGTTCCAGGCCCATCACCTGGAGACGGGCTTCTACGACCAGTACTACAACAAGGGCGCCTACCACCAGAACATCGCCGACCATATGACCACCTGGCACGGCGGTGCTGCGGCAGGCTCCTCACGGGAGCGCGAAACTGTTGCCGCCCGCTAGCGGCAATCGCGGCCCTGTGCCGCACGCGCAAACGGGAAGGTTCCAGGTCCAGGGAGGTTTCCACCCGGAAACCCCCTTGGACCCTCCCTGCCCCCGCGCCTCTCTGCCCGGTGGCCGTCAATGATCGCCGGAATGCTTACGGCGGCTGCAGGGGGCGAGGCCCTCGACGACCTCGACAAGATCCTGATCGGCATCCACGTTGCCGTAATGGGCCTCTACACCGTCGGCGGCCTCTGGATAAAGATCCCGGTCCACCGCGCCCAGAAGGGGATCCCTCCCGCCCAGGCCGCGCTTGTGGGCCAGCGCGTCGGCCTGGACTTCACGATCGTCTCGTGGTTCGCATTCATCGTCGTCGGCGCCACCGGCTACGCGCTCCTCGGGCGCGCCGGGGATTTCGATCTTGCCTCCCCCTACACGTTCTTCATCGACCACTCGATCATGGACAGCCGCTACGGCTGGGCCCTCTTCTTCATGATCCTGTTCTGGGCCGTCCTGCTCATCAACGGCCTCATCATGACGCTCTACTTCCGGCCCCACCTCTCCGGGAAGCTCGAACCCGCCAATACCACCGCCGACCTGGAGCCGTTCCAGGCGCGCCTCGCCTCGGCCGTCTTCTGGATCGACTTCCTCGCCTGGGCAAACCTCGTGCTGGCGGGCGGCTCCTTCGCGGCAGGGATGATCATCGGGCTCGACCATACCGTCATGCGGGTCGCTTCCTGATGCCCCCCGCCCCTGCCAGCCTCCACGACCTCGCCTCTCATGCCGAAGAGGCACGAGACCCCTTCGCCGGACGCCGGCAGGGCGAGACCGAAACCCCCGTGGTAATCCAGGCCGCGGATGGCGTGCCCGTCTACCTCGCCCTCACGCGAGAGGACGTGGCCGCCTCGGCGCGCGCCCTCGCCTCGGCCTGGAGGACGCTCGGGGTTCGCCGTGGCGATTCCGTTCTCATCTACGACTACGGGGCAAGCCCGCTCACCCTTTTCGCTTCGTGGTGCTACGTACCACACCTCGAGAAGGGCGCCGCCGACCTCCTCGGCGCCGTCCCTCTCTGCAATGATGGGCTTCCCGAGTTCGCCTCACGGGCCCTTCACGTGCTCCGCTACCTTCGGCCCGGGGTGACGATCGTGGATGCCGCCAACATGCCTGTTTTCCTTCGCCGCGTTGCCGAGGAACGCGCGCAGATCAGCGAATGGACACGCATGCTCGCGGTGAGCCCCGATGAGGAGACGCTCAGTCCGCCGCAAGTGGCCGCCTGGCAGCGCGAGCTGGGCCTTCCCGTTCGTCTTCTGCTCCGCTCCGGCCCCGCCATGTTCTTTGCTGCTGAGTGCGACGAGGGCGCTCTCCATGCCGGCCCGCGTTACTACCGGCTCGAAGTCGTACCTCAGGAAGGCGGCGAGCCCGCCGCGACCGGTCAGGGTTCGCTCTGCATCACCAACCGGTTCCTTCAGGGAACGCGCGTGGAGCGATACCTCGCCCACGTGCATGTCGCCATCGAGCCACGCCCCTGCTCCTGTGGCCGGCCGGGCCGGCCCTTCCGGTGCCTGGCGTGATGCTCCCGCCTTCCTCCCGGGAGATGTTCGATGCCGGCGAGGCCCTCCCGCCGGAGGAGATCGCCCGGCGGCAGCTGCGGAGCCTGAACCGGGCGCTGCGCTTCGCCGGGAACAGGCTGCCGTTCTACCAGCGCATCTTCGCCGAAGCCGGCTTTGCGCCGGGCCCCGTGCGCTCGTTCGAGGAGTACGCGCGTAACGTCCCCAGCATCCGCAAGGCCGATGTGGCCGGCGCCGTTCGCGCCACGGGCTCGGGCCGGGCCGGCATCGAAGCGCTCGGTACAAGCCGCCTGAGCAATGTGGTCATGACCTCGGGCACGCTCGGCTTCAACACCTTCGCCTTCCTGACCCCCAGCGACCTTCGCGGTGGCAGCCTTCTCAACTCCCTGCGCGAACTCTGGGTTGTTGGTGTGCGGCCGGGGATGAAGGTGCTCACGCTCAGCCCCGCGTGGCACGCGCTTGCCCTCCTCGATACCCGCGGGATCACCCGGCTTGGCGCCGAAGTCGTCATCCCCTGGGGGACCTTTGCCCCCAGGTTCGTGCCCAACTTCCTGGACGCGGTGGCCGCGCACAGGCCCGAGCACATCCTGCTCACGGCCCCGGTTCTGCGCGGCATGATCGAGGAGTGCGACCGCCGCCAGCTCGATGTGCGCCGCGCCTTCGCCGGCGTCCGTTACATCGCCTGTGCCGGCGAAAGCCTCTCCGCACCTTACCGTCGCTACATCCTCGAACGGACCGGCATCGAGGACATCTTCGAGCGTGGCGGGTCGAGCGATGGCATGTTCGGCGGTGGGGAGTGCTTCGCTCACCGGGGTCACCATATCTCTGCAGACCTCCATTACGTCGAAATCGTCGCTCCCGGCACTGGCGAACTCCTTCCCCCCGGCCGGCGCGGGGTTGCTGTGGTCACCAACCTCTTGCGCGGCCGCTCCGTCTACATCCGTTTCAACACCGAAGACGTGGCTGCGGTCATCCCGGGCGAATGCCCCTGCGGCCGCACCGACCCCGTCATCGAGCTCTACGGCCGCCTCACCGATTCGGTTATCTTCGAAGGCCGCATCGTCGCCCCGGCGGACGTCCGTGGGGTGCTTGACCAGTTCCCCGGGCTCATGGGTAAGCCGTTCCAGGTTGAGCGCTCCGGCCCGGAAGGCATCCGCATCGTGATGGCTGCAACACCCCCCGGCGAAGACCTTACCCGGGCCACAGAGGCCGTTCGCGCAGCCCTCGGAATCGATGCCGCTGTCACCACCGGCGACTCCCTCGCGCTAGGCTGGAAAGGCCAGGTGATGCGAGGCTCTCGTCATGGGTAAGGCGCTCGGACTCCTCCCCTCGTGGTACTGGCCCGAAGGGGTGCAGCGCTACCTTGCCGCGCCACGCGTCGCCATCTACGAGCTTGCCGTCAACCGCTGGGCCCGCCGTTACGGCGACGACACCGCCCTCGTCCGTGGCGACGAGACGGCGACTTTCCGCGAACTCGACGAGACTTGTCAGCGCGTTGCCGCCATCTGTGCCGAGCGCTTCCCGGACGGCCCACCGAAGGTCGCGCTGGCGCTGACCTCCGGGGTCGACCTTGCTCCCCTCTTCCTCGGCCTTCTGCGCTCCAACGCCATCCTGCTGCTGCTCGAAAGCCCCGATGAGGCGGCGCTGAACGAGTTCGGCCCCGGGCTCGTCATCTCCGACATGCCGGGCGTGGCCGGCGAGCCGCCCGGTCCCTGGCTGGAAGAGCAGGAACTGGCCCCCGCTCGCCCTGTCGTGGCCGATGCCGCCCGGCCCGCCATCGCGCTGCCGGGACGAGATGGGCTCGCCTGGCACTCCCAGGCCTCGCTAATGAGCGCGGCCATGGCCTTCGCCGCGTTTCTCGCCATCGAACAGAAGGACAGGCTGCTGGCCATCCGCCCGCCGGGCAGCTGGGAGGCTCTCATCGCTCTCCTGGCGCCGCTACAGGCCGGCTCCCCAGCTTCCGCCTGCGACCCGGCCGATGAAGAAGAGACTGCGCGCGCGCTTCGCAATGTACGCCCCGGTTTCGCCTGGCTCGATGCGACGCATGCCGCCTCGCTGCTTGGCGCCGATTCCCGTGTCGGCAGCGCGCTCCGCGAAATCCCCGCCTGCGTGTTTGTCACCACCCAGGGCCATTTCCCGCGGCACCTGCGCCGGGCACTTCGCCACCGCCTGAGAGCGCCCGTCCTGACCGTCTACGGGTTTCCCGAGTGTGGCGCGGTCGCCGCCAGCCATCCCACCTGGTACCTCGATGACGCGGCAGGCATTCCCATGGTTGGCGTGGATGTGCTCGCGCTCGACCCCGCCACCGGCCAGCCCTCCGAGATTCCGTGGTCCGCTCTTTCCTATGCCGGCATCGGTGCGAAGACGCAGTCGGTAGCCATCAACCGCCGCACCGGGCTTGCCGGCGGCTCTTCGGAGGCCGAGCAGTGGTACGCCACAGGGGGCCATGGCCTCCTGGACGCCAACGGCATGCTCTTCCTCAAGCCGTAGCCCGGCCTCAGTGGATGATTGCGGGTTCGGCGTCGGCGGCGCGGCGCATGGTCGGTGCCGCTTCGCGGTCGCTGATGAAAAGCGCGGCGACGATGCCGAGCAGCGCAAGGCCGCCCGCCACCAGGAAGGCATCCTGGAATGCCATCACTGCCCCGTCAGAGGTCCGGGGGTTGCCCAGCATCGCGTGGTGCGCGATCAGCCGGTTGGTGAGCACCGTTGCCAGCAGGGCCACGCCCAGGCTTGATGCCACCTGGCGCACGATGTTGAAGAGAGCGCTCGCCTCACCGAGCTTCGCAGACGTGATAGTCGCGAAGGTGGCCGTCTGCAGCGGAACGAGCATCAGTGCGAACGTCATTCCGCGTGCAAGCATCACGCCCCGTACCCACCAGGCGGTTGTTTCCATGTCCATCCGCATGAACACGAAAGTTGTCAGCGACCCGCCAACGGCTCCGGCGAGCATCAGACGCTGCGGCCCGATGCGCGGGTAGAGGCGCGCAGTCAGCGGCGCCAGCATCAGCACTCCCAGGGCCTGGGGAAAGGTGGCGAGCCCCGATTCAAAGGGCGAAAGGCCCTGCTGCATCTGCAGGAAGATGGGCAGCAGGAAGAGCGCGCCCGCAAAACCCGCCATGCCCGCCATCTGCACCCCGGCGCACGCCGAGAACAGCCGGTTCCGGAAGATGCGCACATCGATAAGCGGCTGCCGCGTTCGAAGCTCCACCACCACAAACAGTGCCAGCAAGGCCAGCCCACCAAGGCCGAAGAGGAGCACGTTGCGGTCGTCGAAGCCATGCTGACCCGCCTCGGCCAGGCCGTACAGCAGCGATGCGAGGCCGGTTGCTGAGAGCACGAACCCCGGAAGGTCCAGCCGTCGCGCGTCCTCTTCCCGGTACTCCTTGAGCAGGAAGATGGCTGCGAGAGTCCCCACAACGCCAATCGGCACGTTGATGAGGAAGATCCATTCCCAGGACTGGTATTCCACCAGGTAGCCCCCTAGCACGGGGCCACTCGCCGGCGCCACCGAGGCCGGTACGGCAAGCAGTGCTGAGGCCCTCGACCGCTCCTCCGGCGGAAAGGCGTGAAAGAGCAGGGTCGTGCCCACCGGAGCCGCCATCCCGCCGCCCATCCCCTGCAGGATTCGGAATGCGATCAGGCTCTCCGAATTCCAGGCGGTGGCGCAAAGGAGCGACCCCAGGGTGAAGGTCGCCAGCGCGAAGACAAACGACCGCTTCGTCCCGAACCTGCTTCCGGACCACGCGCTGATCGGAATGAAGGCCGCCAGCGCCAGAAGGTAGCCCGTGATCACCCACTCGATGCTCGTCGCCGAAGCCCCGAACTCTCGTGCCAGCCCGGGAATGGCGACGTTCACGATCGTCATGTCGAGCAGTTCCATGAACAGCCCGAACACCACAACCACGGCTACGATGTACTTGTACTCAATCCGCTTCGTCACGCAGATCCTGCTTCCCTTCAACTTGTGGCTGCTGCCGCCGGCAACGCACCGTGGCAGATGATTCGCGCAGCCTCCTGCGCCCGCTCTCGCACCGATTCGCGAGAAGTCCCGAAGACCACCTGCTCCATGAACCCGAGCACGAAGCCAACGGCCGAAATCGTCTCGGCCAGGGCGCGGACATCGATGTCGCGGCGGATAGCTCCCGCCTGCTGGTGCGCTTCCAGGCGTTCGGCAATCGCTTCGACGCGGTACTGCGTCACCCGGCTGCCGATCATGGCGCCCACCTCGGGGTCCACAATCGAGCGGGCAATGGCCACCCGCATGAAGTCCCTCTGCTTCCAGGCCTCCTCGATTGGGCCCGTCACCAGCGTCATGATCTTCTGCTCGATGCTGCCGGCCGCGCTCACGGCGGCCGAGATCCCCGCAGCGAGCGCCTCATGCTTCTCCTCGATGGCCGCCAGCAGGAGTCCGTGTTTGCCTCCGAAGTAGCGGTGGATGAGCCCCTCCGAGCACCCGGCGCGAGCAGCCACCTCACGCGTGGTCGCCGCGTCGTATCCCAGCTCGGCGAAGACCGTGACGGCCGCCTCGATGAGCGCGAGCCGCCGCCCCTCCCGGTCGTGTTTCCCCGGTTGCGGGCGTGAAATGGAGCGCGTCGCGACCTCGTTCATGACCCGGCCTCCCAAAATGCGTACTCACGCACATTACGGCAGGCAGGCCAATACTGTAAAGTGCGTGCGCACTTTTGATTGACTACTTCGCCAGGGATGGAGGCCCCTCCCCTTACCTCCGCCCGAACCCGGCCATCGGCTTCAGCACGTCCATGTCGATATCCAGCAGGTACGGCCCGCCTGCGGCCATCGCCCGCCCGATTGCCACCCTGAACTCATCAACTCCGCTCACGGTTTCGCCCGGCAGCCCCATCGCCTTTGCCAGGGCCGCAAAGTCCGGCGTCGCCAGGTCGACGCCCGTCTGGCGTCCCTCGAACGTCCGCGCCTGGATGCTCCGCAGAACCCCGTAACCGCGGTCATTGAACACGCACACCACCACGGGCACCCGGTACTGCACCGCCGTGGCCAGTTCGGCGATGTTCAGCATGAAGCCCCCATCTCCCTGGATGACCACCGCCGGGCGGCCTGTTCCGATTGACGCTCCAATCGCCAGCGGCAGAGCGGGCCCGATTGCCGCCGACGACGGGTAGAGCGACGTGCGCGGCTCGTAGATCGGGAAGATGCGATTGCCCCAGAGGTAGGCCGGCACTGTTGGGTCGCGCACTACCAGTCCGTTGCGCGGGAGGGCCTCGCGCATGGCGTCCATGATGGCCGCGTAGTCGGGGCCAATGTCACCGCGAATGGCGGCATGCGCCTCGTCCCGGGCGGCGCTCGCCCGTTCCGCGAAGCCCGCTTCCACCGCGCTCCCCGTCACCAGCTTCAGGATTCCCGCCAGCCCCGGCCGGGCGTCGCCCACCACGCTCAACGCAGGCGTGTAGTTGCGCCCAATGACCTCCGGGCCGGCATCGAGGTGAATGAGCTGACCGGGCATCTTGAGCGCCCAGTTGCGCGTGGCCCCTCCCTGGAAACGCGTTCCCACCGCCAGCACAACGTCCGCCCCGGCGATCACCGCCTCCACGGCCGGGTGCGCCGTAAGCGGCCCCAGCGCCAGCGGATGATCCTCGGGGATAGCGCCCCGGCCGTTCAGTGAGGTGACGACGGGTGCGCCGAGCAGCTCGGCAAGCTGTTGCAGTTCGCTCTCGGCCCCGGCGGTGAGGACACCGCCCCCGGCCCAGATCACCGGCCGCCTTGCTGCCGAAAGCATCCCGGCTGCCGCCGCCAGCCCAGCTTTGTCGGGCGCGACGCGTGGCCAACCCTCAATGTGCGGGATATCGAAGTCCGCCTTCGCGTACTGGAAATCCACGGGGATCTCAATCGCCCCCGGCTGTGGGCGGCCCGTCATCACATCTGCCGCAACTCGCGTGATCGCTGCCGGGATGTCGCGCGTAAGGCGCACGCTCTCCACGCGCCGGGTGACCGCCCGCAGCATGGGCACCTGGTTCTCGGCCTCGTGCAGGAACCCCTTCCCCTTGCCGTAGTAGCGGCTTTCCACCTGCCCTGTGATCATCAGCACCCGCGAAGACGAGAATCCCGCCTCGAACAGCCCACCCATCGCGTTGGCGGCTCCCGGACCGGTGCTTGTGATCGCCACCCCCAGCCTGCCGGTCGCCCTCGCGTAGCCGTCGGCGGCGTGAACCGCTCCCTGCTCGTGCCTTACCGCCACGGCCGTGATTCCGCCCATGCGGTTAATCGCGTCGTAGATGGGGATGTTGTGCACGCTCACGATTCCGAAAACGTGCTCCACGCCCAGCGCACGCAGAGTGTGCGCAACAGCCTCTCCACCGGTCAGTTCCTGCAAGTCTGCCCCCTGCGGGCACGGTCGCCCGACGTCGTGCAGATGATTCTGACAGATGCAGGCCTCCGGGCGTGCGAAACTCCCTCCTCCCTCCTCCCTTCTCCCTCCTCCCTCCTGTACCCTTGCCCCATGAGCGCCGTCATCGGCCATGAAGCCATCGTCCGTGAATTGCAGTCGCTGGCTGCCAGCGAAGACCCACCGCACGCTCTGCTCTTCGCCGGGGCAGAAGGTTCGGGCCGCAGCCTCCTGGCGCTCGAATACGCCCGCCTCCTCAACTGTGAGGCCGCCCCCCCCTCGCCTGCTGGTCCCTGTGGAGTCTGCCGTCCCTGCCGGCTCATCGCCGAAGGCGCCCATCCCGATGTCATCCACCTCGGGCCGGGCGATACGCTCTGCCGCCCCCAGCCGGGCGAGAGCTCGCACGAAAAACACCCCGATTCGCGCGACATCCGTATCTGCCAGGTGCGCGGCCTCATCGACCTGGTAGCCCGCTTCCCGTTCGAGGCCCGCACCCGGATGGTGCTGATAGAACCCGCCGACCGCCTGGGCCGCGAGGCCGCCCATACAATCCTCAAGACGCTGGAAGAGCCGCCCGGGCACACCGTGTTCTGCCTTGTCACCGCCGCGCCAGAAGTGATCATCGAAACGGTGCGTAGCCGCTGCCGGAGGGTCGATGTCCGCCTTGTCCCTCCCGCCGAGATCGCCTCCGGCCTCGTCGCCCGGGGCGTCGACCCGGCTATTGCCGCCCGCGCTGCCGCTGAGTGCCGCGGCCTGCCCGGCAGAGCCATCGCCTTCGCCGCCGACCCGGCGCTCATGGGCGATCGCGACCGCCTCCGCGCGCGCTGTTCGCAGGTGGCTGCGTCCCGCGTCCCCGCCCGGCTCGCGCACGCGGGCGAGCTCGCCGAGGCATGGCGCCGCGATCGGAGCGTGGTCCTGCGCGCACTCGACGCCTGGGAAGCGTTCTGGGAGGAGCGGTTGCGCGCCGCCGCCGGTGAAAGCGGCGCCTCATCCGCAGCCGGCCCCGTCGTCGCTCTGCGCGCCGTCTCCCAGGCGCGGGCCGACCTCCAGGCCCAGGTGCAGGCGCGCCCGGCCCTCGAACTCATGATCCTGACCTTCCCGCCGGTTACACTGGAGCCAGACCCCGAGGAAGAACTCTCCAGGTATGCCTGATTCCGAATGCTCCGTTGTCGGTGTGCGCTTCCGCAACGCCGGCAAGATCTTCTATTTCGATTCCGCCGGCATGCGCATTGATTCGGGCGAATACGTCGTCGTCGAAAGTGCGCGCGGGCCCGAGATCGCCCGCGTGGTCATCGGCACCGAACAGGTGCTGGTCAACGAGCTCGGCAACGAGGACCTGAAACCCGTTTTGCGGCTGGCGGTAGCCGATGACATCCACAAGGCCGATGACCTCCACCAACGCGCCCACGCGCTCCTCCCGGAGGCTCGCCGGCTGGCCGGCGAGGCCGGGTTTCATGCCCACATCGACACCGCCGAATACACGCTCGACGGACGCCGGCTGACCTTCTCCTTCTCCAGCGAAGAGCGCCTCGACTACCGCGATTTCGTTCGCCGCGCCGCCGACCACTTCGGCAGCCGCGTGGAAATGCGCCAGGTCGGCGCCCGTGACCGCGCCCGGCTCGCGGGCGGCTACGGCATCTGCGGACGCGAGCTCTGCTGTGCCAGCTGGCTCACCACCTTCCCGGCGATTTCCATCCGCATGGCCAAGGAACAGGAGCTGCCGCTCAATCCCCAGAAGATCTCCGGGCTCTGCGGGCGCCTTCTCTGCTGCCTTTCGTATGAAGAAGACGGTTACCGCGAGATGCGGCGGACCCTCCCGAAGATCGGCCAGCGTTGCAGCACGCCCACGGGCGAAGGCCGCGTCGTCGCAGTCAACATCCTCCGCCGCCAGGTAACGCTCGTGGTCGAAGGCCAGCGCGTTGAGGTGGGAGACCGCGACCTTGGCACCGTGGTTCGCTGGGACACAGCGAGCAAGGCGGGCACCCCTCCACCCAGCATCAGCCGCGCCGAGGCCATCGCGCAGGGCCTCATCGAACCCACGGAAGAGGACCTTCGCGAACCTGAGCCTCCCCCTCCGGCCGACTGGCTGAGCGAACGGCCTGCGCCGGGCCCGGCACGGGGACGTCTGCCATCGAGAGAACCTCGCCCGGAGCGTTCACCGGGAGGGCCTCCCCCGGCGCAGCGGCGCGGCTCCCAGGGGCCGTCCCCCCAGCGGGGTGGCGAGCGCCGGCCACCGCGCGGCGACCGCGGCCCTGCGGGCGCTCCACCAGCCCGCCAGCAGCCCGGTATCCCCGAGGGGCGGCGCTTCGAGCGCACCCAGCCTGCTCCTCCGCGGCCGGGCTCGAGCCGGCCCCGGGGCGAGCCCCCGGCGCGCGACGAGGCGCCACCCCCACGTGAGCCTCGCCAGGAAGGGCGCCGCCGGCGGCGTGGCGGCCGCGGCAGAGAGGCTGGCGGAAGCGCCTCCAGCGAGAGCCCCCAGGACTAGAGGAGACCAGCCAGGCCTCTTCCGCCTGCAGCGGCCATTCGTTCCCGGCACTTCGCTTCGCCACTTGTGAGTCGTTTGCTGCTTCTCCCTCTATTATTGCGGTGTGCCGACAAGCACCCTGCGAGGAAGAGGTGGCTGAGAGGAACAGCGCGCAGTGGCCCGAGCCTAGGGACGGCGATATGTACCGCCTCCTCTTTGAGGGCGCGCACGACGCCATCCTCCTTACCGCCGTCGACGGGCCTGTACTCCGCGCCAATGCCGCCGCCTGCCGGATCTTCGGCATGTCCGAAGCCGAGATCTGTGCGGCCGGGCGCACCGGGCTCGTAGACCTCTCCGACCCACGCCTCGCAGACCTGCTCGCCATGCGCGAGCGGACGGGGCGCGCCGAAGGCGCCCTCACCTTCTTCCGCAAGGGCGGCATCCCCTTCGAAGCAGAGCTCTGGTCCTCCGTCTTCGAAGGCAAAGATGGGGAATCCCAGACCTGGATGGTCATCCGCGACGTCTCCGAACGCGTGCGCATGGAAGACGAAGTGCGGCGGATAAACGCCTACCTCGCTGCCCAGGCCGAGGCCTCGCCCGACGGCATCATGGTGTTCGACCAGAGAGGCGCCGTGGTGACCCATAACCGGCGTTTCCTGAGAATCTGGAGCCTCGACAGCGCGACCGTGGCCGCGGGCTGTGCGGCCATCGCAGAGAAGATGCTCGCCATTGCGGGAGGTAGCGCCGAGGCACGCCAGGTCGTCTCCTGCGATCCCGTGCTCGACCTCGTCACCGTCACGGGCGAAGTCTCGCTTCCCGGCGGAACGAGGGTCCTCTGCCACTCCACCCCTCTCTGGGTGGGTGCGACACACATGGGCCGCGTCTGGTATCACCGGGATGTAACGGAGCTTCGCAAGGCCGAAGCGGAAGCGCGCACCACGGCGGCGATCCTGGCCGCCCAGTTTGAGGCTTCGCCCGAGGCCCTCGTCGTCACCGGTCCGGATGGCCGCGTGGTTACCTACAACCGGCGCAGCCTTGAGATGTCGGGCCTCACCGAGGCCGATATGGTCGCCAGCCCCGAAGTCAGGCGCGCCCGCCTGGCCGCGCTCACTACCGATCCGGCCGGCGCCAGTACGCTCTTCGATGAGGAATCGCTGCACCCCGAGCAGGATCACCATGTGGAGGTAGTCCTCGCCGACGGGAGGGTTATTGAGCAGCACGTACGGCCGCTCGAGCTCCCCCAGGGACGCGGCGTGGCCTGGTTCTACCGCGATATCACCGAACAGAAACGCCTGATCGAAGCGGTGCGCGCAGGGGAGCGGCGCCTGCGCGACGTCCTCAACGCCGCCATCGATGGCATCATCGGCATAAGCGTCACGGGAGTCATCGAGACCGCTAACCCGGCTGCCGAACAGATCTTCGGTTACGGCGCGGGCGAGCTCATCGGCCTCGACGTTGCCGCGCTCATGCCCGCGCCCTATGCCGCCGTCCATGCGCGAGATGTCGAGCGCTACGTTCGCACCGGCGAAGCCCACATCATCGGCAAGAGCCGTGATCTCACCGGGCTCCGCAAGGATGGGACCACCTTCCCGCTGGAGCTGGCCGTCAACGAGACGGGGGAGGCAGACCACGTCCGTTTCGTGGGCATCGTCCGCGACATCACCGCCCGCAAGCGTGCCGAAGAAGCGCTCGTTGCCGCTCAGAAAGCCGAAAGCCTGGGCGTGCTGGCGGGGGGCATCGCACACCAGCTCAACAACCTGCTCATGGGCATCATGGGCAACGCCGGCTTTGTCGCCATGGAGGCGCTGCCCGGCAGCCCCGCCGGGGAGGCTCTTCGCGACATCGAGGAGGCCTCTGCGAACGCTGCTTCGCTCGCTCGCGCCCTCCTCTCTTACTCCGGCGCCGCTCCCGACGCGCCCTCCCGCGTGGACCTGTCACAACTTGCCGGGGAGGTGACAGGCCTGCTCACCGCCCGCCGGCCCCCGGGCGTCTCCTTGGTCACCAACTTTGCCGTGGGGCTGCCCGCTGTCCGGCTCAACCCCGCCCGCGGGCGAGAGCTCCTGACGCACCTGCTCGTCAACGCCTTCGAAGCCCTGGCCGAAGTGGGCGGCGAAGTCGTTGTCTCCACGGGCCTCGTGAGCGCCGCTGCCGCGCGCCGAACCGGCGGCTTCGTTTCGGGCCAGCTGCCGCAGACCGGCTGTGTATCGCTCGAAATCGCCGACAACGGCCCCGGCATCGCCGCCGATGTGCTCCCCCGCGTGTTCGACCCCTTCTTCAGCACGCGCTTCATTGGCCGGGGCCTCGGACTTGCCGCCGCGCTCGGGATAGTGCGCGCCGCCGGGGGCGCCATTCACGTCTCCAGCGAACCCGGCAAGGGCGCCACCTTCACGGTCCTGATCCCGGTCGCGGGCGACGAGTAGCCGCCCCCCGGGGCCTGGTTCACGCGTATACTCGCCGCACCTCAACTTCCTCACCGGGAGGGACAATTGGAACACCGTCATCTCGGGCGCTCCGGGCTGCAGGTCTCCGTGGTTGGCCTGGGATGCAACAACTTCGGCCGCCGCATAGATGCGGTACAGGCGAAAGAGGTTGTCGATCGGGCCCTCGACCTCGGCATCAACTTCTTTGACACAGCCAACGTCTACGGCGCCGGGCAAAGCGAGGAGTTCCTCGGGCGCGCCCTCGAGGGCCGGCGCCAGGATGTGGTCATCGCCACCAAGTTCGGCATGCGCATGGGCGAAAAGCCCATGGAGAGCGGCGGCTCCCGGCGTCACCTCATCGCTTCGGTCGAGGCCAGCCTCCGCCGCCTGGGTACTGACTACATCGACCTCCTCCAGTTCCATACGCCAGACTCGCGCACGCCCATCGAGGAGACCCTCCGCGCTCTCGATGACCTCGTGCGCGAGGGGAAGGTGCGCTACATCGGCCACTCCAACTTTGCTGCCTGGCAGGCGGCCGAAGCACATTTCGTGGCGCGGGCCGCCGGCCTCACCCCCTTCATCTCCGCTCAGAACGAGTACAACCTGCTCGACCGCCGCATCGAGCGCGAGCTCGTTCCTGCCTGCCGCGCCTACGGGGTGAGCGTTCTTCCCTACTTCCCCCTGGCGAGCGGGTTCCTCACCGGCAAGTACCGCCCCGGGGAGCCTCCTCCCGCCGGCACCCGCCTCGCCGGCGCCGGACCGCTGGCCGGCCGCGTTCTCAACGACAGGAACTTCAACACGCTCCAGCGCCTTGAGGCCATCGCCGCGGCGCGCGGACGCAGCATGCTCGAGCTGGCCATCGGCTGGCTCGCCAGCCAGCCTCACGTTGCCAGCGTCATCGCCGGTGCAACCAAACCAGGCCAGGTTGAGGAGAACATCGCCGCCGCGGAATGGAGCCTGAGCCCCGAGGAGTTGGCCGAGGTTGACCTGGCCACAGCCTGAGCGCCCTGGCAGCACCTATCGCAACGACCGGCCCCCGTCGACCACGACAATGCTGCCCGTGGCGTAAGCGCTCGCATCGCTTGCCAGGTAAAGGGCGGCGCCCACCACATCGTGCGGCGTTGCCAGCCGCCCCATGGGGATCTCCGCCAGCAACCGTTCCCCGTGGCGGCTCGCGAACAGGTCATTCGTGAAGTCCGTCTCCACCCAGCCGGGGGCCACTGCATTCACGCGCACGCCCCGGCCGGCCCACTCCAGCGCCAGCGCCCGCGTGAGCTGATGAATAGCGGCCTTGGTGGCCGAGTAGACACCCAGCCGCTCCAGCGGCGCGATTCCCCCGACCGAGCTGATGTTGATGATGCTCGCGCCTCTCCCGCATGCGAACAGCCGCCGGGCAAGCTCCACGCAACTGAAGTAGAGCCCCCTCAGGTTCACGTCCACTACCTCATCCCACTCCTCAACCGAAACCTGCTCGGCGCGCTTGTAGTAGGGGCTGATTCCGGCGTTGTTGACCAGGATGTCCACCGGCCCCAGTTGCCAGGCTTCCTCCATTAAGCGCCCAATGGCAGCCACGTCGGCGTTGTCGCACTGCTTCCCCAGGGCGTTTGGGCCGAGGGCCGCGGCGGCCGTTTTGAGCGCTTCCTCGCCCCGGGCGGTGATGATCACGCGCGCTCCCGCCCCCACGAAGGCTTTCGCAATCGCATATCCGATGCCCCGCGACCCGCCAGTCACGACGGCCGTCTTCCCCGCGAGCGAGAACAGGTCGCCATTCACGATGTCGAGTGTAGATGACACCCCGGTGCGGCGCAGCGCCTGCTCGGAATCGAGCCGCCCTCCACGTGGAGCGTTCCCAACAATGGGGCGGAAGACCTACAGCAACAGGCCCCTTCGGTCCTCTGCCGGTTGGCCGCCGCGGGTCACTATCCACCTGGAAGCCATCCACGGAGGAAAGCATGAACGAAGCCGGCGCCGCCAACGGTCGCGCCCCGGTTCCGGGGGTTTCTCACCCTCCGCGCGGAGCAGCCGTGCGGCTCATCTGCGCGTGGTGCGGCGCCATCATCAAGGATGGGCCCGGCCCCGTTTCCCACGGTATCTGCGGCCCCTGCGCCGCACCCTTTGACGACCTCGAACCGGTGCGCCGGATCCCTGCTGCTCCGCCGATTTGACACATCCGGCCGCCACGTCGAGCATCGGGGAATCCAGGCCCGAGGTCGCCCCGGTGCTCGCAGTTCCTTCCAACATGAATGAGATCTCCCCGGCGTGGCTCACCGAAGCGCTGCGCGCCGGGGGACACATCGAAGGGGCCTCTGTCGCCAGGATGCAATCCACTCCTATCGGCGAGGGGGTCGGCTTCCTCGGTGAGCTACGCCGCATAGAGCTCCATTACGACCGCCCCGCGAACGGCGCCCCGGCTTCGCTCATCGCCAAGCTTCCCACCACCTTTCCCGAAGCCCGCGAGGTGGGAATGCAGTTCCGCTACTACGAACGCGAGAACCGCTTCTACGAAGACGTGGCTCCACACATCGGTCTGCGCATCCCGCGCGCCTACTACATCGGCTCCGACCTCGACGCGGGCAATTTCGCCCTCCTGTTGGAGGACCTTACCGGCGTCGCCCGGCTCGGTGACCAGCTTGCCGCATGCGACATCCCCACGGCCGAGATGGTCGTGCGCGAGCTCGCCCGGTTCCACGCCGCCTGGTGGAACCATCCCATGGTCGAAAACCTCGATTGGATGCCGCGCGTCAACGATCCCGTACAGCTCTACGCCGGGGAGCTCTACCAGGCCGCCTGGCCGGCATTCGCGCAGATTTGGGGCGATACCCTGCCCAAAGCACTCCTCGAACCGGGCGAAAAGCTCGGCCCCGCCTGGACCGCAGTCATGGACGACTTCGCCACGCGCGACCAGTTCATCTCTCACACCGACTTCCGGCTCGACAACATGCTCTTCGGCGAGCCCGGCAGCGATACCGAGCTCATCGTGATCGACTGGCAGCTTTGCGTTCGCGGCGGTGGCCTCTACGACCTGGGCTACTTCGTCAGCCAGAGCCTGCCGGTCGAATCGCGCCGCAAGCATGAACGCAACCTCATTCGCCTCTACCACGAGACGCTTACCTCCGCCGGCGTCACCAACTACCCCTTCGAGCGCTGCTGGGACGACTACCGCATAGCCGTGCTCGTGGCGCTCGTCATCCCCGTCAGCGCCGCGGTCAACACCGACCTCTCCAACCCACGGGGTGCTGCCGTCATGAAGGAGATCATGATTCGCGGCACCACCGCCGTGGTTGACCTCAACGCCGGCGAGCTGCTGCCCTCGTGACGACATGACCTGTCGCACCCGCGGGCCAGTGTGACAGGCATGCGCGGGTCTGCCATGCACCTTGTGACGCTCCTCGCCCTGATCGGCGCCGCCGCCTGCGAACCCCCCGGCGCCACGCCGGCCGCGCTCCCCCCTTGCGACTGGTCCGAAACGGTGCGTGTCATTGACGGCGATACGATTGTGGTAAGCGTGGCCGGCACGGAGGAAAGGGTGCGCTACATTGGCATCGATGCGCCCGAAACCTCGCACCCGGTGCGGGGAGTGGAGCCGTTCGGGCTGGAGGCGACCGCTGCCAACCGGGACCTGGTCCAGGACCGGCGCCTCTGCCTGGAACGCGATGTCACCAACCGCGACCGTTACGGGCGCCTCCTCCGCTATGCCTGGCTCGAAGACGGCACCCTCGTCAACGAAGCCCTGCTCGCCCGGGGCATGGCGCAGGTCGTGACCTACCCGCCCGATGTGAAGTACGTGGAGCCCCGTTTCCTGCCTGCCCAGCAGAGGGCGCGCGCCGCCGGGCTCGGGATTTGGGGCGACACCGCTGCCGGAGGCACCGGTTCGAGTGGCCCGGCCTTGACGGGGACCGGTGGCAGGGCATTAGCGCGTCATGAGCTGTCGAGCAGTGATGCCAGAGTGGCCGCCTATTCACCTTAGGGAGAGAACACAGCTTGGCAAAGTCACAACTGGAACAGCAGCTTCGCGAGCTCGATCAGCTCAAGAGGCGCGGCGTTATCACCGGGGAGGAATACGAAACGCGGCGTGCGGTCGTGCTCGCTTCGGCGAACGATCCGGCGCCCGCGCGTGGCGGCGGGGGAGGGAAGGGGTTCTTCAAGTGGAGCGCCTTCGGCTGCCTGGGCATCCTGGGCCTGCTCGTCGTGATTGCGGTTGCTGGAGCCGTGGCCGGAAGCGGTGACGACGAGGGCGGGAGTTCTGGCGCTACCGGCACGCCCGGAGCGGTGGGGACCAACAAAGGGGATGTCCACGTCGCCCTCGAGGCAGGGGCCTCCGGCGAGATCGCCCCGGACGGGAATCCCGGGAAGAGGGTGAAGGTAACCATCATCCAGGTCGCCGACGGCGTGAAGTCCTCGAACCAGTTCGAACGGCCCGCAGAGGGCAAGAAGTGGTGGGGTGTCGAAGTTGTCGTTCAGAACGTAGGCACAAAGGAAGTCACGGCCCTCGACTGGAAGCTGCGCGATACCAACGACGGCGAGCACAGCACAGCGCTCGTCTTCAGCGCCGGCGAGCACCTCCAGGCCCTCTACGACCTCACGCCGGGCGGCAAGACGCAGGGCTGGGTCTACTTCGAAATCCCGGAGGCAGCCTCCGCGAAGTGGCTCCGTGCCGACCCCAACATGTTCCTCAAGAACGACCTCTACTTCGACGCGAAGTAGGAGCGGACCGCGCATGCGGGGCGGCGGCTATCCGGCAGCCGCTGCCCCGTCCTTCTCCTTTGCCTCCTCCTTCTGCTCCTGCCGTGGGGGGCGGCGAATGCTCCAGCGGCGGAAGCGTTCCTCAATCGGCTTCTGCCCTTCACGCGCCACCTGCTCCTCGCGCATCTTGAGGAAGTCGCTCTTCTGCCGGTTGCCGATCTGGCTGGCATGGCAGAGGATGGCGTCCACTTTCGTTATCCAGTGGTCCGTGATGTCGACCACGTAGTCCGGGTTGTCCGACCCCGCGAGTAGCACCTCGTTTACCTGGTGGGCGGCCAGCCCGTCCTCCTCGTCGCGCGGGTAGAAGAGGCGGTCGCGCACCAGCGGATAGATGGCGTCGGCCGTGACCGTGCCCACGTTGCGGTGGTCACGGTGGTTGAAGGTGTGGCGGAATCCGTCCCACGTAATCACTACTTCAGGCCGGTGCAGGCGCAACAGCCGCACCACCTGCCCGCGCAACTCGTGCTCATCGACCGTGAAGCCGTCCGGGTAGCCCAGGAAGATGCACTCTTTCACGCCCAGCGCCCTGCAGGCCGCCCGCTGCTCCTCCTCGCGGATGGCCGCCAGCTTCTCGGGGTGCATCGACTCGTCGTGCGTCCCCTTGTCGCCGCTGGTCACCACAACGTAGGTCACAACCCACCCTTCAGCGCACCACTTCGCCACCGTTCCACCGCAGAGGAATTCGGCATCGTCGGGGTGGGCCATGATGACCATGGCCGACGAGGGGCCGGTGATGGGTGGCGGCGGTTCGGGCGGCGCTGCCCCGGTGGCCGTCATCCCCGGGCGTGCCGGTTCCGCCTCCCTGCCGATGTGAAGGATCCCTTTGAGCTTGTCTCGCTTCTTTCCCTTGCCGTTCTTGCCCATCGCCTGACCTCGTTCTACCGCCGGCTCCCGGCGAGCACCGCGGCCTCGTATACCTCGGCGCCGAAGCCGGTCCCGGCCTCCCTTTCCCGGTGCGCGGCCAGCACCCGGTCGTAAACGCCGGCCACCTGGAGCGCCACGCTCTCCCAACGGAACCGCTCGACCGAACGCCGCGCCGCTGCCCCGAAGTTCGCGCGCAGCTCCGGGTTGTGCAGCAGAACTTCGAGCTTCTCCGCGAAGGGCCCCGGGCAGCGCCACGGGATGAGGTAGCCCGTCACGCCATCGATCACCGACGAGACCAGCCCCCCGACCCGCGACGCCACCACGGGCGTCCCGCAGGCCATCGCCTCCACGGCTACCAGGCCGAAGCTCTCGTAGTAGCTGGGAACAACGCAGACATCCGCGGCGGAGTAGTACACGGGCAGCTGGTCGTGCGGAACCGCACCCACGAATCGCACGTTCGCCGCCAGCCCCGAAGCGGCCGCCTGGTGCTGAAGCTCGGCCTTCAGGTCCGCCGCGCGCTCGTCTCCGCCCACCACGAGCAGGGTGAAGTGCCGCTCGTCGAGCTCCGCCAGCGCCTGGATGAGGATGTCCACACCCTTTAGCTTCTCCAGCCTACCCACCCACAGGAGGACCGGGCCGGCCTGCTCAAGCCCGAGCTGGCGGCGGCTCGCCTGCCGGTCGCGGGGGCGAAAGAGGCCGATATCTACCCCGCAGGGGATGGTGTGCATCTGTGCATCCCGGGCGCCGTAATACCGTGCCAGGAGCTGCCGCTCGTGGGCGCTGGCGGTGACGAGCGCATCCGCTCGCCGCACGATGGCCCGTTCATGCCGGATTCGCCGCGCCGGTTCCTGCTCGCTGATCCGGGCCCGGTTCTTTACTTCCCCCAGCGTGTGGAACATCACCACGTGCGGAACGCGCAGGTGCCGGGCGATCGCCCGCGCGGCCCACGCGCTCTGCCAGTAGTGGCTGTGGATGATGTCGTAGCCGCGCCCCTCACCATGGGTGAAGCGGCGCATATCCCGCGCAAAGTCCGGCAGGCAGGCCACGATCTCCTCTTTTTCGACCGGTTCGGGAGGGCCCGCGTCAAGCCGCACCAGGCGAAGGTTCGCCGCTACTTGCTCCACTCGGGGCAGATCGCCATCGCGGCGCGTGAAGATGTCCACCTCGTAGCCGAGCCTCGCCAGCTCGTGCGAAAGCTCCAGAACGTAGACGTTCATCCCACCGGTCTCGCGGCCGCCGAGCGGCGCCAGGGGGCTCGTGTGCGCCGAGACCTGGGCGATTCGCATCAGTCCCGGGCTCCGAAGGTGCTCTGCATGGTCAGACCATTGTGCCGCATCCCAAGAACATCTGCCGGCCGCACCCGCATTCCACAGGTGCGGCCGGTGTCCATGGGTGAAGGCCGGGCGCTTAGACCCCGGGCTTCCAGACCATCAGGAACATGATGCCCAGCGTCGAGAAGGCCAACAGCTGCCCCATGATGCGCATCCGCTTCGCAATCGGCGCCAGCTCCTGCGGAAACGGCTCTCCCTCCGGAACTCCTTCCAGGATCGCTCTCGCCTTTCGCGCGTTCGGTGCCTGGACGGCCTGTGCAAGCACCCCTGTCCCCAGGGCCCAGGCCATGGCTGCGATGAGCCAGAGCGGGAGACTCTCGCTGTAGCCTGTCTGCCCCGAGAAGATCATCGCCACGCCTGTTGCTATTACCAGGAACGAGCCCGGCGTCACCACCTTGCTTTCGAGCTGCTCGGCGAACTCCAGGGCGAGCCGCAGGGTGCGCACTCCGCCGCGTGCTGCCAGCGGCTGCAGGACTGGTATCGCGAACGTCGACCCGAACGTGACCAGGGCTGCCGCGATATGGACGAAGAGCAGCGCCTTGTACGTCTCAAACGCGGGCACGCCGAAGTCGGGCCCATATGCGGCCAGCCCTGTCAGGCCGCCGAAGAGCGCGACCATCCGCGCCGGGCCGCGAAGACGTCCGGGCCAGGCGGGGCCGGCTCCTTCACCGGCGGCGCTGGCGCCTGCGGCCACTGCCAGGGGCTGTGGCTGGTTGGGATTCCTCAGCATTTCTGTTCCTCCGGGTGTGTTGATGAACACACCCATCGTCCCGCTGCCTCACCCGGCGAAACACGCACGGGACCCGCACACTACCTGCACAGTTCTTCCTCAGGCCGCCGGGGGCGAGGCGTCTTCAGTCCCGCCGCTGCACGAGTCGCAAGGTCAGTACCCGCGCCTCAACGCCGCCGAGCCTGCGCTTGTAGTCCTCTTCGCCACGCAGGAAGTCGAAGACCCGTTTGCCACGAGCGATTGCATCGCTGATCGCGTGGGCCTTCGAAAGCAGCCCCACGGCCAGTGGGGCCAACGCTGGCTCATAGCCGCTGTTGTAGAGGAACGTCGTCCCCTCGTTTTCAAAGCAGAAAATCATCGCCACCGGCGCCCCATCGAGCAGGAGCGTGTTGAGACGGGCCAGCCCCTGTGCCCCCATGGTCCGGCCAAGGTCCCGGAAGAACGCCTCCATCCGCGGAGTCAGGAACTCGTCCTTGTCCTCGCGGCTCCTTCGCATCATCTGCAGGAAGAGGTCGAACCGGGCCTCAATGGCGCCCGGCTCCGAGACAGACTCGAACTCCACCTCGCCCGCCGCTTCCAGGTTGCGAAGCTTCCTCCGCAGCTCGTGCCGGTCCTTCTTCGACAGGCCCGCCACGAAAGTTTCAAAGTCTCCGGGAAGCTTCGCGGCAGGCGCGATCGCCTCCTGCGTGGCCTCGAGCTCCCAGCCCCAAGCCCCGGCCGCTTCCGCGAAAGCTCCCACCACGGCGGCATCCTCCTGCAACCCCCAGAGGACCAGGTGGGAGGTCAGGTCCTCCGTCAGCCATTCGAGCACACCTGCGGCTACTTCCGCCTCGCGCCCCGGCAGCGCCAGCGGCCCGGCATAGTCACAGACATGGTGGTCCCCCAGCTGCCGGGCCGTGTCTCCTGCAATCTCGAGCGCCGCCACGCCAACAAGCTCGTCTCCGTCGCGGCAGGCCAGGAACACCGGTGCCACTCCCTCGCCGAAGTGCCGCAGCCACGTCTCGTGCCATGCGGGGTGCAGGAATGGTGGCGCCTCTCGTGTTGCCGCGTGCAACGCCGCCCATTCCAGACGGAGCGTCTCGAAGGCCTCGGACGTGATCGCAAGGCGGGTCCCGGCCTCGGCCTCCGCCAGGTCGCTCACCGTCCGTGCACCAGCGACAGGAACTCTGCCCGCGTCACCGGCGACTTCCGGAAGCTGCCGCGCATGGCGCTCGTCACCATACGGCTGCCGGGCTTCTGGACGCCCCGCATGGTCATGCAAAGATGCTCGGCGTCGATGACCACCGCCACGCCGTCGGGCTTCAGACCGGCCATGATCGTCTCCGCGACCTGGCTCGTCAGCAGCTCCTGCACCTGGGGCCTGCGGGCGCACGTCTCAACGACCCGCGCCAGCTTGCTGATGCCCACCACCCGCCCATCGGGAACGTAGCCGACGTGAGCCTCGCCATGGAACGGCAGCAGATGGTGCTCGCACATGCTGTAGAAAGGGATGTTCCGCAGGATCACCATCTCGTCGTGCGCCACCGCGAATGTGGTGCCCAGGAACGAGGCGGGGTCCACCGCCAGGCCCGAGAAAACCTCCGCGTACATGTCCGCAATGCGCCGGGGCGTGTCGCGCAGGCCGTCCCGCCCGGGGTCGTCGCCAATGGCGCAGAGAAGCTCCGTGACGGCGGAGGCAACGCGCTTGCGGTCGATATCACGGGGAGCGTCCAAGCCACCCTCGCCTGCACTGAAGTACCGCCAACACGGCCCGCCCGGGATCGTAGCATGCCGCGCCGTGGGCGGGGCGAACGGTCTTTTCAGTCCTTCTCCGTGTCGCCCGGCAGGAGGGCGTCCCGGGCGCCCAGCTCCGCCCCCATCAGGCGAAGCTCGCGCCCGAAACGCGTCGTTCGCTCCGCCATGCCTGCCACGTAGGTGCGGGACGGCGTCACCTTCACCCACAGCCGCCTTCGCGGGACGTAGAAAGTGATCGAAAGGCCGGCGAGCGCCATCCCTACGGCAATCCAGATGAACGTGTCGCCCGGGTCGCGCCGAACGCTCAGGCCTGCCGCCTCGACCCGGCCCCCGAAGGTGTAGGTGAAACCCCCCGGCGTGCGGGCGGGCTGGTCCACCTCGAGCTCTACGTTGTCGCTATCGATGCCGCTCACGAAGAGATAAGGGCGCCCGTCCCGGCCCGACAGCATCTGGACGGTGGCCGTCCCATCTCCAGGGAGTGCGCCGGGCATGTCGTCAATCCGCATCGCCGGGATGCTGCGAGCCTCCCGGAACTCGATGCGATACTCCCCGGATGCTGCGGCCATGCCCGGTGACAGGACCTCGCCGGGCGCCGACTCGGACAACACCAGCACACGTAGCTCGCCGTCCACCACGCGCCAGGCCACGGGCAGGGAGACGAAACCGCCCCCGCCACCGGGCGCCGGGAATTCGGCCGCCCCCAGGGCGACGTCATCCTCCGGGCCCGGGCTCTCCCCGGGCTCCGTGGCCGCCTGGGGTGTCTCTTCGTCGAAGACCACGTTCCCCTGCCTGTCGGTCACGCGTAACCATGGGACGGCCGTCGTCCGGTTCTCGAAGTCGATAACGTCGTCGTAGAGCACCCGGCCATCGGGAGCCGCAACATGCAGCCGGCCAATGTCGTCGAAGAAGGCAGCCTGGTGCACGCGGTAGCCGAAGGCCGAGCACGGGTCATTGACCGTGGTCGTGCACCGCTCCGTCCGGTCTCCGCGGCGGACCTCAACCAGGGTGCGGTAATCCACGATATTCCCCTGCGGGTCGATGCCTCGCACTGAATCGAGGACGCGCACGAAGATCTGCCCGGGTCCGGGGTCGTCGAAGATCGGCGCCGCGGGTGTCGTTTCGGCGATCACAAGCGTCCGGTCGAAACCCGCGAAGACGGTGAGCAGGCCGCCCACGAGCAGCATCAGCAGCGCAAGGTGGCTCAAGAACGTCCCGTAGTGGCTCCATGCGAACCGTTCGGCGAACAGGTACTCGGCCGAGTCCTCGGCCTTCACATGCTCCACGCGGTAGCGGCGCCTCACCAGCAGCTTTTCGATTGCTTCGGTCCCGCCGGCGTGTGAGAAGTTCGCCCGGTGGTGGGCCGTCTCGAAGAAGCGTCCGGCCACAGCCTTTGGAGGCCGGTGCACGCTTCGCCACGTCGGCAAGAAGCGGCTGACCGTGCACACGGTGACCGCGACGATGATCAGCGCCCACAGCCCCGTGAACCACCACGAGTGGAACACATCGAAGAGCTCCAGCCTGTCGAACGGATCGGTGAAGGCGCCGTAGTCCGCGCGCTGGGCTTCCAGCCAGGCTGCTCGCGCCGCGGGATTGCCCCGCATCGGCGCCGGTACCTGCGGGACCACCACGCCCACGAGACCGGCCACGCCCGCCAGGCCAACCAGCAGGAGCGCGAATTTCACGTTCGTCAGCAGCTGCCAGGCAAAGCGCAGGGGATCGAGCCCGCCGGGCCGAAGGGGCGCTGCTGCCGGGCGCGCCGGCGCCCTCACGGGAGGTACTCCTTCTCCAACGCCTCCAGGTCCTCCGCCGAAACGCGCCCGATGTACACCCGCACGACGGTGCCGTCGGGGCTGACCAGCATGCTCACAGGCAACCCTCGGCCCACGCGGTATGCGTTCGAGACTTCCCCCGAACGATCGAGGAGCACGGGGTAGGTAACGCCGAACTGCTGCGTGAAGCTCCGCGCGTCGCCGGCCGGCTCCTGCTGGTTGACGCCAACCACGGTGAACCTTGCTCCGCCTGCTCGCGCCTGGAGAGCCTGCAAGTCGGGCGTCTCACCCCGGCAAGGCCCGCACCAGCTCGCCCAGAAGTTGAGCAGCACGTAGCGCCCCCGGAAGCCCGTCAGCAGCACGGTCTCGCCCTCCAGGTCGTGGAGGGCGAAATTGGGCGCGGCCCGTCCCGGTTCGGCCGCCGGCTTCTTTCCCGTGGGGTTCAGCTCGCCGGGCAGGTCCACGATTCCCTGCCCGCTGTCCTCGCCCCCGGCGCCTTCCGGCCCGCGCATCTCGAAGAACCAGATCGCCAGCCCGACCGCAAGCACGATCAGCGCTGCCACCCCGAGCGTCGACGCCGGGCCCGAGTACTCGCGCCTGCTGTGGGGACGTTCTTCGGGGACCTCATCCATCATTCGAAGCGGCCTCGCTCGCATGCGCGAGCCCGCTAGCTACCGTATCACCCGCTGCGACAAGACGAGAGAAGCGCGGCGAGACGCCGTCACTCCTTGCCCGGCCCGACCTTGAAGACGAATAGATCCGTGCCCGTCACCACCGACGGGTCGCAGAACAGCTTCGAGCCCGCGATTGGACTGGAAATGGTTGTCACCTGCCGCCACGTCTTCCCCTGGTCTGCCGACGCGTGAACCCCGATGCCCTTCATGGAGCAGACGTAAAGCGCCACTCGCCCATCGGCAAGGATGGTTACCTCGGGAACGCCACCGTAGTCCACCGTCGCGAATACCTCGAACTGGAGCCCGTCCTCTGCGCGAGCGAGGACCGTGTTGGCGCCCTGCGAAACTGCCATCAGCCAGCCACCACCGCGAAGCTCCGCCAGCGAAGGGTCAGTCGAAACGGTGCTCGTGAACCTGAGCGCCTGGCCGATGACCGTGAAGTTCACTCCGTCGGTCGAGTCGGCCAGGCACATGGACCATCCGCCTGCGCCTCCGGGGCCCCCCATGCCGCTCATGTAGGCGAGCCTGATCCTGCCGTCGCTCAGGAGCGTGGCGTCGGGGTCGACGACGCCCTGGGGCTTCGGCACGCCGTCGAGGGTGATGGGCCCGAGTGGCGTCGCCGCGTCGCCGTCGAGCTCTGCCACGAAAACGCCGTGGTCGGCCCCGTTGACGTAGTAGATGAGCACGCGGCCGCCGGCCGTCTCCACACCATCGGGTACGGAGGCGTGGTCGAGCACCACCTTCGCGTCGCTCAGCCGCTCGCCGTTGGCGATGCGCGCAACGGCCACCCGGTGGTAGTAGGGGCCCTGCGGGTCGGTGACCGGCCCCCCGGGCCCCGGGGACGTCCGCACCTCGCAACCTTCCTTTGGCAGGGATGCAGTACCGCCCTCCGGCGCCGCTTCCGTTCCATCCCTGGCCACCGCCGGGGTGATTGCCTGCTGCGTGAGTGAAGCGCCCGGCTGGCCCTCTGCAGTGGAAGGCTGCCGGCTGCTGCAGGCCGCCACATTCAACGAGCACAGGAGAAACACGACAACCGGGAAGGCGGAGGGAACGCGCATGAGAATCCTCGTGGAATGTTACCGGTGGCCAGCCCGGGCGCTTCGCAAGAGGAATGGCCCCGGCCCGCGCGGAGGTGACGGGTGGCCCACAATGGCGATCGCGAGCCGATGCCGGCGCTGGAGCGGCCACAGGCCTGCGATCGCCCCGGCCCTGCACCGCCCTGCGGCCGTGGATGCACTGACCGTCGTCGCCGCTTCTGCTACAGTGGATAACAGACCTGCATGCGCAGATCTCAAAAGGAGTCCTTGTCCCTTGGCCTTTGCCGATAAGCAGATCGCCTGCCGCGATTGTGGCACGCACTTCGTTTTCACCGCCGGCGAGCAGGAGTTCTACGCCAACAAAGGGCTCATGAACGAGCCCACGCGCTGTCCATCATGCCGCACCGCCCGGCGCGCGACGCGCAGCACCCTTGAAGAGAACGACGGCTACGTGCGCTACGGCAATTTCGCCAGCTTCGGCGGCAAGACCCCGCGCCAGATGCACCCCGCCGCCTGCGCCGACTGCGGCCAGATGACAGAGGTCCCCTTCGTCCCGCGCGGCGAACGGCCCGTGTACTGCAGCGCCTGCTACAACAAGATCAAGCCTTCCCCCACGCGCGAGGAAGTCACCGGCTGAGCCCATGCCGCCCGACCTGCGGCTCATCCAGCTCGCTCGCATCCTGGGCCTCGACCCCGCTGCGCTGAGCCTCGCCGCCGCACCGTCGCTGTTTGAAGCGCACCCCGAGACGCTTGCCGCCGCCTTCTTTGCCGAGGCCGCCGCGAACGACGATGTCACAGGCCCGGCTTCAGCCCTTGACTACCTTGACCTGCGCCTCGATGGCTTCGGCGATCTCGTGCCCGCGGCGGCTGCTTCGCGCATTCGTGCCGCCTTCGAGGTCTGCCTCAATGCCTGGCGATAGAGGCCCTTCACCCGCCCCTCGCCGTATCCTGAGCGAATGACACCGCCCCGTGAACTGAAGCCGCCCCCTCCCTCGATAGAGCCACGAGGCGACCTCGTGCGAACGCGAGGCGAGGAGCTCTACCTCGCCGGCCCCCAGTCGCGCCTGGCCGAATTCGCATGGGTGCTGCGAGTCGCCTGGCAGTTCATCAACGGTTTCCGCATCCTCCACTTTGTCGGGCCCTGCGTCACGGTGTTTGGCTCGGCCCGCTTCCCCGAAGACCATCGCTACTATGACCTCGCCCGGCGTCTCGGAGGTGAGCTCGCCCGCACCGGTTTCACCGTCATGACGGGCGGAGGTCCCGGCATCATGGAAGCCGCCAACCGTGGCGCCCGCGAAGCCGGCGGCCGCTCAATCGGCTGCAACATCGAACTCCCACTCGAGCAGCACCCCAACCCTTACCTCGACAAGATGGTGCTCTTCCGCCACTTCTTCGTGCGCAAGGTGATGCTCGTCAAGTACTCCTACGCCTTTGTCGGCATGCCCGGGGGATTCGGCACAATCGACGAAGTCTTCGAAGCCGCGACCCTCATCCAGACCGGCAAGATCAAGAACTTCCCGATTGTCCTCATGGGCTCGGACTACTGGAGCCCGATGGTCTCCTTCATGCGCGAATCGCTGGCCGGCATGGGCACCATCGATAAGGCCGATCTCGACCGCATCACCGTCACGGACGACCCTGCTGCGGCCGCCGCCTGCATCCGCGATGCGGCCATCCGCCAGTTCGGCCTCAGCTACCGCAGAGAGCGCCGCCGCTACTGGTTCTTCGGCGAACGGTAGCCCATCGCTCCGTCTACCCGCCTCGCGCCAGGATGAGCGGCACCGGCGACTTCGCCAGCACTCCAAGTGCCACGCTCCCCGCCAGCAGGTGCCTGCGGGCACTGTGCCCGTGCGTCGACATCGCGATTGCGCTCGCCCCGCACTCCACGGCCACGCGCACAATGGCAGCGTCCACCTTCTCGAGCCCCTTGGCTGCCTCCACCGCGACGCGCACCGCCGGTCCCTTCGGAAAGCGCCGGGCAACTGCCTCCAGCTCAGCGGCGGCTGACTCCGCCTCGGCTTGCCTGCCGGCATCCCCAATTGCGCCTTCATAGACGCGCAGAAGGGTCACTTCAACCTCTCTGCCTTCAAGAAGGGGAGCCAGCTCGTTCACCACGTCCAGCGCCGCGGCCGAGCCATCATTGGTCACGACCAGCCGCAAAGCCCCGCCGGGCGCCGGCGCTTCGGCCTTCTGTCCCGTTACCAGCACGGGCAACTTCGAGTTGCCAATGATGCCCATAGCCACGCTTCCCAGGAGTGCGTGCCGTAGCGCTCCCGCGCCCCGCGAGTCCATCGCCATCATTCCCGCTCCCGATTCCCCGGCGATGCGGAGCAAGGCGGCGTGCATCTCCTCGCCCCGGCCCTTCTGCCCCACAATGGCGTCGCCCGCAACCCCTTCCCGCTCCAGGAGTGCCAGCAGCTCTTTCCGCCAGCGTTGCATTGCGCTCGCCGTAGCCTCGGCAAGAGTCACCCCCGGCTCCGATGCAGCATCCACCCGCGGGTCGAAGACACGCAACAGCACGAGTTCCCCGCCGAGGCCGGCAGCGAACTTCGCCGCGTGCGGGAGCACTCGGAGCGAATGGGCGGAGCTATCGGTCGTTGTCAGCAGACGCATACCCGGAGCTTACCAGCGCGATGGCGGCCACGCACCGGCGGCGGCTCCTCAGCGGAGCTTGCGGAAGTCCGGCTGACGTTTCTCCCGGAAGGCCGCCACCGCCTCGCGCTGCTCCGGGCTCCCGTAGCAGCGTTCCAGCGCCTCCCGTTCGCGCCGCTGGACCGCAGCGATGTCGGGCTCAGCGTGGTTCGCGTACAGGAGCCTCTTCGCTTCCAGCACCGTCGCTGTCCCGTTTTCGGCGTAGCTCCCGGCCAGGGCCAGGGCCTCCTCCAGCAGCCGTTCGGGCTCCACCACTTTCAGGACAATCCCCATCGCCAGCGCCTCTTCGGCGCCGAAGGTGCGGCCCGACATGATGAGGTCGGCTGCCACCTGCAGCCCCACTATCTGCGGCAGGATCTGCGAGCTCGCTATCTCCTCCACAATCCCGACTTTCACGAATCGCATGGAGAACTTCGCCGCCGACGAAGCGATGCGTACGTCGCAGGGCAGCGTGCGCGTGAGCCCCGCCCCTATGCACGCCCCGTTGATGGCGCACACAACCGGTTTGCCATTCCTCACCAGCTCAACCCAGTTCATCGGCAATCGCGGCCTCGAAACCGCCTGCCCCTCGCTCATCCGGATCGCATCCTCGAAACGTGAGAAGTCGGCCCCCGAGCAGAAGGCGCGCCCCGCTCCCGTGAGGACGATCGCCCCGACAGTCGCATCTTCGTTCAGTTCTGTCACGGCCTCACCAATCTCCGCCGACATGGTGTTGTCGATCGCGTTCATCCGCTCAGGCCGGTTCAGCGTGACAATGCCGATGTCTCCTCGCCGCTCAACCAGGACCGTCGTGTAGGACATGACAGGCTTCCTCCTCGTTTACAGCGCACATCAGAGACCAACCGGCCCGGTTCTGCAACCTCCCTGCCTGCGGCCACTATCATGGACTCATGGAACCCGGCGATCTGCGCGACCGTCTTGCCGCCACGCCCACGGCCCTTGCCCACCTCGTGGCCGATGTCAGCGACACCCGCCTCGACGCCTCTGCCGCCGGCGAATGGCCGGTGCGCACTGTCCTCGCGCATCTTCGCGACGACGAGTTCCTGGTCATGAGGATGCGCCTCGAACGCATGCTCTCCGAGCGCCACCCGGTTTTCCCTGATTTCGAAGAAAAGGCATGGGCCGATTCCCGCAACCGTGGCCGCGACCGCAAGCAGCAGCTGCTGGGTGACTTTGCCCTGCAACGCCAGGCAAGCCTCAACATCATTGAATCGCTCGCACCGGCGGACTGGGTCCGTACCGGGAGGCACGAAGCCCTCGGCGAATTCACCGTCGCCTCCTGGGTAGAACACTGGGTGCAGCACGATGCCGCCCACATCGCGCAGGTCGAAGCTGCGCTCGGCGAGACCCTCGACCAGGTCCTTGAACGCCGTTTCCGTCCTCGGTCGTAGAATGCACGCCCGGAGGCCTGCCGGGTGCGCCGTGAAAACCCGTCTTAACCTTTCTTCCAGCACGGACCCGGCACCCTGGTGGTCTGCTTTGCCATTAGGGTGTTGACCCCGTGTCCCGGTACCCCCGGGAGCAGCCTCCCGCCATCGCCGGGATCATCGAGACCGCAACCCCGCATGATGCGGGAATCTGAGGAGGAGCAACCCATGTCCACGCCGATTTTGCGAAAGATACTCATCGTGATAGCCCCGGCCGCATTGCTCGTGCTTGCCGCCTGCAGCGACAAGGAAGAGGAGGCCGAGCCCACGTCCCGGCCGTCGCCCGTCTCCACGCAGGCAGACCGTGAAACACCGAAGGCCACGCCCACTGCGCCCGCTACCCCTGATCAGCGCGCGACCCCGGCCAAAGCCTCCCCCTCCCCTTCCTCAACGCCCGGAGACGGCGCCATTGATGCCCTCAACCCTGGTTCCACCACTCCCGTCACCGTCAAAGCGAACCCGTCCAACTTCTCCGGGACGGCTCTCCTCAAGGACGTTCGCTCCGGGGCCCAGAAGCTCGGCGACCGCGTGGTGTTCGAATTCGAGGGTGCATCCCTGCCGCCCGCAAAGGTCGAGTACGTCGACAGCGTAAGCCAGTGCGGCTCAGGCCAGCCCGTGCAGGTGAAGGGCAGCGCCATCCTTCTCGTCACCTTCACACAGGCAGCCGCGCATGATGACCAGGGCAAGGCCACGTTCGACAAGCTTTCAGTGGCCGGCCCGGGCCCGGTCGTCCAGGAGATCGTCCGTACGTGTGACTTCGAAGGACACGTCGCGTGGGCGATCGGCGTGAGTGGAAAGAAGAACTTCAAGGTCACCACGCTCACGAACCCCACCCGGCTCGTTGTCGACGTGCTCAAGTAGGCCCATGCCCCGCTGTCGCACAAGGGCGCCGCGGCCGATCATACTGGTGTGCGTTTGATCGGCCGCGGCGTTCCCGCACTCGTGCTCCTTGCTGTCCTGGCACTTCCCGGGCAGGCCTGTGGTGGCGATGATTCCGGAGAGGCCGAATCCCCGGAGCCCACTGCCTCGTCCGCCTCGCCCTCGGCCGAGGCTACATCCTCCTCTCCCTCGCCTTCCGCCACGGCGCCGGCATCCCCCACGTCCTCTTCGCCTTTCGGTGGCTCTGTCGTGCCAATCTCAGCGCCCGCCTCCTCACCCGGCGAGGTCAGCCTCAAGGACGTGCGCGTTGGCACCGGGATCCAGTACGACACGATTGTCTTCGAATTCGTGGGCAACGCCCTTCCTGGCTACACCGTCCAGTTCGTCGAGACGGTCCCGCCCTGCCCGTCCGGCGCGCCACCGCCGCCCACTCCGGCACCGCCAACACCCACCGTGCCCCGCGGCCGAGGCACACCCACCGCTCCCCCGGACCCCACGGAGATCCCAACCCCAACACCCACCGCTTTCGGTGTCGTTGCCGGTAAGGCGATCATCTCCGTGTACCTCAGCCCCGCCGCCAACGGCGACACCGTTTCGCGCACCGACTTCCGCGGCGGCAGTGGCGCGCTTGCCCAGGCCACGCAGGTCTGTGAAGGCGGCGGCGTGGTCACCTGGGTGCTTGGTTCGAAGGAAAAGACATCCTTCCGCGTGAACGCCCTCCAGAACCCCACCCGGCTCGTGATCGACGTCGAGCGGTAACCCGCACATCCGCGGAGAGTGTACGCTGGCGTCATGCACCGCCACCTGCTCGGCCGGCGGGCGATGCTCAAGTCGGCGTCCGCCCTTGCGTTCCTCGCCGTCGCGCCCGCGGCCTGCCGTGACCGCGGCCGTCCAGGGGCGGCGCGGCCCCCCGAAAAGGAGACCGCCACTCCGGTGGAAGCCGCCACCCCCTCCAGTGCTGCTCCAGCCCTCTACTTCCCTCCACTTTCCGGGGGCAGCTGGGAGACCACCACCCCCGGCGATGCGGGCTGGAATGCCGCCGCCCTTGCCGAAACCGCATCCTGGGCTTCAGCCCATCGCACCACTGGGCTGCTCATCCTCCATCGTGGCCGCATCCTCTACGAGGGCTACTGGAACTTCGGTTCGCCAACCTTCGCCAGCGATGTTGCGTCGACTCAGAAGAGCATTGTCTCGGTACTGGCCGGAGCCGCTATCGAGCAAGGATTCCTGCGCCTTGATGATGCCGTCTCACTGCACGTCGGCGAGGGGTGGTCAAAGGCGGGAGCGAAGGATGGAGACATCACCTTCCGGCACCTCGTGACAATGACCAGCGGCCTCGATGACTCCTTCGCCTACGTTGCCCCACCGGGCACGGCCTGGTACTACAACAACGCTGCCTATCACCTCACCAAGCGCGTCCTGGAACGCGCGACTGGCATCCCGATCCAGCAGTTCATGGAGGATGTCCTCACCCGGCGCGTGGGAATGCCGGCCACCACCTGGCGTGACCGGGCCTTCATGAAGATGCCCGATGGTTCGCCCATGAGCGGCCTCGTAATGCCGGCGCGCGACATGGCGCGATTTGGCCTGCTCGCCCTGGCCGGCGCATCCTGGGACGGTCAGCCAGTCCTTCGCGACCAGGCGTACTGGCGCGCGTCAATTGAATCGTCCCAGGACATTAATCCCTCCTACGGCTACCTGTGGTGGCTCAATGGAAAGGCCTCCCACATGCTCCCCGTTCCGAACCCCCCTTCCCGCCCGGGATCGCTGATCCGCGAAGCTCCCCGCGACCTCTATGCCGCTATGGGTGCGGGCGACAACCGGATCTACGTGCTCCCGGCCCACGAAGCGGTGGTTGTGCGCCAGGGCGCCTCGGCCAACGAAGCCGCTGCCGCCCGTTCCTCCTTCGATACGGAGTTCTGGCGGTTGCTTGCGCCCGCCTTACCGGCTGCGCCCTAGCCTCGTGTTTGTGAAAGCGCCTGCCCTCATTGCTGCCGCCCTCCTGGCCCTGATTGCGCTTTCTGCCTGTGGCGGGAAAAGCCCCTCTGCCACTCCGTCCCCCTCGTCGACGGCCGCCGGCACAGCCACCGGCCCGGCCTCACCTTCCGTAAGTGCGACGCCCGCCGCAACGCTCACCCTGCCAGCCACGACGACGCACACGGCTACAGCCAGTGTTCCGCCGACGGCGACGCAGGCTCCTCCGACACCCACGCCCGGGCCCGGAGGGGGCAGGCTCATCGCCTACGGAAACCGCGATTCAAGCCTTGTGGCCCTCACCTTCGACATGGGTGGGCGTGTCGATCCCGCGCTCGACATCATAAACTACCTGGTCGCCAACCAGGTCCCGGCAACGATCTTCATCACCGGGGCCATGGTGGAGAACGAGAACACCGATGCCGGCCGGCAGGTGCTCGGCATCGTCGCTGCCCATCCCGAATTGTTCCGCCTCGGGAATCACAGCTACACGCACCCGAGCTTCACGGAGCTCAGCCCCGCCATGATGCGCGAAGAGCTTGCTCGCACCGAAGCTGCCATCGCCCGCTACGTGAGCATTTCGCCCCGGCCCTACTTCCGCCCGCCAAACGGGGCCTACAACGCTACCGTGGTGAGCACGGTGGCCGGCGCGGGCTACCCCGATACCATCTACTGGGACATCGACACCATCGACTGGAAGCCCGAATCTGATGGCGGCCCGACGGTGGACGAGATCGTCGCAAAGGTCTCAGAAAGGGCACTGGGCGGCTCGATCGTCCTCATGCACCTGGGCGGATACAACACCTACGAAGCCCTGCCCCGGATTCTCTCCGCGCTCCAGTCGAAGGGACTGCAGCCGACGGCCATGCACGACGTTCTCGGCCGCTGATCACGCGGTGCGCCGCCTGCCACTCGTTCAGTCGTCGAGCCATTCAGGACGATGGCCGAATACCGCCGCAAACTCCGGTGGGAACTCAGCCCCCGATGCGCGGCATCTCGACCTTTGGCAGCCCCGCCGTGGCCTCTGTGCGAATCTCCGAGTACCGGTCGCCCCGCGGCCGATTCCTGGATACTGCGGAATGGCACCCGGACGCCCGCGTAGTCGAGGGCGAGTGGGTTTCTCCCCGGTTGGCTACCGGCGCTTGCGCGCCTCAGTGGCGAACAGCGCGGCTCCTCCGGCGACGATCAGGAAACCCGCGAGCGCCAGGGTGAAATCGCCCCCACCGCCTGGGGCAGCGGAGCCGCTGCCCGCACTCGGGGCGGCCGGAGTCGCTTTCACCTGCGCCGTTTCGCCTGGCGGGACCGGTGTCCTGGCGCCCGCAACGGTTTCTGTCACCACGGGCGTTGTCGGTGTCGGCTCCACCGTTCTTGTCGGTGTTGGCGTGGCCGGTTGTGGCAGGGTCACTGCGCACTCTTCGCCGCGGCACGCCAGGAGTATCGTATTGACGAAGGTCACCCACGTATCAGCGCCGGGGCCGGGGGTAACGGTCACCTGGCCACTCGCTGGGTTCTCGAACTCCCAGCCGTCCCTACCGTTCTCGGAGATCGTGTAGGAGCATCCGAGAGCCGGGGGCAGGCCCGTCCAGGTGACGTTGCCGCCGCTATCTGTTGTGCCCGTTTGGTGGACACCGCAACCGTTGAGTTCGAAGTCCCAGCCTTTGCCGTCCCGCTCCTGGCCGCCGGAGAGCCTCTCGATCTTGTGGACCCGTATCGTCACCTGCTTGCGGTTGTAGAAGCAGAGCGTCTTCACTTCTGCTCCCGAAATGCCAACCGAAGCTTCGGCCGAACTGCTTGCGGGGGTGGCCGGGCAAGTCGCGTCGCCCGCCAGCAACGTCCAGCCGAGGTAGTCGTATCCGTACGCCCCATCCTCGGTCACCGTGTAGGTGCCGGTTGCCAGCGGCTGGATCTCAGAGGCCGACTCGCCGCTGAAGGTGATGTCCTGGTTGCCGCCTTCGATGTCAGCCTTGAACTGGGTGGAAGAAGCGCCGCCGTCGTTCACCTTCTTGATGAGAAGGCCCCCCAGCGGCTGGTTGAAGAAGCGAGCCACCACGTCACCCGCGTCCGGAACCTCGACAACGAGGGTCGCCGCCCCTATGGCTTTGTAGCTGGCGATGCCTGTGGCCTCGTGGATCGTATAGGCGCCGGGCTCGATGCCGCCTAGCACCAGGCGCCCGCCCGGCAGGTTGACCGTCTTGCCGGGCTGGTACTCCGGCTCTGGCCCGATCACCTCGACCTCCCAGTCAATGAGGTTCTCGCCGGCGTCGCGAATGCCGTTGCCGTTCAAGTCCTCGACCTTCTCAATGACAAGCGTCCCCCGGCCCTCGACAGCCGTCTCGTCTTTCCGATTGTAGAAGCAGAGCGTGATCGGGTAGAGGTATTCCACGCTAGGGTCCCGGACGGGAATCGTCGCAGTCGTGCCGCTCCCGCTCGCGTAGGGGTCGGCTGTAGAGTCACAGGAGATCTCGTCGCTACCTGCGAAGACCTTCCATCCCAAACCTGTATAACCGTCCAGGGCCGACTCGGTCACGGTGTGCTCTCGCCAGTCGACAGTGGTCTGAGATGCACCACCCTGGCTGATGAGGATCGCCTGTTGGTTGCCGTCAACCCTCACCTCGAATGACGTGTTGTCGCCCGGGGCGCCGACAATGGCCTTCTTTATCTCCAGGTCCCGGATGAAGTCGAAGAGGTATGCCACCGCCCAACATGCAAGGTCATTGTCGCCATGTGGTTCCGACTCCCTGACCACGTTCGCGGGGTCGACCGCACAGCTTCCCGAGGCGGCAGGATTCAACAGAGTCCCGGCAGTGTGCGGCGTGACGCTGATGTTGACCTCGAATCTCGCCCCGGGGGGTATCTGGAGGTTGTTACCGGACGCACCCGGCGCCACATCACAGATCACTGCCCCGTTGGATAGCGCGCATGCCAGGTCCTGGAACTCGTCTTGGCCATTCACTGTCCAGTCTCCGACTCTTACCACGTCCACGAACGCATAGGTGGGGCCGGGAGGCAGGTCGTCCCTGAGAACAACAGAACCATTCGCAAACACAGCCGTGGAGAAGCCCTCGTTCCATACACCGATTGTCCAAGCAAAGCTGAGGGGCAGGTACCCGTAGAAGTTGTTGTTCTTCTTTGGGCCTGTCATTCCGGAGTACTTCTCGGCCCTCAGATCGGGGCCCCTAAAGCCCTTCCAGTTGTAGAAGCACACGGTAACGTTGCCGTTCCCCGCGAGGATCTCCGCCGTGGCATCCATCCCGTACTGGTTGGGGCTGTCGCCGTCTGGCGGCGAGCCGCAATCTGTTCCGGTGATGATCTTCCAGCCGAGCGACGTGTAGCCCGGCTCGGCCAGTTCTTCGACCACGTGGGGTCCAGTGTCCGCCCAGTCCCACACCATGTATATGTCCCACTCGTGCATTGTCCCGGACCCTTTATTAACATCCCCGGTGAAGTCGAACACCGTCTCGTCATTGATGATGTTGACTACGTCCTTCCGGATCCAGATTGTTCGCGTCGGGTCGCCGGCCTGGGCCGTCCCGGCCGGGCGCATCGTGGCATCGGCGGCGACGATTACGGCCGGAATTACAAGGGCGGCAGCTACGAAGAGCCAGCGCCGTGCGCGCATTCCGCTGTCGTGCTTGAGCGTCATTCTGTCTCCTTCGGCGATGCCCGGTCGAAGGCGGCGGCCAGCACGGCGCGGGCCACGTCCATCCTCCAGGGGAGCCGGAAACCTGCTGCGCTGAACCGTGTGAACAACTGGTTGACCATTGGTGGCCGCAGGGTAGTGAAATCTCAAAAAGATTTCAACAGTAGATTGGACTTTCGTCTATGAGAAATCTGTTTGAATCAAAACGACAAGAGGGAACGGAAAGTTGGTTGGGGCCGGTTTCGTCTGCCGGGCCGGGCGCCGTGCCCGGGCACTCAGCCCCCGATGCGCGACATCTCGACCTTTGGCAGCCCCGCCGTGGCCTCTGTGCGAATCTCCGAGTACCGGTCGCCCCGCGGCCTCCAGATCCGCTCAATCGCCTCGCGGAGATCCTCGTCGCTTGCTCCCCCGCGGATTAGCGAGCGGAGGTCGTGCCCCTTCGAACCGAAGAGGCAGGTGAACACCTCACCCTCGGCCGAGATGCGGATGCGAGAGCAATCGCCACAGAAGGGCTGCGTGATCGAGGCAATCACCCCTATCTCGCCCGTGCCATCGAGGTACCGCCAGCGCCGCGCGACTTCGCCCCGGTAGTTCGGCTTGATGGGCTCAATCGGCAACTCGGCGTTGACCCGCTCCACGATCTCCCGCGCCGTAACCACGCTCTCCAGGTTCCAGCCGTTCGTGTTCCCCACGTCCATGAACTCGATGTAGCGGACGATATGCCCCGTGCCCTTGAAATGCCGCGCAAGGTCAACCATCGTGTGGTCGTTCACCCCCCGCTGGACAACCGCGTTGAGCTTCACCGGCCGAAGCCCGGCATCGGTCGCCGCCGCTATCCCGTCGAGCACCGTCTGCACGCTCACGCCTACATCGTTCATACGCTGGAAGACCGCATCGTCGAGCGAATCCAGGCTCACCGTGATGCGCTTGAGGCCGGCGTCCTTCAGCTTCTGCGCCTGCGCCCGCAGTAGAGAGCCGTTGGTGGTGAGCGTGATGTCGCTCAGGCCCGGAATCTCCACCAGGCCTGCTATCAGCCGGTCGAGGTCGCGCCTCACCAGCGGCTCTCCGCCGGTCAGGCGTATCTTCTCCACGCCCAGCCCGGCAAAGACCCTCGCCAGCCGGATCACCTCTTCGTAGGTGAGCACGCGTTCCCGGGGCAGGAACGCGTAATCGGGACCGAACACTTCCTTCGGCATGCAGTACTTGCAGCGAAAATTGCAGCGGTCGGTGACCGAGATGCGCAGGTCACGCAGCGGCCGGCCCATCCCATCCAGCAACGTCATGAAACTAGCTTAGCCGCTCCCCAGCCCTTGCGCTCAACCGGCCGGACCCGGCCTTCAACCGCCCGGATCTCGTTCGCCCGCTTCCGCCGAAGTGTTGGCGGTGAGCCACGAATCGTACTTCTGCTTCCGCCCGTCAAGCTGCCGGCGCATCTCCGCCATGCGCGCCATCTTCTCGTCGATGAGCGCTATCTGGTGGAGCGTGACCTCCCGCGCCCGGCGGATCTCCACAGCCTTCTCTGAGACGTCCGCATCGCGACGCCACTGCGTGCGGATCTGCTCCTTCACGTCCTCCGCTTCGATCATCTCCTTGATGTCGGCCAGCGAAAAACCGAGCAGGTCGCGGAGTTCCTTGATCCGCTGCACGCGCTCCATGTCTTCGGGCGAATAGAGCCGGAAGCCCCCGTCCATGCGCGTCGGCGGCTTCAGCAGCCCCTTCTCCTCGTAATAGCGAAGGGTGCGCTGCGTTACATCCGCCTTCGCGGCCGCTTCGCCTATCTGGAGGTACCCCTCGGTCTGGGAGCCATCACTTGCCATGTGTCTATCTTAATCTATTTACCTTGACGCGCACGTCAATGTCCGCTCGCGTTTGCCTGGCCCCTGCAAGGACCGGCGCCGAGGCTAGCCGGCATGGAACGCCATACAGGTCACCGTATGCTCCACACCGGGGATTGCCTCCACCGTGCTCTCCATCGCGGAGTTGAAAGTATCGAGATCGGCCGCCTCGAACCGCGCAATCACGTCGTGTGGACCGGTCACCGTATCCGCCGCCAGGACCTGCAGCCCCGGGTACCGGATCGCCGCAACCGCTTCCGCCACAGCACGCGCCCGGCCCACTTCGGTCTCAATTAGCACCCACCCAACTACAGACATTGGCACTTACCCCATCCGGGAGTAAGCCAAGCCTACGTTTGCTCGCGACCCTGTCAAGGAATGCCTGCCCGGCGGACCGTCCTTCTCTCAACCTGCTACCCTGTGGCCAGCAATCCCGTTCTGGGAGCCAGGCAATGACGCTCGAATTTGACGCCGCCGCCGCTGAGGCCCGGGCTGCTGCCACGGGCCCGCTGACCTCGTTCATCGACAACCTCGTCGAACGCATCGGTGGGCGGGCATCTTCCCGCACCATCTTTGGCGACCCGATTGAGCGCGATGGGGTGACCGTTATCCCGGTCGCGAAGGTGCGCTGGGGGTTCGGCGGCGGCGCGGGTTCTGGTGGCGAAGAGGATGGCTACGAGAGCGACCACGGCCAGGGCGCCGGTGGTGGCGGCGGCCTGAGTGCCGCGCCGCTCGGCTTCATCGAAATCCGCGACGGTCACGCCACCTTCCACGAAATCAGGGACCCCGTCTCGCTCTGGCCACTGGTGGTCGCCAGCGCGATTAGCGCGTGGCTTGTGCTGCGCGGTCTGAGGGCGCTCTTGCGGTAGCTACTGCGCCGTCCACAACACGGTTGGCTTCGGGTCATCCTGGTTGACGAATCCCTCCACCGTACGGCAGCCGTTCTGCGCCCTCACGATGCGCCCGTCCTCGACGTAGATCGCGACAGCGTCAATGGACTTCGGTTCGTCCCGGGGCTCGAATACGAGCAGCAGATCGCCGTATGTGTACGCCTGGGGCCAGTCCGCAGGCGCCTTCCCCATCTCGGCCACCACGGCGAGACGGCCTGCCCGCTCTGTCATGCGAGCGAACGCCTCAGGGAAGTCCGTGGTCCAGCCACCCTGGCAGACGGCGAACGGGAGCGCCTGCACGGCTGTCCCGGGCGAGACCCCTGCCGGGCAGACCGGGCCCTTGACCTTGTCCGTGACCTCGGCCACGCAGGGCAGGGACACTGGCGACGTGAGTCCAACCAGCTGGTCGACGTCGCGTTGAAGGAAGGCGTCTCGAACCACCACCACGACAGCGGGCAGTTCTTCGAGGCGCGTTTGGGCCGGGCTCGGGCTGAACGTGGCAGTGGAGTTGGGAGCCGGCGTTGCCTCGTCCCCGGTGGTTGCGGCGTCGCCATCGCAGGACAGCGCAGCCATTCCGGCGAGAGCACAGGCCAGCAACAGCGGGCGCCTGCGCTGAGATCGAGCGCCGCGGGCGGCAGTGTTTTCGTCAATCACATTCATGTCTCAAGTTCGCTCCTCGGGGCAGGGTTGGGTGAAGGCTATCGCGGCTGGCGCTCCACTCAGCCGAGAACAAGCCCCGGAATGCACACTGCGACAAGCAAGCCCGCGCGCCCAATGGATCGCCATCCAACCACCGATTCGGCTCCGAAGCACCCGCACCGCGTCTTTCGGCCGCGAACTCGCCAAAGCCAGATCTGACCCAGGGCGAAGGCCAGCATGGTCGTAGCAACGACTGCCGCAATCGTGTCGGCCCTGAGAGGACCAGGCGAACCACCAGCCAGAACTGCAGCTCCGAGAGTCGCACCTGGCAACAGCTCATAGCCGGCAATCACGGTCGCCATCAGCCGAATGCGGCGAATGCGGGTGGCCGGCCGCGGCCGCTGCGCTCGCGATGAGTGTCGCCCCCGCACCCAGGACGCGCCGCCTCTTGAACATACGAGGCTTGAGGTCCATCCCGTGCCCTCCACTTTGGTCTCGCTCTCAAGCCGCCTTCCCAGCCTGCCGCACCCGCCGATGGCGGCGTCGGGCGCGACCCTGCGGGCACAGTGCCGGTGCTGGGCGGCCCTCGTCGCAGGTTCTCGCCCCTCCCTACGCGCCTGTCTGGCGAAAAGTGTCATACACGCGATTTCCGTTGATCAGCGCGAAGGCGGGCGCAGTGCAGCAGGCGTTGTGCAGCTCGGCCCAGGTGCGCAGGAAGTCGCGAGTGGGCTCAATGCCGGTGGGATCGAGGACCTGCTCCGCCAGCGCCTGAAGGTGGCGGAGCAGGTCCTCTCGCTCTTGCCGCTCGTCGCCATCGCCTTTGGCGACCAGCCCACGCAGATAGCGGCGATGAGGTGCTGGAGGTAGTCGCCGAGGTCGTGGAAATGGCGCTGGCCAAGAATGCGCAGCACCTCCCGGGGTTCGTGCATCGCTCTGCTCTTGCCCCCCCGGCTCAAGGGCCTACACGGGGACTGGCAACGGTCTAGCACAGCCGGCAATGCGATTCAAGACAGGCTAAGTCAATTCACTGCAAATCACTGCGGGGAAGCCCGCGCTGTCGCCTCCACGCCGCGGGCCCCCAAGCGCCCCTTCGCCCACGCCACCACCCGCGGTCGCGCCCGCTCCAGCCCTATCGCGATTCCCAGGCCCGCAAACGAGACCGCTCCACCGATCACCGCATCCAGGATGAAGTGGTTCCCCGTCATCACGACGGCGAAGAACATGGCCACGGGCCAGGCGATGCCGAACACCCAGAGAAGGGGCCGCTTCCCCACCCACGCCACCGCCAGCCCCAGCAGCATCGACCAGCCGAAGTGCAGGCTCGGCACGGCCGCGAACTGGTTCACCAGCCCCTTCGTCTCCTGGGCGTTGTAGCCCACCCGGTCGAACATCGCCATCGTATCCATGAATCCGGCGAATGGGATGAGCCGCGGCGGCGCCACCGGGTAGAGCCAGTACACCACCACTCCAATCGCCCCCGAGGCAAGGAAGGCGTTGCGCACCAGCGTGTACGTGTGCCGGTGCCACACCCACAACCACACCGCGAAGACGATCACCAGCGGCATGTGCCCCCAGAAGTACACCCAGTTCATGGCCTTGATGAGCCAGTAGCTGTCCAGGATCCACGACTGCATCTCCAATTCCCAGTAGATCCCCAGCCGCTGCTCCAGCTCTATGAGCCTGATGCCGCGAACCATCGCCTCTCCCGCTCGTCCCACCACCAGCCCGCGGATGACGAAGTAGATGAGGAACGAGACCACAACCACTACCACCTCGTGCAGCCCGATTCGCTGCGTCGAGCGCCACAACCATGCTGTGCGCTCCCGGGCTGCTGACCTGCTCGCCGCCGGCCTCACCGGGTCCTCGATCGCCATATGCCGATTTTGCCCCCGCCCTTTCCCGGCCGCTACACTCAGAGCCACAGTCGTCAATGTAATGACACTCCCCGGAGGCCCCAGCCTTGGAAATCCGTGCCGAAACCGGCGACATCACGCTCTCTGCTGCCGATGCCATTGTCGTCAATCTCTTCGAAGGCGTGACCTCGCCCGGCGGCGCCACCGGGGCTGTCGACCGGGCGCTTGATGGCGCCATCTCGCGCCTCATCGCCCAGGGCGATATCAGGGGCAAGAGCGGTGAGATCACCGTGGTTCACACCCTGGGCAAAATCCCGTCGCCCCGGGTCGTGGTCGCAGGCCTTGGCAGGCAACAGGAGTTCGACGTCGACGCCATCCGCAACCTCTCCGCGAACGTCGTCCGCGCCCTGCGCCGCCCGGGGGTTAAGACCGTGGCATCCATTGTCCACGGCGCCGGGATTGCAGGCCTTCCCGCGGCCGCCTGTGCGCAGGCCATCGCCGAAGGCTCGCTCCTCGGGTCCTACCGCTTTACCACCTACAAGTCCGCAAAGGAAGAGGAGAACGGCGAGGTCGAAACCGTCGTCCTGCTCGAAAACAACCCGTCGAAGGCGGCCGAGATCGTCCCCGCCGTCGCCCGCGGCGTGGTCATGGCCCGCGCCACCAACCTCCAGCGCGACCTCGCCAACGAGCCTGCGAACCACCTCACCCCGTCAGCCCTGGCCGGCCGTGCTCGCCAGGTGGCCGAGGCCGCCGGTCTCGAATTCGAAGCCCTGGAGCGCGCGGATATGGAACGCAAGGGCATGGGTTCGCTCCTTTCCGTGGCGAAGGGCAGCGCACAGCCACCCAAATTGCTCCGCATCGCCTACCGGGGGCGCACCGGCGGCGACGGCTACGACCTCGCGCTCGTGGGAAAGGGCATCACCTTCGACACCGGGGGCATCAGCATCAAGCCCGCCGCCGGCATGGACGCCATGAAGGCCGACATGACGGGCGCCGCCGCCGTCATCGCCGCTATGGAGGGAATAGCCGTCCTCAAGCCCGCGCTCAACGTGGTGGGGATTGCCCCCTGCACCGAGAACATGCCCGGTAGCGCCGCCACCAGGCCGGGCGATGTTGTCACCGCCATGAATGGCACAACCATCGAGATCCTCAACACCGACGCTGAAGGCCGCCTGGTGCTGGCCGATGCCGTCTGCTGGGCACGTGAGCTGGGCGCGAAGCGGGTGGTCGATATTGCCACCCTCACGGGCGCCGTGACCACCGCCCTGGGTGACGTCTGCTACGGCATCATGACCAACAACGGCGAACTGGCCGCGAAGGTCGAGGCCGCCGCCGCCGCAGCTGGTGAGAAGACCTGGCGCCTGCCCATGTTCAAGGAATACGACGAGCTGGTGAAAAGCGACGTGGCCGACATCAAGAACACCGGCACGGGCAACCGCGGCGCGGGCACCATCGTCGGCGCCAAGTTCATTGAGCGCTTTGTCGGTGATACCCCATGGGTACATATGGACATCGCGGGCGTCGATATCGGCGACAAGGACCGTGGCTGGGTGACGAAGGGCGCCACCGGCTACGGCGTCCGGTCACTGATCAACCTTGCCCTTCACCTGGCGGAGTAGCCGGCGCCCGTTCCGCGCCAATGTCCAGCACCAGTGTTTCGACGGTGCCGTCAACGGAGGTACCGCAGGGATAGCCGGCCTCTTTCAGCAGCGAGATCATGCGGCGATTCTCCACCAGCACCTCCGCCCGGAATTCGCCGATCCCGTTCCGGCGCGCCAGCGCCACCAGCCGATCAAAGAGTTCAGGCCCGAGCCCCCGGCCCTGGAAGCGGTCTTCCACCACGAAGGCGATCGCTGCCGCATTGGGCGTCACCCGCTCGTAGCGGCCGACCGCGTGCAGATCTCCGCTCGCCGGGTCGCAGGCAACAAATGCAGCCCGATCGACGAAGTCAACCGTCGCCAGCTGCTTTGCGAACGCGGGCCTGAGCCGCGCCATCCGCACGAAGAACCGCAAGCGCTGCGTCTCCGCGGAAAGACGCCTGTGAAGCTCCGTCAGCCTTGTCCAGTCATCCGGACGGATGCCTCGGATGACCACCTCGTGCCCGTCGCGCAGCCGGAAGATCCCCTCTGCAGCCTCCTCGTTGGTGCCTGGCATCGGCTGACCTCACGTCCGGCCGGGAAGGCGCGAGCCAACCGCCGCTGGCGATGCCCTCACAGCTTCCGCGCGAAGTAGTCGAGGATCACGTCAAAGCGGTCGCGCCGATGGCTCGGCCGCCCGGAGCGCGACATCTCGTGGTTCTCATCGGGGAACCGCACGAACTCCACGTCCTTGCGCCGCTGCTTCAGAACAACCCACAGCTGCTCCGCCTGCGACATCGGGCACCGCAGGTCATCTTCAGAGTGGAGGATGAGTACGGGAGTCTCGATGTTCTTCGCGTACGTGAGCGGCGACTGCCTGAGCAACGCTTCCAGGTCCTCCTGGATGGTCGCCTCATCGCCAAGGTAGTTCCTGTTGAATACCGACCCGATGTCGCTTGCGCCCTGCATCGAGTACCAGTCGTTTACGGCCCTCTCGCTGCAGGCTGCCTTAAACCGGTTCGTGTGCCCAATCGCCCAGGTTGTCATGAAGCCGCCATAGCTCCCCCCCATGATCCCAAGGCGCGACTGGTCCGCCCAGGGCATGCGCGTTAGGGCTGCCTCAAATGCCGCCATCACGTCGTGGTAGTCGGGTCCGCCCATGTCGCCGACCAGGGCGCGGCCAAACGCGGTGTCCTGTCCCGAGCTGCCGCGCGGATTGCAGAACACCACCCCGTACCCGGCGCCGGAATACACCTGGAACTCATCGAAGAACCCCTCGCCGTACTGGCCGAAAGGTCCCCCGTGGACATTCAGGAGAACCGGGTACGTCTGCCCTTCGGCCATGCCCGCCGGCTTCATGAACCAGCAATCCACCTCTACCCCCTCGGCCGTCGGAACCGCCAGGTGCTCGGCCGGCGCCAGTTCCACCTCCTCCAGCCACTTCGCATTCATGTTCGTGACCTGGCGCTCTTGTCCGCTCTCCAGGTCGAGCACGAACACCTCCGCCGGCCGCGTCACGCTCGTCGAAACGATCGCAGCCGTGCGTCCATCCTTTGCGACCGAATACCAGCCGGCCATCCTTCGCCCCTGGCTGACCCAGCGCGTCCCCTCGTGCTCCCCGGCAATGATGGGCGAAGCCGTTCCCCGGTCCTGCGCCAGGCTCAGCACAGCCCCGCCGGGAAGCCAGGCCGGCAGGGCTACCGCACCCGGCAATGCCCCGGCGCCCGTCGCCCGGTCGAATCCAGGGTCGATCGGCCGCAGGCCACCTCCCCGGCTGTTCGCCAGCCGCAGTGTCGAGTTTGAGGGCCACACCGGCGTGAAGATGTGCGCGATCTCCGTCCCATCGGGTGACCACGAGGGCGCCCCGCAACCGCCATCGGTCCCTGTCACCAGGCGTGGCTCGCCGCCCTCAACCGGCACCGCCCAGATGTCGGAGGTATTGTCGAAGTCACGCTCGTCGTGGCGGGCTGAGACGAAGGCCACCTCGCGCCCATCCGGTGACCACGCGGGCTGGGTGTCGTCCCAGTCCCCGCTGGTGATCTGCCGGGGCTCGCAGCCGGGTTCGATTGCGACGATGAACAGGTGGCGCCGGTGGTCGTAGGTGAACCCTTCGCCGTTGAGGCGGTACTTGAGGTTGGTGATGCGCCGGTACGGCTTCGCCTTCTTCGGGTCCGGGTCGGGCGGCTCGCCCGTACGGGCGCTGAATGCGATGTGAGCGCTATCGGGTGACCAGGCTGGCACGCCCGCACCCAACGGCAGCTTCGTAACCGGACGCGCCTCCCCACCGGCGGTGGGCATCACGTAGATCTGCGGCTTCTCTTCGCCCCGCTCCGAAAGGAAGGCCAGCCAGCGTCCATCCGGCGAGAACCGCGGCGAAGAGTCCCGCTTCGAGCCCGCCGTGAACTGCCGCGGGTCGCCGCCGGTGGCCTCGACCACCCAGATGGCCGAACGGTAGGTGTCGGACTCCTGTTCCATGCGCGCTGCCGTAAACGCGACCAGGCGGCCATCGGGCGAGATGTCGCATTCGGACACCCACGTGATGGCGTAGAGGTCTCCGGGGGTCATGGGACGCATGGCACGGCTCCACAGGCTGCTTGGGCCGCATTATGCCCCAACACCCCGGCAAGGGGCATTCGACAAGCCGCCGGGAGACCCGGACAATCCGGCCATGGCCGACTACCGCGACATTCTCACCAGCAGGAAGGGGCGTATCGGCATCGTCCAGCTCAACCGGCCGGAAAAGATGAACGCCCTCAGCCACAACCTTCGCTCCGAACTCTTCGATGCACTCAAGGACTTCGAAGCCGACCCGGATGTCCGATCCATCATCATCCGGGGCTCCGGCAGGGGGTTCAGCGCAGGTTACGACCTCTCTCGCATCCGTGAGGCGATAGAAGACCGCGACTACGTCGAACGCAGAAGCGGCCTGCCCAACGTCGGTCCCATCAACCCCGGCCAGGGCCAGTGGCCCCAGCACCTCCTCTCTGGCTACTGGATCATCTGGGAGCTGGCAAAGCCGGTAATCGCCTAGGTCCACGGGTACTGCCTGGCGGGTGGCACCGAGCTGGCAAGCATGTGCGACCTCATGTTCGTCGCCGAAGACGCCATCATTGGCTACCCTGCCGTCCGCGCCATCACCAGCGTCGACATCATCTACCACCCCTGGCACATGCCCCAGCGCAAGGTACGCGAACTCCTCTACACCGGCGACAGCGTGTCGGGCCTCGAAGCCGCGGCGCTCGGCTGGGCCAACCGGGCCGTTCCCATCGACCGCCTGAGCGCCGTCACCGAAGCCTTCGCCGAGCGCATGGCCAACATCGACCCGGGCATGCTCCTGATGACCAAGCGCCAGGTGAACCGCGTCTACGAGGTGATGGGTATTCGCACCTCGCTCGCCGTGGGTGGCGATATCCAGGAGCTCAGCCGCGTTCGCCCCGGCGGCGGCGAGTTCCACCGCATCGGGCGCGAGAAGGGCCTCAAAGCAGCCCTCGACTGGCGCGACGGTCCCTTCGGGGACTACGGTTGCGCCCCCCAATCCGCCCCGAAACCGGCGGCAGCCCCATGGTAGAAGAGCAGCCGGCGCCCGCACCCGGCATGCGAGGGCACTTCGCCGAGTTCCCGTTCCACAAGTACCTGGGCCTGACCATCGAAGAAGCCCGCCCCGGCTTCGCCCGCCTCTGCCTCCATACCAGCGAACGCACCCTCGGCGGGATTGGAAATAGCGTCCACGGCGGCATCCTCGCCTCCATCGTCGACATTGCCATGCTCCAGGCGCTCTTCCCGCTCTTCGGCCCAAACGAGGAGCCTTCTGGCACCGCCGACCTGAACATCACCTACCTGCGGCCGGCCCTGGGGGAACGCATCTACGCCGAGGCCACCGTCCTCAAGAAGGGCCGCCAGCAGGCCGTCACCGAGGTAAGCATCATTAACGAGCAGGGGAAGCTCTGCGCCAAAGGCCGGACGATCTACGCAATCCGGCAGCGGAGCTGAGCAGGCGCCGGGTTGGGGCTACAGCCCGGCCAGGGTGTCTCGCAGTGCCTGCTCGGCCCGGTCGAGTCGTGCGCGGATCCCCCACGGGCCGTGAATGTTCAGCGTCATGTCCTCTGCCTGCCCCCGCACACCCGGCAGCCGCCCGCGGACGCCGGCCGCTTCGTGCAGCCGCTCCACCTCGGCCGAACCGGGCCCAAAAAGCGCGCCCAGGACCTCGACCGTGCGGTCGTACCACTGGTTGTAGTCGAAGGGGTTGGGCCCGCTGCCCCGCAGCCGGCCGATGGCGTTCAGCCTCTCTTCGATTCGTTCGCGTGCCGGTGATGGGTTCGCGGCCATCGTCACGGGCCGATCATAAGCTGCCCCCGCCACTGGGGGAAATCACCACACCTCAGGCCGCTGTCCGCAGCGAAAGCTCGAAGGCCAGGTCGCCGAGGCTTAGCAGCGCCCCATCGATCCGGGCCCTGCGCTCGCCCGGCACGCTCTCCACGTCGTCAAGAAAGGCCGCGATGCGCGCCTCGCTGCCATCGCCGTAGAACGACTCGGGCCTCAGCACTCCCAGGGTGTTTGAGCAGACCACGCGGCCCTGGTGGTCGCGGCAGGCGAGCGCCACGGCCACGTGGTTGATCCCGTACGGGCGGCGCATGGAGCCCATGGCTTCGCGAATCGAGGCAAGAATCGCCTCGATCGCCCGGCGGCGCGCGTGGGTGTCACCGGCGGCCGGGGCCTCCCACGTGAACTCCCGCACGCCAATGCCCTGCCTGATCGCCTCGGCTACCCGGCGCTCGGCAGCGCCCCTGCGAAAGAACGGCAATCCCATGTCGTGTTAGTTGTCGGCTGCTAACGCGCGAACTTGGTTGCAGTTCGGTGCCCGCCCGGGTGAAAGGCCGCACGATTCGCCCCATCACAGGCCGAAGCGTACACTCGCCTCGATGGACAACGACTTCAGCGTTGACCTCGATGACGTCGCCTCGGCCATCCGCACGAACGATGTGATCGCCATCCGCTTCGTGGTGGTTGGACAGCGGCTCCTGCTCGATTTCCGCTCAACCGAGATCGATCCTCCCCTCGTCAAGGTGGTCGAGCCGGTGAAATCGGTCGAAGAGCGGTATGCCAGCCTGAAGCTCCTTCGCCCGCGACTTCCCGCCCCCGAGAACATCGTTGCCCTCTGGTGGCCCCGGTTCGCGCGCTCGCTTACCACCACCGGGATGTGGAACCGGGTACTTGAGCGTGTGAGCGAAACAGGCCACCCGGCAGCGATACGCGAGGCTGAGGAGGCCCTCCGCGAGCTGGTTGCCCTCGAAAGCGCTCAGCAACGTGCTGCCGTGCAGGGAACGGGCTTCCGCACCCTCTGGAGCGCCTCCACTACCCCACGCTAGGCTGGAATCCTGGAACGCTCTCACTTTCGCAGGCTTGTTCGCGATGCGGTGGCCTCCCTGCCCCATGAGCTGCTGGGCCGCGTCCATAACGTGGATATAGTCATCGAACGCCGGCCTTCGGCCATGGACCGGAAGATGGCTGGCATCGGCCCCGGCCGCCTGCTTCTCGGGCTCTACCACGGAGTGCCCCTCACCCACCGCGGCGAGAACTACAACCTCGTCCCTCCCGACAAGATCTCCATCTACCAGGAGCCCATCGAAGCCATCTGCGCCACCGATGAAGAGGTGCGGGACCAGGTCCGCAAGACCGTGCTTCACGAGCTCGCGCACTACTTCGGCATTGACGACGATCGCCTCGAAGAGCTCGGGCTCGGCTGAACGGCAAGGCCGAGGATAAGAAACCGTACAGGCCACGTTGACCTAACCCCAACCCATGGCTAGGTTGAAGAACATGGCCGGCCGTGCAGAAGAGGCTTCCTTACTTCTTCGCCCCGCGCGCTCCCGGCGGGGCGCTGCCAGCGCTCACTCCCTCAGCCTGGGCCAGCGCCTTCTCTTCGTCCTCGCTCTCCTCACCTTTGGCCTCGCCTCCATCTACACCGGCCTGGCCATGCTCACCCGCGTAACGCCGCAGCTCTTTCCCGGGCAGAACTTCACCCTCGGCGGTGCGCTTCCCAATCTGAGCCGCATCGGTATCACCGCGCCCGGCGTGAACAGCCAGGTCAATCAGCGCATCAATCTCCTCGTCATTGGAGTCGACAAGCGCCCCCACTACCGTGACCTTGACGCCTACCTGACCGACACCATCATGGTCGCCACCATCGACCCGGTGGGTAAGTCCGTCAACATCCTCAGCATCCCACGCGATACCTACATCACCATCCACCACCCCGACGGCAGCAAGTACAGCCGGCGTATCAATGAGTCTTACGGCGTTGGGGTCACTACGGGCGGCAGCTTCGAGGCCGGCGCTGGCCAGCTCGAATACGACCTCAAGCAGAACTTCGGCATCGAAATCGATAGCTGGGTCTTGCTCGACTTCAAGGGCGTGGAAAAGCTCATCAACGCCGTGGGCGGCGTCGATGTTGATATCCCCTATGAGCTTTCGGTAGGCAACTGGTTCTACAGCGATGACGACATCAACGGTGTCTGGCTGACCTTCCCCTCCGGGATGCAGCACCTCGACGGCTACCATGCCGTGGCCTTCGGCCGCCACCGCGAGTATGACAACGACTTCCAGCGTGTGAAGCGCCAGCAACTCGTTGTCCAGGCAGCCGTGCAAAAGCTCTTTGCCCGCGGCCTGCTCAACAACCCTCTCGATCTCTGGGATGCCTACAGCAGCACCGTCAAGACCGACATGTCGAAGGCGAAGATGGCCGGGCTTGCCCCGCTTGTGGTGCAGACCCAGGGGCGAATGAAGACCTTCTCCCTTGCCGACCCTGTTGATGGCGTGCCCACGCTTACCCCCTACACCGATGCTGCCGGCGCCGCCGTCCAGCTCTATGACCCGGAGAACGTCCAGTACATCCTCGGCCAGGTCTTCAGCAAGGCGGCCTACGCCGACTCCCACGTGGAGATCCAGAACGCCTATGGCGATGGGGGCGATGCCCGTGCGGCCGCCCTGGGCCGATACCTGGCCTACTCCCGGGGCCTCCCCACCGTCGCCATAGGTCCCGATTCGCCCCGGCTGGAACCGGTGACCACCGTCACCCTATACGGCGAGGAGCGGCGCTCCATGGCCGAGGACATCGCGAAGTGGATCGGTGTTCCCGTTTCGGCAATCCGGGTCGAGCCCCGTGTCAGCGAAGCTCTCCCCGATGTGGTGATCGTGATTGGGCGCGACTTCAAGATGCCCGGCGGCTAGGGCAAGTGCCGCCTATCAGCCGGCCTGAGCAAACCGGCGATTCCCGCACCGGCTCTTAACCGGAGCCATCTCATCGGTTGATATAATCCATGCAGCCACGGCGGGCCATCCCGGCCCGCCCTTTGCCACCGCGGGGCCCGGCCTGCCCTGGCCCCCATGCCATCACGCGGGGAGTTGAGGCTTCGTGGAAGATCCCAGACTTGTAGCCGAGCGGATCATCGAAAACGTCGAAAAGGTCATCGTGGGCAAGCGCCGCGAGCTTCGCCTCGCCGTCACCGCTCTCATCTGCGGCGGCCACATGCTCATCGAAGATGTCCCCGGTGTGGGCAAGACCATGCTCGCCCGCGCCCTCGCCGCCTCGACCGGCTGCTCGTTCCGCCGTATCCAGTTCACGCCCGATCTCCTGCCAAGCGACGTTTCGGGCGTCTCCATCTACAACCAGAAGAGCGGCGACTTCGAGTTCCGCCCCGGCCCCATCATCGCCCAGGTCGTGCTCGCCGATGAGGTGAACCGCGCCACCCCGAAGACCCAGTCGGCCCTCCTCGAAGCCATGGAAGAGCGCCAGGTCACCGTCGACGGGGTCACGCACAAGCTTCCCCAGCCTTTCATGGTCATGGCCACGCAGAACCCGATCGAGTACGAAGGCACCTTCCCCCTGCCCGAAGCACAGCTCGACCGCTTCCTCATCCGGGTGCACCTGGGCTATCCCCACCCCACCGATGAGGTGCTGGTGCTCGACCAGCAGCAACACCGCCACCCGGTGGATTCAATCAGCCAGGTGACCGACGCAACCGAGATCCTCCAGCTCCAGAACGCCGTAAAGGAGATCTACGTCGACCCGCTCGTCAAGCAGTACATCGTCGCCCTTGCCAACGCCACGCGTGAACACGAAGCCGCCTACCTCGGCGCCAGCCCTCGCGGCTCGCTCGCCCTGTTCCGCACCAGCCAGGCGCGCGCCCTGCTCGATGGTCACGACTACGTGACGCCCGACGATGTGAAGGACCTCGCCCTCGTCACCCTCGGGCATCGCATCATCCTCACCCCGGGCGCCAAGGTGAAGGGCACTACAGTTGCCGACGTCGTACAGGCCTGCCTCAACCGCGTGCCTGTCCCCGGCGCTCGCGCCCGCTCCTGAACCTGAATCATGCGACGGCTCGCCCGGGCAGCCTTCGATCCCGAGCACAGGACCCTGACCCTCGTCGTCGTTATCCTCCTGTGCGCACTGTTTCTCGCCTTCGGGACGGGGTTCGAGCTTCTCTTTCGCCTTGCCTGGGTGGTTGGGCTCATAATCCCCGCCTCGTGGCTCATCGCCTGGTCCAGCACGCGCGGCATCAATGTCGAAGTTCAGCGCCGCACCGGCCGGGCGCAGGTGGGGCAGGAGGCGCAGGAAGTCATCGAGGTCTTCAACCGCAGCCTCCTCCCGCGTCTCTGGCTCGAGGTTGATGACCCAAGCGATATGCCGGGCCACAACTCTCGCCGTGTCGTCATAGTGCCCGCTCGCGGTTCTCGCAGCTGGTTGGTTGATACCCCCCTCGTCCAGCGCGGACTCTACGACTGGGGTCCCGTCCAGGTGGTGGGCACCGACCCCTTCGGGCTCTTTCGCCGGAAGAAGCTCTTCGGACACCAGGAGCAGATCCTCGTCTACCCTCCCGTCTTCGACCTTCCCCATTTCCATGCCCCCCCGGCGAACCTTCCCGGCGAGGGCCGCTTCCGCCGCCGCACGCACTATGTGACCCCGAACGCCTCCGGCATCCGTGAATACGCCCCGGGCGATGCCTTCAACCGCATCCACTGGCCCAGCACGGTTCGCACCGGGCACCTCATGGTCAAGACCTTCGAGCTCGATCCCGCCAGCGACATCTGGGTCATCCTCGATATGGAGCGGCGCGTCAACTTCGGCAGCGGCAACGCCTCCACCGAGGAATACGGCGTCAGGGTCGCCGCCAGCGTGGCCCGCCATTTCCTCGTCCAGAACCGCTCCGTCGGCCTGATCACCTTCGGCCGTGACCTGCAGGTGGTCGAGGCCGAGCGGGGCACGCAACAGCTCACCCGCGTCCTCGAAACGCTCGCCACCGCCCGCGCCGTAGGTGATGCCCCCGTTGGGAACATCCTGATGGAAGAGCAGCGCCGTTTTGGCCGCCACACCACTGTCGTCCTCGTCACCTCCTCCACCGATGACCTCTGGCTCAGCGGCCTGCTTTCGCTAACCCAGCGGGGCGTGAAGGCCGCCGTGGTGCTTGTCGACGCCAGCTCCTTTGGCGGGCGCGAGGCGCCCCTCATGATCTATGGCGCGCTCACCGCGGCGGATATCCTTACCTACGTGGTCCGGAACGGTGATGACCTCGGCCTCGCGCTGAGCCCCGCCCAGGCCCCGGAAGGAGCCTCGCGATGGCAGAGCTGAACCTGCCCATGAGGCGCCCCGCAGGGCATGGCGCGGAGATGCGCGCCGGCTCCCCTTCCGGCCCGGCGCTGAACTGGGAAGACCTCCTCACCTTCGTTACGACCCTGGCCGTGTTCATCAGCGTGGCCGTGTCCATCCAGCAGGCGCGCTGGGTGCCCGGCATGCCGCCGGTGATCCCCACCACCCTGGGCGGATTGCTCATCGGCCTCTTCGCCGCACGCATCCGTTTCCATGCGGCGATCATTCACCCGGCAGCCATCGCCCTGGGAGCGCTGCTGGTCCTGCTCGTCGTCCAGTCCTATGCCGATGGCATCTCCGTTCAGGACCGCATTGCCGACGTCCGCTTCCGCATGGCCGAGTGGTTCCACGTCGTCCGCTCGGGCGACATCAGCAATGACAACCTGCCCTTCGTCACCCTTGTGCATTCCGCCACCTTCCTCACCGCCTACCTCGCCTCATGGTCGGTCTACCGCTGGCGCAATGCCTGGCTGGCCGTGATACCCGCAGGAGTGGTTCTCTTCGCGAGCGTAAGCCTCCAGGAGGGCGAACCAGGCGCCGGGGTGGTCGTTTTCTTCCTTGGCGCCATCCTGCTCGTGTCCCGTACCTACCTGCAGAAGAGCCAGGCTCGCTGGCGGCGCGAACGGGTCGACTACCCCGACTTCGTAAGCCTCAACGCCTTCCAGGTGACCCTGGTGGCGGCTGTCGCCCTTATCGTGGCGGCGTGGATAGCGCCCCTGGGGGTCCGGCACGCTACCGCCGGCCGCGCCCTGAGCACCTTTGCCGACCCGCTCGACAGCCGCACCGAAGACCTCGTTCGCCTCTTCCACAACGTGAACTCCGGGCGCGGCGCGCCGCTCCACGGCTTCGGCTCCACAATGCCCATCAAGGGGGATGTGAAGCTCGGTTCGGCCGTCCTCTATGAGGTCACCAGCCCCCGGGCCGGCCTTGTCCGCGCCACCAGCTACGACGAGTACACCGGCGCCGGCTGGAAGTCCACCGCGCGCCTCTCCCGGCGCGTCGATGGCAGCGACCTCGCTGATATCCCCCCCGATGCCGTTTACAAGCTCCGCTCCGTCAGCATCCTCAACGTCACTTCCCGCAGCGAATCGGACGTTATCCTCACGGCCGGCACGCCCGTCGGTACCAATGTCGATGCCTACGTCGACACCCCCCGGGCAACCGAGGGCGACATCGAGCGTATGCGCAGCCGCGGCGGGCTCGGTGACGGCGATACCTACAACGCCATCGGCTCCGAAAGCACCGCCACCGCCGCTGAACTCCGCGCCGCCGGTACCGGCTACCCGGACTGGGTGACCGGCCGCTACCTGCAACTCCCGGACGACCTCCCGGGCCGCGTTGCCGGCGAGGCGAAGCGCGTTGCCGGCGATGCGGCGACTCCCTACGACGCGGCGGCCGCCGTCGAAGCCTACATCCGCTCCTTCCCGTTCAACACCGCCGTTCCTGCCACCCCCGCAAAGCGCGATGCCGTCGACTACTTCCTCTTTGACCTGAAGGCCGGCTACTTCGACTACCAGGCGTCCGCTATGGCCGTCATGCTCCGCACGCTCGGCGTTCCGGCGCGCATTGCCGTTGGCTTCGCTCTCGACCCGGGCGAGGTTGTCGAAACCCGGTACACGGTCCGCAAGAACGATGCCTACACCTGGGTCGAAGTCTTCTTCCCCGGCTATGGCTGGGTGAACTTCAACCCGACGCAGGATCGCCCCGCCGGCGGCGCCGGTGGAATCGGCGCCGGGACCACGGGCGGTGAGGCCTTCGAGATGCCCTCGCTGGAGGATCTCTTCCCGCTCGAGGATGAGTTCGAAAACCCAATCCCTGGCGATGTCTCCGAAGCGCTCAACGAGCCTCCCGTGCAGGCCAGCGAACCCCCCTGGTTCCTCATCTGGGGGCTCGCCGTGGCGCTCGCCCTGGCCGCCATGGCCGCGCTCTCGCTGCGCGTGGCCTGGAACTGGGGCCTTAGCGGGCTTGATGGCCCCGTCCGCCTCTGGGCAAAGGCACAGCGCCTCGCGGGCTGGGCCGCCCTTTCGGGCCCGCGCACCGAGACCCCGAGGGAATGGTCTCGCCGCGTGGGTGACGCCGTCGGCGAAGAGGAAAGCGCCGCCGGGCTTGCCCGCGCTTTCGAGTCCGTCCGCTACGCCCGTCCCGGCAGCTCGGCATCGGCCCCCGGAGGGGAGGCCAGGGCGTCCTACACCCGCCTGCGCAACACCCTGGTGAAACGTATCCTGCGCCGTGGCCGCACGGCCCCGCCGCCGAAGAGTTAACGTGCCGGGCGCGGCTCAGGCAGGCCCGCCCCTTGTGGCCGTCGTTGCCGAGACGGCGATGGGCCCCGCCGGGGTCGCCCTTTCGCCGCTCGGAATCCGCCACGCGACGCTCTTCCACCGCACCCGGGAGGCCGCCCTCGCCGAGCTCCGGGCCTTCGGCGCCGAACCGGCCGATGACCCGCGTGCTCCCGAGATCACCCGGCTGCTCCAGGAATACGCCGCTGGCCAGCCCGTCAGCCTCGATCACTACCCGGTCGATCTGCCCCCCGGCGGCGGGTTCCAGCGAAGAGTTTGGCTCGCCCTGCGCGAGATCCCCCGTGGCGAGACGCGTAGCTACGGCTGGATGGCGCGCCGGCTGGATCAACCGGGGGCAGCGCGAGCCGTTGGCGCCGCCGCCGGCGCCAACCCAATCCCGCTCTGGCTGCCCTGCCATCGGCTTGTGGCCGGTGATGGCTCCTTACACGGGTTTGGCGGCGGACTGGCGATGAAGCAGGCCCTGCTCGAGCTCGAAGGCGCGCTGCCGCGCCGCCTGGTTTGACCTGAACTAGTCGAACGCCGCCTTGCAGGCCCCATCAGCCAGCACCCAGTAGGCCGCGCCCGGCTCGCCCGTTGACGTGGCTCGCAATTGCGGCGATACAGCACGGACCCATGTCGCCCAGCCTTCCTGGCCCCACCCGTACACTGCCGCCGCGCACGGCAGGCTCTCCATGAAGGACCCAACTGGTCCGCCCGGCAATGTCACAAGGTTCCACCCCCGGCTCAGGACGATCTCGAACTCGAACGGCGGCTCGGGCTCTTCGGGGAGTACCGGCGGTGTGGGCGCGGGCTGTGGTCCCTGCGGATAGCGTGCTGAGATGCCGGCAATGTCGTCCGTCCGCAGGGTGCGCTTGATTCCCCGGTAGCGGTAGTACATCACCGCCTCCTCCTCGGCCTTCGTGCAGTTCAGGATGTTGGGGCAGCTATGCTCCAGGCCCGCCACGTGTCCGAGCTCGTGTAACGCAACCGAGTGGGCGTCCACGCTCCCGCCCGCACCGTCGCCCAGCCCGGCCTGCGGATTGCTGTTGAGCGCGATGTCCGCTTCGTGAACCACCTCGTCCCTGGCGGTGACCCCCAGGACGCAGCCGAGCGAGCAATCCATATGCACCCAGGCGACGGTGTTCTCGCCATCGGGACGCATGCTTGTATGCAACGAAGGACGACGGTCGCTGAAACCCGCCGTCTCGAAGGCGAACGCCGACCCGGGCACATCGCTCCAGGCCGCAAGACCGCCCGCAATCGCGTCCGGTCCGACCCCGGCCACCGCGTCGCCGGGATTGTAGGCAACTTCCACGGGGATCTCGCTCTCCGCCCATTTCCAGCCCCACGGAGCATGCTGAGCGGTGGCGCCTCCGCCTTCCTGCGTGAGCGGTCGCGTGCCGGGGAGAATCGAACGGAGCGCCACCGCCACGGCGGCCCTCGCCTGGGCCTCATCTTCGGCCCGAACCGAGAAATGCAGGTTGAGCACCCGCCCTTCCGGCGTGACCACGCGGAGCTCCAGTGCAGCAATGTCAGTGCTCGCGCGGCCGCTACCGGGGACAAGAACCATCCACGCGCCCGCTGCCGCAACAAGCACAATGAGGAGTCCCAACGTCCGGCGCACGGGCATACAGCTCAAACGATAGCGCATGGCTCGCCCCGGACTACTCCTGTCTGTGACCCGGGAACGACGAGAGCCGCCCTGGGGGCGGCTCTCATCGACTGGAGAGGCGTCTCGATCATCGGCGCATCAGCCCGGCCCCGGGTCAGGGGACGAACGGAATCTGGAGCGCCGCGCTGCTGATGAACCAGTAGGCATGGCCCTGCCGCAGCATCGCAAGGTTGTTTACGAAGGCCGGCAGAGAGGGGATGTACCTCGACCAGCTGCCGCTGGACGGGTCGTAGCCGTACACCGCCACCAGTCCGGGCTGGCCAGCCAGCGCCACCGCCGGTGGAGCGTCGGTTCCCGGCCAGGCCATGAGGTTCGCTCCCGGCAGCAGCGGCAGTACGGGCTTCGGCGTCGCCGCCGGTGTGGGCGACGTTGTGGGTGACTTCGTCGCCGTGGCTGTGGCCGTTGCCGTGGCCGTGGCCGTGGCGGTGGGCTGCAACGGAGGCGTTGGTGTGGACGTTGGCGGCCAAACCGGCGGCGTCCAACCGCCCGGGACCGTGCTTGTGGGAGTTGGCGTTGACGTCGGTGTCTTCGTGGCGGTCGGTGTTGCGCTCGGCGTTGCGCTGGGTGAAGGGCTCGGTGTGCCACCCGGAGTTCCGCTTGGAGTCGCGGTAGCCGTGTTTGTCGGCGTGCTGGTTGGAGTCGGGCTGCCGCCTGTCGAACCGTAGATGGCGAGGATCCCCGCCACGTCGTCGCCCGCAGGCGTCTGCTTGATGCTGCCCTGCGAGTAGCTGGCGTACATGACAGCCGCGCCGCTTGCCGAATGGCCGAGCCCCAACGCGTGGCCGAACTCGTGCGTCGCCACGCTCGCCAGGTCCACCTGCGTCGGCGAAGCGGTCGTCCAGTTCCACTCGGGGTCGAACTGCATGTCGAACTCGATCGCCGGTTTCGGATTGCCGCCCATGTTGAACCACGTACAGGTCACCGCCAGCACCGAGCCGCTCTGCGCAGCCCAGCCTACCGTGTTGGCGCCGTCGAGCCCTCCGCCTCCACAGGCCCCCGTGCCGTTGCCCGAGGCGCCCCCGCCGCTGAACTGGAAATTGGCCCCGGTGCTCCCCCAGGCGCTCGCTCCCGAAGCGATTGCCGGCTGGTCGCCTGTCAGCGCCGCGGGCTTGTCCGCCGGGTTGTATCCCCAGCTGGCCGTGCGCTCGGCCCACCAGTAGCCGTTGAGCACGTACTGCGCTGAGGCCTCTCCCTCTTCGACTTCGACCGCGCCCGGGAACCGCCCCAGCATGTCGGCGCGGGCAGCAGCCACCGCCGCTTCTAGGCTTCCGGGACCATCGTTCCGGATGAGCATCTGGAACTGCACGTAATGCCACTCGCCGTTCCACTCCACGGCGATCACCAGGTGCTCATCCACGAACTCGGCCTGCCCCTCGGCCCGGGCTGCACTCGCCCCGCCGGACACCGCCAGGACGGCAGCCCCCCACGCGAGGAGCGCCAGCGCTGCCAGTGCCACCGCCACGCGGGGAATACCGCGCTCCTTCTTCACTTGCACTGCGGCCACCTGTTCGACACCCTCCAGCTGCGCGCGAGGCCCCGCACCGCGCGCAACTAACCCTTGTGTAGTGAGGGTCGGCGCACGCCCGCCCCTCCAATAGCCACCTCTTGCACGAACAGGTTCGCCGTAGGGTTAAATACCAGTGAAAAGATCCGCCCAACCAGCGTGGGAAAGGAGCGAACCATGCGAGCCGGTACGGTGCGCGAGAGAATCGATGGAGAGTCCCGGGTGGGGATAACCCCCGAGGGCGCCTTTGTCCTCACCACGGCGGGTCACGAAGTGCTCGTCGAAGCTGGCGCCGGTGAACCTGCCGGGTACCCTGATGATTCCTACCGGGCCGCGGGGGCGCGCATCGTTGCTGATGCCGCCGGCGTCTGGGAAGGCTGCGACCTCGTCGTCAAGGTCAAAGAGCCCGTCGCCAGCGAGCACCCATTCCTCCGTCCGGGCTGCGCTCTCTTCACCTTCCTTCACCTCGCCGCCGACCGGGCGCTCACCGAACGCTTGCTCGAGTCGAGGTGCCCGTCCCTCGCCTACGAGCTGGTCCGCCGGCCCGATGGCACGCTTCCCCTCCTGGCCCCCATGTCGCAGGTGGCGGGCCGCATGGCAGCCGAAGTCGGCGCCCAGCTTCTCAAGCACCCCGGCCCCGGCAGGGGCAAGCTCCTCGGTGGCATCGCAGGGGTTCCCCCGGGACGAGCCGTCATCATCGGCTCGGGAACGGTTGGGACCGCTGCCGCACACGTCCTCTCCGCCCTCGGCGCCCGCGTCACCATCATGTCGCGAGACCTTCCCCGCCTCGGCTACTTGCAGGAGCTATTCGGCGGCCTCGTGGCCACGCGCGTCTCCACGCCGGATGCGGTTGCCGATGAGGTTGCCGGCGCCGACCTGGCCATTCTCGGCGTGCTCGTTCCCGGAGCACCGGCGCCCAAGGTCCTCTCTCGCGCGATGGTCCGCTCCATGGGCCCCGGCGCCGTCATTGTCGACGTTTCAATCGACCAGGGCGGCGCCGCCGAGACCAGCCGGCACACCACCCACAGCAACCCCATCTACGTGGAAGAGGGCGTGGTCCACTACTGCGTCAGCAACATTCCCGGGGCCGTTCCCCGCACGAGCACCCAGGCGCTGACCAGCGCCACCCTCCCCTACGTCGAAGCGATTGCCAACCGTGGCCTCGAAGCGGCGTTACGAGAAGACTCAGCCCTCGCGCGATCGCTCAGCACGTGGAATGGCACGCTTGTGCGTGGCCCTGTCGCCGAAGCCTTCGGCCTTCCCGCTGCGCCCAACCCGTTCCTCTGACGGGTAACTCCCCGCTCAGGAATTGGCCCGGAACCATTCCACCGTTCGCGCGATCCCGTCATCGAGGTCCACTTCCGGTTCCCAGCCAAGGACGCGCTTCGCCCGTGCGCTGTCGAGCCAGATGCGGCGGACATCGCCCGGCCGCGGCGGGCCATGCAGAGGCGCGGTGGTGTCACCCGTCGCCCGCTGCAGCGCCCCGAAGATGGCGTTCACCGAGGTGCCCCGGCCCGTGCCGATGTTCAGTGCCTGGCCGTCGCCCTTCTCCAGCGCGATGACGTTCGCCCGCGCGATGTCACCAACGTAGACGTAGTCCTTCTCCTGCTCCCCGTCTCCATCGATGGTGCAGGGCTCCCCTCGCAGCATCTTCCCCGTGAAGATGGCGACAACCCCGGCCTCGCCGTGCGGGTCCTGCCGCGGCCCGTAGGCGTTCGCGTAGCGCAGGATTGTGTGGGTAAGCCCCAGCGTCCTCCCTGCCAGGTCAAGGTAGAGCTCGCCCACGCGTTTCGAAAGCCCGTAGGCGGAAAGCGGCCGAATGGGGTGCTCCTCGTCCACCGGGACACGTTCGGGGTCACCGTAAAGGGCTCCGCCGGTGGATGAGTAAATCATCTTGCGCGCCCCGAACTGCGCGGCCAGGAAGGCTATCCGCGCGGTGCCCCCGCCGTTCACCTCAAGGTCATGCTGGGGGTCAGAAGCGCTCAGCTTCACACTCGCCTGGGCAGCATGGTGGTTCACGATCTCCGGCCTGAACTCGCGGAAGAGCTGCCCGGTCTCGTTGGAGTGAACATCTATCTCATGGAGCCGTGCCTTCGCGTTCACATTCGCTCGCCGGCCCGTGGCCAGATTGTCGATTACGCGAACCTCGTGACCCCCCGCCACATAGGCGTCGACCACGTGCGAGCCGATGAATCCGGCGCCGCCGGTTACAAGGATTCTCATGAACCATGCTCCTCGATCGCAGCTCGATAGACCGGCAGGAGCAGCGGCAGCACTGTCCGGGGCCGGAACCCTTCCGCGCGGGTGAGCCCTCGGCCTGAGAGCCTGCGCGCCGTCAGCGGGTCGCACAGTACGCGCCCGAGCCCCTCCGCGAACGCGCGCGCATCGGCCCGCCCGCCACTGCCCAGCCTGACTACGATGCCCGCATCGCCCACAACCTCCGGCAGCGCGCCTCCGTCGCTGGCCACCACGGGCAGGCCGCAGGCCATGGCCTCGACGACCGGCACGCCGAAGCCCTCGTAGCGGCTGGGCTGCGCGAGCGCGTCGCAGGCGCTGTAGATGTGGGCGAGGCTCTCCGGCTCCTGGTGCCCAAGCTCAATGATTCGCGGCTCAACCCTCAGCCTGCTCGCCAGCGCTCGCTGCTCAGCGGTGAGCGGGCTCCCGCAGCGAACCAGGCTCGCCCCCGCGAGGTCGGGTTCCGCGAGCGCAGCGAGCAGCAGGTCGAGGTTCTTGTAGGGGCGCGTGTGACCCACGCTCAGGATCCGCGGACCTGCAGGGAGCCGTGTGCCCCGCCGCGCAAGCCACTGATCGGGTTCCGGGCGCGGGCTGTACTCCGCCGCCACCATGTTCGGCACAACTGCTATCCGCGCCGGGTCCACATCCAGGTGCGAAGCCACGTCGCGGGCCGTGTTCCCCGAAACAGCGATGATCCTCTGAGAACGGCACATCCCTTCGATGCTCCGATGAAGCAGCGTGCTGTCGAACCATGCCTCGAACCGGCTCTCATAGTGCCCTTCCAGCAGCAGCGGCATCAGGTCGTGACAGGTCGTTACCGTGGGTGTGCCCTGCACCGCGTCCACGAAGTGGCCCAGTGCCTGGTCGGCAATGTGCACCACGTCGCCGTCCGTGCTGGCGGCGACCATCGCCGGAGCGCGCCGGTAGCGAGCCACATACGCCCCAATCCGGCTAAGTCGCGGCTCCGTTGGAACATCCGCGCGCACGACTTCGATCCCGCCCTCGCCCGAAAGGTCGGCGATTGCCTGCGCGTACCGGTCGATGCTGACCCAGCGCTCGCCCGGGAGTGGCCCGGCAAGGGTGACTCGCAGTGCTGTCCGGGCGGAGGCGGGTGACATACGGCCGATGGTATTGGCGATGACTCTCCTGAGCCAGCGAGGCCGCTAACGTTCGCGTAGCTTGGCCAGCCCCCAGCCAATGGCAGCACAGGCCGCGCCTGCCACCAGCCCGCCCACGATCAACGGCACTGCGAACTGCGACATGGGTGCCCCCGTCTGCATCTGAGCGTACTTCGCCAGTGCCACGTTGGCTGCAAACCCGGCCGCAAAGCCCCAGGCCGCCGCCTGGAACTCAAACGGGGACCGGCCCACGCCGATCTCCTGGAGCATCTCCCGCACGGGCGAGACCGCCCCGGGCTGTTCCGCCTCCATCCGCTCCGCCTCGCCCTCCAGCGCCGCCAGGATCTCAGCAATCAGGCCTTCGGGGGTTTCGTCCAGCAGCCGTTGGTGTTCGCTTGCCCCGTGCCCGGCTCTCCGCCGCACCGGTGGGCGGGGTTGAACCCCCGGCCGCGAGGGCGCGGGAGCTTCGGCCGCCGGTCCGCGCACAAACACGGCCGCGGGCGCTTCCGCCACGCCTCCACCGCGACAGAGGGTGCATGCCGCCATCCCTCGTGACCATTCCTCGAATGCCAGCCCGCCTCCGCATCCCGAGCAGCGCGCGCGTACGGTGGTGCTTTCCAAGTGCCGGCGCCTCCCCTATCCCTCTGTTGGTGGTGGCTGCGGGGTCTCTGTTGCCCCGCCTTCTTCGCTCGGAATCGTTGGGGTGGCCGTAGGCGTAGCGGTGGCGGTGGCAGTAGGAGTCGCTGTAGCGGTCGCCGTGGCGGTGGGCGTCGCCGTCTGGGTTGGCGTGGGCGTCGCGTCCGTACCGCCTTCTGGTGTCCGCGTAGGCGTGCCACGGGTGTTGCGCTGCGTCGGAGTAGCCGGTACCAGCGTCGGCCCCGGCGTTTTCGCCCCTGCCACCGTCTGTGAAGCCGCCGGAGTGGTCCCGGCGCCAGTCTTCCCCTGGGCATCCTGCGCCGCCAGCACCTGCGATGTCGGAGTACCCTCGAACAGCTCCATCGAGGCCCCGCCGCCCTGGAGCTGCGAGAGAAGCTGCGGCAGGCGCGATTCGCCCTCCTGCCCCGGCGGTGGTGGCGTCGCCATCACCCCCTCGGCCGGGTAGCCGAGACAGCCTGCAAACAGGACCCCCGCGGCCCCAAGCAATGCAAACAGTGCCGCCAGGCGCACCCGGCGGCGATTCACCCCACTCATATGCTCAGGGTAGATGTACGCCCGGCTCGCGCCCATCGGGCGGACGCCGATCGTTGCCCGCGCTCATCCGTAAGGGAAGGCCCGAGGGTTGGATACCCGTCCGGCGGCCGGGTCTCAGCGGACCTCAACCTGGGGCGACGTGGCGCTCGTGTACTCCTGCGCGCCCTGCAGCGCCCGGGCCTCCACAACCACCGTCGTCCCCGCGAAGGAGCGCCGTGCTTCGCCCGTGACGGCCAGCACCCAGGTCCCCGATGTGCCCTGCTGGGTGGCTGCGTTCGAGGCCAGCGATGCTTCCCATGTCTCGGTTACGGCGTTCCAGTACTTGTTGTCGCTCACTCTTCGAATGACAAAGCTCAGCGAGCCAGGCGTCAGGGTCCCATCGGTCGCGGTGAACGTGAGACGGCTGCGAGGCGTCTTCACCCCCGCCGTGGGAGCGGCAACCACCAGTTGCGCCGACGCGGTCGCCGTTGGACTTGCCGAAGGGCTCGGCGAAGGGCTTGGGCTGGGCGATGGCGATGGCGATGGGCTCGGACTTGGCGAAGGCGAAGGGCTTGGCGATGGAGATGGCGAAGGAGAAGGAGAAGGCGAGGGCGAGGGCGTCGGCGAAGGTGGCGGGCTCGACATGGTGAGCGCCAGCGTGTTGTCGCCGCTCCCGTAGTAGGTCGCCGTCACGAAGTAGGCCCCGGCCAGCGTTGGCGTGAAGCGCACGCCGGATTGGTCCGCACCGCAGCCCGTGGCAGCGGTTGTCGCTCCCGGTGCCGGCCCCGAGACCAGGAACGTGATTCCCGCAATCCCCCCCGGCGGCTGCGCAGAGCCGGCGGCCGCATCGTTCGCCACGTCGGCCGCCACTGCCGCGGTGCACACGTTGATGGTGCTCCCCAGCGCCAGGCTCGTGCCCGTGTTGTCGAGCCCCACCTCGCCCACAGCCACGCTGGCTACCGGCGGCGTTGCCGCCAGCACGATGCCCGCCGGCGAACCAGTTGCATTCCCGGTCCCGGGCGTGAGAGCGACTGTCGCCGGCAATGTTCCCGCGCCGGGCAGGTTGGCCGCGGTGGCGGTAACGGTCATGGTTGCCCCCTCCGCCGGTGCGAGCCCGGGCTGGTCAGTACAGGTGGCCACGCCGGTCCCCGTGCCACCGGGGGAGCCCCCTCCAGGACACGTGCCGCCCGTGACGCTGCCGTTAACAAGGGTCAACGTTGCCGTGTAGCTGCCCGAGCCCGCCGTCCCGCCGTTGCTCAGGCCGGCCGTGAACGTGACGGTCTCACCCTCGAAGGCCTGCGGCACAGAGGCCGAGTTCGTGACGGTGATGTTCTCGTTCGCGACGGTGAGCGGCGCCGGGTCCGCAGACGGCGCCCTCCCGGCGTCCCCGCTCCCGTCCTTGGCGCAGAACGACGAGTCGAAGCAATCCGTCACGGCAGAAAGGTCGATCGTCGCTCCATCGGCGACGTTGCGGACGGCCGCATTGATGGTGATGGCCGCAATTGAGGAATCGGCCCCGAGCGTGCCGAGGCTGCATGTGAAGTCCTGGCTGTGCGAGCCACTGGCCGCGCACGCCGAGGGCCCCAGCCCTCCGCTGAAGCTGCTGATAGAGAGATTGGCGCCAAGGCTCCCCTGTATGACCAGGTTCGAAACCGGCACGGTTGCGGAAGACTTGAAGTTTATCGTGTAGGTCACCGCGTCGCCCGGGCTCACCGTGGCGGGGCCGGCAGGCGACTGGTCGACGGTGAACACCTGCGGCGGCGAAATTGCCCGCGCCTCACCGTCCCAGATGGTTATCGCCCCGGCGAGCGCCGCCAGGAGCGCCAGCATCGCACCCGCGCTCGCGCGGCGCCGTCCGTGCCTTCGCCGGAAGGTGACAATGCTCACCGCTAGCCGCCTGTGTAGGCGATGGAGATGCCCCTGAGCTTTGCCCCGGCGCCGCCTATGAGGTCAACCACCACGAAGTAGACATTCACCTCATTGTCAACGGTGTGACTGAATGCGTTGGCTGTCTGGGGGCTGGCGCCCGCGCTCGAAAGCACCTCGGCCAGCTTGAAGATCTGGGCGGCATTCGTGCCATTGGCCATGGGTGTGAAGTCAAGGCGCGCCTGCACCGAAGCGCCGCTCCCGGCCTCGAATGCAACCGTCATGCTTGTGATCGTGGCGCCATCGGGCAGCACCACCGGGGCGTAGTAGCGCTCCGATGCAGCGTCCGTTCCCACGGGATTCAGCTGGTTGAACGACTTCTCGTAGATCGCCAGGTCATTGGTGGGCAGGAAGGTGCTCGCCGCGATGGAGACGTTCCCTGTCTTCGTTGTCGAGGCCAGCGTGGCGCTCGCTGCCGTCACGCTGATCCAGACGGCGTCTCCATCGGCAATGTTGGAAAGGGTGTTCCCGAACGCGGGCCCAACAGGTGAGTACACCTCGTACGTCTGGGTCGCTGCGTTCCACCGGTAGACCGCATCGTACTTCCCTTCGATGCTTGCCAACGCTTCGGAAGGCGCCAGCGAGCCCCCGGAATAGGACACGTTGTTCCAGCCCTTCACAAGGCTCGCTCCCGCGCGGACGTGCTCGCTCCCTGCGGCCAGAACTGAGACTGTGATGGCCAATGTCAGGGCAGCCATGACCAGGAATGCGCGCGTCGGCTTCATCGGGTCTCTCCCTGCCGCCCGGTGAGTGACGGCTTCAGGGGAGATGGTATTGCCGCTCCTGTGCTCCCTTAATGGGCGGAAGCCCGATGCGGACCGCATCGCTTCCCCTATACGCCCCGGGCAGTCCCCGAGTTCGTGCCCTGGAAACCAGTATGGCCGTGCGCTGGCACGCTCAGGTCAGCGTGAAGCCTCCTACTGGTACCTCTCCGCCACCACCACGTCACGATGGAGATACTCCCCGGGCCCCCCGGGCGTCGCCGATCGGAATTCCCCGCCGCACGTTATCAGCGTCACCCATTCGGTGTCCGCAGGCTTGTTCGTGGGCCAGATTAGGTCCCCCATCGGGATCGTCGCCACGTCGTAGCGCTCCTTGCGGATCACCCGGTACTTGTATTCGAGCCCGTTCTCCATGACGACGACGATGTCGTCGCCTATCTCCGAGTTCTTCAGCTTGTTGAATGGGCCGATGATGTTCGGGTAGTAATCCACGTGAGCCGAGAAGACCGCGTTCCCCCGAAAGCCGGGCTTGTCATAAATGTAGTACCAGCCCGTCTTCAGAGGGTCGTGGGGAGTATCGAGCTGATTGCTCGGCAGCAGCCCCACCTCTTCAATCGCCGAATCCACGTTGAATCGCGGGATCTTGAGCTTCGAAACCTTGCCGTCGAAGGGAGTGGGCGTGGCCGTGGGCGTGGGCGCGTTGGTCGGAGTTTCCGTCGGCGTGCTTGTCGGCGTCGCCGTCACGGCCACGAATGGCTCCTCGTCGGCCTTCCCGTCCTCGCTTCCGCGAGTCAGGATGAGCCCGGCAGCGAGCAGCATCGCGCCGGCGCAGAAGGTGAAAATCGCAACGTAGCGAAGGGTCTTCATACTCTCTAGGTCGGTTCCGCCAGGCCGTAAGTGCAGCCTCGGAAGCTTCAACCAAGCTTACACAACAGCCGGATAATGGGGGATTAAGGCTCTTTCCCTTCGTCTTGACCACCGCCGCCAGGCTCGGCATTGGTGCCCCGGCCCACCGTGCGCCGGCTCAATGCCACCCCCATCGCCCCGCCCGTGAGGACGATTGCCCCCAGGACTACCAGCAGAACGTAACCCACGGCCAGGCCGCCCTCCTCTCCGCTGCCGGAGGCGCCCTCGCCTCCGCGCCCATCTTCCGCCCCTTCGGCGGTGCGCGTGCCGATGACAATGACGGCTTCGTCGGTTGGGAGCTCCGTAGCGGGCTTTGGCGTGAACTTCGCCTGCCCGGTGGCCGTCGCTGCCGCTTCCGAAGGTGCGAGCGTGCGCGTGGGTGTAGCCGTGGGAAGCGCGGGCGCCTCGCCGCTGCCCGCATTGAGATTCACCTGCTGCGGTCCCTGCTTCCATTCGGCTGTCTGAGTGGCTGGCCTTCCGCCTACAGTGAAGGTCACGGTCTTCCCGGGTTTGCCGCACCCTGCCTTCTGCGATTCGTGAACGATATTGACGAGGTAGACGCTCACTCCGCCGTCGGTGATCGTCCCCCGGTACGTGGGCCCCGGCTGCGTACAGTCCAGCGCGTCGATATAGCCCCGGACTTCCGTGCCATCGGCAACTGACTTGCCGTCGATGGCGGCCGTGCCGTAGTACGTCGCAGGTACCTGGGGCTGCGCCACGGCGGCCTGCAGGAAACCAAAGGCGCAGGCTCCACCCGCCGCGATTGCTGCCACGGCAAGACGAAGCCCGGGCCCTTCTACTATCCGCACAATCCCGATGGTATCCGTGCTGCGGGCCCCGCGCCAAAACGGCCGCTCTCGCCCGTTTCACAATTTCCGCATACCTTATGTTCAACCTTCCCCTCCGGGGCGCATGTGGCAGGGATTGGCGAGACTCTTCGCAACGCGCGCAATAGCCGCGGGCTGACTATCGAACAGGCAGCCCAGGATACCCGCATCTCTCCCCGGTTCCTGGAAGCGCTGGAGGAAGAGCAGTTCGACGCGCTCCCTGCGCCCGTTTACGTACGAGGGTTTCTTCGCTCCTACGCCAACTACCTGCGCCTCGATGCCACCCCCCTGCTTGCCTGGCTCCAGGACGGTGGCCCCCCTGTGGCTGGCCCCGATGCATTCGTGGGCGGGCCCCGGCCGGCGCCTTCCGAGGATGAACCGTCTCGGCCCGACCCCTTCCGGCCTGCCCTGCGCTCCGTGCCCCCTCCCATCCCGCCTGCCCCGCCTGTGCCGCCCGTCATCTCCGACGAATCCGTGGTCGACGAAGAAGGATGGTCGCCCGAAGCGCCTGCCGCCTACGTCGAGGGCCCCCCGCCCGAGGCCCCTGCCGGCGAGCCCCTGGAAGAGACCGGGTACCCGCCGGAGGAGCCCGTGTTCCGCCCTCGCCGCGTGGCCGGCGTGCTCAGCGAACGCGAGCCATACGTGCGCGAAGGTGGCAACCCGGTCCGGTTCCTCGCCTTCGCCGGGGTAGTCCTCATCGTGGTCCTTGTCGGGGCCATCACCGCCCTGGCGCTGATGGGCGGCGATGACGACAGCTCTGCGCCGGCCGCCGGTGAAACCGAATCCCCAACCCCAACCCGGGTCGCCGGTACCGTGATTCCCGTCAACTCGCCCACGGCGGCCTCAAAGGCAAGCCCAAGTCCCGCTGCCAGCGCCAGCCCTCCGCCTACCGGCACACCAGCCTCACCGTCGCCGTCACCCGCATCTGCGACGAAGACGCCCCCGGCGACCGCCGCTCCGTCCGAACCGACGGCCACGCCTACGGAGACGCCCATCCCGACGCCGACGGCCACACTCGTTCCTCCCACTCCGACGAGCACGCCTCTCCCGCCGGCGCCCTCCTCCTTTGGGGAGTGCTCGGCAAGCTCGGACCCGTCAATGCCGTACGATTGCGGCCCCTGGCCTTACGTGGTGGTTTGCCATCCCAATGGCTGGTTCATCGACAGGAACGGCGACTTCCCGCTCCAGCCAGGCTGGACTTCCGTGTCGGCAGGGGGCCCCTCCTTTGGCGACGCAATCAAGGCCGGGAAGGCCGGCTGCCAGTAAGGGTACTGGCCGGCCCGTTTCTATCGCACACTTCTTTCACCTCGCCACCTCCACTCGCACCCCATTCCTGACCGCCCGGTGATGGCCTTTCCCGGCCCGTTGCGGCCACCCCGCGTTCACTCCCGCGCGCCTGCGCAGGCCCAATTGTCACGCCGGGGAAACGACCGGTGACTGCGCCACGCAACTGTCACGCCCCCTTCTCCCACGTCGCCGTTTCACCCTCCCGTGCCCGGCCGAACTCCCCCATTGAGAACTCCACGAGGGCTGGCTGGCCCTTTGCGTGGCGGTTCGTGGGGAGGACGTCATGGCATCGTTCGAACTGTCTCGCGCCGGCAGGGTCGCCGATTTCGCGCGGGCTTCAACCGTCGGCAGATTCTTGCCGCTCTACCTGGCCGGCATCTCGGCCGGCGCCGGTATCGGCCTGGCGCTGACTGCCATCCTGCAGGAAAGCGACGCGGCCACGCCGCGACCGCTGCCTCTCGCTGCTCATGACGCCCCGGCCCGGGTTCGTGAATCGGCGCCTGCAATCGAAGCCTCGCCCGCCGCCCCGGCAGCGCTCGCCGCCGAGCAGCCCTCCGGCACCTCCTTCATTCCCATTCCCGACCTGCCAGACGTGATCCTTGCGGCGCCCAATCCGCCTGCCCTTCCCGTTGTGGTCTCGCCGCCCGCCGCTGAGCCCGTTGCCCCTGCGCCCGTCTTGCCCGCTGCTGGAGTTGCGCCCGTTGCCGCGCCTGCACCCGCTGCGCCTGAAACGGCCCCGCCGGCAGAGGAGGCCCCACCCGCGGCCGCACCTGCGCCTGCGAAACCCAACTTCTACGTCCCTGAGCCACGTGCCGGTGGCATTACCAACCTCGAACAGCGACTCCTCGACGGGATTAATGCCGAGCGAGCAGCGGCGGGCCTGCCGCCCTACTCCTACGAGGCTGGCCTCGCGAGCATCGCCCGGGTTCGCGTCCAGCAGCTGGTGGACCAGAACTACTTCGGCCACACCGACCCCTTCGGCTACTCCATGTACGTAGAGCTCCTGGCGCACTTCGGCTACACCAGCTACGCCTGGGCCGGGGAGAACCTGGCCATGAACAACTACTCCATCGAAGAGTCGCCCGAAAAGGCAGTCGCGGCTCTCATGCGGAGCCCCACGCACAAGGCGAATATCCTCGCCGGTGACTTCTTCCGGATTGGGATTGGCGAGCTCACCACCCCCGACGGCCGCCATTTCTACGCGATGATCTTCCTCGGCTGACATCCTCCCCGGAGGTCCCGATGAAGAAGGCCGGTGAGATTCCCCACCGGCCTTCTTGCCGTGTTGCCTTGGCCAGTTCGAAGCCGCCTCAGTCGCTGTCGTCACCGTCCGCGCCGAACGGGCCACCATCGGTGTCATCTTCCCCGCCACGGCCGCGAGACATGGCGTAGCCCACACCTCCGCCCACTACCGCGATCCCGCCAAGCACGATGATGACGACTGCCCAGAGAGGGAATCCGCCGCCGTCTGCCGAGCCCTCCTGCGAGTTGCCCGGCCTGGAGCTGGTCACCCCGCCCTTGAGCGTGGGTATCGGCGAACCTGCGCCCGGCGACCCCGCGGGGATGGTCCCCAGCACGGTGGTTGAGGCCGCCGTGCCTGTCCCGTTACTCGCCGGAGTGGCTCCCTGCGTGCCTGTGCTCGTCGCCTGCGGCGGCGTGGGTGTGCGCGTGGGCGCCGGTGTAAAGGTCGGGATGGGCACGGGCGTCACATTCCCGAAGGTGACGTCGAGGCGTACCGGTCCTGCTCGCCACCTGGCGGGCTGGCTCGCCGTGCGGTCGCCTATCTTGATTGTGATGTCCACACCTTCCACGCCACACCCGGGCTTGTCCTCACGCGAGGAAACATTCACCGCATACACGGTGACCTTCGCCGCGCCATCGCCTGTGAACTCCGTCTTACCCGTGCCGCAGAGTTGGCCGCCTATGTAGGCCGTCACGGGGATTCCCGCCTCGACAGGGCCCGCCTGGTCGTTGATCGACCCAAACACGGTGGAGGGGGGCTGGTACTGGGCAAGGGCCGTGCCGGCCATCAGCGCGCCTGTGCATGCCGTTGCCAGCACGGCCGCGCGAAACAAAGGTCTCATGCGAATGCCATTCCTGCGGGTTGGATTGGTGACGGCACGTCCGAGGTTAGCGCAGGAACCGCCTACCGGCATCAGTCAGGGACGTAGATCGTAAACGGCTGCTTGACCTGCACCCAGTACACCCCGCCGGCCCGGAACGAGTCGAAGGTGTTCAGGAAGCTCGGCCCGCTCGGGGTGTAGAGCTCCCACCGGCCTGCGATGCCGTTCCAGGTGTAGATGGCAATCACGTTGTCATCGTTCCCCGCAAGGGCAGCCTTGATCTTGCCGTTCCGGCCCGCCGAGACCAGGTTCCAGCCCGCTTCCAGCAGCTTGTTGGTCTGGGCGCCGAAGTCAACCGTGATATCGATGACGATTTCGCCTTCGCCATCGAGCGGCAGCATCTCCGGGATCGGGGGGTTCACCACCTGGCCATCGCAGTGCATGCGGCTCATCTCAAACCCGTTCCACGAGAGCCTGGCCCAGTCGTTCGCATCTCCATCCACGAACACTTCGTCGTTGGTGTACTGCCAGTCCAACGCGGGCGCATTCGGCCCGGCGGAGAACGTGCGGCTCTCACCCGGCTCAAGGAAACCGTGGATCTCCAGGTACTGCTCGGGCTCGAGGTAGTTCTCGGGCCGGCTCCGCAGCGAGAACCCCGCCAGCGAAACCACGTTCGTTCCCATGTTCTTGATGGTCACTTCTTCCGGTCCAGAACACACGAGCCCGGTCACCCGCACCTCTGCCGGCGGCGGTGATGGTGGCGGAGGGAACGACACCCGCACGTTCGTGGACGTCAGCATGCTGTTGCTGACCTTTATCCACGCCTGGCACTCATCGGCATCCACAGTTGGTTTGGCGATGCCTTCGTTCAGCGGCCTGCCAAAGTCATCGACGGTGTCGAATGTCGTGGTCGTAGCCGCTCGTTTGTTGGTGCTGACCCACGAGGGGGCACCTTCCAGCCCCACGATGAAGCCGTCGCCCGCGTCTATCTCCCACTGCAACGGAATGCCCAGCAGGTTGTTGAACGACTTGGCATCGCAATACCCGTCGCGGTCCTTCAGGTGGGCCACCACGTACTTCATCGTCGGAGAGTCCGTGTCGACGATTGTCAGCTCCTTGTACCCGGCCCACAGCCAATTCGTTTGCACCACATTCGAAGTCGCCGGGGGAAGCGTTCCGGCCCGCCGCCGGGGGTAGTCGGCGATGGCGTAGTAGCGCGAGTGCCCCGCCATGTCGTCCACCGAACATTCCGGATTGCCGGTGTGCGGGTTCTTCAGGCAGCCTTCGTAGGTCAGGTTGAAGTCGCCAAAGGTGTCGACCGTGCCAATTCCGTCGAGGTCTGTCGCGTCCGTGAGGATGCGCGGACGGTTGACCGTTCCGAGCACGCTCGGGATCCCCGTGACAGGGTTCACGTTAATGGAGGACTCGGTCCCATCGAGCACCAGCCAGCCGGCGTCGCCGTTCTTGACGCCGGTGTGCCAGTTGTTGACGACATCCTCGCGCTCCATGGCGAAGGTCACGTAGGCCACGGGCATGGGCGCCGACGAAGGCCAGTTCCGGCGTGAGTCGGCGTCCCCGCGAAGAGTCTCCCAGTCGGTGGGCAGGATCCAGCGATCAGCAGGCACCCCCCGTCCGTCGGGCTTCATCTCGGCGGGTCTCCCCGATGGGTTGTTCCCCACAAACCAGCCCCTCACGCTGGCGCTGAGGTCCCCGATTTCGGAGACGTTCAACTGCCCGGTGGCGGTGGTGGTCACATCCTCGAAAGCGAGGTAGAAGATGGGGAAGGCCACCTTCGAATACTCGTTGCCGTTCACGAAGACCTCGATATCCACCTCACCGGGCATGTCGCTCTCATAGGCCACCTCAGCTTCACAGTCCGCCCCCAGCACTTCCGTGTGGCCGTCGGGCGAACTCCCCACGAAACCGCCCGGCTGGCCCGACGGTCTCGTGAATACGACCGTGTTCGCCGCCAGCGGGCAGGTGTCCGAGTAAGAGAAGGCGTACCTGAGGCTCACGCGATCCCCGGCCCATGCCAGTCGCGGCGTCTTTGTCCCGACGGTGAACTCGAACGAAACATCCACGGTCTCGGTTCCAAAGAACACGTTCGGGCTGCCCGGGTAGTAGGCGTCAATCGCAATCCTCACGACCGACGATGGATTGCAGCCGCCATCGTCATCGATCGTGAACGAAATATCGTCAGGCCCGTCTCCCAGCGGCTCGCCCGGCTCCGCGGGGCTTGGGCCACGGTCGAACCGTCCACCGTATGAAACCCCCGTGATTTCCCGGCCCAGGTTGGCCGGCGGCGTGCCGTCGCCCAGGAAGTAGCCGCAATTCCCCTCGATCCGGACGACGAGCACCACCCCCTCGAGGGCGAGGTCGAACAGCGGCCCGGTCGGTCCCGTGTGCCCGCCAAACACCCACTCCGTCAACGGCAGCCTCCCCGAAAGGAACCTCCCGCTCGCCACGTTGAACTGGATGGGCCGCGTCAGCGAACCATTGGTGATGATCTCGCCTGCCGGGGTGTCCGGGTCACGCGGGTCGGCGCCCGTGGTGATCTCCGTCCGCGAAATGGTGTTCCATTGCTTGAGGAGCGCGGCATTGCCGGGCCCGCTGGTGGCCCCGTCCTGGTCGTTGTTGTCGCCGTTCGTGTCCCACGAAACGTTCCGAAGCCCCAGCCCCAGCGCTCCGACGTTCTTCGTGAACGACAGGGTCAGGAAGTGCTCGCCCGGCTGAGTGGAAGTCCACCCCAGGCAGATTGTGCCGTCGACCACCCCCGGGAAGTTCGGGCTCCCCGCGGCGCCGTCGTGGAAGATCTCCAGCCCCGAGACGTTCGCCCCGCTTCCACTGAAGCTGACGTTGTTCGGCTGGAGCACGTCGCCCACAGCCGAGGGCACCACGCAGGCGTAATGCCGCGCGCCCACCACGTTCTCGTTCGCATCCTGCTGCGGCATCATCTGCCCGCCCAGCGAGATGTGACGCAATTCCGAGAAGTCAACGTCGTTGATGTCCACGATGTCGTTCGTGGGCGAGCCAATCGTGTGCAGCTGGTCGTCGCTGGTCGTGCTCAGCCGGTAGACCGCGTAGAACGAGAACTCGACGTCTATGTCCGCGGTTACAACCCCGGCCGTGATGCCCACACACCACTCACCCGTCGCCGTGTTCTTGAATACCCCGGTGATCGTCCCGGCGCTGGCCGTCCAGTCCCCTGCATCCACCTTGTCCAGGTTGTTGGGCGCTGTGAGAGGGGTGTTCGAAGCCTTCCCTGTCAGGAACGCCGGGTCCCAGCCGACCGTGCAGACCGTTGCGGCGCCGCCCACAACGCCGTCCCACCCCTGCAACGTCACCGTCACGATCGCTATCTCGAGTTCAATGGTCGCCGCCGTTGAACCTTCGAGGTATGTCCATGAGAGCTTCAGCGAGGTCCCCGTGGTGGCCGCCTGGATGGTCGCGCAGTACACGTCATCGGTGGAGTCGGCGGGCGTTGTTCCATCGTAGTAGTCCGTGCCGGTGATCGTGCTCCCCGCCGTCACGGTGAAGCCGTTGACCAGCCCCGTCACTGTGATCCCGGAACCATCCACCTCCACGCAGTAGCCAACGAGCCCCAGGGTGGGATTGGCCTGTGCGGGTACGGCCGCCCCATGCGAGAAGTCCCCCGCGTAGAGCTTCGGAGGGTCGACTTTTGTAAAAACTTCGCCCGGGGCGGCGTGAACCACGCCCGGCGCGCGCAGCTCGAGCCCGCTCCCGGCCACCACCGCCACCAGCAGCGCCAGCAGCCCAAAAACCAAAAACCGGCGATGCACGTTCCCCATAGAATCCCTTGGGACTCCTGGGCGTACCCCGCCGGACGCCATGTCCAACTTCTGGCTGACCTGACACGCGGACGGCGACTCGACACACCGGCTCCGCGTGCGTACCGCCCCTGATTTAGAACGATCGCGGCCCCTAAGTCAAGCCTTATCGCTAACGCAGGTGATCAGGAACTGGCGCCAGGCAGCCCCCAAACGCCTGAGAGGGAAGCGCAGGCCAATGCGCTTCCCTCTCAAACGCACGAGGAGAGGAAGGACTAATTCTTTGCTTTCCGCGCTGCCACGAGGCTTATCGTTCCCATGGAGGCAACCACCATCACCAGGGCCGCTGCAAGCATCCAGGGGGTCGTGCTCCCGGCATCCGGCGCCAGCCCCGTGCCCGTTGCCGGCGGCAGCGGAGCACCCGCCTGGCGCGCTCCCAGCACTTCGTCGATGGGAACGAAGGTATCGATCACGTCGATCGGAACGTTCACGCCGAGGCTGGTGGGCGCGCTCTCGCAGGGCGCGATCGTGAAGGCAGCGCTCACGCTGCGGGCCGAGAGCTGCAGGTTCGCAGCACCTCCGGCCGGGCTCGCGACTGCATAGAAGGCGCCCGCGCTGCACGAGGTGCGCGTGTCATTCCCGAGCACCTGGCGCACCGTGTAAACCCCGTAGGGCAGCCATGACGATGCCGCTGTTCCCGTTGGGGTTCCGCCGCTTGTCCCCAGCGAGAGCGTCTCAATCACCGCACCCGAGTCGTTAACCACCTCGAACCGCCAGGTCCGCGCTGAAGCGTGCGCATCGGCCGCGAGCGTCGCGCTCACCTCGATCTGACCGTAAGAAGCGAACTTCGCCGTTCCGCTCGCCACCGTGGCGCCCCCCGACTTCACAACGAGGGTGACCTCGCCGGGGGTTTCGCGCCGCACGTGGACATTTCCTTCAGCCACGCCCGGCTCCACCGCATTCAGCGAGACCACCCCCAGCAGCTCGCCGCCGCTCACCACGTAATCCAGGTCCGCCAGCTCGGGCTGGTCGCCTTCCGCCCGCACGGTGAGGGTTGTCTCGAACCCGGCCGGGACCGGCCGCGGTGAGATAACCGAGACCGTCAGCATCGACGAGGCCGAGGCCGCTCCGAAGGCGAGCAGGGTGGTCGCAATCACGAAAGCGGCCGCGAGAGCCCGGGGTAGCTGTCTCATCTCTCTGTCTCCTGCCGTGTGAGCGGCGGCTCGCCCGCCATCCTGTCGGCAGCCCGGCCATCCCGCCAGCGCGGGACCCGTGGGCTTTGCGTGAGCGCGGTCACCCGCGTCGTGCCTTTGCTAAGGAGCCCCCGGCAACCCTCCTCGTTCTCTTGTTGTTCACTCCGGGTCCACAACAGTGGCCACACGGTTACTGTAGCCGATTCCTTATCCCGCCGGTCATATGAGCGCGGTTAGAATCTCCCCGTATCTCCCTTGCCGTGCGGGCTTGCCACGCGCCGGCCGCCGTAGTATCCCGGTTGCGATACAGGAACCGGGAAAGGAGGACGCCTTGCCTTGCTTCCGCTTTGCTCTCGGTGCGCTGCTCGCCCTCTCCCTGGCCGCCGTTGCCTGCAGCGATAAGCCCGGCGGTGGTGACTCCACCGGCCCGGGCGACGACGCACAACCCGCGCCCGCGGCGGGGCTGGATTCCCTCCGCCGCTTCGCCGAAAGCCTTGGCAACGACACCTACAGGCTCGTTTACGAAGTCACAGGGTCCGACGCGAAGAAGGGCAAGCTCGCCGCCACGCTCACCATGGCGGCCGATCCTCCCCGGCAGGCCCTCGGGCTCTCCGGCGAATTCGAAGGGAAGACCGCCACCTTCGTCCTCATCAACGATGGCAAGTCGAGCTTCGTCTGCGCAGAGTCCGGCGGACCGGGCCGGTGCCTGAAAGGCGAGTCCTCCTCCCCCGTCACCATCCCTCTCCCCGCACTTCTCGATGTCGAGCCGCTGCTCGAACGCATCAGCGCCGACACCGGCGCAGAGGTCCGGCCCGCCAGGGACCGACGGATTGCCGGCCACGATGCCCGCTGCTGGGAGGTCGAGGGCGCCGATGGGGAGGGCGTCTTCTGCGTCGCCAGGGGTGATGGCACGCTGCTACTGCTGGAAGGCGACTTCGACGGCGCTTCGTTGGCAATGAAGGCACAGGAGGTGGGCCAGCCTTCCGGCAAGGATTTCGAGCCCCCGTTCCCGGTGGTTGAGTTCGGCCCTTGAGCCGCAGCGCGATGCGCCCGGCGGAGCCCTGCGATACGCTTGTATCTCACCCACCCGGAGTACCGCCGCATGCCCGAGCCTCGAACCATCTCCCAGAAGATCTGGGATAGCCACCTTGTACGCCGCGAGGCGGGCAAGCCCGACCTCCTCTACATAGACCTGCACCTTGTCCACGAGGTCACCTCGCCCCAGGCCTTCGAGGGGCTCCGGATGGCCGGTCGCAGGGTTCGCCACCCGGATCTGACCCTGGCAACTGTCGACCACAACGTCCCCACCGCCGACCGCGACAGGCCCTGGCCTGACCCTCTCTCCGTGCAGCAGGTCGAGACCCTGCGCGCGAACTGCGCTGAATTCGGCGTCCCCCTCTTCGGTGTCGACGATGTGCGCCAGGGCATCGTCCACGTCATTGGGCCCGAGCAGGGACTCACGCAGCCGGGCATGACCATCGTCTGCGGCGATAGTCACACGTCCACCCACGGCGCCTTTGGTGCTCTCGCCTTCGGAATCGGCACCTCCGAGGTCGAACACGTCCTTGCCACCCAGACCCTCCCCCAGTCGCCCCCGAAAACCATGGCCGTGGTGGTGGACGGCGAGCTGCACCCGGGTGTCACCGCCAAGGACATCACCCTCGCCATCATCGCGCGCATCGGTGTCTCCGGTGGCGCCGGCCACGTCATCGAGTACCGCGGAGACGCCATTCGCTCGCTCTCCATGGAAGGCCGCATGACCGTCTGCAACATGTCCATCGAAGGCGGCGCCCGGGCCGGTCTGGTGGCCCCCGACGAAACGACCTTCGCCTACGTGGAAGGGCGCAACTTCGCGCCAAAGGGCGCCGCCTGGGAACGCGCCCTCGATTCCTGGCGCGCCCTGCCCTCCGACGATGACGCCGCCTTCGACACCACCGTTACCCTCGACGCCGCGCAGATCGAGCCCACCGTCACATGGGGCACAACCCCCGCTCAAAGCGTCCCCGTCTCCGGCCGCGTCCCCGGCCCGGAGAGCGCGGCAACTCCTCAGGCGCGCGAACTCGCCGAGCGCGCCCTGGCCTACATGGACCTCAAGCCCGGCACTGCCATCCAGGACATCCCCATCGACCGTGTGTTCATTGGCTCCTGTACCAATTCCCGCATTGAAGACCTGCGCGCCGCCGCCGAGACCGTTCGCGGCCGCAGGGTCGCTTCGACGGTCCGTGCCATGGTCGTTCCCGGTTCGGGGCTGGTGAAGATCCAGGCCGAGCAGGAAGGCCTCGATCGGATCTTCCGCGAGGCCGGCTTCGAATGGCGCGACGCGGGCTGCTCCATGTGCCTCGGCATGAACCCCGACACGCTCATGCCGGGGGAGCGCTGCGCTTCCACCTCAAACCGGAACTTCGAGGGCCGCCAGGGCCGGGGAGGCCGCACCCACCTCGTCAGCCCCCAGATGGCCGCCGCCGCCGCCATCACCGGCCACTTCGTCGACATCCGCGAGTGGCTCCGCTAACAGCCCGTCCCCGGAAAAGGAGAACCCCATGGAGAAGTTCGAAGCCGTTCGCGGGCGCGCCATCCCCCTCAACCGCGCCGACGTTGATACCGATCAGATAATCCCCGCCCAGTACCTGAAGCGCATCGAGCGCACCGGGTTTGGCCAGTTCGCCTTCGAGCAGTGGCGAAAGGACCCCGGCTTCGTCACCAATAATCCCGCCTACGCGGGCGCGCCAATCCTCCTGGCCGGGCCGAACTTCGGCTGCGGCTCCTCCCGCGAGCACGCCCCGTGGGCCCTCCAGGACATGGGCCTCAAGGTGATCATCGCCCCATCATTTGCCGACATCTTTCGCAACAACTGCGCCAAGATAGGCCTGCTCACCGTGACACTACCCCAGCAGGACATCGACCACCTGCTCGCGCGAGCGGAGGAGCTCGCTTCTTCCGAGCTCGTCGTTGACCTGGCAACCCAGTCGGTGTCCACCCCCGATGGCAGCTTCGTTCGCCACTTCGAGATCGACCCCTTCGTGAAGCACTGCCTTCTCGAAGGCCTCGATGACATCGGCCTCACTCTCCTCGAAGAAGAGCGCATCGCCGCCTTCGAAGCGTCGCGCTCCGCGATCTACCCGCGCACGCCCGTCTCGGCATGAGTTCCGTGCCGTCTCCGGCGGAGGGCCGGCACCGCACCGTCAACGCGCCGGCGAGCAGCTGCGACCGCCCTCACCGGTCCTTCCCCGGCCCTGCGCGCCGTTCCGTGGACGCTGGCCTACCCCGGAACGATGCTCGTTATCCCGAGGCCCAGCGCCGCGACAAGGGCGACCGCTGCTGCCAGCCACAGGGCCGGCCGGACTTCCGCGTTTCGTCTCTGGTTCATCTTCTTTCCACAACCTCCCGGGGGCGCACCATCACATTCGGCCGCTGAAGGTGGACGCGTGACGTGAGGCGCGGTGAACGCTTCGGCCACTGCGTGTCGCCCCGGTGGCCGTGACCGCGCCCGGTTCCGGCTTTGTGACAGGGTTCTTCATACTGTCGTGACACAACCCTGCAAAACTGACGTCACCTCCCCTGCAAAGGATGTCCGCCGATGAACCGAAGCACTCATCGCGACCCCGCCGAGGACAACTGGCTCTACCGCTTCTTCTACCGCGACTGGCGGCCCACCCGCCTCGGCCGCTATCTGAACCGGTTCTGGGGCTGGTGGTCGGGACTGGGCCTGCCACCACGGCGACAGGCCACCCTCGAAACCCGTGGGCGCGTCTCGGGGCGCACGCGCGCCACCCCCGTGGTCATCGTTTCCCTCGATGGCGCCCGCTACCTCGTGGCCATGCTCGGTCCCCACACCGAGTGGGTGAGGAACGCCGAAGCGGCCCAAGGCCAGGCAGTCATCAGGCAGGGACGCCGCCGCCCCGTGCGCCTCTTGCCCGTTGCCGTGGAGCAGCGGGCGCCCGTCCTCCGCGAGTACGTTCGCGCCGCACCCGGTGGACGCCGCCACTTCCCCGTCGCTCTTGGCGCGCCCCTCTCCGCGTTCGAAGGCATCGCCGGCCGCTATCCCGTCTTCCGCATTGACCCTGCCTGAGGGCCGCAGTCCGGGTTTGGACGCCGCGAGACAATCAGGCATTTGCGTGCACGACTGTCAGAGAAGTACCCGTTGCGAATGCCCGACCCAACAAACAACAGCTATCCGGGGAGGGGAAGTGAACCACCTCGCAGGTTCAGCCTGACACAGAACCGGCCTCCCACGGTGGAGGCTTCCCCTGTCTGCGTGGACAGGTGGGACGGTTACCAACAGCCCAACGGAGGCCGCCGCCTCCGTGCCCCGTGGGCGTCCGGAACCTGTTCCATCCTGGATGCGTCCCGGCCGCGTCGCGGTTGGCGGCCGAGCGCTGTGACTGAAACAGAGCTCAGAATCCGCTAATAGTAGAGCCGCGTGACGCGAATGCTACCATCGGCAAGCAGGAGACCGATGGCAATGAACGAGTGGCCGGGAACGGGATCGCCAACGTCAGCTGCAGACGTTGGTAATCCGCCCACAAGTATCTCGACGGGTGGCTTCAGCGGGTCGATTCTAAGCTCGAACTCCCTGCCGAACTTGTCGCGCGCCATCCACGCGCCCGGGCCAATTGTGGCAGTCACGACTCCACGCACCTGGGCGATGTTCACATCAAGGGTGCGCGCTTCTACCGTCCCATCGGCGAGGACCGTTCCGCTTGCGATGATGTCGTCGCCCATCGCGACGGCAGACGGGGGCACCGCCTCCCCTTTCCAAATGGCCGCGTTGGCGAGCCGCACCACTCTATCTCCATCGCTGGTGCGAACGAGCAGGTGATCGCCGTCGCGGAGGGTGACTGCCCCGGCCACGTATCCGGGTGCGGGAAGGCCGGGACCGGGACTCTTGCGAACGGTCTTCACCGGGCCGGGCGGTGCTGGAGCGGCCCCCTGATCGCCAGCAACGAAGACATCCGCGCCGGCAGCCCGCAAGACTGGTACGACGAGAAGTGGCGCCACGACAAGGCCGCCGGCACCCACCTTGATCACCTTTCGCCTGGAAACCACTGGCCAGCCTCCCTCAGGATTGATAGACCCAAACTGGAATGTGACCGATGTAGAGCGAGAATCCCAGGCCGGTAAATGCCCCGGGAGTGAGATCGACCAGTAGATCTGGATCAAAACTGCCGCAGAGATTGGGTGAGCAACTGGCGTGAGTCAGACACGGTCCAGCGTCGATAGTTCTAACGTACTGCAGCATGATGAGAGAATCTGCACTGTACAGGGTAGTCCCGGTCTGTCCACATGCCAGGTTGTGCATGGCGGCGCAACAGCCGTCATTGTAGTTCCTCGAGTCGCCACCATTTGTGATCATTGCCCAGGCATGATCGTATGCCGGATCGTAACCGATTCCGCAGAACGTGGCAGGGCTCTCGGGAGGGTTCCCGGTCTGGAACCATGTCGCGGTTCCGTATACCCATCCCATCGCTAACTTCACTCGCCGGGTTAGCATGCGCCCTTAGTCCGGGCCCGAAAATACCTTGTTCGCGGTATCTTGCCGGCCGAAGAGGCAGCACGCCTTGTGGTGATGCCCCCAGGAAACGAGCTGGCTCAAACTGTGCGTGCTGGTCTTGCCGTGGATGTTCCGAACATGCGTCCGGGCAGTATGATCGGAGATTACGAGTTCTCTTGCGATTTCACGGACCAGTCCTCCATTGAGCAATAGCCGTAGGACCTCCCGCTCAGCAGGCGTGAGGCTGGCGTGAACGTTTTCCACTCTCGTCCCTCCCGCTTCGAGAAACGCATCGGCCACCTGTGAGCCAATGAGATCCCAGGCAATCGCTCCGTGACCACCCCGGGCATTCAGCCGCCCTTCCCGCCGAGAATGGTAACTCCTCATACACCAGATTGCGATAGCCAATTTGGGGCGCTGCGCCCGGTGGACGCCGCCACTTCCCCGTCGCTCCCGGCGCGCCCCTCTCCGCGTTCGAAGGCATCGCCGGCCGCTATCCCGTCTTCCGCATTGACCCTGCCTGAGGAGCGTCCTCACCGTGGGACCCCTCCGAAGCACTCAAGGCGCGCCCCCCGATTGACCGCCGACCCCTGCGTTCCTAGCATCGGGCGAATGGCCGACCCCTACGCCATCGATGCCCGCTACTACGACCTCCTCCATGAGAGCCAGGCCAACGACGACACCGGGCTCTGGCTCGCCTTCGCCGGCCGCACCGAACGGCCCGTCCTCGAAGTCGGGACCGGCACAGGCCGTATCGCCTTCGCTCTTGCCCGCGCCGGTCACCGCGTCACCGCCCTGGACCCTTCGCCCGCCATGCTCAACCTCGCTCGCCACAAGGCCGGCGAGCAGGGAGCCGGGATCGAGTTCATCGAGGGGCGCGTCTCGGCCCTTGCCCTCGAACCCGGACGGTTTGGCTTCATCGTCGTCTCCGCCGATGTCTTCCTCTACTGCGAAACCGCCGAAGAGCAGGTCGTCACCCTCCACCTGCTCGGTGAGGCCCTCGCCTTCAATGGCATCCTCGCCATTGACCTGCCCGGCCCTGCACTCTGGCTTGACCCCGCCACCAACGGCCAGCCGCTGCTCGCGCACTCCATCGAAACCGGCGCGGGTGAAACCCTCGATGTCTGGCACGTCCATGAGGACGACCTCGCCCGCCAGCAACGCGCCCTGCGCGTCACCTACGAGACCACCGCACGCGACGGCATGGTAAGGCGCGCCTTCAGCGAACACCTGCTCCGCTACGTCTACCCCTTCGAGGCGGAGTGCCTCTTGCGCCTCGCAGGGCTTGTGCCGGTTGATGTCTATGGTGACTACGACCTCGGCCCGCTGACGAACGACAGCGAACGCATGATAATCACGGCCCGGAGGAGCGAAGGATGACCGCCCGCATCGTTGTCGACGCCATGGGAGGGGACAACGCCCCGCACGAGATCGTGGCCGGGGCGATGATGGCCCTTGGCGGCCTTGGCGTGGAGATACTCCTCGTCGGGCAGACCGATGCCATACGGCGCGAAATGCAGGGCACCGCCGAGGTCCGCGGCCTCCGCGTGGTCGAGGCGCCCGACGTCATCACCATGGACGACCACCCTGCCGAGGCCGTACGCAACAAGCCCCGGTCGTCGATAGTCGCCGGGCTCGAGCTGGTGAAGGCCGGCCAGGCCGATGCCTTCGTCACGGCGGGCAACACCGGAGCCGCCATGGCCGCCGCCCTCCTCACCCTCGGCCGGGTCAAAGGCATCAGCCGCCCTGCTCTCGCCACCATCTTCCCCACGGGCGAGAACCAGGTCTCCATCCTCCTTGACGTGGGCGCCAACGCCGACTGCCGGCCCATCCACCTGGTGCAGTTCGCCCACATGGGCTCCGTCTACCTGCAGCGAATGTTCGGCAACGAAAACCCTCGTGTGGGCCTCCTCTCCATCGGCGAAGAGGACACCAAGGGCAGCCAGCTCGTCATCGAAGTCAACCAGGCCCTCCGCGCCGGCAAGCTCAACTTCATCGGCAACGTCGAAGGCAAAGACCTGACCCGCGGCGCTGCCGACGTCGTCGTCATGGATGGCTTCACCGGCAACGTCGTCCTCAAGACCGCCGAAGGCATGGCCGAGCTCATGTTCGGTGAGCTGCGAAAGGCCGTCGAGCTCACCCCCTGGAACCGCGCCGCCGGCCTCATCCTCATGTCCGAGCTTCGCAAGGTGAAGCGCCGCCTCGACTACACCGAGTACGGTGGCGCCCAGCTCCTCGGCGTCGATGGTGTCACTGTCATCGGCCACGGCCGCTCCAACGCCCGCGCCGTCTTCAGCGCCATCCGCGCCGCCCGCGACGCCGTCCAGAACGGCGTCATCGATGTCATGCGCGAAGTCGGCGCCCGCGTCCCCGCCCGCGGCGAAGCCCGGGAGTAAACCGGGGCCGCGGCCCCCGGTGCCGTTCCGCCGCTCGCCCGGAGCCGCGGCCCCCCGTGGCCTCTCGGTGCCCCACCATGGCCTCACCCCCGTCCGCTGTCGCTACCCCAGCACGGGCGGTGGTTGGGCGGGGCTCCCCGGGGCAGCGTGCCCGGACACGGGATGAAAGTGGAACAGGCTGCGGCCAACCCGGGGCCGCGACTCCGGCCGCTCTCCCCTCGCCTCTACAGCTTCAGACCTAGCAGCTCCCGGCTCACCACTCCATCCTTCACCGTCACGTTCACCCATGAGATGCGGATCTTCACCCGCTTTCCGCTCGCCTCAATCCACACCTCGTCGCCCTTCTCCCAGCGGTAGTCGCTTTCAATCGTGGCCAGGTGCGCGCCCTTGCTTCCCGAAAACGGGTCCGCCTCGTAGAAATCAGTCCTCATGGTTTCGCCCCCGTGCGTTCGTCGAGCCAGGCGAGGATGCCGGCCATGACCTGCTCCTTCTCCGGCTCGTTCAGGATCTCGTGGTAGAGCCCCTCGTACAGCTTCAGCGTCTTGTCCGGCGATGACACCCGCTCGAAAAGCACCCGGCTGCCTTCGGCCGGCGTCAGCAGGTCGGCCGTGCCGTGCATGATGAGGATGGGCGTAGTGATCGATTCCATCCCTTCCTGTATCAGCCTGAAGGCGCCCGGCCACGCCTGCGCCCGGTCTGTCCGGGGCACTCCGCGATAGACCAGCGGGTCGTTCTCGTAGGCTGCCACCACCTCCGGGTCGCGCGAAATCGCCGAGGCCGGAAGCGGGGCCGGCCGGGCCGGCTCTTGCGGTGGGGGCGACGCCGGCCGCGCCGCAAGCAACGCCGAACCGCTCAGGAGCACTCCCGCCAGCCCCGGCTTTCGCGCAATCACGAAGCTCGTGACAATGCCCCCGCCCATGCTGTGGCCCAGCAGGAAGAGCGGCAGCCCCGGGTGCCGCTCCCGCACACGCGCAAGGAAGCGCTCCACATCGTCGTGGTACTCCTCGAACGAGTTCACGAAAACCCGCTCTCCATCGGAGCGCCCGTGACCACGGAGGTCGAGCGCCTCCACCGCGTACCCCCGCTCCGTCAGACGCGCCGCCGTCCACTCGTACCGCCCACTGTGTTCGGCATAGCCATGGACGATGGCGATCACCGCCCGCGCGTTGCCGGCCGGCGCCCAGTGCTGCTCGAACAGGCGCAGACCCCCGGTAGTCTCGAAGTAGCCCGTCTCAACAGCCATGCATCCCTGCTCCCGCTGTGGTGGAGGCAGTCTACCCGCTGCGCCGCACCCCACGCCAAGCCCGCCGCTGCCTACAATGCCCCATGCTCATCCAGCGGATCGATCACGTCCAGGTGACAGTGCCCTTGCTCGAGGCCGCCGCCGGGCCCTTTGGACGCCTTGGGCTCGTCATGACGCCCGTTACTGCGCACCGCGGAACCGGGACCGCCAATACCGTCTTCTTCGCAGGCGAAGGCGAAGCCGAGTTCTACGTAGAGCTGCTCGCCGTCGTCGATGAACAGGCTGCGAGCACGAGCGAGACCGGCAGGCGCGTCATGCGCCAGGTCGCCCCTGGCGGCGGCCTTTGCCGGCTCCTGCTAAACGTCGCCAGCATGAGCGAAACGGCCAGCGCACTCTCCCGGAGCGGCCTGGCCATCCATCCGTACGATGCCTTCGCCGCTGACGGCCGCAAGATCTCCACGGCTGCTGCCCTCCCGGCCGCGGGCCCGGGATTCGAAGTCGCCCTTGTGGAGTACCCGGAGGACCTGGCCGCCCGTCGCGAACGGCACGCCCGCGCCGGCCTCTTCGACCACACATTCCCGCTCAAGCGCCTCGACCACCTGGCCGCCATCACTCACGACCTCGAGGGCGCCACGCGCTGGTGGTCCGAGGTCCTCGGCGTCCCTGTTGTGGGCGAGATCGCCACCCCGATGGTGACCATCCGCCAGCTGCGAATGGGCGACGCCATCCTGGAGCTCCTTGCCGCGGGGTCGCCGGAAAGCCCACTCGCCGCCCGTCCTCCCGGCCTCGCCAGCATGGTCGCCTTTGAAGTGGGCGACCTCGAATCCGCCGTCTCCCTCGCGCGAGAACGCGGCTTCAGCCCGTCTTCCCCGGAGGCGGGCGCGATTCCCGGCACGAGGCGCACCACTATCCCCGCGAGCGAACTCTCCGGCCTTTCGCTCCAGCTGCTGGAATACGTCTAGCGCGCGGCCTCTATTCGACCCCGAACCTCGGGAACAACTCCGGGTAGCGGTTCAGGCTCGCTCCACCATCCAGGTAGAGCGCCTGCCCCGTCATCAGCGCCGATTCATCGCTCGCCAGCCACAGCGCCAGCCGCGCCACGTCATCCGGTTCGCCCGCCCGGCCCAATGGCGCCTCGTGCACGAACGCTTCCTCCATCCCCGGGATGGCCAGCATGGGCGCCACGGCCGGCGTGTGAATGAGCCCCGGCCCGATCGCGTTAACCCGAATCCGGTGGCGCCCCAGCTCCAGCGCCGCCACCTTCGTCAGTCCCACCACGCCTGCCTTCGCGGCACAGTAAGCGGCGAAGCCTTCTGCCGCCTGGATGGCGTTCAGGCTGGCGATGTTGATGATGCTCCCGCCGCTCCCCTGCGCGATCATCCGTCCCGCCTCGTGCTTCGTGCAGAGGAATGTCCCCGTGAGCGAGATGCCCACAACGCGCTCCCAGTCGGCCAGCGGGTACGACTGGATAGGCGAGAAACCGCCCACGCCCGCGTTGTTCACAGCCGCATCGAGCCTCCCGAAACGCCGCACGGCCTGCTCCACCATCTTCCGCACTGCCTCCTCGTCGCGGACGTCGACCAGCGCCCCGTCGGCGTGGTTGTGCCCGAGCCGGGCGATCATCGCCCCGATGCCATCGCCGTCGACATCGGCCACCAGCACCCGCGCGCCCTCTTCCACGAACACCTCGGCGATGCGCTGTCCGATTCCCGAAGCGCCCCCGGTGACGATGCCGACTTTCCCGTCGAGCCTGCCCATGCCGGGATTCTGCGGCACTGCTCTACAATGCCGCAACGGAGGGCAGGAAATGGCATACGAATTCCAGTCCCTGGCGGTGCGCGTGGAGCGGTGCGTTGCCTGGGTCACCATCGACAACCCGCCCATCAACCTGTTCGACCTCGTTCTCATGCGCGACATGGACGCTTTCGGCAGGGAGGTTGAGAACGACGAGGCCGTGCGCGCCATCGTGTTCCAGAGCGCCAACCCCGAGTTCTTCATCGCTCACGCCGATATCGAGCTCATCCAGCGCATGCCCACCACCCCGCCTCCGCGGCCCGAACGCCCATCGTTCTTCCAGGCTATGTGCGATCGCTTCCGGACCATGCCGAAGGCGACCATCGCGAAGATCGAAGGCTGCGCTCGCGGCGGCGGCAGCGAGTTCTCCCTCTCGCTCGACATGCGCTTCGCGGCTCTCGGCCGGGCAGTCCTCGGCCAGCCGGAAGTCGCCATCGGCATCATCCCCGGAGGCAGTGGCACCCAGCGCCTTCCCCGGCTTCTCGGACGGAGCCGGGCCCTGGAGATCGTCCTTGGCTGCGACGACTTCGATGCGGCCACCGCCGAGCGCTACGGCTACGTGAACCGCGCCCTCCCGCCGGACGAGCTCGGCCCCTTTGTCGAGCGCCTCGCCTACCGCATTGCGTCCTTTCCTGCCGAGGCCATCGCCCTCGCCAAGGCCGCCGTCGTAGCTGCTGACGACCTCTCAACCACCGAAGGCCTCGTCGAGGAAGCGCACAACTTCAACCTCTCCGTCGCCACTGCCGGCGCGCAGACTCGCATGCGCCGTGCCATGGAGCTGGGCGCCCAGACCCGAGACGTTGAGCTCACCCTCGGCGCCCTCTTCGACGGGATGCAAGGCGGCGAACCATGACCGGTGGCGTCGTTGTCGCGGTGAGCCGGAGCGCCACGCATTCGTTTTCGAAGCCAAACGAGGCCGTGATCCGGCTCATTGCCGGGCTGGGCGTGGATGGCGACGCCCACGCCGGCGCAACCGTGAAGCACCGCTCCCGCGTGGCCCGCGACCCCCACCAGCTCAACCTCCGCCAGGTGCACTTGCTCCACGACGAACTCTTCGCCGAGCTTCGCGCAGCAGGCTTCGATGTCCACCCCGGTGAGATGGGCGAGAACGTCACCACGCGCGGCCTTGACCTGCTCGCACTCCCAACCGGGACGCGCCTTCGCCTCGGCGCCACTGCCGTGGTCGAAGTGACGGGGCTCCGCAACCCCTGCGCGCAGCTCGATGGCCTCGCCCCCGGCCTGATGGCGGCCACCCTCGACCGCGACAGCCAGGGAGACCTCGTCCGCAAGGCCGGCGTCATGGCCACCGTCGTTACCGGCGGGCCCGTCCGGCCGGGAGATCCAATCAGGGTTGAGCTTCCCACCGGGCACCGGCAGCCACTCTCCCCCGTCTAGTTCCGTCCCGTCCGGCGCGGGGAGCGCCCCGTACCGTCACAGGCAGCGCACGGCGCCGAGAACAGCCACGTGCCCTTGCGGCCTGTGCCGCGGCACACAGGGCAGGCGTCTCTGCCCGCAGAAGGGCTCCTCTCCAGCCACCGCCAGATGCGGTCTCCCAGCCTTGCCTCCTTGCGCGACGCGCCGGGGGGGAACTTCACCAGCCCACCCGCGGTCCTCAGCGCGAAAGGCTCAGCCCGCGCCTCGCACGCCTGCTCCACCCGCGTCACCACTTCGGTCGAAACCCGCTCGTCAGCTTCCACCACCGTCAGGTCCAGCCCGAGGTGGGCAACACGATCGGGCATCGAGGCCGCCACCACCTTCGTCCCCGGCCGGACCAGCCGCGAAATGCGCTCGACGATGCCGGCTCCTTCCTGCCCACTCGGGGTCACGAGGATCACTTCCGCGCCGGAAATCTGGCGTGCCACGTTCCGGTTCCCCACGTCACCCCACGTCGCCGGGAAACCGTCGATGCGCGCCTGCCGCACGGCCTCGCCATCCGCTTCAACCACGAAAACCGAGCGCCCACGGCCCCGAAGCTTCACCGCCGCCAACCGCCCCAGCCGTCCATAGCCGACAACCGCCACGCCGCCGGGCGCCGCCACCAGCCGGGCGCCCCTTTCGCTGCGGCCCCGGATGGCAACGAAGATGCTCGACACGAACAGCGAGACGACGATGGCGAACACCACCGCGGCGATTACGGCATCCGGCGCGATGCTCGCCTCGGCTGCGCTTGCGACCACGAACGAGAACTCGCCTGCGTTGGCCAGGATTCCTCCCAGGCCGAGCGAGAGCGGCCACGATATCCCCGTGAGCCGCGCGAGCCCCGCGATGGCCGCGAACTTCACGAAGATCACCGAACCCAGGAACAGGCCCGTCATGGCGGGCTCATCGAACACGATGTCGACGTCGAAGAGCAGCCCCGCCGAGACGAAGAACGCGGCCGCGAAGAGGTCTCGCAAAGTCTCGGTTTCCCGCACAGCCTGGTAGGCGTAGCCCGACTGGCGGATGACGAAGCCGGCCAGGAATGCCCCCAGCGCTGTCGACAGCCCGGCCGCCGCTGCACCTGCCGCCGAAGCCGCCACGAACGCCAGCAGGGCCACGATGAAGACCTCGCGGTCGACCCGCGCAGCCAGCCGCTGCAAGAGGGCGTCACTCACGACGATGATTACGGGCAGCACGGCGAGCATCACGGCCAGCGAGCTGCCAATCCCGAGGGCGACGCTCCCGGCAGTGGACAACGTACCCTCCTCAAGCGAAGGCGCCAGGCCGATCATCACCACCGCAAAGACGTCCTGGACAATCAGAATGCCCGTGGCCAGGGGAAGCAGTTTGCGCCCTGTGTCGCCAAGGCCGGGAAGCAGCGCCAGTCCCGTCGCCGTGGACGAAAGCCCGGCGGCGCCGGCCAGGATGGCCGCTGTGGCCTCTTCTTCGCCTGCGACGATGCTGCCCACCATCACGGCCGCACCCACTACCAGGAGCTGCCCCACACCGATGAACAGGGCGGCCCGCAGGTGCGCTGCCAGGTCCCTCACGGAGAGTTCGAGGGCGACCGTGAAAAGCAGCAGGGCAACCCCGGCGTCAGCGACGAGCCGTAGATCGTCCGGGTCGGCCACGAACTCCACGCCCCCCGGCCCGGCTACCGCCCCCGCGAGGAGGTACCCGGCCGGCCGCGGGATGCGCAGGACCTCCGCAATGGCGGCCCCGGCCAGGGCTGCCACGATTACCGCGAGCGCAACGGCTCCCCCCTCCGGAACTGTGCCTGCAAGGAACATGCTCGAATACTAAGGCGTTGCCCCGGGCGCTGTTCGGCCTACCGCCCCGCCAGCATCTTCTTCTTCTGCGCCACGTAGTCGACCAGGATGTACTCGCCCAGCTTGTCGGGCGTGGTGTAGAAGACCCGGCCCTTGTTGATCTTCGCCACCTGGTTCACGAACTCCTTCAGGTAGTAGTTGCGATCGAGCATGAAGGTGTTGATCGTGATCCCCTTCTGCGTGCAGCGCTTAACTTCCTTCAAGGTCTCGCGGATGGTGATGGGGCTGGGCGGGTAGGCAAAGTAGCTTCGCCCCCGCTCAAGGTGCGCGGTCGGTTCCCCATCCGAAATCATGATGATCTGGCGCGTTCCCACGGCGTGCTTCGCCAGCAGCGACTGCGCGATCATCAGCGCGTGATGCATGTTCGTGCCCAGCACCGATTCGTCCCAGCGCACGTAGGGAAGCTGGTCCGCCTTCAGCTCCCGCGCATACGCGCTGAACCCGATGATGTAGAGGCTATCGCGCTGGAACTGCGACGAGATCAGGTTGTTCAGTGCCAGCGCCACCTTCTTGGCTGCCTGGAAGCTCCCCCGGAGCGCCATCGACCAGCTCAGGTCGAGCATGATCACGGTGGTTGTTTGCGTCAGTAGCTCCGTCCGCGCGACCTCGAAGTCGTCCGGCCGGAGCCGCACGGGCACCCCGGGGCCTTCGCGGTACATCGAGTTCATGATCGTTTTCTGGATGTCCAGGAAGAACGGGTCCCCGAACTCGTACTTCTTTGTGGTCTCGGTGCGGTCGCCACCACCCCCGCTCTCGCGGATCTCGTGCTTGCCGAAGCTGTCCTTCTTCAGCTGCGAGTAGATCTCGGCCAGCGCCCGCTGTCCGATCTTCCGCGTACCCCGCGGCGTCAGCTCGTAGCCGTTCCCCTTCTTGCGGATGTAGCCGGCCTTCTCCAGGATCTCCAGCAGCTTCTTCAGCTGGTCCAGCGTTTCGCGTGCCTCGGGGCCGAGCAGCTCTTCCAGCTTGTCGGCGTCAACATCGTCGATCTCGCCCCCGTACTGCGTGCGCTCCAGCTGGCGCTCTACTTCGTCGATTGACTGCATCTGGCGCATGAGCTGCATGGCCGACTGGAGGTCGATCTCCTCATCCCCGCGGAACGGGTACTGGTTGCGCAGCTCGCGCATGGGGTAGAGGTACTCAAGGCTCTGGGCCAGGTCGTTCAACCCCTGCTGCAGCTCCGGGTCGCCCACCTTGTCGGCGAGCAGGTCCTGGAGCTGCTGGCGCATGTCGCCGGGCAGGCTGTCGAGCAGGCTCTGCATCTGGCCCATCTGGTGCTGCATCTGGGCGATCAGCTCGTCGAGCGATTGCGGCGGATTGTCCCCGAAGAGGTCCCCGTACTTCTCCATGAACGCATCGAAGTCCGGCTCCTGCCCGGCCATGCGGTCCTGCAGCATCTGGTTCAGGTCGCGCACCATCTCCTTCATACGCGCGAGCTCTTCCGGCGACATGTTCGCTATCTGGTTGTACATGTCCTTGAAGAAGGTCTCCATCATGGCCTTCTTCAGGCTCTCCAGGAGCTCGTTGAACCGCTCCTGGGCTTCCGGGTCCATGAACTCGTAGTTCTGCAGCTCGCGGACCTGTCCCGCCACGTCCTGCGGCAGGTTCTGGAGAAACTCCTGCTTCTTCCCCGCGATGTTCCGAAGCATCTCGGCAAACTCGTTTGGCGGCGGCGCACCGCCTCCCTGCTCGCCTCCCTGCTGCTGTTCACCCCGGTTCGGTTTCTGCCCGGACTCCTGCCCTTCTTGGGCGCCTTCATTCGTCTGCTCTTCGCTCCTGCTCCCGTCAGAAGGCTGCCCTGCCGTTCCCTGTTCACCGGCGACTTCATCGAGCCGCCGCTCCAGGGTGTTCCGTTCCATGTCCAGGATTTCGTCGAGCTTCTGCTTCAGGTCGTCGAAGACCGAGCCCAGGTTGAACCGGTCCAGCTGCTGACGGCGCTGCTGGCGAAGCTGCTGCAACAGGTCGCGCAAGCCCTGGAGGCGCTGCCCATCGGGGTTGCGCATGCCGCGCTGGAGCATGTTCCGGAGCGCATGCTGCAGGTCGCCAAAGTTCATCAGGTCATCGGTCAGGTTGTCGAGGATGTCGTCGGCCTCGAGCTCGGGCACCGCCTGGGTGCCGTCCCACATGGAGTAACGAAAGCGAACTACCACGAGCAACCCTCCGGCCAAACCTGCGCCCCGCTCCTCGAAGGTACCGTACCCGAATTGCAGGGGCCTCACAATCAGGCCCGGGGGCGCGGCCTTCGATGGCCGCCAGCCACATTTGTCCAGGCGTTTGCCCGGCCCGGTCGCGGTTTCGACTCTCCGCCCCTAACTCCGTGGCAACCCCAGTCCGCGCGTGGCGATCACATTCCGGTTCACCTCGCTCGTGCCGGCCGCGATCGTGCCCGAGATCGCCGACACATAGGAATGCGGCCAGCGCCCCTCCCTCGGAGCCAGCTTCGAGCCCCGGTAGAGGTTCCCGTACATCCCCACCAGGTGCATCGCCGTGTGCGTGGAGCGCTGCATCGCTTCCGAACGGAACAGCTTGTTCATCGACGCTTCGTAGTTCGGGATCTTCCCCTGCCGCTGCATGCTGATGATCCGGTAGGAAATGAGACGCGCCAGCTCGGCTTCCACCGCGCGGTCCGCGAGCTCGTTGCGAACCTGCTGCGTCACGCGCCCCGGGGCGCCTCTTCCGGCGACCTCCTTCACGTACTTCACCATGTCGGCCACGGTGTGCTTGAGCCCCACCGAACCGGCGACATTGCTCCGTTCAAAGTCGAGCAGCGCCGCGCCGATGTACCAGCCCCTGTTCTCTTCACCCACCAGGTTCCGGGCGGGAACGCGCACGTCCTGGAAGAACACCTCGTTGAACACGTGGTCTCCCGCCATGGTGATAAGCGGACGCACCTGCACTCCCGGCGACTTCATGTCCACCAGCAGCATCGAGATGCCGCGATGCTTCGGCGCGTCGGGGTCAGTGCGGGTGAGAGCGAACATCCAGTTCGCCCGGTGCGCGCCCGAAGTCCAGATCTTCTGGCCGTTGATGACGTAGTCGTCCCCGTCGCGCACGGCCCGGGTCTGCAGCGAAGCAAGGTCCGAGCCTGACCCCGGCTCGGAGTAGCCCTGGCACCAGTGCGCCTCGCCGCTCGTTATCCGCGACAGGTGCTCCTTCTGCTGCGCCTCGGTCCCGAAACGGATGAGGATGGGGCCGATCATGGCCACGCCCATTCCGCCGACCTGGGGAGCACGCGCCTCCGCCATCTCTTCGTTGAAGACGAACTGCTCGGTCACGCTCATCCCCGCGCCGCCGTACTCCTTCGGCCAGTGCGGGGCAATCCATCCGCGCTTTGCCAGCGCTCCGCGCCACTCCTTGACGAACGCCCGGTCCTCGTCCTCGCTGAAGGGGTCCACCGGCACGTAGTCCTTCGGGAGATTCTCGTTGATGAAGCCGCGAACCGCGGTGCGAAAGGATGCCTCTTCCGGGTTGTCTCGGAATTCCATGACCTACTCCTCGTGCGGGGCCCGGCGGGGCCGGCCTGTTGTGCGCGTAGTCTATGCTCCCGCGCGTTGCGTTTCGAGCGCCGTCCTTAGCCCCCTGAGCGCCGGTTCGCCAGGGCGCACACGAGGCTCCGGCCGATCGCGCCCATCTCGTCGTAGATTGCGCACTCGGCCACCGCGATACCTTCGCCGGCATGGTGCGAAGCTACCTCGAATCCCAGCCACTCGGCGGCCGGGAGGCGGTGCAGGTACAGCGTGATGTCGGCATTTACGAACTGCAGTCCCGCGCTCCCCGAGTTGGCGAACGGGTTCGTGAAGTCCGAGGCGAACGCCGCCCGCACAAATGGAGTCAGCTCCTCTCCCGCAACCAGCGGCCGGTTCTCACGCAACCACGCCCGCTTCCGCTCCGTGCTCCCGAACCCGTGGTCGATGACGCGCGTTTCCCACATCGGCTCACGGCCTCCGGGCGCATCGCGCGGAACGAGCTCGGCAGGTCCTGGCACCTGCCACGCCGGCGGGCTCCAGACCGTGCCGCCGGGATTCTCCGCGCGCCTCAGGAACACGGCGCTGGCCCGCGCTATCGAGGCCTCGCCCGAGATGAACTCCGCGTCCACCACGCGGATGCGGTTCCCGTCGCGCGCCACGCTGGTGCGAACCTCAGCCGGGGCGAACGGCGGCAGGCGGTAGAGGTCCACCGTGAGCCGCGCCGGACGGAAGGCGGGGTCACCCCATTGAGCCTCGATTTCACGGGCAAGGAGCCCCGCCACCACGCGCCCGTGGAGCGAATTCGCGTCCCACGGCCCCCTGCAGATGTCGTTGGGGGCATAGCGCTCCCCTTCGCGATTGAAGAAAGGCGTTCCGGTCATGGTGCCGCCGATCATGTGACCCGCTCGCTCAACAGCCAACCGGCGGGCTGAGGGCTCACCTCCTCGTGCTCGCGGCGGTATCATGCGCCCCACCAGACCGCAGGAGGCGATGGCATGCTTCGCCAGGAGAACTACGAGACCATCACCATCGAGAAGAGCGGCGGCGTTGCCGTGCTCACCCTCAACCGGCCTGAACGGCTCAACGCCGTCAACGGCGCCATGCACTCGGAGCTCTCGACCCTCTTCGAAGACATCCAGCGCGATGGCGACGTCCGCGCGGCGGTGCTCACCGGCGCTGGCCGGGCATTCTGCGCCGGTGGCGACTTTGGCGCCGATTCGAACATGGGCTCCAACATGCGTCTCAAGACCGGGCTCTCACTCATGCAGGAGGCACGCCGCATCGTTGATTCCCTGCTCGACCTCGAGAAGCCCATCATTGCCGCCGTCAACGGTGCGGCGGTCGGGCTGGGCGCCACGGTGGCCCTCCACTGCGATGTGGTCATCGCCGCGCGCAACGCTCGCTTCGGCGACCCCCACGTGAGGATGGGCATCACGGCGGGCGATGGCGGCGCCGTCATCTGGCCGCTGCTCGTGGGAGTGAACCGTGCCAAGTACATGCTCATGACGGGCGACCTCGTGTCCGCCGGCGAGGCCCTGGAGATGGGCCTGGTCAACCGCGTGGTTGACGAAGGCCAGGCTCTTCCCGAGGCAAGCGCCCTCGCTCAGCGGCTGGCCGCGGGCCCGGCCTTCGCCATCCAGTCGTCGAAGACCTCGGTGAACAAGCTGCTCAAGGCCGTCTCGAACCTGGTGCTGCCTCTTTCCCTTGCGCTCGAAGAGGTCTCCATGACGAAGGAAGACCACCGCGAGGCGGTCCGCGCCTTCCAGGAGAAGCGCGAACCACGTTTCACCGGCCGTTAGGGCAACTACCCTCGCGGCAGGCCCAACCCTCGCGTGGCGATGATGTTCCGCTGCACCTCGCTTGTGCCGCCGCCAACGGTCGCCGCCGCTGAATGGAGCTGGAAACGGCCGATGCGGCCCATCAGCGGCTCCCACCGGCTCTGACGGCGGCTCGTTACCAGGCTCAGCATGCCCCCGGTGTGAAACGCGACCGCCGCCATCCGCTGCTCCAGCTCGCTCGCGAAGAGCTTCACGATACTCGCCTCGTAGTTCGGGATCTGGCCCCGCGCCTGCATCGAGACCACCCTCAGGCTCAGTGTCCGCGCCACCTGCACCTGGATGAGCATCTCCATGAGCCCGTGACGGGTCTCGTCCGCCAGTCCCGGTGGGCGAGCCGTGCGCGCCCACTCGATCAGCTCGCGGAGGATCGCCTCGTACTCCACGCAAAGGTCAACCAGGCTGCGCTCGAAGTCGAGCGTTGTAGCCGCCACATACCAGCCGCGATTCTCTTCGCCCACGATGTTGCGCGCGGGAAGGCGCACGTTTTCGAAAAAGACCTGGTTGAACCCCTTGTTGCCCACCATGTTGATGATGGGCGACATCGAAATCCCCGGGGTCTTCATATCGAGGAGGAAGTAGCTCAGCCCCTTGTGCTTGGGCGCCGCCGGGTCGGTGCGGGCGAGCAGGATCATCCAGTCGGAGATGTGCGCCCCTGAAGTCCAGATCTTCTGGCCGTTGACCAAGTAGTCATCGCCGTCGCGCACGGCACGCGTCTGCACGCTCGCCAGGTCGGAACCGGCGCCGGGCTCACTGAACCCCTGGCACCACCTCTCCTCGCCCGCAAGGATGGGCTGGATGAAGCGCTCTCTCATCCATTCTTCGCCATACTGCATGAGCGTCGGAGCCACCCAGCCGATGCCGACGCCCCCAAAGCGGGGGGCGCGTGCGCGGGCCATCTCCTCTTTCAGAATGAACTGCTGCATCACCGGCAGCTCGGCCCCGCCGTACTTGTGCGGCCAGGCCGGAGCCACCAGCCCGCGCGACTGGAGACGGCGGCGCCACTCCAGCATCGCGTCGTGATTGCGTTCGTGCCCGCTCGAAAGCTGGCCCCACTCGCCCTCGCCGGCGTCACCCTGCAGTTCGGCGGGCAGGCTGGCGCCAATCCAGGCGCGCATCTCACGGCGAAACGCAGCCTCTTCGGGAGAATCGCGGAAGTCCATGGTGGGGCCAAGCATACGACGCGTTCGGGCGCTCGTCCCGGGTGCCGCCATGGCCGCCGGGAGCAAGAAGGGGGTGGCCCACCAATGAGCCACCCCCCCGGTCTGCTTTCCCTGCCCCCGTCAGGACCTGTAGGTCATCTGCCGCAGCCGCTTGATGCGCTCTTCCATCGGCGGGTGAGTGCTGAACAGGTTCGAAATCCCGCCGCCGGCAAACGGATGCACGATGTAAAGCGCCGACACCGCTTCCTGGTTGGGCGTTGCCTCCATGGGCATCATCGCCGTGCCGCGATGGAGCTTCTCAAGCGCGCTTGCAAGCGCCTCGGGATCGTGCGTGATCTCCGCGCCGGTCCTGTCCGCCGCGTATTCGCGCGTTCGGCTGATGCCCAGCTGGATAAGCGTCGCGGCGATGGGAGCGACGATGATGGCCAGCAGCATGAGCAGCGGGTTGCGGTTGTCGTCGCGCCCTCCCCCGAAGAGCGAGCTCCACATCAGGATGTTGCCAATGAGGGCGATGGCCCCGGCCACCGTGGCCACGATCGAGCTGGTGAGGATGTCGCGATTCTTCACGTGGCCCATCTCGTGCCCGATCACGGCGCGCAGCTCGCGCTCACTGAGGATGCGCTGAATCCCCGTGGTGACTGCCACAACCGCTCGCTTTGGGCTGCGCCCGGTGGCGAATGCATTGGGCGAATCGTTCTGCACAATGTAGACCCGCGGCATAGGCATGTTCGCCAGGTTTGCCACCTCGCGCACCATGGCGTGCAGCCGCGGCGCCTCTGCCTCGCTCACCTCGCGCGCGCCCGCCATGCGCAGCGCCATCTTGTCGCTGAACCAGAAGGCGAAGAAGTTCATGGCCGCCGCGATGATGAGGAACAGGACCATCCCGCTCACGCCCCCGATGAGGCCACCGACGGCAACGAGGATGCCTGTCAGCACCGCAAGCAGCAGCGTTGTCTTGAAGAAGTTCATGGTTTCCCGCTGGATACCTCCTGCTTCGGATTATACCGCCTCCGCGTAAGGGCCCGGTTCGCGCGCGCATGAAACCGGGAAGTCCGCGAGGAAGTGCTCCCACAAGCGCAGGCCAGCCTGCGCCTCGGCGAACTCGCCTGGTTGGCTGTACCCCCTTACCTGCTGCCCGTCGTGAGGCACAACTCGCTCGCCGCCTCCCTTCGCCGGTTGCCTATCCCCCTCTCCTGTTGCCTAATGCCTCCACCATTCGCCGCAGGGGACGCACGTGGACATCACCATCTCGCCGACGAAGCTCCAGGGAGTCGTGCTCATCGACACCGCCTACTTCCGCGACGAGCGCGGCTTCTTCATCGAAAACTGGCACAGGCGCACCTACGCCGAGGCAGGACTCGACCTCGACTTCGTCCAGGACAACCACTCCCGCTCCGCCAGGAACGTCCTCCGCGGGCTTCATTACCAGGACATGACTGCCCCAATGGGGAAGCTGGTGCGCTGCACGTTCGGCGCCATCCTCGATGTCGCCGTCGACCTCCGCGTGAGCTCCCCCACGTTCGGCCAATGGGTCTCTGCTGAGCTGAGCGCCGAGAACATGCGCCAGATCTACGTCCCCGAAGGGTTCGGCCATGGATTCGTCACCCTCAGCGACTTCGCCGAAGTGCAATACAAGTGCACCGGCTTCTACACCCCTTCCTCCGAAGGCACCATCGCCTGGAACGACCCCCGGGTTGGCATCGAATGGCCGGTGGCCCAGCCCGTCCTCTCCGCCCGCGACCAGCAGGGGATGAGCCTGCGACAATACCTGGAGAACCCCGCTTTCTCATAAACGATTACGACATTTGTAACGCTGCTAATCGTGCGATAGACTCAACCTCCACGAATGACCGCTTGCGAGCCCGCTCTCCGGGCTTCTGCACGCCCCGTGATCAACTGGAGGTTGCCCATGCCCGCTTTCCCGTCCGTCGAGTGGTTCCGCGCCGCCGCCGACCTGCTCAACCGCTCCGATAGCTTCAAGCGGCTGGGCGCATGCGATGCCGAGGTCGGCGTGGCTGTCGATGGGCGCTTTTTTGAGATCGACTTCGAAGCCTTTGAAGTCAAGGATGTCCGCGAGGTCGATGCCCGTCGCGCCGACGAGCTCGACTTCACCCTGGTCCAGCCCGTGGACGGCTGGAAAGCCATGCTCCAGAACATCAAGCTGCACGGGCGCGCCGAGCACGAGTACACCCTCAACTCCCTTGACCTTCAGGGCGAAGCGGAGTTCGCGCGCGGCAAGGACTACCACCGGCGTGATGCCTTCTACCGCTTCAACCAGACCTTCCAGGAGTACTTCGACATCACGGCCCAGCTCGACACCGTGTTCCAGAACTGATAGCTCCGCCCGCCGGGTTGCGCTTCCGCCGGCCTACCTCCGTGAGCGCTCCCTTGACCGGCGCCAGTGTTCGCCACCCCGCGCCTTCGAAGCGGTGACCTGCACCGGCGGCATCGGGATGGCCGAAAGCCCCTCCACCACCAGAGGCCGCAATACCTGCAGGGCTCGCGCAAGCTGCCCGGAGACCTCCTCGGCCAATTCCAGGCTCAGTTCGGTGAACGGCCATGTCCGGTGAAGCCTCCGCCACGAGGCCGTCCATTCCTCGAGCTCCCATCCTTCGCCCAGGGCCGCCATAAGCTCCGGGGCGTGAAGAGCCACCAGCGCCGCCCAGCGATCGTTGACCTCGGCGGGCCCTTCGAAATGGAGGCCCAGCTCAACCACCCCGCGCGCGGGCATCGGCTGCAGCTCGAAGTGCACACGGGGGTCCCCGTAGTGCAGCTGCAGGGTGGTCCACATCACCTTTCGTTCCGGTTGCGCGAACCCCGGGGGCAGGGCCTTCATGGCCAGGTCCTCGGCCTTGAACAGGAATTCGCGAGCCTTGAGCGCCATAAGGAAAGTAGGGCACACCTCCCGGGCCACTGGCAATCCGGGCCCGCGGTGGCGCCCGGGTCGTACACTGGGTGTGATGAGGCACACGAAGATCGTCGCTACCCTCGGCCCGGCCTCGCTCAACCGGGACACGCTCGCAGCCATGATTCGCGCCGGGATGGACGTCGCCCGCCTCAACACCGGTCACGGGACGATGGAAGAGCACATGCGCTCCACCGCGCTCGTAAGAGAGGTTGCGGCCGAAGCCGGCAAGCCCGTGGCCGTGTTGCTCGACCTTGGTGGGCCGAAGCTCCGCACCGGCCCCACCGATGGCGCCCGCCCGCTTGACCTGACCGCCGGGGCCACGGTCACCCTTACTCCTCGCCTGGTGAAAGGCAGCTCCGCCCTGCTCACCGTCGACTACCCGCGCCTCACCGACGATGTGGCGCCGGGCGACCAGGTGCTCCTGGACGACGGCCGCATTGAGCTTCAGGTTCAGCGCCTTGCCTCCGATGGCCTCGAATGCCGTGTGGTGGTGGGCGGGCTGCTGGGGCCCAACAAGGGTGTCAACTTCCCTCATTCCAACCTCACCGCCCCCGCCCTTACCGATCGCGACCGCGAGGCAGTGCGCGCTGGCGTTGAGTGCGGCGTCGACTTCCTTGCGCTCAGCTTCGTCAGCCAGCCTTCAGATGTGGCAGAAGCGCGTGACCTCGTTGCCTCGCATGGCGCCGATACCCCAATCATCGCCAAGATCGAGCGGCGTCGCGCGGCGGAAAACCTAGATGCCATCATCGCCGAAGCCGATGGCGCCATGGTCGCCCGCGGCGACCTCGGCGTGGAGATGGCCCCCGAGGAGGTTCCCCTTCAGCAGCGGCGCATCATTGCCAGCTGCGCTGCCGAAATGATCCCCGTGATCACCGCCACGCAGATGCTGGAATCGATGGTCGATTCTCCGCGGCCCACCCGCGCCGAAGCCAGCGACGTGGCCAACGCCGTCTGGGACATGTCCGATGCTCTCATGCTCAGTGGCGAGACGGCCGTCGGGCGCTACCCGGTCGAAGCCGTCGCCATGATGGACCGGATAATCCGGCGCGCCGAATCGGTGACCCCGCCCGACCGCGCACCCCTGGCCCGGCCCGAAACCGATGACCACTCGCACGTCGTCGCCATTGCCGCGCGCCGCATCGTCGAATCCGACCCAAACATGCGGGCAGTGGTCTGCCACACGCGCAGCGGTTACACGGCGTTTCTCATGAGCAAGGTCCACCCGGAGGCGCCCATCTTCGCCATCACGCCGGGCGAGGCCGTCTGCCGCAGGCTCTCGCTGGCACGCTCCGTTGCTCCCCTGCTTGGCCCGCGCGTCGCAAACTCGGAGGAACTGCTCCGGGCCGTCGATAGCCTGCTGCTCGGCGGTGGCCACGTTGGCTGGGGCGAAGAGGTGGTCGTGGTCGCCAGCCACCCCGTGACGTCAGGCTCGACGAACTTCCTGAAGCTCCACCGCGTCGGCGAAGGTGCGAACGCCTGACCGCTCAGGCAGCCTCCGTCCACGTGCGCTTCTCGTTCAGGTCTTCCCGCCTGCGTAGCGGCGGTGATTCCTCGACGTCGCGCACCACGTCGGTCGCATAGAGCGACTCCATGTCGTACTCGGCAAGGCGCACCGAAAGGGGCACTTCGTACATCATCCGGCCATCGCTGACCGCGATCGTAGCGGGGATTCGCTGCAGGTAGATCCACGACTGCTCCATCGTGCACTCGTTGAGCATCACCACAAAACGCGGGCCGCTTGTATGCGACACAAAATCGGATTGCCGTGTGACCCGTTTGAGCAGCTCCGTGAGGGCGTTGATCGCCCGGTCGCAGAAAGGCGCTCCCCTACGTTCGGCAACCTCATCCAGTGTGTCGAACGAAACCTGTACCAGGGTGAAGGTGTGCCCCGTCTCCCGCGCCCGCGGCATCTCTCTACGGATCTCCGCCAGGAGGTAGTTACGATTGGGCAGGTCGTTCAGCTCGCTCAGATAGGCCGAACCGTGCAGCTTCGCCGCCATCCGCGACCAGTTGCGGTTGCCCGTCCACAGCATCAGGACGATCTGGGCGTTCATGGCCGCACACAGCACAAACACGGCCACCGCCAGGACAATAGTGAATGCTCCAGGGCTGATGATCGCCATCGCCGTCTGGAACACCACCACCGCAGCCCAGAGCACAAGGCTCACAATGCGCACGGCCTGCCGCCTGCGGCCTGCCACCGGGTCTTCCGGCTCGGTGCCAACCAGTGTCTCGAGGTCTGTCACGGCCACACCATCCCCTGATCTACAGAGTCGGCCAGGAGGGCTCGTTCATCAGGCTGCTTCTTCACCGTTCGCGGCTGGGTCCTCATCATTCTCACTCGCGGCGACGGCCAGGCTCGCGTACCACCGCGGCGCTCGCGCGGTGACGTGCAGGAGGAAGGCGCGCGCCTTCTCCTCCAGCGTCCGCATCCCCCCGGGAATCCGGCTGACCGCTTCTTCCACCTTTGGTGGGAGAGCCTCCACCGGTTGCCGTTCCGGTACTCGCGTATAGTCGAACCCGCAGGCCAGCCCCTCCCGGTTGCAGGCCAGGTTGGCGCAGGCCACGACATCCTCCAGCGTCTCGATGCTCCGGCTCTGGTGAGCAGGGTGGTGCTGCTTGATTGAGGCAACGAGCGGCTCAGGAAACCTCCATCGCTGAGCCAGCCGCCCCCCTACGTGCTCGTGCCCCACTCCGAAGACGCGCATCTCCGCCTCGCGGTACCGCATTCCCTCCGACACCACCAGGTCTATCACGTCGTTGAACAGCACCGGCTCGCAGAGCATCATCGCCAGCTTGCCAACGTCGTGCAGCACGCCCGCCGTGAAGGCATCTTCCGGCCGGGCGACCCGCGTCTCGCGGGCGACCGCCTCTGCCACGAGCCCCACACAGACGCTGTGAGCCCAGAACAGGTCCTGGTCGAATTCCTCCGAATCCGGCGCGCGGAGAGCATCGATGATCGCAGATGCAATCGCCACCGACCGCACCGTGCGCATGCCGAGAAGGATCACCGCCTCGCGCACATTGCTGATGCGCCGCGCATAGCCGTAGTACGCCGAGTTGGAAAGGCGCAGAAGCTTCGCCGTCAGCGCCTGGTCGGAGCTGATCACGGTGGCAAGGTCCATCGCCGCCGTGCGCTCGTCTTCCGCAAGCTGGATCGCGCGGGTTGCAACCGCCTTGAGCGGCGTGAGCTCCGTGGTGCGGTTGACGATTACGCGTAGCCGATCGCGGGCTTCGTAGCTGAGCGAGACCTCGGGATTCATGCGGCGCTCCTTGTCCTGTCGTTTCCTGGCAGCTTGTCGGCCGCGGCCACTCGGTCCCGTCCCGCCCTCTTGGCCGAATAGAGGCGGTCGTCGGCCACGCGGATTGCCTCTCGCAGGGTCTCGGCCGAACCGGGGATTTCCGCCACTCCCGCGGAAATGGTGACGCTCGTGAACACGCCATCGCCGATGGGAATACGGAACTCCTTGACCAGCGCCCGCACCCTCTCTGCCACGGTCACGGCCTGCTCAAGGCTGGCGGCTGGTAGGAAGGCAACGAACTCCTCGCCTCCAAACCGGCCCATGATGTCCCCTTCGCGGGCTGCCTGCCGCATCACGCCCGCCAGCGAATGCAGGACTTCGTCCCCGGCCAGGTGCCCATAGGCGTCGTTCACGCTCTTGAAGTTGTCGATATCGAACACCACCACCGAGAACGGCCGGCCCGTGAGGCCACACGCGATGAGCGGATTCTGCGCCGCCTCCATGGCACTGCTGCGATTCAGCAGCCCTGTGAGCTGATCGTGCCGCGCCAGGAAATCCAGCTCCTCCACAAGGTCATTGAGCTGGCGGTTCCTGTCATGCAGGGTGTTCTGGATCATCCGCATGCTGCTGTGGTCACGCACATAGAGCACCGTGCCGATCGTCTCCCCGTAACGGTCGCGGAGAATCGCAGCGGAAACGGCCACCCAGAAGGGTTCACCCTCTTTACGAACGGCCTGCATCTCCAGGTTCTTCACGGCGCCGTCGCGCCCGAGAGCCTCCGAAAACGCCCGCCACGTCTCGTCCGAGGCGAAGAGCCCCGAAGCCTCCTTGCCAAGGACCTCGATCGGCGCAAACCCGAAAATGCCCTCGCTCGAACCGGTGTACAGGATCACCTTCCCGCCACGGTCAACGACAACCACGCCGTCGGGGCAAGCGAACAGCATCAACTGCAGGATCTCTTCGTTGTCGAGCAACCAGAGGAAGTCTGGCGTGCCGGCCATCAGCGGGCTCCCTTGGAGTTTCATCGTGTGTATCGGCGCAGCCCTCCGTTCTCTGGAGAAGAATCTTCGTGACGGGGGCTTGACATGCCGGGAAAAATGAATGAAGCTTCATTTAGTAAACGGAGATTCAGTTACTCTCCGTTCACTTATCCCTGGAGGTCAGGCCATGTTGTTTGATGTCTTTAGCGAAGCAAGGCTTCGAGAGCGCGAGCTTGACGCGCGGGCCCTTGAGATCGCCCAGCGCATGCAGTGGTACGACTCAAAGACGGTGGAGCGGCTTGAACGGGAGTTGAGCGCCGCGCGCGGCCGCCTGCAGGTGGGGGCCACTTTCGCCACCGGGGCGCGCTAGTGCCGAAGGTAGATGACGCGCACCTCGCCGCGCGACGCCAGTCCATCCTTGAAGCCGCCTGCAAGGTCTTCTGCACCCGGGGAATCCGCTCGGCCACCATGGCCGAGGTAGCCGCCGAGGCGGGGATCTCCCCCGGCGCCATCTACCGCTATTTCCCCAGCAAAGACGACCTCGCGCGCGTCTGCATGGCTGACTCTGAAGCAGTCATGTCGCGCTGGAAGATGCCCCCCGAGCCCGGTGAAGACCCGTTGAGGGAGATTATCGAGCTCGCCCGTCTCACCTTCTCCCTGCTCGATGGCCCGCACGAACGGACCGAAGTCATCCTCATGCTCGAACGCGTCCTGGCCGCGGTTCGCGAAGGCGACGCGGAAGTCCTGCAGGCTCTCCGTGCTGAGGAGCTCCATGCCACACGCGGCGTGGCGCAGAGGCTCGCCGCCGCCCGTGACAAGAACGAGCTCCCCGCAACCCTCGACCCCCAACTCTTCGCCGAGGCGATGATCTCGTTCTACTGGGGCTCGCGCCTCGCCCGGCTCATCAACCCCGGCGCCGATGTCCAGGGGCACCTCGAACAGCTCATGGACATGCTGGTTCGCTCTTCCGCGAGCCCTGCCCCCGCCTGACTTCCCGGTCTGCCGCGCGTGAACCCTGGACGCTGAGCGAGAAGGCCCTCGCTCTGAGAACATCGGTGCGAGCGACATTGTGTTCGCTCTTACTCTGGTGCGTGGGCAACCCGGCGGAACTGAGATCGGCGCCTTACCCCGTGAATCGCACCACCGGGCTGTTCTTACCCCACAGCTCCTCAAGCCTGTAGTAAGCCCGCTGCTCCGGCGTGAACAGGTGCACAATCAGGTCGCCAAAATCCAGCAGCACCCATCCGCTGGCGGGGGTGCCTTCGGCGTGGCGCAGGTCGTGCCCCTCAGGCTTGAGCTCCTTCTCGAGGTACTCCGCGAGGGCGCTAAACTGGAGTGGGGATTGCGCCGTCGCAATCACGAAATAGTCTGTGAAGCTGGCAACGCGCGAGACGTCGATCAATGCGATGTCCAGCGCCTGGCGGTCAGACAGGATATCGACGGCCCTTTGAGCCAGTGATTCGGAGTCCAGGAAAAGCGCTCCTTCCCCGCAATACCGGGGTCCCGGAGGATCTTAACACAGCCATGCCACGCGCCCGTGTTGTCGTTGGAATGTCCGGCGGAGTCGATAGCTCCGTCGCGGCCGCGCTCCTCTGCGACCAGGGCTATGAGGTGATTGGCGTCACCATGCGCCTCTGGACCGAGGCCCGGCCGGCCGTGCAGAGTGGCCGCCAACAGTGCTGCAGCGTTGAGGATATCGACGATGCCCGCCGGGTCGCCGGTCAGCTCGGAATCCGCCATTACGTCGTCAACTTCGAAGAGGAATTCCGCCGCCATGTGGTAGACCCCTTCGTGGCGGACTACGCGGCCGGCCGCACCCCCAACCCCTGCGTGCGCTGCAATGAGCACATCAAGTACCGGGCATTGCTCGAACGCCTGCCTGCCTACGAAGCCGGTTTCATCGCTACGGGGCACTACGCGCGCGTCATTCGCGATGATCCCTCGTCCTCAACCACGGTTCCCGCGCGCTACAGCCTGTTCCGTGCGGCCGATGCCGCCAAGGACCAGTCGTACGTGCTCTACATGCTTGGCCAGGCGCAGCTCTCGCGCACCCTGCTCCCGCTGGGTGACCTGACCAAGGGCGAAGTCCGCGCCGTTGCCCGCCGGCTGGGCCTCGAAACGGCCGCCAAGCCCGACAGCATGGAGATCTGTTTCGTGCCGGGAAACGACTACCGCGCCTTCCTGGCCGGGCGCATCGAAGCGTCCCCCGGGGAGCTGCGTCACACGTCCGGCCACCGCCTTGGCGAGCATCGCGGCATCGCCGCCTACACCATCGGCCAGCGCAAGGGACTTGGCATCGCCACCGGCGAGCCGCTCTTTGTGACGCGCATTGACCCTGCGGCCAACGTAGTCACCGTCGGGCCGGAAGAGGAGCTCCTGGCTTCCGTTGTGGAGATACGCGAGCCCACCTGGGTTTCCGGTCTTCCCCCTGCGGCCGGCACCCCCGTAACGGCGAAGCCCCGCCACCGGGCCATCCCTGCGCCGGCGACAGTGGTCCAGGTAACCGGCCGGGCCATCGTCCTCCAGTTCGACAACCCACAGCGTGCCCTCACTCCGGGACAGGCCGTTGCCATCTACGCGGGCGACGAGGTCCTCGGCGGCGGTTCCATCCACAGCGTGCTCAACACAGGCTCTTAGCCAAAGCTCCCGTGCCTCCCGGCACCCGCCGCAAAGCGCGCCGCCCCTTCCCTCGTCTCGCCGGACTCGATCACCTCCCGACCGCGCCGGAACTCGTTCGCGAGTGCCCCGCCGAGATCCAGCGACCACTGCTCGTACGCCGAAAGCCGGTCCGAGCGCATGCAGAGCTGCGGGAATCTCGCGATCTCATTCGCCAGGGCCACGGCCGCCTCCAGGGCGTGGCCTGGTTCGGCAACCCGGTTTGCCAGCCCCATCCGCAGCGCTTCCTCCCCCGAGACGCCGCGCCCGGTGAGGATCATGTCCAGCGCGTGGCTGTGGCCAATCAGGCGCGGCAGGCGGATGGTCCCTCCGTCGACGAGGGGCACGCCCCAGCGGCGGCAGTACACCCCGAATACCGCGTTCGAAGCGGCCACGCGCAGGTCGCACCAGCAGGCAAGCTCAAGCCCACCTGCCACCGCATGCCCCTCAACGGCCGCGATCACCGGTTTGCTCAGCAGCATGCGGCTCGGTCCCATTGGCCCGTCGCCGGTTTCGCTCGTGCGGTTCCCTGTTCCCGTGGCCACGGCCTTCAGGTCGGCGCCCGCGCAGAAAGCCCCTCCCGCGCCGGTCAGCACTGCAACCGCCAGAGCATCGTCGGCTTCGAACCGGCGGAAGGCCTCCGCCAGCCCCTCTGCGGTAGGCCGGTCCACGGCGTTGCGCACCTCGGGCCGGTTGATGGTGACAATGGCCACCGGGCCATCTGGCTCATAGAGGACCGTCGGGTGTTCCATCATGCTCCTCCCACGCGGATTCCTCTCATTCTATGCGACCTCACGGGACCAATCGGCCCGCCTTTTTGGGGCCACATGGCCGTTTTGCGAAAGGAGCCGTGCCAGTCTAGTAGGCAGTCAATCAACTGGCAGAGATAGCGAGATTCAGGATGCGCGCGCCGGCTCGACACCCCGCCGCCGAACTGGGCCACACCCCGCAGGCGTCTGTTCGCAGCGCAATGCCAGCCACTGCACCCGCTGTCCTGCCGCAGTTGTCAAGGCACATACGGGGTGGTGAACGGTGACTGATGCGGCGGTGGTGCGCGTCCTGACTCGCGACGCCGCCCTCAAGCGGGCTCTGCTGGCCCACCTTGAGGCGGATGAGAGCCTCCCCATCGCGACGGAGAGCGATCCCGCCTCGGTCCAGCCCGGCGACGTCGTGGTAGCGCCCGGCTCCGAGTGCTCCCCCGAAGCGTGCGCCGATCTTGTCGCACAGGGGGCCCGCGTGATCATCCTTGCCCCGCTCCCCGGCGAGATCGAACGCCAGCGGTATCTTGCCGCCGGCGCCTTCGCCTACCTGCCCATGGTCATCGACTCCCGGCCCCTCCCGGTCCATGTCCGCAGCGCCATGGCCGCACCTGTGCCCGACCCGGCCGTCGCCCACCACGACTGGCTCCTGCTCACCAGGCACGGGCTCGTCCTTCTCTACCTCGGCTCCCACCCGGAAGCCACGATCGCCGGGATTGCCGATGCCATTGGGATTCCACGGGCACGCGCCCGCCGCATCATGAACGACCTCGCCACCAAGGGATTCGTTACCGCGAAAAGAGACGGCCGCAGCATCAACTACACCATCAACCCCGACGCTCGCTTCATCCACCCCGCCATGGCCCATGTCCACGTCCGCGACGTGGTCCAGGCGACGAAACCGCCGCCCACGAATCCCTAACGCCCCGGCGCCGGGCCGGCCCCGGCCAGGTCTTGCTTCATCGTCAGCACGGGCGCGAACAGGTCCCCCTGTTCCCCGGCTCGCCGCAAGACGTCCTCCGCCTCGAAATAGAGCCGCGAATCGCCCCTGACGCCTGCCTCCACCTCGTCCCACGTAATTGGCGTCGAGACGGACGGCCGCTCGCGTCCCCGCAGCGAATAGGCCGCTACCGTCGTCTTGTGCTGTGTGTTCTGGCTCCAGTCCACCAGCACCCGGCCCTCGCGCAAGGACCGTCTCATGTTCGCGACCACATCCTCGCCGTGTGTCCAGGCAATCAGGCCGGCCATCCCGCGAGCGAATGCCTTCGTCTCCTCGTACGTCGCACCCGTGTTCAGCGGGACATACACCTGGATCCCCTTCGAGCCGGACGTCTTCGGGAACGACCGAAGTCCGAGGGGTTCCAGCGCCTCCCGCAGCCAGAGAGCAACCCGGCAGCATTCCACCATCCCCGCCGGCGGCCCCGGGTCAAGGTCAAACACCACGCACGCCGGGTGGTCCATGTCAGCCGCCAGCGAAAGCGAGGGGTGGAGCTCAAGGGCAGCCAGGTTGGCAAGCCACAACAGCGTCGGAGCATCGTTGCAGAGGCAGTATTCGACCGTGCGGTGCGACGTTTCGCTCCAGATGGGCGCCACCTGTACCCAGTCCGGCCGCCGGGCCGGCAGCGCCTTTTCGAAGAACCCCTCCTGCTCGACTCCATCCGGGAAGCGGCGGAGTGTCAGCGGCCGCCCGCGCAGGTGTGGTAGGAGCACGGGAGCGATCTCACGGTAGTAATCGACCACCTGCCCCTTGGTGAATCCGGCAGCCGGGTAGAGCACCTTCTCCAGGTTCGTCAGCTCAAGCTCGCGATCCTCAACGGTCACCAGCACCGGTGCAGGCGGGCCCTCCACGTCCGCATTCTGCACGATCCGCCGAACGGGCGTGGAAGAGCGCAGCGCCGTCACCTGCCGGCGCTGCGCCTACACGACCTCGAGCTCGCGCAGCTTCTCTTCGGGAACCACACCGCTGGTCCAGCCGCGAACGACGTAATACTCATTGAGCATGTCGGCGAGCTCGCAGACCTGGCCCTTCGAGCCGCCGCCCGTCGATGGCTCATCCGTGAATCGCCTGGGCAGGTAATCCGATCCCTCGCGGAAGCCGGCGAGGTTGTTATAGTGGCGCTCCAGGTTGTAGATGCGCTCGCCGGTGCGCAGCGCGTCGGCAGCGTCGAAGCTGTCGAGGCCGGTCATCACCCGGTACTGCTCCGCGTACTCCTCCACGCCTTCCGAGAACGCGCTGAACTTGCAGAGGTCCAGGCTGTCTGAAAAGGCGTGGATGTCCTGGAGCAGCTTCAGCAGCTCGCCCTTTCCCTGCCAGGCCAGCGGGTCGGTCTTGAGCCCGATCACCCCCAGCTCGCTCGCCGGGCTGTAGCCGCGCAGGTGGCAGGCCCCTCGGTTCGACGTGGCGTATCCGAGCCCCATGCCTTTCAGGCCGCGCGGGTCGTAGGCCGGGGTCGCCTGCCCCTTTACCGTCATCGCCAGCTCAGGGTGGCCAATGGACTTCGCGAAGGCGTCAATCCCTTCGGCAAGCTGGTCGCCGATGCCCTCTCGAAACACGATCATCCGGCACATGCGCACCATCCCCTCGGTGTCGCCCCATACAAGCCCCTGGCCGGCCGGGATGTACTCCCGCTGCGTCGCCTCCATCACCGTCGATAGCGCCTGGCCAATCTCGATCGCGTCGTAGCCCCAGTCGTTCGCCCTGTCGATGAGGTAGGCAACGGCCGCCACATCGTCGTTGCCGCAGTTCGCGCCCAGCGACCATGCGGGCTCGTATTCGACCGACTCCATGCGGACCTTGAACGGCCCCTCCGTTATCTCGACTTCCTTCTTGCAGGCCACAGGGCAGGCGTGGCAGGTGGGGTCATCGACGAGGTAGTGCTCGTTTACGTATTCGCCGCCGATGCGATCGGCGCGCTCGAAGGTCGTGTCCTGGCTGTTGCGCGCCCCCAGCGCGCCAATCGCGTTGGAGATGCCCATCAGCATGTTCGTGCCGTAGACGGAGAGGCCGCCCTTCTTCGGCGACGTTATCTTCGTCTCGTCCATGATTGCCCCCAGAGCGGCGGCGTGGGCCTTCTTCCATGCCTCGCGGTCTGCCGCCTTCGGGTAGCTCCGTTTCGCCTTGATGGCAATCGCCTTGAGGTTCTTGGAACCACCCACCGTGCCCGTGCCGCCGCGGCCCGAGGCGCGGTCCTTTTCGTTCAGCCACGCGGCGAACTTCACCCCGTTCTCACCCGCCTGGCCGATGGCGATGATGCTCAAGTCCTCGGCGCCGTGGCGCTCCTGGAGTAGGCGCACCGTCTCGTGCACGCCCTTGCCCCACAGGCCGGATGCGTCGCGGATCTCCACCTTGCCGTCGGCGATGTAGGCGTAGACGGGGGTCTCCGCCTTGCCCTTGAAGACGAGACCATCGAAACCCGCCCAGCGCAGCCGGGCAGCGCTCCAGCCGCCCTGGTGACTGTCGGTTACGGTTCCCGTCAGCGGGCTCTTGGTGACAATCGCCAGGCGACCGCTCATTGTCGCTTCGGTGCCTGTGAGGGGGCCGTTCATGAAGCACAGGGGGTTCTCGGGCCCCAGGGCATCGATGTTGGCCCCTGCCTCGAAGACGAAGCGCACGCCCAGCCCACGCCCGCCCACGTACTTGCGTGCCCAGTCGTCGGGAATGGGGGAGTAACTGACACTCCGCGCCGACAGGTCAACGTGTCCGATTCGTCCCGCGTAACCACCGAGAGCCATGCTGTCTGCTCCTCCGGCCCTGCGCCGGGCCGCGCCCTGTGAGGGTGTCTGGCGCACGCGACAGCCTTCCCGGGGCCGTCCTGCGCCCGGTACCGGGGCTCGAAGCCCCGGGCGCTCTCCACGCCGGGCATCACGCCGTGGCAGGATTACGCGCGCAGAGCAGTATAGCGGCCATTACAAGGGTCTGCGTGTGCCCGCTCACAGCCGGGGCCTTGGCCGTGGCCGCCTGTTAGCCTCCCGTCGGAGTTGGCGAAGCTTCCGTCTCAGGAGCTGAGGTTGGCGCCGCCTTCCCATCGAACGCCGCATCCACCCGCGCGAGCATCCGCTCTGCGAGCTTCACCGCAAGCGCCACGTCCTGGGTGCCGTCCAGCCCTGTCTGCACCACGGCGTGCACGATGCGGCCGGTACGGAAACAGAGGATGGTATCGACCGAGGTACCGAGCTGGGATTGCTGCTGCGTGATGAACATCCCCACGCTTTCGTCGCCCACGCGAGGAACATAAAACGCCTCGGCCCGTCCCGTCTCCTCTTCAGAAACAAGAAGCCCGCACGCGCTAAACCGGTTCTCCATGAGCGACTTCCTCGCCGCCTCCTCGTCCTTGTACAGCGTCGACTGGGTCGTGATTGAGATCACCGTGCCGAAGTGCTCCTGGGGCGACTCCCATGTGAAGAAAGCAACGAAGCTCCGGATGCGGTTCTGGCCGTCGAGCGTTGTCTTTGCCACCTCGGGGTCGTCCACGTCGAAGACCTGCGACCACTCGTCGTTGTTGAATGTGCGCTCGTCCGAACGAAAGATGCCGCGTGGCATATCCCGGTCGATGAGCTGCATCGCCTCCAGGTTGTAGTCGTCGTCGCCCCGGTCAGAAGGATAGGAGCGGCCTTCGTCGCAGGCGGCTGCGGCAAACAGCATCACCCCGCCGAGCGCGATGAGGAGCGGGCGCATCATGGAGGAGCCTCGTCAATTGATTGGCTCATGGTACGCCAGCCCGCCTGTTAGAGCGCGAAGGCTGCCTTTACCCGTCCGCGCACGGACGGGCGCCGCCCTCCACGCTATGCTTTCACGATTGGAACTCATCCCGGAGGCCAACCCGATGCCGCTCCCGCCCGAAGACATGTTCGCAATCCAGGAGCTCTACGCACGCTACAACAACGCCGTTGACTCGGGCGCTGCCGACGCGTGGGCGGCGACCTTCACCGCCGACGCCACCTTCAATCCCGGTCCGGGAGTCTCGTTCAAGGGCACCGCCGACCTCCGCGCCTTCGCGGCCCGCCTCGCCGAGCGCTTCGATGGCCGGCACTGGAACAACAACCTGGTGGTCGAGGCCGCCCCTGGCGGGGCCACGGGCTCCTGTTACCTGCTCCTCGTGCGCCCCGGCCGAGATGGCGGCCTCGCGCAGGTGACCGCCTCAGGGTTCTATCGGGATGAGCTCGCAAAGGGCCCCGATGGCTGGCGCTTCAAGAGCCGCCACGCCACCATCGAGGGCGAAGTACCGATGAAGCCTTGACCCGGACTGCCTCATGAAAGCCGTCCTCGTCTGGGCGACGTTGCTCTTCCTCCTCTTCGTCGTCGTCATGGCGGTCGTCTTTCGTTCAGAGGCCGCGCGCGACATCCTCCGGTTCGCCCGCCGCATGCTGTGGGCCTACGTGGCCCTTGTGGTGGTGCTGGCAGCCATTCATCTCTGGCGCGAGGGGTTCTGACCGCCCTCTGCCCCAGCCCGCGTAAGCTCTTATCGATGCGAGTGCTCGTCGCACCCCAGGAGTTCAAGGGCAGCCTCTCTGCCGAAGAGGCCGTCGACGCCATCGCCGCCGGTATCCGAAGGGCCCGGCCCGGGTGGAGCCTCGATCTCTTGCCCATGTCGGATGGCGGCCCCGGCTTCGTCGACGCCATGCGCCGGGCAACCCGCGCCGATACCGTCGGCATCGTCACGCACGATGCCCTCGGCAGGAGACTGCTGGGCAGGTACGTCGTCCTGCGTGATGGCGGCACGGCGATGATAGAAGCGGCCCAGGCCAACGGCCTCGTGCACATCCGTCCCGAGGAGCGCGACGCGCTTTCCGCCGGCACATTCGGCGTGGGCGAACTCATCTCGGCCGCCCTTGCCGGCGACCCGCCCATGGTTGTGGTGGGTGTTGGGGGCAGCGCCACTACCGATGGTGGCGCCGGCATGGCCCGGGCCCTTGGCGCTCGCTTTCTCGACAAGGCAGAGCACGACCTCCCTCCCGGAGGCGGTCCGCTTGTTCACCTCGACCGCATCCATTGGGAGCGGCCCATCGCCCTCGATTCGGTGGACTTCGTCGTCGCTACCGACGTCACGAACCCCCTGCTCGGCCCTTCCGGCGCTGCTGCCGTCTATGCCCCTCAGAAGGGCGCCTCTGCGGAGGATGTCCGCCTGCTCGAACGCGCCCTCGAGCGCTACGCCCACGTTGTCGAACGCGACCTCGGGATTTCTATCGCATCTCTTCCCGGCGGGGGCGCCGCCGGTGGGCTCGCAGCAGGATTGGCCGCGTTCCTCGGCGCGCGCGTTGTGAGTGGTTTCGATGTGGTCGCCGGGGCAACCAACCTCGCTGGCCGCCTCGCTGCCGCCAGCATCGTCGTCACGGGTGAGGGCAGCTTCGATACGCAGTCCCTGCAGGGGAAAACGACCGGGCGCCTGCTGGAGATGTGCCGGGCCGCGGGGAAGCCCTGCGTTGTGCTGGCCGGCCGGTCCGACACCGGTGCGCTCACCCTCGAGTCGCTGGAGCCCGGCCTGGAAGCCTCAATGGAGCGGGCCGCCGAACTCCTCAGCGAACTGGCCGCGCGCTGGGCGGGCGAAGAACAGTAGCCCCGTTCGTCTCCCGTTGTGCCGATGCCGCTGAGACCCGCCGGCACTCGCCCGGCGAGGCTGCTTCCCCATCCGATGCGCGTTCAGTCCAGCAGAGCCCTCGCCTTGCGCGCGGCGTGCGAATCCACGATCTCGCGGCCTGTGCGCGCTACCCATGCACCCTCGGCACGGGCGGCGTCGTAGGCCGCGAGTTGCCGTTCGGCCCGTGCGCGCGCTCCAGGCGCCGGGCTGAAGGCCACATTCGCCTGCAGAACGAAATCGGGCCCCGGCAGCAACGCCCCGGCGAACCCGTGCTGGGCCAGGAAGAGAACCTCCGGCCCGCCCGTCACCACGATGGGCAGGGTATCGCAGGCCCTCGCGGCTGCAACCACCGCACCGCGGGCATAGGCAAGGCGCGGTCCCGCCTCTTCGGCGCGGGCGCCCACATCGAGCGCGTACGTCTCCGAGTTGAAGACCAGCCCCACCGTCCGGGGCGCGGCCGCGGCTATCTCCGATGCGCGAAGCAGCCCCCGCGCGGTTTCAATCACGGGCAGAACTGCGATTGCGCCCGGCTCCAGGCCGCGGGCCAGCTCGAACTCGCGCAGCAGCACCGCCAGGTCGCGGACATCCTGCGGCTCGCAGGCATGAGGCAGCAGGACGCCGGCAAGGTCAGGCGTGGCGATGGCCTCGATGTCTTCGCGCAGCATCCGTGTTCGCGGATGATTTATGGCGACAATGGCGCGCTTGCCCGCGTCCCTCGCCCGGGAAAGCCCGGCCGCGGCAGCAGCGCGGAGCAACGGGGCTGGCTGGCCGGCGTCGTTCAGACTGAACGAGACTGCGTCGGCCTGGGATGCGAGCGCCGGACCGTCGTCACCCCCGGCAGGGACTTCCACGATGCTGCGAAGGCGCATCTACTGCTCGCCTGCACCACCGATGTAGCCCCCTACCACGACCGGGGGAGGCGCCGCCGCCGCCAGGTTCACGTCCTGGCGGAGCGCCATGATGCACTGCAGGTGGTCGAGCGCGTGCCGGTACATCAGTTCGGCCAGCCACTGGCATGTGAGCGGGCCCCAGCGCGTGTCTGTCCTGTAGCGCAGCCACGTCACATCCGTCATGTCGCGGAAGATCGACAGCTCTTCATCGCGCATCCGCGCCACCTGGTCGAGGATCGAGGCTATCGGCTCCTCAAGGTCGTAACGCTGCTCGTGCCACTCGCGCCGGCTGTAGTCCAGTGGGTCCAGCATGTCCGCAACCGTGGCCCAGCGTAGCAGGGGCAGATAGACTTCCTGCTCCATGTCGCGCAGGTGGGCCATGTGCTCGTGGATCGTCCACTCCTTCTCCGAGGGGCGATACTGGATACGAGCCGGCGAGAGCCCGCGCACGGCCCACGCGAGGTCATCGGTCGCCTGGCGAAGCCGCGAGGTCAATTCGATTCGGTAAGCGGTGGTTTCGCTTGTCATGGCCGGGTCTCCTTGGGCGAAACTGAGGAGACGCATCCGGGCCCGGGGGCTGGTCCGGCAGGTCCAACGTGGAGTATAGGGCAGATTGAAGATTCGCCGCAGGGTCATGCCTCTCCCCGTTGGGACGGCAGGTATGATCGGCCCATGGCTGCCGGAGGACTCTCCCCAACTCGGACTCCTGGCCCCCGCGTGAGGCGCGCAGCCGCCTTCCGGTTCGGGCGCGCCCGCGCACATCCAGTCCCCTTCGCCCTCTCCGTTCGCTGTGGTCCGGGCCGGCGGCAATGAGCAGGCCGCCGCTTTCCTACATCACCCGGTTTTTCGCCGCGGTGCTATTCCTCGCCGGGGCCAGCGCCTGCGAGGAATCCGGGCAGCCCGCCGTCCCGGGCGCCTCCGCCACTGCCCCCGTGGCCGGCTCTGCAACCCCGGCCGGGTCACCCACGCCGGTTCCTCCGCCTCCGGGGCCTGTGCGCCTGAACCATATCCAGGTGGTCGGAACCCATAACAGCTACCACGTCGAGCCCGCGGCGGCCGTTCTCGCCATGGTTGGCCGCTACCTCCCCCAGCTGGCCGCGTCGCTCCAGTACACGCACCTCCCACTCGCCCGCCAGCTGGAGGAGCAGGCAATCCGCAGCCTTGAGCTCGACGTCTACGCCGACTCTGCCGGGGGGCTGTACGCCCAACCCGCTGCGCTCAGGGCGGCGGAGCCTCCCGGTACGCCTCGTCCTGCTCTGCTCGCGCCGGGCTTCAAGGTACTTCACCTCCCGGATGTCGATTTCGAAACCACCTGCCTGACCTTCGTCGCCTGCCTCAGCGAGATTGCGGCCTGGTCGCGCGCGCACCCCGGCCACGTTCCCCTCGTGGTGCTGGTCGAGGCAAAGGACGACCCCATTCCCGACCTGTTCGGGCTGGGACTCGTCACGCCCCTGGCTATCGGTGTGCCTGAGCTCGACGCGCTCGATGGCGAGGTGCGGTCGGTCTTCGAACCGGGCCATCTCATCACGCCCGACGACGTGCGGGGCCGCCGGTCCACGCTGGAAGAGGCCGTGCTCTACGATGGCTGGCCCGAGATTGCTGCGGTGCGCGGCCGCGTGGTGCTCGTCCTCATCAACGGCGGCGATATCCGCGATGCTTACCGCTCCGGCCGTCCCTCCCTTGAAGGCCGCGCCATGTTCACCTTCTCTTCGCCCGGAGAGCCCGACGCCGCCTTCATCAAGCGCGATGACGCCTCCCAACAGGCCGCCGCGATTCGCGACCTGGTCGCCGCGGGCTATATCGTGCGCACCCGTGCCGACGCCAACACCGTCCAGGCTCGCACAGGCGACACGGCCATGCGCGACTCCGCGCTCGCAAGCGGGGCCCAGGTCGTTTCCACGGACTACCCGGTAGCCGATGCACGCTGGGCCGGCGGGTATGCGGTCACGCTCGGGAACGGACTCGCGGCTCGGTGCAACCCCGTCCTGGCGCCGGTCACCTGCGCCGATGCCGGCCTCGAACTGGGCCGGTAGTTCAGCGGCCCGGGAAGAGCAGGCGCACGAGCACCTCCAGCGCCTCTGCGGCGCGTGGTCCCGGGCTTCGCAAGAAGAGCGACGCGTCCGCCTCGTGGACGCGCCCACCGGCCACGGCAGGCGTCCCGGCCCAGGCCGGGCTGGCCGACACCTGGGCGGCGAGCCCTCCTTCGCCCGATGAAATGGCCAGCACGACATCCGGATTGAGCGAGGCTGCCTGGGCCAGCTCAACGAGCCCGAAGCCGGGCAGCGGCGCACCCTCCGGAGCGGCGCCCAGCACGTTCGTTGCCCCCAGCTTCTTCAGCAGGCTCCCGGCGTAGGTTGCATCGCTGGCCGCATAGACCTCCCTCCCGGAACCGGTGAGCAGCAGTACCCGCGCTGTGCCAGCCCCTTTTGCCCGCTCCATGGCTGCCTCCGCCCGCTGCTCCAGCTCGTCCGCCGCGGCCTTTGCTGCTGGCTGCCGGGCCAGGGCCTCTCCCAGGGCCGCGAAAGCCGTCAGCACGCCGTCGTAGCTGTTCACGGCGATGACGAAAACGGGGAAGGGGAAGCGGTCGAAGTCTCGGGTTCGCGCTCCGTGGTAGGCGGCGTCGGCAACAACGATGTCTGGCCGCAGCGCGGCAATGGCGTTGAAGTCGGGCGCGATTGTCGAGCCCACCACCTGCGCCGTTGCTGCGCCAGCGTTGGCGCTGTCCGAAGGGCGCCCGATCGGCTGCACGCCAAGCGCAACCACGAAGTCGACGGCCGATGGGCTCAAAGCCACCACGCGTTCCACCTGCGCCGGGAGGGAAACGGAACGGCCTGCCATGTCGCGGAGCGTCCGTTCGCCGGGCGTGGTGTTTCCTGCGAGCGTGGGGGTGGCGGTCGGCCGGGGCGCGACTTCGGGCTGCTCCTTGCCACAGGCCGCCAGCAGCACCGTTGCAGCGAGAATCCCGAGGATCGCCCGGTGCGCGGTCACTGTGGTCCCGCGGGCAGGTGCACCCCCGCCCGGGCCAGCGCCTGTCCCGCGGCCGAAACTCTCCCTTCGGGCAGGGCAATGAGACGCTCGATATCAGCCGGGGTGTCCACGTCGAGCGCGAGCGCCGGTGATTCGGCCACAGCCACGGCCATGCACGCGGCCACCGCCGCTCCGCAATGGTGTTCGAAGCTATCCGCGCCGTAGGCAAGTGCAAAGCGGCCGGGCGGCCGGAGCAGCATGGCATTGGTGCCGCCGTCGGCGCTTCGGACAAGGGTGACCGAAGGCGCGAGCGGCGCCTCTTCGACCAGGTCGCGTATCGCCTGTGCGTTCGCCAGCGGGAGGTCGGCGTGGAGTATGAGCAGCTCCTCCAGGTCTCCCGCCCCAGCCAGCCGTGCGACCGCCGATTCGATCTGCCCGTTCAGGCCTTGCGCCGCGGGGTCCTCATCCAGGACCGCCGCCAGTCCCGCGAAGGCGGACCGCACGCGCGCATCGCGAGTCAGGAGCACCGGTTCGTGACCGGCCCCGCGGATCGCTTCGACCACCGTGCCCACGGTCGCCAGAGCAAGGGCAGCGCGCGCGGCCGGTTCCAGGACGTCGGCAAGCCGTCCCTTGGCGCGCTCCAGCTCATTCACCGGCACCAGGACTCGCAACCGCTCAGCCCCCGCCTATTGCTTGCAGCACGCTGGCCGCGAGCGCTGCCTTGCGCTCCGGGCTCGTCATCATGGTGTCTGTGACGTGGCATCGCATCCCCAGGGCCTCGATTCGCGGCGCGAGCTCGCGGTCCTGTTCGTCGATTACCATCACGTCGATGAGGCCCCGGTAGATGCTTGCCACCCCCGCGGCCGAAACCTCGTGCCCGAGTGACTGCATCATCTTCGCGGCCGGGCCCTTCACAACCTGCCCCGCGATCACCGGGCTGATTGCCACCCGCGTTGCGGAGGTGCGTGCCAGCGCGTCGCGAATGCCGGGGACCGCCAGGATGGGCCCGATGCTCACAAACGGGTTGCTCGGGGCGATGATCACGGCCGCCGACTCGCCGATGGTCTCGACCACTCCCGGCGAGGGACGCGCCTCCCGCGCACCTGCGAACCGGATCTCCTCGACATCCACCTCGGTCCGCAATCTCACCATGTAATCCTGGAAAGCCAGCTCGCCGCCGGGCCCTGAGATCCTGGTCTCTACTCGCTCATTGCACATGGGCAGGATGCTGCTCGCGAGCCCCCAGGCGCGCGCGATCCCGCCAGTGACCTCGTGCAGGGGTACGCCCTCCCGCAGCAGCCGCGTACGGTGGATGGCGGTGGCAAGGTCGCGATCGCCGAGATTGAACCATCTCTCGTACCCGTAGCGGTTCAGCGCCTCGGCCACCGCAAACGTGTCGCCCGTCAGCCCCCAGCCCGTTTCCGGGTTCACCACGCCGGCAAGGGCGTAGATCACGATGTCGACATCCGGCGACACATGTAGTCCGAACATCTCGACGTCGTCGCCGGTGTTCGAAATGACCGTGACCGCCGCCGGGTCGGCTACCTGGACCAGGCCCTGCAGAAACCGCGAAGCCCCCACGCCGCCGGCGAAGACCGTGTACATGTGGCGATTGTAGGGTCGTTCTCTTTGCCAGTCAGTTCAGTGCCCGGGACTGGCGGGGGAGACCCGCACGCCCGGACACCGGCACGGCCGCTAGCCCGGCTGCGGGAGAGGCGCGGGCCGGCCCTGCGGCAGCCTTCCCCGCGAGCGCGGGCGCCGTCTCGAACGCTATCAGGAGTGCGAGAAGCAGCCAGAGGTACGGCTCATCGAGCAGCCTTCCCTCCGACTGGCTCTGAAAGACAATCCCAACCAGTGCAGCCGCCAGCCAGCCGGTCATAACGCGATTAAATCGCGTGGGCGTCCGGTAATAGACCACGCCCAGGGTGATCGCCACGCGCATCAGGACGAAGGCGAACAGGCTCAGGCCGATGAGGCCGAGCTCGGCCATGAACGAAACGAGTGAGGTGTGCGACAGCGTGGTCCGGGCCCATACCGGAATCAGGTGCAGGTACGAGGTTATGAGCGCGTGCTGGTAGTTGCCCGAACCGACTCCCGCGAGCGGGTTGTCCTTGAACATCTCCCAGCCCGCCTCGATCAAGAACTGGCGCACCCCAATAGCACGCACCCCCAGGCTCAGCGTGCGCACCCGGTCGGCGTCGGCGCCTCCCTGGGCCAGGACAAACCCCAGCAGCGCCGCCAGCGCGCCGAACGTGAGGAGTGTGATGCGCACCTTCGAGTACCGCGCAATGGGCGCAAACGCCACCACCAGGAACCCGGAAAGGAGAAGCATCATCCACCCGGAACGTGAACCGGTGGCGATGATCCCGCCCGAGGCCACGACCAGCACGGGCGCGGCCAGGTAAACGGTCAGCCTTCGCGGTCCGAGTGCGAGCACTGCCCCCGCGGCCAGCGCCATGCTGACGGCCAGGAATCGCGCCAGGTTGTTCGGGTCTGCAAAGGTTCCGTTTGCCCGGTACCCGCCCGTGGGGTCGACCAGGTTGCTGCGCCAGGTGAAGAGGCCCGGCCCCCTCTGCGCCACGGCCATCACGGCCAGCACCATGGCCGCCAGGAGGAACGCGCCGATGATCCGCTCCACATCGCGCCTGTCTTCGATCAGTGATGGCGCCACCAGCACGAACCCGGCGTAGAGCGGCAGAATGAGGATGCTGTTCGGGGGTTGCGCCGGCGTGTCGGACCAGGCCACCCCCAGCGCCTGGACGGCAAACAGCGCCCCCAGCGGAACCAGGAGCGCCGAGTTTGGGAACAGACGCCGGGGCTCGTGCCGCAGGCGGATCACCGCCACCACGATTGTCGCCGCCATGGCCGCCTGGCCCGGGTTCAGCAACGAGCGAACCGCGCCCGAAACGCCCGAGCTCCCGAAGGTATTGAGCCCCAGCGTCTCGAAGTACTCGACCGTCAAACCGATCGCTACACAGGGAATCAGCAGCTTTGGCTCGCGCAGCAGCACGACAGCTACCAGTAGTCCGCCCTGGGCAGCAACGAGGACCGCGAACTCCAGCATTACGGCTCGCCTCGCCCTCGTGATGCTCGTCACAATTGACCGGGTACCGGCCGCCTCCTACGATACGGGCCGATGTCGGCAGGCGCCACCGGGCTGGAACGCGACCTCAACCTGCTCCGCCGCCGGGCGTGGGTCTTCATCCCTTTCTTCCTCCTCGGGCTCGTCCTTGCCTTCTTCCTTGCCGGCGTCGCGGGCAAGACCAATGCCGTCGCCTCGATTCAGCTTGAGACAGTTGTGCATGAGGTCTTCACAGGCGGTGACAGGGGCCTTCGCGTTTTCGAAGCACAGGCTATGACCGCCGATCAGGAGTTCAAGCAGAAGGTACGCGCCCGCATCGGCGACGAAAACTTCGATTACGCACGATTCAACATCAGCCTCACCCCCCAGGGCGTTGCCGATGGCGTCGCCCGTGGCGTCCTCACCGTGTCCATCAAGGATGATGAGAAGGCCACCGCAGAGCGCTATCGGCAGGCGTGGGTCGATACCTTCATCACCGAGTACACGTCTCCCGATGGGCTCTTTCGGCGTCGCTTCCTCGAAAAGCGCGAGGCCGTAGCGCTCGCCCTCGAAAGCGAATACCAGGCTGCCCTGCAGAACCTGAAGGACATGGCACGCTCCTTGAACGTGGCCGCGCCGCTCGATCAGCTGATCCTTCGGGACCGCGCAGGCACGCTGATGGAAGACCTCTCACAGCAGGAGGCAGAGCTGATTGCCGGCCGCGCGGAAGCGCAGGCTGCTCTTTCCGCGGCACAGGGCGCTTCGCCCGAAGTGGCCGCCGCGCTGGCCACGAACATCCTCGGCCTGCCAGTCTCGTCCGCCCAGGCCGTCGCAGCGCTGAAGGCTCGCGCCGACACGCTCGACGCCGCGATCGCCTCTCTCCGCCAGCTCCAGGCCGGCTACTCCGACGCTTCCCTCGATCCCGAGTTCCTGCGCGCCCTGGACTACGTTCGCGCCCTCGACCAGCTCAAAGTCGATGGTTTCGGCCGCCTCGCCAACGCGCGCGGCTCCGTCACGAGTGCTGAAAGCACCGCCGATACGAGCTACTCCTTCTCCGGTGGCGCCACGGGCACTATGGTTGGCCGTGTCGCCATTGTTCTCGCCGTTACGATCGTATTCGGCCTGATTGCGATCTACACGCTCGAATGGCTCTCCCAGGTCCGCAGGGGCGAGGCAAGCTGAGGCCCCCTGCGCCGGGCACTCACATGCGCATCTGCGAAATCAACGACATCGCCTCTGTCGCTTCCGACCTGGCGAAAGCGCTTCGTGCCCGCGGACACGAAGTCGAGCTGATTCAACCCCCGCTCTTCGGTGGAAAGCTGCCCGCGGTTGTGAAGCCCGTGATCGCGCCCTTTCGCGCGCTTGAATGGGCCCACACCATCCGCAAGGTACGCGCCGGGCGCTTCGACGCCGTCCACATCCATTACGCCTACCTTGGCATGCTCGGTGTGCTGGGCAGGTTCCCCTTCATCCTCCACTGCCACGGCACCGACGTACGTGACGCAACTCCGTTCACCGGTCCGCTCGTGCGCAAGGCGCTGCAGGGCGCCGGGCATGTCTTCTACGCGACCCCCGACCTGGCCGCACTCGTCACCCCCCGGCGCCCCGATGCTGAGTTTCTTCCAAACCCGGTCGATGCCAGCGTCTTCACCCCGCTCTCGGCAGCCAGCGAAAGCGACGGGGTACTGATCTCCTGCGCCCTCACCGCAATCAAGGGCGCACCCCGCATCCTCGATGCCTGCGAACGGCTGGCCACCGCGCGGCCCGGCCTGAAAATCACCGCCATCGGCGGGGGCGAATTTACACCCGAATTCGCCCGGCTGCCCAACGTGACCATCCTTCCTCATCAGCGGCGTGCCGATCTGCCCGCACTCATCGCGCGTCACGGAGTCGTGATAGGCCAGGTTCTCCTTGGGGTCGCGGGAATGGCCGAATTCGAAGCCCTGGCCTGCGCTCGCCCCGTGGTCTGCTCCTTCACCTATCCCGAGGCCTACGAGGAGCCGCCGCCGTTTGCCGGCGCCAGCACCGGAGACGAGATCGCCGCCCTGGTCATGCGCCTGGCCGATGATGCCGGCCTGCGGCAATCGCTTGGCCACGCCGGCCGCGAATGGGTGCGCCGGTACCATGACGCCGGCCGGGCCGCCGCCGCCGTCGAATCGGCCGCCCGGCAGCTCATGCCTCGCCGTTGACTGCACACCTGCCCGAATCTACGGTGAGTGGCGTGATCTCTCCCGCCGGCGGCAGACTCGACGACATCCCCCTGGCGCTCCCGGCACGGCCGCTCGTGTCCATCGTCATCCCCTGCCTGAACGAAGAGCGCTATATCACCGGCCTTCTCGATTCCCTCGCTTCCCAGGACTACGGGGCCGATGGCATTGAGGTGCTGGTTGCCGATGGCGGCAGCACCGACCGCACCCGCGAGCTCGTAGCTTCGTACCCCGGCAGCTTTGCCCGCCTGGATCTCGTCGATAACCCGAAGCGCATCACGGTTGGCGGCTTGAACGCAGGCATGGACGCATCCCGTGGTGACTGCTGGATCATCATCGGCGCGCACAGCCTCGTCCCGCCCGATTTCGTGCGCGAATCCGTGCAGGCGCTTCTCCGCACCGGCGCCGCCTGCGTGGGCGGCCCCATCCAGACCATCGGCGAAGGAACCGTGGGGCGGGCAATCGCCGCTGCCATGTCGTCCCCCTTCGGTGTCGGCAACGCCAGGTTTCGCTATGCGGCCGACGAGGGCGAAGTCGATACCGTCCCGTTTGGCTGCTACCACCGCCGCGTCTGGGAGGTGGTAGGCCGCTTCGATGAGACAGTCGACGGCGCCGATGAGGACAGCTACAACGCCCGGCTCATCGAGGCAGGCGGGCGCATTGTGCTGGTCCCCGGCATCCGCAGCACCTACTACCCGCGGCGCACCCTCAGGGCGCTGGCCAAGCAGTACCACGAGTACGGCGCCGCCAAGGGCGTCCTTCTCAGCCGCGGAAGGCCGCTCCAGCCGCGCCATTTCGCCCCCGCGGCCATGGTCGCGGGAGGGCCGGCCCTGCTGGTCCTGGGCCTTGGCTCAAAGTGGCCACGGCGCCTGCTGAAGGTGCTGGCCGTGCTCTACGTCGCAGGCGGCATGACCGCTTCGAGCCGCGCTGCGCGAAAGACAGGTGCCAATCCCTTCCTCACCTTCGCTGCCATGGCCACCATGCACGCCAGCTACGGTCTCGGCTTCATCCAGGGAGCCTGGCGCGAACGTCGCCGCCTCGCCGCCGAAGGCTGAGCCCCCGGCCTCTTCTCCGGACCTCTCTCGCCACCAGGCCCTGACTCTCGTCGCCGCCTCCGGCACACGAAAACGGGGGCAGCCACCTGGCCACCCCCGTTGAGTGAATCCGTCTCGGCCCCGGTGCTAACCGAGCTTCTTGATCTCCTCGATAAGCGCCGGGACGACCTTCTTATAGTCGTCGACGATTGCGAACTTGGCCGCCTTCACCATGTTGGCATCGGGGTCCTTGTTGATGGCGACAATGTTCTTCGAGCCGGCCATCCCGGCCATGTGCTGGCTCGCCCCGCTGATGGCCACCGCGATGTACAGGTTGGGCGAGACCACCTTTCCGGTCAGTCCCACCTGGGCTGCCGGCGGGTACCAGCCGAGGTCGCAGGCGGCGCGGCTGGCGCCTACAGCTGCCTGCGGGAGCACCGATGCCAGCTCCTCCAGCGCCCGGAAGCCGTTCTCGTCGCCGAGGCCCCGGCCGCCGCTGACAACCACCTGGGCATCTTCCAGCCGGATGCCGGCGGATTCGGCCTTCGACACGCCAAGCACCTTCACCTTCGATTCGCCCGCCGCACCAGTGGCCGAGACCGAACCGCTGCGGCCCGCATCAGCCTCGGGAGCATCAAACGACTTCGGCTTCACGGTCGCAATCTGGAGCGGCGCCTTCCACGTGTGCTCTGCGCGGGCGTTGCCGCCATAGCAGCCGCGCGTTGCCCGCAGGCGCCCGCCATCGAACTTCAGCTCGGTGCAATCCATGGCAATGCCGGTCTTCTGGCGGAAGGCCAGCGCCGGGCCCAGGTCGCGGCCGAAGCTCGTAGTGCCAATGAGCACGATATCGGCGCCCGACCCCTGGAGCGCTGCCTCTACCGCCGCCAGGCTCGCATCGGCCGACTGGCCCGCAAGGGCGGCATCGGCCGTGTACACGCTGTCCGCGCCGTGGGCAATGAGGGCCTTCGCCTCTGCCTCGCCACCGGCCACAACCGCGCTCACGCTTCCTCCGCCCTGCGCCGAAAGCTGCCGGGCAGCCCCAAGGAGTTCGAAGGAAATCGGGGCGACAGCCCCTTCGCTGGTTTCTGCAACGACTAGGATTCCGGGCATCTCGGCTTCGACTCCTTAGATCAGCTTGGCGGCGCGCAGCTTCTGAGCGAGGTTGCGGGCCTTCTCTTCAGGGGAATCGCCCTCGATGATCTCCACGTTGCTCTCCACCTTCGGCACGTAGAGCGCATCGAGGGGCAGCCAGCGGCCGCCGGCGCCGAGCTCATCCGAGGCCATTCCGATGTCGGCGGCGCTCCAGACCTGCACGGTCTTCTTCGCGGCCAGCATGATCTGCCTGAGCTGCGGATACCTCGGCTCGCCGAATTCGTTCGAAACCGAAACCACCGCCGGCAGCGGTGTCTCGACGGTCTGGAAGCCGTCATCCAGCACGCGCTCCACTTTCAGAGCCGCGCCATTCTTCTCGATCCCCTTTGCCACCGTGACCACGGGGATGCCAAGCAGCTGCCCCACGCCGGCCGGTACCACGCCCATGTCCCAGTCGGCAGCGGAGCGGCCCATGAGCACCAGGTCGTACTCGCCGATCTTCTGGATCGCCTTTGTCAGCGCGACCGCCGTCTGAAAGTTGTCGATCCCTTCGAAAGCCGCGTCGTTGAGCAGCACGCCTTCATCGGCGCCCATCGCCAGCGCGTGCTTGATGGCGTCGCGGGCGCTGTCGGGACCAAGGCTGATGACCGTGATCTTCCCTTCGCCGGCGGCGTCGCGCAGGCGCAGGGCGGCTTCGGTTGCCTGTGGGTCGAACGGGTTCACTACGGGCGCGATGCCCTGGGCGGGGATGACCTTTTTCGCCGCCTCGTCCACCTTGAAGGACGCGGCCGGCGTTTCGGGGTCGGGGATCTGCTTGACGCAAACGATGATGTTCACGCTTTCGCTGGGCCTCCTGCGGCGCACCAGCCCCTGCGTGGGGGCCGGGGATGTGTGTGGGTACCGGGGTAACGTTCGGGGTAACCCGGCGAAGACTACCACAAAATCAGAGTTTGTGAAATCTCGCACAGCATCCCGTCTGCCCGCCGTGTTGGGCGCTGCCGGTGCAGGCGCGGGACCCGGCTACACCTCTACCCCATTCCTTCGGATCACCTCGCTGTACCAGGCAGCGCTGCGCTTGGGGGTGCGGCGCTGCGACACGAAGTCCGTCCAGACCATGCCGAATCGCTTCGTATAGCCGAACGCCCACTCGAAGTTGTCGTAAAGCGACCACTGGTAGAACGCGCGCACGTCGGCGCCGTCCTGGATGGCGCCATGCAGACCGGCAAGGAAGCCGGTCAGCAGCTCCACCCGCTGCGCGTCGTTGATCGCGCCATCAGGGCCGGGCTCCGTGTTGTCGCACACCCCGTTCTCGGTGATGTAGATGCGCGGGCGCCCGTATTCGTTCGAGACCCAGCGGACGAAATCCCCCAGGGCGTGGGGTGCGGCCTCGTAGCCCATCGGCAGGAGGGGCAACCGCGGAGCGGCGTAGGCGTACCCCACCCCGCGCCCCGGCGAGGCCTGGATCAGCCCCCGCGAATACAGATTCACCCCCAGGAAGTCGGTAGGCGTGGCGATGACCTCCATGTCGCCCGGCTCGATGGGCAGCGGCGTGCCCCGCGACTCGTGGTGGCTGAGCACGCTGTGGGGGTACCCCTTTCCATATACCGGCCCGTGAAAGAGACGCGACTGGAAGTCGCGCGCCAGTTCCACCGCCTGCGCCGTCTCGGGCGTATCGTCGGCGGGCTCAAAGCTGGTGTTCGCGTTCGTGATCCCTATCTCGCCCTGCTTGCCACTTGCCCGGAACGCCCGGACCGCCCGGCCGTGGGCCAGCAGCGCGTGGTGAATCGACCGGCCGTAGATCCCCAGGTCCCGGATGCCGGGGGCCATAACCCCGATGCGGTGGCCCATGTCGGTGAAGACAATCGGCTCGTTGAGCGTGATCCACCGCGTCACGCGGTCGCCGTACCGTTCGAAGAGGAGGCTGGCGTACTCCGCGAACCAGTCCGCAATCGCCCGGTTCGCCCAGCCGCCCAGGTCCTGTAGCGACTGCGGCAGATCCCAGTGGTAGAGCGTGACCGCCGGCTGGATCCCCTTTTCGAGCAGGGCATCGATGAGCCGGTCGTAGAAGGCGAGCCCCTTCTCGCTGATCGCGCCCCGGCCGAACGGCATCACCCGGGACCACGATACGGAAAAGCGGTACGTTTGCAGCCCCAGGCTCGCCATGAGGTCCACGTCTTCCCGGTAGCGGTGGTAATGGTCACAGGCCACGTCGCCCGTGGAACCATCCTGGATCCGGTCCGGCTGGTGAGTGAACGTATCCCAGATCGAGAGGCCGCGGTCGTCCTCGTTGTACGCGCCCTCGATCTGGTAAGAGGCGGTAGCGGCGCCCCACTGAAAGCCTTCGGGAAAGCGGAGAAGAGTCATTGCCGAAGCTTAACAGCTCGGACCTCTCTGAATGGAAGAACGAACGGCTGAATCTCCCACGATCTGCGTTTGCCGGCTTTCCCCTGCCGGGCGATAATGATATTTCGCGCCGCCGCCGGGCGGCGTTCGTGGAGGCGGGACTCCGAGCCTGCCGCTAGCACACAAAGGAACCCGAAATGGCAAAGAAAGTCCGGGCAGTGGTGACACTGCAGATCCCGGCCGGGAAAGCGAACCCGGCCCCGCCCATTGGCCCCGCACTCGGCCAGCACGGCGTGAACATCATGGAGTTCTGCAAAGAGTACAACGCTCGCACGCAGAACCAGGTGGGCCAGATCATCCCGGCCCAGCTCACGATCTTCGAAGACCGCTCCTTCACCTTCGTTCTCAAGACCCCGCCCGCCGCGGACCTCCTCCGCAAGGCTGCCGGCATTGACAAGGGGAGCGGCAACCCCCGCCTTAACAAGGTGGGCAAGGTCAGGGTCTCCGACCTCCGCAAGATCGCCGAGACCAAAATGGCCGACCTCAACGCCAACGACGTTGATGAGGCCATCAAAATCATCGAAGGCACTGCCCGCAGCATGGGCATCGAGGTGGTGTAGCCATGCCGAAACACGGAAAGCGCTACCTCGAAGCTGCCGCGAAGGTCGATAAGTCCAGGCTCTACGCCGTCGATGAGGCGATCGCGCTGGCTCGCGAAGTCCACCCCGCAAAGTTCGATGAGACCGTCGAGCTCCACATCAAGACCGGGCTCGACCCGCGCCACGCCGAACAACAGATCCGGGGCAGCACAGTGCTCCCTCACGGCCTTGGCAAGGTGATGCGCGTGCTCGTCTTCACTGAAGGCGAACCCGCAAAGGCCGCCCAGGATGCCGGTGCAGACCACGTCGGCAGCGACGACCTCATCAAGCGCATCGAAGGCGGCTGGACCGACTTCGACGTGGCCATCGCCACCCGCGAGATGATGGGCAAGGTCGGCCGCCTCGGCCGCGTGCTCGGCCCGCGTGGCCTCATGCCCAACCCCCGCTCCGGGACTGTCGTCGGCGGTGAAGACATCGCCAGGGCCGTCACCGATGCCAAGCAGGGACGTGTCGAGTTCCGCCTCGACCGCCTGGCGAACATCCATGTGCCCCTGGGCAAGGTGAGCTTCGACGAAGCGAAGATCCGCGAAAACATGGCCACGCTCATCGAGGCCGTGAACGCCGCCAAGCCCAAAGACGCCAAGGGCCAGTACATCCGCTCCGTCACCCTCACGACCACCATGGGCCCCGGCATCCGGCTCGACCTCGCGCAGGCCCTCAGCCTCCGCACCGCCTGAGGCACGCCCGGGCCCGGCCCGGATCGGCTACATTGCCCCGGTGGTGGCCAATGCGGTCACCACCGGAGGCCGGCCGTGACGTTCTCGATCGTCGCCCATGACCCGCAAAGTGGTGAGCTGGGGGTGGGTGTTGCCACCCATCAGCCCTGTGCCGGAGCCGTCGTTCCATGGGTCAAGGCCGGTGTGGGCGCCGTCGCCACACAGTCGTTCACGAACCCCGCCTACGGACCCGAAGGGCTCGGCCTCCACAAGCACCCCGTTGCGGGTGGTGATTTCGGACTCAGCTGCCTGCGTCATTGCGCACTCCTGAGATTTCGTATGGGCGCAGTCTAGAGCTCTCCCGGGCCCATTGCACCCCGAAGAGCAACCCTATCCCTTCGCGCGAAAGCCCCGGTACGGCCCGTCCCGCCAGTCGAGAGCACCTTTCAAGCCGACCCCGCTCTCCATCGATTCCCGCATCTTGTCCTGCCAGCCGTAGGAGAACGTCGTGAACTGGGCTGCGGCATCGAGGTCGGTCGAGCTCCTCACCGATGAGTAGATGCCCATGTTCTCGTAGAAGCGGTTCATGTTGACCTTCAGGATGGCGAGGTGGTCGGCGGGCATGTTCGCCACGTGGTCGGCGAGGGCAATGGTCCGCTCTTCCAGCTCCGCTTTCGGGAATGCGTAGTTCACCATCCCGATTCGCTCCGCCTCGACACCGCTGATGCTATCGCCGGTGTAATAGAGCTCCTTCGCCTTTCGCATCCCAATGACCAGCGGCCAGATCACGCCCGTGCGGCTCGTTCCCAGCGCGCGCACCCCCGGATGGCCCAGCTGGGCATCCTCCGCGGCCGTCACCAGGTCGGCCATCATCGCCAGCTCGCAGCCGCCCGCGAGCGCATATCCGTGAACCTGGGCGATCGTCACCTTGGCCATGTTCCAGAAGTACATGTGGATATCGCTGATCTGCTGCATCCCCGTGCGGATGCCCATCATCAGCCGGCGCCTGTTCTCGTCCACCGCCTGGTAGCGGCGCACGATCGCGTCTGCCCCTCCGCGAGCGGGGGTCAGGTCGTAGCCGGCGCTGAAAGTCCGGCCCGCGCCGCGAACCACAATCACGCGCGCCGCCGGGTCGGCCTCGAGGTCATGCAGGCACTCCCACAGGTCATAGAGGAGCTCTTGCGAAAGGGAATTCATCTTCTCGGGCCGGTTGAGCGTGATGCGGGCAACGCGGCCGTCAGTTCCCACGCGGTCGACGAGCAGGTTCTCGAATTCGCGGTCCAAGGTTGTCTCCAGGGGTTGATGTGGGCCGATTATAGGCGCCCGGGCTTGCCCCCGGCCGCGCGCCGCCTTTGCGCGCGTGCGCCGTTCGCGATATGCTCACTCTTCGCAACTCTGAATCACTGCGGGAAAACACAGCCCCATGGCGAACAACAAGTCCGCAATCAAGCGGTGGCACCAGTCCCTCAAGCGGCGCGACCGGAACCGTGCCACGAAGTCCTTCACGCGCACCAGGGTCCGCGCCGCGCGCGAAGCAGCCACCTCGGGTGACCCCGAGGCCACGGCAACCGCCCTCAGCGCAGCCTATTCGGCGCTCGACCGTGCGGCCCGCAAGGGCGCCATCCACGTCGGCAAGGCCGACAGGCAGAAGCGCCGCCTCGCCGCTCTTATCGCGAAGAGCTAACAACCTGCCCCCGCGTTAACGCCTTCCCCCCGCTCTGCGGAGGGCGACGCGCGGCCGGCGGCTTCCTGTTCGCGATAGCGCGTTCAGGCGCGGCAAACCACAATGCAGTGGATATGACGGCCGAAGCGGCGCGCAAACGGGTGGATGTCGTCATCCCCTGCTACAACGAGGTCGCCGTGCTGCGTGCAAGCGTCGAGCGGACCCTCACCTTCCTCGAAGGACACCCTCAGCACGACTGGCGCGTGGTCATCGCCGATAACGGCTCGAACGACGGCACGGGAGCCCTGGCGCAGGAGCTTGAGCAGGAGTTCCCGGGGCGGGTCCGCGCCGAGCTGCTCACCATCAAGGGGCGGGGCCTCGCCTTGAAGCAGGCCTGGATGGCGAGCGACGCCGACATCGTCTCCTACATGGACGTGGACCTGAGCACCGACATCGAGCACCTACCGCGGCTCATAGGGATGGTGGCGGAAGAAGGCTGCGACGTCGCCATCGGCTCGCGGCTGGCCCGGGGCTCGCAGACGCGGCGGTCGCTCAAGCGGGAGGTCACCTCTCGCGGCTACGTCTTCCTGATTCGAGCCACCTTCCCCAGGCTGCGGATAACCGATGCGCAGTGCGGGTTCAAGGCCCTCGATCGCCGCGTGGTCGAAGAGGTGGTTCCCCTCATCGAGAACCGCATGTGGTTCTTCGATACCGAGCTGCTGATCCTGGCCCACCGCCGGGGCTTCAAGATTTGCGAGCTCCCCGTACGCTGGGACGAAGATCCCGATACGAAGGTAAAGATTGTCAGGACTGCGATTGAAGACGTCCGGGGCCTGCTCCGCATGCGCTTCCGGCGGGACTGACCATCGCGCGCCAGTCGTGCTCCGGGGGCAGGGGCGCCTTTACCCCGGTGAAGTCCGTTTGACCCCTCCAAGGGGCCGATGTATAACACCTTTGCTACGCCATTCACAAAGTCGCAGGCGCCGCCCCGCGGGTGAGTGTGCCCGGCGACCGAAAGAGGAGGTCGGCCGGATTGGAATTCTCTAACCTGCCGCATGACTTCGCAGAAACGCTCGAGCTGGTCTTCGTGTTCATCACGATGGTCGCCTCGCTGGGCATTATGGTGGCCCTGGGCCGCTGGTGGCAGAAATAGGGCCGAGGAGGAAGGGATTGGCTGTCGAGACGCCTGCAAAGCCGAGCCTGTCGGACAAGCTCTACGACAAGATGTTCCACAACTACGTGTGGAAGTCCATCTTCCGCACTGGCTACCCGAACACCCCGCGCAACCAGATGCTGATTGTCGCGACGAACGTGTTCCTTCACCTGCACCCAACGAGGCTCCACCGCACCCACGTCAAGGTGACCCACACCTACTGCCTCGGCGGGCTCTCGTTCTTCATGTTCCTTGGCCTCACCGTCACGGGCATCCTCCTGATGTTCTACTACGTGCCGAGCGTTGAACGCGCCTACCTCGATATGCAGAACATCGAGACCACCGTCCAGTTCGGCCAGCTCATGAGGAACATGCACCGCTGGATGGCCCACGCCATGGTCATCCTCGTTTTCATGCACATGATGCGTGTCTTCTATACGGGCGCCTACAAGCCTCCGCGTGAGTTCAACTGGGTAATCGGGGTCATCCTCCTCGTCCTTACATTCCTCCTCAGCTTCACCGGCTATCTGCTCCCATGGGACCAGCTGGCCTTCTGGGCCATCACCGTCGGCACCAACATCGCCGGCGCCGCCCCGGTGCTTGGCCCCAAGTCCCGCTTCTGGCTCCTCGGCGGGTTTGAAGTGGGCCCCAACGCCCTCATCCGCTTCTACACCCTTCACGTCATCGGCCTGCCCCTGCTGGCCGCGATCTTCATGGCTGTCCACTTCTGGCGCATTCGCCGGGATGGCGGCCTCGCCCGGCCCCTCTAGGCCATAGTTAACCGGTAACCCCGAAGTACAGAGCAGGATAGGAATCGCAATATGGCGACTGCTGCAGTAGCCCGGCCGGCCGCAAAGCCCCAGCCCCGCGCGCGCGACGAAGAGGTCCTCGTCTGGCCCGACCTCGTCTTCATCGAATTCATCGCGGCCATGGTCTTCACCCTCGCGCTCTTCCTGCTTTCCTTCCTGATGAACGCGCCGCTGCTCGACCAGGCAAACGCCGATGTCACGCCCAACCCGTCGAAGGCGCCCTGGTACCTGCTCAATCTCCAGGAACTTCTGCTGCACATGAACGCCGCCCTTGCCGGCGTCATCGTCCCCAGCATCTGGCTCGTGATCATGGGAGCTTTCCCCTACTTCGACCGGGATAATGACGGCCAGGGAATCTGGTTCGGCACCGAAAACTCCATCAAGCTCTCCATCATCGGCGGCCTCGTTGGCATCGTCGGCACCTGGTTCCTCATCCTCTGGGACTCGGGCAAGCTCGCCTTCTTCCTCAACGACTGGTTCGGCTTCTCGGGGGGCGATACCTTCCGCTTCCTCGAAAACGTCCGCTCTATCCAGACCCAGCTGCCCTGGCCCGAATGGTCACGCGAAATCACCTACTCGCCCTGGAACATCGTCATCATCGGCGAGGATTTCCAGAACCTGGACTTCCCCGGCTGGCTTGTGGAACAGGGCATCCCAACCGGCGTGATGGTCGCCTTCCCCTCGCTCCTCATCTTCGCCCTCTGGCGGGCGGGAATGATCTTCACCCGCCGCGACGCTGTTGTCGTCCTCTTCAGCGGCTTTGTCGGCGCCTACCTCGTCCTCACAGTCGTGGGCACAGCCTTCCGCGGACAGGGTCAGGAGCTCGTCTTCCCGTGGCAGCTGAAGGTCAGCGAAGGCATACCCGGTCAACATTAGGAACACATCGAACATGACGCAGATCGAACAGACAGCAACGCCCGGCAAGACCCCGGCAGGAAAAATCGAGTACGTGCGCCAGCAGGAAGCCCGCCGCCTCGCACGCCGCTCCTTCATGCGCGTGAGCGTTTTCGCCGGCCTCACCCTCTCGATCGGCGCCATGGCTGCCGGAACGCTCGCCTTCTTCAATCTGCGCCGCCCGACCGGTTTCGGCGGGGTGGTGAATGTCACGAAGGCCCGCATCCCAACGGCCGGCGATGACCCCGCGCGCATCTCCGAAGGCAAGTTCTGGCTTGCCAACCTGCAGGGCGCCGAAGGTGATGTGCTTGGCGTGGGCGGCACCGGCGGCCTGCTCGCCCTCTACTGGAAGTGCCCCCACCTTGGTTGCACGGTCCCGTGGTCGCCCAACTTCGATGGCGCCGCCGTGAACTTCCCGGGAATCAAAGGCTGGTTCCGCTGCCCCTGCCACGGTTCCACCTACTCCCGCGCCGGCATCCGCGTCTACGGGCCGGCGCCGCGTCCCATGGACACCATGGCCCTCACCATCAACCCCGATGGGTCTCTCAACGTCGATACAGGCAAGATCACCGGCGGAGCGGCCGACAACCCGCTGCGCACGGTCGCATACAACGGCTAGGCGGAGGAACGGGTGAATACTCAGAAACAGATCTTCCTGGTCGTCGTCCTCTTCTTCCTCTTCGTAGGGAGCTGCGCCGCCTACGCCGTCGTCGACCTTCCTTACCGCTCGCCCATCCGCGAGGAGTACCACCTCGAAGAATCCATCGAGCGTGGCGCCCTCCTCTTCGCCAATAACTGCCGCAGCTGCCATGGCAACAGCGGCGAAGGCGGGGTTGGCCTCCCGCTCAATACCGCTGCCTTCAAGGACCAGGACCCCCTCAAGCTCAAGGCCAACCGGCACCTTCTCGAACGAACCGTTTCCTGCGGCCGTGCAGGCACCCTCATGCCAGCCTGGCTCAACACCAGTGGCGGCGCGCTCAACGAACGGCAGATCGAACACATCGTCGATTTCCTCACCGCACCCATCGATACAACGCTGGTCGATGAGAATGGCAATCCCACCAATACAGGCTGGCTCGAGGCCGTGGAGTTCGCTCACGTCCTCAACCAGGACCTCTCGGCCATCGTCAGCGGCGATACACTGGCGGCCATTGCGCGAGCCCACAACATCGGGCCGAAAGAGCTTGCTGCCTACAACGGCCTCCCCACCGACGACCCCGCGCTCTTCGACGCCCCCGTGGTGAAGGGTTCGCGGGCGAAGATCCCGCCCACGCCCCAGTTCCCCGAGGGGCGCATCGTCACCATCTACACCGAGAACGACACCGTCCGGAAGATCGCTGAAGCGCAGCACGTAGGCGCCGCCATCGTCGCCGAGCTCAACAAGCTGCCGTTCAAGATCGACGCCAAGCGGGGCACGTTCACCCTCCTCGACAGCAGCGGACAGGCCATCTTTGGCCTCTTCCCGGGGCAGAAGCTCGCACTGCCCGAGGGGGCAACCTACGCAACCGTGGCGGGTGACACGCTCGCTTCGGTCGCGGGCCGCCACTCTATCGCAGTCGCCGCACTGGTTGACCTGAACAAAGACATGGTCGGAGCCCTTGCCGAAGAGGACCAGCTCCCGCCCGACCTCACGCTCGTTCTGCCTCAGATCAAGGAGTACGTAGTCAAGGGTCAGTCCCTTGAAGAGGTGGCCGCCGGGTATGGCAATGTGACCGCCGGGAGCCTTGGCGACGCCAACGGACTTGCCTCAGACGCGGTCGTGCAGATTGGCCAGACGCTCAAGCTCCCCAACGAGGCCTGGGGTACAGCCCCTGCCGATACCAAGAACGATGGCACCGGCTGCGTGCAATACGCCGTCAGCACCACCATGTTTGAGACGATCATCTCGGGCAAAGCCCCTGCGGGCGAGAAGCCCGCGGTGCCCGAGACGCCATCCAAAGAAGTGAAGATAGATGCCCACGCGAATGACTGGACCGTCGTTGCCGACGGTACCGCGCAGGCTATCAACAAGGGCGTCGTCCTCATCGCTAAGGGGACATCCATTGCGTTCGATAGCGTCGTAGGGCTTCACACCATCACCATTAACGGGACGAAGGACAACGGCGACCTCAAGCAGGGCGATAAGCGGACAATCACCTTCGACAAAGAGGGCGACTTCAAGATCACCTGTGACTACCACCCCGACATGCTCTCGTGGGTGTTCGTCCAGTAGCTCCAGCTGCGCATTACGGGCAGAGGCCGGGCCTGGCCTCTCGCCCGTGAGTGGTTTGACCGGCTTCTGGCCTCTGCTTACGATCCCGTCATAACCAGGCGGGGACCGGAAAAGGGCCGCCGGGACGTACAACAAAGAGGTATTGGCCCATGCCAGCACAAACAGGAAAACGCTACACATGCCCGGCCTGTGGGTCGGAGTTCATTGTCACCAAGGGCGGTGACGGCGAACTTACCTGTGGCGATACGCCGCTCGAACTGAAGAAGTAACAGCGCCACAGCGAAAGACCCACAAGGAGAGGAACGAGATATGGCAGTGCAGCTTGGCAAGCGCTACAAGGATGAGGAAACCGGGATCGAGCTCCTGGTCATCAAGCCCGGGAATTGCGAGTTGAAAGTCAACGGCCGCGCCATGGAGCTGATGCAGCCCAAGGTGCTCCCCTCGGCCGACTAGCAGGCCGGGTCCTTCTGCAGGTCGCCGATGGGGCATTGGCCCCATTTGCGTGCCCCGGTGCGAAGCGCTTTCGCGAGTCGTCCCGGGATGTTAGTGTGTGTTGGTTGCCGCCCGCTGGGGCGGATATCTGTGACAAGAAGGCGGGGTGATAGCTGGTTGGCCGAAGTCATCATCGGCGATAACGAGTCGTTCGAAGGCGCCCTCAAGCGCTTCAACAAGCGCGTGCAGCAGGATGGCATTCTCTCCGAAGCGAGGCGTCGCGAACACTACGAGAAGCCGAGCGTAAAGCGGAAGAAGAAGGAAGCCGCGCGCCTCCGGAAGCTCCGCAAGAAGCAGATGCGAAGCGAAGCCCGCGCCCTGCAGTCCGCCCGGCGCTAGCCGGCCGGGCTCCGAACAGCCCCAACCTCAGGCCCGGGCATGCCCGGGCCTGTAGCGTTCCCGGAGGACTCCGATGACTGCCTTGAAGGACCAGGTCCAGGCCGATCTCCACGACGCGATCCGCGCTCGCGACGAGATCCGCAAGGTCGCCCTGCGGATGCTCACCGCAGCCATCCGCAATACCGAGATCGAACTGCGGCACGAGCTTGACGATGCCGGCGTGCTGGCTGTGGTCCAGAAGCAGGTCAAGCAGCGTCGCGATAGCATCGTCGAGTTCCGCAAGGGGGGTCGCGAAGACCTGGTGGCAAAAGAAGAGGGCGAGCTCGCCTGGCTTGAGGCCTACCTGCCACGGCAGGCCACACGCGAAGAGATCGAGGCGGCTGCCAGGCGCGCGGTCGCCGAAACCGGCGCCAGCGGCCCGCGCGATATCGGCAAGGTCATGCCAGGGCTCATGCAACAGTTCGCCGGCCGAACCGATGGCAAGATGGTGAGCGACATCGTCAGGGAGCTCCTGGCAGGCCAGTGAGCATCCGGGCGGTCCTGTTCGACTGGGGCGGAACCCTTGTACGCGAGCAGCAGCTCGTGACCTCGTACCCGGCCGGGGCCGTCGCCGCCTATGGACGCAAGCACCTCCACTTCGCCTTGCGCGACGCCGACTTCGAACGGGCGCTCGAGGCCGTGATGCCGGACCGTGATCCTGCCCCCGGAGAACCGGCGCCTTCCATTCACGCGATCATCGCGAGCGCGTTCACCTGGCTCGGATGGACCGTCGGGACCAGCGACGTCGACGCCTGCGCCCGCCTCTTCTTCGATGCCGCCTACGAAGGGTACACCGTCTACGATGACGCCCGAGCCCTGCTTCCTTCTCTCCGCTACAGGGACTACCGGACCGGCATCGTCACAAACTCCATCTTCCCCGCGCGGCTGCTGGAAGTGAAGGTGAACCAGCTCGGGCTCGCCGGCTACCTCGATTGCATCGTCTCTTCGGCCGATGTAGGACTGGCGAAGCCGCACCCCGGGATCTACCAGAAGGCGCTCGCTGAACTCGCCGTGGAGTCGCACGAGGCGCTTTTCGTGGGCGACCGGGTGGAGACCGACGTCGCCGGGGCCCGGGCTGCCGGGCTCCGTGCCGTGCTCCTGCAGCGGAACGGCCGCCCGCGTGAGGCTGCCGGCTACCTGGTGGTCGAACGACTCGGCGCACTCAACGAGATTCTCGGCGAAGTGTAGGCCGGCACTCCCGGCCGGGGGCCCGGTTGGCTCTGGTATCATCGGATTGACCCATGTTCCGTCGCCGTCCCCTTCCCGTGGTCTCGCGTGCTGCGGCTTTGCTGTTCGGCCTCGCCATTGCGCTCGTTTCTGCCCCCCTCCTAATGCCCGTCTTTCCCTTTGGCGACGAGCTCAAGGTGGGAGCTGCTGCGCCGCGCACCATCGAGGCGACTGAGAGCGTCACCTATGCCTCAAATGCCCTGACCGCCGCAGCCCGGGACCAGGCCGCTGCCGACGTTCCCGGTGTCTTCCTCCCGCCCGATTCTGCTGTTTCCCAGCAACGGGCAAGCGCTCTGAAGGCCTTCCTCGAAGAAGTGCGGGCCATTCGCATGCGACCCGGCCTGAGCAGCCAGGAGCAGGTGGTTCAGATCGGAGCGCTCGCCAGCGGCTCCGGTCTCGCCGCGGCGGGCAGGACCAGCCTGGTGGCCATTGAGCGTTCGGAGTTCGATGCCTTCGTGACCCGGGCAGCATCCGCCCTCGAAGGAATCATGAAGGCGGGCGTAAAGGACTCCGAGATCGAAGCCCGCGTCGACCAGTTCCTCGCCACGCCCGCCAACGCCCCCGCCTCAACAGCGGAGCAGACGGCCCTGCGCGAGCTCATGCGAGCCTTCGTCGCTCCGAACGTGCGCCTGGACGAAGAGGCAACCCGGCGAGCCCGGGACGAAGCTCGCGCAGCCACGGCGCTCGTCTACCAGACCTATGCCGTGGGGCAGGTCATTGTTGCCGAAGGGCAAGCGCTCTCCGAGGCCGACATCGAAGCCCTCCAGGCCGCCGGCCTGATAGAGACCGGCATCGACTGGTACGACGTCGCGGGGGGTGGCCTCTTCGCCCTCGGCGCGGGCCTCTTGCTTGCCATCTTCGTCTTTCAGCTGCAGCCCTTCCCCACGCCCGCGGGCCGCAGAATGGCCGTCACCGTGCTGACCGCCGCGGTGGTACTGCTGGCCGTGCGCTTCCTCCTGCTCGAAGTGGGACCCGGGCGGGGCGATCACTACCTGGTCTTCGCCATCCCTGTGGCCGCGGTGGCAATGGTCACCGCTTCGTTCGCCGACCTCTCCTTCGCCGCCCTGGTAGCGGTCGTGACGGGCCTGCTCGCAACCTTCATCGGCATCACCGCGCCAGACCTCGCCGGTGCAACGTTCACCGGGCCAATTGAGGCGCTTGAGCTGGCCATCGCCTACACGGCCGGCGGGCTGCTGGGCGCCGTGACCGTCTACCGGGCCGAAAGGCTCTCCCGCTTCGCCTTCTCCGCCGTTGCCGTTTCCGGGGCGACCTGGGTTGTGCTTGCAGCGTTCTGGATGCTTGGCGAAATGCGCGCCGTGGAAGACCTCGGCTGGTTGAGCCTGGCCGCGGGAATCAATGGCGCTGCTTCTGCCGTGCTCGCTGTGGGAGTGTTTGTCCTGCTCTCAATGGCACTTGGCGTCACCACGAGGCTCCAGCTCATGGAGCTCGTGAGGGCCGACCATCCCCTTCTCCTCAGGTTGCAGGAAGAGGCGCCCGGTACCTACCACCACAGCATGATGGTGAGCGCCCTCGCCGAACGCGCCGCCACACGTATCGGAGCCGATGCGCTTGTGGTGCGCGCCGGTTCCCACTACCACGACATCGGCAAGCTCGCCCAGCCCCGCTACTACATTGAAAACTCCCTCGATGGGCTGGCAAGCCCCCACACGGACCTGCCCCCTGCCGAAAGCGCCCGGCTCATTCGCGAGCACGTGACCAACGGGCTCGAAATCGCGCGCCGCTACCGCGTGCCCCAGGTGGTGCGGGACTTTATTCCCCAGCATCATGGGACGCGCCTTGTAACCTACTTCTATCGCCGCGCCATCCAGGACGGCGACGATGTGTCGGCCAGCGACTTCCGTTACGCCGGCCCCCTGCCCCAGTCCAAGGAGGCCGCCATCGTCATGCTCTCCGATTCCTGCGAGGCCGTGATCCGCGCCCGGCAGGAGCGCGCCCAGTCGCATATCGACGAGGTCGTGGATAGCGTGATCGCGGAAAGGCTCGCCGAAGGCCAGCTCGATGAATGCGACATAACCATGAAGGAGATCCAGCAGGTGGCCGCCAGTTTCAAGGCCACCCTGCGCGCCGTGTATCACCCGCGCATCGAGTATCCCGCCGCTACCGTCGATGAGGTTGCAGTTATCGCCCGCCTGGCCGAAGATCCCGGCGCATCGCGCTCACAATCCGTGGAAACCGTGTAGACAGATGCACATCTAGCGTTGGTATACTGCGCGCAGTAACGGGAGGCCGGAGGGTTCATGCGTTTCGCCATCATCCGCTTTCCCGGAACGTGGAGCGACCGGGATTGCCATCACGTCCTGAAAGACGTGCTGGGATGCGAGGCGGACATCCTCTGGCACCGCGAAACCAGCCTTGAAGGCTACGACGCCGTGGTCCTTCCCGGCGGCTTCTCTTACGGCGATTACCTGCGCTGCGGCGCCATCGCGCGCTTCTCACCCATCATGGAACTGGTCACTCGCTTCGCCAGCCGTGGCGGCCCGGTGATTGGAATCTGCAACGGCTTCCAGGTCCTCTGCGAAAGCGGCCTGCTGCCGGGGGCGCTCATGCGCAACGACAGCCTCCAGTTTCGCTGTGAGTGGACCTACCTGCGCCGGGAAGGGGGCCACACCCCCTGGGCCAGCAACATCCGCGAAGGTGAAGTGCTGCGCATCCCCATCAGCCACGGCGACGGCAACTACTTCGCCGACGAGGCCACGCTGGCGGCCCTGGAACAGGAAGGCCGGGTGGTGTTTCGTTACGTCGATGCCGCCGGCCGGCCGGCGCCGGAAGCCAACCCCAACGGCAGCGCCCACAACATCGCCGGCATCATCAACGCCCGCGGCAACGTGCTCGGCATGATGCCGCATCCCGAGCGCGCCGGGGAGCACCTCGTCGGCGGCGTTGATGGAAACCGGATCTGGGAATCGATCATGAAAGCTTCGCTGGCCGTCGTCGGCTAGCACCTGTCGAGCGGAACCTGGTGGCGGTGTGGGGACCATTCTCGGGGACCCCGGCGCGGGGCGCGGCAGACGCCCGGCCGTGAATTGAGGGACAGAGCATGGCAAGCGCTGCAGGAGCCTATCCAGTTGTGCTCGACGCCGACCCGGCAGCCCCACAGAGCCGCCTTTCGGTGTTCCTGCGCATCATCTTCGCCATACCGCAGTACATCGTCTCCTATTTCGTGCAGCTCGCCGCCAGCGTGGTGACGTTCATCGCCTGGTGGGTGATCCTGTTCACCGGCAGGTACCCGGAAGGGATGCTCAAGTTCAGCATCGGCGCTCTCCGCTGGCAGACGCGGGTCGGGGCCTACCTTGTGCTCCTCACCGACCGCTACCCGCCTTTCAGCCTCGAAGACGACCCCGCCTATCCCGTGCGGGTGGCAGTCGATGGGCAGGTGGACGGCCGGAACCGCCTCACCTGCTTTTTCCGAATCCTCATGGTGATTCCGCAGATCATCGTCCTCTGGTTCGTCACCATCGCCGCCGAAGTCTGCGTGCTCATCTCATGGTTTGTGGCCCTCTTCACCGGGTCCGTTCCCGAAGGCTTGCACAACTTCATCGTTGGCTGGCTGCGCTGGCAGACGCGGGTCACCTCATACATGTACATGCATGTGGACCAGTACCCGCCCTTCAGCCTGAACTAGTGCATTAGCGCCCCGTGCCGCCCGGTGCGGGGCGCCGGTCAAACTGGCACGCGGTGGGGCCGGCCCGCCGCCGGAGGTGTCCCATGTCCAGCCCGGGTGAGGGCCCTGACGCGTCTCCCGAAAGGCAGCCGTTCTTCGACCCGGGCGCCCTGGGCCGCCAAAAGCCACCTCACGAGGCCGCGCCTTCCGGGCTGCCGGCCCAAGCACAGGGGAGCGCACCGGACTCGGCCCCGTCTCCTCCACCTCCTCCCCCACCGTCGCCACCCGAAACCCTGACCTCCGCTCCATTCCCCATGCGCTTCGAGGTCGCCTATCCCGAACGCCTCAGCCGGCTGAGCACGTTTTTCCGCGGCTTCCTCATCATCCCCGTCTGGTTCTTCCTCTACCTGGTGCAGACGCTCCAGTACGCCGCGATGCCGGCCGGGTGGCTCACCGTCTTCCTCCGCCGGCGCTATCCGCGCTGGCTCTTCGCTGCGAACAGCGGAGCATTCGGCTTCGAGGCCCGCGCATGGTCGTATGCGCTCCTGCTAACCGACCGCTTCCCGAGCTTTGATACCGGCACCAGCCCCGTCACCCTTGAGTACGACGACCCGCCCCAGGGCGAGCTCAGCCGCTGGCGTGTCTTCTTCTGGAAGGGCGTCCTCCTGATACCCCACTTCATCCTGCTCAGCTTCCTCATGGTCGGCGTCGTGGTGGTCGTCTTCCTTTCCTGGTGGGCGATCCTGTTCACGGGACGCTACCCGCGTGGGCTGTTCGGTTTCGTCACCGGCGTGACCCGCTGGTATTTCCGCGTGCTCGGCTACTTCGCCTCGTTCCATGACCGCTTCCCTCCTTTCGTGCTCTCCGCCGCGGCGGGCCCTGCAGCCAGCTCCACCGTCGTCATCAGCGGCGTCCTCGGCGCGCTGGCCGCCGGTGGCCTGGCGGTCCTCATCGGCGTGGCCGCGGCCATGGCGAACGAGCCGCACGTGGAGTCTGTCGACTACGACCAGCTGGCCAGGGGCGTCCCCCAGGGAGGCGTCACCGTCGAAACCTTCAGCGGGAACATCGACGTCTGGCTGGATGAGGTCACAGACCCAGGCGACGACCTCGTTCCCATCCTCGACGTTGAGCGGGACGAGCGGATGATCGTGTTCACCTGGCAGGTCGACAACTTCAGCGACGACAGCGCCTGGGTCAGGCCGGGCGAGATACGGCTCAAAGCGGAAACCGATGGCGAGATCGAGACCTACGATGCATCGCTGATCGTGGTCGGTGGCGAAGTCGCGCCCGGCAAGATCGCAGGCGACGATGGCGACCGTGTGCAGGCCGTTTTCATCATCCCCCGCGATGCCGAGCCCACGGAGCTGCGGTTCACCGCCGGCTTCCTGACCCTCGGCGGGATCAAGTACAGGTTCAAGTAGCCGGGTTCGCCGCTGTAACCTGCGCGTATGGCCAGACCGCTTGAAGGCATCACCATCCTCGACCTGACATGGGTGCTCTCGGGCCCCTATGCGGCAATGCTGCTATGCGACCTCGGCGCCGACGTGATCAAGGTGGAGCGCCCTCCCTGGGGCGACATCGCCCGCACCACCGGGCCCTATTCCAACGGCTGGAGCGGCTACTTCTTCAGCGTGAACCGCGGCAAGCGGTCCATCGCCATAGATCTGCGTGGCGAAGAGGGTAGGGAGCTCTTCCGGCGGCTCGCCGAAAAAGCCGACGTGGTGATGGAGAACTTCACCCCCGGGACAATGGAGCGCCTTGGCATCGGCTACGAAGACCTCGCGCGGCGCAACCCGCGGCTCATCTTCGCGAGTACCTCCGGCTTCGGCCAGACCGGTCCCTACCGGGAGCGCCCCGCGCTCGACATCATTGTCCAGGCCATGGGCGGCATCATGTCGATCACGGGCGAAGCCGGGGGGCGTCCCGTGCGCCCGGGCGCTTCCATGGGCGATATCTCTGCCGGGCTCTTCACGGCCGTCGGCATCCTGTCGGCGCTCTTCGAGCGCGAGCGCAGCGGCCTTGGGCAGGCCATCGACATCAGCATGCTCGATTGCCAGGTCTCGGTGCTCGAAAACGCCATCATGCGCTACTTCGTCACCGGTTCGCCCCCCGGTCCCCTCGGGACCCGTCACCCCAGCGCCACCCCGTTCCAGGCCTTTCCCACCGCCGATGGCTACCTGGTGGTGGCGCTCAGCTTCGGCGAAGAGAACCAGTGGCAGCTCCTTTGCGGGGCCCTGGGCCTGCCCGAACTCATCGACGACGAACGCTTCGCCACCAGCCCGCGGCGCACCTCCCGTCACGCAGAGCTCGAGCCCATCCTCGAAGCCGCTTTCCGCGCCCGCACAACTGCGGAGTGGCTCGATATGCTCGGCCCGATGGGCATCCCCTGCGGGCCCATCAACACCATTCCTCAGGTGGTGACCGACCCCCAGGTGCGCGAGCGCGGAATGATCCGGGAAGTATCCCATCCCCGTGCCGGGACCATACCAATCGCCAACACCCCCTTCCGCCTGTCCCGCAGCGAGGCCGGCATCAAAGGCTCACCCCCGGACTTGGGCGCTGATACGGTCGCGGTTCTTGGGGAGATGCTCGGAATCACCGCCGGCGAGGTCGCCGAACTCGAAGAGAGAGGCGTGGTCGCCACCTCCGGCGGCCCCGATATTGGCGCCATCACGGGCTGAGAGTCAGCTCTCGCGGTAGAGCCCGTGACGGCGTATGTACTCCGCCACCGCCGCCGGGACCGCCGGGTGCTGCTCCCCCCTTGCGGCCGCATCCCTCGCCAGCGTCGACGAGAGTGACGCCGGGTGCGCGTGCAGCTCGCGAACCAGGATGCGCTCCCTGAACTCCCGCGCCGCCGGGGTGCTTTCAATGAACTCTCGCACCACTTCGATGGTCGCCTCGCCGCGATTCGTGGCCAAAACACGGTGATGGGCAAAGAAATCGGCGAGTGTGGCGCCCATGTCCTCGTAGTAGCGCGCATCGAAAAGCCGCACGAGCGTGTCGTATCCCGCCACGAAGTCGAACGCCACGCCCGGGAACTGGCGCCGCAGCGCCTCCCCCTGGCCGGCAATCCGGGCGGCGTTGGCCGCGAGCACGGCTCGATTCGTTCCCGGTTGCACCGCTGCCAGCAGCATCGCGACCCGCTGCGCGAGCGTGGCTCCGTGCAGCCCCTTGTCGACGTTTCGGGTCGTGAGCAGGGCGGCCGTTGTGTCGATGCCCTCTACATCCCGTGCGAGTTCAAGCAGCTCCATGTGGGCCACGGTGGGAGGGTTGAAGGCCGAAGGCAGCACCGCCACGCGCCCCGGAAACGGTTCCCCGCGATCAAAGCGGGCCACGGCCGGGAATGGTGTCTGCTCCAGCTCGTTCAGCAGGTGGACGATGAAAGGCTCGGACATCCCTTGCCATTGTACGAAGACCACGCGCCCTCAGGCCGAGCGGAGCTCCCCGCCCGGCTCGATGCCCGACCAGTCGATAGCAAACAGCTCCTCACTGCTGACCCACTCGCGCATGATCCGGCGGCAGTGGTGGACGCTGGCTCCCAGGTTGTGCGTCACGAAAGTCCATCCCGGCTCCGGCCTGCCCTGGACGCGGCGGAGGCAGCGGGCATGAGGGTCGTAGAAGATGCCGCTCACGGCGTTGCCCCCTTTCGTGTTCGTCCTATCTCGATTCTCGGCTATCTATCCATAGTCTGAATAGATGACCGCGAGGGATCTGACTTTCCGTGCCACCTGCCGCCTTGCCATCGCGGCGCGCAGCCCACGCGGCCAGTGATTATCGGCCCGAAGTCCCGGCGATTGAGGGGCCCTTTCGCCGGCTCAACGTCCTGTTCACGCGCCGGCCCGCGGCGCTGACCAGTGCCCACGTCCGGCCCATTCGAGCGCGGTCCTGTTGGCGAACCTCGGCTGGCCGGCACGGCTTCGATGGAAGCTCATTCCCCGCCCGCATGGGCCTCATCGGCCGCGGCATTTGTCCACCGACATTTCACTTTGCCGGTTACCGCCCGGTGTCGAACTAGAACACATCAATTGCACTTGCGGGGATGGTGGCAGATGCCCGGTGCGCACAGTTACAACGAGCGGATTGCGCTGTCCGGGATGAACAGGCGGCTGGAACTGCAGGTGCTCGCACTCCAGACTGCAATCGCAGCCACATATTGCACGCTCGTCCTCCTGGGAGTCGTCCCTTCGCCCGGCCAGGCATGGAAATGGTCCGTGGCCTGGATTGCCTCCTACCACGCCTTCCACGCCTGGTATGTGCTCGCCTGCAGGCTCCCGGGACGGCGAAACGGGACCATCGAAGCGGTCACCCCCCTGCTCGATATCACCTGTATCACCGCCGGGTGGGTCGCTATCGGCGACCCTTCCTCCGCGCTCGCGGGAGTCTTCCTTTACGCGGTCGTCAGTTACTCGCGCCGTGTGTTTGGCGCTGCCTACGCGGCCCTGGTCCTGTTTGTGGCGGCCAATTTCGTTGCGGGCAGGCTGTTCATTTCGTCCGCCAGCAGCGCCCCTGTGCTCGATGCCAGCGCCTGCATCTCATTGGCCCTGCTCGTTGCCGTGGCACTCGTCTCAAACGCCATTGGCACCGCCTGGCGTGATGCCGAACGGGCCGCACGCACCTTGGCCGAGATCGATCCCCTCACCGGCATCGCAAATCGCCGCGTCTTCCACGACCGCATAGCCTCCATCGCTCGTGATGCCCGCAGCCGGTTCGCCATCCTGATGCTTGATCTCGACGACTTCAAGAGACTCAACGATGACTTCGGCCACCTGCATGGCGACGACGTGCTCGCCCGCGTCGCCCGCGTGCTGGCGGCCAACCTGAGAAGCGAAGACCTGCTTGCCCGCTACGGCGGTGAGGAGTTTGTGATCGCCATGCCCGATGCGAGTGACGCCGACACCCGGGCCGTTGCCGACCGCCTCCGGCTGGGGGTGGCCGCAGCCACGCCGGCCACAGTTTCCATTGGCTGCGCTGTGCGCTATCCCGGCGAAGATGCCGAAAGTGTCATCCGCCGGGCAGACGCCATGCTCCTCGCGGCCAAGCGCACCGGCAAGAACCGCATCCAGGCCGGCGAGCCGCTTCCCCGGTCAGCCTGATCGCGCCGCGCGAACGAGCATCACGGTGGCCAGGTCGGGTGGCGCCGCGATGGCCACGCGAATGGCTGCCTCATGCAGTCCATCGTGCTCGGCCCACGAAGCCAGGTACGTGCGCAGCGGCCATGCGGCCGGCTCGCCCCCGCTGCCGATCGCGCCCGCAATGCGGACGGTGCAATCACAGGCCGAAGGGGGGAGTGCCGCCAGGGCCGATTCGACGGCGGCCCGCTCTCTTCTGAGGAGCAAACGCAACTCCCGGGCCTCCACGCCGGCCAGGGCTACCATGCCCGCCTCGCGCGCATCGAGGAGAGCCCCCGCGCCGGGACCACCGAGCCAGCACTCGGTCGCGCCCCGGTGTGCGTCCTCGAGGAGCGACACGAGCGGCCGGTCCACGGTGGCCAGGTGTTCGACATGGTTGCGCACGCTCCAGGAGTCGCCCGGCGCGCGCTGTTCCCAGTACTCCCCGGGGAGGGCATCGAGCAGCCCCTCCAGCACCTGCCTCCGGGCCGAAGCCCTCTGAACGATCACGGCGATCTCCGGCGTCATCGTCACCTCAGGGCAGCGGCCCGAGCCGCGCCTCGATCGCGTCGCCCGACCATTCGTAGACTTCCGCGAACCCCCGCAGCAGCCCGAAGCAGCCGCTGATCATCATGTCGCCGAAAGGCGCCGCGAAGTACGGCTCTAGCGCGGTACCGCGAAGCCGCTGGCGCTGCGGCCCTGTGACCGCGACCATCGCCGGCAGCCCCTTCGCCACGATGCTCCGATCGTGGTGGTAGGCGCCGTGACCGCTCGTTTCGAACACCTCCCGGTGCGTCAGCTCGCCCCCCGCGAGGCGAAGCGTGAAGTCGACCATCTGGCCGGTCTCCATCTCCCCCGTGTGGTGCTCGAACAGGCTTGCAATCCGCCGGCCGCGAAGGTGAAAGCCGAGCAGGTGCATGTTGCCCAGGTTCAGCACCACCTGTTCTTCCGCTCCTCCGACGCGTTCATCGTGCAGCGCGCCCAGGGCCGCGGCCGGGCCTGTGTCCATGAACGCCACCGGCGCCTCTCCGTTTGCCGAGTTGACCATCGCCAGCGCCCGTGTGAGGTAAGGGGCCAGGTCTGTGGGGCCCGCGGCGAAAGCGAGCAGGTCGTTCCGCGCGCTCACCGTTCGCTTTAGATGCTCGAAGCGAAAGAGCCGGTCCGATACATCCGGCGGCGCCGCGCCGTGGTCGAGGCAGCCCAGTGCCAGGCCATCGAAGCCGGCCGGCTCCTCGAAGGCCGCGAGCGCTGTTCGCACGGCCTCCAGGTCCAGGTCCTGCAGCACCACCCGCTCGGCGTCCAGCCGGCGCGCTTCATCCTCGGCGATTATCTCCACACCGGACTCGCGCACACGGTCGAGGTCGTCGTTGAAGGTTTGCGCGGCTTCAGGGGTCGCAAATGCGCGTCCCCCTCCTGCAATGAACTCCTCGAGAGCCCAGCTGCACGGCCCGCCCCCGGCCACCGTGCCGGTCAGTACCACGGCACGACCGGCCACAGCCGCCCGCCGAATGCGCCGCGCCGCGATCTCCGTCGCCGAAGGCATCACCATCTTGATGTTGTTCTCAACCGGCTTGCGCGAATCGAAGAGGAGGATGTCCTGCGTGCCGGTTCCCATGTCAATGGCGAGGATGCGCATGGATCGATTTTCGATTGCGGTGGCGCGCCTGTCGATAATCCGGCCGAACGTTGGCGCAATGGCGCGCGGCACCCGAAGCTAAGGGGAACGACACGGAGGCCCATTCTATGACCCGCAAGCTCGCCATCATGATCACCTGGCAGTTCGATATGAAGAGGGAAGACGCTATCGCCCTGGCGAAGATCGCCGACGAATGCGGCGTCGACTCGTTCTGGGTCCCCGAAGGGTGGGCACGCGACGCCTTCTCGCTGCTCATCTCCATCGCTGAGAAGACCGAGCGCATCAAGCTCGCCACCGGAATCGTCAACGTCTACTCGCGCACGCCCGGGGCGCTTGCCCAGCACTTCGCCACGCTCGACGAATGGAGCGGGGGCCGCGCCATCATCGGCCTCGGCGCTTCGAGCGCCAACGTGATCGAGCAGTTCCACGGGGTGCCCTTCCAGCCCTCCCTCGCGCGCATCCGCGAAACCGTAGAGATCATCAACACCCTCATGCGCGGCGAAAAGCTGGTGCACTCCGGGAAGTGGTTCAACATGGACCGCGGCTTCACCCTCCGCTTCACCCCGCCGCGGCCGCATATCCCCATCTTCATCGCCGCGCTCAACCCGAAGAGCGTGAAGCAGACGGCGCAAATCGCCGATGGCTGGATGCCCGTGATGATCCCCCTGAGCGGCCTCAAGCAGGAGATCGGCCAGTTCCGCGCCTGGGTGGCCGAGGCCGGGCGGGACCCCTCGCAGGTGATGGTCAAGTCGCCCGGTGGAGTGACGGTGAGCGACAACCCGGGAGCCCGCGACGCCGGCCGGGGCTTCCTCGCCTTTTACATCGCCCGGATGGGAACCTTCTACTACAACCAGCTCGCCCGGTTTGGCTTCGGCGACGAGGCAGCGGCGGTGAAGATGGCGTTCGACCAGCAGGGCTCAGCCGCCGGGGCCGCCGCCCTTTCCCCCGAACTGCTCGACCAGCTGGGGTTTGCCGGGAATGCCCAGGCGTGCCTTCGGCGCATCCAGGAAGAGGAAGCCGCCGGTGTCAACATCCACAGCATCACTATCGACACTCGTGACCCCGTGGAATTCGGCCGCGCGGTGGAGACACTGCTCCGCTAGGCCTGCCGTTGCCGCACTCCCGCCCGGCCGGGAATGTGCCCAACCCCCTCCCGTCATTGCGCCGTTGACTGCGGTTGCCTAGATTACGCATGTGTTGTGGAGGACGCTCACCTTTCGCCGCGCACAGGCCGGCGCCGCGGATGCTGATGCGCCCGCCGTCCCGCTCTCCGAGGCTCCGTTAGCAGAACACCCTCTCTCAATCACTGAACTGCCGGGCGAATCCGAGAGCGAAAGCCGGCCCGCACGCGCACGCCTGCTGACACTGCGAAGGGCCCTCCTTGCCCTCCTCCTGGTGCTGTTGGTGGCGGGCGGGGTCGCCTACTCGCAGCGCCACGCCTTCTCGGCCCAGGGCGCCGACCTCTGCCGCCGCCTCATCGGCGATGAGAGAACCGCCCGCCTGGAAAGCTGGTATTTCAGCGTCGACGACCGCCTCACAAAGCTGAAATACCGCGTGCTGGGTGGCGACACCAACCCCTTCGAGACGGGCCGCCCGCGAATCGACTACATCCCCCGGCCCGGGCCGCGCGCAATCCTCTACTACCTCGACACGGGCGGCAAGCCGCCGGCCGCTCTCCTCAGCCCCGATACCCTCGGCCCCGTGCCCCTGGTGCTGCCGCAAACCCGCCTGCTCCGGGACTCCGCGGCGCCCGGAGAGGGGCAGTGGAGCACGGCCGGCCTGCCCCGGACGTCGCCCAACGATGTCCTCATGGCCAAGACGTTCATCCACCCCGATAGGTCTCGGCCCTACTCGACAGTCGCCGTCCTCCTTATGGATGCGCGTCGCATCCGCCTCCACATGACCGGCGGCACCGTCGACCCCGGCGGCGACCGGGGAGTGAAGGGTTCGGGGAACATCCCGGCTGACCAGTACGCCAACCTGCTGGCCGCCATCAACGGTGGTTTCAAGGGGCCTCATGGTGGATTCGGCATGTACGCCGATGGCAAGGAATACCGCCCCCTGCGCAATGGCCTCGCCTCCATCGCGGTGATGAAAGATGGCGCCATCAAGATGGGCGAGTGGGGCAAGGACCTGAGCTGGGACGAAAATACCGTCGCCGTGCGGCAAAATGCAGTGCTGCTCGTGCAGGGCGGCGAGGTGAGCCCTCGCACGGCCGAGGGGAATGACACCTGGGGCTACGTTGAAGTCGATTCCTCGGAGTTCATCACCTGGCGCTCGGCTATTGGCCTGACAAAGGACGGCAACCTCCTCTTCGCCGCCGGCAACTCGCTCAGCGCCGAGACGCTTGCGAAAGCGCTCTGGGCCGCGGGGGCGCACACCGCCATGCAGCTCGACATCAACAGCCCGTACGTGCTCATCTCCGCCTTCTTCGCCCAGCCCGGCGGCACGCCCAAGGCCGAACGGTTCATGGACAATATGCCCGACTCGCCGGCCAGGTTCCTCAAGGCCCAGGAACGCGACTTCTTCTGGGTTACTCTCGACGAGACCCATTACCGCTGATGGCGCAATGACCCGCCTCGTCCTCTTTGACATCGACCTCACCCTCGTCACCACGAACGGGGCCGGCAGGTCTGCTATGACCGGGGCCTTCCAGCAGCTCTTCGGGATTGCCAACGCCACCGAAGGCATCCGCTTCGACGGCCGCACCGACCGCGCCATCTTTCTGGAGACCCTTGCCGCCCATGGTCTCGCCTCGGATGGCGGCGAGGTCTATCACCGCGCGGTCGGGGGTTACCTCGACCTGCTCCCCGCTTCGCTCGACGCAAAGGGCGGCCGCATACTCCCGGGTGTGCCCGAACTCCTCGACGCCCTCCAGCGCGCGGACATTCCCGTGGGGCTCGCAACCGGGAACATGCGCCTCGGCGCGCGGGCGAAGCTCGGCTACTTCGGCCTCTGGGAGAGGTTCGCAACGGGCGGCTTTGGCGACAACACGGCCTTCCGCGTGGACGTCGTACGGGAGGCAATCGAGGCGCTCGCGGCGCACCACGGCATCAGTGCTACCGCTGCCGAGGCGATCGTCGTCGGCGACACGCCACTGGATGTGGAGGCCGCTCATCTTGCCGGCGCCCGGTCACTCGCCGTCGCTACAGGCGCCCACCAGCCCGCAGCGTTGTCCGAGGCCGGCGCCGAGTGGGTGCTGCCGGACCTGGCCGCCACCGAACGCGTCCTCGAAGTGCTGCTGGGCTAGCAGGCGGCCCGCAACCTGCGGGCCGCTATGTATGAGCGGTCAGTGGGCCGCTGGCGCCTCGACCACGTAACGACCGAGACGGTACGCCTCGAAGACGAGCATGACTCTATCCACTCCGCTTGCAGCGACGCTGTTCGCACGCAACCAGACCTCGCGCCCATCGGCGAGCTCGACGCTGAAGCGGTCAGGATGAACCTGGCTAACCGTTCCCAGGAGCTTTCCGCGACGAAGGTGGACCGATTGCCCGCACCGCACGCGCGGCACGTGGGAAACCCTGGCGAGTGATTGGTTGATGGTCGTCATGAACGCCTCCTTTCGAGCGATCGTCATGGATGTGCGGAGCCGCTCTGCGCCACTGGCAGAACGATCCCAAACAGCCGGGGAGAAGAAGTTCAGGCGGCCTGGCGCACATGGGCGCTGGTTCACAGGTCGTCAGCTCTCCCGGGCGTAATCGCCGGTGAGCACCATTTCAAGCGTACTCACTGTTCACGGAATGAGTACTGGCCGATTCGCTAGCGAGATGATATCACACCTGGCCGGCCCCCGGCCATTCCCCGTTTGCGCCCTACCCCGCTCGTACCTGCCGGTCCCGTCCGGGGTAACGCCGGCCTTCACGCATAGCCCTACAGCGGGGCCGCGTCCCGGCCAAATAACGATCGGGCGACCACAAGCTTGCAGATCTGCGGCGTCCCGTCGCCTATCTCCCAGCCAAGCACGTCCCGCAGCCTCTGCTCCAGCGGCAGCGCTTCGGTGTAGCCCAGGTGCCCCCGCAGCACGATGCACTCGCGGATGACGTCCCCCGCCAGGCGCGGCACCCACCATTTGATCATCGCCCCCTCCGTTGTGTGCCGCATGCCCTGGTCGGCCATCCACAGTGCCTTGTAACAGAGCAGTCGCGCCGCTTCCATCAGCGTGCTCGCCTCCACCAGCGGGAAGGCAACGCCCTGGTTCACAGATATGGGACGCCCGAAGAGCACCCGCTCCCGGGCATAGGCCACGGTCTCCTCTACCGAGGCCGCTGCCGCTCCCAGGCAGATAAGTCCGATAATCGCCCGGTTCGTGTCCAGGATCCTGCCGATGTGCTCGAATCCCGAAGTCTTCATGCCCGCCCCGCTCAGCTGGTTCGAAGCCGCGACCCGTACGTTCTTCAACGTCAGGACTCCGCGCGGCGTGGCCCGGTTGCCCATGTCGGCCAGGGGCTCTGAAGTGGTGACCCCCGGCGAATCCCTGGTCACCAGGAAGCCGCTGACGCCTCTTGCTCCTTCCTCTACCGGCCCCGTTCGCGCGAACACCACGAAGTAGTCCGCGTTCAGCGTCGAAACGCTGTTCTTCTCACCGTTGAGTACCCAATCATCTCCATCCCGCACTGCCGTAGCCCCGACATGCCCGGCGTCAGAGCCCGTCCCCGCCTCGGTGATGGCCAGCGCCTGGAGCTTCTCCCCGCGAGCCACCTGTTCGGCCATCTGCGGCGGCAGCCCCATCCCCTCCATCGAGCCGCCCGGTCCGGCCCAGAGCGGCAGCAACGGGTAAACGCAGTTGAAGTCCACGCGCGCCACCTCTTCCGCGAAGATCCCCCGCAGGACATTCGACCGGCCGATTTCGCGGGCGCGCTCAGGCAACCCCGACTCCAGCAGCTTCTGCATCTGTTCCACGGGATACTGGCGCTCCTGGTCCCAGACCTTGCGCAACGGGCCCAGCACCCGTTCGGCAAACTCCCGGACCTCAGCCCGGAACTGCTCCTCGTCGCTGGAAAAACCAAAGTCAGGCATGGTGGCATCCCCTTCTGCTTCGATGACGCCGGACGGCCCCGAGTCGCCCTCTACGCGTGCGCCGTAGGATACCCCACGCGCGGAGGAGCCGGTTTCCTCCAGCGTTCGAAATCGGGTCTGCAGTTTCCACTCCCGGTCACGGACCCGGTCCCCGTCTGTGCCTCTCCGCCTGGCCGCGTCCAAAGCTGCCGCGATGAACGCCGGGCGCATAGTCTGCGCCGGAGCAGCCTGGCCGTGTCTCCGGTGTTGGGGATGCCCTGCTCTTGCGGCTACAGCACGTCCAGCCGCTCGCGAAGCCCCTCAACCTTCGTGCGCGTCTCCGCCAGAGTCGCCTCCATGCCGGCGATGACGTGCCCCGGCGCCTTCGCCCGGAAAGCATCGTTCGCGAGCTGCTTCTCCAGCCGCCCCATGTGTGCGGCCGCCTCACCGATCTCCTTCTCCAGGCGCGCCCGTTCGGCGCCGGAGTCCACCCGGGGAAGGGCAAGCGCAACCTCGGTGTCGGCGATCCGTGCGTAGGCGTAATCCCCGGCGGGCAGCGTTGCTCCCGGCTCCACCACGTGCGGCTGCACCCGCGATGTGAAGGCGGTCGCCGCCGCCGTCTCTCTCAGCGCTGCAGCGTGCCCACCCGCCTGCAGGTAGACATCGAGCCGTGCCCCCGCGGGTACTTTCTTCTCGGCACGCAGGTTGCGGATGGCACGATTGACTTCGATCACGTGCTCCATTGCGGCCTCCGCAGCCCCGTCACGCCAGTTGCCTGCGCTCTTCGGAAACCACGCCACCATGAGCGCGTTGGGCGTTTCCGCCTCCATGTGGCCGCGCAACGCCTGCCAGAGCTCTTCCGTGATGAACGGCATGATCGGATGGAGCAGGCGCAGGCCGTGGTCCAGCACGTGCGCCAGCACTGCCCGCGGACGTTCATCGCCCGCGTTCAGCCGCACCTTGGTCATTTCGATGTACCAGTCGCAGAAGTCGTTCCAGAGGAACTCCTCGATGGCGCGCCCTGCTTCGTTCAGCTGGTAACTGGCAAGAAGCTGGTCAACCTCGCCTTCCAGCCTCTCCAGCCGCGAGAGGATCCAGCGATCCTCGATGGCGAAGGCGTCCCGGTCCCGCGGGTGAGGACGCCCAACGCTCCGCGATTCGAGCTTCATGAGCACGTACCGGGCACTGTTCCACAGCTTGTTGGCGAAGTTCCGTGCCGCCGCCATCCGTTCGTCCTGGTAGCGCTGGTCCGCCCCCATGGCTGCCCCGGTGAGCACGGCGAACCGGAAGGCATCCGCGCCATACTGGGCGGCGGCCACCAGCGGGTCGACCACGTTGCCCCGCGATTTGGTCATCTTCTCGTTGTTGGCGTCGCGAATTAGCCCGTGGAAGAGCACCGTGCGGAAGGGAACTTCGTTCTCCGGGCCCAGGTGCCGCATGTTGTAGAGAGCGAACATGACCATGCGGGCGCACCAGAAAAACATGATGTCGTAGCCCATCTGCATGTCGCCTGTCGGGTAGAAGTAGCGCAGGTCCTCCGTGTCGCCCGGCCAGCCCAGGTCGGCATGCGGAGCAAGCCCCGACGAGAACCACGTATCGAGCACATCTTCGTCCTGCCGCAAGGCCGTGGAACCGCACTGCGCGCACGCCCCCGGGTCCTCCACCACCACCGTCATGTGGCCATCTGGGCAGTACCAGACAGGGATCTGGTGCCCCCACCACAGCTGCCTGCTGATGCACCAGTCGCGGATGTTGTCCATCCAGTTCAGGTACACCTTCTCGAAGCGCTGCGGAACGATGCGGATCCGCCCCTCGCGAACCGCCTTCGCCGCTTCGCCGGCCAGCGAACGCCCCGGCTCGTACTCGCGCCGGACGTCTATCCACCACTGTTCGCTCGGGATGGGCTGCAGCACCGACTTGCAGCGGCTGCAATGCCCCACACTGTGGGTGTACTCCTCAATGTGGTCCAGGAAGCCCTCATCCTCAAGGTCATGGAGAATGGCGGCGCGCGCCTCCTCATCCGTCATCCCCGTGTACGGACCCGCCTCATCGTTCATGCGCGCCTGGCGGTCCATGGCGATGATGACTTCCAGGTTGTGCCGCTGCCCGATCTCCCAGTCGTTCGGGTCGTGACCAGGCGTCACCTTCACCGCTCCCGTGCCGAACTCCGTCTTCACCGCGTCATCGGCAACGATTGGGATCTCGCGCCCGATGATCGGCAGGAGGAGCATGCGCCCGATCTTCTCCTCGTACCTCTCATCGGCCGGGTTCACGGCAACGCCCGTGTCCGCGACCATGGTCTCGGGCCGGGTAGTCGCCACCACCACGTAGGCCGGCAGGGGCATTCCCCCTTCGCCCACGAGCGGATAGCGCACGTAGTAGAGCTTCGAGGCGACATCCACGTAATCGACTTCGAGGTCCGAGAGCGCCGTCTCGCAGCGAGGACACCAGTTGATCATCCGCAGCCCGCGGTAGATGAGCCCGTCACGGTAGAGATTGACGAATGTCGTCCTTACCGCCTTCACGATTCCCGGGTCGAGCGTGAACACATCACGCGACCAGTCGGCGCTCGCCCCCAGCTTGCGGTGCTGGTCGGCGATGCGGCTCCGGTACTTGCGTACCCACATCCATGTACGTTCGACGAAACCTTCGCGCCCCAGGTCGTGGCGGCTGAGGCCCTCCTTCGCCAGCTCGCGTTCAATCACGTTCTGAGTGGCGATCCCGGCGTGGTCCTCGCCCGGGAGCCAGAGCGTGGGCTCGCCCTGCATGCGGTGCCAGCGCACGAGCGCATCGGTGATGGCGTCTTCAAGCCCGTGCCCAAGGTGAAGCTCACCCGTCACATTTGGCGGCGGCATGATGATCGTATACGGCTTCTGGGCCGGATCGATGCGCGGCTGGAAGTAGCCCTGCTCCTCCCAGAACTGGTAGATGCGGCCCTCTACTGTGGCCGGCTCGTAAGCAGGAGGTAGTTCCTTGCGAGCCGGTAGCGTGGTCATGGCCGTCCCTAACTGGAGGTATGAATCTGGCGGCTTATCGCCGCCGGATGTCCAGTGTACCAGCAGGTCCGGGTTCGACCGAACCTCGCCGAACCTAACCGGCGGCCCGCAACATCATCTGCAGGAACCGCGCACGTGGTCCCGCGGTCACGCCACCGCCCGGCAGGCCGGCCTCTCCGGCCGTGCTTTTCATGCCGTCCCGGGTCCCCGGGCACAGCCGCCCGAGTGTCACGCGAACGGCGTGCGGGGCGCCGTCGTGCGAGTCGCAGGCGTGAGCCTCGATGGCCGAAAGGGCGCGGTCCGTTGCGCCTACCGGGTTGAGGTACCGCTCGACCGTCTCGCGGGGGCCGTCTCCGCAATCAACGCAAATGCGCACCTCGCGGAAGGCCTCCGCGCGCGCATCGAGCACCGCTTGCAGGCGTGCGAGGGCGCGCGCGGCCTGTTCCCTGCTGCCCGGGGCCGCCATCCCGCCTCTGAGGACGATCGACACCGAAAGCGTCCGCTCGACGAAGGGTGCGACGGGCGGCTCGGTCTCATTGTCGCCGCCGTCGCTCGGGGCTTCCGAGAATATGCCGCGCATCGCGGCGGCCCGGGCGGCGCCGCGCGTGCTCCCGGCACCTACGCGCACGCTCATGCCCGCCCACGCGCCCGCGAGCTGCTGGAGCCGCCGGGCCGCCATAGCCTCGCTGCCGTACGCATCGCCCATAGATTCGAGGTCGACGAACAGGTGCGAGGTCCCGCCCACTTCCACCAATGGCGTAGAACGGCGACGGATGATGGATGCAATTCGCTCCAGCTCGTCGAACGCCGCCCCGGCGTTGTCGGGCAGAAACACACAGCCCGGGTCTCGGCGGCGGGCCTCGGCGGCGACCATGCCGGCCATGAGGCCGTGTCCGGCCGCCCTTGCCGAGACGGCCGTTACCAGGCCGTCCTCGCCCGGCCGGGAGAGCAGCGCGATGCTCCGGCCGCTCAGGTGGGGCGAGTGCCGCAGGGCAATCTCGATTTCCAGCCGCGGGAAATACAGGCAGAGCAGGCGCATCGTTCACCTCGAAAGAGGGGTTCGCATCAGAATAGAACAAACGTTCGAATTCCGTCAAGCGTCCCGCTTTCGGCGGCGGATCAGTCCATGGTCAGCGTCGCCGGCTGTGTCACGAGAATCCAGTAGACCTGCAGCTTGAGCAGCCCGCCGAAGTCGTTCAGGTAGCGCGAGCGGCCGGGGATGTGCGAGAGCCACGTGCCCGTCGCGTTGTCGAACTGCATCACCTGCGCGTACTTGCCGGCCATGCTCGCAAGGGCATCGCTCACCGAGCGGCTTGTCCCCGTGTAGACGATGTTGTTCCAGCCGGGCATCAGCTGGACGGTGCGCCCGGGCGCCGGGTTGGGATTCAGCGTTGCCACGTTCGCGGCCACGGCATCAATCCAGAGCGCCTCGTAGCGCTGGATCGCCGGCCAGTTACTGACGTATGTGGGCGCGCCGCGGGCGGCCACAAGGAAGCCGCTGCTCCCGCCTTCGCCCGGGCTGCCCGGGTTCCACTTCATCGCTGCCACCCAGTTGTTTGGCAGGTATGAAAGCGCGTTGGGCAGCGGCCCATCGGAATCGAGGTGCGCTATGTTGCTCCACGAATTCCCCAGCGGCTGGACCACAATCGCCCCCGGGTCGGGGGAGACAGTGCTGATGTCCTTGTTGATGACCGATAGATCAACGTTCAACCCACCCCACACGAGTGTGGGCAGAGCAGGCGTTCCTCCGAAGTGGAGCTGTACGGTCTTCCCCGGAGCGCCACATCCGGCTGCCTCCGTGGCCGCCTTCACCTTCAGCGCGAACCGCGTCACCGGGCCGAATCCAAACGCCGTGGTGCTCCCGCATTCGGTGCCGTCTACCGTTGCCCGCACCTCCGTGCCCGGTGGGAGATCCTTCCAGTTATGCATCGGCGTGCCAGTCACCGCCATCGGCACCAGGTCGAGGGCGGCGCCGATGTTGATGATCCCCGCCCCGGCCCAGTTCTGCCCGTGACTGGCGGGTGGCGCCGGGCTGGCCGCGCTCGCCGCTATCTGGAGGAAGTCGGTGTAGGAGAGCCCGGAATTGCGCACCATCATGAGCGCGAACATCCCTGTCACAAGCGGCGTGGAATAGCTCGTTCCCTTGTCGCGTCCATAGCCGCCAAGCGCCATGCGCGTGGTGCTGGCGATGTTGTACCCCGGCGCTGCGAAGTCGATTGCCGGTCCGTAGGCGCTGAAGGTAGCCCACGTGTTGCCGGCCGTGTTGTCGAACGAACCCACCGCGACCACATTGGGGAACTGCGTATAGGCGGCCGGGTAGCCGGGCCCCGGCTGCGAAGGATTCGAGCCGTGGTTGCCTGCCGCCGTCACGATTAGAATCCCGGCGCTCTGGGCCGATTGAATCGCTTCCCGGAGCGCCGGGTTGTCCGCTTTCTGGTCACCCGGTGCGCTGGCAAGGCTGAGGTTGATGATGTGCGCGCCCATCCTCTGCGCGTAACGGATCCCCTCCGCAACGTTGAACATCTCTCCCGAGGGGAGGCCACCGTGAGCAAGGGTTCCGCAGTCGAGCACCTTGATCGCCATGATCCTCACGTCCCAGGCGATGCCCGCCACGCCCGTTCCGTTGTTGCCCGCCGCCCCGATGATGCCCGACACCATCGTGCCGTGGCTGTGGCTGGAAGCCCCCGGCTTCCCGTGGTCGTCGGTCACCGCCCCCGTCCGCTCGCTCGAGGTGTAGCCGCAGTCGCGTTCCCGGTTCTTGTCAAGGTTGATGAAGCGGCAGCCGTAGCGGTCGTCGATGCAGCCGTTGCCATCGTCATCAATTCCGTTGCTGTTGGCGTCGGCGGGGTTCTCCCAGAGCCGCCCGGCGAAGTCCTCGTGCCCGAGGTCCAGCCCCGTATCAAGCACCGCCACCGTGACCGTGTTCCGCCCCGTCGCCGTGTCCCATGCCCTGGGTGCACCGATCTGGCCGAGGTAGCTCGCCTGCTCCGTCGAGTAGTAAGGGTCGTTCGGGGTGCCCGAGGCGTATACCGTCGCATCGGCCTGCGCGGAGACCACCCCCGGGTCGAGCCGGAGCAGCGCCGCGAACTCATCGGGCGAGACCCCCTGCGGCACGGGAACGGAACGGTAGGTGGTGGAAAGGGGCTCACCTCCCCCGCTCCCGCCCGCCCACGCCGCACCGGGCTCAGCCCGGTACTGGACTATGACCCAGCCTTCGCCCCCGTCCCCGGGCCCCTCAGCGCGCCCGGTGGCCGGGAATGCCGCCGCCGCAAGGAAGCAAAGAAGGAGTCCGACCCATCGCTTCTGCACGTTCCCTCCCGTTGGCGTATCCGCTCACCTGGGCAATCCGGGGACCGTCGTCCCGGCCGGGGTGGGTTCCGTCGCCTGGCGTGTGCCCAGTGCCCGCTCGTCGATGATAACCGCGATGTCACGGGCTTTGTCTATCGTCATGAAGGGCTGGGCCCCGTACGTCTGCACGCTTGCCAGCATGTTCCCGCGTCGCAACAGGAACCGGTGGTAAACCCCCACAAGGCTCGATGTGCCCACCGGCCCCTTTATCAACTGCCAGCTCCCGGACTGGTTGGCCAGGCCCTTCGCCGAAGCCTCCTCGGACCCGGCCGTCGAGCCGTAGCGCGACTCGTAGTAGTCGAACGCTGACTTTGCCCCGGACTGGTCACCGAAGAGGTACACCTCGACGACGACGTAGTACCCACCCTTGAGAACGCCGGCCAGCAACCCGTCCGGATTCAGCGTGACCTGGTACCCCTCGGCGAAGCCCCAGCTCTCTGCCAGATCCCGGCCCTCGGTGGCCCCCGGGAAGAAGGTGCTGGCCGCGTAGGTATCGAGCCCCATGCCAAAGGTCTCGTTGGGCGCCACCTTGTAGGGCGCTTCAAGCTCCGCCTGGGCGGGCGCATACTTCGCCGCCGGCCCCGAAAGCAGGGGCTCCGGCCCGCCTTCCACCCCGCCCGTGCTCGCCCCGGAATTCGGAGTTGAGCTTCCCCTGGCCGCCAGCGTTGCCGCGCTCTGCGAGGTCGCGCTCGAACCACCGCCGCAGGCCGTGAGCAGAAGCGCCGCCCCGGCGCCCCCTATGGCAGCCAGCGCCGCCCGCCGCCCCAGGATGCGCTCACCCCTCACTGGCCGCTGGCCTTGGCAATGGGCGTTGGTTCAACCGCCTGCTTCTGGCCAAGCGCCTTCTGGTCGATGATCCCGGCCATCGTGCGCGCCGTGTCCACCTTCATGAACCCTTCTGCGCCGCTCGTGAGCACCACCGCCACCAGGTTTCCCCGCCGGAAGACCGTCTGGTGGTACACGCGTCCCACGGTGGAGGTGCCCACGTAGCCCTCCGTCAGCGTCCAAGTGCTGGACTTGCTCCCAACGCCCTGGGACGGGACGAATTGCCCCCGGCCCGAGTCCCGCAATCTCGACTCGAAGTGATCGAACGCCTTCTTCGCCCCATCCACCGATGAGAAGAGGTGGACCTCCACGTTTACGTAGAACGCGCCGTTCAACACGGCCGTGTCACGCCCCTCGGGGATCAGCCCCGTCTCGTAACCTCCAAGGTACCCCCACTGCTTCAGCGTTTTCTCACCCTCGGCCGGCGATGGGAAGATGCTCGTTTTCCCGTAGCTGGCAGCGTCGAGCACGTACGTCGCCTTGAGGTCGGTCATGTAGGCGGCATTGCCCGTCGAGGGGTCAGTCCCCATGTCGTCGACGCTGATCGCGAAGCGGCTCGCAGGCATGGTCAACATGGGTTCGGACCTGGCATCACTCGTAGAGGAGGCTTTCCCCGGGGTGGCCGGGTTTTCGCCCCCATCGGAAGGCGGGGCTGCGTCGTCGTCGCCACAGGCAACGGCAATTGAGGCGATGAGCGTGCAGGCGCAGAGGGCCAGCGCAAGCCTGCGAACCATGTCTGCTCCGGGGGTGTTGGTGGCCTGAGTGTACGGTCGGGCCCGGTTTGGAGCGAGGAAAGGCCAGGGCAAGTTGTGCATTCTGGTAAAGATGCGCCCGCCACCGTCACCCTCCAGAATGGCCAGTGCGATGCCTCGCCCCAAGCCCAATGCCACCCCGGACGACCTCGCATTTGGCGTCAACCCTTGCGCCATGGCTCTCGAATACGGCGTCGCCCGCTCGCTCATGTACCTGCGCGATACCCGCAACGAGCGGGTCCTGGCGCTCGTCGAGCGTGCGAGCCGGGGCGGCCTCGCAGTCAGCGCGGTCGATGAACGCCGCCTTGACGAACTCACGGCCTTTGGCGTGCACCAGGGCGTGCTCGTGCGCCTCAAGCAGATTGATCCGCTTGATCTCGGCGCCGTCACGCGCGACGCCACCAGAGCGTCGCTCGTGGTCCTCCTCGATAGCGTCACCGACCCGCAGAACGTGGGCGCCGTGCTCAGAACGGCTGTGGCGGTGGGCGTCGACGCGGTCGTCCTTCCCCATCGAAGGGGGGCTGCCCTCGGCCCCGGCGTTCACAGGGCGAGCGCGGGGCTCAGCTTCATCGCCCCCGTGGCCGCCCCTTCGAACCTGGCCCAGGCGGTCCGTCACCTCAAGGATGCCGGCTACTGGGTGGTGGCCGCGGCCACCGGCGACGGGGTCGATTCCGCCACTGCCTTCGACTGGCCGAAGCGCACGGCTCTCATCCTCGGCAGCGAAGGCGAAGGCGTCGGGCGCCTTCTGCTCGACCTGAGCGACTTCCGCGTGGCACTGCCCATGGACCCCCGCGTCGAGTCGCTGAACGTGGGGGTCGCCTTCGGGGCACTTGCCTACCTCTGGAAGCGCCAGTGGGGGAACCAGGCCTAGAGGCGGCGCCCGGCCTTTCCACTGTGTCCCTGGTGGCCCTTTCGCCGCGGCACCGCGCCGCGTGTACTATCGGCCCGTGGAGCCGGCGATCCTGGCAGAAGGCCTCGGCAAGACGTATGGCGCGACTGTCGCCCTCGACCGCCTCGACCTCCGCGTCGAACGTGGCGAGATCTTCGGCTTCCTTGGCCCCAACGGCGCCGGCAAGAGCACTACTATCAGGCTGCTTCTCGACCTTATCCGTCCCACGGCGGGGCGGGCCCTGGTTCTCGGCATGGATTGCCGGCGCCAATCGGTGGCCGTGCGCGCCAGCACTGGCTACCTCCCGGGCGATCTCCGCCTCTACCCAGGGCTTCGCGGACGCGAGATGGCCGGCCTCATGGCCGGGCTGCGGAAGTCCCCAGTCGACCGCGAGTTCGTGCTGGGACTGGCCGAGCGCATAGGCCTCGACCTCGAGAAGCCCGCCGGAAGCCTCTCCAGGGGCAACCGCCAGAAGCTCGGCCTTCTGCTGGCACTGATTGGCCGCCCGCCCCTGCTCCTCCTCGACGAACCCACCTCGGGCCTCGACCCGATCGTCCAGCACACCGTCTGGAACATCCTCCGCGAGGAGGCGAAGCGTGGCGTCACGGTCTTCTTCTCCTCCCATGTCCTCAGCGAAGTGGACCAGGTCTGCGAGCGCGTCGGCATCCTGCGCGCAGGGCAACTCGTGGCAGTAGAGCCCGTCTCCGGCCTGAAGGCGCGCCAGTTCCGGCACGTCGAGGTGAGCTTCGCCGGCGAAACGCCCCCGCCCGCTGCCTTCATGCTGCCCGGCGTTCGGGAACTCCGGCGCGAACGGTCGATCGCCGAATTCGAGGTCGCCGGTGAGATCGATCGCCTGCTCAAGGCCCTCGCACCCTTCCATGTGCTCGACCTGCGCACCCAGCAGCCCTCACTCGACGAAATCCTGCTTGGCTTCTACGAGGAGGCGCATCCTTGACGCGCTTCGGCCTGCTCCGGAAGACGCTGCGCGACGTGCGCACCTCCACCGTTGCCGTTGCCGTCGTGATGCTCATCATGGCCGCCTTCGACATCGTTCTCTATCCCCAGTTCGAGGAGTCCCTGGCCGATTTCGACGAGATGGGCTTCTACGAGGGCTTCCTTGGTGAAGCCGGCACCTTCGCCTCGCCTGAAGGGTTCCTTTCGGCCGAGTTCTTCTCGTGGATCCCGCTCCTGCTTATTACGGTGGCGATCATCGGCGGCACGGGCGCGCTGGCCGGAGAAGAGGCCGCCGGGACACTCGACCTTCTCCTCGCTCAGCCAATCACCAGGCGGAGGCTCCTTCTCGAAAAGACCGCAGGTCTCTCCCTTGCTTTGCTCGTGGCGGCGCTCTTCTCCATCCCCGGGTTTGCGCTGGGGAAGCTCGCTGTCGACTTCGAAATCGGCTACGTGCGTCTCGTCGCAGCAGTTCTCAACATGATGCCGGTCACCCTGCTCTATCTTGCCCTTGCGCTCTGGGGCAGCGCTGCCCTGCCCGGACGCGGCCCGGCCGCGATTGTCTGCATCGGCGCCGTTGTGGCCGCGTACTTCCTCAACACCGTCGGCGCGGTAGTCGATGTGCTCGAAGTACCACGCAAGCTCTCGCCCTTCTACTGGGCCGATGGTTCGCACGTGCTCGTGCACGGGTTTGACCCGCTCCGCGCTGGCGGATTGCTGGCAGTGGCGGCAGCCATGCTGGCGTTGGCCGTGGTCAGCTTTGAGAAGCGTGACATCGCGGCCGGCAGTCGCGGCCTCTCGCTCAGGCGGCTCCTCCGCCTGCGAGAGGCACGGCCGGGCCCCGTCGACTCGCCCGCGAAATGACCCGAACCGGCCTCACCAGGGGCGCTTCCATTTCCCCCAGTCGAACGGCGCAATGCCATCGCCGGTCAACTGCCAGATCGTTGCTTCGGCCTTCCCGCCGCTCGTTTCCAGGAAGCCAATAGTGCCGAGCTGCGTCTCCAGGTTGTGGGGATAGGTCGGTGAGCCGGGGTTAACGCAGAGAGTCCCGTTGATCTGGTCGATAGCTTCCACGTGGGTGTCCCCATAGATGAGGACGTCCAACTCGGTCGTACCGAAGTAACGCAGCAGGGCCCGGTCGAGCGTCAGGTTAGGCGGGTACTCCGGGATGGGAACGTCGTGCGTCATCCCCACTCGCACGCCATCGAACTCCAGCACCCACGCCTCCTTCAGGCGATGGTCAAAGGGCTGGATTGGGCGCCCGCCCGAGCCGTCATCACCGTTGCCGCGAGCAGCGTAGGTCGGCGCGATGTCGTGCAGCTGGTCGATAACGACGAGATCGTGGATATCGCCGGCGTGAAGGATGGCGTCCACCCCGCGAAAGGCGTCGAACACCTGTGGCCAGAGCTCGTGCCGCGCCTCGGGAATGTGCGTGTCGGAAATCAGGCCGATGAGCATTGCAGAAAGCGTACACGCTCGCCGGTCAGCGAGTCTTGAGCAGCAGCGTACCGCCCGTGTCCCGCACTTCCACCCGGATGATGGCCTGCCCGGGCGCCCGGTCGAACACCGAGCGTAGCGCCTGCGCCTTCCCGCCGTCTGGCTGGAAGCCCACTTCGCGGCCATCGACAAACACGCGCGCCTCGCCGTCATGGTCGAACGTGAACGCCTGCCGCCCTCCCTCGGCGATGGTGACGGTCCCTTCGGCCACGATCTTCCAGGCGTCGTCGCGCATGTCCGGGAACGGCGGCCCCGGGAACTCGAAGTCCAGGCTGTCGAACGCGTAGCGCCCGTCGATCGTCTCGCTGCCGGCGGGGCTGATGGAAACGAACATCACCACCCACGTCGAAGGCGGTGGGACATCGGAAATCGGCGCCTCAGTCGGCGCAGGTGTGGCCGTTGGTGTGGCCGTCGGCGGCGGCTCCCCCAGCGAGATCGTCGGCCGTCCGCCGTCCGAGGCCCCCTTCGAGGGGTCCAGGAAGTTGAACGCGATCGCCAGCGCGACCAGCAGCAATGCCACCGGTACAAGGTCGCGGATGCCGGGCTTCACGGTTTCGATTGAACCACAGCGCGGCGGAAAGGAGCAGCGCCCGCCGGAAAGCGCCGGTTCAGGGCTCCAGTCCGACCCTTCTCAGGCGGAGGTAGGCCAGCCGCCAGGCGGTGGCGATTCCCCCCGAAGCCCCCACCACCGCAAGCGCCCAGAAACATTGCCCTGTTAAGGCGCCCACCGCCGCGACTGCCCAACGAATCTCATCCGAAACCAGGAACGACCCCGGCGCCGAGGTCCGGCTCCCCGTGCCCAAAGAGGCCTCGACCCGTGCCGTTGCGTAGGCGACCACGAGCGTCGATGCCAGGGCAAGGCCGCCTACTACTTCGGCGCGCGGCCACTCCTCAAAGCGCACAGCGTAAACCGTCATTCCACCGAGCACGGCCGCGTCCGCGTACCGCCCGGTGACGGCGTGCAACACCCTGGCGAACGGTCTGCCCGGCTGCCCCTGGCGGGCGAGCTCGCCTGGAATCGCGGCCACGAGCGCTGCTGCCACCACCGCCGCCCCGCCCGCGACCTCGCGCCCGCTCGCCACAGCGGTGCCCGCACCGCTCGCAAGCAGGGCAAACAGCAGAGTCACACCTGCCGGTGGCAGAGGCGCACGGGCCAGGGCCCCTAGAACCGGCCTGAAGATCACACGGGCGACGAGCGGCTCGCTCATCGCTGAGCACTCTCGGTTGGCGTGCTGGTGGGGCCGGGATTCACTGCCGACATGGTACGGACCCTTGGGAGTTGGCGCTCGCCGCCTGCCGCAGCCCTTCCGCCGTTCCTTCCGATCGTTCACGCTTACGCTGTGTCCACTTCCCCACGGCCGCAGGAGTCCCCGCTCGCGGAGCCATCCGACGCTGTGATGCGTGGCCTCACCAGCGCCCAGGTTGCCGCAAAGACGGCCGCCGGCCTGGCCAATGTCGACACCTCGCGGCAGCGCACCGATGGCGATGTCGTGCGCGCCAATACGCTCACCTTCTTCAACATGGTCCTCGCCTCGCTCATCCTGGCTCTCTTTGCCGTCGGTATCGCCGAGCGGAAGGTGAGCTACTTCCAGGATGGCCTCTTCGTCGGCGTGGTCGTCGCCGCCAACGTGGCCGTGGCCACCTTCCAGGAGATCCGCGCCATGCGCGCCCTCCGCGAGTTGGTCGCGCTTACAGCGCCGCGCGCCCACGTGGTACGTGATGGCGTGGAGGCCCCCATCCTTGCCGAGCACGTCGTGCAGGGCGACCTCCTCCATCTCAAACACGGCGACCAGGTAGTGGCCGACGGCAGGGTCATTGCGAAGTCGGCGGAGGTCGATGAGTCCCTTCTCACCGGCGAGTCGGATTCCGTGCGCAAGAACCCCGGTGATGAGCTCCGCTCCGGCAGCTTCTGCACGGCCGGTGACTGCTACTACAACGCCGAGCACGTTGGCGCCGATGCCTATGCCATGCGTCTCACCGGCGAAGCCCGCCAGGTTGTCCACCGCCAGTCGCCCCTGCAACTGCGCTTCAAGCGCCTGCTGCGGGTGCTGCTCACCGCCACCGGGGTGCTCGGTGTGGCGCTCATGATCTCCTACAACGTCGAGAGCAAAGGCCTGGGTGAATCGCTGCGGAGCACCACCGCAACCCTCACCACCGTAGTCCCCGAAGGTCTCTTGCTGGGGCTCACCGTCGCCTTCGCCGTTGGCGCGCTGCGTGTCTCTCGTGCCGGAGCCATCGTGCAGGACATCAATGCCGTCGAAGCGCTCAACTACATCGACGTCATCTGCCTGGACAAGACCGGTACCATAACCGCTAACCGCCTCACCCTTGAGGGCATTTTCTGGGCCCCGGGACAGGCCGGCCGGCAGCCGTGGCTCGCTGCCTTCCTGGCCGCCAGCGCCGGCGAAAGCAAGACCTCGGGCGCACTCGCCGAAGCTCTTGCCCCCGAGAACAACGGGGCCCGCCCCGATGGCGGCGTGCCCTTCAACTCCGAGAGGCGCTGGAGCGCGCAGCGCCTCGTCCTGGGAGACGAAAGGCGCGTCTTCGTGCTGGGCGCGCCCGAAACGGTGCTCCCCCTCTGCGACGGCGGACAGGAGCTGCGCGCGGCCTACGATGTGGCCGCCGAGCGCGGCCTTCGCGGCGTGCTCTTCGCCGAAGGAGACCGGCTTCCCGACTTCGGCGTCGCGCTCACAGGCCTCAGGCCCCTGGCTCTCATCACCCTCGCCGACGTGCTGCGCCCGGAAGTCAAGGAAGCCTTCGCCACCATGCGGAAGCTCGAGATTGAACCGAAGCTCATCAGCGGCGACAACCCCCACACGGTGGCGGCGCTCCTCAAGCAGCTTGGCATCGAAATCAAGGGCGGCGTGGTCTCAGGCGCCCAGCTGGCAGGGCTCGATGAGGCAGCCTTCAGCGAAGCAGTTGAAGTGAACTCCGTCTTCGGCCGAATCGCCCCCGCCCAGAAGGCCGAAATCGTGCGGGCACTCAAGGCCAGGGGGCACTTCGTCTCCATGGTCGGCGACGGCGCAAACGATGTGCAGGCTCTTCGCGCTGCCGATGTGGCCGTGGCCATGGCTTCCGGGACGGCGACCGCGCGCGCCGTTGCCGGGATCGTGCTGCTGCGCGACTCCTTTGAGGCGTTCATTCGCGGCACGAAGGAGGCCACCGCCGTCCTCGGCAATTCCGCGCGCCTGAGCAAGCTCTTCATCGCCAAGAGCCTCTACGCCTACCTCCTGATCGTGGCCACCAATATGCTCGGTCTCACCTTCCCCTTCCTCCCCCGGCACGGCTCGCTCACCTCGCTGCTCACCCTCGGAATCCCGGCCGTCTTCATCTCCATCAGCGTTCCCCCGCCCGACGCCGGCCGCGACTTCAACCGCAACGTTCTCCGCTTCGCCATTCCTGCTTCCCTGGCGCTGGCAAGCGCCGCAATCCTCGTCCACCTGTTCGTCGAGGGCCTGCTCGGCGAAGACGTCGAGCGCGCGCGGACACTGGTCTCCCTGACAATCGGGATCACCGCGCTCTGCTTCATGGTCGAAGTCCTCGGCTTCGAAGGCGCCTCCTGGCGCAGCCTGACCAGGCCGGTCCTTACAACCGTGCTCGGCACGCTGCTCGTCGGCGGCTTCCTGCTCACTATCTACACCCCGTTCCTGCGAAGCTTCTTCGACTTCGTGGAGGTGCGGCCGGGTGACTGGGTGGTCGTGGGTCTATCCGTGCTCGGAGCGCTTGCCGGCCAGTACATAATCAGCCGCTACTGGCAGCAGATCATCGATATCCTTGTTGCGCGCCCCAAGGAAGCGGAGGCCCTGCGCGGCCGGGCCGTCTAGCCGGCCGGATTCATGACGCCGAGGGCCGGGCCCCTGCGCCTGCCTCTGCCCGCTGCCGCAGGATCTCTAGCACCCAGTCAATCCAGGCCAGGTTCTCCTGCTCGAAAATCAGGCCGCGCTTGAGCGCCAGGTACGGCCCAACCCGCCGCGCTGAACGTACGTACTCCTCTTCCGTGCGCCCCTTCAGAAAGCTTCGCTGCACTTCAAGGTAGTGATTGAGCTTGTTGCGCGCGTGTTCACGGCGCACTTCGAAACCGGGCATCAGCTTTGATGGGTCCACAAGGTCGGCCGCGAAGCACCGCACCAGCGCCTCGTCCTTCACCGCCGAAGGGCGCGACTCGCCCGCCACCCATTCGACCAGGGCTGCGCGCCCACTGTCGTTGAGCGAGTAGAGACGCTTGTTCGGGCGCGACTCCTGCACCACCACCTTGCCGGTCACCAGCCCCAGCTTCTCAAGGGCCCCCAATTCGGCATAGATCTGCTGCGGCAGGGCGTGCCAGACGTTCGACACCGAGATGTCGAACCGCTTCGCCAGGTCGTACCCGCTTGCCTCTCCGTCGAGCAGCGTCGCAAGGACCGCGTACTTCAGTGCCATCGATGTGGTCCCGATCGTACCCCCAACGCGTCCCTGGCGCAGCGCCAAGAGCTCCTCGCGGGTTGTTCCACCGCTCGCGGTACGCCACGATTCCCGCACCTGACGGTGGGAGATGGTTGTGTGACTGCGAATGATTGGGATGTGATCGTGATTGGCTCCGGCCTCGGAGGCCTGACCGCCGGCGCCTACCTGTCCGCCCTCGGGCAGCGAACCCTGGTGCTCGAGAAGCACTACCTTGCCGGGGGGAACGCCAGCGTCTTCCGCCGCCTGCACAAATTCGAATTCGATGTCGGCGTCCACTACCTCGCCGAATGCGGACCCGGCGCCGCCATCCCTCGTATCCTTGGCGGCCTTGGGCTCGACGAGCGAATCGAGTTCCTCGAACTCGACCCAGAGGGGTTCGACACCATCGTCGTGCCCGGCGCCACCGTGAAGGTGCCCTACGGCTGGGAGAACTACCGCCGCAACCTGGTCGAGGCCTTCCCCGACGACGAGTCGGCCTTGCACCGGTGCCTGGATATCCTCGAAGCCGTCATCCGCGAAGGGCAGGCCGTGCGCGCCCTCGAAAACCCGAATGACTTCGCCCGCGTGGTGGAGGTTGCCCCTACCCTCGTGCGCTGGGGAATGCGCCCTGTCACCGAACTCTTTGACCACTGCGAGCTCGGCGCGCGGCCCCGGGCCGTGCTGCTCGCCCAGGGACCGGCCTATGCCACCCCGCCATCGCGCACGGCCGTCGTCCTTGAAGCCGGGTTCCTTGATGGCTACCTGAAGGGCGCGCACTACCCCCGGGGAGGCGGACAGGTGATCGCCGCCAACCTGGTGGAAGCGCTCCGCGCCACCGGCGGCGAAATCCGGCTGCGTACCGGCGTCCAGAAGATCCTGGTCGAAGACGGCGCCGTGACAGGCGTCTGCCTGGCCGATGGTGAAGTGCTGCGCGCGCCGGTCGTCATCTCGAACGGCGACCTGAAGCGCACCATGCTCGACCTCGTGGGCCGCGAGCACGTCTCCGCTGCCACGGCGGAACGAATCGGCGGCTACCGCATGGCGCTCCCCTTCTTCGTCGTCTACCTGGGGCTCGATATCGACCTGCGCGAACGCTGGCCCCGCACCAACTACTGGCTCAGCGAATCCCTCGACATCGAAGGGATCTACCAGCAGACCTTCTCAGGCGAGGTCCCCGAGAAGCTGCTCCTGCTCATCACGGCCGGCTCGGTGAAGGACCCCGGCACCCACACGCTCGCTCCCGTAGGATGCACTGCGCTCCAGGCAATGACCCTTGTGCCGCCCGGCCATGCCCTCTGGCACGTGGCCGAAGGGCCGGTCGCCGGCGAACGCTACCACCGCAACCGCGACTACCGCTCCCTCAAGGATGAGTTCACCGAGCGCGTCGTTGATGCCGTTTCCGCCGTGATCCCAGACCTCAGAGAGCACATCGTCTGGAAGGAAGCCTCGACCCCCATCACCCACGAGCGCTACACCTCCTCTACCGGCGGTACCTCCTACGGCATCGAGCTTGCCCTCGATCAGCTCGGGCCCAACCGCCCCGGCGCAAAGACGGAGATCGATGGGCTCTACCTCACGGGCGCCAGCACGGGCACCGGGCACGGCATCTCGGGAGTTATCAAGGGCGGCATCGCCACCGCCTCGACGGTTGCCGGGCGCGACCTGATGGCCGAGGTACGCTCGGGAACCCGTTTCGTCGACCCTGCCCGGCTGCCTGCCCACGGCCCGCAGTGGGACCCCTGGGAGGCGAGCAGAATCTCAGACTAACGCCCCCGACAGTCCCTCGCCGGGAGCTGTACTACTCAATAATTTGAATATATGCTCGTCTGCGCAACGGAGGAGCTGCACCATGAACACTGATTGGGATGCCATTGTCATCGGGTCAGGCCTGGGAGGGCTGACCGCGGCCGCCTACCTGGCCGCCCTCGGCAAGAAGACCCTGGTGCTCGAACAGCACTACGTTGCCGGCGGCAACGCCCACGTCTTCCGCCGCATGAAGAAGTTCGAGTTTGATGTCGGCGTCCACTACGTGGGCGACTGCAATCCCGGCGGCACGCTGCCCACCATTCTCAAGGGCCTCGGCGTCGACGACCGCGTCGAATGGCTGCCCCTTGACCCTGATGGCTTCGACACCCTTCACTTCCCGGGTATCGAGTTCAAGGTTCCCGCAAACTGGGATCTCTACCGGCAGCGCCTGGTGGAGACATTCCCCGACGACGAAACGGGCATCCACCGCTTCCTCGATATCCTCCACGCCGTCATCCGCGAATCGGGCAAGGTGCGGCTGCCGGTCGAGCCGGCCGACCTGCCCCGCTTGATGGAGGAGGCGCCCAACTTCCTGGCGTGGGCCCTGCGGCCGCTTTCCCAGCTCTTCGATGAATGCGCGCTGGGGACCAGGGTGCGCGCCGTGCTTGCCGCCGAATGCGGCGATTATGCGCTGCCACCTTCGAAGACCCCGGTCGTGCTCCACGGCGGCGTTATCGCGGGCTACATGAAGGGCGCCTACTACCCGAAGGGCGGAGGCCAGGTCATCCCCGCTGCCCTGGTGGCCGCGCTCCGCGCCAACGGCGGCGAGCTCCGCACCCGCGCCCGCGTCGAACGGATCACCATCGAAGACGGGATGGTCTCCGGCGTGTGCCTGGAGGGAGGAGAGACTCTCCGGGCGCCAATCGTTGTCTCGAACGCCGACCTCAAGCGCACCATGCTCGACATGGTTGGACCCGAACACCTTTCGCCTGCCACCACCGAAAAGATCGATTCCTACCGCATGGCGCTGCCCATCTTCGTGGTCTACCTGGGACTCGATATCGACCTTCGCGAGCGCATGCCCAACACCAACTACTGGTGCTACACCTCGTTCGACCTTGAGAAGCTTTACGCGGAAGCTTCCGGCGGGCAGGTTCCCGAAGACAACTTCCTCTTCATCTCCGTGGGCTCGGTGAAGGACCCCGAAACCGAGACAATCGCGCCGAAGGGGTACACTAGCCTGGAGATCATGTCGCTCGTTCCCGCCGGCTACGCAGCCTGGTCGGTTGATGAAGGCCCTGCCCGGGGCGAGCGTTACCACCGCAACCGCGACTACCGGAGCACCAAGGACGAGCTGGCGGAGCGGCTCATCGATGAGGCTGAGAAGGTCATCCCGGGGCTACGTGAGCACATCGTCTGGAAGGAGGCGGCCACGCCCGTCACCCACGAGCGTTACACCCTCTCGACGGGCGGCACGTCCTACGGCATCGAGCTTGCGACCGACCAGTTCGGCCCCAATCGCCCTTCGCCAAAGACGGAGATCCCCGGCCTCTACCTCGCCGGGGCCAGCACCGTCTTCGGCCACGGCATCTCGGGCGTCATGCGCGGTGGTATCCTCACGGCCGGCGCCATCGTGGGCCGCGACCTGCTGGGCGAGGCCCATTCCGGTACGATCTTTGGCAACCCGGCCAAGCTCGGCCCACCTCCGGGTGACCCCTGGGAGGCGAGCCGCTAGCAGCCGGACGGCACCAATCCGCAGGAGTCGCTCTTGTCTCTTTACGAATTCCTGGTCATCGCCCACATCCTGGGCGCATTCCTCATGGTCGCGGCCGCGGGCATCACGACGGCCGCCGCAGTGATGGCCGGCCGCGCACGCACGTCCGGCGAGCTCGTCTCCTGGCTCAGCCTGCAGCGGGCCAGCGAACTCTTCGTTACCACCCCCGGCGCCATCATCGCCATCGTCTTCGGGAGCTGGCTCGTCTCCGAGGCGGGTTATGAGTTCAGCGAAGTGTGGATCTCTGCTGCCTACACCCTCTGGCTGGTCGCTATGGCCATCGATCATGGCTGGTTCCTGCCCTTCGTGAAGAGGCACCGCGCCCGGGCTCTCGAGCTCCGCGCCGCCGGTTCCGATGCCATCAGTGAGATCCAGGCCAGCCTTGGCTCACCGATAGTAAAGGCGATCGGCATCGCCCTCGACCTTCTCTTCGTCGTATTCCTGGTGCTCATGGTGCTGCGCCCGGGCTCCTGAGCGGGCATCCTGCGCGCAGAACAGGGCCTTTGGGCCGTGGTAACCGGTGCCCGGGCGGGTAAGCTGGCTTCATCCCCAGTGCGGAGGGTCACCATGCCCCACCTCTATCGCGCCACCACCGGCCAGTCCATCTGTGCCCTCTCCGACGTGCAGCTTCAGCAGCTCAAAGGCGCACTCGTCGAGGAATCGGCCGAGGACACGGAGTACTTCCTGGATGAGGACACACTCGAATACATGGCGGAACAGGGAGTGGACCCATCCCTCATCCAGCTTCTCCAGGCCGCTATCGCCGAAGATGGCTCGCTCGATGTGACCTGGGACGCGTAGAACCGGCACCCGGGCGGCCCCTCCATCTCAACCGGGCTGCACTCTACCGGCCCCCGGATGGAGCCGTACTTGCAGGCAGCCTCGCCCCCAAGAAAGGTAGCCTGTGAAGCGCTCCCTCCTTCCTGCCGCGGTCGCAACCGCCGGCCTCCTGGCATTCGGCGCCTTTGCCGCCTTTGCCGCCAGCACAACCACCACCATCCGCTCCGGTGACCAGCTCCGGGTGACTTGTGAGGGCACGAAGCTCTCCATCACCCGGGTCAACACGAAGGAGGTCGTGGCCTCCTGCAAGGGCCTGGCCGCAACCCCCACACGAACATCAACAGCCGCCGCTCCCACGAAGACCCCAACCACCACTCCCACGAAAACGCCTACTGTCGCTCCCACTGCCACTCCAACCACGCCCCCCGGTGGTGGCGGCAGCTCGCCCATGATCGGCAACTGCCCCGTCTTCCCCGCCGATAACGCCTGGAACATGCGCGTCGACTCCCTTCCCGTCGACTCGCGCTCATCCGCCTATGTTGCCTCCATCAACAGCAGTGGCGGGAATGGCTTCCTCCACGCGGATTTCGGCTCCGACCCCACTTACGGCATTCCCTATGTGGTCGTTCCCGGCACGCAGCCCATGGTTCCCATCGTCTTCAACGAATACGGGGACGAAAGCGACCCCGGACCGTATCCCGTTCCGCTCAATGCGCCCGTCGAGGCCGGCGGCGACAAGCACGTGCTTGTCGTTCAGCAGGATGCCTGCAAGCTCTATGAGCTCTACCACGCCGTGCGCTCGGGTGCCGGCTGGTCGGCAGGTTCCGGTGCAGTGTTCGACCTGCGCTCCAACGCGCTCCGCCCCGACGGCTGGACGAGCGCCGACGCCGCCGGGTTGCCCATTCTCCCGGGGCTGGTGCGTTACGAGGAGGTGGCCGCGGGCCGCATCGACCACGCCCTCCGCTTCACTGTGTCCCGCACGCAGCGGGGCTACATTCACCCCGCGACCCACTTCGCATCCTCATCCACGGACCCGAACCTGCCGCCCATGGGCCTGAGGCTGCGGCTCAAGCCTGGATTCGACATCTCGGGATACCACGGCCAGGCCCGCGTCATCCTTGAGGCACTGAAGACCTACGGGATGATCGTCGCCGACAACGGAAGCTCGTGGTTCATTACCGGCGCCACCGACAGCCGCTGGAACGACGACGACCTGGACCAGCTCAAGACGGTGCCCGGATCCGCGTTCGAGGCGGTAACCACCGGTTCGATTCAACGCTAGCCTGCCGGGCAACCGCCGTGGGCGCCGCGGGTCTCGTGATCCCGGCGCCCACGGTGTATGGTCGCAGAGCGGCGCCGGGAGCCGTACCTGACCGACTCATAGCGGGTATCCGGTTGACGACTGTGGCAGGCGCAGAAGCAGGAATCGAAGCCCTTCTCATCCCGGGCAATGGTCTCAGCCTGCGCCCATGGGATACCGCCACCCTGCGGCAAATGGCCGCCTGGGATGAGCGCGGCTTCCCCGACAGCGCCTTCGACATGGGGTTCCTGCGGGAGCCGGCGAGGATGGCCGAATTCCTCGACTGGCTCGTGCGGGACGAGCGTCATCTCCACCTCGCCGCTTTCGAAGCGGACCGCGCCGTGGGGCGCGTGTCGGTCAACATGCGCGACCCCGCCGGGATCTACATCTGGGGCGTGCATGTTCCTCCCGAGCACGGCGGCCGGGGCGTCTGCACCAGGATGCTGGAGGCGCTCCTCGCCTGGCTTGACGCACGCGACGGGGGCAGCGAGCTCGTGCTCTCCGTCAACTCCTTCGCGCACCACGCCCGGCGCATCTATGAACGGCTCGGCTTCCTCCCGGCCGAAACGCGCTGGCAGTTCGACCCCGCCCTCGATGCCGCCCTCCGTCGCCTGGCGCCCGCTCAACGAAGCCAGGTGGATGGTCACGTGCGGTTCCAGCGTGGCCGCTGGGAGGTGCGGACAACACTCATGCGGCGGCCGGCGCCGGCGCACCGGTAGCCACTCAGGCCAGTCCCAGGCGGCGGTCGTTCTCGCGCCACGACTGGTCGATGAGGGCCATCAGGCCGCCGGCTACCAGCGAGTGCCCCCCCAGCAGCACGGGCTTCGGCGCTTTCGCCGCCCCTTCGGTGAAGCGCCGCAGGAACGGGTCCGCTATCCGTTCGTAGTTCAGCAGGTCGCTCTGGAATCGGTCTTCGCGCGAAGGTGTAACGCCCATGTGCGCTTCCACCACGCGCGTATCGAGCACCAGCGCGTCGCCCAGCTCGGCCATCCTGGCAAAGAAGCCTTCCACCCCCACCGCTTCCAGCAGAAAGCCCAGGGCCGACCGCGCCCGGTGGCCGGCCGGGGCCGTCGCCAGTCCTCGTTCTTCGCTGAACATGCGCACACGGCAGGCAGTCTCCCGCTCGAGGTGTTGCCAGGCCTGGCTGCCCACGCGGCCGGCTACCACCACCTGCGCCCGGGGGTCGCAGAAGAGCGGCATGAGCGCGCGGCAGCGGCTCGTATCGATTCCCGGCTCGCGCACCGCCGCTGCCAGTTCGCCGGGCAAGCCCTCCGTGACTGCCAGCACCGCCAGGTCCGAAGGCGTGTCGAGGTCGAATTGCGTGACTGTGGTGCGCGGCAAGACGACGGGCGCAAGGCCCGCCTCGTCGCGCAGCCGCCGGGGCAGCACGTTGTCGCGCTCGAAGTGACCGGCCCGCTCGATGGCCTCTCCCGGTGTCCACGCCGTGAGGTCCGCGGAGTAGAAGTTGTTGGTCACCAGCCGCTCGTCACCCGCCTCAAGCTGTTCGCAGACGAGCGCGAACTCGCTCGCCCCCAGCAGCGGGACGGCGCCCGAGCCCATGACGGCCGGCTTCTCGATGGCGTAACGGGCAACAATCCCCCGCAGCCGGGCCGAGTAGTCGAATGGCTCGCCGGGCGGATCTACATCTACCAGCATGCCCGCCGGTACAGGCTCGAAGGCACGGGGCGCGCTGGTCACCATGATCACCGCCCCGAATCCCCCCGCCAGCGCCGCCGTGGCCGTGTCGCGCGCCGCGGACACACGCGCGCGCGCCATCATCGTCTCCGCCTCTCCGTGACCCGTTCCGCCGTGCAAGATGATGAGCACCGGGCGCGCGCCTGCCATTGCGCTAGCCTAGGGTGCGTCCCGCCGGGGCGCGAGTAGAGGCTACCGGTTGACACTTTCGTACAAATGTGCTAATAAACATAAGGCGTGAACGGGATGAAGAAAGCGCTAAAGGTGGGCACACGCGACGATAACGCGTTGAGTGGCTACCATGAGTGTTCTACGTTGCCCCCGGTACGGTCCCGCTCCGGGAGGCCGCGTCCGCCCCAGCTTCCAAGGCAGGGGCAGGCAACCCCGAACATTTGAGGTCTCCCCATGAAGGTCGTCTTTTTCGAAGACGTTCAAGGCACTGCCCAGGTCGGCGATGTGAAGGAAGTGAAGAACGGCTTCGCTCGCAACTTCCTCCTCCCCCGCGGCCTCGCCGGCCCCACCACCAAGGACAATCTGCAGCACGCCCAGGCGCTTGCCCAGAAGGAAGCGCGCCGCCAGGAAAAGCTCGATGGCGATGCGCGCAAGATTGCCGACCGCCTGGCAGGCTACACCGTCACCCTCGAAGCCCGCGTCGGTGAGAGCGGCCGCCTCTTCGGCTCCATTACCAACCGTGACATCGCCGAGAAGCTCCACGCCGCCACTCAGCTTGAGATCGACCCCCACCTCGTGCTTCTCCCCGAGCCCATCCGCGAGCTCGGCGCCCGCGAAGTCACCATCAAGTTCACCCGCAACGTCACCGTCGATGTCACGGTCGACGTTCAGCCCGACGAGGAGTCGAAGCCCGTGGTGGAGAAGCTCCTTGCCGAAAAGAAGGCCGCCGAGGCTGCCGAAGCGAAGCGCGCCGCCGAAGCCGCCTACGCCGCCGAGGCTGCCGAAAAGTCCGCCCGGGGCGGCCACGAGCCTGAAGACGCCGAGTAACGCCGGGAGGAGGTGACAGGTAGCCGGGCCTCGTGCCGCTGTATCAGCCACGTCTCTCCGCACCCGGTTTCCTCCTCCACCCATGACTCTGCCAGTCCTCGAACAACTGCCCCCGCACGACATCGAGGCCGAAGAGGCTGTTGTCGCCGCCCTCCTCGTCGACAGCGAGGCCATCTACCACATCGCCCCCATCCTCAAGCCCGAAGACTTCTTCCGGGAGAAGAACGGCTGGGTCTACGAGGCCTGCCTTGACCTCTGGAACCGCGACGAGGCGATCAACCAGATCACCGTCGCGCACGAGCTGGCCCGCAAGGACCGCCTCGAAACCGTCGGCGGCCAGACTTACCTTGCCGAGACCATCCGCCGCCTGCCCACAAGCGTTGGCGTGGAGTTCTATGCCCAGATCGTCCGCCGCGACAGCACCTACCGCGGCCTCATCCATGCCGCCACGGCCATCCTCCAGATGGCCTATGAGGCGCCCGCCGAGATCGAGAACGTCTTCAGCCGCTCCGAGGACCTGCTCGCCCGCCTGCGCGGCGGCGAAAACTTTCGCGACTTCGTTCACATCCGTCAGCTGCTCCAGGCCTACCTCGAAGAAGACATCGAGGCCGTCGAGCGTCGCGAGCTGGCCGCCATTCGCACCGGCTACGGCGACCTCGATGTGCTCCTCGGCGGCCTCAAGCGCTCCGACCTGGTGATCGTCGGCGCCCGACCCAGCGTGGGCAAGTCCAGTTTCGCCCTCGGCATCGCCCGCAACGCGGCCGTGGCCCAGCAGGCCAACGTCGCCTTCTTCTCCCTTGAAATGTCGGGTGAGCAACTCGCTATCCGCCTGCTTTCGGCGGAGTCGGGTGTGGACCAGAACCGGCTCCGCCTCGGCCAGCACAGCGAGCTTGAAGAGCGCCGCATCATCCGCGCCTCGGGCGAACTGGCCGAAGCCAACATCTGGTTCGACGACTCCCCCGTGCTCACCGTGGCCGAGCTGCGCGCCCGGGCCCGCAGGCTCGCCGGCGAGCGCGGCCTTGACCTCATTCTCATCGACTACCTCCAGCTCATGCAGGGAGAGACCAGCGGCTCGCGTGAGAACCGCGTGCAGGAGATCAGCTACATCTCGCGCACGCTCAAGGGGCTTGCCCGCGAGCTGAACGTGCCCATCATCGCCCTTGCCCAGCTCTCCCGCGCCATCGAGAGCCGCCACCCCCGCATCCCCATGCTCTCGGACCTTCGCGATTCTGGTTCCATCGAGCAGGACGCCGACGTCGTCATGTTCCTCAGCCGCGAGGAGATGTACACCACCCCCGAACAGTGGGCTCAGCAGCACCCCGACCTCCCCATGAGCGCCTATCCCAAAGGCGTGGCGCAGGTAATCGTGGCCAAGCACCGCAACGGCCCCACTGGCTCGGTCGAGCTCCGCTTCCGCGAAAAGCTGGCGAAGTTCGAAGACTGGATCTTGCGAACGGAAGAACCCCATGAGCCGCAATGAGCCCTTTCGCGGCTTCCCCGGGGTTACCCGCGCCACGGCCATCCCGAACCTCTTCTTCGCCGCCCTCCTGCCCGAGATGCGCAACCCGGGCGAGCTGCTCGCGTTCCTCTGGGTCTCGCGGCTTGTGCAGGAACAGCAGGGCGCCGTGCGCTTTGTCTCCGCCAGCCAGGTGTGGGCGGCCGAAGGCGCTGCCGAATCGTTCAATCAGCTCGCCGGGGGGCAGAATGGGCTCGCGGAGGGTCTTCTTGGCTGCCTCGAGCTGGGGGCCCTGCTTGGCCTCCGGCTAACCGGCCCCGAAAACGACGAGACCGTCTACTTCGTCAACAACCCGGGCTCTCGCCGGGCCGTGACTCGGGCCCGCGCCGGGGAGCTGCGGCTGAAGCCCGAGACCGTGGCCCACGAGGTTGTCCTCCAGGCCCGGCCTGGCATCTTTCGCCTCTACGAAGAGAACATCGGCACCATCACGCCCCTTGTGGGCGAACGGCTTCTCGAAGCCGCCGAACAATACCCTGCTGAATGGTTCGAGGAAGCGTTCCGCCAGGCCGCGGAGCTGAACGTGCGCAACTGGCGTTACGTCGAACGCATCCTCGCACGCTGGGCCGAGGAGGGCCGCCGCAATGAAGGAGCTGAAGGAGATACTCTCGAAGAGCGCAAGAGAAGGTATCTTGGCGGAAGCCTCAACCCCATCAAACGAAGCTTCTGACGAGCCCGCCCACCCCACCTGCTCCCTGTGCGGCGGCGCCGGGTTCGTGCGCCGCGAACGCCCCGTCGACCACCCCCGCTTCGGCAAGGCCGAGCCCTGCGACTGCGCTCTCGACGAGGCCGACGACGCTCGCCGTCAACGCCTTGAGCGCATCAGCAACCTCGGCTCCCTCACCCGGTTCACCTTCGAAAACCTGGTCCCAGGGGGGCGCGACGGCGAAAGCGACTGGTTTCGCGCCGCTGCCGAAGCGGCCCGTGCCTTCGCGAGGGAACCCGCCGGCTGGCTCGTTTTCTCCGGCCCCAGCGGCAGCGGCAAGACCCACCTGGCCGCCGCCATCGCCAACGCCCGGGTCGGCCTGGGCGCCCCCGCGCTCTTCATGGTCGTTCCCGACCTCCTCGACCACCTCCGCGCCGGCTACGAGGCCACCGATGAAGAGATGAGCTTCGAGCAACTCTTCGAGCAGGTGCGAAACGCCCCCCTGCTGTTGCTCGATGACATCGACGCCGCTTCCGGCACGCCGTGGGCCCGTGAAAAGCTCTTCCAGGTGGTGAATCACCGCTACAACGCCGAGCTGCCCACCGTCTTTACCTGCTCGGTGCGCCCGCGCCTGCTCGAAGAACGCCAGGCCACGCGCCTCTGCGACGAACGCCTTTCCCGGGTGTTCATCCTCGAAGGCGCCGGCCAGGCCACCTACCACCAGGTCGGAGGCATGACCAGGGAACGCCTCGCCGAGATGCAGTTCCACAACTTCGACCTCCGCGGCGCCGGGCTGCACCCCGACGAGCGCGATTCGCTCGACGCCGCCTTTCGCTCCGCCCTCGCCTACGCCGACGACCCCCAGGGCTGGCTCGTCATGCTCGGCCCCAATGGCTGCGGCAAGACCCATCTCGCTGCCGCTATCGCCAACCGTGCCCTGGGCCGGGGGCAGAGTGTGTTCTTCGCCGTCGTTCCCGACCTCATCGATCACCTGCGCGCCTCCTTTGCTCCCGGAACGGAGGTCGGCTACGACGATCTGTTCGACCGCGTGCGCAACGCCGGCCTGCTCGTGCTCGACGACCTCGGGGCCCAGGCTGGCTCACCCTGGGCGCAGGAGAAGCTCTACCAGATCGTGAACTACCGCACCGTCGCCGGCCTGCCCACGGTGGTCGCCAGCGACCAGTCGATGGCGGAGCTGGGCGCGGCTCACCAGCGCATCGTCGCCCGCATCGCCGACCCCCACACCGGGACCCTGGTCAATATCATCGCCCCGCACTACCGCCTCGGGCACTCACTCGCGCAAAGGCCTGCGCCACCCGCCCCCCGCCGCGGCCGCTGAGCCCGAAGCCGTCAGCGCGCGGCCACTCGCGCGCCCGCTCAGAAAGACTCCCCCGACGCCCCCCTCATCCGCGCGCGCACGAAGTCGCGCAGGGCCGATTCGGTCGAGTCAAAGGCCAGCTCGCCCCACGGGATCTCGTCGGGCCCGAACCACTCCACCTCCGCGGTTTCGTGGCCAGCCCGGCCCTGCCCGAGAGCAACAGCGCGAAAGACGATCACCACCACGCCCGGGCCGGGACGCGTGTACACTCCCAGCAGCGACAGGTCGCGCACCTCAAGGTGAGCCTCCTCCAGCGTCTCCCGGATGGCTGCCTCTTCCGCCGTCTCCCCCACATCCATGTACCCGCCCGGGAACACCCAGGTTCCCTTGCGGGGCTCGATCGCGCGCCGCGTCAGCAGGATTCGCCCGTCGGCCCGCTCCGGGATAGTGGCCGCCACCGGCCGCGGGTTCACATAGTGAATGAAGCCGCAGTCCATGCACACCAGGCGGCGCTTCGTGTCCCCTTCCGGGATCGCCGAAGCCAGCCTCTGGCCGCACTGCATGCAGAACCGGCCGAAGCTGTGCGGGTGGCTGCTCACTGCCCCGCCTGGCCTGCCGTGGCCTGGCTCTTCCCCAGGGATTCGGGCCCCTCTATCCACTCTTCGCCGTCCTCCCACACTTCCTTCTTCCACACCGGCACGCGCTTCTTGATCTCGTTGACAAGCCAGTGCCCGCCTTCGAACGACTCTGCCCGGTGGCCGCTGCTGATCGCGATGAGGAGGCTCGTCTCACCGATCTCCAGCCGCCCGGTCCGGTGCAGCACGGCGCAGCCCAGCAGCCCGAACCGTTCCCGCGCCTCCTCCGCAATCTCCCGCATCACCTTCTCCGCCATGGCGTCGTAAGCCTCGTAGACGAGATGGTCCACCCGCCGCCCGAGGTTGTTGTCGCGCACGACGCCAAGAAAGACATTGACCGCCCCTGCCTCGGGCGAAGCAACGTGGGCAACGGCCTCGGCCGTGTCTAGCGGCTCGCTCGTCACGCGGATGAGCATCTCCTAACCTCCAGAGACCGGTGGGATGAGTGCGAGCGTGGCCCCGGGTGGCACGGAGTCGCCGGGGCGCACGTACTCCTCGTTCACGGCGTAGAGGAGACTGGGCCTGAAGCTGCGCAGCGCGGGGTAGGCGTCCATAAGCCGGTCGCAAACCGAGCGCACCGTGTCGCCCGGCTGGTAGTCGAGCTCGATTCGCCGCAGCCCCGCCCTGTCCGACAGCGAAGCGAAGAGAAGCACGGTCACGTTCACAAACCCATTGTAGGCGATGCATCCCTCCCGGGATGGCGCTACGCTGGGGCCGCTGTGGCCACCCGGCTTGCGTCGGCTCTGCTCAACATCCTCTACCCGGAACGCTGCGTCGCCTGCGGCGCCTTTGGCCTGCCCCTCTGCGAACCCTGCGAGGCAGGGATGACCCCCTGCAGCCAGGGGGGCCGTTGCCCCAACTGCTCCGGGAGATGGGAAGACGGTGGCAACTGCCCCCGGTGCTTCGCCTGGGACGCGCTCGATGGCGCCATCACTGCATTCGACCTTGAAGGGTCGGCCCGCCGTGTGGTCCACGGCCTAAAGTACCGCTACGTCGAGGCGCTCGCGGGGGTGATGTCGGAATCGGTGGCGAAGCTGCCCCCTGCAGCCTCGTTCGACATCGCTTACCCGGTGCCGCTTCACCGCTCCCGCCAGCGCAGGCGTGGCTTCAACCAGGCCGCGCTCATCCTCAACCGCATCGGCTGGGTTGGGGGCCCGGGGCGTCTCGAACGCATCCGCAAGACGGGTACCCAGGTCGGCATGCGCCACGCCGAACGCCGCGCCAACGTTAGAGGCGCGTTCCGCTACACGGGCCCCGCTCTCGATGGCCTCAACGTCATTCTGGTCGATGACGTGGTCACCACGGGAGCGACCGCAAACGAATGCGCGCGCGTCCTCAAGGACCATGGCGCGCGAACCGTGCGCATTGCGGCCTTCGCCCGCGCCAACTACGACCATTCGGTCGATGCTCCCATCCTCGATTAAGGCCGGGGTGGTTAATCCCCCTTTTCTCACGGCTGGCGCTGCCGAGCCCTACAATTGAGGGCACCCGGCCGGCTCCTGGCCGGGATACCACCGCCGGAGCCGCCATGACCGCCGGTGCCCGCACCCTCTCTCCGCAGGCTACCTCCGCTTCCGAAGCCCTGGCGCGCGTCCGCGAGCAGGTGCACCGCGTCATTGTCGGGCAAGACGCCCTTGTCGACCGCCTTCTCATCGGCCTCCTCTGCAACGGCCACATCCTGGTCGAAGGCGTGCCCGGGCTTGCCAAGTCGCTCGCCGTTTCCACTCTCGCGCGCACGCTCCACCTGCCGTTCGTGCGCATCCAGTTCACCCCTGACCTGCTGCCGGCCGATCTTGTCGGAACCGAGGTATTCAGCCCCGCCGATGGGCGTTTCCAGGTCCGCAAGGGACCAATCTTCTCCAGCATCGTCCTCGCCGATGAGATAAACCGCGCTCCGGCGAAAGTCCAGTCTGCCCTCCTTGAGGCGATGGAGGAGCGCCATGTGAGCATCGGCGGGCAGACCTTCCCCCTGGACGACCCCTTCCTCGTCATGGCCACCCAGAACCCTATCGAGCAGGAGGGCACGTACCCCCTCCCCGAAGCGCAACTCGACCGCTTCCTCCTCAAGGCGCGCATCGGCTACCCATCCCGCCAGGAAGAGCTCCGCATCATGGAGATGAACCTCGACGGGCGCCTCCCCGCTCCCGCTACCGTCGCCTCCCGGGAGGACATCGTTGCCGCCCGTACAGCCCTGGGCGAAGTTGCCATGGACGACTCTCTCAAGGAGTACATCGTTCAGGTCGTCTATGCCACGAGGCAGCCGGCCTCTTACCAGCTGCCCTCGCTGGAACCGCTCATCGCCTATGGCGCCTCTCCCCGTGCGAGCATCGCGCTTGCCCGGGCGGCCCGGGCCCACGCCTTCCTCATGGGCCGGGGCTACGTGACCCCCGACGACATCAAGGCCCTCGCCCATGACGTCCTCCGGCATCGCATTGTCACCACCTATGAAGCCGAGGCCGAGGAACTGACCAGCGACGACCTCATCGAGCGCGTGCTCGAAAGCGTCGCTATCCCATAGGGCCGCGAAGGGGGTACGGACGTGAAGCTCTGGAGCAGGACAGCCCCGGCCGCGGCAGCGGAACCGCCGGGCAATGGCCGCGCTCCCGGCATCCCGCCCGAATTGCTGCAGCGGGTGAAGCTCATCGAGCTCAAAGCCCGCCGCTTGGTCGATGACCTCTTCCTCGGCGAATACCACGCCATCTTCCGCGGGTCCGGCATTGAATTCGATGAGCTGCGCCCTTACGTCCCCGGCGACGATATCCGCTCCATCGACTGGAAGGCGCTCGCGCGTACCGGCGAACCGTTTGTGCGCCACTACCGCGAAGACCGCGACCTCACCGTTATCTTTGCCGTCGACGTGAGCGCCTCACAACGTGCCGGCGCTCTGCCCTCCACCAAGGGCGACCTTGCCGCCGAGATCTGCGCCGTCCTTGCCCTCGCGGCCATCCGCAACAAGGACCGGGTCGGCCTGCTGCTCTTCGCCGGCCAGCCCGAACTCTACATCCGCCCTGCCGGCGGCGTCGGGAACGTCTTTCGCGTGGTGCGGGAGATGCTCTGGTCGCAGCCCCGGACACCCGGCACCGACATCGCAGCCGCGCTGCAGTACCTGGCCGATGTGCAGAAGCGAAAGGCGACCGTTTTCCTCGTCTCCGATTTCCTCTCCACAGGCTATGCCGCTGCACTCCGCTCCGCCGCGCGCCGTCACGACCTGATCGGCATCCGCGTACGCGAGCCCGTCGATGAGGCTCTGCCCGATGCCGGCCTCATCCTTCTCAGCGACTCCGAGACCGGCGCGTTGACCGATGTTGACAGCTCCAGCGCCGCTGTGCGCGAGGCCTACGCGGCGCACGTCCGCCGCCTGGACGCGGAACGCAGGCTCCTCTTCGGGCAGGCAGGCATCGATGAGATCGACGTCACCGTTGGCGCCGACTATGTTCCCGCCCTCCTGCGTTTCTTCCGCAAGCGAGCGGTGGCGGTGGCGGGATGAGCCGGTACGCCTGCGCGCTCATGGCCATCCTCTTTGCGCTTACCGCCGTATCCTCCGCCGCCGCTGATGAGCGGGACCGGGCCACCCTCTCCACAACCTCGGCCCTTATCGGGCAGCAGCTCTCGCTCGTTGTCGAAGTCTTCACTCCCCCTGGGGCAACCGTTGAGGCCGACCCGCTTGCCCGCTCGTGGGGAACCGTCGAGTTCGTCCGCGTGGCCTCTCGCAGCTCCCGCGATCAGGACGGCGGCACCCTCCACGTTCTCGAGCTGGTGGTCGCGCCCTTCTGGCCCGGAGACGTCCGCTTCGCGCCCGGCCTCCTGGTGCTGAACGGACCCAAAGTGGAGTCTCGAACGCTTCCCGAGGTGTCGCTCGCCGTAAACCAGACCCTGACCGTCGATCAGCCAAGCGAGCTCTCGCCACTCCCAGGACCGCGCTCCATCGCCGGCGGAGAGTCGCCGCTGCTGCGTCCGGCCATCGCCACCGGCGCTGTCCTGGGTGCTGCCTTGCTTCTCCTGGGCGGGAGCCTCGTCCTGCGCAGGTGGCGCTCCCGCCCGCCTCCGGCCGTTCCAGAGCTGCCGCCGGCGCCGCCGGCTATGCCCGACCTCGCCTTGATCGAAGCAGCCATTCAAACGAACCCGGCCCACGCCTACCGGGAGATGGCCCTCGGCGTCAGGTCCGTGCTTGCCGGCCGCTATGGCTTTCCGGCGGCTGCCCTGACCGCCGCCGAGATCGCCCGGCGCATGGAAGCCCTCGGCCTCAATCGCTGGCAGGCAAGGCTCGTGAGCGGCCTGCTCGATGAGTGCGACGCCGTCATCTACGCCGGCTACCGCCCGGCCGCCGAGCGCCGCCTCGCCGACCTGAACATGGCGCGCGAGATCCTGGAAGGGGGCGCCTGATGGAGCTCGCGCACCCGTACCTGCTTCCCTTCGCCCTCCTTGCCCTCCCCGTCGCTCTGCTTGCCATGAGGCGGCGGGACGCCCCTCACCCTGTTCCTTCGGCTGCCGGCCTCTCCGGTGCGCCGTCGACGTTCCGCCTGCGCGCCGCGCGCTGGCTCCCCGCGCTCCGGGTGGCCGCGGTCCTCCTGCTCGTCGTTGGGCTGGCCCGCCCGCGGGCAGGGCGCGCGGAGGCCCTCGTGCCCGCCGAAGGAATCGACATCGCCCTCTCGCTCGACATCTCCAGCTCCATGGACGCGAACTCCCTCGGCGGCGGCAAGTCGCGGCTCGACGTCACCAGGGAGGTCATCCGCGACTTCATCAAGGGCAGAACCAACGACCGCATCGGGCTGGTTGTGTTCCAGGAAGACGCCCTTCCCATGGCCCCCCTCACCCTCGACTACGCCGCTCTCGACAGGGTGGTGGCGGAGATCAATAGCGGCATCCTCCCCGACGGCACAGGTATCGGCGTCGGGCTCTCCAGTGCCCTGACCATGCTCAGGGATTCCCCCGCTCGCAGCCGCATCGTCATCCTCCTCACCGACGGCGAGCACAATGCGAAGTCAATCCACCCCAACGATGCCGCAGCCATGGCCGAAGCCCTGCGCATCCGCGTCTACACAATCGGCGTTGAAGGCGCGACCGGGGCGCGCGGGCACAGCTTTGACGAGGAGCTCCTCAAGTCCATCGCCAGCCGCACGGGCGGCAAGTACTTCCTCGCTCGCAGCGGCAGTGAGCTGGCCGATGTCTACGCCGAGATCGGCAAGCTCGAAACCAGCCGCCTCGACCATGAGCGCTACGAACGGTTCGTGGAATACGGACCATGGCTCGCCCTGGCAGGGGCCGCGCTCCTGCTCTCGGAGCTGGTGCTGCGCGGCACCTGGCTCAGGAGGGCAACTGGATGAGCGGCCTCAGCTTCGGGAACCCCCTGGTGTTGCTCGCTCTGCCCCTGGCGCTGGGCGCCTTCGCCCTTTGGGAGCTTGGCACTCGCCGGGCCATTGCGCGCGCCCGGGCCGTGACTCGCGCAGCCGCGCCCGGTCGTGGTCGAACGCCGGCGGTCCTGCTGGCTGCCGCTGCCGCCTGCCTGGCCGTCGCTGCCGCCGCGCCGCGCTGGGGGAGCGAGCAGACCGCGCTCCGTCGCGAAGGAGCCGACGTCGTTGTCGTGCTCGATGTTTCGCGCAGCATGGCGGCCACCGACGTGGCTCCCAGCCGCCTCCAGGCCGCCAAAGACGCCGTTACTCAGTCGCTGAAGCTGCTCTCCGGCGACCGCGTTGGCCTCGTTGTCTTTGGCGGCAGCGCCCGCCTCCGCTTCCCGCTAACCACCGACCTTGACGCCGCCGCTGCCGTGGTCAGCACCCTCGAACCGGGCCCGGTTTTCGTTTCTGGCGGGACCGATACCGCCTCCGCCCTCGATGTGGCGGTCAACGCATTCGATTCCGAATCTCGCGCCGGGCGCATCGTGCTCCTCATCACCGATGGCGAAAACATCGGTCCAGACCCGGCCTCCGCGGCGGTGAGGTTCCGCGCCGCGGGCATCAAGCTTCTCATTGCGGGGGCAGGAACCAGCGCTGGCGCTCGTGTCCCGGAGTTTGATGCCACAAACCGCACCTTCACCGATAAGCTCGGCGCCGACGGCAAGCCGCTGCTGTCGAAGCTGAACGAGCCGTTCCTGCAGGCGCTCGCAGCGGCCTCGGATGGGCGCTACCTCGGGGCCGACCCCCGGGTGGTGCCCGGTGTGGTATCCGGCCAGGTGGCCGCGTTGGAGCGCGCCCGCCTTGACGAAAAGGTCAGCTCCATCCCTATCGAGCGCTTCCAGTGGTTCGTCGCGGCCGCGCTCGTCCTCCTGCTTCTCGCCTCGCTGGCCGAACACCTGCCGTCCCGGGCCCCGGCGCGGGTTCGCGCCCTCACGCCCGGGCTCGCCCTGTTGGCACTGGTGCTCCTTCCCGCCTGCGCGACCCGCGCCCACGACCTGAACGGCGAGGGCCGCAGGGCGTTCGAAAACGGTGACTACGGGCGGGCTATCGATCTCTTCTACGAGGCCCTCTCTGAGAGCCCGAACCATCCCGTCATCGCCCTCAATCTCGCCGCGGCGCTGGACCGCGAAGGACGCCACGAAGAGGCGGTGCAGGCCGCCCGGCGCGCTCTGCTCTCCCCCGAAAACGCGGACAGGGCCAGGGCCTATGCAAGCATTGGCCACCACCAGTTTGGCGCGGGCAATCTCGATGCCGCCCTCGAATCGTTCAAGCATGCACTGCTCCTCGACCCCGAGGACGCCGATGCCCGGCACGACTATGAGGTGATTCTCAGGATCATGGGTCCGGACGCGTCGCAGGGTGGGGAGCCCCGTCCGGGCGAGCCCGGCCAGGGCTCGGATGAGGGCCAGGGCGAGGACCAGTCCCCCGGAGATGGTCAGCCCGGCGAAGGTGGCGAGCCCGGAGAGGAACAGCCCGGGGGCGGTGGCGGCGCCTCAGCACCCGGCGGCGATCCCGCGGCCATCGCCCGCCGGATCGCCGAAATCGACCGCGAGGTCGAGGGTATCCTTGCCGAGGCCGGCGAAGAGCTTTCGCCTTCCGAAGCCCTGAGGCTCCTGGAGCTCCTCGCCGAGCGAAGCCGGATCGCAGCCCGGCGCGGCGCGTTCGGCGGAAGTTCCGACCCGAACGACTACTGAGAAACAGCCGGGCGCCCCGCGCTCGCGCCCGGCTCCTGGAGAGCTACTTCTTCACCGGCATTCGCACCGGTTTTGCGCCTCCTGCGCCGGCGCCCTTTCCGGGCTTGGCTGGCACAGCCGGCGCGCCCTGGGGCCCCTTGCCGGGTTTCGGTTTCGGTTGCTTTGCCACAGGTCACTCCTTTGTCGGCGTTCCTTCGCCGCCATGCTCACGTCTCACACGATCCGGTTGGGGACCTGGCGCATCAGGGAGTGCCTCCTCTTTCGAATGGGTGCAACACGCGCTCCTATCGTAGCGCCGGTCCCTGTAACGAGGCTGCGCAACCGATCGAAGCTGCCTTAGACTACTCCCGTGCGTGCTGTCTTTGTGATGGTGAAGACCGAGCCGGGCCATGGCACCGAGGTGGCGAACCGGATCGCCGAGATCGGCAGCTTCTCCGAAGCCTTCAGCATCACCGGCCAGTACGACCTCCTGGTCAAGCTCTATGTCGATGACATCGACAGCATCGGACGGCTCATCGAGCGGGACATCCACTCCATCCCCCGCGTGCGTGAGACCTTCACAATCCTGACGTTCGAGGCCTTTGGCGGCAGCCGCTAAGGCCGGCCCCGTTCCCTCACACCACCACCTGTTCGCGATACTCCCCGAACACGCGCCGCCAGAGGTTGCAGACCTCGCCCACCGTGGCGCCCGCGTTCACCGCATCGATCACGTACGGCATGGTGTTCTCACCCTCGGTGTTGCTTGCCGCTTCCAGCCTCTCCATGGCCGTTGCCCATGCCGAAGCGTCCCGTGCCGCTCGATGCGCGCAAAGCCGCGCTAGGTGGCGCTTCTCACCCTCCGGGTCCATCCGCAGGATGGGGATCTCGGCTTCCTCGTCGAGCACGTACTCGTTCACTCCCACGATGACCCTGTCGCGGGTTTCGATCTCACGCTGGAAGCGGGCCGCCGCATCCGCGATCTCCTTCTGGAAGAAGCCCGACTCGATCGCGGGAATCACGCCCCCGAGAGCGTCGATCTGCTCGAAGTAGCGGTTGACGTCGGCTTCCATCTCGGCCGTCAGCCTCTCCACGAAGTAGCTGCCGCCCAACGGGTCGATCGTGTTCACCACGCCGCTCTCATGGAGGATCACCTGCTGCGTGCGCACGGCCAGGCGTGCCGCCTTTTCGCTGGGTAGCGCTATCGCCTCGTCCATCGCATCGGTGTGAAGCGATTGAGTGCCGCCCATGACCGCCGCCAGCGCCTGGATCGCCACGCGCACCAGGTTCACTTCAGGCTGTGCTTCCGTGAGAGACACTCCGGCCGTCTGTGTGTGGAAGCGCATGTACCACGACCGCTCGCTCTTCGCCCCGAACTTCTCGCGCATGAGCCTTGCCCAGACGCGCCGTGCCGCGCGGAACTTGGCCACCTCCTCGAAGAAGTCGTTGTGACTGTTGAAGAAAAAGCTGATCCGTGGCGCGAACGAATCGATGTCCAGCCCCCGCGCGAGCGCCCACTTCACGTACTCCACGCCATCGGCGAGGGTGAAGGCAAGCTCCTGCGCTGCCGTCGCCCCTGCCTCACGGATGTGATAGCCACTCACGCTCACCGAATTCCAGAGCGGCAGTTCGTTTGTTGCGAACTCGATCGTGTCGGTCACGAGCCTCATCGACTGCGCCGGCGGGTAAATGAACTCGTTCTGGGCGATGTACTCCTTCAGAATGTCGTTCTGGAGCGTCCCCGCCAGCTTCCCCCGCGGGATTCCACGCCGTTCCGCCGCGGCAATGAAGAGCGCCCAGATCACGGGCGCCGGGCTATTGATCGTCATCGACGTCGAGATGCGGTCCAGGGGAAGGCCGTCGAGCAGGATCTCCATGTCGGCTATGGAGTCGACTGCCACGCCACAGGCGCCGAACTCCCCCGCGGCCCAGGGCTCGTCGTGGTCGTACCCCATCAGCGTGGGCATGTCGAAAGCGATGGAAAGGCCGTTGTTTCCCGCTGCCAGCAGGTCCTTGTATCGCTGGTTCGTCTCTTCCACCGAACCGAACCCGCTGAACATGCGGATCGTCCAGGGCTTCCCCCGGTAGCCGGTGCGGTGGATTCCCCGTGTGAAGGGGTACGATCCCGGCAGGTTGATGTCGCGCTCGTAGTCCAGGTGGGCGACATCGGTCGGGTCGTAAAGCCGCTCGATTGGCCGCCCCGAGACGGTCATGAACGGACCGGCAAGCTCCCTGCCTTCCTGCACGACCGTCTCGTCGTACTGCCCCCGCAGCTCACGGGCGCTTTCAGTGCCATTCCCCATTCTCGTACCCCTTGCACGATGTGCTCTCCAGTTTACTGGCTGAGGGTCCAGTTTGCGCCTCCAGGCGCTCACGCTCCGTTACCGGGCAAAGCACGACAAGAGCTGTCGCGCTTGGGTGTCACCATCGGCTGGCAGGCGGTCGCAGCGCCCGCTTCGAGCGGACGCGTCAGCTTCGTGACGTGGCCCATCCCATCCCAAAGTCCACATCGCCGCTGCGACCGGCTAACACCGGCTCGCTCTGTGAGCTGCACAACCCGGGCTTCGACAGGATGTGACTGACGTCAACCCGCGAAGCCAGCACCGCAAGGAGGGTAACCACCAGGTGCCAACTACCTCAAAGGGCTGGTACGGCCTTGGAGCTTTTCTGGGCCTCCTTTGGGCACTCATGTTCCACCCCGTCGAGCTGGGTTGCCTGTTCGTGATCGTGCTCGTTGCCACGCTGCTGGGCCTGACGGTCATCGTCTTGCTGGTGGCCTCGCTCTGGCCATATGTGCTGCTCGCAATTGCGTTCTTCGTGGCCCTGTCACTCGCAAAGTACAGCTGGGCCAGGCGCATGGCTCAGAAAGCGAACACACCTGTCAGGGGCAGGGTCCACGCTCCTCCTCCCCCTCGAATGGATGCGGCAACCGGGGCAGCGGAGACGGGCAGCGAGAAGGATGGTCCCCCTGCCCTGTGAGGAGTTGGTATGCGCCACCGAGGACGAGCCTGGCCTGTACGCCGGCCGCGTCGCGACCACCAGTACCGGGAGGCCGTGTCTGCCCCTCGTCCACGCCGGTGGGACGGGATCCGCACCCGGGGCGGCTGCCTTTCGCACACTCTCCCCACCAGCCGGGACGCCGCTCGCCGCAACATCGGCCAGCGGCCATCCACGCACGGGAAGCATATCGGCCCCCGAGCGAGCTCTTGCCATCGATAGTCCGGCCTGAACGGGCCCAATGGAGGTAATACGCGATGGATCTCTCAGCGGCGTTCAAGACCGTGTCCGTGGGCGAACCGGTCACTTTCCAGAACCTCACCGTGTTCCCCCTGCTCGCGCAACGCGGCGCCGAGGCGGCCTACCTCACCCTCGATGCCGCGTTGGCGACCGGTGGCCTCTCGGTGACGGGAGTCTCTCATGGTGGCAGCGTACCCGACCTGCTGGTCACCAACAGGCTCGACCGCCCGGTGCTCCTGCTCGATGGCGAGGAGGTGATTGGCGCGAAGCAGAACCGCGTGTTCAACCTCTCCATCCTCGTAGCGGCCAGGTCAAAGACGGTCGTGCCCGTGTCCTGCGTCGAAGCCGGGCGCTGGTCGCAGGTCTCCCCGCTGCTTGCAGCTTCCCAGCGCACGCAGCACTCCACGGGTCGCGCCGAACGCCTGTTGCAGGTGAGCGAATCGCTCGCCGCGCTCCAGTCTCCCCGTTCCGACCAGGGGCGAGTCTGGCAGGAGATCGCCCGCAAGAGCGCGCAAATGGCAGTCGATTCGCCCACCGGGGCCATGGCCGACATCTACGAACGCTTCTCGGCCCCTGTTGACCGGTTCGTCGCAGCGATTGCCCCGGTGGAGAGCCAGTGCGGCGCGGTCTTCGCTATGAACTCCACCATCTCCGGGGTCGAACTCTTTGATTCCCCATCAACGTTGAAAGCGTTGCTGCCGAAGCTCGTCCGCAGCTACGCGCTTGACGCTATTGAGGCCGCGCCCGCGCCCGGGGAAGAAACCCACGCGGAAGCTCCCGACACAGGCGCAGCGACTGCCTTCCTCCAGGAGGTGAGCGCTGCCGCCGTCCAATCATTCCCCGCGGCCGGCCTGGGCGAAGACCTGAGACTGAACGGCGCGGCGGTGGCGGGCGCCTGCCTGGCCGTGGATGGGAAGCTCGTGCACCTCTGCGCATTTCGCGTTGGCGCACCCGGAGCAGCCGGGCCGGAGAAACCAGGCATGGTCCGCGCGGCTCTTCGCCGCAGGTTCGCGGAACGCTTCTGGCGTTAACCGGATGGCAGGCATCCGCACACGCGATGTCCGGCCGCCTCCACGGGCTGCCGGGCGGGTACCGGAACGGCAAAGAAAGTGGCGGGAACCCGCCCGAGTCGCTATCCTGAGCTTCCGCGCGGGCGGTTAGCTCAGTTGGTTAGAGCGCTGCGTTGACATCGCAGAGGTCACTGGTTCGAATCCAGTATCGCCCACCATCCCCTCACCCGTTTGGGAACCTTAGCCTGGGTGCTTCCTCCGCCCGGGACACTGCCCCCGGCCGCTGCGATCGTCCCCCGCCGCCATGGATTGCACCGCCGAACCCGCGATTCTCATTGCCCTCCTTGCCGAGACCTCGACGCGTGTCGAAGCGGTTGCACGGCGCCTCTCCGCGGCTCAACTCACGGCCCCGCCAACCTTGGAGGCCTGTCCGCCGAACGAAATCCTCTGGCACGTGCGTGCGACAGCCGGCGTGTATGGCGAACACATCATCCGGATCGTGAACGAGGACTCGCCGCGTTGGCGCCGTGTCTCGCCTCGGGCGCGGATGAAGAAGGTCCGCTACGACCAACTGCCCTTTGCCGACTCGTCTGCGGCCTTCGCCCTGCAGCGCACCGGCATGGTTGCGTTGCTGGCGAGCATCGCGCCCGGAGCCTGGCCGCGCATCGCGCTCGTCTGGCATCCGCGGCTTCCCCCGCCGACCGCTTTTCCGCGTCCTGCTAAGGTTGTTTCGCCATGGGCACCGGGCTGCCAGCCGACCTGATTGAACCTGCGCGCGAAGCCCTCGATGCCGAGCCGAGTCTCGTGGCGGCCTACCTCTTTGGCAGCTTCGCCCGGGGAACTCCATCTGCCGAAAGCGACCTTGACATCGCCGTGCTCTTTCCCGGCAAGGCGGATCCCCGGCTGGGTGGGGCATTGGACAGCCTTCGCGATGCCGTTGAACGCGCCTGCAGCCGGCCTTGCGACCTGATCGATGCGCGCGCCGCCTCCGCCGATCTCTTCCATCGCGTCCTCCGCGACGGGCGATTGTTGGTGGACCGCGACCCTTCCGCGCGCATCGCCTTCGAGGTTGCGCGCCGCAACGAGTACTTCGACTTGCTCCCCTATCTGCGCCAGTATCGGCGGCACGGCGCCGCATGACCGATGGGGAGCTCGTCGAGAAGCGTCTCGCCTTCATCGAAACCTGCCTGCGAGACCTGCGGCACCTTGCCCGGCCGGGAGAGCTTGCAGCCGGCATTCGCGAGCAGCGCTTTGTGGAACACACTCCGCAACTCGCGATCCAGGCAGCGATGGATGTCGCATCCCACGTGGTCTCGGATCAGCGCCCTGGTGAGCCCGCCACCAATCGCGAGTTGTTCGCCCGGCTTGCGCAGGGCGGGTGGATTGAGCCCGGGCTCGCGGGGCGGATTTCGAACATGGCCGGATTTCGCAACGTGCTTGTTGACGGCTGCACGGACGTCGACCTGGACATCGTGATCGGTATTCTCGCCAATCACCTCGGCGACGTTGACGAGTTCGTTGCCGCCATACGTGCGATGCCGGGCGCCACAGGCGGCGCCTGAGCCCGCCGCCTTCCGGTGGCGGGGACTGCGCCCCTCGTCCTAACGGTTTTCTAACACTTGAACCGGCGTTGAGCCGGCGATTCGCTCCCGGGAGAAGCACCTGCTCAGGGATGTCCCCGGCCACCCTGCGCCGGCAGCGCCGGGCGTCCCGTGGCGAATCGCCATTCGTGCAACCCCGAATAGTTGCAAACGCCCGGCCCCCGTGACTAGGATTCCTCCTCGCAAAGGAGGGCTCCAGATGCTCCGGGAATTCAGGGACTTTGTTCTGCGCGGCAACGTCATCGACCTCGCCGTCGCCGTTATCATCGGCGCCGCCTTTGGCGCCGTGGTCGCCTCGGCGGTAGAGAACCTCTTCACGCCCCTCATTGCCGCGATTGTGGGCGAACCCGACTTCTCGGCGCTGGACTTCACCATCAACGACTCGGTGTTCCGCTACGGGGCCTTCCTCAACGCGCTCATTAGCTTCCTGCTTATTGCCGCGGTCATCTTCTTCCTCGTGGTCAAGCCGGTGAACGTCATCAACGCGCGCCGCCGCCGGGGCGAAACAGCTGCCGATGAGCCCACGCCCGAGGACATCGAGCTCCTGCGTGAGATCCGCGACCTGCTAAAGCAGCGCTAGTTCCTGAGCCTTCAGTTGTAGCGCGCGGCCAGCGCCTCTCCGGTACTCCCTGCACGCAGTTCGGCAAGGCACTCCGCAACGGCGGCCACGTATTCGCCCGCGATTCCTTCGTGAACCGGTGTGCACATCACGTGGATGCCGCGCGGCTGCGTCGTAGGACCGCACATCCAGCCCCGCTTCCCCATCAGTCCCGAGACCTGGTGCATGTCCACATCCTCTGCCCCGAAGGCGAAGGCCCAAAGCTCCGGCTCGCCGAACACCCGCACCCCGGGAATGGTCTCCAGCCCCCTGGCGATCGCGTCGCGCGCTCGCATTGAGGCCCCGGCGATGTGCTCATAGCCTTCCTGCCCCAGGAACTGCATTGCCGCCCAGGCTGCCGCGATCGCCCCGCCGGGGCGTGTGCCCGTGAACGTCAGCGAGGAGTACGTCCCGCTTGGCCAGTCATCCATGCTGTAGCGCGCGAACTCGCGGTGCTCCTTTGTTCTGAAGTTGATGGTCGAGGCCGGTTTCGCCGCATACCCCGACTTATGCAGGTCGGCCGAGATTGAAGTGACCCCCGGCACCGCGAAGTCAAAGGCCGGGACCGTCCGCCCGAGCCTCCGTACGAAGGGGGCAAGGATGCCCCCGACGCACGCATCGACGTGCAACCAGAGCCCGCGCCTTTCGGCCACCGCGCCGATCGCCTCTACAGGGTCAATCAGCCCCAGCGAGTACGACGGCGCCGAGGCGTAGAGCGCCACCGTTTCCGGCCCGACCGCAGCCTCCAGTGCCACCGGATCGGCCCGGTGGTCCGGCGCAACCGGCACGCGCCTCACGCGCATCCCCAGCAGGTGCGCGGCCTTGCTCACCGCCGGGTGCGCCGATTGCGCCGCCACAATCTCAGCGGTTGTCACATCGGGCCGGGTTGCCCGCGCCCACTCCCGCGCCGCGAACATCGCCACGAAAATGCTCTCCGTTCCACCCGAGGTGAACACGCTCGCCGTCTGCTCATCGCCCGACAGCAGTCCCTGCACCATGGCCAGCACTTCGCGTTCCATCCGGCCAATGCTCGGAAACGCCCACAACCCCAGCCCGTTTTCGACCAGGAACATGCCGTAGGCCTCGCGGAGCACGTGCTCCAGGCCATCGTCCGCGTACCAGACATACGCTCCGTGGCGTCCGTGGCGCCAGTCGAGGTCGCGCGAGCGCATCGCCTCCATCTCCTGGCGCAGCTCTTCCCACGGGCGGCCTTTTTCGGGTAGGTCCATGCTCACGGTCGTGGCTCCTCGCAGGCGGTTGGGCCAGTTATACCGCCCCCTGCGCTGCCGCGACAGGCAAATCGTGAGGCTTCGCAAGCCACCCGGTACACTTGTCCCGTGCAATCAAGCGTGTTTGTGTGCCAGGAGTGCGGCTCGTCCTTCGAACTGCCACCTGCTGCTCGCGCGAAATACCCCGGCTGGTCGCCCCGGACCTGTATGCCCTGCCGAAACACCAGGGGCCAGGCGTCCGCCCCCGCAGGCCGCGGACGTGGGCGCTCGGCATCGCGCGAGCTCAACCTCACGACGGCGCAGGTGCTCGAACGCTTTGCCGCCGGCCCGCAGACCGGCGTCTTCACCGATGGCGCCTGCACCGGCAATCCCGGCCCCGGCGGCTGGGGCGCCGTCTTCGTGCGCGACGGGGCCGTCGTTGCTCGCCGGCACGGCCACGACCCGGCCACCACCAACAACCGCATGGAGCTCAAGGCCGTCATCGAAGGCCTGCGCCTGCTCTCCCCCGGCGATGAGGTGACCCTCTACTCCGACAGCCAGCTGGTGGTGAACACGCTCACGAAGTGGGCCGCAGGCTGGAAAGAGCGCGGCTGGCGGCGAAAGGAGGGTGAGGTCAAGAACCTCGACCTGGTGCAGGAGGCCTACGCCCTGCTACTCGAACGTCCTCGCGTCCGCGTCCAGTGGCTGCGCGCCCACGATGGCACCCGCTGGAACGAATACGCCGACTCCCTCGCCACTGCTTATCTCCGCGACCAGGTCTGACCATCGCCTCCATTGGACCGTGCGGACCCCTATCCTTGCCCCACCTGGCCGCTGCCGGTACCGGCCGGGGACGTCACAGTGGGGAATGTGAGCGTGGGGCACAAACCCGCGCATGCTCGCTGCCCGGGGCCGTGGCTGGTCTGCGCGTGAACCCCCTCCGAAACTGGTGGCCGGCCGGCCCCGGGCTTCCAACCCCGATTCGCGTTTCAGGTCCACCGCCGCGGGACCGGACCGCCGGGAGCGGGTAATCTCCTCCTGTCCCGCACCGGGGCGAGGGGGAGCACTGACGCCATGGAGATCCGTCCCATCTCCGAAGATGAGTTTGAGCCCTTCGCTCTGTGCGCCGCGGCCAGCTTCGGCTACGACGCACCGCCCGAAGAGCGCAACAAGCGCGTTGCCGTCTTCGAGTTCGATCGCACTCTCGCCGTCTTTGACGGCCAGGAGATTACCGGCACCGGCGCCATCTTCTCCTTCGGCATGACCGTTCCCGGTGGCGCTTCGCTCCCGGCCGCCGGGGTTACCTGGATCTCCGTGAAACCGACCCATCGCCGCCGCGGCATCCTCAGGCAGATAATGCGCCGCCAGCTCGACGATGTCCGCGATCGGGGCGAGCCCTTTGCCGCACTCTGGGCCTCTGAAAGCCAGATCTACGGCCGCTTCGGTTACGGGCTTGCCGCCGAAAGCGCAGCCATCAGCATCGATCGCCGCCACAGCGAGCTCGCCTTCGCCCCCGCTGCCAGCGGACGCACCCGCCTGGTGGACCGTGAGACGGCGCTCTCGGCATGGCCGGCCATCTTCGAACGCGCCCGCCCCTCGCGGCCGGGCATGTATACCCGGCACACGCCCTGGTGGGAGAACCGCGTCTTGCGGCTTCATGATCACGCGCCGCCCGGGTTCGGTGGCCCCTTCCTCGTCCAGTTCGAAGAAGAAGGCGTGCCCACGGGCTACCTCAAGTACCGCCGCAAGCCGGGGAGCGATCACGGCGCTCCGGCCGGCACCCTCCTCGTCGCCGAGCTCGTGACCACCACCGGCGCCGCCTACGTAGGCCTCTGGCGGTACGCCTTCGGCGTGGATCTCGTGACCACGATCGAGGCGCACCTCCGCCCTGTCGACGAGCCGCTCTGGTGGATGCTCCATGACCCGCGGAGGCTCGTGCGCGAACCTTCCGACTCGCTCTGGCTGCGCCTGGTCGACGTCCCCGCAGCGCTCTCCGCCCGGCGCTACCCGGTCGAAGGGCGTCTCGTTTTCGAAGTAGCCGACGACTTCTGCCCATGGGTGGCTGGCCGCTATGAGCTGGTGGGAGGCCCCGAAGGCGCAACCTGCCGCACCACGGCTGCCGAGCCTGCCATCTCCCTTGGCGTTGCCGAGCTGGGCGCGGTCTACATGGGCGGGGCCCGCCTCCAGGCGCTCGCTCGCGCCGGCCGCGTAGCGGGCGACCCCGCAAACCTGCGCCTCGCCGATGCCATGTTCGCCTGGGACCCCCTCCCCTGGTGCCCCGAGGTGTTCTGAGCGCGCCCTACTCGCCGATGAACCGCGGCTCCCGTTTCTCGACAAACGCCCTCACGGCCTCCCGGCTGTCGCTGCTCATCCCGCTCAGCCGCATGAGCATCGCCTCCTGGTCCAGGAGCTCCTTCAATGTCGATGACTCTGCCAGGTTCAGGTTGGCCTTCATCCGCGCGTAGGTTGCAGTTGGCCCCTGCGCAAGCTTCGCGCAGAAGGCAAGGCCCTCCTCCATCAGCCGCTCACCCGGGACTACCCGGTTGGCTATCCCGAGTTCAAGCGCCCGTGTCGCATCGAGTATCTCCCCGGTGAAGTAAAGCTCCCGCGCGACCCCTGCTCCCACCAGCCGCTGCAGGAAGTAGCTGCCCCCGAAATCCCCGCTCAGCCCCACGTTCCGGAACGCGGTGCCGAACTTCGCCCGGTCGGAACAGATGCGGAGATCGCAGGCGAGTGCCACGCTCATCCCTGCCCCTACGGCGTGCCCGTTCACGAGCGCGACCGTGGGCTTGCCAATCGTGTGCAGCTTCAGGCTCACGGCGTCCTGGGCTGCCCGGAGGTCGCGCACCAGGACTTCGAAGGCCGCGGCGAAGTTGTCACGCGGGCGTTCACCGTCGCCGGAGCCGCCTTCATTCCGCGCCTGCATCCCCTTCACATCTCCGCCCGCGCAGAACGCCCGGCCCGCCCCGGTGATGGCGATGCTGCGCACCCCGCGGTCGCTTTCGCACTCGGCAAGGTATTCGCCCAGCATCGGGATGAGCCTCCCGCCCATCGCATTCAGGCTCTCGGGCCGGTTGAGGGTTATCAGGGCCACGCCGTCCGGCCTCTTCTCGATAAGCACGTCCGTCATCTCGTTCTCCTTGCCAGTTGGTGGTCTCGCCATCTTGGCGCGGCTGCCGCCCGGCCGCAATGAGTGGCGTAACGAAACGCACGTGCCCCGGCTGCCGTACAATCGCCCCCCATGGCCGCTGCCTTTCGAACTGAGGCCGCCGACTCAACCTCGCCCTCGCACGAATCGCGCAACCCGTTTCTCGTTCCTAACTACCGGCGGTGGTGGGCCGCTTCGGTCGTTTCTGCGGCGGGCGGTGGCATCCAGATGGTCACGGTCCCGCTGTTCATCACGGGACGGGTGAGTGACGACCGGCGGGCAATCGCAATCGCCGCTGCACTTGTCTGCAGTGCGCTGCCGGGTGTGTTCCTGGCGCTCTTCGGGGGCGTCATTGCGGACCGCTTCGAGCGGCGCCGGATACTTGTCAGGACCTATACGTTGGCAGCAGCCGTTTCCCTGTGCTATGTCCTGTTGTCGGCTGGAGAAGTGGGACAGGTGTGGCCCGTTTTCATCCTCGCGGGCATCGTTGGGTCGGCGGCCGCGTTCACGCAGCCGGCCCGCCAAAGCATGGTGCCGCAGATGCTGGGCCAATCGCAGCTGCAGAACGGCATCATCCTGGGGACCGTCGCATTCATGGCCTCGGCGCACTTCCTGGGGCCCATGGCCGGCGGCCTGCTCGCGGACGGAATAGGGCTGACCTCCGGGTTCTCCGCGGAGGTCGTGCTTCTCGCGCTCGGGGCCGTGATCTACTCGCGCATCGCTACTGACCGCCCCCAGCCCAGCGGGCACTCAATCCGCAGGGACCTCGGCGAAGGGTTGCGGTACGCCAGGCGTTCGCCGGTCATCCGGGGGCTGCTTCTCCTGGCAGCGCTCCCACCACTCTTCTTCGTTGGGCCTCTTTCGGTGACCGTGGTGTTAATGGTCCAGGACGTCTTCCAGGCGCGCGATGCGTTTGTCGGCATCCTGATGGGCTGTTTTGGCATTGGTGTCCTTGCCGGTTCGGTCCTCATGACGCTCAGGCCGCTGCCGCGGCGGGGGCTGCTGCTGACCGGCTCCGTGATCGTCGGTGGCGTGACGTTCGTCGCCTATGGACTGAGCAGTTCGGCAGAGATGGCCATGGCTGTGCTGGTCTTCTGGGGGCTCGGCGCAGCGCTCTTCATCAACCTCGTGGTGAGCCTCCTGCAAGAGTCGACCTCGAAGGAGATGATGGGCCGGGTCATGAGCATGTACGCCCTCGCCTTCGCGGCCGCGGGGCCGATAGGCTTTGCGCAGGCGGGCGCACTGACTTCACTCTTCGGCCCCCGCGAAGCGATCGTGACGAGCGGAGCCGTCGTGGCGGCAATCGGCGTTCTCGCGGTGCTCTTCCTCCGTCCCGTACGGTCGCTACGCTGACCTGCGGATAGCGTTCGATCCCCGGCTCGCGCAAACTGACCGCCATGGAAACGCTGCTCTTCGAACTCCAGGGCCCGGTGGGCGTCCTCACCCTCAATCGCCCCGAACGGCTCAACGCCATCGACCACACGATGCTCCGCGAGCTCCGCCAGTTCTTCGACGACCGCCATCGCGACTACTCCTGCCGGGTGATCGTCGTCACGGGCGCGGGCCGCGGCTTCTGCGCGGGCCTGGACCTCAAGTCCGAACCCGCGCAATGGCAGCCAGCCGTGGGGCCCGTCCAGGACATTTTCACGTTCCAGGAGGACATCGCCGACCTGATGGTGAAGATGCGGCGCTGCCCCCAGCCCATCGTGGCTGCCGTCAACGGACCCGCTACGGGTGGCGGACTCTCCATCGCCATCGCCTCCGATGTCCGTCTCTGCTCGCACGAAGCGCTCTTTGCCTGCTCCTACGTCAACCTCGGTCTGAGTGGCTGCGATGTGGGGAGCTCCTATCACCTCCCGAAGATTGTGGGTGCCGCCGGCGCTGCCGACATGATCTACTCGGGCCGGATTGTGGATGCGGCTGAGGCGAAAGGCATTGGGCTCGTGAGCCGCATCGTTCCCTGCGAAGAGCTGTTGCCTTCAGCCATCGCCATGGCCGTCGAATGGACCCGCCGCTCCAGCCCGCTGGGCCTCCGCCTCTCCAAGGAAGTCCTCAACGAAACCGTCACCGGCATCTCGCTGGAGAACGCCCTCAAGCTGGAGAACCGCAACCAGGTCCTCGCCAGCCAGACCGCCGATGCCGTCGAAGCGCGCCGGGCCTGGTTCGAAAAGCGGGACCCTCAGTGGCGCGACGCCTGACTGCCCGCACCGCCTGTATGATCGCCCCCATCTGAACCCGGGAGCGACCCCATGGCCACCATCGATGGCGCGACGATCATCGCCCGCAGCCTCAAGCAGCAGGGCGTCGAGTACATGTTCGGGGTGGTCGGCGTCCCCGTCATCCCTATCGCCTTTGCTGCCCAGCGTGAGGGCATCAAGTACTTCGGATTCCGCAACGAACAGGCGGCCAGCTACGCCGCCGGCGCCGCCGGCTACCTCACCGGCCGCCCCGGCGCCTGCCTGGCCGTTTCCGGCCCCGGCATGGTGCACGCCATCGCAGGGCTCGCGAACGCCTGGTCGAACTGCTGGCCGATGATCCTCCTCGGCGGCGCCAACGATTCCTACCAGCACGGGCGCGGCGCCTTCCAGGAAGCGCCCCAGGTCGAAGCCGCCCGGCCCTTCTCCAAGTACGTCGCCCGTCCCGAGAGCGCCGCCCGCCTTCCTTTCTACATCGAGCAGGCGGTGCGCACGGCCATCTACGGCCGTCCCGGCGCCGCCTACCTGGACCTGGCCGGCGACATCATCAGCGCCGGGGTGGAGGAGGAGCTCGTACGGTTCCCGCCTCGCTGTCCCGAGCCGCCTCGCACCTTCGCCGACCCCGAAAGCGTGCAGCGTGCCCTTGCCGCCCTCCGTACAGCCGAACGCCCGCTGGTCGTCGTCGGGAAGGGTGCGGCCTACGCCCGTGCCGAAGACGAAGTCCGCGCCTTCATCGAAGCGACGCAGTTGCCCTACCTCGCCTCACCCATGGGGAAAGGCGTGCTTCCCGACGACCACCCGCTCTCCGTGGCGCCTGCACGCTCGCACGTGCTTCAGAACGCGGACCTTGTGCTCCTCCTGGGGGCACGTCTCAACTGGATCATGCACTTCGCCCTTCCGCCTCGCTGGGCCGAAGGCGTGCGCGTCATCCAGGCCGACATCGCCCCGGAAGAAATAGGCACCAACCTCCCCGTCGAGGTTGCGCTCGTGGGCGACCTCAAGGCGGTCGCCTCGCAGCTCAACGGCGCGCTCCGCGAGGCGCCGTGGCAGTATCCCGCCGAGACCACCTGGTGGACCGGCATCCACGGAAAGATGGAGGCGAACCGCCAGGCAACCGAGGTGATGATGGCCGACGACTCCGTCCCCATGGGCTACTACCGCGTCCTGCGCGAGATCAGGGACCTCCTGCCCCGCGACGCCATCATCTGCAGCGAAGGCGCCAGCACCATGGACATCGGCCGCACCGTCCTGCCCAACTTCCACCCCCGTCACCGGCTCGATGCGGGCACCTTCGGGACCATGGGCGTGGGGCTGGGCTTCGCTATCGCCGCTGCCGCCGTCCACCCGGAAAAGAAGGTCGTGGCCGTCGAAGGCGACTCTGCCTTCGGCTTCAGCGGCATGGAGGTCGAGGTAGCCTGCCGCTACGGACTCCCCATCACCTTCATCATCGTCAATAACAACGGTATCGGTGGCGGTCCGGCCTCGCTCGACCCGGCACGCGTCCCGCCCTCGGCCTACACGCCCAATGCCCGCTACGAGCGCATCATTGAAGCCTTCGGTGGCAAGGGGTACTTCGTGGAGACACCCGCGGAGCTTGGCCCCGCACTCTCAGAGGCGCTGGCGGCGCCCGTCCCCACCATCGTCAACATCATGATCAACCCGCGTAGCCAGCGAAAACCCCAGGAGTTCGCCTGGCACACGCGCTAACGCGGAGCGCGGGACGCCGTTGGCTGCGGCGGCAACGCCACCCCTTACGACGTACTCAACGCCCAGAGAGCTCAAGCACTCGAACACGTCCTGGTATTGGTCGAGCACGGTTCACGTCCACAATTCGCGGGTTGTTCTTGATGATTAGCGCCGTCAGTTCGCAGGAGACTGCCGTCCCCTGCTCAAGGGTCAGCGACTGGAACCCCCGTACCTTCGACTCAAGGGTCTCGACGGCGCGGTCGTGGGTCACCCGTGGATCGAGCATGGCTACCTTAGAGCGGTAGCCCATCGGCCTCTTCGAAGAACCCTGAAAGGTCCGGCTGATCGTCGGCGAAACCGGTGGATGGCTCCGCGGGTAGAGACTTCCGCAGCTCTCGCATCGCCATGTGGGAGGCCGCCTGCAACGCTTCGAGCCTCTGCTCGGCTACGTATTCCTCCATCACCCAGCGCGCCAGCGCCTCCTCGTCATCGGACGCTTCGTACGGGTCTCCTGGTGGCGGGAAAGGGAGTTCCGGCATCTTCGCTAAACCGAAGAATAGCACCGGGAAGGGGCAGCCCGGCCCCAGGCCGAATCCCCTGCCAGGATTGGAGTCCAGACACTGTACAATCCCGCGAATGAGCCCGAACCAGGGAGGGAGCCATGCCCACCACCACAGGTGAGATCCAGGCACGGGGAATGACCTTCCGTTGCCGATTTGCCGGTGACGCCGGTGAACCCGTCATCCTCCTTCACGGCTTTCCCGAGACCTCGCACATGTGGGCCGGCCTGCTGCCCGCGCTTGAGGCCGCCGGCCATCGCTGCGTTGCCCCCGACCAGCGGGGCTACAGCCCCGGCGCCCGTCCCGAAGGCATTCCGAACTACAGCTACCGCGCCATCGGCTCCGACGTGTTCGCCATCGCCGACGCCTGTGGCTTCGATCGATTCCATCTCATTGGCCATGACTGGGGAGCGGGCGCGGGCTGGGCCGCGGTTGCCCTTGACCCCGGCCGCATCCAGAGCTGGACCGCGCTCTCCGTACCCCATATCGCCTCGTTCGGCTCCGCCATCCGCGCCGACGACGACCAGCGCCAGAAGAGCCAGTACATCACCTTCTTCCAGGAGCCCGGCGTCGCCGAGGCGGCCCTCTCCGCCGATGGCTTCGAGCCTCTGAAGCGCATCTGGTCCGAGAGCTCGCCCGGGGAGATCGAAGAGTACATTTCGGTCTTCCGTCAGCCCGGCGCCCTGGCGGCCGCCCTCAACTGGTACCGCGGGTCGCGCGGAGTCGACCCCGCCGACCCCGAAGTCCTCTTCGGCCCCGTCGATACACCAACTCTCCTTATCTGGGGCAACCGCGACATGGCCATCGGCCGCACCGCGGTCGAAGAGGCCGTGCGCTTCATGACCGGCCCCTACCGCCTGGTGGAGCTCGATGCCGGCCACTGGCTCATGCAGGAAGCGCCCGGGCGCGTCACCGCGGAAATTCTCGCCCACCTTCAAGCGAACAGGATCGGTTGAACCTGCCATGCCCATCGAATTCGCCGGCCTCACACCCGAAAGCCTCGCCCGCGCCTGTGAATCGGCCATGCGCTCCTGCGACGAGCAGGTTGCTCGCATTGCCGCCATCCCGGCCGCCGCACGAACCTGCGCCAACACCCTCCTCGCCCTCGAAGACGCCATCGAGCCCGTCAGCATCGCCTCGGGCGCCTACGCCTTCATGGCCTACGTCTCGCCTCATGAGGCCCTCCGCGAGGCCGCCCGCGAATGGGAAGAAAAGCTCGAAAAGTACATGGTCGCCCTCTCTTTCCGCGATGACCTCTACAACGCCCTGAAGGAGTTCGCCGCTACCCCCGAGGCCGGCGCCCTCGAAGGCGAGGATGCGCGCTACCTCCAGTTCGAGCTGCGCGACTACCGCCGCAACGGCTTCGAGCTCCCGTCCGAAAAGCGCGCCGAGGTGCGCGCCCAATTCGACCGTCTCGTTGAGCTTGGCACCCAGTTCCGCAACGCCATCGACGACTGGGACGACGGCATCGACGTGCTGCGCGAGGACCTCGCCGGGATGCCTCCCTCCTGGATCGGCTCCTTGAAGACGGTCGAAGCGGGCGGCGAAACCCGCTACCGCGTCTCCCTCGACTACCCCGAGATTCAGCCCTTCATGGCCAACGCCGAACGCGAGGACCTCCGCCGTGAGCTCTTCACGAAGGACCAGCGCAAGGGTGGACCCGAGAACGTCGCCCGCCTCGAAGAGGCCATCGCCGTCCGCCAGCGCATCGCTGCCCTCCTTGGTTACGACTCCTGGGCCGCCTACGTGGTCGAAGTCCGCATGGCGAAGCGTCGCGAAGCAGTCGACGCCTTCCTGTCGGACCTCCGTTCAAAGCTGGCCTCGAAGATGACGGCCGACATGGAGGGCCTGCGCGCCGCACGGCAAGAGCACACCGGCAGCCGCGAACTGAACATCTGGGACTGGCGCTTCTATCACAACCGCCTCCTCAAGACGAAGTTCGCCGTCGATGAGTTCGAAGTGCAGCAGTACTTCCCCCTCGATGCCTGCCTCGATGGCCTCTTTCGCATCACGCAGGACCTCTTCGGCCTCCGCTACGAGCCTGTGCCCGGCGCCCGGACCTGGCACCCCGACGTTCGCACCTTCGACATCTGCGAAGAGGACGGCACAGCGCCTTTCGCCCGCTTCCACATGGACCTCTTTCCGCGGCCGAACAAATACAGCCACGCGGCGGCCTTCACCCTCCGAAGCGGCCGTGAACTCCCCGGCGGCGGATACCAGCAGCCCGAGAGCGCCATCGTCGCCAACTTCACAAAGCCCTCAGCTTCGCAGCCATCGCTTCTACGGCACTCCGAAGTCATCACCCTCTTCCATGAGTTCGGGCACATCCTCCATCAGACGCTCACCCGCGCGCGCCGGGCGCGGTTCTCGGGCACAGCCACCGAGCGAGACTTCGTCGAAGCCCCCTCGCAGATGCTCGAACACTGGTGCTGGGAGCCCGCCGTTCTGCAGAGCTTCGCCCGCCATCACCAGACCGGCGAGCCGCTCCCCGCGAGCCTCATCGAGGCGATGGTGGCCGCCAAGAACCTCGATTCCGGCGTCCTCACCCTGCGGCAGCTCTTCTTTGCCACGCTCGACTTCGCCTACCACTCGCCCGGGTTCGATGGCGACACCACGAGAACGGTGCGCGAACTGCACGGGATAACGGGCTTCCCGCACATCCCCGGAACCCACTTCCAGTCCGGGTTTGGCCACCTCTTCGGCTACGACGCCGGCTACTACGGCTACCTCTGGTCCCACGTCTTCGGCGACGACATGTACACCCGCTTCGAAGAAGCAGGCCCGCTGAACCCCGCCCTCGGGCGCGAATACCGCCGGCGCGTCCTCGAACGCGGTGGCGGCGAGGATGGCGACTCACTCGTCCGCGACTTCCTTGGCCGCGAACCTAACAGCGACGCCTTCCTGCGTGGCCTCGGGTTGTAGGGGGAATTCTCTTGAAAGTTGCGGTGCCTGCCCGTCACCCCGCCCGGGTCTCGTACCATTGCATTCTCGAAGGCTTGCGCCTATCACATACGGTTGTGGGGTTGCGCCGTGCACCATGAACAGCAACCACCTGCTTCGACCGCCTTCCTCCGTCGCACCGGCACGCGCCGCGCGATCCTCGCCGGCGGCGCGGCCGTCGCTGCTGCTGGCGCGGCTGGAGCGGCCATCGCCTTTGGCCTGAGCTCGAACGAAGCCCGGGTCCAGCCGGGCCCGGGTGGGGGCGCCAACAACGGCGGCGCGGGCAAGCAGCCCACCACACCTGCTGCCCAGGCGCTCGATATCCCTATCGCCGATCCAAAGCGCCGCGCCGCGCACCTCCTCCGCCGGGCCGGTTTCGGCGGCACACGCGCCCAGATCGATGAGTTTGCCGCCCTCTCCCGCGAGGAGGCTGCTGACCGCCTCCTCAACTACAGCGCCGTCGATAACTCCGCCCTCGATTCCATCCTCGCGGCGGCGAACCTCAACCTGGTAGATAACCCCCGTGATCTCCAGCGCTGGTGGCTCATGCGCATGGCGTTCACGGCCCGCCCGCTGGAAGAGCGAATGACCTTCATCTGGCACGGCCTGCTCACCAGCCAGGTCAGCAAGATCGGCGGCCAGCGCGCCAAGCTAATGGTCATCCAGAACGAGCTCTTCCGGGCCAATGCCCTCCCCATCTACGACACTCTCGTCAAGGCCGTCAGCCACGACCCGGCCATGCTCTACTACCTCGATACCGTCGACAGCACCAGGCAGCACCCGAACGAGAACTACGCCCGCGAGCTCATGGAGCTCTTCACCCTCGGGGTCGGCAACTACACCGAAGACGACGTCCGCGAAAGCGCCCGGGCATTCACCGGCTGGCGCTTCAGCCGGCCCGCGAAACCGCCGGTGGACCTCAATACGCTGAGCCGCGAAGAGCGCCGCGAAGTCGAGCACCGCCTCATTGACGAATGGGACCCGAAGTTCGAGCTGGACACCAGGAAGCACGACTACGGCCAGAAGACCTTCCTTGGCAAGACTGGCCCCTGGGATGGCGACGACATCGTCGGCATCATCATGGAACAGCCCGCCGCCGGGCGCTTCATCTGCCGCCGCCTGTTCATGGAGTTCGCCCACCTGGGCCCGGACGAAGAGACGCTGGATGCCCTGCTCAAAGTCTGGAACGACAGCGGCCACGACATCCGCGCCATCGTCCGCGCCATCCTTGTCAGCGACGAGTTCTACTCCGAACGCTCCTACCGGGCCCTTGTCCGCAGCCCGATCGAGTTCATGATCGGCGCCATCCGCGGGCTCGAAATCCGCGAAATAGGCCAGGGCTCCGTCAATGAAAAGGCCTATCGCGGCATGGACCAGGTCCTCTTCGAGCCGCCCAACGTTGCCGGCTGGCCCGGAGGTGCTGCGTGGCTCTCCTCCAGCACCTTCTTCGCCCGCGTCAACTTCCTCGATCAGTTCCTCTTTGGCCTGAAAGGCCGGCCGGTGGCCCTGCCGGCTCTTGCCAGCGCATCCACCTCCGAGGACCTCGTCGACCAGGCCCTCGCCATATTTGTCGATGGCAACGTCCCCGCTCAGTCCCGCGACGCTCTCTACGCCCACGCCCGCACAATCGCCGATGCCCGGGAGCGTGCCGCAACCGTTGCCTACCTCGTGCTCGCCAGTCCCGAGTACCAGCTCATCTAGGAGGAGCAAGGTCATGCTTTCGCGCAGAGACTTCATCAAAGGGACAGCTCTCGTCAGCATTGGCACGGCCGCCGGCCCGCTCCTCAAGGGGTCGCTCGCGTTTGCCGCCCAGAATCCTGCCCATGCGGCTGCCAACAACGGCCGGGTGCTGGTCCTGGTTCAGATGGCAGGCGGCAACGACGGCCTGAACACGCTCGTCCCCGTGGGTGACTCCGCCTACCGTTCCGCCCGCAAGCTCCTTGGCGTGGCCGATGAGGCAGCCCTGCCCCTTGAGCCCGGCTTCGGCCTGCACCCGAACCTCACCGGGCTCAAGGGGCTCTGGGACTCGGGCAAGCTTGCCGCCGTGCGCGGCGTGGGCTACCCCGGCCAGGACTACAGCCACTTCAAGTCCATGGCCATCTGGCAGGCCGGGGACCCCGGCCTCAGCTTCCAGGACGGCTGGCTGGGCCGCACTCTTGAAGCGCTTGAGTCCGAACAGCACGACCCCTTCTTCGGCTTCAATGCCGGCACTTCGACGCCTGCCGAGATGCGCACGGCGGACATCCCCATCATCTCCGTGCGCGACGAAGCCGATTACGCCTTCAAGGTGCGGGCGAAGCCTGGCGACAGCACCGATCCGCGCTCGGCCACGCTGCTCAAACTCTACGAGCAGTACCCTTCTGCCTCGCCCTACGGAGTCCTGCTCGAAACAACCGTCGATAGCGCCGTGGCAAGCTCAGCCCAGCTCGCCGAGGCCGCGAAGGTCTACAAGCCGGCCGTCGAATACCCGCAAACCTCGTTCGCCTCGGGCCTCTCGCTCCTCGCCGAAGTCATCGTCGGCGGACTCGGCATGCGCGTCGGGCACATCACCCTCGGCGGATTCGATACCCACTCCAGCCAGGCCACCGACCACCCTCGCCTCATGCAGGAGCTCGACCAGGGCCTGACCGCCTTCTACAACGACCTCGCCGCCCAGGGAAAAGCCCAGGATGTGCTCGTCCTCACCTGGAGCGAGTTCGGCCGGCGTGTCCAGGAGAACGCCAGCGGCGGCACCGACCACGGCGCTGCCAGCGTCCTCTTCGCCCTCGGCGACCACGTCAAGCGCGGCCTCTACGGCGACCCGCCCGACCTCCAGAAGCTCGTGGACAACGGCAACGTTCCCTTCACCACCGACTTCCGCCGCGTCTACACAACCGTCATCGAACGGTGGCTCGGCGTTCCCTCGGAACCCCTCCTCGGCGAACAGTGGCAACCGCTCGAATTCCTCCCCGCGGCCTGAGCGTGGAACCCACCTGCCTCCCCCTGAGCGCCCGCCGCGCCGCGTACTACAATGCGCGCCATGGACCTCAAAGCGCTCATCCGCGACGTGCCCGGCTTTCCTCGCCCCGGGATCCTCTTCCGCGATATCACCCCGCTGCTCGCCAGCACCGCCGCCTTCACGGAAGTGCTTGACCTCCTGCAGGTGAACGCCTCCAGCTGCCGCCCCGGCGCAATCGTGGGTATCGAATCGCGCGGGTTCCTCTTCGGCGGCCCGCTCGCCGACCGCCTGCGCCTGCCCTTCGTGCCCGTCCGCAAACCGGGCAAGCTGCCGGCCGCCCGCATGTCCGTTGAGTACTCCCTCGAATACGGCGATAGCCAGCTCGACATCCACGCCGACGCCCTCGCCCGCGGCCAGCGCGCTTACATTGTCGACGACCTCCTCGCCACCGGGGGCACCGCCCGCGCCTCGGCCAAGCTCGTGGAGATAATCGGCGGCGTGGTTGCTGGATTCGGCTTCGTAGTCGAGCTGGAGGCGCTCCAGGGGCGGTCCGCCCTCAACGGCTATGACGTCTTCTCCATCATTCGCTACTGAGCCCCCGGGCAGGCCACTCCCCAAATCACACATATGTGAAGTTGAATTGGCACAAAATCCACAAAGACATAGCATTTGGTGCCTAAAAGCATCCCACTTCACAATATGCGTGCTACAATGCCGCCATGGGCAACGTCAGCGTCGGGGCAACCCGCGAGCTTGACCTGGTCGCCAGCCTCTATCGCACCACCAACGCCTTCGTCCGTGAGCTCGACCGGCGCCTGGTGCAGGAAGATGACGTCACCTTCATCCAGGCCATCACCCTCCTCGCCATCGATTCCTTCGACTGCCCCCAGCCCCGGCTGGTCGCTGACTTCCTCTCCCAGCAATCGCAGACCGTGACGGGAGTCCTCGACCGCCTTGAGCGCGCCGGCCACGTTCGGCGCCTCCGGGACATGGAAGACCGCCGCGCCGTGCGCCTCCAGCTGACGGATTCCGGCAAGCGCATAGCGCGGGCCATCGAAGGTCGCCTCCAGCAGCACGTCGCCGACCTGCTGGCGGGTGTCGATAGCCCCACCCGCGCCCGCCTCCAGCTCGTGCTCGAATCGCTCGAGTCCTCTGTCCGGGTCGGCTCCGCGAACGGCCTCTAGTCGCGCGGCCGCGAGAGAGCCGTCTCCTTGCCCGGCCTCTGCCTGCGGCTCCGCAACATACTAGACTGCCCGTGTGACTGCTCCCGTTGACCCCGTCCGCCTGCTCCCCGGCCGAGGCGTTGAGATACTCGACCAGACGCTCCTTCCTCTCGTTGAGCGGCGCGTCCTCCTCTCCGGCATCGATTCCGTCTGCGAGGCCATTCGCGAGCTTCGTGTCCGCGGCGCTCCCCTTCTCGGCCTGGTGGGAGCCGCGGGCATGGCCATCGCTGCCGACACTACCACCGCCAACGACGCCGACCTGGCCCACGCCGCTCGCCTTCTCGATGCCACCCGCCCCACTGCGACCGACCTCGGACGCGCCGTCCGCGACGCTCTCGCACAGGCCCTCTCGGCGGGGCCCTCGGCGCTGCTGCGGCGCGAAGTGCTCTGGCGCAACGCTGAGCGCCTGCTCGCCCTTCGCCGGGCCGAAGACGAGGCCATCGGCCAATTTGGAGCGGAGCTCCTCCCGCGCGGCGCCTCCGTGCTCACCCACTGCAACACCGGCGCCCTCGCTACCGCCGGGATCGGCACCGCCCTCGGCGTGGTCTCAATCGCGCACCGGCAGGGACGCATAGAGCGCTGCTACGCCACCGAAACCCGCCCCCTCCTCCAGGGCGCGCGCCTCACCACCTGGGAGCTCACACGCCTGGGCATCCCTGCCACGCTCCTACCCGACACCGCCGCGGCCGCCCTCATCGCCTCGGGGTTGGTTGACGCCGTGATCACCGGCGCCGACCGCATCGCCGCCAACGGCGACACCGCGAACAAGGTCGGCACCTACGGTCTCGCCGCCGTTGCCGCCCGCCACGCTGTGCCCTTCTACATCGCCGCGCCAACCTCCACGTTCGACCCGGGCTGCCCCTCCGGGGCGGAGATCCCCATCGAGTTCCGTTCGCCGGCCGAGGTGGGCGGGTTCGCCGGCACGCGCTGGAGCCCGGACGGCATCGAGGCCTACAATCCTGCTTTCGATGTCACCCCCGCATCCTGCATCACGGCTATCGTCACCGAACACGGCGTTCTGCGGCCCCCCTTCGCCCCTGCGATCGCTGGCCTGCCCGCCCTGCGATAGATTCCGCAAACGGCTACACTGCACACAACCTTTCCACCCGAGAGCTGTCGCGCGTGCCTGATTCGATCGATCTCGCCGTCATTGGCGGTTCAGGCTTCTACGAGATGCCCGGACTCGAAGCCATCGAAGAGATCGTTGTCGATACCCCCTTCGGCCCCCCCAGCGATGCCATCCGCGTCGGCGTCCTCGAAGGGCGGCGAGTGGCCTTCCTTGCACGGCACGGGCGCGGCCACTCGCTCCTCCCCGCGGAGCTTCCCCAGCGCGCGAACTTCTGGGCCCTGAAGTCCCTGGGTGTCGAGCGCGTGCTCGCCGTCTCCGCTGTCGGCAGCCTGGCTGATGACTACCACCCCGGCGACATGGCGGTGCCCGCCCAGCTCATTGATCGCACCGCCGGGCAGCGCCCGCCCACGTTCTTTGGAAACGGCGTCGTGGCGCACATCGCCATGGCCGATCCCTTCTGCGATTCCATGCGCGCCGCCGTCGCTGCTGCCGCCCACCACGCCGGCGCCACCGTCCGTGAAGGCGCAACCTACGTTGTCATCGAAGGCCCCGCTTTTGGCACGCGCGCCGAGAGCCATCTCTACCGCTCCTGGGGGGCACACATCGTGGGCATGACCGCCCTTCCCGAGGCACGCCTCGCCCGCGAAGCCGAGCTCTGCTACTGCGTTCTTGCCGCCGTCACCGACTACGACGCCTGGCACCACGAGCACGAGGCCGTCGATGCAAAAACCGTGTTCGCCGTCCTGCAGAAGAACGTTGAGACTGGCCGCGCTGCCGTGCCCCGGCTCCTCAGGGAGCTCCCATCCGGCGGTTGCGCCTGCCACACCGCACTCGACGCGGCACTCGTCACCCCCGCCGAGGCGATTGGCGATGCCGCTCGCCAACGGCTCGGTCCCATCCTCGCTCGCCGCCTGGCGGTGCGCCCGTGACGCTGCTGGTGGCCGGCTGGGTCGCCATCGATGAGATCGAGACCCCCTTCGCAAAGATCTCCAACTCGCTCGGCGGCTCCGCTACCTGCGCCGCACTTGCCGGCGCGCTCTTCACCGGCGTCCGTCTCCTTGCCGCCGTCGGTGAAGACTTCCCCGCCGCCGAACGCCGCAAGCTCGAAGGCCGCCGCATCGACCTGGCCGGGCTCGCGACCATCCCCGGGGGCGTCACCAGCCGCTGGGGAGGCCGCTACCACTTCGATATGAACACTCGCGACACCCTCTACACCGAGCTGGGTGTCAACGCTGACTGGCAGCCCCGGCTTCCCAAGGGGTGGGAGGATTCCGGCGCCGCCTTCCTCGCCGCTGGCGACCCGTTGCTTCAGCGCACCATCATGGGCAGCCTCGCCGCGCCCCGCGTGACCATGGTCGATACCATCAAGTTCTTCATCGACAGCGCCCTTGATGAACTGCGCGAAACCATGCGCCAGGCCGACTTCGTCTCCCTCAATGAAAGCGAGGCCCGCGAGATCGCCCGCACGCCGAGCATTGCCCGCGCCGGCCGCACCCTCCTGGATGGCGGACCCCGCGGTGTGCTCATCAAGCTAGGCGAATACGGCGCCGCCTTCATCAGCCCGCACGACTACTTCGTGGCGCCCGGCTACCCGCTCGAAGAGGTCGTGGACCCCACCGGCGCCGGCGACGCCTTTGCCGGCGGCTTCCTTGGCTACCTCGACACCGTCCCCGAGATAACCCCCGCCCAAGTCCGCCGTGCCGTCATCTACGGCTCCACCGTCGCCTCTTTCCAGGTCGAGGGTTACGGTCCCGCCCGGCTCCTCACCCTCACCCGCGACGAGGTCGAAGCCCGCTATCTCGAGTTCAGGGCGCTGACGCATTTCGAGGCGGGCAAGTAGTGGCGGAAAACGAGATGCGCTGGCAGGGGGCAACGCGGCGTCACTATGACTACGTGGTGCAGCGCCTCCGCGACCCCGCTCGCATCCGTGAGATCCTGCTGCCCCGAATCGACTACACGGCCTACGCGCTCGGCCAGCTCGAGCCAGGGCTCTACGAGCGGTCCCATTGGTACCGCGCCTGGGGCGAATCGGGCTCCGGTCTCGTGCTCCACAGCAAGGGCGGCCTCGGCGACGCCACCTTCGTCATGGGCGACCCTGATGCCGTGGCGGCCATACTCTCCATTCATCCCGGGCCTGCCCACACCTACACCACCTGTCAGCCCCAGCACCTTGATGCCCTCAAGCGCGTGTTCCGCCTCGCGACACAGCAGCCGATGATCCGCATGACCGTCACGCGTGATGCTTTCCTCCCCTTCACCGGCGTTGCTGCCGTCCCCATGACAGGGCTCGATATCCGCCGGGTGAACGCTCTCTATGGCTCTGAGGGCGGCCCCAGCTACTACGTTTCGGAGCATCTCGACAGGGGCGTGTACCGCGGAGTCGTTGTCCAGGGGCGGCTCGTGGCCGTGGCGGGCACCCACGTCGTATCGCCCCAGGAAGGGGTTGCCGTAGTCGGCAATGTCTTCACCCATCCCGCCTACCGCGGCCATGGCTACGCGACCGCTGCCACCAGCGCGGTCACCGAGACGCTCCTCGCCTGCTGCTCCACCGTCGTCCTCACCGTCGACCCCTCGAACCGCCCGGCCGTGGCTGCCTACGAGCGCCTCGGCTACCACGAGTCCTGTCAGCTCGTTGAAGCGAGCGCGGCCCGGCGCGACCTCCTGGGGCTCTTCGCTTCCTTCAGGCGCGTCCGCGCCTCTATCCGTGGCCGCCGATATCATGGGTCTTTCGTAACCCTCAGGCGCTGAGCCCCCGGGCCAGTTTGTCACCCCCCGGCGCCCCAGGAAGGACCGCACCAATGACCGTTCCCCACGACATCGCAAAGATCTCGCTCGCCCCCGAAGGTGTCCGCCGCATCGAGTGGGCCGCCCGCGAAATGCCCGTGCTGCGCCTCATCCGTGACCGCTTCACGCGCGAAAAGCCCCTCCTCGGCATCCGCATGACCGCCTGCCTCCACGTCACCACCGAGACCGCCAATCTCGCCATCACCTTAAAGGCGGGAGGCGCCGACCTCCGCCTCTGCGCCAGCAACCCGCTCTCGACCCAGGACGACGTCGCGGCCGCGCTCGTGAACGACTTCGGCATCCCCACCTTCGCCATCTGCGGCGAGGATAACGAGACCTACTACCGCCACATTCACCAGGCCATCGAGCACCGTCCCCAGCTCACCATGGATGATGGCGCCGATGTTGTCGCTACCCTCCACAAGGACCGCCGCGACCTCCTCGAGGGCGTTGTCGGCGGCACCGAGGAAACCACCACGGGCGTCATCCGCCTCAAGGCGATGGCGAACGACGGCGCCCTCGGCTACCCGATTGTGGCCATCAACGAGTCCGACACCAAGCACCTCTTCGATAACCGCTACGGTACCGGGCAGTCCACGATCGATGGCATCGTCCGGGCCACAAACGTGCTCATCGCCGGGAAGACCTTCGTCGTCGCCGGCTACGGCTGGTGCGGCCGCGGCCTCGCCGAGCGCGCGCGCGGGATGGGTGCCCACGTAATCGTCACCGAAGTTGACCCGGTGCGCGCACTCCAGGCCGTGATGGATGGCTTCCGTGTCATGCCCATGGCCGAAGCCGCACCGGCCGGCGATTTCTTCGTGACCCTCACCGGTGACATCAACGTCATCGACCGGGCCCACATGGAGGCCATGAAGGACGGCGCCATCGTCGCCAACAGCGGCCACTTCGACGCCGAAATCAACCTCAAGGCGCTCGCCTCCATGAGCGAAGGCAAGCGCGCCGTTCGCCCCTCGGTCGAAGAGTACCGGCTTCTGGATGGGCGCAAGCTCTTCGTGCTCGGCGAAGGCCGCCTTGTGAACCTTGCCGCCGCCGAAGGCCACCCCGCCGCCGTCATGGACATGTCGTTCGCCAACCAGGCGCTCGGCGCCGAATGGATCGCCCAGCACCACAAGGACCTCGAGAAGCAGGTCTACGAGCTTCCGAAAGAGATCGACGAGGAGATCGCCCGTCTCAAGCTCCACGCTATGGGCGTCTCAATCGACTACCTTACCGACGAGCAGCAGCGCTACCTGTCCAGCTGGCAGGAGGGAACGTAGGCGCGGGACGAGCCGCTGAGGCCAGGCCCGGGCGCGCCTTTCCCTTCCATCCCCCTCCCCCTCCTGCTACCATGCAATGAGCGTCAAGAGGGCGAACCGGGCCATGGCCCGCAACACCCGGCAACCTGGTTATGCCTCCAAGGTGCCAAGGCGACGCGGCCTGCTGCTTCGGCAGCGGGCAACAAAAGGCGGGCTGCCGATGCCCGCCCCTCCGCCGGAGGGGATTCAGCGCCGCAGGGCGCCACCCGCCCCTCCCCTGTTGAGGGGCTTTTCAACGCCCGCAATCCGTGGTGTCAGTACTGAGGCAAATCCACCAGCTAACAGGACCGGCAATGTCTGAACGGCGACTCCTCACATCCGAATCCGTCACTGAAGGCCACCCCGACAAGGTCTGTGACCAGATCTCCGATGCGGTGCTCGATGCCATTTACACCAAGGACCCCAAAGCCCGTGTCGCCTGCGAGACCGCCATCACCACCGGCCTCGTCCTTGTCACGGGCGAGATCACGACCGAGGCCTACGTCGATATCCCCGGCATCGTGCGCTCCACCATCCGCGAGATCGGCTACACCTCGTCCCAGATCGGCTTCGATGCCGACACCTGCGGCGTCATAACCGCCATCAATGAGCAGTCGCCCGACATCAAACACGGCGTCGACCGCTCATGGGAAGCGCGGCACGGCGAGGTCACCCTCGAAGACCTCGATACCGGCGCCGGCGACCAGGGGATGATGATTGGCTTCGCCTGTACCGAAACACCAGAGCTCATGCCCATGACCATCTCCCTCGCCCACAAGCTCACCCGCCGCCTTGCCCAGGCCCGCAAGAACTCCGAGCTCCCCTGGCTCCGCCCCGATGGCAAGTCGCAGGTCACGCTCGAATACGACGACGACTGGCGCCCCGTCCGCGCCGAGGCAATAGTCATCTCCACCCAACACGCCGAGGACGTCAACAACGAGACCATCGAGACCGACGTCCGTGAGCACATCATCGGCACGATCGTCGACCCCCGCCTCGTCGACACGAAGACCAGGGTCTTCGTCAACCCTTCCGGCCGCTTCGTTGTTGGCGGGCCGAAGGGAGATGCCGGCCTCACCGGCCGCAAGATCATCGTCGATACCTACGGTGGCATCGCCCGGCACGGCGGCGGCGCCTTCAGCGGCAAAGACCCCACCAAGGTCGACCGCTCCGGCGCCTACGCCGCCCGCTGGGTCGCCAAGAACATCGTCGCCGCAGGCCTGGCCACGCGCTGCGAATTCATGCTCTCCTATGCCATCGGCGTCGCTCATCCCACCTCCGTGGGAGTCGAAACCTTCGGCACGGGCCGCGTGCCCGACGCCGCCATCCTCGCCGCCGTCCGAAAGCACTTCGACCTCCGCCCCGGGGCCATCATCCGCGACCTCAACCTTCGCCGGCCCATCTACAGGGCAACAGCCGCCTACGGCCACTTTGGCCGCGACGATCTCAACGTTGCCTGGGAAGACACCGGCCGCGCCGCAGACCTGCGCGCCAGCGCCGGCCTGCGCGACTAGCTGAGCGCCGGGAGCCCGATGGACGCAATCGTCCTTGTTGGCGGCCAGGGAACGCGGCTCAGACCGCTAACCTACACGCGTCACAAGAGCCTTGTGCCCCTCTGCAACCGGCCGGCCATCGCTTACCTGCTCGAATGGCTTGGCCGTTCTGGCTTCAGCCGCGCCATCCTTGCCATTGGCCTCAACAACGAAGACCTCGCCACCGCCTACCCGGGAGGCCCGGCTCATGGCATCGAAGTCGTCCAGGTCCTTGAACATCAGCGTCTCGAATCTGGCGGTGCAATCCGCAACGCCGTGCACGAGGCCGGCATCGAAGGCCGTTTCGTCGTCGTCAACGGCGATGTCTTCGCCGACTTCGATTTCGCCGATGCCCTTCGCGCCCACGAAGCTGCCGCCGCCGACCTCACCCTCGCTCTCTTCGAAGTCGACGACCCGTCCCCTTTCGGGGTCGCCGTCCTCGATGAGCACCGGCTCGTCACCGGCTTCATCGAAAAGCCGCCGCCCGGCACTGCTCCGGGCCGCCTTGTGAATGCCGGCATCTGGATCTTCGAGCCGGGGCTCGTGGAAGAGATCCCGCCCGGGGCCGTTCGCGTCGAGGAAACCCTCTTCCCTTCGCTTGTCGCGCGCCGCCGCAAGGTGCTCGGCTACCAGTTCAAAGGGATCTGGGCCGACATCGGCAGCCCCGCCCGTTACCTCGCCCTCAACCAGACCCTCCTTGAGCACGGCTTCGGCCGTCCAGTGCCCCCCGGAGCCGTGGTCGACTCCACCGCTCACGTCTCCGGCGCCTCCCTTGGCGAAGGTTGCCGGGTTGGCCCACGCGCATCCATCCGTGATTCGCTCCTCTGGGAGTCCGTCAGGGTTGATGCCGGTGCCACCGTGAATGGCAGCATCCTCGCCGATGGTGTGCAGGTCGGCGAAGGCGCCACCGTAACGGGCGCGATCGTGGGCAGCCACGCCGTGATTGAACCCCATGCCACCGTTCCCCAGGGGACGAGCATCGAGCCCCGGACCCGGTATCATGCGAGCAATGACAGCTAACCCCGTTCGTTTCGGCACCGATGGCTGGCGCGCCATCATCGCCGAGGACTTCACCTTCGATAACGTCCGCGCCTGTGCGCGTGCCGTGGCCGAACACTTCACCCACGCCTACGGGCAGGATCGGCCTGTTGTCGTCGGCTTCGACACGCGCTTCCTTTCCGACGAGTTCGCCCTCGTCGTTGCGCGCGTGTTGGCGGGCGCCGGGTTCGCCGTCCAGTTGGCCGATAGACCCGCACCAACGCCCGCCTTGAGCTACCGCATCATCGAAACCGGCGCCTGCGGTGGGGTGGTCGTCACCAGCTCACACAACCCCTACCAGTGGAACGGGATCAAGGTGAAGCCGCACTATGGCGGCAGCGCCTCGCCCGAGATCGTGGCCGACATCGAACAGCGGGTGCCCGCGATTCTCGCTTCCCCTGCGGGCGTGAAGCTCGCTCCCGCCGCCAGCGACAGCATCACACGCTTCAACCCCATCCCCGGCTACCTTGCCGCACTTGGCCGCCAGGTCGATGTCGGCCGCATCCGCTCGGCCGGCCTGCGCGTCGCTGTCGACCCGATGTTCGGCGCCGGCGCGGGCCTCTTCGCCGAGCTCCTGGCAGGAGGACCCACCACCGTCACCGAGATCCACAACGAGCGCAATCCGCTCTTCCCCGGCATTCGCGCCCCCGAGCCCATCGAATCCAACCTTGGCGAATTCCTGGCCCTCGCCTCCGGCGGCAGCTTCTCCATTGGCATCGCCAACGACGGCGATGCCGACCGCACGGGGCTCGTCGACGAGAAGGGCGCCTACGTTGACCAGCTTCGCACCTTCGCCCTGCTGGTGAACTACCTCCTCGGCCAGCGAAGGCTAAGGGGCGCGGTTGTGCGCTCCATCACCACCACTCGCATGGCCAACCTGCTCGCTCACCATTACGGCGTTGAGTGCTACGAAACACCGGTCGGCTTCAAGCACATAGGCCCCCTCATGATGGAGAAGGACGCCCTCATCGGTGGCGAGGAGTCGGGCGGCTACGGCTTCCGCGGCCACCTGCCCGAGCGCGACGGCATCCTCGCCGGCCTCTACCTGCTCGACTACGTGGCTGCCACCGGCCGCCCCCCCTCCGAGCTCCTTCGCGACGTCTTCGCCATCACCGGCCCGCACTTCTACCGGCGGCTCGACTTCGAACTCCCGCCCGGCGCGAACGATGCCGTGAGGGCCAGGCTCGATTCCGCATCCCCCGCCGAGCTTGCCGGCCACCCCGTCACCGCCGGCGATCGCCTGGACGGTTGGCGCTTCCTTATCGATGAAGGCTGGCTGTTGTTCCGCCTCTCCGGGACGGAGCCCCTCCTTCGCATCTACACCGAGGTCCGTTCGGAGGAGCTCGTGGTCCCCATGCTCGAAGCCGGCAAGGCCCTGGCGGGGGTGGCCTCATGAGCCGCCTTGATGACCGCGGCCTCCTCGCCCTCGACGCTTCGGGAATGCTCGACCACGCCGCCGCTCTCGGCGTCGAGCTCCTCAAGGGCTGGGAGGCCGCCGAAGGCCTCGGCCTCCCACCCGCGACCGCCTCCATCGGCAGCGTGGTGATAGCCGGCATGGGCGGGTCGGCCACTTCCGGCGACTACTTCGCTTCCCTCTGCGAGCAGTCCGCCGAGCTGCCTGTCGCCGTCACTCGCGGCTACGCTCTGCCCAACTTCGTCACCGGCGGCACCCTCGTAGTCGTCTCCTCCTACAGCGGGAACACGGAGGAGAGCCTTTCCTGCTACGACGATGCCTGGAAGCGGGGCGCTACCATCCTTGCCATCACCCGCGGCGGCCAGCTCGCCGAACGCGCGAACGGCGATGGGGTGCCGGTCTTCACCCTCACCTACCAGGCTGCCCCCCGCGCCGCTCTCCCCCACAGCCTCGCTCCTCTCCTCCGCCTGGGGGCCATGCTCGGCCTCGTCACCCTGGGCCGCGACGACATCGCCGCCGCCGCCACCCTCCACGACTCCCTCGTCACGCACGACCTGGGAACCGAAGTCCCCGAAGCCCGCAACCCGGCCAAGCAGCTCGCGCAGGCCCTTGCCGGGCGCGTCCCGTTCATCCTCGGCGCCGAGCACCTCGCCCCCGTCGCCACACGCTTCAAGAACCAGGTGGCCGAGAACGGCAAGATGCTGGCCGCTGCCGATCACCTCCCCGAAGCCGACCACAATCTCATCGTCGGGCTTGCCACCGCCACCGCCGCGGGCGCCAGCGTCTCGCTTGTGACGCTCGAATCGGCCCTCTACGACGAGCGAACCGCCCGCCGCTTCGCCATCACACGGCAGCTCTTTGAAGAGGCGGGCGTGCCCGTACACCGCATCAACGTCGCCGGGCAGCGCACCCTCGATCAGATGGTGGCCGGCACCGCCTGGGGCGATTTCGTGTCCTGCTACCTCGCTCTCCTCAACGGCTACGACCCCAGCCCTGTCCCCCAGATCGACCGGCTCAAGGCAGCGCTCACCGGATAGCGAGGCCGCCGCTTCCCCCGTGCAACGGTGGAGCGACCCGCCCATGGCCCCCCGGAATGCCCGGTTGGCCCGGTGTCAGGGTGGTATGCTTGTGCCAGCCGGCTGCCAGGGCGGAGGCCGGGCCAACCGGGTCTCCGCATTCCACCCCAATGCCGGGGGGTCGGAACGTGGACGAAAGACGGGCTCCCCAACTGAGTGCGCAGGAACAGCGAGCCCTCGAGCTGGCCGCTGCAGGCTGCACGAACAGACAGATAGCCAGCGCAATGTCGCTTAGCGAAGCGACCATCAAATCCTACCTGAAGCACGCGTACCTCAAGCTCGGTGCGAACGGCCGCGCCCACGCCGTCGCGAAGTGGCTCGATGCCCGGGACAACCCACGGACCTGACCTATCGCCCGGGCCCGCCCATGCGGATGGGGTCACCCGGATGGGTCCAAAAGAGGGTATTGGCATTGGGGAACGTCGTGTATAGCCTGCGCACGATGCATGCCATTCGAGAGGCAATGGGATGAACTCCTTCATGCATCGAAAACCGCTGGCGCTTTCGCTAGGCGGGGCCCTCATCCTGCTTGCAGCGGCCATCATCGTTGGCATGGCTGTCATCGGCAATGGCGGGCCGGGGACGGCTGTGAAGGCCGAAGGCAGCGCCCCGGCCATCATCGCCTTCGTCGACAATGCCGGGGAGGTGGTGCAGGTCCGCGTCCTCACCACCGGGAACGGGAAGGTGCGGGAGGTGGGCACGCCCGATCACTTTGACGCCCTCGCACTGGCGCCCGATGGCTCGTTCGTTGCCGCGCTGGCCCTCCCCCGGGCGGCGGGCTCTCCAATCAACCTTCACATCATCGACAGCAAGAGCGGCAAGGAATCGGTGGCTCAACTTCCCGTGGAAAGCCTGGCATCGGCAATCGCCTGGGCTCCTGGCTCCGCCTACGCCGGTGTCTCCGGGGAAGTGTCCTTTGTTCTCGATCGCGCGGGCGCCATTGTTGCCCGCGCCGGTGGCCCGGAGGCCGGTTCGCCCGCGGCCACCTCACTTGCCAGCGGCGGGTACGGTTGGAGCCCCGATGGAACAGCATTCGCCGCCCTCTCCAATGGACGGCTCCACGTCCTGCGCCCGCGGGGCGAATCCTCGGCAGCGTCCCTTGCGACGCTGCTCCCCGGCGTCAGCCCGGCTAACGTGTTCCTGCTCGGTTGGACCGCCGGGCCGTCCGGCGCTTCTGCCGTTGTCCTGGATACCCCGGGCGGACGGATTGCCATCGAATTAGGAGCAACGCTCAGCGCGCGCCTCCTGACCGCCGAAGAGAAGGTCGCCGATCAGCGCACGAAGGCGGCGGCCGCCGCCCCCTTCGTAAAGGCGGCGGAGGGTTCCCTGCCTTCGTTCCAGGCTACCTGGAGCCGGCCAACGGCCGACGGCGCCGGGGCAATTGCCGAGCTGCGAAACAGTACCGGTGAGATCCGGGTCGTGATCGGCAGCCTCTCGGACCCCGGTGCGATGCTGAGGGTGACAGGGCTAACGGCGGCCCAGGCCCGTGGGGGCGCGCTCATCGATGCCGCGCTTCTGCCCGGCGACTGATTCGGCGCCTGCATTGCTTTCGTAATCCACAATCGACGTAATTCGCAACCACGTTATACACTTATGCCCTGCGGCTCACGTCGGGAGGATCTGCGGCTTACCGGTCGCACCTCTCTGCCTCAAGCCCGGGACCGGGGCCCACGGCCTCCCCCGGGTGGCCACGACCGTATGGCGTGGCAGGCGCCGGCCGGCCCCTACCGGGGCAAGCGCCGGGTACAAATCCACTGGCTGCAGGAAGGACTCTGCCCCATGACGCGCATGACTGGCGCACAGATCCTGCTGGAGTGCCTCCAGCGGGAAGGTGTCGACACCATCTTCGGCTACCCCGGAGGCGTGGTGCTGCCGCTCTACGACACCCTCCCGGCCTACCCCGGCATCCGCCACGTGCTTGTTCGCCACGAACAGGGCGCGGCGCACATGGCCGATGGCTATGCCCGCGCTACGGGCCGGCCTGGCGTCTGCCTCGGCACAAGCGGCCCGGGAGCCACCAATCTCGTAACGGGCATCGCCACCTCCTACCTTGACTCCACCCCGGTCCTGGCCATCACCGGCAACGTCTCGCGCGCTCTCCTTGGCAAGGACGGCTTCCAGGAAGCCGACATCACCGCCATCACCATGCCTATCACCAAGCACAACTACCTCGTGATGCGCCCCGAGAACATCGCCATGACCGTCCGCGAAGCAGTCCACATCGCCACCACCGGCCGCCCCGGGCCCGTCCTCATCGACATCCCCAAGGATGTCTTCCAGGAAGAAGCCGAGTTCGACTGGCCCGAACAGATAAATCTTCGAGGCTACAAGCCAACCACCGAAGGCCACCCCGGCATGATCCGCCGCGCCGCCGAGCTCATCGACCAGGCCAAGAAGCCGATCATCATCGCGGGCCACGGCGTCATCTGGGGCAACGCCAGCGATGAGCTGCGCGAGCTCGTCGAGAAGGCCGATATCCCCGTCATCACCACTTTCCTTGGCATCGGCGCCTTCCCCGAAGAGCACCCGCTCAGCTACGGCTGGCTCGGCATGCACGGCATGTACTACGCCAACATGGCCGCCGATACCGCCGACGTGGTCATCGGCATTGGCATGCGGTTCGATGACCGGGCCATGGGCCGGTTCAAGGACTTCAACCCCACCGCCAAGATCATCCACATCGATATCGACCCCGCCGAGATCGGAAAGAACTTCGCCACTGCCGTCCCCATCGTGGGCGACGTCAAGCGCGTGCTGCCCGCCCTCGCCGGCTGCGTCAAAGAGCAGAAGCGGGAGAACTGGCGGAAGTGGATAGACGTCCAGCGCGAAGAGCACCCCAGCCTCCACATCCGCGAATCGCGCCGCATGCTCCCCCAGTACGTGATTCGCACCCTTTACGAAGAGTCGCGGGGAAACGCCACCATCGTTACCGGCGTTGGCCAGCACCAGATGTGGGCCGGTCAGCACTACTTCTACCAGCGTCCCCGCCAGCTCATCTCGTCGGGCGGCCTCGGCACCATGGGCTTCGAGCTCCCCGGCGCCATCGGCGCCCAGGTGGCCCTGCCCGGCAAGGAAGTCTGGGCCATCTGCGGCGACGGCGGATTCCAGATGACCATGCAGGAGCTCGCCGTCGTCGTCGAAGAGCGCCTCCCCATCAAGATCGCCATCCTCAACAACGGCTACCTCGGCATGATCCGCCAGTGGCAGCAACTCTTCTATGAGAAGAACTTCAGCAGCTGCGCAATGACCCAGCCCGACTTCTGCAAGATCGCCGAGGCCTACGGAATCAAGGCCATCCGCGTTGAAACCAAGGCCGAAGTCGAGCCTGCCATCGCCGAGGCGCGCGCCTACCCCGGGCCAGTCCTCATCGACTTCCACGTCGATCAGGAAGAAAACGTCTGGCCCATGGTCCCCGCCGGCGCCGCCCTTTCCGAGACCATCGAAGCCCCTGCCGAGGAGATGATGCGATGACCGCCACCACCAGCAACGGCTACCGCCCCCGCCCCGGCAACCACACCGTTGTCGCCATTGTCGAAGACAAGCCCGGCGTGCTCATGCGCGTTGCCAGCCTCTTCCGGCGCCGCGGCTTCAATATCGAATCCCTCACCGTCGGCCACAGCGAATCGCCCGGGGTAAGCCGCATGACCATCGTCGTCGACGGCGAAAGCGCCCCCATCGAGCAGGTCGAAAAACAGCTCTACAAGCTCATCGATGTCATCAAGGTGAGCGACCTCTCCAACGAAGACATGATCGCCCGCGAACTCTGCCTGCTAAAAGTCCGCTGCAACAACGTCAACCGCCACGAGCTGCTCGATATCGCCAGCGTGTTCCGGGCCGATGTCATCGATATCGCCACCAACTCCATCATCCTCCAGGTAGTCGGCGACGACGACAAGATCAACGGACTCGTCAAGATGTGCGAACCGTATGGCATCCGCGAGCTCAGCCGCACAGGCCGCGTGGCCATGGTCCGCGGCCCCAAGACCACCACCGTCCACGAACCAGAGCCGGAGAAGATCGCACGCCAGCACTCCACCCAGGGCCGCCGTGTCGAGGGGGTCGAGCTACCGTTCTCGAGCGACTGATCGTTCCCCTTCCAATCGGACTCCCGTCGAGGGCGCCGGCGCCAACCGGCCCCCTGTGCCTTCCCCATTTTGAACGTTGACAGCGGGAGTACGATCGATCGCGCTGGCACGAGAAAGGAGAGTGGCCATCGATTGAACTTCCTCAGCCGCAGCCTCATTTGCCGACCGGCAGTGTTCAGAAGGAGAGAACCGATGCTCTGGTATTGCCGCTTCACCTGGTACCCCGGCACCACCTCCGATCGTGTACGTGACCGCGTGCTGCAGCAGCACGCCGCCGGGACCAACCATCCCGAGAAAATCCGCGGCTGGTACAACCTGGCCGGCGGCGGCGCCGGTTTCATGCTCGTCGAAACCGAAGACCCTCGCGAGCTCACCGCCATCCTCGAGCCCTACATGGACCTCGTCAGCTGGGACGTCCATGCCGTATACCCCCTCCCCTACTCCTCCGTCACCGAACACTTCAAGGAGATGGCTACCACGGCCATCCGCTGATTCCCTCCATTGCAGCCAACTCACGCGGGGCCGGCACCAACCGGCCCCTTGTCTGCCACCCTTCCCTTACACTGCCAGCATGCTCTCCTCCATCGCCGGGTTCCTGCACTTCTTTGCTGCCGTCAATCGCCGCGCCGTTCGCGATATCGCCGCCCTTCCCCCTGCGGCCGATGGCTGGGCCCCCGCCACCGGGGAAGGCGAAAAGAGCTGGAGCATCAACAAGCTCATCGGCCACATGGCTGGCTCCAGGCTCTACTTCGCCAGCGCCTACCGGGGCGAGGGCTGGATTAGCCCGCGCCCGCCCGATATCAGCCGTCGCGACCTCTGGGTTCTCGCCCTCGACGAAAGCGCCCGCCGCTTTCATGAGCTGCTCAAGGACACCCCCGATGAATGGCTGCATCGCAAGATCCAGATGATTGATAGCGATGGCGCGCTCTCCGGCTGGCGCATCCTCATGATGATGACCGAGCACGACATCCACCATCGCAGCCAGATCGATACCTACGCCGGCCTCAACGGCTGGGATGTGCCCCAGATCTTCGACCGTAGCGCCGAGACCATCGGCGCCCGCCAGGCAGGTGAGCGGACGAAACACGGGCTCTCCGGGCCAGGCAACCCCCTCTAGCCCACCGCCCGCCTCATCGCGCACCGGGTGCTATACTTTCGGCGACAGCTGAACACGAACAGCGAAGACCGGGACGAGTAGCCTCCCGCATCCAGAGAGCCACGCCATCGGCTGAAAGCGCGGCGCCGGGGAGACGAAAACCACCCGCGAGCCTGCACCCGAATCGCCCTCCGGCGATAGGCGCGCACGGTTGGCCCCGTTAGCAGCCACATGGAGCCCGCTTCGCCCATGCGAAGCGGGAAAGCCGGGTGGAACCACGAGCGCCCCTCGTCCCAGCGAAAGGGGCGCTTTCTGTTGGAGGTTCCTGGTGGCTGAAACACCGCAATCACACGTCGACCCGGCAGCCCTCCCGAAGGAGGAGCGCCTCGCCCGCATGCGCCATTCGGCCGCGCACGTCCTCGCCGAGGCCATGCTCGACCTCTTCCCCGATGCCGAGCTTGGCATCGGTCCACCCATCGACACTGGCTTCTACTACGACTTCCGCCTGCCCCGGGCCCTGGTCCCCGAGGACCTCTCCTGGCTGGAAGAGCGCATGCGCAAGTCCCTCGCTGCAAGGCACCCCTTCGTGATGGCTTCCCTCACGAAGGCAGAGGCTGCCCGCCGCTGGGCGAACCAGCCCTTCAAGCTTGACCTGCTCGCCGACCTCGAAGAGGGCGCCGTTACACAGTGCACCCACGCCGCCTTCACCGACCTCTGCCGGGGAGGCCATGTCGCCCACACGGGCGAGATCCCTGCCTCTTTCAAGCTCACCAGCATCGCAGGGGCCTACTGGCGCGGCAGCGAGAAGAACCCCCAGCTCCAGCGCGTCTACGGCGCCCTCTTCGAAACAGCGGAAGAGCTCGAAGCCTACGAACGCCAGCTCGAAGAGGCCCGCCGCCGCGACCACCGCCGCATCGGCCGCGACCTCAAGCTCTACGACCTCTTCGACGAGGTCGGCCCCGGCCACGTCGTCTGGCTCCCCGCCGGCGCCACCATCCGCCGCGAGCTCCAGCGCTGGATCGAAGACCTCGAGCTCGACCGCGGCTACCAGCATGTCCACACCCCGGTGGTCGCCAAGTCCGAACTCTACAAGCGCTCCGGACACTGGGACCACTACCAGGACGCGATGTATCCGATCATGGAACGTGAGGGCGAAGAATACGTCCTTCGCCCCATGAACTGCCCCCACCACATCATGGTCTTCGAATCGGAGCTGCACTCCTACCGCGAAATGCCCATCCGCATCGCCGAGCTCGGCGACATGCACCGCTGGGAGAAGTCGGGCCAGGTCAGCGGCATGAGCCGCGTCCGCATCATGACCCTCAACGACGCCCACATCTTCTGCACCGGCATTGAACAGGCCGAAGCCGAAGTCGAAGGCGTCCTCCACCTCATGGAAGAGGTCTATGGCGTCCTCGGCCTCAAGAACTACAGCTACCGCCTCTCCCTTGGCGACCCGTCCGATACACAGAAATACGTCTACAACCCGCCCATGTGGGAGAAGGGCGAAGCTCTCCTGCGCCGGGTCCTGCAGCGCGTCGGCCTCCCCTTCCACGAAGCCACCGGCGAAGCGGCCTTCTACGGGCCCAAGATCGATGTCCAGTTCCAGACCGCCGCCGGCAAGGACGAAACCCTCGTCACCATCCAGGTCGATTTCCACCTTCCCGGCCAGTTCGGACTTGAGTTCGTCGGCGAAGATGGCGACCGCCACCGTCCCATCATCGTTCACCGCGGCATCCTCTCCACCATGGAGCGCATGGTCGCCCTCCTCATCGAGGAGTACGAAGGCAACTTCCCGCTCTGGCTCTCCCCGGTTCAGGCCGTCGTCATCCCTATCGCCGACCGCCACGTTGAATACGCGAACCGCGTCGCTGCTCAGCTCAGGGCAGGCCGCCTCCGCGCTGAAGTCGATGCCCGCAACGAACGCATGAACGGCAAGATCCGCGATGCCCAGCTTCGCAAGATCCCTTACATGCTCGTGGTCGGCGATCGCGAAGCAGAAGCCGGCGCCGCCGCCGTACGTGTTCGTGGGGGAGGCGATATTGGCGCCGTGCCGGTGCCCGAAATCGCCGCCGAACTCCGCCGCCAGCGCGACGAGAAGTCCCTGGAGCTCTGGAGCAGCCAGGCCACGTGATCCCCGGGGCTCCTTTGTCCCTTTCTCCATGTCCGGACAGAATGGTCCGATGAAGAGACTCTTGCTCGTTCTGATCGGCTCGTCCCTGCTCGCCTTTGCTGCCTGCGGCGGCGGCGAAAGCAGCTCGGAGGGCAGCGAAGGCCCGGCGTCATCGCCCTCCCCCGGGAAGGCCACCCCGACCGCCGCGCAAATCGAAGAGCTGACGACGACCGAGGTCGCCGGCTTCGTCCGCTCCGACAGCCGCGTTGTCGCCGGCTCTGGCAGCGTCCTCTACACGTCCTCCGCGAAAACAGCCGGAGGGGCCAACGTCCTGGTGAACGTTCGCCTATCAGCCTGTGACCCCTTCATCTGCGGCACCCTCAACCCGAAGGACTACGAAGGCGCCGAGGCCCAGCGCAATCTGAAAGCCACCCTCCCCGCCGTGCACATCGAGAACCCGGACCTCGTATGGGAGTCCGGTTCGGCGGAGCTCTCCCCCGGGCGGGCCGGCCTCTACACCTACGCCCTCAGCTACGTAGAAACCCGGGACGCCGCGGGTGGCGTTTCCCGCGCCTCGGTCAATGCCTACCGGGCCTGGTATCACAACGGCAGCCTCCACATCATGCTGGAGGTCTTCGGCCGCGGCGGAGGGTCTGCCGGCTCCGCAGCAGACCTCAGCCGCATGATGTCCCGCGCCGATGCGTCGGAGGCTGCGAAGAGCGTCTTTGGCGCCTTTGCGGCGGCCTTCGAAAGGTAGCTGCGGCCAAGGCATTCCGCCCTGCAGGGGCTGCGGCCCCGCCTGCCCGCACCGCGGCAGCACCTCAGTCGTTGGAACGGAAGCCTGGACGGCGCCCCCTACAGGACCGCTTCCGCTTCGCCTTCGACCACGGATTCGCCCTCCTGGTTCACCGTCACCACGCGAATGGTCGCGACCTGCTTGCCGCCTTCATCCCGCACGGCGGTCACCTCGCCCTTCGTGGTGAGCGTATCGCCCGGCCAGACCTGCTTCGTGAACCGCACCCCGAACTTCCGCAGCGCCGTCGCCCCGAGCCAGTCCGTGAGCATCCTTCCCGTCAGGCCCATGGAGAGCATCCCGTGAGCAAAGACCGAAGGGTAGCCCGCCAGGTTCTGCGCGACCGTGTCGTCGTGGTGCAGCGGATTGAAGTCCCCGCTCGCCCCCGCGTATTTCACGATGTGGGTCCGGGCAACCTTCTCAATGACAACCGCCTCATGGGTATCGCCGACTTTGAGTTGCATCCCTGCCTCCTACTGGTCCACCGCGCGCTCGGTCTGAACGCCCACGGAGCGTGCGGTGACGCAGAGCACGCCGTCCTGGTTCGTGTACTCGGTAATCGTCTCGGCGAATAGCAGCTTGCCGCCGCGTTTGCCCTGCTTCTCCCACGAATTGCCCGGGCGCGTGGTCACCGTGAGGGTGTCGCCCGCGTGGATCGGATGGTGGTACTCGTAGTGTTGCTCCGCGTGCAGCCCGCGCCCGAGCCCACCGCCCCCGCCGTCGCCGCGATGAGCCGGCGGAGGCCCCTTCCGCGGCCGCGTCAGGTCGAGCGGGTAGTCTGGCTGCCAGTGCGCGCTCGACTGCACGAAGGTCGGCGGCGTCACTATGCCGCCCACTGCCTTCGTAGCCGGGTCGTCCGGGTCTGAGAATTCGGGGCGAACGTCGAGCAGCGCCCGGGCGAAGAGCATCACCGCGCTGCGGTCGACCGGGAACTCGTAGGGGTCCGGCATGCTGCGGCTCCTTCGGTTGTGATGACCGCATCGTAGGCACCCCCACGGCGGCAGGCAACGCCCGGCACTCGCACCGCTTGCCCTACCTTCACGTACACGGTAGATATTGATCTACAACCGAGCCGGTATCCCCCGTGGCCCGGACTCCCTTCCCAAGGCAGGACCCACACTTGGCGGAACACCGCAAACCCCTACCTCACCCTACCCCCGAAACGAAAGACTTCTGGGACGGGACCAAAGCCGGCGAGCTCCGGCTCCAGCGCTGCAATGACTGCACCCACACCTACTTCCCCCCGCGCCCCTTCTGTCCGGAGTGCGCCTCACGCTCGGTGAGCAGCTTCAAGGCCAGTGGCCGCGGCAAGCTCTACAGCTACGTCATCAACCACCGCCCGGCGCCCGGCTTCGAACACGACGCTCCCTACGCCATCGCTGTTGTCGAACTCGATGAAGGCCCCCGCATGATGACCAGCATGGTCGGGGTCGAACAGACCCCCGAAGCGCTCGTGCTCGACATGCCCGTCGCAGCCGTCTTCGAGCCCGGAAACGAGCATCTCAACGTCCCGAAGTTCCGGCCCGCCGCTGGGGCAGCGCGATGAAGCCCGGGAGCGTTGCCATCGTCGGCGCCGCCGAGACCACGGAGATGGGCGTCATCCCCGATCTCTCCGTCATCCAGCTTCATGCCGACGCCGCCCTCAACACCATGAAGGACGCCGGCCTTGGGCCAAAGGACATCGACGGTGTCGCCACCGCCGGCGAATCCCCCGTAGCCATCGCCCACTACCTCGGCATCACCCCCACCTGGCTCGATGGCACAGCCGTGGGCGGGTGCTCCTTCATGCTCCACGTCCGCCACGCGGCCGCGGCCATCAACGAAGGCCTTTGCAGGACGGTCCTCATCACCCATGGCGAAAGCGGGCGCTCGCGCGTCGGCGCCGCTGGCCGCTGGGGCTCACCGGCGAGCCTGCAGGGTCAGTTCGAAGGCCCCTACGGCACCTCGGGCCCGCCAAGCTCCTTCACCATCCCCGTCCTCCGCTACATGAAGGAGTACGGTCTCACGCACGAGCAGCTGGCCATGGTCGCCGTCGTCCAGCGCGAATGGGCGGGCATGAACCCCCGCGCCTCCTACCGCGACCCCATCACCGTCGAAGACGTCCTCAACTCGCGCATGATCGCCTACCCCTTCCACCTGCTCGAATGCTGCCTCGTGACCGACGGCGGCGGCGCCCTCATCCTCACCTCCGCCGACCGCGCGAAGGACTTCCCCCGGAAGCCCGTCTACATCATCGGCACCGGCGAAAGCAGCGAAACGCCCATGGTCAGCCAGATGGAGGACTTCACCACGTCGAAAGCTTTCCGCGTCTCCGGAAAGAAGGCCTTCGATGAAGCCGGCATCTCCCACGACGATGTCGACCACCTCATGGTCTACGACGCCTTTGCCCACCTGCCCATCTACGGCCTCGAAGACCTGGGCTTCTGCAAGCGCGGCGAAGGTGCGCAATTCATCTGGGAAGGGAACACCCGCCCGGGTGGCAAGCTCCCGCTCAACACCAACGGCGGCGGCCTCAGCTACATGCACTCGGGCATGTACGGCATGTACGCCCTCCAGGAGAGCGTCCGCCAGATGCGCGGCATCGCTCCCGCCCAGGTGCCCGGCGCAAAGATCAGCATCGCCCACGGCGTGGGTGGCATGTTCGCTGCCAGCGGCACCATCATCATGTCCAACGAACGGCCCTGACGGGCGCCACCTGCACGAAACGGGGCACGAGCAGTTCGCTCGTGCCCTTCTACTACCCGGCGTCCGGTCCACGAGGAGCACGCAGTGACTGATCCAACCCCATCGAATGGCCAGCGCACCTGCCTCGTTATCGGCCTCACGGGCACGATCGCGGCCGGCAAGTCGACCGTCGCCGGGCTGCTCGAAGAGCGCGGCGCCATCCACTGCGATGCCGACAGGCTCGTCCACCGCCTGTACGACCCCGGCACCCCGGGCTTCGACCGCGTCGTGGCCGAGTTCGGCCCGGACGTCGTCGGCCCCGACGGCTACGTCGACCGGAAGGCCCTCGGGGCGAAGGTCTTCGGCAAGCCCGCCGAGATGGCAAAGCTCACCCGGGCCATGGGCTCCATCACCGACCTCATCAAGAGCGAAATCGACCGCTGGCGGGCAGAGCTTCCCCCGACGGGAGTGGCCGTGATGGAAGCCGTGAACCTCATGGAGCCGGGATACGCCCGCTGGTGCGACCAGACGTGGCTTGTCGGCGTCGATGATGACGTAGCGCGCCAGCGGCTCATCGCCACCCGAGGCATGAGCGCCGAAGAGGCCAACCAGCGTCTCGCCTCCATGCGCCCCTTCGAACAGCGCGCTCCCGGCGCCGACTGGGCCGTGAAGAACAACGGCACGCGTGAGGACCTCGCCGCGGCCGTCTACTCCGAGCTCGACCGGGTGGTAGCCCTCCACCGGTGCGGCAACCTGCCGGCATCGGTCTTCGAACCATGGTGGCAGGCGATGGTGGCCGTTGCCCGCCCTTTGCTCAAGGCATCCGGACAGAAGCTCGCCGACGAGGTGTAGCCGGGGCCCCTAAGGCAGCAGGTCCGGGTTCATCGCCACGCCGTTGTGGATGAGGAAGCTGCGGACGATGTTCGCCTGCTCGCGGCTGCCCGTCTCCGCCTCGAACTCCTCAATCCTTTCCATATAATCCCGCCGGGCGCGCGTTCGCAGCACGAAGACGTCGCGGTCCTTCCCCGGCCGCAGGCAGTCGTCCACCATCTCGTCCGGTGCCTTGCCGATTCGCTGGCAGAACCGCGTGAGCGTCTCCACCAGGTCGTCGGTGAGCGCCTTCCGGCCCCAGAGGTCCAGGCGGCTCGCCAGCCAGCGGTGCACCGTCTCCGCATTGCGTACATCGGCCGTTTGAAGGTCCTTCATGCCAGCTACCTCACTCCTGCGGCAGGCCGAGCATGCGCGAAAGGGCGCGCACCTCGCGTTCCCGCCAGGGCACCGGCGCGGGCCGTCCGCCAAGCCCCGAATCCGCCAGCGTTTGCGCTACCTTCGGGTCGCGCGCGAACGGCTCCGCCGCATTCTGCTCGAAGAACATGCTCTCGAACGGCGGGCGCGGTTCCTGCCCACCAGCCTCCCACGACTCGGCCGGGTAGCCCAGGAACATCCCCATCACCGGCTCCCACGTGTCCGGCGTGCGAAGGACCTCTTTCGCACCCGCTTCATCGAACGGCGCCAGGCAGACAGCCAGCCCCTCATCGATGGCCGCCAGCTGACCCTGGGCCATTGCCAGCGCGGCGTCTGCGTTTCCTCCCCGCTGAGGGCCCGCGTCCAGCCCCGGCATCAGCACCTCGGGCAACACCACCTGCTGCACATAACGATGGCTCCACCCGTGCGGTGGCCCCAGCGCGCCGATCGCCACCAGCGTCCCCGAGGCCACCGTCGGCCACTTCTTCTCCTCCACCGCCACCCGGCGAGCGTCCATGTCGTTGTACCAGAAGATGTAGACCGGCGCCGTCTCCACCAGCACCGATGAGAGCGGCGTCTTCAGCTTCTCGCGCTCCTCGGCCGTGAGGCTATCGCGGTAAGCCACGATCGCCTTCGAGAACGCCGTGTTCACCGCCCGCGAGGAGCGCCTCCCGGCCTCGAGGATCACCTGCACCTTCGGACGCTCCACGGGCCGGTAGGGCAGGAAGTACTGGAAGGTACGCTGTCGTCCAACTGCGCTGCGGAAGTCCATCTTTCCTCTCCTAATCCGGCAGGCCGTACTTGCGGGCGAGGCCCCTCACCTCGTCCATGCGCCACGGGAAAGGCGCCTCTTCCTGGATCATCCGGGCTGCTTTCAACTGTTCGACCACAGCCGGCTCGCGGTAGAAGGGGTGGCCATAACGGAGCTCGAAGAAGTCCTCCTCAAATGGCTCGCGAGGCCGTTGCCCGCCCGCCTCCGGCGTCTCGCCGGGGTAGCCAAGCAGCATCGGGCTCGAAGGCACCCATGAGTCGGGGATGCCCATCACCGCCTTCGCCGCAGGCACGCTCACGGCCGAGAGCAGCGCCCCCAGGCCCTCGTTGAAAGCTGCCAGCAGCGCATAGTCCTGCGCGATTCCGATCGCCGTCCGCGCCAGCCGCAGCGCCTCCCGCGATGCCAGCCGCGGCTTGCCGTCGGGCCCCGGAGGTCCCATCGGCACCCGGTCCGGGTCGTCCAACAGCGACTTCAGGTAACCCGCCGCCGTATCCGCCACGAACTCGGGAGTCCACCCGTGGCTGCGATTCAAGACGCGCGCTTCAACCAGCTGGCGAAAACCCCCGCCTGTCAGCGCGGCTTCTTCAAGCGCATCGATGTCGGCAAAGAAGAAGACGTACACCGGAGCCATGTCCAGCTGCGCCGTCGTCGTTGGCGTCTTCAGCTGCGCCATCTGCTCGGCCGTCAGCCGATCCCGCTGCACCACCACGATGCGGATGAAGTCCACTTCCAGCACGCGCGGAGCCCGGTAGATCGCCTCCAGGATGGCCTGGATCTTCTCCCGCTCCACCTCGCGCCACGGCTCGAAGAACCGGATAGAACGGCGCCGGCCGATCACTTCTTTCAGTTCCAAGCCCCTCTCCTTTCTCCCTCTAACCCGTGAAGATCCCGCCTGCCGGGTGCAGGATCTCCCCCGTGAAGTAGGACGACTCATCCGAGGCGAGGAAGAGCGCCGTGCTCGCAATCTCCTCTGGCTGGCCGAACCGCCCCGTCGGCGTCATGCTGAGCGCCCGCTGCGCCCGTCCCTCGTCGGAGCGCAGCGCCTCGGTCATCGGTGTCTCCACTAAGCCCGGGCCGATGGCGTTGACCCGGATTCCGGTGGTTGCCAGCTCCAGCGCCAGCACCTTCGTCAGCATCCAGACCCCTGCCTTGCTCACGCTGTAGGCGGCGCCCGGCAGGGGGACCTTCGCTGCCACGGAAGCAAGGTTGATGATGCTCCCTGCTCGCCGATTCGCCACCATCCACCCCGCGACCGCCCGGTCCGAAAAGAGCACGCCATACAGGTTCACATCGATGATCTTCCGGAAGTGCTCCATCGGCATGGTCAGCGTAGTGACCGGCTCCAGCGGCGTATCTGATGGCGGCCGGCCGCTGCCGATCCCTGCCGCGGCCACAAGGATGTCCACCCCGCCGTAGGCCGCGACACAACGGGCAACCATCGCTTCGTTGCCGGCCTCGTGCGTGGTGTCGACGGCGAGTGCAAAGGCTTCGCCGCCGTTCGCCTCGATCGTGTGCACGGTCTGCGCGGCCCCCTCCAGGCTCAGGTCGGCGACGCACACCGATGCCCCTTCGGCCGCGAACCGGATAGCGCACGCCCGCCCGATTCCGCTGCCTCCGCCCGTGATGATGGCGGCCTTTCCCTGCAACCGGCCCGTCATTCCGCGCTCCTCACCGCTTGAAGACGAGGATGTTCACCCCGCCGATTCCCGCGTTATGGATAAGGCCTACCTTTGCATCGCCCCCCTTCACCTGCCGGGGGCCGGCCTCGCCGGTGAGCTGGCGGAAGATCTCCGTCACCATGGCAGCGCCCGTCGCGCCGATCGGGTGCCCGCGCGAAAGGAGCCCCCCGTCCGTGTTCACGGGGATGTCGCCCGTGATCTCCGTGCGGCCGTCCCACACTGCCCTCGCCCCGGCGCCTGCCTTCACCAGGCCAAGCCCTTCGATCGTGAACACCTCGCCAGGGCTGAACGCGTCGTGAACCTGGGTAACGTCGACATCCTCCGGGCCAATCCCGGCCCGTGCGTAGGCCTGGTTCGCCAGCCGCGTGACCTCGCCCGTGTTCGTCTCGGCGTCACCCTCACCGTCGTCGTGCGATTCGAACTTCCCCGAACCGGTGGCCCAGCCGGCGACCGTCATGCTCCGGGCCGCGCTGTACTTGGCCGCCTTCTCCTTCGCGCAGATAACCACGGCTGCCGCACCGTCCGTGGTTGGCGAGCACTGCAGCAGCGTGATCGGGTCGGCAATCATGCGCGAGGCCAGTACCTCCTCGATGGTGACCTCCTTCTGGTACTGCGCGTACGGGTTGAGCGCCCCGTTCCGGTGCGACTTCACCGACACCTGCGCGAACATCTCGGGCGTGGCCTCGTGGTCGGCCATGTACCGCTGCGCCTGCAGGGCGTAGGCGGCCGGCATCACCGCCAGCCCCATCACCGTCTGGTAGCTCGCCTGTTCGGAGATCTGCAGCATGCCGCGCTGCATCTTCTCGAAGCCCACCACCAGCGCCGTGTCATAGACGCCGTTCGCAACCGAAAGGTAGGCCTCACGGAAGGCACTGGTGGAGCTGCCGCAGGCCATCTCAATATTAATGACAGGAATCCCCGTCTGCCCCATCTCCGAGACCACGCTTAGCCCGGCGCCCATGCCGGCGAGCACCCGCCCCACGTATGCGACTTCGATATCCTTGAACGGAACCCCCGAATCGGCGAGGGCGTTCTTGATGGCCTCGCGCCCAAGGTCCTGGAGGCTCAAATCCGGGAACCGGCCGAAGCGGTGCAGGCCGGCGCCGAGAACCACAACTTCTCGCATTGCTTCTCTCCTTCGCGCTGGGGCGTCAGCCCTGCTTCACAGGCTGGGCCATGAACGAAACAACGGTCGCGCCCGCCTCGTCATCCATCACCCGGTGGGCGATGAGTTGCACGCGGTCGCCTATTTTCAGCTTCTCCGGGTCGCAGTTGGTGGCGATAGTCTGCACGGTCGGCCCGTCGTCCAGCTTCACCCGCACGATGGCGTAGGGCGGCGCGATTGCCCCCCCCGGCGGCTGCTGCCGGACCACGGTGAATGTGTCGATCTTCCCTGTCTCCGAGAACCCGGTGTCCTCCAGGTCGCCGCTGGTGCAGGCCGCGCAGTAGTGCCGTTTGGGGAAGAACGGCTCGCCGCACGCGCGGCAACGGTTCCCCAGCAGGCGCACGGGCATATCCGCCTGCGCGGGCAGGTTGAACATCCCCGGGCGCAGGGGCTTGAGTTTGGCGGCCGACCCGGCCGCCGCCGGTATGTTGGTCATCGGACCCTCCTGAACGTGGCCGTAGTCTACGCCAAATGCCCGGCCGTTGGTGGCCTGCCTGCGGGCCCTCCCGGGCCCGATTTCGATTCGATAGAGGTAGCGAATAGGAATCATAGGTTTTTGCTTGACTGCCGGATCCGTCCGGGTGTAGAAGTGGCGCGAACCGTGATTGTCTCCCGCGCTGCGGCCCGCAGAGCGGGAGCCTGTGCGTGAACAACCTGGCCTGCGGTGTCACCGCGGCTCCGCCGGTCCCCGGGGAGGCGACCATGCGCGAAGAGAACTACTGGAAACGAGCCCTCAGGACCCCGGTCACACGTCGCCGGACGCTGGCGCTTGGCCTGGCCGGCGGCATCCTCATCGCCTGCGGAGACGACGACGATGATGGAAAGCAGGGCAACGGCGGCGGCGATGGCAAGCTCCCGCCAGGGTTCGAACCCGTCCCGCCCGGCATCTCCAAGACGCTTGTGGACTACCGCAAGAAGTACAGCTCATACCGCTTCGCCGACCTGGCCGGGCAGGCCGATGGCCCCCAGTCCGGCGGCACCTTCCGCTACTCAACCTACCCCGGCGTCACCGGCTGGGACGTGACCGGCCCCGAAGGCGATACGCTCGCATCCTTTGCCTCCGCCCACTTCAACGGCCTCCTAACGTTCCGCATGAACGACAAGGAGAACCCCGACAACCTCTACCCCGCTGTGGGGGACCTCGCCCAGAGCTGGGAGCAGAAGGACGACCTGACCGTGAGCTTCAAGCTGCACCAGGGCGTGAAGTTCCACGACACTGCCCCGGTCAGCGGCCGCGAGCTCACCTCCGAAGATGTTGCCTACTGTTTCAAGGTCTACCAGGGCACGCAGGACCCCACAAAGGGGATCGCCCAGCAGCCGATCTTCTCCGAAGTCGACAAGATTGAGACCCCCGACAAGCACACCGTCGTCGTGAAGTTCAAGGCTCCCGCCGCCTACTTCCTCAACTCGCTCATGTACCCCGTGGCGGTCATCTTCGCAAAGGAGGCTTTCGAAAAGCCCGACATCTTCAAGAAGACGCCCATCGGTACCGGCGCCTTCGTCCTCGACAAGTGGGACCCGCCCAACGTCCACTCGGGGAAGAAGAACCCCACCTACTTCCGCAAGGATCCCGTGAGCGGCAAGCAGCTCCCGTTTGTCGACGCGTTCGAGGCGCCCATGCTTCTCGGCAACCATCCCCAGGAGGTGGCCCAGTTCCGCTCCGGCAACCTCGACACCCTCTGGGTCCAGGGCAAGACCGAGCTCGACAACGTGGTCGGCTCGGTCAACGGCGCCCTCGGGCAGGTCGAGATCCCACCGCCCGGGTTCCAGCCCTACATGGTCCTCAAGCTCGATAAGCCCCCGCTGAACGACAGGCGCGTCCGGCGCGCCCTGCAGATGGCCATCGACATCAACGGGATCATCGATAGCGTTGCCGAGGGCCTCGGCGCCCCCGGGTACGCCCAGGACTACAGCTACTTCGGCCGCAACTGGCCCTGGTCAATCGAAGAGCTCGACAAGCTCGGCGCAGCGCACAAGTACAACGTCGACGAAGCAAAGAAGCTCCTCAAGGAAGCTACCGGCGCCGAAAAGGGGATGGGGCGCCCGCTGAAGGTCATGGTCTCCACCATCCCCAGCACTGGCACCGATGTGGCCAAGCTCATGATTGGCTACTGGCGCAACGCCGGGATTGACGTCGTGCTCGACGAGTACGGCGTGCAGGACCTGACCCGCTGGTCTACCGCCCTCTTCGCCAAGCAGTGGGGCGACCTGGACGGCGTCTTTGCGGGCTTTGCCGGTCCCGGCATGGACCCTGACCAGTACGCCTACGGGCCCCTCAACTCGAAGTCCCCGCGCAACTTCTTCTGGGTCAACGATCCGAAGCTGGACAAGCTTACCGTCGACCAGCGCCGCCTGTTCAAGGAAGAAGAGCGTCGCAAGGCGCTCGAAGAGGTCATGAAGATCGACCTGGGCGAGGCGTACCGCATCTGGGGCGTGAACCCCTACAAGCTGTCGGCGCGCCAGCCGTGGGCCTTCAACGTCCTCGATACCATCCACGCCTGGAGCAATGTGGGCTGGGGCCAGAAGAGCAACGAGGTCGTCTGGATCAACCAGAAGCTGAAGAAGGCCTGACGGTGCGGGCCGCCGCTCCCGGCTTCGGCCCGCTTCCTGAGCCCCGGAGAAGCAGGTGACCGGCTACATCGTCCGGCGCGGGATAGCGTCGTTCGTTGTCGTCTGGGTGGTCTCGATCATCGTCTTCCTTCTCATCCACGCCGCCCCTGGAGACCCTGTTCTCGCCAAGCTCTCCCAACGAATCCCCGAAGCCCAGCTCCAGGCCCTTCGCGAACAGATCGGCATCGATGACCCCCTCCCCGTCCAGTACCTGCGCTGGCTGGGCAACACGCTCCAGGGCGACCTCGGCCAGTCGCTCTACCGCGACCAGCAAACCGTGGCCAGCCGCCTCGCCGACACCTTCCCCGTAACCGCCGAGCTGCTTGCCCTCTCCATCCTCTTCTCGACGCTCGTGGGCATACCGCTCGGGGTGATCTCCGCCGCGCGCCAGGACACCGTGCTCGATTACGTCATTCGCGTCGTCTCCATCACCGGGCTGGCCGTGCCGGCGTTCTGGCTCGGCACCGTCCTCATCGTTTACGGGGGGCTCTGGTTCGGTTACGCCACCCCCGATATCTACGTCCCCCTCTGGGAAGACCCCGTCGAGAACCTGAAGTCCTTCTGGATGCCGGCCCTCATCCTTGGCTACAACCTCTGCTCCATCACCATGCGCTTCACCCGCTCCGCCGTCCTCGAAGTCCTCCGGCACGACTACATCCGCACCGCCCGCGCCAAGGGCCTCCGCGAAACGACGGTCGTGCTCCGGCACGTCTTGCTCAACGCTGCCATCCCCGTGATTGCCGTCCTTGGCAACCAGGTCGTCTTCCTCCTGGGCGGCACCGTGGTCGTCGAGTTCCTCTTCCACCTTCCCGGGCTGGGGTCGACTTCCATGGAGGCGCTCTCCACCCGCGATTACAACCTCATGCTCGGCATCGTGATGTTCGTCGCTACACTCACCGTCACCGCCAACCTCGCCGCCGATGTTGCGGCGGCCGCCTCCGACCCCCGGGTCAGGCTCCGGTAGCCATGAGCGTGAACGAGTCCGCGGCCGGCTCAGTCGACCTCAATGCCGTAACGGTCCGCCCCGGCCGCCCAGTTCGGGCCGCGCGGTTCTTTCTGCGCCGTCCGCTAGCCGTCTTTTCGGTCAGCATCGTCACCATCCTCTGCCTGGTGGCGGCCCTGGCGCCCTTCATCGCCACCCACGATCCCATCACCATCTACCCCGCGGAGCGCCTTTCGGGGCCTTCTCTTGACCACTTCTTCGGCACCGACAGCCTTGGCCGCGATACGTTCAGCCAGTCCGTCTACGGCGCCCGCGTTTCGCTTCTTGTCGGCCTGCTGGCCACCGCCCTTGGCACCCTGGCCGGCACCGTCCTGGGAATGATCAGCGCCTACATCGGTGGCTGGGCCGATACCCTGCTTCAGCAGCTCTCCGACGCCGTGATGGCCATGCCCGCGATTATCTTCCTGATGCTGGTCGGGTCCGTCCTCGGCCAGGGCATGTTCAACGTCATCTGGGCGCTGGCGCTTGTGGTGACCCCGTACGTTTCGCGCATTGTCCGCGGCTCGGTGCTCTCCCTGCGGGAAGCGCCCTACGTCGAAAGCGCCCGCGTGGCCGGGGCCGGTCCGCTTCGCATCATGGCAATCCACATCCTCCCCAACACCATGCCCCTGATCATCGTTACCGCCTCCGTGCTCGTAGGCTCGGCCATGCTCGCCGAAGGCGCCCTCAGCTTCCTCGGTCTCGGAATCCCCTCCGACGACCCAACATGGAAGGTCTCCTGGGGGTCCATGCTCAGCCCCGACCGCCTGCGCCACATCGAGCAGGCGCCATGGCTCACCATCTACCCCGGGGCTGCTCTCACGCTCGCCGTGCTCGGCTTCAACCTCCTTGGCGACACCCTCCGCGACGCCCTCGACCCTCGTCTCCGCGGCACGTAGCGGTTGCCCCTCTTGGAACTGCCCCAACGGCCGAACGGTCCACCCCGGGAGAGGTGAACCGTTCGGCGAAGCACAAGGGGGAGGCGGCGGACGAAGCTCCATGCGCCTGTCCCGGGGGTTTGCCGGCGTTACCTTCCGCTGGCCGCCGGCTCCGCAACAGCCCCCGGCAGTGCTCCCGGGGCCGCCTGTCCGGCTGCAGGAACCTGCTTCCGCGAACCTTCGATGTTGACCTTCGGGAGCCATTCCAGCCACCCGGGGAAGTACCAGTTCCAGTCCCCCAGGAGCTCCATGCTCGCCGGCACAAGGACCATCCGGATGATGGTGGCGTCGAGGATGACCGCAACCGCCAGGCCAAAGCCCACCTGCTGGAACACCACCAGGTCCCCCGAAGCCATCCCCGCAAAGACCGCCACCATGATCATCGCTGCTCCCGTGATGATGCTCGCCGTGCTGCGGAGCCCGTGTGCCACCGATGCGGCGTTGTCCCGGGTTTCGTCGTAATGCTCCTTGATGCGGCTCAGCAGGAACACGTGGTAGTCCATCGAGAGCCCGAACAGGATGGCGAACAGGAAGAGAGGTAGCCACGACTCGATGACCGGCGCTTCCCGGAAGCCGAGGACGCTTGCCCCAATCCCTTCCTGGAACACCAGCACAAGAAGGCCATAGGCCGCACCCACCGAGAGCAGGTTCATGACCACCGCCTTCAGCGGCACCACGATCGAGCGGAACACCACCAGCAGCAGCAGGAAGCTGCAGCCAAGAACGAACGTGAACACAAGCGGCAGGTAATGCCTTTGCGTCGCCACCGAATCAACCGTCTCCGCCGTCGGACCGCCGACGTAGACGTCACCGTCCACCCCATCGAACGCGTCCGGGACGTACTCCCCGCGCAGCCGTTCCAGCGCCGCCCGAGACTCGGCGCTCGAAAAGTCACCCGGCATCGCCACCGTCAGGAGCGCCAGGTCGCCCGCCTCGTTCCGTTCGAGCCCGGGTTCGCCGAAGAAGCCATCCCCTTCCAGCGAGGCGGTCAGCTTCGTGATCGCCTCCGTCACCGCCGGGTCATCGATTCGCGGCGCGTCGATAACGATGTCGGCCGTCAGCACCCCTTCGGAGAACTCCCGGTTGATGACATCGAACGCGTGGCGCGATTCGCTGTCGTCAGGCAGTGAGCTGATCCCAACACTGCCCAGGTTCATGCCAAGAAGCGGAGTGGCGGCGCCCACGAGCAGCACACCAGTGACCACAGCGCTAATGGCTGGCCGAGCTACTACTCCCCGGACAACGGCGTCCCAGGCGCCCCTGCCGGCCGGCCCGGGCCGCCCACGCCGGCCGGCGAACGGGATGGACAGCCAGTTGATCCGATCACCCACCAGGCCAAGAACCGCGGGCAGCAGTGTCAGCGATGCCAGCACCGTCGCGGCCACCGCCAGCATCGCGCCCACCGCAAAGCTCCTGAAGGTTGCGTCGGGCATGATGAGCATCCCGGCCAGCGCGATCGCCACCGCCATGCCCGAGAAGAACACCGTACGGCTGGCTGTAGCCCCCGCGGTCGCGATAGCCTCGACCTTCTCGTGGCCGAGCGCGCGCTCTTCGCGGAAGCGCTGGACGATGAACAGCGAGTAGTCGATGCCCACCGCCAGGCCGATCATCGTGATAATGAAGACCACGAAGTTCGACATCTCCATCGCGTTGCTGACGAGCGCCGTCGCGCCTGCAGCCACGAAGATGGAAAGCAGCGCCAGCACCACGGGCAGGCCTGCCGCCACCGCGGCGCCGAACACCACCACCAGGATAACCAGGGCTACGCCAATCCCGATGAGCTCACCCTGCTGAAGCGTCTCCTCCAGCAGCGTGGACATCTCGCCCTCCACGCTCCCGAATCCGACGGTAGTGACGCGGAACCCATCCGCGCCGTTCGCCGCGTTCACCACTTCTACCACGGGGCCGGCAGCATCCACAGCTTCGGCCATGTCGCCCGTGAGCGTCACGGGGATGAGAACGGTGTGACCGTCCCCGGAAACCAGCCCCTCGCCGCCGTCACGGTAGCTCGTGACAGACCGGACGGTCTCGACCCCGCGAAGCTCAGCGACGAGCTCATCTACAAACTCGCCGAATCCTGTCGCGTCTGCTGTCGCCGTCTGCGATTCGACGACCACATACTCCTCTGGTGGCGTCTCCTGGCGAAGCCGCTCGTTGATGAGGTCGCTGGCTCGCGTCGATTCGGTCCCGGCCGTGCCGGGGCTCGCCGTCAGGCTCATGGTCCCGGCTGCAAGGTAGGCCAGCGCCAGCAACGCCACCCAGAGACCGAACGTCCGCCAGGGGTGCCGTGCCGCCGCCCGCGACGCGCGTCCCGTGAACGGCAGCCCGTTGCTCACGGCTCCAGCTCGCCTCTCAACCGGTTGTGACTTGTTCATTGCCCTTCTCCACAGGTGGGATATGGCAATGGTCGTTCCCGGGGGCGCCGGCAGCGTCCACACCGGGCCCGATTCCCGGTCATCGTCCCGGATGATTCCGCACTCGTTCTTCAGGATGACTCCCGGCCCGCAGAGAATGTCGTACGCTCAGCGCATGCAAAGGCTTCGCTCATTCGTGAGGGGCTACTGGCTGGAAGCCGCCGCGGTGGTCGCAGCCATCGACGCTGCCCTCGAAATCACGTTGCGGCGTGACGGCGCAGGCGCCCCCGAGACAGCAGCCTGGTTCGCCGCCCCTGCGGCCGCGCTCCTCGTGCTCCCGCTCCTTGTTCGGCAGCGGTGGCCCTTTGCCGCCGGCGCATCGGTCTGGGTGCTGGCCGCCGCGCTCTCGTTCGTCGATGGACGGCTCGTCGTCTTCACCCTGAGCGTCTTCGCTGCCGGTATTGCAGCCTCCTTCCTCCTCGGCAATCTCCCCGACCCCACGCAGGCGCGGGCCGGACTGCTGCTGGTTGCCGGCGGGGCTCTCACCGTCGCCTTCAACGAGCCCTCCAGTTCAGCAGGAAGCTACGTCTTCACCACGGGTCTCTTCTCGATGGTCTGGCTGGCGGGATTCGCCCTGCAACGGCGCGGCGCCCGTGCCGAGGCCGCCGAGACGCGCGCTGCCGACCTCGCCCGCGGCCGCGAAGAAGCAACCCGCGCGGCCATCGCCGAAGAGCGCGCCCGCATCGCGCGCGAGTTGCACGACGTCCTCGGCCATAGCGTCAGCGTCATGACCATCCAGGCCTCCGCTGTGCGCCGCTTGCTCGCGCCCGAACAGACCAGGGAGCGCGACGCGCTTCTCGCCGTCGAGCAGACCGGCCGCGAGGCGCTCGCCGAAATGCGCCGCCTCGTCGGCATCCTGCGGCTCATCGATGACGCCCCCGAGCTGGAGCCCCAGCCCGGGCTCGGCCAGGTGGCGAAGCTCGTGGAACAGGCCCGCGAACTCGGGCTCGCCGTCGACCTCCATGTCGAAGGCAAGCCCGTGCCACTTCCGCCCGGTGTCGACCTGACCGCCTACCGTGTGGTGCAGGAAGGCCTCACCAATGCCCGCAAGCACGCCAACGCCAAACACACCGAAGTGCATCTGCGTTACGAACCCGGCGGAATCGAAGTCGAAGTCTGTGACGATGGCAGGGGACCGGCTGCCGCCAATGGCGGTGGGCAGGGCCTGCTCGGCATGCGCGAGCGCGTCACCATCTACGGCGGCGAGATCGAAGCCGGGCCGCGACCCGAAGGCGGCTACAGGCTCCGCGCCCGCCTGCCCGTGCAGGCGCCGGCATGAGCGCCATCCGCGTCCTCGTGGTTGATGACCAGGCGCTGGTGCGCGCCGGCTTCCGCATGATCCTCGAAGCCGAGCACGATGTTGAGGTCGTGGGCGAGGCTGCCGATGGCGTCGAAGCCGTGGCCGCCGTCAGGCGCCTGCGCCCCGATATCGTGCTCATGGATGTGCGCATGCCCAACCTCGACGGCATCGCCGCCGCCCGCCAGATACTGGCCGGCGACGCCGCGGCCCGGGTCGTCATGCTCACCACCTTCGACATGGACGAGTACGTCTACGACGCCCTGCGCGCCGGGGCCAGCGGGTTCCTCTTGAAAGACGTGCCTCCCGAACGGCTTGTGGCCGGTATCCGTGCTGTGGTCTCCGGGGAAGCCCTCCTCGCGCCCTCAATCACGCGCCGGCTAATCGAGGGATTCGTGCACCGCAAGCCCGCCCGGGCACTCCCGGGGGGCGTCAGCGAGCTCACCGCCCGGGAGCGCGAAGTGCTGGAGCTCATGGCCCAAGGGCTCTCCAATGCCGAGATTGCCACCGTCTTCGTCGTGAGCGAGACCACCGTGAAGACCCACGTTGCCCGCGTCCTGGCCAAGCTTGAACTGCGTGACCGCGTCCAGGCGGTCGTCTTCGCCTATGAGTGCGGCCTCGTCCAGCCCGGCGAACGTACCCGTCCCTGAGACCCCGCTGGCGCATTCGCCCCACCCGCTCCCTGTCCCGCTTTGCCCCTGCGCCGTTGACTGCCTGGCGACGAAAACCAGAGTAGGTTTCACGCACTGATGAAGGCCACCTGCGCTCCGGGAACCGGGAGAGATCGTTCGTTCGCGCTCCCTGCCCTCCTCTCGATCAGCATCGCCCTCGCCGCGTCCTGCGGTGGTGACGGCGAAAGATCCGGCGGCGACGTCCCCGGCGGTGATGGTGAGAGCCGGGCCGCCTACGAACTGCTCATGAACGAAAGCGCCGGGAACGTCTTCGTGCTCGACGGTCAGAACAACCCCGCGCTCACGGTCCCGGCCGGGAAGGCGGTCACCGTGAAGCTTGTGAACACCGGTTCGGCCATCCACAACATGCGCTTTTCGGGCATCGACGGGAGGTACTTCACCGGCGACGACACCGTGTCAGACCCGGAGTTCATCAGTCCGGGCAAGAAGGGGGTGCTCATCTTCACCGCACCGGGCGTGCCGGGAGAGTACCTCTACCAGTGCGACATCCACCCAACCGATATGTTCGGCGACGTGATAGTCCTGGACTAGCAGAGTGTTGCTCGAAGCGTGCTTGCCACCTTGCAGCCGCTCGCCAAGAGGTAAAGGCGCGTCACGTCACGTTCCGGCGTTTCCCGGCCATGTGAGTTGTACAGCTTGACGGAGGGAATCCAGTGAAGACGAGATTGTTGACGACCCTGGTGCTGATCGCGGTCCTGGCAGCGAATGCGGCGTGTTCGAGCGCGAGCGAGGGTGGAGCAGACGGCGCACCTTCCGCTTCGCCCACGGCGGGGGCCTCTGCGAATCCCCGAAACGCGTCCGCCCCGGTGGCACCCGAACAACTGAAAGCGGCGGGGAGCTCGGCGACCATCGGGTTCAACAACGCGGCCCAGGTGGTCACGGGCAGCGATGGGATGCAGCACTACGTGTTCGTGACCGGCAGCCGGGTGGTGATGCACGGCTCCGCCAACGGGTCGGCAGCTGACGTACAACCGGTAGCCGTCTCGAGCGGGCAGGGCCGGGTGTCGCTTACTGCTATCGCGGCCTCGGATGAGACCATCGTCATCGGTTGGACGGAAACGGCGCCCGGAGGCCAGGCGGGCGTGTACCTCAGCGAGTCGTCAGACGGTGGGGCAACATGGACACCTCCGCATCTGCTCGAAGCGAACGCGAGCGGGCTCTCGCTCGCGGCAAGCGCTGGAACAGTGGTCGCGGCCTGGTTCGTTGGTGATGAAGACGACTCGGAGATCCACTTCGCCACCCGGGACGGCGAGACTGAGGAATGGTCGAAGCCGTTCCGCATCGATGGGTCGGACGCCGCCCCCTTGTGGCCGGCGGTGGCGATTTCGGGGAAATCGGTGTGGGTCACCTGGAGGGATAACCGCGATGGCCCCTACCACGTCTACCTGCGGCGCTCCCTGGATGGCGGTGCGACCTGGGCCCCGGAGCAGGAAGTTACCCGCACCAACACCGGCGACCCGACAGTCTGCGCTGGTGACAATGGGGTGGTGTGGCTGGCCCACCACGGGAGGGGGAAGATCACGCTGCTGCGTTCGGCCGATGGCGGCGCAACGTTTGGTGAGCCTGTGGTGGTGGGCAACGGTTGGTTCCCGCGCCTGAGTTGCGAGGCGGATGGCGACATGATCCTCGGCTGGGAGCAGTCCGAAGGGGTGGACCCGAAGGCCGACGACACCAAGCAGGCCGCCTATGTAACGGCCAGCGCGGACGGATCGATTGGACAGGTCTTTGAGCTAAGCGATACCGCCGGGACCTGTGCCTCGGTGACTGTGCGGGGCGATGGCTTCGCCGATGCGGTGTGGGTGGACAAGAGCGGCAGCGCAAGCGGAGCGCCAGCGTTGGAGGGCGAGCTGTGGCATGCCGTGGTCGAAGTGGAGGGAGGTTGAACCCGCGCAGGCATCCCGAAGCGCCCGCGGGGCGCGCGCCCTGCAAGGCCGCCATTGCAGCAGTAGCCCCTTTCCCAATCTGGTATCAATGCCTGGTAGGCCCGGAGAGATTCGAACTCTCGACCAATGGATTAAAAGTCCGTTCAGGGCCATCCCATCCTGTTTGGTAGCGTCCCGATCCATCACTTATGTTCCCGCTTTGAATCTGACTCCCTGACGTCGATCTCTCCCGCTCCCGTCTTCTCACACTCGATGTCGGCAAGTTGGTCGGCAAAATGTCGGCAGATTTCGGTGTCCCGCCCTCGACGGTCGGCCGCTGCGGTCAGCTGCGTCGCACCTTTTGAAAGGGCCTGTGCCGCCCCGGAGATCGGAGCAGAGTAACCGGGAGCGAAAGCCTCTGGTGCACCACGCGCGGCTCGCTCGCGAACGCCTCAAAGTAGGCGGGGCAAGTGTTAGGAAGTCGCCAACCTGGGCGATGGCGAAGTCCAGCGGGATAACGCCTATGTCGGTGGGCGACCGGCTTCCCGGTAGACACGGGCACCGTGGCCGTCCCGGTTGAAGACCATGATGACCTCGGCCGGGCCGTCGACGGGGGTTAGGGCGTGTGGTGTCATGATTGCGAATTCATTCGCCGCTAGCTTTCCGCGGCCGGTCGCCAGGGAGCGCCTACAGCGCCGAGAGCGGCATTGACGGGCTACGAAGTGATGCCTACGCTAATCCGCGTAGTTAGTGGAGTGTGTCGGAATGCCGCTGGGGGAAACCATCTCGGCCGCGCGCAAGAAGCTGGGTTACAGCCAGAAAGAACTCGCGGAGAAACTGATGAAGGACGAGGGCGGCGCCATCTCCGCCCAGTATCTCAACGACATCGAGCATGACCGCCGCCAGCCGTCATCGGAGAGTCTGCTGCGCCGGTTGGCGGAGGTCCTCGAGATCCCCATCGAAGTTCTGCTCTATCAAGTTGGCCAGCTTCCCGCCGATGTTCGCGGTCAGAACGCATCGCCTGAACGAATCCAAGCAGCGTACCAAGCCTTCCGCCGGAACATAGAGGGGTAGCGCAACATGCGCATGGTGCCGGATAGGACAGGACGGTTCCGCGAGCGGCCTCATTACGACGCCCGCGATCTCGATGTCGAGTGCGAAGGCATTATCACTACGTTCGCCAAAGGCACGCTGGGTGGATTCAGCTTGCCGGTCCCGACCGACCTCCTCACCAAGCTCATTGAGCGAGACGCGGACGACTTGGACGCGTATGCCGATTTGTCCGACCTCGAAGGCGAGGTGGAGGGGGTCACGGACTTCATCCGCGGGAAGCGCCCCAAGGTGCGAGTCGCGGCCTACCTGTCAGAGCGGACGAACGAAAACCGCCTCCGGACGACGCTCACCCATGAGTTTGGCCACGTCAAGTTCCACAACTGGCTTTTTCAAATGGAGCAGCCACTGCCACTGTTCGGGCCCGTCCCCGGTCCGCCAACTCAGTGCAAGCGCGACAACATCTTGCAGGCGCGCGAGGTCGACTGGATGGAATGGCAGGCGGGGTATGTGTGCGGCGCGCTGCTCATGCCCGCAACCCACTTCCGAGCGCAACTCACCGACGTGCAGCGCGAGCTGGGCCTGACCGGACCGTTGCTCAAGGGGACGGCGGAGACCGACACCGTGGCCCGGCAGCTGGCTCGCCGCTTCGCAGTTTCGGTCGAGGCCGCGAACATCCGGCTCTTGAAGCTCGATCTCCTCAAGGAGCCGACGGCCAGCGGCTCCCTCTTCTAGCTTCCCGCCGCCAAAAGGGTTGATCTGCGTCCGCGATGTGGTATTCTACGCTCATTAGCGGATTAGCTTATCCGCGGACTGCCGAAAGGGCGATCGCCCGAAGGAGACTCACCATGGCCAAGGACATCATCACGTACTTCGTTGACGGCGAGGAGCAGACGACCGAGGAGCACAAGCTCACGGTCGCCCAGATCCTGGAGAACGCCGGCTTCACGCCCGCCACCGACTACATCCTGACCCGCCAGAACGGGCACCACGACTTCACCGACTACAACCAGGAAGTCCCGCTGCGTAACGGCGAGAAGTTCACCACCCGCTTCATTGGCGTCACCCCGACCTCGTGGGTGAAATAGATGACGAGCGACGACCTCGAGAAGTACTTCCGCCAGACGGGCTACACCGTGGAGTTGCTCTCCGCGCCGAACGGCGAGGTCTACACCGGAATCCGCGACGTGGAAGTTCCAGCGGGCCCCCACGCCGGCCGCATCTGTGACGTAGCCATCCTGCGCTGTACATCAACGCCGTACGCGATGCCGGCCGCCATCCACACCAAGCCGGTGCTCTATCCCAAGGGCACGCGCGCCATCCAAGACAGCAACCTTGGGCCAGACTGGGCGTACTGGAGCCGCCGCTTCGACCGTCCCCCGACGCCGAAGACCATCGCTACGCACATCATGACGATCCTGTCGGAGGCCTAGATGAACGGCTACCAGGAATCCGACTTTGCAGGCGTCACCTTCTCAGTGGCGTTCACGGGCGAGCTGGACCGTCAGCTCGCTGCCCATCTCGACAAGGGGCTCTACCAGGAGGACCTGGCCTTCGCTTATTGGAAGCCCAGTCGCGGGACCAAGCGCTACACGGCCATCCTCATGCAGGTCGTCATGCCCGTAGAGGGCGACCGGGTCCTCCAGGGCAACGTCGCCTTCACAGCGGATTATCTCGGCCGGGTCCAGCGCGAATGTCCCGAGGGCTACGGCATCGCCCTGCTCCATTCGCACCCCGTCCCCGGTTGGCAGGACATGAGTGACGATGACGAGTTCGCCGAAGGGGTCCGTCTCGGTGGCTCGGTTGCGAACTCGTCCGGACACCCGGTCCTCGGCCTGACCAGGGGTACGGACGGGTCCTGGAGCGCCCGGTTCTGGCTTCGCGCTGGGCCTCGGAAGTACGTCCGCCACGATTGCGAGACCGTCCGGGTTGCAGCGGTTGAAGCGCTGCGCATCACGCATCATCCCGCCCTCTGCCCGCCGCCTGCGGAGCAGCCAACTCAGGTCGCGACCGTGAGCGTCTGGGGAGCGGCAGCTCAGGCCGACCTGGCCCGTACGCGAGTGGGCATCGTAGGGCTGGGAAGCGTCGGCGGCATCATTGCCGAGGCGCTCAACCGGCTCGGCATCGAGAACGTTACCTACATCGATCACGACATCGTGGAGGCCCGCAACCTCGACCGAACCCTCAACGCGAGGCCCAAGGACGTTGACGAGCATCTTACCAAGGTCGCCATCGCCAAACGGGCCGCCGAGGTCAGTCACACCGCGGGCGTCTTCCACGCCGAAGCGGTACCGGCGAGCATCTTGACTCCTGAGGGTCTCGCCGCCGCCCTGGACTGCGATGTTCTCCTCTCTTGCGTTGACCGGCCCTGGCCTCGCGCCCTCCTCAACCTCATCGCCTACGGTCACCTCATCCCTGTCGTCGATGGCGGGATATTGGCGCGAACCGACAAGAACGGCCGCCCGCTCCATGTCGATTGGCGTATTCACACAGTGACCGCTGGCCGGGCCTGTCTCTACTGTCTCGGTGCGCTCTTGCGTAGCGATGTCGCTCTTGAGCGCGCCGGCAAGCTCGACGACCCCGACTACTTCGCCAACCTTCCGGAGGCCGACCGGGAGCGCTACGCTCGACGCAACGTGTTCCCCTTCAGCCTCGCAGTCGCTGGGCACCAAACGCTGCAACTGGTCGGCATCGTCACCGGAATGCCGCGTGTCGGCGGCAAGGGCCCTCAGCACTATTCGGTGTACCCGGGCGAGATGAGGGTGAATGACGTGACTGCCTGCGATCCCGCATGCGAAATCCAGCCCATCACGGGCACTGCCCTCGCTCTCGACGACTGGCTGAAGGCCACCGAGTCGGCGTAGCACTACCACGGTCATCTATTCCCAGGAGAAGGACCAACAATGAGCAACACACGTGGTTCCCAACCCTACCGGCGGATGGGACGTCAAAGCTCCCGGCGCTCAGCGCGCCAGTGCCCACCACAGTACCCAGGCTGATGCCGAACGCCGCGCAAAGGACATTGTCGGCAATCTTGGAGGCGGCGAGGTCGTCATCCACGACCGCCACGGCCAGATTCGCGATTCTGACACCGTGGCGCCCGGCAACGATCCCAGCCGGCCCAAAGACACCCGGCACTAGAGGAGGCCGCTACCCATGGCTGACGCAGGACAACTGCTTCGGCGCTGTGCGTCGGAACTCGAGGATGCTGCCTCGAAGTACAAGCGAGGAGACACCGCGGGCGCGGGTCGAGACCTTGACGGCGCGGCGTCAGCCCTACGGGCGCTCGCCGCTGTCATCGCGAACCGATAGGGATGAGCGCAGCTTCTGGCTTCGAATACCGTGCGGCCGACGCGTACACCCGCGTCCAGCGCCGCTCCAGCGGGGCGTGGTGGTGGACCGATTGCGACCGGTGTCACGGCGGGGTTGAAGTTCGAAATGGTGGGCCGCAGAGTAGGTGAAGGAGCCTAAGCAGATGACTCTTTCTGGGCTGTTCGTCGGCATCGACCGTCACCAATCCCCTGACATTCGCGAACTCTCAGGTGCGCGCCGCGATGCCACCGCGTTGTGGGCCTTGTTCGCTGACTCGCTTCCGGAGGCGAATCTTCAACTCCTGGTGGATGAAGGCGCGAGCGTTGATGCCATCAGGCGCGACATCAGGGCCTTGCTGGGCGAGGCTGGTCCCGACGACGCGGTCATCCTGACATTCTCCGGCCACGGCAGCCAAGACCACCGCATCGTCGCCTACGACACGGAACTCGCGAGCCTTGGCACGACCACGCTCGGAATGGATGAGCTCGCTGAATTGTTCCGCTCGTCCCGGGCGGGCGCCATCTTGTGCGTCTTGGACTGTTGTTTTAGTGGCGCTGCGCCGGCCCGCGTCTTGGAGCGAACGCCACTGACGCGCGACCCAGGCACACCGTTGGCGACACTGGCCGGCAATGGTCGGATTCTCTTGAGTGCGGCCGGACCGAACCAGTCCGCTCTCGAGCACCCAACTAAACGACACGGTTTGCTTACGTTGGCTCTGCTGGATGCTTTGCAGAGCGGCACGGACACCCACGACCTTCTGGGCTTGGTCAGTGAGATGCAAGCGACGGTTCGCGCTCAGGCACTGGGACTCGGATATACCCAGGAACCGGCGGTCCTTGGCCACCTTGCGACCGGACTTGTCTTGCCAGTCCTTCACCGCGGCCAAAACTACCTGGCGGCTTTCCCCGAAGCGCGGCCCCGTCTAATCGACACGATGCTCGATTTGAATGCTCAATTGCCCGAGGCGGTAGTCGCCGAGTGGGCGGCACGATATCCGGGCGGTCTCAACCCCTTGCAGCTGGCGGCGCTCAACGACCACCAAGTTCTCGAAGGCACCTCGCTGCTGGTGGTCGCCCCGACGAGCTCGGGGAAGACATTCGTAGGCGAGCTCGCGGCCGCCAAGGCCATTGCCGACGGCCGCAAGGCCGTCTTCCTTCTGCCGTACAAGGCCCTCGCCAACGAAAAATTCGACCAGTTCACCGACCTGTATGGCGGGACGTTGGGAATGCGCGTCATTCGCTGCACCGGCGACTACGGCGACTCCGCCGCGGCGTTCACCGCCGGCCGCTTTGACCTTGCGCTACTCACCTACGAAATGTTCCTAGGGCTCTTGCTGACCAGGCCGGAACTGCTGTTTTCAGTCGGCCTCGTGGTGGTGGACGAGGCTCACTTCATTAGCGACCCTCACCGAGGCATCACCGTCGAACTCATCTTGGCCTATCTCAAGTCGGCGCGATTGCGCGGCCTGGAACCGCAGATTGTCGCCCTCTCGGCCGCCATTGGGGATGTGAACTATTTCCACGACTGGCTTGAGATTGAGCTCTTACACCACACCGACCGGCCCGTGCCGTTGGTCGAGGGCGTGCTGGACCGCAACGGCGTCTATGAGTTCCTCGATCCGGACGGCAACCGTCAGACGACCCAGTTGCTGGCACCGGGAACGGTCTATCAACGCAAACGAGAGCCAAGCTCCCAAGATGTCATCGTGCCGCTGGTACGGCAGCTCGTAAATGACAGCCCGGCGGAGCGCGTCATCATCTTTCGGAATCAACGAGGTTCGGCCCAAGGCGCGGCCGGCTATCTGGCTGATGAGCTCGGCCTCGCCGCCGCCGATGCGGTCATCGTTGAGCTGCCGGAGCAGGACCTGTCGGCCGTATCCCACGACCTGCGTCATTGTCTTCGAGGTGGAACCGCCTTCCACACCTCCAACCTCTCTAAGGAAGAGCGTGCCGCGGTCGAACGTGGCTTCCGGGACGCTGGCGCCGGCATTCACGTTCTGGCCGCAACGACCACTGTTGCCGCCGGAATCAACACACCCGCCTCGACCGTCATCATCGCTGAGCATGAGTTCAAAGGAGCACAGACGCAGCCCTACACGGTTGCAGAGTACAAGAACATGGCCGGACGAGCGGGCCGAATGGGCTTTGCCGAGCAAGGGCGCAGCATTCTGCTCGCCCACAATTCCACTGCCCGGATTCGGCTTTTTCAGGTCTACGTGGCCGGGGAACCGGAAGCCCTGTCGTCTTCATTCAAGGACGCTGACCTCAACACCTGGGTCATCAAACTGCTGAGCCAAGTCAACGGCGTGCACCGCGACGACGTCCCGGGTCTCCTGGCGGCCACCTACGGCGGGTTCCTGCGCAATCGTCGCGACCCAACCTGGTCGGCTCGGACTCAAGCACAGATCGCTGACCTGCTCACTCGGATGACGGCGCAGCGACTGGTCGAGGAGGAAGACGGGCTCATCCGGCTGTCACTGCTCGGTCGCGTCTGTGCCGAAGCACCGCTGTCGCTCGAATCAGCCCTTCGCCTGGTCGAACTCATCCGCCGCAGCGGAGCTCAAGCGCGTGACCCGAATTTCCTGATGGGGCTCATCCAGGTCGTTCCTGAGCTGGACAGCCAATGGATACCGCTGGCGCGGAAGGGGACCGCCGAGGCGCGTTGGACCTCAGGGCTAACAACCGCGCTGGCCCAGGCGCTTCAGTTCGGAGCCGCTGACTTGCCTAACTATTGGGCGCGGTGCAAGAAGTCAGCTGTGCTTCGAGCTTGGACCCGCGGTACACCCTTGAACGATATCGAGACCGGATTCTCGGTCAACCCGTTCAACCGGCTGGCATCGGGCGACATCACCGGGCTGGCGGATTCCACCCGATTCCATCTGCGTGCCGCCCACCGCATCGCCACCGTGGTTGTTGCCGATGAGCCGATCGGAGTGCCGTCCCTGGACGATGTGCTTCTACAACTTGAATTCGGACTACCAGCAGAGGCTTTGCCGCTGTTGCAATTGCCGATGCCGCTCTTGAGGGGTGAGTGCCTTCGGCTGTCAATGGCCGGACTGAACAATGCCGATGAGGTCTTCCGGGCACCAGCGGATCAGATTGCCAAGTCGATTGGTGAGCAAAGAGCTAAGGCGTTGCTACGTTTCAAGCCGTCAGCTCCGGCGAAATGACCACCAGATTCAACTGGCTACAGTAGGGAAAGGGAACGAATCGCATGGAATCCTCGGCTGGCAGGTCCGTAGGTTCGCAACAAGAATGCACGGCGCGATGAGCGAGCCACGGGTGCATGAACTGCCGGCGCACCTCGTGAGAGATAGCGTGTCGATAGTCCTCAGAGTCGCTCCAACACCTCCGCAATGACGAGGTCAGCCGCTCGATCGATGTCGTAGTCCGCAGGCCACGTGGCAACCAACGGGACAAGGTCATCGCGAAAGTCCGCATCCTGTAGCTTGCGCCGCAGGTTCTGGACGGCCAGGCGAGTGGTCAGTCCGTGGGGACGATATGGGACGAACGCCGCGGTGATCGCCTCGCCCGCGAGCTTCATCTCGGTGAGAGCCAGCCAGAGATCAAACAGATCCCGGCCCTTCTTTCGCCGATACAGCGCGCGGATCTTGGTCGCCACCAACTCGGCAGGTACGAACGTTTGAACGTCCGCGCTTCCCGAAAACCAGGACGAACGCACGTCGTGCCTCACGCGAGTCAGCGGTAGCGCAGGCGTTCGCTCGTACGTGTTCACTTCGACCTTGATTCGAAGAAGCTCGCCACTTGTTGCGGTAGTTCGGAGGTACACCTTGGGCTGAGCACCCATCTGCGTGCGGACTTCAAACCCCAACGCTTCACCAACGTTCGTCACAGCCTGGGTGAGCGGCTGAATACCACCCGCGGTGGCGCGAACGTAGTCGAGGTCCTCGCTATATCGATGGGGAACCGTCAGGTGCAACTTATGCAGGCACGTCCCACCCCGGAAGATCATCTCGTCTCGCAGATAGGGATGGGACGCCAGCTCGACGATTAGGCGGCTGAGGAGAAGGTCCTGCTCAACCTGTGCGCGAGTCGGCCAGGGTGCGCTGACGCCCCATGCTGTGATCGCCGCCTCGGGGATCACACGTCAGGCTCGACGACGACGTTGACCACGACGTTCCATGTATGGTCGCGCTCTCCGCGGAGCGGCGCACGCGGATCGAGAGGCGAAGCGTGCGACTGCGACTGGCTATCGACGATGGAGTGGAGTGGCCCGAGCTCGACGTTCGCCTGGAACTGGGCAAGGAGGTACCCCAAGCGCCGCACGGTTGCCGTCGGGAACATACTGGCCACATCTAGGAGACGTGCGGTGTTCAACCCGGGATCCTGTGAAAGCTCGAGCAGGACCGTCGTCGCGTTGTTGAGCCCTCCACTAAGCCGTGGGATGTCAACGAGGTCGAGCGCCGTGAGCTCGGGTGTCGCCACCCATATCTGGCCTGTTGGCGTTTGCATCTGGACTCGCGGCGCCTCTCTGACGCGCGACCGTGTGACAAAGCGAAGATGAACGCGTCCGAAGTCGCGCTGCGGTAGCGGCGCATTGACCGCGACCTGGAATACCTGTGGCCGCTGGTGAGCTGCACCGTGAAGCTCGGCGGCCGCCAGCCAACCGACATAGTAGTCCCGCTCCAAGAACCGCATGAGTTGGTCGATGAAGTGTGTGGCTGGCACTGCTCCCCACGTACGGTATTCCGGAGGAATCGGGATCCAGAGCCCGCGGGCGGGGCTAAAAAGCCGTTGCTTCCGAACCTGCTGATTGAGACGCACACGAACTTGATCGAGGGGAATCTGAAGCAGATCCGCGACTTCGGCGGAGGTGACCGCCACGCGCCCGTGCGCTAGCAGCCAATCGGCAAGGCCAGAGGCGGTCGTGGCTGGCTCGGAAGCGGAGGTCGCCATTGGTTGCCTCGTTCCGGTCAACTTTGGCTAAGGTTACGATTTTCGTAACGATAGCCCATTATCACTTGCCGGGCCAGCCGGAGCCGGGAGTGGGGCCGACCTCTCGCAGCAACCAGAATGCACCTCATGGTACGCCCCGTGACGAGCGTCCTGCCCTATCCCGCAGCGTACCATCCTGCTCGTCCGATATCTTGGACCCGGTTCGTGACAGGCAACAAAAAAAGCCAGCCCTTCCATGGGCGGAGCGTAGGGAGGAGCCTCCTCCCTACGCTTTCTCAGAACAGGCGCAGCTGCTGGGCATCGGCTGTCGACGACCCCGGGCGTGCATCACCTCCCTGGATCAACCATGCCCCTCCAGACGTTCGATGTGGCGAGACCGGCTCAGTGGGGATCGTGTTCGCCTCCGCCCATGACAGGCTCCGGGATTCGGTATCGATGGTGTCGAGTACGACCTCCAATCTCCGCTCCGACTCGCGCGTTTCGGCGAACAAGCCCTCCAGCGAGTCGTCGCTAGCCTCGACTCGCTCGGTCAGGCTGCGTGCGAGCGCCATGAGCAGGTCTTCGCCGTCGTCGCCGAAGGTCGAGAGACCGTCGTCGCCGAGTTCACCCTCGACCGCGAGAGAAGCCTTCAGCTTCTTCGCGACCAGCGTGAGGGCCTGGGCTTGGAGCGTCCCCCGGTAGGCGAGGTAGACCACGCGCACCGGGCGGCGCTGTCCGATGCGCCACGAGCGGCGGCTCGCCTGGCGCATCGTGTAGACCGAGTACTCGACTTCCTGCCAGACGATGGTCGGGAAGTCGACAAGGTCCAGACCCGTCTGGACGAGCCTGGGGTGAACCAGCAGGATGTCGAGGCCTGCCTTCACCCGCTGTGCGACCCACTCCTCACGGCGTTCTGGTGGGACCGTGTCGGCCTTGAGGTTCGCCACGCGGTGGCCAGCCTCCTGAAGCACCGACTCGAGCCGGGCGCTGATGTCACGACTCGCCGTGTGCGTGATGTACACCAGCACCCGCCGGCCTTCGCGCTTCTCGGCCTCGACGAGATCGAGCAACGCCTGTTCCTTCGGGTAACGGTTTGCTTCGGGCAGCGGCGGTACCGCCGCGATGACGGCGCCGCTTCCCGGGTCGATGACCTGCTCACCTTTCGTGCAAGCGTCGGGATACGCCAGAAGCGATTGGAGGTAGGTCCCGAGCAACCGCTTCGAGCCCTTGGCGAGCGCCTCATGGACAGCAGCTTCGAGCTGTGACGCGAGCTGCTGATAATACGCAGCCTGCGATGGTTCACCGGGTGAGTCTGACGTCGCCAGCCCAACCAGACGCACTTCCTCCGTGTAGTCGGGTAGCCCGGAAGCGACATCGGCGAGCCGGAGGAAGGCAGTGTTGCCGATGAGGTGGAACAACACGGCCGGCGAGACTCCGGGCTTCTCCACTACTCGCGTGCGGTAGCTCTTCCGGCGGCTAGAACGGCCGTCCTCGTAGGCGTCGTCGTGTCCGGTCTTGCGGCTGATGCGCTCGACAATGCCATAGCGGGAAACCCACTTCGCTTCGTCGGCGTAGCCAAACTCTTCCCTCACTGCCGGCGAGAACCGCCAGAGTAGATAGAAGAGGGTCGAGGAATAGCCCCCCATCAGGGTGCCGGTGAGCGTGAGGACGGCTTTGCAGGCTTCGGCGAGCGTGCCCGCCGCCAGCCCCTGGGCAGAGCCGCGTGCCTTGTATTCGTGCTGCTCGTCGATGAGCAGGAGGTCGAAGTACCCGGGCATGTGCCGGGCGATGTAATCGGCAAGCGGGTAGCGGCGGGGACCGCGGCAGTCCGCCTGCCAGAGTGGTCCGCGGCACTGCTCGCAGGTGTGCTTCTTCCGTCCAAGGTCTGCCTCCTCCAGTGGCAAACCCTCGTCATCGACGATGGGCGAGAAGCACGACGGGCAACAGGGGAGGAAAATCACCCTTCCGACCTCATCGCGAGCGGCTGCGCTTCCCGCGACAACATGACGCGTCGCGACCGCTGGTTTCCAGCGGTAGGAGAGCTTGGCCTGTTCTCGCGAGAGGATGACGAAGAGGGGCCAACCGCCCGCGTGACGGACCCTCTCCAGGTCGCTGATCGTGCGGACGATGACCGCGTTGGCGCTCGGTACCGTTGCCTTCACCTCGCGCTGCCACTTCCGCACGAGGTGGGGCGGGCAGAGGACAAGCACGCGCTCGAAGCCCGCGAGCGTGGCGGCCGCGGTCCCGATCGTGGTCTTGCCGGTGCCCATCTCGCCGACGAGGTTGGTAGCGCGGTGGGTTTGCAGGGAGAGCGCGCAGGCACGAATCACATCAGCCTGAGCACCCATCGGGCGGCGGCCCAGCCGTCGCAGATCGAAGCCCAGTTCTTCCCGGCTGGTTGCCGAGTAGATGGGTGGATAGGCCTTCAGGACGGCATCGGTGATGGCGCCCTGGAAGGCTTGGACGAACTGGGCGAGGTTCAGGCGGAGGGCTCCGTAAGCTGTCCGCCCTGCTCGATGTCCTCGAACTCCCCGGTCTCCAGGTCGAGCATGACGACCGAAGTCCGAAGGAACTCGCGTTCGACCTCGACGTCCGGGTCGGGCGACTCGACGGGGCGGCTCACCTTGGTGATGCGCCCTTTCACGAGGACGCGACGGGTACCGTCGTCGAGCAGAATGTTATTGAGGAAGCCCGCCGCGATGAGCACGGCGAGGTGCCCTCGGCGCAGCGGCATGAGGGGCCGGACGGGCCGTTCGCTCGCTGGCCAGAAGCGCTCGACCAGCGCGCTGTTCGTCCACAGCCCGCGCTCCCTGGCCTCAGCCGCTGCCGCTTCCGGCTCAAAGAACTGCGACGCGAAGGTAACCGGTCCCGCCGGCAATGCGGGCGGTTCGTAGATCGGCGACGTTGAGTCCGGCGATGGAAGCTCCGGCAGAGGGTTTGTCGCCCATGCTTCGACCTGCGCCTGCGCATCAGCGGCGATCGTCTGCGTCGCGCGCCTCCTCCCGAGGACCACGCACTGCCGAAAGGCGCCGTACTCGGGGTCCTGGAAGCGAAAGCAACGCAGTCCCTCATAGCGGGACGCGAGGTAGCGGGCCGACTGCCCGAGCCGCGCCTGCGGGACGATGTAGACGAGCAGCCCGCCCGGTGCGAGCGCGCGGCTCATCGTCGTAAGGAAGTTGTGCTCCAGCCGCTTGCCGTCCTCACCATCGTCGTAAGGCGGGTTGAGCCAGAGGCAGGAGAACGCCTCGTGTCCGAGCCGAACCGCGAAAGCGCTGCCGGCGATGAGATGGTCCAGGATCCGCCGAGCTTCGGCGGCACGATGCTGCTCGATCTCAATCCCGTAGGTCTCGCCGCCACCGATGGCGTCGGCAAACTGCCGCACCGCGTCACCCGCGCCGCAGCAGGAGTCCAGCAGCCGTGTGACACGGCGATGAGATCGGGGGGCGGGGCGGACGAGCGCCGCCACACGTTCGACGACCGAAGGCGGAGTTGGATAGAACTGCGCTTTCGCGATGCCCTCAAGGCGTGCCATGCCGGCCTCCGTGCGCTTTCTGTGAAGCGACGTGTCGTGGGTTGATGTTCATCAGACGCTCCTCTCGTTTCCTGGGCACGCGAGGTAGGAGGCACCCCGATGAGGTGCCCCCATCTCGTCGTGTCCTGAGCTTTGTGGCTCGTCTATGCGACCTCTTCATGGCGGACGAACCCGAATAGGTGCCGAGCAACCAGGGGTGCGCACCAGTAGTGCCAGAAGGTCCCGTCCGGATCGAGAAGCCCGACCGCGTGCGACTGCTTCGGTTCGCCTGAGTGGTCTTCTGGGTCGTGCTCCTCCCAGTGGTACACGCGGTCGTGCAGCGCGCCGCTGTGGCCGGGACACGGCTCGCCGAAGCCCGCAGCGAGGCGGTAGTCCTGGCCAGCTCGAGGACGCCGCGGTACAGCAGGGGTTCCGAGGCGATGGCAGTCGGCGGAGGCGCAGTGCACGCGCCCTGCGAGCAGCTGCACCCTCCGCCAGCCGTTCCGTTCGGCATCGACCCGCCATGCGGGCGGCCGCGTTTCGAGCTCGTGCGACCGCAGGTGCGCAACGAGCAGGTCAGGTCCGGTGCTCCCATAGGGATGCAGTCGGAACGCTGACACCCATCCGCATGAGCATCTCGCGACCATGCGGCGCGTGACCTTTCCGCGCTTCACCTCATCCTCATGGGCCGCGGCAATGATCCAACGCCCCTGCGGGTCGGTGAGTGAGAAACGGTAGGGCTCCACGTGCGGCGAGGAGTCACCGCCGGTGGGCCGGGAGTCATCGTCAGCAGCCACGAGAGTGACGTGGTGCGAGGGGAGCGGGTCTCCCACTTCGGCGAGCCCGCGCGGCGAGGCGATGTCTGACAGATCGGCCACCATCTCGCCGAAGAGGTCCAGCTGCCTATCGGACACGCCGAGCTTTCGCTTCGGCCGGATGTCCGAGCGCGGTGACCGCCGCACGCCAACGCTCCCCGTGCCCGCTGTTGGGCGCCAGCAGGTGGGCGTACTCGTGGGCGAGCAGGGCCGACGGCCGTCCTGTTGGGGTGACGACCGTCGGCCCTGGTGCTGAGGATGCAGATCCAGCCGAAGCGAGGATCGCGTGGATGGTTGTGGGCGTGTGCACGCCGGCGAAACGCACCGCGCCGTGGCGTGCCGATCGCTTCGGCGCAGCCGCCCACGCTGATCCCGGCCACGGGAACGGCGCGTAGGCCAGCGGCAGCGGCCTTCGTACCGAGGGCCGCGACGGCCGCTCGATAGACGTCCGGGTCGAGGAGCTCGGCCATCGTTCAGGCGGCCATCGGTTGGACGTTCGCAACGCCGGTCGTCGCCACGACAAGCGCGCGTCGACGGACAGCGTCGCTGATGTCCACTCGTAGCGCTTCCGGCTGGGGCCGGCAGCGGTAGGCCCGCAGTCCAGCCGATTCAAGTTCCTGCACCTCTTCATTTTCCAGCCCACGCCGCCAGAGCCACTCCGCCCAGGATGGGTGCAGCGGCAGGTCGAGCCGGCGGGCCAGGAAGCGGAAGTGAAGCTGAGCCGCATCGTCCTGCCCCCGGATCAGGAGGAGGAAGTCGAGGCGGTCGGCTGCATAGGCGGCGATCTCAGGGATGAGCATGCCGTGGTAGGCGGAGCCAGAAGGCAGGCGCATACCCGTGAAGCGCCAGGTCCCCCAGGCCTCCCGGGCAAGCGGCGTTGGTTCGCCGCCCAACTCGGTGCTGCTGAGGAATCCTGCCTCGCCTTTGATGAGCCGCGCCCAGATCGCGCGCACAGCCTGCTGGTGGCCGAGCATCGAGAGGAACCAGAGTTCATTCCCCCCGCCGGCACAGCCGTCGACGGTCGCCGTGAAGCCTCCGGCCCTGATCGTCAGGAGGTCCATGGCTGGCCGAGCGGTGACGTTGCCCGAACCGCATTGTCCGCTGCGGCTCGGGGCTCTCTGTCGTCCGCCTCCTCGAAGAGGGGCGGCGTGACAGGCAGCGCAGCGCTCTCTGGCGGTTCGTAGCCGCAGCGGTCGCAGTAGCGCAGGTGGCCGTCCTCCGTCAAAGGGCGTTCGCAGCGCGGGCAGCAGCCGGACATGGCTCTTCCCATTCCGAGATTGCGTAGGAACGGCGCTCCTCCCACTCTGCGCGTTCGTAGCGGTCGAGCAGTGATTCGGCTCCGTTAAGGTCGCCGCCGACCGCCGCCTCGAGCGCGTCGAGCGCCCAATCCTCGACCGGGGACTGGGCCTCGTAGAAGCCCGCTTCGTGGTCGATGCTGCGGACGACGGCCAGAGCGGCGCGGCGCAACAGTTCGTGTTCTTCCATTTAGATCAACCTCCTTGTCGGTTGCCATGCGTGGGGGTCGTGCCGCCACGGGTTGCGTTCGCTCCGGACCGCGTCCTCGTCGTGGGGATGCCAGTCCGGGTCAGGCAGGTAGCCGTGCCCGTCGGGGCTGGGGATGTACGGGTGGCTGAAGACCATGTGCTCGTCTGTGAGCACGTACGGCTTCTTTTGCCAGGTGACGAGCATCCCCTCGTAGCCCCAGCGAAACGGGTGGTCATGCGGAAGGGCGGCGTGCTCCCGGTAGCTGAGCGGCAGGCCGGGATGCGGACTGCGGTACGCGTCCAGAGGCACGACGCGGTAGACGCTCATGCCGCGCTTGTCCCGGTCGATAGCACGACCACCGCCGCCGGTGCCGACCCAGAGCGCGCCAAGGCGGCTCGCCGGTTTGCGGATTGTGCCCTTCATGGCGATTGTGTCTGCGCAGTAGGGCGCCCATTCGCGCGGCGCATAGCGTCGCAGGTCAGGGCTGACGTCGTCGTCGCCATCGGCCTCGATGTCGCCATCAAGGTGAATACCGGATCCGTCCTCCCCCTCCAGGTCTTCGTCGAAACGCTCGTCCGACTCAGGTGGCGGTTGGTCGTCATCGATGACGTAGAGCGGTTCGTCGCCGGAGAGGTCGAGCCGGTAGCCCCCGGGCGCCTCCGCTCGCATCTCCGGTGGTGTCTTGCCACGCCAGCCGGGTACCGGCAGCGTCCCCTCGTCCTGGAAGAGCGAGAGCTGGCCGCCGAGGCTGGCGGGTGTTGGGTGGTTGGTCACAGGTGTGCGAGAAAGGAGCGGACCGAACTCTCCGGTTCGATCCCGCTCCCTCGTTTAGCGGCTCTCGCCGTGACGTGGCTTTTGGCGTTCAAGCCAGCGGCGGCCAGCGGGAGTGAGCTGGTAGCTCCGCTCACCACGGTGGTCGGTGCTCACGACCTGGGCGAGACCGCGGGCACAGAGGCCGAGCATCTGGCGGTCCAGGTACTCGAGCTCGTCGAGGAACGCCCGGCACTCGGGGCAGAGACGAGTCTCGAAGTGCCCTTCCTCGCCGTGCGGGATAAGAAGGACGATGGGCCCGGTCATCGAGCCTCGGCCCCCTCATCGGGACGCAGGGCGTAGGCGTAGTTGAAGGCCGCGCGGTCGAGGCAGATGTCGAAGCCGTACTCGCCGATCTCCTGGTCGGCGAGGTGGTGGAGCGCGGCGATCAGCTCGGCGAGCGTGTCGGTCCAGGCAGCGACCGGGTTCGGATCGTCGCCGGTGCCGGTCAGCGCCCGGAAGCGCAGCACGACCTCGCGCGCCGCGTCGATATTGCGGCGTTCGGGAGTGGGCGAGCTCATCGCTATCCCGCCTTCCGCCGTCGTTCGATGGTCACGACGCGTGAGCCCTTGAGACATCCATCATCGTGACGATGGCCCAGTCCCGTCGCGTGTTCGATAGCACGCGTAGCTGGAAGCGGTTCGGGGTTCACCCCGTTCGTCCAGGCCGAGTAGCCGTGGTCGTCGAGGTGCAGGTAGTTACGCGACTCGCGGTACTTGTAGGCGAAGATCACGACCTCCGCCCCGTCAATGATCCAGGCACGGCACGCCATTGCCATGAAGTCGGCGGGGTAGAGCCAGAACCCGCACTCGCTGGCGTAGTTCCAGAGCGGCTGGAAGCTCAGGGGGTTGAAGTTCGCCGCCTCGTAGCGATGCCTGCCGTGCTGCGGATGGAACGGGCAACGGTCCGGCTCGGCCGGGAACCCGAGCCAGTCGCACGAGACGCCGCCCGCGCCTTGCCGCCCGCAGCGGAAGACCGGCCGTTCGCCGGGCGGGTAGGGAGTCGCGATCACCGCAGGCACTTCGCCAGCGGACATGGCCGCCAGTAGAGGTCGCGCTCTATCGGCAGACCGAGCGCGCCGCGGACGGCGACCAGTTCAGCCATATCGATGCTTCCGTATTCCTGCTCGAAGCCGTCGACCAGGCCCCAGGCGATGCGAGTCTCCGGATCGTATCCGGCGACGTACCACGTCCAGGCGCCGTTCGGGTCGAACAGCTTCACGCGGGCAACGGCGTCAGAGTCATCGTCCGCCTGCTGGGGAGACGGCAGGCCGTCCGCCGACGTGATGTAGATATAGGCGGGCCCCGTCAGGTAAGGGCTCGCTTCGTAGGGGTGGTTGCTCATGCTGTGCCTCCTTGGTTGTTTGGAGGGCGTGAAACGCAGCACGGCAGAAAGCCCGGCTGTGGCCGGGCTTCCCTGCGTCGTGCTGGTGTGTGGGACCGGTCGCTATCGGCCGGCCGGGTTAGTCGATGGGACAGCGAAAGCGTCGACGAGGGAGCCGTCGTCGTTGAAGGTCTCCAGCAGGTGCTGGACGACCGACTCCGCCGACACTTCGCCGGCGAAGGTGAGCCTGAGCACGATCGTGTTCAGCGTCGCGGTCTCAGACCGCCGCGACGAGGTCGTAGACGCGCTGCCGGGCATCGGACACAGTCCCTTCGAGAGAGCCGACCATCCGGCGCTCGAGGATTTGCGTGCTCTTCGTGGGGTCGACCCACTCCATCCACTCCGTCGTGGCGTTGAAGAGTCCCCAGCGGTTGTCGAGGCCGCCGGCGCTCACGATCGTCGGCAGCTCCTGCGCGTGCTGCAGGAAGGTCATGAAGCTGTCGTTACGCCGGGTGGCGCGGTTGCGCTGGCGCTCGGTGAGGCTGACTTCGACCTTTGCCGGGTCCGGCGCGACCAGCTCCACCACCTGTTCGACCAGCGTCTGGCCGGCGTTCATCTGGGCGAGCTGTTCGAAGCGATGCATCATCTCCGCCTGCTGCCGGGAGACGAGCCCGAGCGCTTTCGCAGCCGACTCGATGTTCGCCTCGGCCGAGGCCGTGTGCCGGATGCCGATCCGCTCGCCCCTCTCGCGGAGGGAGACGTTGAGCGTGTTCTGGCAGACGACGCGCGTGGAGACGAGCTTCACGGCGAGGCCGCTCGATCCATCGTGGCTGTTCGTGACGAGTGCATAGGGCGTCACCGGGTCAGTCCCAGCGATAGTGAAGTCCTCGCCGATGCGGACGAGGATGAAGACCTTCCGGCCCTCGTCCAGCGCACCGGCTGTCTCGTACTTCACGCGGTCGTCCGCGAGCCAGCGGTCGATGGCTCTGAAGGCGGTCACGTTCTGGACGACGGTATAGCGGGTGCCGACCACGCCAAGGACGAAGCCGGTATCGGCGTACACCGTCGCGAACTTCTCCGGCACGGCGACGGGCTCGCCGCCGACCATGGTGTAGAGCGGAACCAGCGCGACAGTGCGGTTGAGCTCGGCGAGTTCGGCGACGGTCTCAGAGTCCTCCATGCCGGGCGGGATGGCCTGGCCGAGCCCGTGCCAGCCGGGACGGCCGGCGTAGGCGAAGGATGCCTTGCCGTTGATGATTTCGAGGTTGTGTGCCATTGGTTGATTCCTCCAACAGGAATAGCCCGGGCTTGGCTGCCGGGCGGTCGGTGGTGGATTTCCGGTTCTCAGGTAGTGAGAGGCGGGCTGGGGCGCCGAAAGCGAACCCCGCCCTGCAGTGGACGGGCGTTCGCGTATCAGGAAGACCTCGGGGACGTAGTACCGCGGCATCAGGGCGCCTTCCCGCGTTGCTGCGCGGCGTCGAGTGCGGGTTAGCTGCGTCCGAGCGTCATCCCAGGAGCCTCCGTTCCTTGAGGCTGACAAAGGCGTCGCGGCCGACGATCACGTGGTCGGCGACCTCGATGCCCAGGATCTCTCCCGCCTTCACGAGCTCTTTCGTGAGCGCGATGTCGGGCGGACTTGGCTCGGGGTCGCCCGAGGGATGGTTGTGGACGAGCACCACCGAAGGCGCATTGGTGATGACCGCTTCGCGGAGCACCTCCGCTGCGCGGAAGTTCACCGAGCTGACGTTGCCCTGGTAAACGAGGACCACGTCGAGGACGCGGCAACGGGTGTCGAGAAGAATCACCCGCACCTGCTCCTGGAGGAGGTGCTCCATTTCCGGTCGCACGAGCTCGTAGATGTCCGCCGGCCGGGACACGCAACGCCCGAGCGGACCGCCGCGAGCGACGGCGCGACCGATGGAGCGCAGCTCGGCAAGGAAGCGGAGGTTCTCCTCAACGAGGTGGAGGAGGGCGGCATCGCCACCCTCCTGTAGGAACTGCGCCGCCGGCTTATGCGGCGAGCGGCCCATCGGGCAACTCGTCGATGCGGTCGTAGACGGTCAGGTGTAGCGGCTCGTCATCTCGGCGCGGGCCAAGAGCGGTGACCGCGTAAGTGCGCCAGCCGGGCAGAGCAGGGATGGCCTGTCGCACCTGGAGAAGCTGGCGTGTGCCGGAACGGGTTTCGATGACCCGCACCGGCTGGCGGCGAAGGAAGCCCACCTCAGGCCGCCTTCCGTCGCTGCGCTCCGCGCTCGTTCAGCTCGCTCGCGAGCGCCTTGATGGCGCTGGAGAGTTCGCGCTCCACAGCGTCATCGAGGTCCAGCCCACACCGCTCCTGGAACCAGGAGCGCGTGCGAGCTTCATCGACCCCGAGCCTTCCCGAGAGCGTGACGACGCGCTGGCGCATGTCGTCCAACTTCGCCGGGCTCGCGAGGGTGCCCGGACGGCGGTCGTTCAGGCTGTTCCCGAACTGCTGGCCGAACTGCCGGAACGCTCGCTTGATGCCATCGGTCGTTGCCGCCTTCGTGGCGTTGGCGTGCGCCTCAAGCGTTCGTTCGGTGACGAAACCACAGCCGACATCACTCTTCGGCAGGCAACCGTTGACGGTCACCCGCACGGCGACGGTGTACATGCCGTGTGCCAGCAGCTCGCCACTGCTCTGATCGACGACTTCAGCAGCCTGGTATTTGGGTTCGCCGATCAGCTCGGCGCCCCAGCCTCCGTAGCCGAAGATGCGGTTGGCCTGGTCGATGATGGCCTGGCCTTCGAGGTAGGCGAAGACGCTGCCATCATCTCGTGCGCGCTCGCGGACGAGCGCGAGGTCGAGCGGCTGCGCGAGAAGGTCGAGAACCTCCTGCGGCAGGCCGCCGTTTGACGGGCTGCTCATGCGGCCCGTTGCCTGGCAGCGCGGGCTTCGTGGCCCGCCTGAAGGATGCAGCGGGCGAAGATGCTGCGCCCATCGGGACGGAGGCCCAGGCCGTTGAGGTCGGACACCCCCGGTGGGAGTGCGACCGGGACAGCGCGATCACCAAGGCGCTCGTGAAGCTCCTTGGTCGCCTCCCGCCCGGCCTCGTCCGGATCGAGGACGAGATAGACATCCTCGAAACGCTCCAGTGACTGCGCCACCTTGCCGGGGACGCGAGTCCCGAGCAGGGCGACGGCCCAGAAGCCCCACTCGACGGCAGTGAGCCAGTCGAAGGGCCCTTCGGTCACGACCACCGCCTCGCCCTTCGCGCTCGCCAGACCGAGGAGTGGCTTTGGGAAGCGAAGGTTGAGGTATCGCGGCTCGCGGTCGGTGAGGCGTCGTCCGGTGAGCCAGGTCGCCCGGCCGTCGACGAGCTCGGGGATGATGGTCCGCCCGGCGAAGCACTCGCGGTCGCCGTCCAGCAGGCCGAGCTGGTGTGCGGTCTCGATGTCGAGGTTCCGGTCGCGAAGCTCGGCCACCAGGCCCGGTATGCCGAAGCCCAGCCGGAAGCGCCGTACCGTCCCTTCGTGGATGCCGCGTGACGCGAGGTAGTCCAGCACCTCCGGTCGCGACCAGACCGCCTCCTCGTAGAAAGCGGCGGCCGTTTCGATGATCGGCGCGGCCTTCATCCGATCGACCTCGGGAACCGCCACGTTAGGTGGGTGTGGGGCACCTGCCGGCATCGTGGGCACCTGAGATCCAGCCAGCAGCGCGACCGCTTCCCTGAAGTCCACCCTGTGCAGGCGGCTCATGAAGTCAATCACGTCGCCCCCGGCTCCGCAGCCGAAGCAGTAGTAGCTCTGGCTCGCGGGATAGATGACGAGGCTGGGGCGGCCGTCCCCGTGGAAGGGACAGACCGCGGTGAGCCTCCCGCCTGTCTGGCGGAGTTCGAGTCCGGACGCGACGGCCACATCAGCGATGGGGTGGCCGCGGCGGATCGCATCGGTGTCATGCATCGGGACACACTCCGCCGCGGGAAGGGGCCGCCCCCCGAAGGGGACCGCCCCAGGGAACCCGCGACGGAAATGCCGTTCAGGCAGCGAGGGGACGGGCGCCCTTGAGCGCCCTCACCGCGAAGGTCCGGCCCGGCGTCCAGCTCGGAAGCCCGATGGCGCTGACGACCTTTAGACGAGTGTCGCACCCGCTGTCGCGGACGAGCATCGCTCCCTTGCCGGTGCCGGGGCTGTAGTGGACCGCATCCACGAGACCGAGCCTGCGGCACGACTGGAGCCAGCAGCCGTAGACATCGCGTACGAGGACAGAGGGCATCCCGGGCATGTCGAGCGCGCCGAGAATCTCCGCAGCCTGGGCAGGTTCGCGGCGGTGAAGCCGCCTTGCTTCGGCAAGCGCGCGCTCGACCTCGAGGGTCTTGACAGCGTGCGCCTGCCGCCGGATGGTGTCATGAGACGAGGCCAGACCGGGCATGTTGGGATTCAGTTTGACCGCAGAACCCAGCAGCCTGAGGGCCTCGTTATATTTGTGCTCCGATGCCAGCGCCTTCGCACGCTCGATCGCGGCGAGGGCCTGCTCTTCGCGCTGACGCGCCTCCCGCTCTGTCCGCTCGATGGCGAGCAGCCGCGAGAGGTCTTCCCGCTCCTCCAGCTCGGCCAGCTCCGTCTCGATAGCCTTGAGCCGGTTGGCGGCGACGGTCGCGACCGCCGACGCGGTGGCCACGAGTTGGTCAGCCTCTGCCTGGCTCCGGGGAAGGAACGCGGTAGCGACGACCTTGAGCGCTCCGTCCACGACTTCTCGCGCGTCGCGGTCGATCTGCCGATAGCGGCCGGCCTCATCCCTGAGCCGGCGGTGCTGTTCGAGGACCGTCTCGGCCTCTCGACGGGCGGCGCCATCCTGCTCGCTGAGCCGTTGCAGCTCGCGCGCTGACCGCAGAATGGCCTGCACGAGCTGGTCGGGCTGGTCGTCGAGGGCTGGTGGTGGCATGGCCACCGAGGTCGTGATGGTTGGCTCCGGATCGCTCGCGAACTCGTCCTGGTATCGGGCGAGCGCGGCGAGGTCCCGAAGGACGATGGACTGGCTCACGATGCTTCTCCTTCCTGATAGTCGGTCACCCTCGACAGCGCGAAGGGATCGGTGTCCTGGCCGCGGCCGTTGGCGGCCGCGCTGGGCTGGGGCCTCAGCTCCACGATGGAGCCGCCGCTTTGAACTGGCAGACCTCGTTCAAGGTCCAGGGCGACGCTGAGCACCGGCTTACCGATCGCGTCGGCGAAGACGGCTGACAGTTCGTGACGGAGTGCCACGATCAGCTCCCCGTCGCTGACTTCGCGCCCGTTTACCGACAGCGCGAGCTGGATGACGTAGCGCTTCTGGTCGCCTTGCTGGTAGGCGGTGAGCAGGCCGTTGACCTGCCTGCCGTCGAAGACGACGCGCTGGACGATGATGGCGAGCCCGGTCGGGAGTCCGACGCCGAGGGCTTTGGCATAGCTGCGGGCTGTCCGCCGGATCAGCCGCCGGAGCTGCCACGCCTCAGGGCGGGGAGCGTCGGCGATGACGGTGGGGCGCCCGCTGCGGATGCGATGCCAGGTCTGTCGCACTTTGCGAGCGCCGGCGACGAGGATGCGCCGGGTCTGTCTCCGGCAGGCGATGGTCCAGCGACAGAGCAGGCACTGCTGCTTCCTGGACCGGCGTCGTGTGGCCATGTGGTTCCTCCTTTGGCCTGTTAGAACGGCCAGCTCTTCACGGCGACGAGCACCGTTGAGCAGACTGCGATGACGATGGCCGCGAGCCGGATGTGGCGCATGAGCCATCCCTCTTCCCGCACCCGGTAGGGTCTCGATGACATGGCTTCTCCTTTCGGGGGATCTGGTGGACGCGCGGAAAGCCCCGCACGGGTTCCTTCCTCTCGAAGAGAAGCAGGATCGTGTGAGGCTTTCGTTGGAGCAGGACCTCAACGCGGCCAATGACCGGGAAGGGCACTGCAGGGCCGGGGTCTGTCGCTATGAGCGGCGGGTTACGGCCGGGTCGATAAGCGGATGGATTCGGATGTGGTTGGGCTATCGCTTGATGGGCTGCCGTTCTCCTTTCGGTGCAGATCTGGCTGACTGGTAGATTGATCTCGTTGGCTGGTTCTTCTTCCTACTGGATTCCTTCGGTTGCTTGCCCTGGTTCGACTTCAGCGTGGAGAGCGAGCTCGTTTTCCTTGCGGAGAGATCCTTGCTGACACCACGGATGGGCTTTCCGTACCGGTAGTTCGGTCTGGCAACACCGGCAAGTCGCGATTTCTGGAGGCCAGCCTAGCGCTGGCCACTCCAATCCTGTTCCAAGATCCCCGCCGGACCGTTCAGATTCGAGGCGTTCTGTTCCTGTTTCGTTCCAACGGGCCAGATCGCAGTTCGACCCTCAATGGGCCAGCGAGAGGCGCTGAGCAGTGGGTGCATGGCGATACGCTAGCCAGCGCGGAAGCTAAGTAGACTCTCGCCCGCATACTGCTCGGACCGGCGTTCGGCGGCTCGCGCGGCGCCATGGCCGGGCGGGTAATTCGTTGGCACGGGGCTGGCTGCCCACTTGGTCCAGGTTTGTGCAGGTCAACGTCAGGTAAGGGACGGGCCGCTTGGAACGGAATTGGAGTGCAACTGATATGTCGTTTTGAGTGGTACCGAGATGGATTAGGTAACCCCCACTCGGATCGGCGTACCGCTCGATCCACGGGCTAACCTGGCGCGATCGAGCCCCTACCTCCGATCCTTCGCGGCCTTCCATTCGGGTTCGACGGACATGTGGCTCTAGGGGAAATACCAACGGAGCGCACGTCCGAGCCTCGTTCGCTTACACCAGCACACCGGACGGCAGCCGCACTCGCGCCCGCGCGGATTTTGGATGCGGTGCACCAACCGTTTCATCGGTTCATCCTGCAACCGAACGCGAGTTGATCCTGAAAGGTGCAGGTGGGCGCATGAGGACCGGCCCGACTCCGGCGCCGATGCAACTTCCTCGCAGCATCGTTATTCCGCCGCAGCACTCACCAACCGAATGCACTCGCACGGGGCCATGCCCGGAACCGTGGTGTCCGCCAGATGCATCGCGGTGAGGCCCGCCAGGATGAGTTCCAGGTGGTCGCGGATGTGGACGAGATCGTTGAGCCGCCGATCGGTCTCGGCCAGCGCTTCGCTCAGCGCGTCGGTCAGGTCGGCGCGAACTTCGCCACAGGTTCCGCTGTGCGCGACGGCAATCATAGGCGCGACCGACTCAAGCGGAACTGCGAGGTGCCTCAAGCCCTTCGCCAGGCGAAGCGTGCGCACGTGGTCGGGCGTGTAGTTCCGGTAGCCGTTGGTCTGCCGAGGCGGGCGCGGGAGGACGCCCTTGCGCTCGTAAAAGCGGATCGTGTCCGGCGAAAGACCGCTCTCTGCGGCAGCTTCCTGGATGTTCATGACCCACGTGCCCACGCATTGGCGGCGCCAGCTTTCGTAGTCGCCCAGCGCCTCGCCGCTACGCCCGCCCAGACGGCCTCGATCACCCCGAACGGCCACGTGCCCGCGAGGAAGCCGTAAAACGAAGACGCAACGCAGGCCCCGGCGAACGCGAGCAAGAACACCCGCCCCCGTCGCTCGAGCGCGTAGAACACGAGCATCGCCGCGACCGCCGCAGCGCCGAACACCGTTAGGCCATCCATATGTTCCCCCAAACCCCAAACATGTTGACATTGGAGCTGCTCCAAGCTCTAGGGTACGCCTGACGGCAGCCGCAAGTGGAGGGGCCAGTGGACAAGTACGACCTGATCATCGTCGGGGGCGGGGCAGCGGCATTCGCTGCCGCCACGAAGGCGAACGACCTTGGAGCGAGCGCGTTGATGGTCAACGCAGGGCTGCCGATCGGCGGCACCTGCGTAAACGTCGGCTGCGTGCCTTCCAAGCACCTGCTCGGGATCGCCGACGCGCTCGAGGCGACCCGCCACTCGGCGTTCGATTCGGTCCCCCTTGCGAGGTTGAACGGTCAGTTCTCGGTCAGAGCCGCTCGCAACGAGAAAGACGCATTGGTCGAGGGGCTCCGGCGGCGTAACTACGAGCAGGTGCTTGAATCTCTTGAGCACGTGGACCTTCGGGAAGGCCGGGGCCGCATCGTCGCGCTGGGGAAGGTCGACGTCGGCGGCGAGGTGATCGAAGGCCATCACATCCTGGTCGCCACGGGCAGCCGAGCCAGCATCCCGCCGATACCCGGCCTCCAGGAAGCTGGCTACCTCACGAACGTTGAAGCGCTCCAACTCGATGAGGCTCCCGGGAAGCTCGTCGTGATCGGGGGAGGCCCGCTTGGCCTCGAATTCGCCCAGGTGTTCGCCCGCTTCGGTTCCCAGGTGACTGTGCTGGAAGCATTGCCGCAGATAATCCCGAAAGCAGAGCCGGAGATCGCGGCCGTCCTGCGGGAGGCCCTCGAAGCCGAAGGGATCGAAATCCGGACCGGCATGCGCATCGAACGGGTCCAGCCCGGACCGTCGAAGACCATCGTGTGCGGACCGCAGGCGAGCGACTGTTTCGAGGCTGACGCCATCCTGGTCGCCACCGGCATTCGTGCCAACACCGAGGAGTTGGGCCTTGAGAACGCGGGCGGCCAGGTTACTAGGGCGGGATTCGTCGAGACGACGAACTGGTACGAGGCAGGCGACAGCCTCTGGGCCGCCGGGGACGTGACCGGGCGCATGCCCCTGGAGACCGTGGCTGCCAAAGAAGGGGCCCTGGCCGCTGCCAACGCGCTCGAAGGCCGGCGCGGTTCCTTGAACTACGATGCCGTCCCCTGGGCCGTCTTCACCTCACCGCAGCTCGCCGGCGTCGGCCTGACAGAATTCGAGTCGATGAGTCGCACCGGCTACTGCAACTGCCGCACCGTCCACTATTCCCAGGTGCCGAAAGCGATGGCCGTCAAGGACACAGTGGGCGCAGTGAAGTTGACGGTCGACCGCGACAACCGCATCCGCGGCGCCTACGCCTGCGGCACCAACGCCGCCGAAATCATCCACGAGGCCACGTTGGCGATCCGGCACGGCCTCACCATCTACGACATTATCGACACCGTGCACGTCTTCCCGACGTACTCGGAGGCGATCAAGCTCGCCGCGCAGGCCTTCACGCGGGACATCTCCGTGATGACCTGCTGCATCGGCTGATGAGGAAAAGGTGAGCATGAACAGATCCCGGTTCGTCCCGCTGGCTGTCGTGATGACGTGCATCCCGTGTTTACTCATCCCGCTCGCCGCGGCGCTGATCGCGGCCGCGCGTTCTCGGGCGTCTTTGGACTACTCGGGATCCCCTGGGTTCTGGCCATCGTAGCGGCCGGCCCGGTGGCCGCGGCCCTCATAGTCCTGCGCCTGAGGGGCCGTGGAGCTTCCTGCTCGACGCCCGATGCTGGCGCTCGTGGCTTGCGTCATGAGAAGTCCATAACACAGGAGGTGAAGCAATGACGACCTACGCGACGATCCCCCTCCCCGCCGACCTCGGCCAACGGCTCCGGCTTGTGCAGGGGCTGCAGACGGTCCCGGCGACGCTCGGGGACTACGTCGCCGCCCGTGGCCGGCACCGCAGCGTCGTCGATCCGTCGCGACTGTATTGCGACTCCGCGCAGTCGTGCTGTGGGGTTCACTCAGAGCACGAGATCACGATGACGGGCACTCCGCGGCAGACCCACTGTGTCCTGGATACCCTGCTACTTGCGGGCCTCGAAGGGGCGAGTGCGTCCGTGCGATCGGTCAGCCCCCTGAGCGGCGATGTTGTGAGGCTCGAAATCGGGAGGCACGGCGTCACTGCGGAGCCACGGTCGGCGGTCGTGTCGTTTGGCTTGCGCAACGACGAAGGCGAGAACGTCTTCGAGACGCTTTGCCCGTACGTGAACGCGTTCCCGTCGGACGCCGAGTACCAGCGCTGGGCTCAGGCGACTCCGCAAGCGGTCACCGTTGCGATGTCTGTGGCGCAAGCGTGGGAGTTCGCCCGCGATCTGCTCGCCCCGGCCCCAGAGAACGGGGCGCCGGATGGGTCGTCCTGAGAGAGACGCTGCGCTCGAAGGCAAGTGCGGAAGGCAGGCGCGCGGCGACGCCCTGGTGGCGGCGTCAGCCTGTGGGACGCTCGAAGTATCGCTCGCTACTGAAGGGCGAGCTCCCGCCCATGGGTCGCGGAACCAGCTCACGGCATCGCGGGACGCGCCCGTGCTTCCTCCGGGCCTGCCGTTTCCCCGGCCAGCAGGAGCCACCGAAGCGGGCGAGAGGCCAGCCACAAGCGTCGGGGCTGGTCCGCTCCGTGTTCGTGAGTGGTCCCGGTGCCTTCCTCGCCACCGTGGCCGCCACCAGACGACGCATCGACGAGGCTGGCGGTGGTCAGCGCAACCACAGCGGCTGCCACCGCGAGAAGGCCGGCGCCGGCGATCCCGCGTCTGACGCTCACCTATTGCACGCGCAGTCCGGCGAGCGCGAACGCGGCCATCCCGAGCGTCACTTCGAACGCCGTGGCGAGCACATCGGAGAACGTCGCAGCCGCCGTCTCGCCCGAGGCGGGCCCGGCGGGGACACCGCCCGTCCGGGTCACCAACGAGAGCAGGGCGATAGCGAAGCTGCCGGCCGCGCCGGCGACCAGGAGCTTCGATGATGGGCGCGCGACGACCACGGCTGCCCATGCAAGTTGGAGCCACGCCGCGACTCCGAAGAACAGACCGTAGCCCCACCATTCCCGCCAGTGCTCGCCCAACACGGCGAAATGAATTACGGCGGCACCCGTCGATAGCAACGCACAGGTAATGAGGACCGGCTCCCGCAGCATCACCGGCCCGCGATGGTGGGTGATCGGCCAGATCGCGGTGGTCATCAGGGCCGTTTCCCCTTCTCGATCATTGTGCGAAGGTCTGCCGCGTAGTCTTCCCACGACATGTCCGCCGGGTACACAAGCCGGGCGTCCTGCCGCTCGGGCGTGAACGCGATGACGTAGGCGAGGTGGTCTACCGAATAATGGCCACCACCGAGATCCGTCTTTGAAGCCGGGTTGGCGTTCAGCGAGGTCTGAACGCCGTCGAGCTGCTTCTGGGTGCCGGTGAGGCCTACGAAGCTGGAGTCGAACCGGTCCAACCAATCGCGCAGGACGGCTGACGTGTCGCGCTCGGGGTCAGTCGTGATGAAGACCACGAGCACCTGAGCGGCCGTTTCAGGCGATACCTCCCTCAAAGCGTGCGCGATCTGGGCCATGTGGGTGGGGCAGACATCGGGGCAGTGGGTGTACCCCAGGTAAAGGAGCGTCACCTTTCCGGCGGCACGCTCGCGGAGAGGGTATCGCTTGCCGTCCGTGTCGATAAGCGTGACGTCCGGAAGGGCGATTGGCGGCAACTGGCGCACGCCGCGGAAGTCAGAGGGGCCGGATAGCTGCAGCTCCGTTGGTCCATCGTCCCCTCCGGCGCAGGACGACAACACTAGCGGCAGCGCAACGGCGAGAAGAGCCAGTAGGACGGCCATACCCAGAGATCTGCGTTCAACCAAGAGCACGCCCTCCGCGAATAGAGGCGGCTGCATCCAACCGGGAGAGATCGAGGACGCCGACCGCAGTGCCGTCACGGTGGCCGTCGTCCGGCCGACCTGCGGAAGCTTGGTGGTGGCGCCTCATCTGCGCTGAGCGCATCGACACTGCTCCTCGCCCATTACTACGGTTAGTGTAGTATATGGCCTCGGAGGCGTGCGATGAAGTCCATGTTCGGGATGTGTTTCAACTGGAAGGTGCTTGTCGGCCTCGGCGCTGTCGCGGCCGGCGTTCTCATTTTCGCCCCACAGGCGGCGCTGGCCGTGCTGCCGCTGCTCCTGCTGGCGGCCTGTCCCCTTTCGATGGTGGTCATGTTGTTCGCGATGAGGGGCATGGGCTCGAAGAACCAGAACGCCGAACTTTCAGCGTCGCCGGATCCGTCGGTTGAGTCCCTTCGAACGCGCCTTGCGGCCGTGAAAGATGAGGAGCGGCAGCTGGAACGAGAGCTCTCTTCGCGTCCTGACACAAGTGACGACACCGGCTCGGGGACGCCTTCGACTTCACCGCGAGCGGCCTCATCGTGAGCACGGGACGTCCCCGAGCGCGCACGAACGCGCAGCGCCGGGCGGTGAACCGGCAGGTACAACGGCCAGCGAGGCGTTCTGGTTGGTTGCTCTGGGGCGGCGTCGCAGCGGTCGGGGTGGCTGCCATCGTGATCTTTGCGCTGGTCCGCCTCGCGGGGGGCTCCGACGGGGCAACGGATGCTGGACAGCCCGCAAACAATGCGGCTGCGGGCAGCGGCATCGGTGGCGAACTTTCGCAGATCAAGACGAACGATTTTCACTCGATGGCGGTCGGCCCGGCGGACCCGAATCTTATCCTTTACGGCCATCATGGCGGCGTCCTCCGTAGCACCGACGGGGGGCGTACCTGGAGCAAGACGAACCTTACGGGCGAAACCGACGACGCCATGGGGATGGGCATCTCGGGGGCCGAACCGAATGTCGTCTACGCCGCCGGGCACGACACGTTCTTCAAGAGCACCGACGGTGGCCAGACCTGGAAGTCGCTCAAGCCTGACCTGCCCGGCCGCGACATACACGGCATGGCGGTAGCGCCGGACAAGGCGGGCCGCCTGTACGCGAACGTCGTCCGCTACGGTTTCTATCGCAGCGAGGACGGCGGCGAAACTTGGTCAAAGGCCGGGACGGGTGCGTATCCGGCGGATGTCATCCAGGTCAGCGCGTCGGCTGGCGACGTGGTCTACGTCGCCAGCGTGCAAGGCGGCGTCCTTCGCAGTGATGACGCAGGCGCGACGTTCAAAGGTACGGGACGGCTCACAGGGAGCGTGCTCGCAGTCGCCACGTCCGCGACCGACCCGAACACGGTCTACGCTGGAACGGATGGCGGGCTGTTCGCGTCGACCGATGGAGGGAAGAGCTGGTCGGCCCGAGCGGTCCCGGGTGGGGGGGAGGTGATGGTGTCGGCCGTTAGTCCCGCCAACCCGCTCGACGTGACTGTCGTTGCCGTGCAAGCCGACCGCGCCGGCCATGTCTTCCGCAGCGTTGACGGGGGCACGACATGGGGACCCGGCTAGGGGTGGCCGCCGAACCCGACGACACGGATGATCAGCCTGCGCCCGAGCCGGTAGAACGCACGGCAGTTAGGAAGCGCGCCGGGCGGGATCCGTTCCGTGACCTGGTCATCCCGGTAGCGGCGATCGCCGCGGTTGTCGTCGCTATTGTGCTGGTGCAGTTGATCCGCGAGCGTGAGTCGACGCCCGCTGCTGGGCCAGTCTTTGCGCCGGGCTCTTACTCTCCCATCGAGCTTGGGTCGTCCGGAGGAGGCAAGCCAAAGCTGGGCGAGCGCGCGCCAGGCTTCCAGCTTCTCGATGCCGACGGACAGGTGATCCGCCTCGACAACTTCCGCGGCCGGCCAGTCCTCGTGAACTTCTGGGCGACCTGGTGCGTCCCCTGCCGGAAGGAGACTCCGGATCTCATCCAGCTGCAGTCCGAATGGGGAGATCAGGTGCAGATCGTGGGAGTTAACTACTCCGAGCCCGCCGACACCGCACGAGCCTTCGCAACGAACTTCGGCATCAATTACGTCCTTCCCCTCGATAACACGGGAGAAGTAACAGGTTCCTACAAGCTCACCGGCCTCCCCGAGACTTTTTTTCTCGACGGGGAGGGCATCATCCGTGATCACCGCATCGGCCAACTTCGCCCTGACGTTGCCAGGTGTATCGTCGCCGGGATCCAGGCTGGTGGGCATGAGCCGGAGGCATGCCGGTGATGGACTGGATGCTAAGCTTCGACCGCGCCGCTCCGGGGCTGACCCTGGCGTTCGTCGCGGGCATGGTGAACAGCCTCTCCCCCTGCTGCCTCGCAATGACACCGGCCTTTCTCGCCCACCTTGCCGGGGTTGAAGTAGAGGCGCACTCGAGGCGTGCACGGCTGATACACGCCGTCCTCTACGTCCTTGGCTTCTCGTTCGTGTTCGTCGCGATCGGCGCAGGACTCAGCCTGGCGGGCTACGCGCTAACCGACGTCCGGTCGGAGCTCTGGAAGATCGGCGGCACCGTCGTCATCGCGTTCGGGCTCGTCCAGATGGGCGTGCTGCGCGTGCCCGCACTCCAGCGTTCGTTCGAGCTGCGCCTCGCGAGTGGCTCCGCCCCGGGCTACACGCGCTCGTTCGTCGTCGGAGCAACCTACTCCGTGGCCTGGACGCCCTGCATAGGCCCCGTGCTCGGCGCCATCCTCACCAGCGTGCTCGTCTTCGGCGACTTCTGGCAGGGGGTTGCTCTGCTCTCGGCGTTCGCACTCGGCATGGCATTGCCGCATCTTGGCGCCGCCCTGGCCTTCGAGCGCCTCGCACGGCTGCGCCAGTTTCTTGTGCGGCACTACGTTGCCGTCGAACGCGTCTCAGGCGGGGTCATGGTCGGGATGGGCATCCTGATCTTCACCGGCGCGCTGATCGACATCTTCCGCTACTTCCAAGGCTTCACGGTGGTGCTCTGACCATGACGACGAACGAACCCGACATCGGCGACTCCCTCGGTGACCTCGAACGCCAGGTTTTCTTGGCGCTCCGTGCCAGCGGCCGCTCGAGCGTGGCGGAGACCGCGGAGCAGCTCGCCCGCGAGGGCCGGCCATTGGCGTACACCACGGTGATGACGGTCATGACCAGGCTGTGGGAGAAGGGCTACCTTTTCCGGCAACGCCAAGGCAAGGCCTACCTCTACGAGGCGCGGGACCAGGGTGAGATCGCGGGTGAGCTCGGCGGTCGGGCCGTCCGAGAAGCGCTCGAAAAGTACGGAGCGCCGGCGCTGATGGGGTTCGTGCGCAACCTCTCCCCGGAACAACGGGTGATTGTCGCTCGCCTTCTCAACCAAGAATCCAACCCGGCCGAGGGCCATAACAAGGAAGATGTCGATGGCCAGCAGCCGACGTAAGAACCCACAAGCGCGCCCCCCTCTGCAACCACCCGCGATGGAGGTGGGGCGAGGCCTCGCGCTACCCCGAGCCGCACTCTTCCTGGCCCCAGTGTTGCTTGCAGCCGGCCTTGTCGGTGGCTTCCTCGCTCGCGGCATATTCGACGACAGCAACGACAGCGCGGATGGAGTCTCTGCGAACGCACCCGTCTTCACCGCGGACGGGGAGCTGCGCCAGGAGACCCACGATCACGCGGACTTCGCCGTCTATGTGCGCGGCCAGCGGCTCGATTTCAACGGGCCTGAGTTCCTGTCCACCGAAGGGAAGGACCTGAGCAAGAACGTCCACATCCACGCGCCCAGGACGAATGTGGTCCACATCCACCGCGAGCAGACCACCTGGGACGAGTTCCTCACTTCCCTCGGCATGGCCGTCGACGACACCTGCCTCACGCTCGGTGGCGGCGAGAAGCTTTGCAACGCCGGCACCGAGACACTGAAGTTCTTCGTAAACGGCGTTCGGATCGACTCCCTGATGTTCAAGGACCTGGGGGATCTCGACCGGGTCCTTATCTCGTTCGGCGCGGAAGATGATACGACCGTTCGAAAGCAGATAGACTCGGTGACTGACGAAGCGTGTATCCCGGGCGAGCAGTGCAATGCTCGCATCGACCCTAACAATAAGGACCAGGAGCCCTGCACAAGGACGGGAACGACATGCGTGAAATGAGCCTCCAGTTGTGGGCATGGTCGGAATCGATTCGGCGCCGCTGGCGCAACGACGGGCGTCTCATCGAGCTCGGCGCTTTGGCTGGTATTCTGACTGCGATCGTGGCGCTCGTTGTGCCTCTCTGGCTCGCCTTCGAGATGACGCCCGACGGTCACCCGGTGAACCGCTTGCTGGAAGCATGCCAACAGGGCGTGAGGCGGGGCCCGTTCGTGCTCGTCGGCTACGGGGCGGTGGCAGTGCTTACCGGTTGGGCGACAGTCGTGCTTGGCCGGTTGATCTGGCGGGGTTCGCGCGAACTGGTGGACATTCGCCGCCAGGGACAGATGCTCGGTCGGTCCGAAGAGATTGAACTCTGGACGGCGAGACAGGCGGTCGAGGTTCGCCTTCTAGCAATGGACCTCGCCGTAGCGTTCTCGGCCGGGCTGCTTCGGCCCCGGATTTACGTGAGCACGGCGCTCCTGCGCCGAGTGTCGCCATCAGAGCTCGAAGCTACGCTGCTCCACGAAGTCGCGCATGTGAAGAGGCGAGATCCGCTGCGCTGCTGGCTCGTTGAGCTGGTCGTTTGGTCCCTCTGGTTCCCACGGACATCGTGGCTCGGCGTCGCCCATCGGGCCGCGCGCGAGGCGCGAGCGGACGCCCGCGCCTCGGCAGGGATGGGCGACGATCGACCACTGCTCCAGGCGTTGTTCAAGGTCGATGCCCTCGCGCCCGTTCCAGGCTCATGTGGCCTGACCACCGAACGGGAACAGGCACTGCGCCAGGTCCGGTATCACGGCCTTGCCGTGGGAGCGAGCGAACGAGCAGCGCTTGTCCTCGGCCTGTCGTTGGTGGCAGCCATCATGTTGCTCGCAGTGGCAGGACTCTCGGACTGGCAGTCCTACTGGTTCTGCCCGGATGGGACAAGCATGCAAGCGTAGGCTCCCATGCCATCGGGTGCCGTGCCCGCCCGCGAAAGGAAGTTCTTCGAAATGACCCGGGACGGATGGTTCGCGGCGATCTGGGACTGGCAGGCTCACCACGAGGGCAAGAGCCTCAAGCGCCTACGCCGCGAGGCTGTCGCTGACCTTCATGGACGGGTCCTCGAAGTAGGCGTGGGCGTCGGCTCGAACTGGCCCTATCTCTCCAGCGATGTCGAGGACGTCGGCATCGAGCCGAACGAGTCCATGCTGGAGCGGGCGTTGAAGCACGCGCGCGAGGAGGGCCGGTCCATGGACCTCCGGCCGATCGACGTGCGGGCGATGCCGTTCCCGGACGCCTCGTTCGACGCGGTCCTCGCGACGCTCACGTTCTGCTCGGTGCCCGATGCTGACGCTGGCCTTCGAGAGATCAGGCGCGTCCTCAAGCCAGGGGGAGAGTTCCGGTTGCATCTGCCCGCCCCGAGGACAAACTGAACCTGGTGCGGTCATTGCAAGCCGAGGGCCTCGAGGTAGCGATGGTCGGCGACGGCGTCAACGACGCACCGGCGCTCGCGCAGGCAAACGTGGGCATCGCGATGAGCACCGGAGCCGACGTCGCGATGGAGGCCGGAGATATCACTCTTCTCCATGGCGATGTCTCCCGGGTGGCCGAAGCCATCGCCCTCAGCCGGTCGACGCTGTCGACCATCCGTCAGAATCTGGTCTGGGCCTTCGCGTACAACGTGGTCGCCCTGCCCATCGCGGCCGCAGGGCTTCTGAACCCGATTGTCGCGGGCGCTGCTATGGCAATGTCGTCGGTCTCGGTAATGGCTAACAGCTTCAGGCTACAAACCAAAGCCCGGACTATCGCACACAGGAGTGGCAACCAGTACACGTCCACGGCGGGTGGCGTCCTCGCAACGAACCGCGGCCCAATCGTCGGGATGGGCCTGGCCGCCGTTTCGCTGATCCTGCCCTTGCTTGTGTTCACGGGCATCGATCGTGGCTGGTTCGGTGACGAGGACTCCGCGGGCGAACACTCGACGCTCCCTGGTAATTGAACATGGCGATGGGAGACCCGGCGAGCGCGATCGTCCACGACCCGGCGTCTGGCGACACGGTGCCGCGCGCGACTAGGCGCGCTGACGAGAGGGCGGAACACCGGAGGGAGCCTTGGCAAGGCTGCGGCTCGCGGGGATTGAGGCGCGCCGTCGGCCGAGGTGCGTGCGCCGCTGGCGGGGTGACCAACCACCAGGTGCTGCGGCCTGTATCTCGCCTGGCGTCAGCGTGCACCACACGACGGCGGGGCTCGTGCAGATCCGCGACCGGCTCGTGTTAGTCTCCTGATTCATGGGCCGTAAGTGGCGCGGAGCAAGCGCAGCCGTACTCCCCTTCCTCGCCGCCTTCGTTGCCTGCAGCAACGACGACAGTGGCGCAGGCGGCGATGGTCTGCTCATTCTGGATGCCACGAGCGTGACCGCGATCCCGGCGGGGGCTCCCTTGCTCGACCAGGACAACCTCGCATTCATACCCGAAGAGCTGAGCGTTTCGGCCGGCAGCCCGGTGTACATCAAGAACAGCGAGGCCGCGGTCCACACCGTCACCGTCGAGGGCAGGAACGTCTCGGGCGCGATGAGGAAGGATGACATGCTCGCGTGGATCCCACCGAGCGCCGGCACCTACCAGATCACCTGCGATTACCATCCGCAGATGCGCGCGATGATCACGGTCAAATGAGCGGGTCATCGCGGGCCTGACCTTGTGACCTCCCGTTCAACATCGGAAACCAGGTTCGCCGGCTACAGCAGGATGAATCGGTCGATGTCGTGCAGAGCCGGTTAGCGGATGGCGATCGCTGCAAACACGACGCCGGCAAGCACAACACGATAGGCCACGAAGGCGACGAGCGTCCGCTGCCGAAGAAACGCGAGCAGACTATGCACAGCAACGAACCCGACGAGGCCGGCGACAGTGGCCCCCACGAGCGCGAGCTCCCAATCTCCGCCCGTGGAGACGAGTTCTGGGAGTTCGAGCAGCGCCGCGCCCGCGAATGCGGGGGTGCCGAGAAGAAATGCGAAACGAGCCGCGTCGGCCCGGTCCAGGCCGCGAGCAAGTCCGGCCGTCATGGTGGCGCCTGAGCGCGACACTCCCGGCACCAGGGCGCACGCTTGGGCGAGGCCAATGAAAAGAACATCGGCGAGACGGATCTGGCCGAGGGGCCGGCGGTCGCGCGACCGCCGGTCAACGGCGAGCATCACGGCGCCGAAGAGCGCGAGCATCGTTGCGACAAGCCAGGGCTCGCGGAGGTTGGCGGCGATCCAGTCATCCAGGAGCAATCCGGCTGCGGCCACTGGGATCGAGCCGATCGCGATCAGCATCAACGTCTCGGTCGGAGGGCTGAGCCCGCGCGCACCGTCTCTTCGCGTGACGTCGCCGAAGGCCGAGGAAGCTATCAGGTACCAGTCCTTCCAGAAGTAGGCGACCAGAACAGCGAGGGTGCCGGCGTGCAGGCCAACATCGAATGCGAGGCCCTGATCTTCCCAGCCGAAGAGCCACGAAACGAGGATGAGATGGCCAGACGACGATACCGGCAGGAACTCGCTGAGCCCTTGCGTGATCCCGAGCACGATCGCTTGAAAGAAGTCGCCCACGGCCAGACCGTCGGCTGTCCCGAAGTTATCAGCAAGCCGCCGCGGGCCGGAGTCCCGCCCGGTGAACTGCGCTTGACCTAACACCCTACTAGCCAGCGGCATTCCAGCTGACAAGGGAGGGCGCTGTGTGAACAGAATCACAAGTGTGGTACCGTCGAGGATGAGGGGTCCGATGTTTGCCTCGCGGTTCCAGTCCGCCCGCGTACTGAACTTTGGTTCAAAACTGCTGCTGCTGTCCCTATTGCCGACACTTCTTTTCGTCGGGCACTGGTCGCTGCATCTTGAAATCCCAGGGACCGATTCCTACATCGGTACGCCACTAGCCGAGGCCAAGACCACCAGCGCACATCACCACGCCGGACCTTCGGGCGACCGCTCAAATCATGATCACGAGCAGCATTGTCATGCCAACGCTTCGACGTGCGCGGACGCGGCTGCGGTGCCCGTCGCCCCGGTCGCACATCTGGCTGAGGCCATTGCCGCACTCGGCGCGAACTCGGCCTGGCGGGAGATCCGCACCGAAGCTCGCAGCCTGACCGGCTGGACGGGCGCTCCTCAGTTCCCTCCTCCCAGGTCGAACGCGTCCGCCTGACGAAGCGACGAGGGACCCTCATGCGAGGGACCCTTCATGGAGGAAGAACTTGGATGGACAACGATCCTTCCGGGTGGCCGTCCTGCTGTTTGCCCTTGCCCTTGCCGGCGCGTCTGCGCTGTCAGCTTGCGGCTCGGGGAAGGACAACCAACCGGCGAAGCTCGACTTTTCCGCGGCCCCGGCGTTCCGCGGGGTCCGCCAGGTGCCGCCTATCGAGATGCCGGACCTGACGCTGACCGACCCCGAGGGGCTGCCGTTCCGGCTGCGCGAGCAGACGGCGGAGAAGGTCACGCTGCTGTATCTCGGCTACACGCACTGCCCGGATGTGTGTCCGACCCACATGGCACAGGTCGCCCGGGCGCTAGATGAACTTCCCGCGAACACGGCTTTACGGGTCAGCGTCGTGTTTATCACGACCGACCCGGAGCGTGACACGCCCGAGGTGCTCCGTAACTGGCTCGACCTCCTGGACGAGCGCGTCGTCGGCCTCACCGGCACCCGGGAAGAGATCAACCGCGCGCAGGGCCTCCTCGGCGTAAACCCAGCCTCGAGGACAGACCTGGGCGGCGGCAACTACGCGGTCAACCACGCAGCCTTCGTCATGGCGTTCACCCCGGAGGACCAGAAGGCAAGGCTGGTCTACCCCGCCGACATGTCCTCGGGAGACTACGCGGCCGACCTCAGAGCGCTCATCGAAGAAAGGATACGACCGTCATGACCATGGCATGGTCGGGGGGCGGCGCCCGCATGAAGCCCGTTGACCTTCGCACCGCGGGGACTATCGCGTGCGCTCTCCTCTCGGTAGGGGCGGCCGTCATCCACTTTGCGGTCCTGGGCGAGCACTGGCAGGAGTGGTGGGGCTACGGGCTCTTCTTTGGCACATCGGCCTGGCTCCAGCTTGGCTGGGCGGCGGCGGTCGCCTCGCGCCCCTCGCGCGCGACGCTCCTGCTCGGGGCAGCAGGCAACCTGGCTATCACGGCCCTCTGGCTGTTGACGCGGACAGCGGGCATCCCGCTTGGCCCCGCCTCGGGAGAGACGGAAGGCGCGACATTTATCGATGGGCTCGCGTCCGGCTTCGAGCTTTCGATCGCAACGGGCGCCAGCGCTATTGCGCTCTCGCACCTTGAGCGGCTCACGCTTCGACCGGCCCTCGCGGCGATCATCCTCGGCACCTCGGCGATGGCTGTCGTGGTTCTCACTACGGTGAGTCTCGTCGATGCTTCGGCGGGCGAGGGCCATGTGTCCACGGAGGGAGGCGGTCACGAGGCGTCCGAAGGCACGGACGGCGCGGAACATGAGGAATCGGCGAGTGCGGAGCACGAGGGTAACCATCAGGATGCGGCGGGCTCCGGGCGTGTCGCCAACCTCGTGGTCTCCGGGGCGTACGCGCGGGAGTCAAGCGGAGACGAGGCAGCCGTCTATCTGACCGTCTCGGACTTCGGAGCGGCGGACCGGCTACTACGGGCGACCTCGGTCATTGCAGCGGACGTTCAGATTCACGAAAACCGCGTCGAAGGCGCGACTGCCAGCATGCAGCCGCTCGATGGCCTGGATATTCCGGCGGGTGGCAATGTGGAACTGAAGCCCGGCGGCCTTCACATCATGCTCCTCGGAATACGCGAACCGCTGGAGCCGGGCGACACCGTTCCTATCACGCTCGAATTCGAGGTCGCCGGGAAGCTGGCGCTGGAGATCCCGGTACGTGCGCTCACGGCGACTGAAGGAGGCCAACCATGAAACTCAGGCTACGCAGAATCACGCTCGCACTCGCCACCACCATGACTGCCGGCCTGTTCCTGGCCGCTTGCGGGGGCGACGGGTCAGATGAGCCGGGCGGCGATGCCACCACTGCGCCTGGCGCCCTCCCAACGCCGGGGCCAGGCGGTTACTCGGCCGTACTTTCGACGAACGATCTGGCAGTCGGGCAATCGCGGGTCGGGTTCGTAATCTTCAAAGACGACAAACCGGTCACCGATACGACGGCGTTCGTACGGTTCTTCAAGATTGGCGCGAACAACCAGTCGACGCTCGTTGGAAGCGGCCCGATCCCGTGGGCGCCGCTCGGCATCAACGGCACCGAAGATCACAGCACGCATAACGAGACCGAGTTAACCGGCCTCTATTACGTGAATGTACCGTTTGATACAGCGGGCAATTGGGGGATCGGCATCAGTCTGGGCGACAAACTCGACGAGAAGGGCGAGGTGCGCGTCGCGCTCCAAGTGCAGGCTAAGTCGAAGGCGCCCGGTGTGGGGAGCAAGTCGATCTCGGTGGACAGCCTGACCCTGCAGGACGCGCCCCTGAAGGCGATCGACACGTCTCCTGAGCCGGATGAGTCGTTCCATAAGCTCAGCATTGCCGATGCCCTTGCATCCGGGAAGCCATCGGTCATCGCGTTCGCGACGCCTTCGTTCTGCCAGACCCGCACCTGCGGCCCCGTAATGGAGATCGTGGGTGAACTCGCGAAGAGCTTCGAGGCGAAGGTCAACTTCGTCCATGTCGAACCGTACAAGCTGGATAGCGAAGGCGTCCTCCAGTTCGGGCCGGGGAACCAGAGGCAACTTGTCGAGGCGGGCATCGCCTGGGGCCTGCCCACGGAACCATGGGTGTTCGTGGTCGATGCCAAAGGCACGGTTGTAGCCCGGTTCGAGGGCGTGTTCGCGTTAGAGGAGCTCGGGGCAGTGCTTGAGGGAGTAGCGCCATGAACGACGAGCCCACGATAGAGCATGAGGTCCCAGAAGACGAAGAGGATAGCCTGCTCGAACCCGGCCCCTGGGACTGGTACCTCAGCCCGAAAATCTGGCTGCCAGGCCTCGGGGTACTCTTGCTCGCAGTCACCGCAGTCGCATTTGGCTGGTGGCTCAACAGCGATGATTCGTCGGTAGCCGCGACAGAAGCGCCAGTCCTCGCCCCGGACGGCACCTTCCGCCAGCCGGTTCACTGGCACAGCGACTTCGCACTGTTCATACGCGGCGAGCAGTTCAATTTCGCCCAGGATGGCTTTTGGTCGACGGAGGGCGAGGAGAAGAATCCTTACGTCCACATCCACGAGCCCCGTCCAACGGTGGTCCACGTGCACCGCGAGCAGACGACCTGGGATGAGTTCCTCAGCTCGCTCGGGTTCAGCCTCACGGACAACTCCCTCACTCTGCCCGACGGGACGAAGTACATGAACGGCAACGGCGAGACGCTCAAGTTCTTCGTGAACGGCACACGCATCGACACGCTGATGTTCCAAGACATCGCGGACCTCGGGAAGGTGCTCATCACGTTCGGGCCCGAGTCGGCCGATGAAGTCCTGCAGGTGCAGTGGCCGACGGTGACCAGGCCTGCATTCCATCCGAGCTGTGCAAGGACCGCATCCCGTCACAGCCTGAGCCTGAGCCGTGCAGCAAGAGCGCCGGTTCGTGCACGGGGTAGGTGACATGAAAAGACGAGATTCGACGCGAACATCCCGCCCGGGTACGGGCCACAGACCGGCCTCCTTGCCGCCGAAGCACGCACTACTTCTGGTGGTGTCGGTGCTGGCTATCCTGGCAGCGGCCTGCGCCGGCGACGACGACGGAGTTGAGCCCCCCACGCGCGAGACATCGACGGCATCCAGCACAACGCCTACGCGATCCGCGAGCGCCGACCCCGGGAAGGCATTCCGGGAGCTGGCTTTCCCGGCTGACCTCGTCGACGGCCAGGCGATCGGTAAGCCTGACGCGCCGATCGCGCTGACTGTGTTTGAGGACTTTCAGTGCCCGTTCTGCCTGAGGTTCACCCTCCTCCATGAGCCGGTGATCATCCAGGAGTACGTGCGGACCGGGAAAGTCCGGTTCGAATTCAAGCACTTCCCCATCCTCGGAGAGGAGTCCGGGGCGGCAGCAGTCGCCGCCACCTGCGCAGCCGACCAGGGGCTCTTCTGGGCCCTGCACAAGCGCCTGTTCCTGGTCGAGTTGGAGGCCGGGCAGCTCACGGCGGAGAAGCTGAACGTCGGCAGGTTCTCGGCAGCGAACCTCCAGCGATATGCGTCTGAGGAAGGTGTTGAACCGGGCGCGTTCGGCGCCTGCCTCACGTCGCAGGCGGCCGCCGATAAAGTGACGGCTCAGCTGCGCGAGGCCGCCGCGCTCGGGCTCCGCGGCACGCCCTCGTTCCTGATCAACGGAGAGCCCGTCACCAGGCCGCCCACCACTCCCGGAGAATGGCGAAGCTTCCTGGAAGAGCAGATCAAGGCATCGCGGTAGGGGAGAGCAACCCGTGAGACAGTCTGCGTTGCTGTTTCCTGGACCGAGGGCCTTTGTCCTGGTGGGGCTGGTCGGGTTCTTGCTCAGCGTTGCCCTCACGGCAGCGCTTCGCATGGGGAGCGGGGGCACCTCCGTCGGCTTCCTGTTCATCTGCACGATCGCGGCGGTACCGCCTCCCGATTTCCCGGGCGTGCTGACCACTTTCGCCTTCGAGCCGATCCCGGTGTACATCCTCCTGACGATCGGGGCCGGCTACCTCCTCGTCTTCCGGGCCGTGCGATCAGGCTCCCAGCGCCGGTTGGCGTCGACCTGCCGCCTGATCGCTTTCCTCATCGGGCTCCTGCTCGTGCTGCTCACCGTCTTCGGCCCGTTGGCCGCGTACAGCAGCACCTTCCTCACCGCCCACATGATTCAGCACTTCGTGCTGATCACGATCGCCCCGCCCCTGCTGCTGGCAGGCGCCCCACTCACGCTACTGCTGGTCGCCGCCGGGCGCGCTCGACGTGACCGCTGGCTCTACCCATTGCTCCACGCCCGCTGGTTCAGTGGATTCACGAACCCCCTGGTCGGGCTTGTGCTTTTCGCCGTCATTCCCGTGGGCTGGTATATCAGCCCGGCGTTCGAGCAGTCGCTCAGCAACCTCTGGCTGCACTATCTCGGCTACGGCATCTTCCTCTTCGCCGGAGTCCACTACTGGTGGCCGATAGTCGGGGTGAACCCCTCGAGGTGGAACCTCTCCCATCCTATCCGCGTGGCCTACCTCTTCGCCCTGGTCCCGATCCATGCCTTCCTCGGCTCCCTCTTCTACGAGCCATCGCAGGTGATCTACGAGGACCTTCAGGCCCTTCCTCGCTACTGGGGCCCATCGCCGCTGTTCGACCAACAGATCGCCGGGGCGATGATGTTCATCGTCGGCGAGATGATTGGGATCATTGCCACGCTCGTGGCAGCTGCACGCTGGGCAAGCGCCGACGAAAGGGAGGGGAAGCGCATCGACGCGGCCCTCGCCAGGAAGAAAGCGAGGATCGGCGTTGATGCCCCAATCGACCGCGGACCGGAGGGTTCGCGGTGACCGGCCCGTCGATCACGACGGCACGGCCGAGCCTGCCCGGCCTCGGCTTCGGCCTTTTGGCCGTGCTACTGATCTTCGCGCTGTCGTCAGCGGCGCTGCAGGCGACGGCGGCTGCCGTTGGCCACCGCTTCGAGCTCGAGGACGCAACGAACGTGCGAGCCGACCAGGCTGCGCTGTTCATCGCCTTTGGGACGGTCATCCTTCGCCAGCTTGCGATGGTCATCGCACTTGCCATCATCTGGACCCGAGCCCCCGTGAGCCTGCTGGCGAACTTGCATCCGCGCGCGTGGACTCGCGGGGATATCGGCCGAGGTCTCCTCTGGACAGCCGTCACCTACGGAGCGCTCGTCGCGTACCTCGCTGTACTCCACCTCGCCGGACTCGAGGCCCTTCTCCCTCGGAGCACGATCGGCGACGAGGTGACACGCTCACTCCCGGTGCTAATTCTGGCTGGCGTCTCAGCGGTGGTGGTCGCGCCCGTGAGCGAGGAATTCATCTTCCGCGGGTTCCTCTTTAACGGTTTGCTGCGCTTCGGCTTCTGGCCGGCCGCGCTCGTGTCGGCCTTCCTCTTCGCCGCTCCGCACCTCGACGCGGCTAGCCTCATCCCGTTTACGCTTATCGGGGTAGTGCTCGCGTGGCTGGCGCATTCCAGCGGCGGACTGCGCCAGCCGATTGTGTTCCATGCCGCCTTCAATACGGCGAGCTTCGTCGCGCTGCTGCTGTGAGGAGCTGCTCCGCGCCAGCTGATACGCGATGTCATTAGATGGATAGTTGAGCAACCTTCGAAGAGTTCCTATAGTGGTCGATGTGGACGATGCACTGTTGCCCGTGCACCAGCACGATCCCGAGACGCTCGGGATGGTGCGCGAGCATCTGCTTTCGGCCGAGATCGCAGACCGCGTTGCAGGCGTCTTTTGGAGCCTGGCTGACCCGACCCGCGCGCGTATCGTCCATGCGCTCACGTTCGCAGAGCTCTGCAACGCCGACATTGCCGAGCTCGTCGGTCTCACCGAGTCCGCCGTTTCGCACCAGATGCGCGAGCTGCGACTGCTGAACATCGTCAGCGCTCAACGGCATGGGCGGATGGTTTTCTACCGCCTCAACGACACCCACGTCCGGCACATCTTCGAGGACACGCTCCGCCACGTGCAGGAGGACCTGGAATGAGCCACGACCACGGTTCCGCGGGCGCGAGGCACTCTCGTAGGCTCATGTTCGCCCTGGTGTTGACTGCGGGCTTTATGGTCGTCGAGGCTGTGGCCGGCTACCTGGCCAACAGCCTCGTCCTGCTGGCCGACGCCGGCCACATGCTCACGGACGTTGCCGGCCTGAGCTTCGCGCTCATCGCCATCTGGTTCGCGCAGCGGCCGGCGACGGTGGGCAAGACGTACGGCTACTATCGCGTCGAGATCCTAGCGGCGCTCCTCAACGGCGTCCTGCTCCTCGGGGTCTCTGCGTACATCCTCTACGAGGCGTACGGACGTTTCACCGATCCGCCTGACGTAAGCAGCGTGCCGCTCCTACTGGTCGCGAGCATCGGCCTCGCGGTGAACATCGCCTCGGCAGCCATCCTCATGTCGGGGGCGAAGGAGAGCCTCAACGTGAGAGGTGCCTTCCTCGAGGTTGCCGGCGATCTCCTCGGCTCGCTGGGAGCGATCGCGGCCGGAGTCATCCTGCTGACAACCGGCTGGCGGTATGCCGACCCGCTGTTTGCCGCCGGCGTCGGGCTGTTCATCCTCCCACGGACTTTCAGGCTGATGAAGGAGGCGGTCGACGTCCTCCTGGAGGGCACCCCCCGCGGCATGGAGTTCGATGAGGTGGCCGAAGCAATGGCTGGTGTGCCCGATGTCCAGTCAGTGCACGACCTTCACATCTGGTCGGTGACCAGCGGCTTTGTCGCCCTCAGCGGCCATGTCGACGTGGCGGAGCGCGCCGACCGCCAGCAGGTGCTGGTCGACCTCCACCGCACCCTGACTGAGCGGTTCGACATCGACCACGTCACCCTCCAGGTCGAGACGGGAGACATCGAGCGCGCTCTGGGCCAGCCCTGCCTGCCGGGGTCAGCGAACTGCTTTGCCGGACCAATCGGCCGTGCAGTACGGCTGCCGGTCGCGGGCAGCGAGGGGCCGGCCCGCGACCGGTGACTCGGGCTTCCCGGCCACCACCAGGGCCTGGATTCGTTCCTAACCCATGTTGACGAAGACCGGATTCGAATAGAACCAGAAATCGGTCCATGGGCTTTCGGCTCCGTCAACGAGCGGCTCGTCCTCGCTGGTGTTTGTCCCTCGAACCCGGACATAGAACCTTCCCTGCATGTTTTGAAGGGGGTATCGCACCACGAACCGGTCACCCGACTTCTTCCACTGGTTCGGGCCGAACCTGGCGATCACCTGCGTCGTAGGGTTCGTGTCGGTATTCGGATCGGCGGCAGGTCCAATAATCTGCCCGACGATCAGGTCGACCCGGCTGACGAACGGGATATCCCCGTTGGAGTTGGGACCTTGGAGCGGAGTGAAGCTAATCTCGACCTCGATTTCCCGCTTGCCGTTGCCGCGCACGTCCAGCGTTTCGCCCATCGCCGCCTGACCGCCGGGGCCCTTCACCACGAGATCGAGACCGGCGATGAGGTCGCCCGTGGTCACCCAGATCCGGCCATGGCGGAGGCCGTCCATCACGTCTCCATAGTCCTGGCTCGCGAGTACATAGGTCTTCGAGTACTCGCCAGGCCAGAAATCGCTGCCGCCGCGTGTCCAGTGCACGTGCGAATCGGACGTGGCGGTAATCCACCATTTCCGACCTTCGCCGAGGAGCGAATCCCAGAGCCCACCGACGCGGGCAGTCATCTGGTCGTACCCGCCCATCGTGTGGAAGTTGCCATATGCGCCGCGGGCACCGCCGACCAGCGGCCCCGCCTGGTGGCCCGGCGACCCCTCGAATCCGATGTAGACGTCGGGCGCGGCGTTGTGATTATTGCGGAACTCGCGCGGCGTGTCCTGCCCGTACACGCCCAGTCCCGTTGCCGACCGTGCGGCATGGTGGGCGATCACGAGCGGCTTCTGCGGCATGGCCTTGGCCGCGTTGAGAAACTCGATCATTTTCGCTTCGGTGTCGTAGCTCGGATCGACCGGGAACGGGTCCCGCTTCGAAAAGCCGCTCTCGAGGGCGAAAAGTTGCTGCGCCTCACCGTCGTGGCGGGGAATCATGAGCGTGTGGTGGTCCATCTGCGGGGCGTCGAACTCCATGCCCCAGAACTGCAGGACGTCTGGCACAAGGGAGCGCGAAATCAGGAGGTCGGGATAGGCCTGCTCGAGGTTCACCTTCGAGTGCGTCGGCCCGCCATGATCCGTGCACATCACCCACTTGAGCCCGAAATGCTTCGCCATGATGGCGTTCGTGACGATCGGATAAACCGCGTCGGTGCCCTTGCTGAACGTGGGCGGATTGGTGCTCGTATCGAAGTCGCCGCTGTACTCGGAATGGATGTGGTGGTCGCCCGCCCGCCAGCTTCGCCCGCCCTGCCCAGGACGCCCGTTGCCCGGTTCATCGTCCTTCCCGTCGCGTGCCTCTGCTATTCCCAGGCGGCCGAGGCCAAGCGGCCCTGCGGGAAAGGGGGCTTGCTCCGCCTCCAGCAAGCGTGAGGAATTGGCGCCGGCGCATGCGGCTTCCAGTAGGAGTGCCGGGTGCATCATCTGTCACGACAAACTCTCCAATGTCCAACTGGGCGCGAGGGGCGTCGCGGTCCCGCGCATGGGACTCTGGAGAAGCTCTGTTATCGTTGTGTTGCCGTTCCCCAGACGCAGGGCTGCCTGCGCAGCAGCCCTCAGGAACCGCGCGGAGAAGGGCCGAGTACAAGCGGAAATACCGGTGTCGCGTGTTTTCCCGGGGGACGTGCGGAGGCCTGAGCGGTAGCCACGCGACGTGGCCGGGCGGCCGATTGTGCGGGCCTGTCTAGCGCTGGAGCCCGGCCTTGATGCGCTCGAACTCCTCGTCATTGATCTCGCCCCGAGCGTAGCGCTCGCGGGCGATGTCGAGCGGCGACCGCGGGGGCTCAGGCTGACTTCGCGACGGACGGCCGCCGCCCAGGGACCGGACTGCCCACACAACGAGTATGGCGACGACAACCCAGAAGACCACTATGAACCCCATCATTGCCAGCCAGCCTCCCCATCCCCAGCCGTCGTGGTCGTCGTCCCACCATCCCTGCTGGGCTACGCCGACCTCGGTCCCGAAACCCTCGGTTGCCACGGCGACCCTGGCCGGAAGACTCGCTTCGAACTGCACCGCCGGTGCGCTCATGCGGACGCCCCCTTTGTCGCCGTCGCCCCAGCGCCCGGCTGACGGAATGCTTCAACGAGCCGCCGGGCTGCCGTCGCATCCTCGAACCAGAGCGCGTTGATCCGTGTGAACTCCAGCTCGGACTCCGGTACGTCGGCTTCGGCGAAGATGGCGCTCACCGGGCAAGCGGGTTCGCAGGCGCCGCAGTCGATGCACTCATCCGGGTTGATGTAGAGCATCGCATCGAGGCTCTCGTCGAAGTGGATGCAATCAACGGGGCACACCTCGACACAGGATTGATCCTTGACGTCGATGCAGGCGGAGGTGATGACGTACGTCAATCGCGGTTCCTCGCTTTCGTGCGGTCAGTCCCAGCAGCTGCCCCAATCGTCCCACATGCTCCACTGCCCGGCGTTCATGCCGACCATCATCTTGTCCCAGGTGCGGTGGGCCGTCGCGTCGTCCAGGGGGTCGGCGCCGTTCGAACCCGACCAGCGCCACTGCATGTGGTCGTACATGAGGTCGAAGTCCCCATCGGAGAGGATCCCGCCCATGTAAGAGCGCATCTGATCCTGACTCATCATCATGCCGGAGCCCATCATCATCCAGCCGGAGCCCATCATGTCGTCCCAGATGCGGTGGGCCGTCGCGTCATCAACGGGATCTGTCCCCTGGGAGCCAGCACTTGCCCACTGCATGTAACGGACCATGGCCGAGTAGTCGTCGTCCGAAAGCGCGGCGTGCATGTAGGAGTGCATCCCGTCCGGGCCCATCATCCAGCCCGGGTTCATCATGCCGTAGTTCCAACCGTTGCCGTTTGCGGTCTGGGGGTTGCCGCTGCTGGAGCCGCCGTCGTCGTCCCCTGCCACGACCACGGCCAAGGCCGAAGCCAGACCGACGACCGCGACAGCCAGCGCGACGAGAGTGATGCGTACCCAACGTGTGCTCATGTGTCACCTCCGTGACGGTTCCTTGCCTTCCAGATTCCGCTCCGCGCCCTCAGCTCGAAATGGCCACTTGGGCAGACTCCTCGGGACTTCTGGGCCCACATGGACACGGACTACTACTGCCCACGAAGCTCAGCCAGTCCTCCCCCCTTCGGCGCTCTCCTGACGCAAGGGACAGCCCTTGAAAAGTGCTCATCGCGGGCCACCGGGGTCCTTCCGGTCAGCCGCTATCTCGTCCGCGTGCGGCGTTCCCCCGGTCGAGGGCGATGAGTCAGGAGGAACAGTGTCGACAACACGCTCGGTGCGGCAGTCCTCGACGGTAGCGCTCGTGGAGTCTCCGCGACCGCGATGAAGTCGGGCGTCTCGACCGCTTCTTGCGATTGCCGACTCATCACGGCGAGTGCGAGGATGACAACGCCCAGGATGAAGCCTACAGCCGCGAAGTAGCGAAGCCAGACCACCGGTTACTCCCCGCGGCGACTCTGGAAATCGCCCGCCCAGTCAACTACTGCTGAAGTAGTAGTTGACTGGAACGACCACGATATCGCTACTCGAGGTCTTCAGGCCGGAGAGCATCCGGCGAACCGAGCTCGCGGCCCATGAGGCGCAGCTCCGGACCGAGACGTGTGGTCCTCTCGGCGATCCCAGCGAAGTAGGTGCGGTCACCCGCTACCTTCACCCAGAGGCGCCGGCGGGGGACGTAAAAGGTAATCCCCAACCCGACCAGCGCCATGGCGACGGCGACCCAGATGAAGACATCTCCCGGGTCACGTCGAACGTCTAGGCCGGAGGCCTCAACCGGGCGCTCAAAACGGTAGATGTAGCCGTCTTTGGAGACATACTCCGCACCGGCCGCGAGCTCAACGTTGTCGTCGTCCACGCCGGAGATGATTAGTGCCGTGCCTCTCGAAGACTGGACCATCTGCACGGTGGCACCGTCAGGCGCACCAGGCATGTCGTCGATCTGGATCGCGGGAATGATTGCGGCACCCGCATAACGAAGTCTGCCGGTGGCTACAACTACTTCTTCAGCGGGTTTGAGATCCCGGGGCGCGAGATCCGGACCCGACACGACCACCCGCAACTCACCCTCGACGATACGCCACCCGACGAGGTAGTCGCGTCGTTCCGTTCCGGACCTATCGCGGTCCGGCAGCGTCCCGAGCACCGAGAGCGCGAAATCATCCTCCCGTCCGTCCGTCAGGCCCCCGTCCGTCGCGAGTTGGGGCAGCGGTCCGTCGTACTGCACGTTCCCGGCGAGGTCAGTGAACGCCATGTAGGGCACCGTTGTGGTCTCGTTGTTGAAGTCGAGAGGTTGGTCAAAAGCGATGCGACCGTCCGGTGCAATGATGCGGATCTTGGCGAGGTCGTTAAACCAGGCCGCCTGGTGGATTCGATATCCAAACGCGCGGCAGGGGTCGTTGACTGTCGTCTTGCAGGAAATCACCTCCGTGCCGCGGCGAACCTCGATCATGCTGTGGTAGTCGACGATGTTTCCCTGATCGTCCAGGCCGCGGTAGGCGTCCATCACCTCGATGAACATCTGGTTCGGGCCCGGCCGATCGAACACTGGCGCGGCACCCGCCGTCTCGGCAATGACCATGACGCGGGCGAAGCCCGCGAAGACGGTGAACAGGCCGCCAATCAGGAGCATCAGAAGAGCGAGGTGACTGAGAAACGTCCCGTAGGTGGCCCACGGGTAGCGCTCGGCGAACAGGTATGTGACATCAGCTTCGGTCTTGGTGCGTTCCACTGAATAGCGACGCCTGCGTAGCGCCCTCTCCACCGCCTCGGCGCCACCGCGATGCGAGAAGTCCGCCCGGTGGTGCGCTGTATCGAAGTAGCGGTCGGGGACGACTCTTTGTGGATGGTGCACCGCCCGGGCAGTTGGACGGAAGCGGCTCACGGTGCAAACCGTCACTGCGACGACAATCAAGGCCCAAAGCCCGTAGAACCAGGGCGCGTAAAAGACGTCGAACAAGTCGAAACGGTCCAAGAGGGTGGTGAACGGCCCGTATTGTTGCCGCTGCAACTCCAGCCACGCGCTCCTGGCCGCCGGGTTGCCGCGCATGGGGGTTGGTACCTGCGGCAGCAGTACTCCGAGCACGCAGGCGAACCCCGCGAATCCAACAAGAAGCAGCGCGAACTTCACGTTGCACAGCAACGTCCACACAACGCGAAAGGGATCGAAGCTGCCGCCTTGCAGTCTCGGTGCGCTGGTTGTTTCTCGAGCAGCCATTAGTCAAGGTACTCCGTCTCGAGTGCGAACAGGTCCTCCTCCTTGAAGCGCCCGATGTGGATCTCCCTGATGAGGCCCGTTGGGTCGACCAGGATGGACACGGGGAGGCTCCGGCGAATACGGTACGCCGCGGACACCTCCCCTGATGAATCGAGCGCCAGCGGATAAGTGAGGTCGTACTCGTCGACGAACTCGGCTGCCGTCTCCAGCGGCTCCTGCTGGTTCACACCAAGGACCACCAGCCTCTCCAGCCTGCGGTCCTGGAGCCGTTGTAGATCGGGCGTCTCCTGACGACAGGGACCGCACCAAGACGCCCAGAAGTTGATGAGCACCCACTTCCCACGGTAGTCCGACAGCCGCTCCTCGCCCCCAACGACCGCCGCAAGGACGAAGTCCGGGGCCGCGCGGCCTGCTTCGGCCGACGGCGGGCGATCCGTCGGGTTGAGGCCGTCGGACAGCGCGACGACACCGTAGCCGTCGCTCGACGCGCTGCCGTCGGCCTCTCGGAACTGGAACCACCAGATGGCGAGCCCGACCACGAGAATGATAAGGACAGCGACGCCGAGAGTGGAGTTGGCTCCGCTGTACTCACGCCGCCGTTGAGGACGCTCATCTACATCGTCAGTAGGATCACCGGGGTTCACCGTCACGAGCGTACGACCTCGCTCTTCAGCCTGGAAGCAGCGCCGCGAGACGGAGACTCTCGGGGCAGCGGTCGAATGAGTGGAGCGATGTCCGATCAGTCGCTGAGGCTGCTGACCGAACGAGGGCCAGCGTGTTATCATTTTCATCGTGACGCAAATGATAACACCCGCCCTTGACCCTGGCGTCCTGACCAAGTTCTATCGCGGCCTCGGGGACCCTTCGCGGCTCGCGATCCTCACGCGCTTGCAGCAGGGCGAGCAGACATCCGGAGAGGTCGCAACGTGCACTGGCCTCTCTCCCAGCAACGCCAGCCGACACCTCGCCTGCCTTCGAGAGTGCGGTCTCATCGAATCGCGGCAGGAGTGGCGGACCGTGTACTACCGCCTGGCCGGCGGAGTCAGCTCGCTGCTTGAAAGGAATGCAGCACTGGCGGGGGAACTGGCCGAGCGGATTGGGGCCTGCGCCAACCCGGCGATGAACTCGCTCATGGAGGATGACGACGCTGCGTGGAGCGCGGGGAAGTCCCTGAGATGACCGACGACTGCTGCGCGGCGGCGGTGGACGAACACGAACCGGAGGCGGTCCGGCTGATCGATATGCCGGAGCTCCGGGCAGCCGCGATCGCGGGCATCCTGCTCATCGCCGGGTTCGTCGCGGGCCGCTTTGGCGCCGGGCCGGTGCAGCTTGGGAGCTACATGCTCGCGCTGGTTGTGGGCGGCTGGACCTTCGTCCCGGAGGCGGTCCGAAACCTCCTACGCCGGCGCATCAACATTGGCACGCTGATGGCGGTTGCAGCGGCCGGTGCCGTGATACTGGGCGAGGTTGGGGAGGCCGCATCACTCGCGTTCCTGTTCTCGATCTCGGAGGCGCTGGAAGCCTTCGCGCTCGCCCGCGCCCGACGCAGCCTCCGCGCCCTTCTTTCGATCGTTCCCGACACTGCAACTGTCTTGAGGGACGGGACGGAGCGCCAGGTTGGCGTAAGCGATCTTGCGCCCGGCGACGTGATGCTCATCCGGGCTGGGGAGCGCGTCCCAACCGACGGTGTCATCCGGAACGGCCGCACCGCGGTCGACACCTCGCCGGTCACGGGAGAGTCCGTGCCGGTCGAAGCGGGGCCGGGCGACGCGGTTTTCGCCGGGTCGATCAACGGCACCGGCACGGTCGACGTGGAGGTGACGGCGAGGAGCACCGAGAACTCGCTCGCTCGCGTCGTCCACATCGTCGAAGAGGCCCAGGAGCGCAAGGGCCAGGGGCAACGCATCGCCGACCGGTTCGCCCGGCCGCTCGTCCCCGGCGTTATCGTGCTCGCGATTGCCATCGCACTGATTGGGAGTCTCGCCGGTGACCCCGGCGTCTGGATCGAACGTTCACTGGTCGTGCTGGTGGCGGCCGCTCCCTGCGCGCTCGCCATCTCTGTACCGGTGGCGGTGTTTGCCGCGATCGGCGCGGCCTCTCGCAGCGGCGTCCTAATAAAGGGCGGACTCGCACTGGAGACGTTGGGCAGGGTGAAGGTGGTAGCGCTCGATAAGACGGGCACGCTCACCCGCGGGCGCCCGCGGGTGATCCTCGTGTTGCCTGCACCAGGTCGCTCCGAAACCGAGCTGGTCCGCGCAGCCGCCTCCGTCGAGTCTCGCAGCGAACATCCTCTCGCGAGGGCCATCGTCGAGGCGGCGGGCGGGAACATTGCAGACGCCACTGATGTCTGCGCCGTGGTGGGCAACGGAGTCATCGGGGCGCTCGATGGCAGGAGCGTGCGACTTGGGCGGCCGGGGTTCGTCGAGCCAGGGCCGCTCGCGGCGCACGTAGCGGACGCACAAGCCGGGGGCGCGACAGTAGTCCTTGTCGAAGTTGATCACGAACTGCTTGGCCTTATCGCGGTTCGCGACGAGCTCCGCCCGGAAGCAGCTGCAGCCGTAGCCGGCCTCCGCAGAATGGGTCTCGACCTCGCCATGCTCAGCGGCGATAACCGGGCCACGGCAATGGCGCTCGCCAAGCAGGCGGGCATTGACCAGGTGCATGCGGAACTCCGTCCCGAAGATAAAGCTGAGCTTGTCAGGCAGCTCCAGCGGAGGGGCGCAGTGGCTATGGTAGGCGACGGTATCAACGACGCCCCGGCACTGGCGACGGCCGATGTTGGCATCGCCATGGGTGCGATGGGGACGGACGTAGCTATCGAGACGGCGGACGTGGCCCTAATGGGCGAAGACCTCCGACACCTGCCGCAGGCCGTGGATCACGCACGCCGATCGGTGCGCATCATGTATCAAAATCTCTTCCTCTCCGCCGCTATCCTTATCGTCCTTGTGCCGCTCGCAGCGTTCGGCGTCCTCGGACTGGCCGCGGTCGTCGCCGCCCATGAGGTTGCCGAGGTGGTGGTGATCGCGAACGGCGTGCGCGCGGCGCGGTTGCTTCGGCTCATGCAGGCTCCGGTTCCCACTGGCTCCGTAACGGCCGTACTGGCGGCGTCAAGGTGAGCCTGGATGAACTGCGAGGGCTGTCGGGCACCGTCCGCCCGAAAAACATCCCCGATCTGGCGGCCACTGACACTGGCGGATCGCGATGGCACCGGCGGGCCGGATGGCCCCCTATGGGGTCGCGGGCATCGCCTCGTGAGAGATCAACCGAGCGCTGCTTAGCGCGGTCTGGCCTGCCAACAGCGCCCAATCCATTAGCCAATAGACCATCGTCTTTTTGCTGCTCTTCTCGCGATACCCTCCCTCGTCTTCGCGCCCCGGCCCAGCGAGCGGCGCCGGGCGTGTCTGTGCTTGTCCAGGTCGGCGTCGGTGGTCCGGCGAAGCCCACCTCGGCCCGCGAAGCTCTCATGCCATCGACGCTGACGCTCGTCAAGGGTTTGCCGCAATGGTGCTTGGACCCTACAGTATGGCTACTACAGCGGACATAGTAGGTAGCACCTGCCCGGAGTTCGGAGTCGATGGCCACATGCTGATTGCCGTTGGACACTCGCGCGCCTCATGTCTCCTGGCGATGCGAGAACCGTTGAGGGTGGGCCGTGTCTGAATACTGGTACTTCAGCTTCTGGGTTGGGCTGATCAGCCTGGCCGGAGCGGCAGCCGTCTTCCTAGCCTCGATACGCTGGCGCGTGGGTCGCGCGTCCGCCATGACCACGACGGGAGCCTCGTTCTTAGTGCCGGCAGGAACAGAGCCCCGTTATCTGGCGCGGCCATTTTCACTGGGGATGACGTTGCTCTGGCTTGCAGCCAGCGCATTCCTCGCGAGCCTGATCATGCGCACCATTGCCGCTCAGGCGCCGCCTATGGCGAGTATGTGGGGCTACTTTTTGGCCATGGGGTTCGCGATGACGCTCTTCGGCGGCTGGTTCGGGCAGCGCTACCGAGAACCAACCATCCCCCTGGTGATCGCCGTGGTCGTGCTCGCGGGACTCCTTGCCTCTGAGCGCTACTTCGACCCCGCAATCCGACCGCTCATCCCGGCTCTCCAGGCGAATCGGCTGTTGACCGTGCACGTTGCGACGATGACGCTCTCCTACGGAATGATCACTACCGCGAGCGCGGCCTCTGCGGTCTACCTGGTGAAGTCGTACGTGCCACAGTTTCCCGGCCTGCCTCCGGCGGAGAAGGCGCTCCGCATCGCGCACCACGCCGCGATCCTCGCGCTTCCCTTGCTGACTTTGGGAGTCGCTCTCGGCGCGTACTGGGCAAATAGCGCATGGGGGCGCTACTGGGGCTGGGACCCGAAGGAGACGGCATCGCTGCTAACGTGGCTAATGCTAGTGGAATACATGCACATGCAGGGCCTCCGGAAGTGGCGCGGGCGCCGGGCTTCCTGGATGCTTGTCATCGCCTTCGGCAGCATCGTGTTCAACATGGTCGCGGTGAACTTCTGGATCACGGGCCTGCACTCCTACGCGTAGTGAGGCGACGATTGGCTGGAGGCAGGCGCCGGCTGACGCTGACAGCCTCGAACATCACACAACCTGGTCTACCATCCCAGCAGCCGTAGTCACTGTCGAGCGAAAAGACGACATCGCGCAGCAAGATCTGGACGATGAGCGCGGTGAACCGTTTGAGGCAGACGTCGTCAGCGCCTGGGACGAAATCGCCCAATCGATCACGTCCAAGCGGAACCACCGGCGCGTGTTGCGTCTCCGCCGAAGGTCTCAGAGCGTGGTCCCGGATCGAGAAGCCGATCCGCTCTCGCAGCTCGTTCCGCGCACGAGCGCGCCCGGAGGTCCGCATGCTCCGTCCCGTCGCGACGCGACGCGGGACAGTAGCACGCGCGATGCCTTGCGTTCCTCCGCCTCCGGACGCTACGGTTGGACACATCAAGGGGAGTAGCCTGCGCTTCGATTTTTCGAGGCGTTCCCACGTCGTCAATAGGTGAGCACTGACGGTGCTTGCCGGCGTGGGATAAGCGAGACAGCTCGCGTGGTCAGACCTTGGCAGCTACATGCAGCGCATGTGGCCGTCTGACCGCCATTGGAGCTGTACCCACGTGCTTGGAGATCTCGCCCCCTGGATCCTCTTCCTCGCCTTCGTCGCCGCGATGCTTACGCTCGATCTGGGCGTCTTCCATCGCCACGCCCATGCCGTCAGCCGCAAAGAGGCGGCCATCTGGAGCTGCGTCTGGATCGCCCTGGCGATCTGCTTCAACGTCGGTGTTACATCTTCATGGGCTCCGAAGCCGGCCTCCAATGGACCACCGGCTACGTCATCGAGAAGTCGCTCAGCGTCGACAACGTCTTTATTTTCCTGCTGATCTTCTCGACGTTCGCCGTGCCAGCCGAATATCAGCACCGTGTGCTCTTCTGGGGCATACTTGGCGCCCTCGTTATGCGCGGCGCTCTCATCCTCGTCGGCGCCGCCCTCCTCGAAGCTGTGCACCTGATCATCTACGTCTTCGGCGCATTCCTCATCATCACCGGGCTTCGCTTCCTAAAGCACAATGAAGAGGCCCCATCGCTCGAGAAGAGCAAGCTCATCCGGCTCACGCGTCACTTTTTCCAGACGACCGAGGGCTACGAGGGCCAGCAGTTCTTCACCCGCCGCAGCGGCGTCCTCTTCGTGACGCCGCTCTTCCTCGTCTTGCTGCTCATCGAGAGCACCGACCTCATCTTCGCCGTCGACTCCGTTCCGGCGATCTTCGCCATAACCCGCGACCCGTTCATCGTCTTCACTTCGAATGTCTTTGCGATCCTCGGGTTGCGGGCGCTCTATTTCGTCCTTAGCGGCTTCCTTTCCGACCTGCGCTACCTGAAGCCCGCCCTCGCCGCCGTGCTGGTATTCGTGGGAGCCAAGATGATGCTCGTCGACATCTACCACGTAGCACCACTCGTCAGTCTGGCGGTCATCATTGGCATCTTGAGCATCGCCGTTGCTGCCTCGCTCCTGGTCCGGCGGCCCGAAAGCACGCACGTGCCGGGCGAGATACCGCCCGAGGAAGCCGAGGAGATTCTGCAACGCGCGGACGTTCCTCAGGAATAGCAATCGGCGCGTCAGCCTCGCCAGCTGATGCGGGTCCCCACCCCCCACTCACATCCCGAAGGGGCCAGCCAAGCGCATCCGCGCTACGGTCCGGGGCCTCGGGTTCACTGTCCGTCACGGCGCATGGAGGCGCTGGGGCTGGGACCCGAAGGAGACGCCACCGCCGCTAACGTGGCTAGTGCTCGTCGAATACATGCACATGCAGGGCCTCCGGAAGTGGCGCGGCCGCCGGGCTTCCTGGATGCTTGTCATCGCCTTCGGCAGCATGGTGTTCAACATGGTCGCCGTGAACTTCTGGATCACGGGCCTGCACTCCTACGCGTAGCGAGGCGGCGACCGGCCGAAGGCAGGCGCCGGCTGACGCTGGCCGGTCTGCCCGTACTTACTTGCCGGGCGCCGCGCGAGCGCGGAACTCCTCGACCGCACGCCGCGCCGCATCCTGGTCCTCGAACCACAGCGCGTTGATCTTCGTGAACTCCCGCTCGGGCTCGGGCACATCGCCTTCGGCGAAGATCGCGCTCACGGGGCAGGCAGGCTCGCACGCGCCGCAGTCGATGCATTCATCGGGGTCGATGTAGAGCATCTTGTCGAGGGTTTCGTCGAAGTGGATGCAGTCGACGGGGCAGACTTCCACGCAGGACTGGTCCTTCACGTCGATACAGGGGGACGTAATCACGTAGGTCATCGGACTCTCCTTCGGCGTCGTCTGGAGGTGCCGCCGCCGTCTTTCTCAATCATGCTCGAAGCGCGCACCGATCGGTCTCAGAACGGACGTCCTCAGCGGCACTCAATTCGGTGGGCGCCGCTCCGCCTCCGACCCTGGCGGTTCCGTGTATCCGGCACGCAGGTGAACGGGCTCACCGCTCTTCCGACCGTGGAGGCGCAGGTTGAGCATTTCCACGAAGACCGAAAAAGCCATCGCAAAGTAGATGTAACCCTTGGGGATGTGCTGGTCGAATCCTTCCGCGATGAGCGACATGCCGATCAGCAAAAGAAAGCTCAGAGCGAGCATCTTCACAGTCGGATGGCGATCAACGAAACCGGAGATCGCGCCGGCGGCAACGAGCATGACCCCTACCGCGACGATCACCGCGGCGATCATCACCCCTACCTCATCCACCGTCCCGACGGCCGTGATAACGGAGTCGAGAGAAAAAACGACGTCCAGAATCAGGATCTGGGCGATGACGGAGGCGAAGCTTGGGGCCACTCGCGCGCTCGAGTGACCCTCTGCTCCCTCGAGCTTCTCGTGAATCTCGAACGTACTCTTCGCAAGGAGGAAGGCTCCTCCAAGCAACAAGATGATGTCCCGTCCAGAGAACTCTTCGTCGAATATTTCGAAGATGGGCTCCGTCAGCTTGATGATCCAGGCGATGGACAGGAGCAAAAGGATGCGGGTCCCCATGGCGAGTGCAAGCCCCAGCGTGCGCGCTCGCTTCTGCTGATCGGCAGGCAATTTCCCCGAGAGGATGGAGATGAAGATGACGTTGTCGACCCCAAGCACGATTTCGAGAGCGGTGAGCGTGACTAGGGCTATCCAGATCTCGGGAGAAGCGATCCATTCCATGCCAGTGGCCTTCCTTCCTAACTACGGTTCCGGGATCGATCGGCACGCCAGCCGTCGCTATGGCGGGCTCTAACCGGGTGCGTTGCACTAACGGTCGCCCCGTCCTTCGAGCCGCTCGACTTCGCGCTCGGGCTCCGGGTCGTGGTCGCGCATGGCGCTCCATACCATCAGCCCGATACCCACCGTTAGGGCGACGTCAGCGAGGTTGAAGGCCGGCCAGTAATCGACCTTAATCGAGTCGATGACTTCGCCGGAGCTCGCGCGATCGATGAAATTTGCGGTAGCCCCGCCGAGGGCGAGAGACAGGCCAAGTCGGTGTGTCGTTCCTGACTGGGAGCGGAAAAGAAGGTAGGAAAAGAGGATGATCCCGAGGGCGCTTACGATGGTAAGCAGATCGGTTTGGCCTTTCAGCGTGCCAAAGGCGGCGCCCGTGTTTATGACGTGAACAATTCTGAGGGGCCAGTCCTCGCCCGGCCATGCCGTCCCCCGCTCCAGAAGCATCGGCGTGAGCTGCTTAAGAATGCGGTCAGCGCCAACGACGATCGCAGCAACAGTCACAGGCCAAAACAGCTGCGAGACATCGGCGCGCATGGCGTTACTTACCTTCATCGGATACTCCTTGCCGCGCTGTCATAGCGATGAATCGCCGGCGGGCTGCTCGATGTCTGCGTCGTCCATACCGGCGGGTGACACGCGTCCACGACGAGTAAGTAAAAACAGGCCAAGGGCAAGCGTGGCGACAACTACACCTATGCCGATGAGCTGCGGGATCGACAGGCCCAGTGCACCGGTTTCGTCGAGACGAAAGCGAGAGAGAGAAGCGCGCATACCTGCGTACAGAAGCGCGTACCAGAAGAAGACCCATCCCGGGCGCCGGGCGACTCGAACCACCACGAATAGGAGGATCACGAGTATTGCGAGGTCTCCGAGGAGTTCGTACCCGCCAGCGGTGGGATGCACCGAGACGCCGGGGTCACCGAGAGTGTTCGGGTGGGTGTAGCGGACTGCCCACGGCAGGTCGCTTGGTGTCCCGCGGTGCTCCCCATTGATGAGGTCACCGACGCGCCCAATCGCCTGGCCGAGGATCATCCCCGGCGCGGCGGCGTCGAGAAACGGGAGGATTGGCAACCGACGATAGAGGCCATAGGCCAGTCCGCCGAGTACGCCGCCGATGAGACCGCCATACAGCGTGATGCCGCCTTCGGTGATTCCCGTGAGGATCCTCAAAGGGTCGTCTGAGAATCGATCCCAGTGCTCCGCGACGTAGAAGAGCCGAGCACCGAGGATAGCGCTGGGTACGCCGACAAGCGCGATCTCCTGGGCGACGTTTGGATCGAGCCCTCTCGACCTCGCCATTCGGACGGCGAGCCACACGCCGGCGACGATGCCTACGGCAGTGAAAAACCCATGCCACGCCAAGGTGAATGGCCCGAGTTCAGTCATCGTGGGGTCGATGTGTATCTCGATCGCGAGGAACGCCAACATCATCGCCTCCCCTGGGCGTTGCCACTTCGCCTACGGCTCATTTGAGGATGTCCCTGCGCGCGAAACCCATTGACCCTGCTGCCAGGAAGACCAGAACGAGGCCCACCATCACCGCCAGATCGGCCCAGAGAATCCCATCCAGGAGCGGTTGCCCGTAGAGCTGGAAGACCGAGACCTTTTGCACAGCCGCCGGCAGATCGAGAGCCGGTGCGAGCAGGTCGAAAAGGAAGGACGCGCCCAGCGCCGCGGCCACGCCCGCAGCCACGAACCGCGGCCGCCAGCCCGTCAGAGCATAGCCGAAGGCCGCGACGATCGAGGCCGGTAACGGCAACAACAAGCATGCAATAACTGCCTTTCGCCAATCGAGGTCCAGGTCCATAGAGGCGGCGGTGGCGAGGAACGCGCCCCCCGCGAAAGCCGCGGCAAGCGCTATGGCAATGAGCAACGCGATCGAGCGCTGGAGGAAGTACCAGTGGCGCCTCAAGGGATAAGCGAGTTCAAGTTCAAGGCGGCCGGACTGCTCCTGACTGGCCATCGACGCGGCCTGCGCCGCCGCAAACAGGCTGAGAAGCAACGGCAGGACGAGGAAAAGCAGAGCGCTGAGGATGCCGGCATGGGACGTCAGGTCGAATTCGAGCCGCTGGACCGCCTCCCGGGTCTCCGATAGATCGTCGAACCCCCTTCGAATCGACGGTGTCGTCGTGGTGAAGAGCGCGGCAAACAAGGCGGATCCCACTCCCCAGAGGAGTGTGGGCCCGAGGGCCTCCCGTAAGCCCCGCTGGACGCTCCCGCCCAGCAACCACGTACGATGCGAGACGCTCCCGGCCCGTTCTGAGGCCGCTTCTGCGAAACCCGGAAACGGGATCCGCACGACCGCGCCGGCGTCTCGTCTGGCGAAGAGCCAGCCAGCAGAGGCGAGGGCAGCGGCGGTCAGTAAGGCGGTGAGACCGAGCGCCGAGACCGAGACATCTCCATCCGCCAGCGGCGTGCTGCGACTGTAAAGGTACAGGGGCGAGAGCCAGCGCCACCCTCCGAGCGATGTCGCGACAAGGCCGAGGTTCGCCCAAAGGAACGATGCCACGAGGATGGCACCCGCGACAGACCCGGCCGCGCGGCGGGAGCGAGCAAACTGAGCGACGAGCAAGGCGAGAGCCATAAAGAGGGCCGCCGCGAGGGCTAGGTTGAGGACCGAGAGGAGCGCTCGGCCGGCTGGAGGGATCGGCTCTCCAGCGGCCGGTCCCGACACCAGGACAGCCAGCCAGACGAGGAAACATAAGGTCAGCAGTGCCAGCCCGAGGCCGGCAGCCTGCTCGAGGAAGATGCGCGAGCGACGGCGGGGACCCGCCAGGACGAGGTCGAGCTCGCCCCGCTCCTCCGCTCCGCGGCTGACGGCCGTGGCCGAGATGACCATGAACAGTCCGAGCAGCAGCGGGTGAAGCCCGAGCCCTCGCCACTCAAGGTGACCGCGGAACTCATCGACGCGCTCCGGCTGGCCGAAGAGGACCTGCGCGAACCTTAACCCGCCGGAGTCTACCTGCTCAGCCAACAGCTGCCTCGCTTCGTCGGATGGGTACTCATTCCGCCAGTTCGTCCACATGCTGAACACGGCGAAAATGGCGAGCGCCAGCCCCCAGGCGAGGGTGGGCCAGCGCTGACTACGGAACGTCGCAAGGGCGATCGATCTGAACATCTCGCATGCCTTTCTTGCTTAGATCGGCGCCGTGACGGCGTAGCAGTGCTCATCGGCTGCGTTCCTTCAGGCGGCGGTAGAACTCTTCGTCGTGGTCTTCGTCTCTGCGTTCTCGTAACTCTTCCTCGGTGAGATGCTCTAGCGCTTCTTCAATCAGGAACAGGCTGACGTCGTCTCGTGTCGAACCTTCGGAGCGGAAAGGCGTATTGGCAACGCCTATCAGCTTTATGAGGTAGACAAAGATGAACGCCACGAGGCCGAGCGCGACAGCCGATGGGCCAAATGGCTTCATCTCCGTTAGGAGCAGGATCCCGACAACCAGGACCGCTGTGGAGACGACCAGGTAATACGCGGACGGAATGAAGTTGATTCGCTGGATGTAGTATAACCGCAGGAGGATTTTTATGAGTGTGCCCTGTTCCTGCTTCAGTTTGACAATAAAATTCGGTGGAACTTTCGCCTTCTCCATCTCCACCAGCGCATCCCTGATCTCATGAATCTCGGAATATGCTTTACGTTCGTTGTGGACGATGTCGTTCCTGAATGCCTCTAGCGCCGACGTGAGTGCTTCGCGGAACCCGGCAGAGTCGAACTCCGCATAGTTCCGTTTGATTCCGATGACATCCTCAAACATGCTGTCGATAGTCGCGGTGAACTCCGAGGGCAGTCTCTCGGCTTCCTTGTAATCTGGCAGGATGCCGGCGAGAAAAATGCTGAGGATGAATATGCCGCCGGCCACGATGCTCGTGTGGAGCGGACTTATGGCGATGATCTCCCAGTCGACCGCATGCAGGGCGACCTTGACCACAATTATGACGGCAACGATCAGCATGGTTTGAAACAGGATTCGATACTTCAGGAGAAAGCGTAGGTCGGTAGGCATCTGTTCGTTCCGGAATCTATCGACTGTTGATCAGGCTTTTCGTTTCGCTTGCACGGCTCCCGGGCTGAAGGATCCCTGCGGGCACGCCCAGATCGACTGCGCCTCTGGGAGCCCGCTAGTCGTCGTCGCCGAACAAGCCTCCGAGGAAGCCGCCGCGTCGGCCCTGACCCTGGCGACCACCGCGGCGACCGAACAGTCCGCCGCCTTGGTCATCGGCGTCGTTGTCCCCGTACCGTTCTCTGTTGTAGCGGGTCTCAGAAACCGTGAGCCGTTCCAACTCTCCCTTGTCGAGCCAGATGCCGCCGCATGTCGAGCAGACATCCATGACGACGACCTCCCCGGCCCCCATGTCGCGCTCTCGTTCTCTCATTTCGGTCTGGTCTTTCGGGCATTTCATTGGTAATTCCTCCTTGCTGGGTGATTGGTGGTTGCGCTTCTTCCGCTCTCGGATTCGGCCGCTGCCCCGTAGAGGTGGAGGAACGCCTCGCTCAGGTCGGGCTCCTCGCTGACGAGCCGGTGCGGATGGTGTGGCGCGAGCGCCTCGATGAGCGGGGCCATATCGCCGCGCACAGCGCAACTCACCGACGTCCCGTCGACCCGGACTTTCGTGACTCCGTCTATCGAGGCGATGGTTTCAGGTCGCATCGGCTTGCCAAGCTCGGCGGTGACCCTGTAGGTGTTCATCCCTGGCAATTCGTGCACCGGAGCCAGCTCTACCAGCCGACCCTCACGGATGAACCCCACGCGCTCGCAGAGCGACTGGACCTCGCTGAGGATGTGCGACGAGAAGAAGATCGTGCTGCCCGTCTCATCCCGTGCTTCCCGCACCAACTCAGCTACTGTTTCCTGGTGCAGGGGGTCGAGTCCGCCCGACGGTTCGTCAAGGATGAGCAGCCGTGGTCGATGCATGAACGCCTGCACAAGCCCGACCTTCTGCTTGTTGCCGCGTGAGTACTCCCCGAAGCGTTGTTCGAGGTTCAGTTCCAGCCGTCCAGCGAGGTCTTCCACGAAGGACCACTCCACGCCTCCACGCAGGTTCGCGAAGTAGGTCAGCAGCTGACGGCCAGTGAGCCTGGGCTCAAGAGCGAGTTCGCCGGGCAGATAGCCGACCAGCCGGTGGACCGCCACCGCTTGCCGCCGGCAATCGAGCCCAAGGATTTCGGCACGGCCGCTTTGCGGGCGGATCAGGTCGAGCAGGAGCCGGATCGTGACGGTCTTTCCCGCTCCGTTTGGGCCAAGAAAGCCAAAGATCTCGCCCTGTCGAACTTCGAGGTCGAGGTCGAACACGCCCCGGCGCTCGCCGTACAACTTCGTCAGCCCGAGCGTCCGGATGGCGGGTACCTCGCCAGGGGCGCCGGCTGGACGCTTCGCGGCGATTTCCATTGCGTTGCTTGTCACGAGCGCCCCGCTGGGATGTGCGCAGATGCGGCCGTGCTAACGCGCCCGGGAGGCGTGGCGGCCATTACTCGAAGTTTCCGCCGCGACGGCGGTCCATAGCTGCGACAGGCCTCGATGAGCCATCCGGCGGGGCCGTTGGCGATCCGGCGGCTCACCTCAAGCAGCTCCGTAATCGATGGGTCGGCGAGCGCGTAGACGTTCTGACGCCCCTGGGCCTCGACAGCAACGAGGCCGCACTCCAGAAGGCACTGAAGGTGATTGGAAGCGTTTGACGAACTCAGTCGGCACACCATTGCCAACTCTCCAGCCGGACGCGGCCCGTCGCGCAGCGCCATCAAGAGACTCAACCGCGCCGAGTCGGCGAGGCCGCGAAAGAACTTGGACTGCGTTGAGAGGTCAGAGTCAGGCATGACATCTAACGTAGCCGTCCCCTATCATTTCAGTCAATGCTGAAATGACGCCGCGGCGAGCTGCTCGACAACGCGCCGAGAGACTGAGGAGACAAGCACATGGCTACCGCCCGAGAGGACTCCGCGAGCTCGAAACAACAGAACGCTGTCGTCGAATCCCGGCGTGAAACGTCCCCGCCGCGCGATGAGAAGGATGGAGGGGAGAAGGCATTCGCCGGGCGCTGGTGGCAGTTCCCGCCCCTCGTCGGCGCCGCGATATCCGGCGCCATACTTGTCCTGGCCTTCGTCCTCGACCGTTCGGGCGCGGTAGCACACGAGTTCGCGATTGGCCTCTGCCTGCTCTCCATGCCAGCTGCAGGCTACTGGTGGTTCCGAGAGGTTCCTCATGGCAAGCGCAGCTGCGGGCGCAGCAGCGCTCGGGGCGTGGGAGGAAGCCGCCTTCCTCGTTTTTCTTTACGGCGCCGCGGAGGCGGTCGAAGCGATCACATTCGTGCGCACCAGGTCGGCGATTCGCTCGTTGCTCGACCTGGCTCCGAAGGAAGCGCGGGTCCTGCGCGACGGCCTGGAGGTGCCCGTCCCCGCAACTGAACTTCAGCCGGGAGACGTGTTCGTCGTCAGGCCGGGCGAGGGCATCGCCACGGACGGCGTTATTCGAACGGGCCGCTCCAGCGTCAACGAAGCCGCGGTCACTGGTGAGAGTGTCCCGGTAGATAAAGTGGAAGGCGACCAGGTATTCGCGGGCACACTGAATGGCCAGGGCGCGATCCAGATCGAGGTTACGCACGCCTTCGCCGATAACACGCTCTCCAAGATCATCCATATGGTTGAAGAGGCCCAGGATCAGAAGGGCCGCGCCCAGCGGTTCATCGAGCGCTTTGGCCGTATCTACAGCCCCGCGCTGCTCCTCTCCGCCGTTGCCGTCGCGGTGGTACCGCAACTCCTTGGTGCGGACGGATCAGAGTGGCGCACCCGAGCGATCACGCTGCTTGTGGCTGGGGCGCCCTGCGCCCTGGTCATGAGCACGCCCGTTGCGATGGCTGCTGGGATCGGCACAGCCGGCCGACGCGGC
>QEVS01000006.1 GCA_003577245.1 bacterium | reverse complement strand
GCATCGAAATGCCGTCCTGGGCGTTGCGCACGGCCTGTGCGTTGCCCCGGATCTGGGCCCGCATCTTCTCGCTAATGGCGAGGCCTGCGGCGTCGTCGGAGGCGCGGTTGATGCGATAGCCGCTGGAGAGCTTCTCCAGCACCTTCCCCATCTTCAGCGTCGTGTTGGCGAGGTTGCGCTGCGCGTTGACGGCAGCAACGTTCGTCGCGATCTGGAGACTCATGGTTGCCCCTTGTCCTTCCTTGCCGGTTCCCCGAAGGGTCCCACCCGCCACAGATGAATGGTTTGGTGGCAGGGCCTTCAGGGTGGTTATCGATAGGGGGCAAGCGCCGTGGGGAAGCGAAGAGGCGTCAGAAGAGGTGCAAGAAGGTTGAAGGGGTGAATGCGAGGGATGTGTCCGGTGTCAGGCGGGTGGACACGGGAGTGCTGCTAACGCAGGTAGTCGAGCAGGGAGAGGCCGGAGGCGCTGCTGATGGCCGCAAGGGCAGCCTGGAGGGCGTTCTGTTCCGAGGTCAGGCGGACGACCATCTCCGAGAGGTCGGTCTCTTCGATGCCGGAGCGGAGCTCCTGGAGGTTGGTGTCGGTCTGCTCGGACTGCTGGAGAGCCGACTCGAAGCGGTTGATGCGGCTGCCGATCTCGGCGCGGGCAACGAGCGTCCGGTCGATGCCGCCATCGATGGCTGCCAGGCTGGATGAGATGGTGGCAGCCGATGCTCCCAGGTCCAGGTTGTCGCGCAGGGTGATGAGGTCAGAGAAGATGGAGCCAAACACGGCGGCGCCGGTGACATTGACGGCCACGGTGTCCTGCCTGGAGATGCGGCGCACGCGCTCGCCCGCATCGCCCTGGAAGGTGACCGCGGTTGGGGGGCTGCCGGTCACCAGGTAGGCCGGAGTCTGGGTAGCGTGGCCGCTGAAAACGTAGGCGCCGCCGAATTCGCTGTTGGCTACCTGGGCGAGGTGTTCGATGATCTGGTTCACCTCCTGCGCGATTGACTGGCGGTCGGTGTTCGAGAGGGTGTCGTTTGCGGCCTGGGTGGTGAGCTCGCGCACGCGCTGGAGAGCGTCGGTGACGCTGGAAAGCGAGGCCTCGGTTACGTTCATGAAAGCGACGCCGTTTTCGAGGTTGCGGCGCATCTGGGCTTCGAAGGCGATGCTGGTGCGATGTTCGAGCGCGAGCGAGGCGCCCGCGGGGTCGTCGCTGGCGCGCTCGATGCGGCGGCCGGTGGCGAGCTGCTGCTGGACGCGGTCCATCCTTTCGGTGACCGTGCTCAGGTAGCGCATGTGGGCAGTGAGGCGAGACTGTTCGCTGACGCGCACCATTCTGCGGCTACCTCCCGGCGATGCCCGTGCGGTTGATGAGCGTTTCGAGCATCTCGTCGATGGTTGTGATCACCCGGGCGGCCGCCTCGTAGGCGTGCTGAGAGGCGTTGAGGTTGGTCATCTCCTCATCGATGTTGACGCCCGAGACGGACTGGCGGAGCTGATCGAGGTGGGATGACATCAGGTCGGCCGATTCGGCGAGGCCGTCGGCGCGGACGACGTCGGCGCCGAGCACGCTGACGATGTTGCCGTAGTACTCATCGAAGGTGAGGGTGCCGGCGGCCATGGTTGTGGCGAGCTGCAGATTGGCGATGGCGAGCGCGTTAGAACCATCGCCGGGAGCGCTGAGAGCCGAGCTTGCGGCGATCTGGTGAGGGTTGGTGGAGAGAACCGGATTGAGCGCGATATCGGACGCACCCGTCCCGGTGAAGAAGGCGAGCCCGGTGCTGTTGTCGAGGCCAAAGCCGGCGGCGTGGATTGCGTTGACGCCGGTGATGAGGCCCGCGGCGAGCGCGTCGAGCTTCGCGACGAGGCCGGGGATGGCGGTGTCGCGGGCATCGAGAATCCCGCGCAGCTCACCCGAGTTCGTGACCACATCCTGGTCATCCATGGTGAAGATGAGCTTGTCCATGCCCGGGTTGGCGAGGTCGGCTACGGATTTGACTTCGCGGGCGGTGTTGGCGAAGACGAGCTCGTGGCTGCCGAGGTAGACGACGATGCTGGAATCGGGCTGTTCGCTGTAGGAGATGTCGCCGATGCCGGAGAGCTGGTCGAGCAGGAGGTCGCGGCGGTCGCGGAGGTCATTGGCCATGTCGCCGTTGAGCTCGACCTGCTTGATCTGGAAGTTGAGGGAGGCGATTTCCGAGGCGGCGGCATTGATGCGGTCGGCTGTCATGCCGAGGCTGCGGTTGAGGTCGGCGCGCTGGGCGATGAGATCGCCGTGGGCGCGCTGGATGCGGGTAGCCATGGTGGAGGTGGAATGGACCAGTGTGGTGCGCGCGGCTGGTGATTCGGGGCTGTTGACGACATCGTGCCAGGCGGCCCAGAACTTGCCCATGAGAGCGCCGAGGCCGTTGTCGGTGGGGTCATTGAATACGAGCTCGGCCTGTGAGAGAGAGCGGGAGAGGGCCTTGTTCTGGTCGCGGGCGCCCAGGTTGGTACGCAGCTGGAAGTCGAGGAAGACATCGCGCACGCGGTTGACGTCGCTGGCATCGACACCGAAACCCGAGCGGCCGAGGAGGGCATCGCGGCTGAAGTGGTCGGAGCCGTCGAGGCCGATGGGGCGGAGGAGCACGCGCTGGCGCGAGAAGCCCGGTGACTGGGCGTTGGCGATGTTGTGAGAGGCGACATCCACTGCGAGCTGGTGAGCCCTGAGAGCTTTGACCGCAGTGTCGAGGCCGACGGAGAGAGCCAACGCGAGTTCCTCTTCTAGGCGGTTTTCGAAACGAAGCGGCGGCTCGCCGCAGGGTTCTGGCGGCCGGCCGAGCCGTAGGTTGGAGAGATCATGCCGGCGAGCATGTTGAACCAGCGTTCCCGCAGGCGGACGGCACCGAGAACGAGCCGGGCGTTTCGCTCCTGGGCCTGCTGCAGGAGGCTGGCGGTGGCGGCGAGGCGCTGGCGGCGTACTTCCAGCAGCGAGAGGCCCAGTTCACTGGCGAGGGCCAGGGCATCGTTGAGAGTGGCGCCGGGGCCGCCGAAGGAAACGAGCAGGGCTTCGCGCTCTCGCCCAAGGCGCAGGAGCTCGGATGTCGAGCTCTGCATGGATCTGTTCGCGCTTTCGAGGGCGGCGAAATCGGAGGCGATGAGGGCGTCGCGCGTGGCGTCGGCCTGCCGGAGCAGCTCGGTGAGAGCGGCTTCTTCCCTGGCAAGAACGCCGGCGAGGGCTTCGAGCAGAGGAATGGGGGAGTCCATGGCTGAAGTTAGTCCGGGCCGAAGGCGCCGTTTGCCATGAGGCGGGCGGCGATTTCGCGGGCGTCGGAGCGGTAGGCGCCGTTGGTGATTGCGGCCCTGAGTTCGGCGACGCGGCCGGCGCGCACCTCAGGCGCTTCGGCAACGGCCCTTGCTGCATCGGCGACAAGGCGGCCGCGGTTGGAGAGGCTGACCGCATCCTGGGGTCCTTCGGAGCGGCCGGCCCCATCGCGGCCACGGGCAGCGGAGTCGGCGGCGCCGGGGGCAGCGCCGTGCTGGGTGCGGCTGGTGGAGAGTGGGTTGAGGCCATCGATGCGTGTCATGGCGATACTCCTACTGGGTCAGGTCGGTGGCGAGGGCGAGCATCGCATCACCGACGCTGAAGGTCCTGGCGCAGGCCTGGTAGGCGCGCTGCGCAACGAGAAGGCTGGTGAACTCCTCAGCAAGGTCGACGTTCGAGCCTTCGAGGGCGCCGGTGATGATGGGGGTGAATTCGCCATCACCGGGGGTACCTTCGATTGTGGGCCCACTGTTGACGGTTTCGCGATAGAGGCCCTCCCCTATTTCCTGGAGACCCTGCGGGTTAAGGAAGCGCGCGAATGCGACCCGGCCTATCTCCTCGCGAACGCCGTCAGCGTTGAGGGCGGTGATGACGCCGGCCTCATCGATGGCGGGTTGGGTGGAGCCTTCGGGAAGGGCGACGGGGGGCTCGAGCAGGCGCCCACCGAAGGCGGTGATGTTCCCCTGGGAATCGGCCGAGAGGGCGCCGAAGCGCGTGTAGACCACCGAACCATCCTCGTGGAGGACGGGGAAGAAGGCGTCGTCCTGGATGGCGAAGTGGAGGGGGTCGTCATCGCGGAAGGCGGCCCCGGAGGTGTGGACGACGTCGAGCGTGGAGAGCGCCACGCCCATGCGGGGTGTCCCGGGCTCAAGGGTAGTGGATGGCGAACCCTCACCGACAACGCGCGAACGCTTGAATGCGGCGGTGCCGATGTTCGCCACGTTGTTGCCAACGGCGTCGACGATGAGGCCGTGGTGGGCGAGGCCGCTCGAAGCTGCGCCGAGGATAGTCGTCATCGTTAGCCTCCGAGTTGACCGATCTGCCCGGCCGCCAGGTCCAGTGTCCCGTCGAGGCGAGCGAGGAGGGTCTGGTTGGCCTGGAAGGTGCGCTGGACGGCGAGCAGGGTGGTGAGCTCTTCAACGAGGTTGGTGTTGGAGGCTTCAAGGTAGCCCTGGCGAATGCCTCCATCGATGAGCTCTCCCGGCTGGGTGGAAGAGAAGTGGGCTTCACCCGCGCGGGTGAGCATGGTGGGGGCGAAATCGACCACCTGGATTGTGGCTATGGGTTCCCCGTCCGCCGTGATGAGGCCATCGGCGCCAACCGAAACACGGTCATGGGGAAGGTTGATGCGGGCGCCGTCGACATCGAGCACGTAACTGCCGCTGCTGGTGACGAGGTCTCCGTTGGTGTCGCGCCCGAAACGGCCGTCGCGGGTGTAGAAGATCTGCCCATCGGGGGCCTCGATAGCGAAGAAGCCGGCGCCGAGGGCGAGGTCGAGCTCGCCACCGGTGGACTGGAAGGCGCCGCCGGCGAAGTCGGTGGAGAACTCGGCGATGAAGGAGCCGGTGCCAATCTGCCCGACAACCTGCTGGATGCGGGCGCTAAGCGGGGCCGGGACGGGGACCTGCTGCGAGAGCAGAACATCGGAAAAGGACTGGCGGACGCCAATTTCGCGCTTGAAGCCGGTTGTGGTGGCGTTGGCGATGTTATTGGAGAGGACGTCCTGGTAACGCCATGCGCCTTCGAGGGCGGTGAACGCGGTGTAGATGCCCTTGATCATGACTTCACTCTCTGCCGGTGCAGGCGGATGGCGGCGAGGGCGCAGCAGGCGACGATCGCCATGACGAGGACGGTAAAGCCCAGGCGCTCGCCGATGCCGGCAGCGGGCTCCTCGCCGGTGTCGGGAAGCAGCTCGGGCCGGATGTCGCCCGGCTTCGCCGATTCGTTGTTTGTCAACAAGACGAACTTGCCGGCGATGGATTTCTGAGAGGGCACCTCCACGCCGGGAGAGCCGCCGGTGCGCGCCGCGACCACGAACATGTCGTAGTCGTAGCCGTCGAGGTTCGTGAGCTTCGCCTCGAAGGAGCCGACCCCGGAGTCGTTCACGACCAGGTCGGCCACGTAGAGCGACTTGCCGCCGGGGCCCAGCATCCAGCCCTCGTAGTGGACATTTGCCTGGGGAGGCAGGTTCTTGACGTCAACCCGGGCGTAGGCTTCGGCGAAGCTGAACTCGAGCACGCCTTCCGCTTCCCTGGGGCCGAAGTTGGAGATGCCTTCGAGGTAGGTGAGCTTGACGAGCTGGGGGACGCCGTTGGCGCGCGCGGATGGGGCCCCGTGAATCGGGAGCGCCACGAGACCGGCAAGCACGAGCGCAAGGAGGACGGGGAGCCTCACCGTGCGGCCCCCTGGCGCCGGAGCAGGAGGCGCACTTCTTCTTCGCTCTTGCGCATGCGGCGGGCGAGGGCCGGGATGTCGATCCCGAGCTCGCTCATGCGGGCGGCGATGGCGGCGGCATCGGTGCGGCCGGGCGCTCGGCCGGGCGACTGGGCAGCATAGGCCTGGCGCGCCGCCTGCGCCGCGGACAGCGATGGCAGCGCGGCGGACTGGTCAACGTGGCGGATGCGCGCGGCCCCCGTGCGCCGGGGGCGCCGCCCCTGGGAGCGCAGCGACTGGAGCTGCATGTAGAGGTAGGCGAGACCTCCTATGCACACGAGCTGCGAGATGGCGAGCAGGGCGATCGCGTCGTTCATGGCGTTCCCTAGGCTGCCCGGTCGCGCGCCAGCCGGGCGCGCAACCTGCCAAGGGCGCGGCCATGGAGCTGGCAGACACGGGATTCGGAGATGTCGAGGATCTGGGCGATCTCCTTCATGGTCATCTCGTCGTGGTAGTAGAGGCTGACGATGAGCCACTCCCGCTCGGGGAGGTTCTTCACGGCAGTGGTAAGCGCTTCGAGGAGCTGGCGTTTTTCGAGGCGGCCAGTGAAGTCATCGACGTTAGGGTCGGCGGGGAGCTCGGCAGAGGAGGGGCCGTCGTTGTTGTCGTCACGATCGAGAAGGCCATCGAGCGAGACGGTGACCCAGCTTGAGTCGACAAGCATGCCATTGAACTGCTCGCGGGTCATGCCCATGCCTTCGGCCAGCTCGGCCTCGGTGGGCTCGCGGCCGAGCTTTGTAGAAAGCTCGAGAGTCACCTGGTCAAGGCGGCGCACTTTCTGGCGGACGGAGCGGGGCAGGCGATCGAGCGCGCGCAAGGCATCGATGATGGCGCCGCGGATACGGCTGATGGCGTAGGTCTCGAACTTGACTCCCTTGGTGTCGTCGAAGCGGTCGAGGGCTTCGATGAGGCCGATCGTGCCGTAGCTGAGGATGTCCTCGTAGTCGAGGATGGAGGGGAGACCGATGGCGAGGCGGCCGACGACGTACTTGACCAGGGGCGCGTACTGGCGGATTGCGGCCTCGCGGTCGTACATGCGGTTCACCTGTGCCTGGCTTGCAGCGCTCATCTAATGGGCCCCCTCATAGCTGTTCTTCTTCCCTGGTCTGCTCATTCGCGGACGGTTCGGGCCGGGGCAGGGGTGGTTGCCAGCCGATTGTCAGAACCGCTTCGCCGGCGAAACCGATGGCGGTGAAGATGACGAAGACAAAGACCGCGCGCAGGAGCGCGTAGTCGAGAGTGGCGCCGGCCTGCAGGCCGAGCCAGACGCTCATGGCGGCGATGGCGAGAGCGGCATACACGCCGTACCGGGCAACGGTGAAGGGGCGGAAGGTCATAGCTGGCCCCGCCTTCGCATCTCGAGCTGGCGGCGCATCAGGTAGCGGGCGATGCGGTCACGATCGCTGAGGCGGATATCGGTGAAGATGCAGTGGGCGCGGCGGTTCAGCTTGCCACGCTGGGGTTCATCCACGGAGAGGACGCGCAGGCGGGCGTTGATTTCGCCCACGCCGGGGAGTGGCAGGACAATGCCAAGCCGTTCGCCATCCTGGAGCAAGACGCGCGAGCTGAGGCAGATTCCTCCTTCGCTCAGGTCGACAATGGTGCAATCCTCAAGGGAGGCGTCCTCGGCGGGCGTGTCATCGGGGCCGACGACGAGCCGGAAGAGGGAATGCGGGCGCAGGGCGGTCTGAAGCCGGAAGTGCTGGCGGCGCTCAAGGGTGTCGATATCGGGCGGAAGGTGGAGGAGCTCGTGAAGCCCATCGGCACTGTGGCCTGCGACTTCGGTAACAAAGCGGCAGCGCCGGTTGCGGAAGATGTACTCGGCATGAACCAGCGTGCCGGTGGACAGGCGCCGAGAGCGCATTCGTGCCATGGGGACGAGCACCGAGATGGTTGCGGCGCCAATCTCTTCGACACGCGTTGCGTAGCTCTCCACGTGGTCGCCCACCGAGACCTCCAATCGAAGTGGCACCCCGGGCACAAGTCCGCAGGCGCTGTAGCGATCGTTACGCGCTGGCTGCGATGCGCCCATCCGTCGTCTCCCCCGTCCTGATTGTGAACATCCCTGATGCGAGCGTGAGCGGGTCGGCGATGCCGATGCCGGTGCTGACATCCCTTCCTGAGGATAGAAAAGCTATGCCAAGTCGAGATTCGATGGTTGCGGATATGACCGGTGACAGGTCGGTGACAAGGTCAGAAAAGGTGAGCACAGAGCCCGCGAAAGAAGCCGTGGTGAAGGGGGCAAGGGCAGCCTCCAGCGCCCGGGCCTCCCATTGAGCGGGGAGGGCAAGGTAGTTGAAGGCGGGTGCGTGGCAGCTCTTCGGCGCCTGCCACTGGCCGGCAGGGACATCGACAAAGACACAGGCGCCGCGGCCTGCCCGGGCGACGATGCGGGCGACCTCGCGCGGCTCGAAGGCATCGGCGACGGTGATGCCGGTGGCCTCGGCATAGGCATGGACCTGGGCACGGGCGCCGACGTGGGCCGTATCGGCGGCGACGAGGAGTGCTTCCCGGCCCGCATCGAGGCAGTCCAGCGCCATGCGGACGAGGGCGGTCGTCTTGCCGGCGCCCACGGGCCCCTGGATGGTGATGATGGCGGTCTGGCCTTCATCGGGGTAGCGAACACGCCGCTGTTCGAGCGTGGCCGCCACGGCGCGGTGGTTGCCGGTTTCCCAGGAGGCGGTTTCGAAGACGATGCGCGCGGCCGCGGGTGAGAGCCCGGCCGAAATGAGGTCATCGATCATGGCGGGACGCGACTCGCGCTGACGGGTGTGCTCTCCCGGTGCGGGACGGACGTGCGGTGGTATTTCAAGGACCGGGCGCGCGGGCCACTCGAAGGGCAGGGGAGCCTCTTGCGAGTTACGGGAAGGCACCTGCAGCGCGGGCGCCACGCGGGGTTCTTCGAGAGCAGGGGCGCCGGGGATGAGCTCGGCCAGCCATTCGGGATCGAGGCCAGGTGCAGGCCCGGGCTCGGCGAGCGGCGGTGGAGAAGCGGCCTCTTCGAGCGCATCGCGGGCAGCCAGGTCTTCGAGGTCTCCAACGGTGAGAGGGCGAGGCTCGGCCTCAAGCCGCGCCAGCAGGGAGTGCAGGACCGTCTGCTGGCTTTCGAGCGAAAGCGCGGCCGGGCCTTGAGGGGCGGCGGCAAGGATCTCGGTGAGTGGAGCGGCTCCTTCGCGCATGAGGCTGCGGGTGCGGATGACCACCGCGTCGGGGCCAAGCTCGCGCCGGATGCGGTCGTAGAGACGGCGCAGGTCGCTACCGATGAATCGCTTCGTTTCCAAGGTTCACCTCGATGTTGCCAATGGCTTCAACGGAAGTCTGTGGCGTGATCTCCGCGAAGGAGAGGACGACAACGTTGGGGAGGCGGCGCTCCAGGAGGCGCCGCAGCGCCAGGCGGATGCGCGACGAGCAGAGGATGATGGGCTCGCGGCCATTGGCAGCGGCGCGTTCGATCTCTCCGCTCACCACGCCGAGCAGGCGCTGCACTTCCCAGGGGGGCATGGCCACGGCGCTCCCTCTTTCTGACTGCTGGATGGAGCCGGCGATCTCCTCCTCGGTGCGCGGGCCGACGGTGATGACAAAGAGCTGCCCTGATTCGCCGGCGTACTGGCGGCTGATCTGGCGGGCGAGGGCAGCCCGGGCGTACTCGGTGAGCAGGTCAATGTCGCGCGTGACACGGCCCTGCGTGGCGAGGGCCTCGCAGATGGTGACCAGGTCGCGGATGGAGACGCGCTCGGCGAGCAGGTTCTGGAGCACTTCCTGCGTTTCGCCGATGGTGAGCGTGCCGGGAACGAGGTCGTCGACGAGCGCGGGGTACTCCTGGCGGAGGTTCTCGAGCAGGTTCTGGGTATCCTGGCGGCTGAGCAGGTCGGGGGCGAAGCGCTTCACCAGTTCGGTCAGGTGGGTGGCCAGGACGGACTCGGCATCGACCACGGTGAAACCCAGGAGCTCTGCCCTTTCGCGGTGGGCAGGAGCTATCCAGCGAGCGGGAAGGCCGAAAGCGGGCTCGTGCGTTTCAATGCCGGGAACCTCGCCTTCGGCGGTGCCGGGGTCCATGGCAAGGTAATGCCCGGGCATGAGCGTGCCGCGGGCGATCTCCACGCCACGGAGCTTGACCACGTAGGTGTTGGGCGCGTGCTGGAGGTTGTCGCGGACGCGCACGGTTGGCAGCACAAGGCCGAGGTCGAGGGCGAGCTGGCGCCGGATCATGGTGATGCGCCGCAACAGGCCGCCGCCGGAAGCCTCGTCGACGATCGGGATGAGGCCGTAGCCGACCTCGACCTCGAGGGGGTCGATGGACATCATCTGGATGACCTGCTGAGGCCCCAGCTGTTCGGGCTCTCGTAATTCGACGGGCTCAACGAACTGCGCGGCGATGGCGTCGGCGGCCTGCTGGCGGCGGATGAGGAAGCCGCTCCCGGCGGTCACCGCGGCGATGGCGAGGAAGGGGACCCGGGGCAGGCCGGGCATCATGGCGAAGAGGGCGAGCATGCCGCCCGCCACGAAAAGGGGCCGTGAATGCGCCGTGAGCTGGCTGAACATCTGCGAGCCAAGGTTCGATTCGCCCGCGGCGCGGGTGACGACGATGCCCGTGGCGGTGCTGATGAGAAGGGCCGGCAGCTGCGAGACGAGGCCATCGCCCACAGTGAGCTGGGCATAGATGTGCAGCGCTTCGGCCGGGCCGGCGCCCTGCTGGAGGACGCCGATGCTGAGCCCGCCGATGATGTTCACGATGATGATGACGATGCCCGCGATGGCGTCGCCCTTGACGAACTTGCTTGCGCCGTCCATGGCGCCGTAGAAGTCGGCCTCATCGCCCACCTGGCGGCGGCGTTCGCGAGCCTGGTGTTCGTCAATGAGCCCGGCGTTCAGGTCGGCATCGATGGCCATCTGCTTGCCGGGCAGTGCATCGAGGGTGAAGCGCGCGGCGACTTCGGCAACGCGCCCGGCGCCGTTCGTGATCACGACGAACTGGATGACGACGAGGATGAGGAAGACCACGAGGCCGACCACCAGGTTTCCGCCGACGACGAAGTTGCCGAACGAGTGGACGACATCGCCGGCATCGGCCTGGAGCAGGATGAGCCGGGAGGTTGAGACGTTCAGAGCGAGGCGGAAGAGCGTGGTGATGAGGAGCAGCGAGGGGAACACGGAGAAGGCCATGGGGTCTTCGGTATAGATGGCCACGAGCAGGATGGTGACGGAGACGGCGATGTTGACCGTCAGCAGGAGGTCGAGCAGCGCTGTGGGGAGCGGGATGATCATCATCCCGACGATGACGATCATGCCCACGGCGAGAAGAACGTCGGATTGGCCCAGAAGGCGGCCGAGGCCCTGGCGGCGCAGCGGAACGGGTTGAGCAGTCATTGCTTACCTCGCCCCCTGGGGCGCGGCCCGGCCGGCACGAATAAGGGGCGCCTTCGCACGGAGGGAGTAGACCCATGCCAGCACCTCGGCCACGGCGTGGAAGAGGTGCGCAGGGATGTGTTGGCCCACGGGCACGGCGGCGTAGAGGGCGCGGGCCAGCGGGGGCTCTTCGAGGACGGGGACGCCGGCCTGGCGGGCGACTTCTTTGATGCGCTGGGCAAGGAGGCGCTCACCCTTGGCCACCACCACGGGCGCGCCCATGGTCACGGGGTCGTACTTGAGCGCGACCGCGTAGTGCGTGGGGTTTGTCACCACCACGTCGGCCTTCGGTACGGCGGCGATCATGCGATTAAGGAGGGCCTGGCGGCGCCTTCGAATGGCGGCCTTGATCTGCGGGTCGCCTTCGGTTTCGCGGAATTCCTGCTTGAGCTCTTCGCGGGTCATGCGGAGGTCCTGCAGGTGGCGGCGGCGCTGCCAGGCGTAGTCGGCGATGGCCAGCAGGAAAAGGACCACGGCGGCGCGGATGGCGACATCGAAGGCGAGGCGCGCGAGGCGGCCGGTCGCCTCGGGTATGGGGAGCTGCCCCAGCGAGGCCACCTCGGCCAGCCGGGAGGCCATGGTCAACCAGACGACAACAGCGACCGCGGAAGCCTTGGCCAGGGCTTTGACGAGGTTGACCAGGCCGTCTTTGGAGAGGAGCCGCTTGAGGCCTGCGCCCGGGTTTATCCGCGAGAGCTTTGGCTGGATGCTGGAGCTGCTCAGAAGCAGGCCAGTCTGGGCGATGTTGAACGCGACGCCGGCAGCGGCCAGCAAGCCCAGGAGCGGCGCCAACAGCAGGAGAGTGCGTAGGCCCGCATCGCGGTACATGGCGAAGACCGACCCGGTGGTGAGTTCTTCGGAGCCGGGGTTTGCCAGGCCGTCACGCATGACGCCGGCAAGGCCATCCCAGAGGCCCGGGCCGAGTGCGCGAAGCACCAGAACGGCGGCAAGCAGGACGCCTGCGGAGACGAGCTCCTGGCTCTTACTGACGTTGCCCTTCTGGCGGGCTTCGCGCAGCCTTTTCGGCGTTGGGGCTTCGGTTCGTTCGCCGGCCATCAGCGTGCCCCCAGGAGGCGCAGGCTCGACCCGGCGAGTGATTCGCCTATGACGCCGTTCATGAGCTGCATGGTGGCGGGGAGGGCCGCTGCCATGACGAGGACACCGATAACGATTTTGACGGGCATGCCAACGATGAGGATGTTCACCTGCGGCATGGTCCGGGCCACGAAGCCCATGCCCAGGTCTGTGATGAAGAGGGCGGTGAGCACGGGCATGGCGATGCGAACGGCGGTGACCATCAACCCGGCCATGAGAGGAGCGAGAGCTTCGGAGCGGATGTTGAGGGGATCAAAGGAACCGGGGGGAACGGCGCGGACTGTTTCGGCGAGGGCCTGGATGACGATGTGGTGACCGGAGATGGTGAAGAAGACAAGGGTCACGAGGATGGAGTAGAACTGGCCGAGAGTGTCGAACTCAGCGCCGGTGATAGGATCGATGACCCCGCCAAGGCCGAAGCCCATCTGCACGCCCATGATGTGGGAAGCCATCTGAAGCCCGATGAACACCAGGTTCATGGCAAGCCCAAGCGCGAGGCCAAAGAGTGTTTCGCGCAGAACGCCATCGGCAACCTGGCCGAGCTGCTGGGGCGGCGGCTGGAGGTTCTGCTGTTCAAGAGGAACGAGCACGAGCGCCAGGAGAAGGGCGAAGCCGACCTTGGTGTAGGCGGGGATGCCGCGGTGGCTGAGCAGCGGGGCAGAGACCAGCATCGCGCTCGTCCGTATGAGGATGAGCAGGAAGCCATAGGTGAATGCCGGCGAAAGCTCGACCACGGAACGTTCCCTCACCTGCCGTAGGCGCCCATGTTGGCGAAGAGGCCGGCGGAGAAGCCGAGGAGCGTCTGCATCATCCACGGGCCGAAGACGAGCATGGCGACAAAGATGCCGAGGAGCTTGGGAACGAAGGTGAGGGTCATTTCGTTCACCTGGGTGACCGCCTGGATGATGCTGACCACGACACCGATGACGAGGCTGACGCCAAGGATGGGCGCGCCGATGAGGAGCGCCACGGTGAGCGACTCCTTCATGAGGCCGATGACTACCGCCTCGTTCATGCGGGCCCTCCTAGGCGAAGCTCCCCACAAGGGAGCCGATGATGAGATACCAACCGTCGACAAGGACAAAGAGCAGGATTTTGAAGGGGAGCGAGACGATGACCGGGGGGAGCATCATCATGCCCATGCTGAGCAGAGCCGAAGAGACCACCAGGTCGATGATGAGGAAGGGCACGAACATGACGAAGCCCATCTGGAAGGCGGTCTTGAGCTCGGAGATGGTGAAGGCGGGGACGAGGACGTAGGTGGGGACTTCCTCTGCGTTCGCGGGTTTGGGCGAATCGCTGAGCTTGAGAAAGAGGGCGAGATCCTGTTCGCGGGTTTGCCTGAGCATGAAGGCGCGAAGGGGCACTTCACCGCGCTTGATGGCCTCCTGCTGGCTGATCTCGCCGTTCATGTAGGGCTGTAGCGCTTCGGAGTTGATGGTCTTGATGGCCGGGGCCATGACGAAGGCGGTGAGAAAGAGCGCCAGGCCGATGAGCACCTGGTTCGGAGGAAGCTGCGGGATGCCGATAGCATTGCGGACGAGGGAGAGGACCACGATGACGCGGGTGAACGAGGTCACCATCACCAGGATGGCCGGTGCCAGCGAGAGGACCGTGATGAAAAGCAGGATCTGGAGGGCCGCCGACACGTTCTGGGGGTTCTGGGTGTCGATTCCGCCGGTGGGCGCGGTGGTTGGCTGACCGGTGGTGGTCGCCTGGGCGCAGCCGGTGAGGGCAAGCGCGGCGACGGCGAGGATCAGCACGGGCAGGAGCAGGCGCCGGCCACGGAAGCGGTTACGGATTCTCACTGCGGTTCGCCCCCGACGATGGTCTCAGCGGGAAGCGGACGCTGGCGCGAGGTGTCGCGGCGCATGCTGTTGAAGAGCTCGGCAGCGAAGCCGGCCACAGACTGGTCGGTGGGCCGGGGGAGCGTTTCGAGCACGCTGTGGGACTCGTCATCGGTGAGCTCGGCAAGGTAGGAGAGCTGCTGCGCGGTGGCACCCACGGCGATGACTCTCTGGCCGAGGGCAACGAGGTGGATGGTGCGCCCATTGCCCACAGCAAGCGTATCGACCACGCGAAGGAAGCCAGATGCGCTCTTCGGCCCGAGGGTCTTACGGCCCCACCAGCGCAGGGCGAAGATGGAGGCGGCGATAATGACCGCCACCAGCCCGAGCCGCAGGCCCAGGGAGACGATATCGCCGCCGCCAAGGCTGAAGCCAGAGGAACGTGGCTCTGTGACGGGCTGTTCTTCAGAGCCGGCAGTTTCCAAAGTGCGAATGACGGGCGAGGTTGAGGCCGGCCCGGCCGAGGGTGCAAGCAGGGTCACAAACAGGACGGAGAGGAGCAGCACGCCGCCAATGAGCGCGAGCCAGAGGACCCGGCGGCGATTGGCGGCGCCGTTCAACTGGCATCCTCTTCCACGGACGCGCCGCGCCGGAGTACTTCCACAACGCGGACGCCGAAGTTCTCATCGACCACCACCACCTCGCCGCGGGCAATGACGCGGTCGTTTACGAGGATGTCGACGGGCTCGCCGGCGATGCGGTCGAGCTCGATGATGGAGCCGGGGCCAAGGTCGAGGACTTCGGCGACCGTGAGCTCGGTGCGTCCCAGCTCCACGGTAACATTCATCTCCAGGCCGCGGAGCAGGTCGATCGGGTGGGGGGCGGAGGTGGCGCCGGATTCGGCCAGCGGTGTAAAGCGGGCGCGCGAGGCGGCCGGCGCCTGGGAAATCGGAGTGGGCTCGCGATCGGAATCCGTCGCGCGGGGCTGCTGGCTGCGGTGGGCGCCGGCGGTGGCAAGCTCAGGCGCCGGCCCGGGCAGCGGCGCCGGGGGAACATCGACGATCTCGGCCAGGGCGATGTCGTCCTCGGTGAGGCTGAGGGACGGGATGGCGGGAGCGGCATCTGTAACTGCAGGCAGGGCCCCGGCGGTGACATCGAGGAAGGTGCCCGGGACCAGGAGCCGGATTGGGAGCGGCTGCTGCCCCTCAATGGTGACGTTGAGCACCATGGCGGGTTCATCCATGGTGGAGAGCAGGGTAGCCATGGTGTTGGCGGTGATGTCATCGAGCGAGAAGACGAGCCCGGCGGGCGAGCCGGCCAGGACCTGGACGTTGATGACCTGCAGGACCTGGCCGAGCACGGTTGAAGCAAGAACGATGGTCTGCTGTTCTTCGTCGGAGGGGTCGTCGGCCTGGGAATCGAAGAACTTCGCGGCGGGGGCGGTAGGCAGGATGAGATAGGCGAAGGCAGTCTGTTCCTGGTCGGTGGAGAGTTCGACGGGGACGACGAGGTGGGGGTCGCCGAATTCGCCGGTTATCTCATCGGGCATTACCAGCCGGGCATCGAGCCGGGCTGCCGAAGGAGATGCACCAAGAATGGCGCCGAGAGCCGTGGCCGTCGCCTCCCAGATGCGGCGCCCGCCCTGGTCGAGTGAATCGGCCTGGGCCGGCGAGAGAAGCTGAGTGAGGATTTCGCGCGGGTCTGGCATGGCAATTGGCCCTACTGCGTGATGAAGGTGACGAAGTAGATGTTCTGGACCTGTTCGTGGTGGATCTCCTTGTTGATGGCGGCGATGAGCTCTTCCTTGAGCTTTTCGCGGCCATCGCTGGTGGAGACCTGGTCCACGGACTTGGAGCCGACGATGGCAGTTACGACATCCCAGATCTTGGGGAGGTCGGGCTCCATCTCCTCGGCGAAGACCTCGTTCTTGGCCACGAGCCCGTGTCCCTTGAGGCCCATCCACTTGTGGTCCGGGTCGGTGAACTCGAGGGCGATCTTGGCCTTGACGTAGTTCGGGGCAGTGGCCGGCGCCTTGAGATTGAGGACGCGTTCTTCGAGCTGAACGGTGGGCCTGGGGGCAGCGGCAATCTCCTCGTCGGTGTAGACGGGGGCCGGTTTCGCATCCATGTAGTTGGGTTTGATGTAGAACCAGAAGGCCGCTGCAAAGAGCAGCGCGCCACCGATCAGTACCTTCTTGTCCTTCATTGGTCTTTCACCTTGCCCGCGGCAGCGAGGGCTTCTTCAAGCTCTGCCTGTGATGGGTAAACAATGACGATGTCGGCGCGGCGGTTAAGGGCGCGGCCTTCGGGAGTGGCGTTGTCGGCAATGGGGGCGGTATCGGCGAAGCCGGCGAGGAACATGCGGGTGGCGTCGATGTGGCCGTTCTCGCTGAGGTAGCGGAGGACGGTGGAGGCGCGGGCGGCCGAGAGCTCCCAGTTGCTGTCGTAGTCGGGGCTGTTGACGGGGACGTTGTCGGTATGGCCTTCGATGCGAATGCGGTTCGGCAGTTCGGCGAGGACGGCGGCGACATCGGCGAGAACCGCCTGGCTGCCGGGCTTCAGGTCGGCGCTGCCGGAGTCAAAGAGGAGGTTATCGGCGAGGCTGATGGTGATGGACTCGGCATCGCTGCGGACCTGGACCTTCGAGCCGTAGCCTCCTTGAGCGCCAGCCTCGCCAACCTCCTTCGTGATGGCGACGAGGTCGTTGGACTTGATCTCGGAAAGGGAAGGCGTAAGGCCGCCGCCGCCTTCGAAGACGGGCGAGGCGCCATCGGTTCCGCTGAGGACGCCGACGTTGAAGGCTTTATCGAGCGAGGTGCGCACCTGCTCCAGCTTGGTGGCGTTGGCGTCGCTCATGGACCAGAGGACAACGAAAAGGGCGAAGAGGAGCGTGACCATGTCGGCGTAGGTGACGATCCAGCGTTCGTGGTTTTCGGGCTTTTCGGGTTCGGGGGCTCGGCGGCTCATGCGGCCTCCCGCTGGCGGCCACCTGAGCCTCCCTCCGAACCTTCCTTGTCGCCCTTGGAGCGGGCGGAAGGCTGGAGAAAGCCTTCGAGCTTTTCGCGGACGATCCGGGGGTTGTCGCCGGACTGGATGGACATGAGGCCCTCGATGACGATCTGGAGGGCGTGCTGTTCGTGCTTTGAGTTGTTCTTGAGCTTGTTGGCGAGGGGGAGGTAGAGGACGTTGGCCGTGAACACGCCGTAGAACGTGGCGACGAAGGCAGTGGCGATGCCAGGGCCGATGTGCTCTGGTTCATCGAGGTGCTGCATGACGGACATGAGGCCCATGACGGCGCCGAGCACGCCGATGGTGGGGGCGATGCCGCCCATGAGTTCGAGCACGGAGAAGTTGGACTCGTGACGGTGCTTAATGGCCTCGGCCTCGATCTCCATGATCTCGCGCAGGAGCTCGGGGTCGGTGCCGTCGATCATGAGCTGGACGCCCTTGCGGGTGAAGGGGTCGTGGATTTTGTCGACGTCGCCTTCGAGGGCGAGGAGGCCTTCGCGGCGGGCCTTGTCGGCCATGGTGACGAAGAGCTCGACGGCTTCGGGGGAGTTGTGGCCGCCACCGCCGAAGAAGGCTTTCATGATGGCTTTGGGGAGGCCGATCATGGTGGGGAGGGGCTGGGCGACCATGGTGGCGCCAAAGGTCCCGACGATGACGATCATGAAGCCGGGGATGTTGATGAGGGCCGCGGGGTTGCCGCCTTCGAGGACGTTGCCCCCGATGATGCCGATGACCGCAATACCCAGGCCGGCAAGGGTCGCGATATCCATCAGGCGACTCTCCTCACCGCCCCAACACTGGCCCGGCGGTACTCGACAATGAGGTCTGCGATCTGGTCGGGGGGTTCGGCGCAGACGTAGCGATGGCCGTTCACCAGGGTGATGTGGGTATCGTGGGTGGCCTCCACCATCTCAATCAGGTCGGGATTGAGAAAGAAGACGGTGCCATCGATGCGGGTGAGACGGATCATCGGTTGCGCCTGGTTCAAGGTGACTTCAGGGTAGGCGACTAGATCCGGGCCGGTTATCGGGGAAGGCCCATCGGTACGGGGCTGGTTCCCTGAGGAAGCCGTGCCGTCGCCCTGAAACGGAGGAGCGAAGTCCCGCCCGTTCTCCCGGGCAGGGCCTCACGCAGGGGTGGCCCCGGGCAGGTGCTTTCTCGGGCGCGAAAAGGCCCGGCCGATGCATGGCCGGGCCTTGCTCGAGGTGGCGGTGGACCGGTTCAACGGTCCGGGTCTCAACCGGCGAGGGAAGCCGGGTCGTCTCCTACGTTGGCGAGCATGCGCTCCGCTTCTTCGACGCTTTCGAGGCGCACGATGCCCTTGCGGATGGCGTAGCGAATGAGGTCGGTGCGGTTGCGGGCATGGAGCTTGGCCATGATGTGGGCCTTGTGGGCTTCGACGGTCTTGACGCTGATGTAGAGCTCGTTGGCGATGCCCTGGTTGGTGTAGCCCTCGGCGATGAGCTGGAGGACTTCGCGCTCGCGTGGGGTGAGGGCTTCGACGCCGTTGCGCTGGTCGCTGCGCTTGGCCTGGTAGAGCACTTCGGCGAGGTCGAAGCCCTCGCTCAGGGCGCTGGAGAAGTAGCTGTTACCGCGATGGACGGTCTGGATGGCGAGCACAAGCTCGGAAACATCGGACTTCTTGATGATGTAGCCTGAGGCGCCGGAGCGCAGGGCATCGAGAAGCTGGTCTTCATCGACAAAGCCGCTGAGCATGACGACGCGGGTGCCGGGACTCTGGCGGCGGATCTGGCGGGTGGCTTCAAGGCCATTGAGGCCAGGCATGACGACGTCCATGAGGACCACGTCGGGGTTGAGCTTTTCGACGGCCTGGACGGCCTCGCGGCCGTTCTCGCAGTCGCCCACCACTTCGAGCTCGGGCTGGCTTTCGAGGAGCATCCTCAGGGCCTGGCGAATGACTGCATGGTCATCGACGAGGAGGATGCGGATGGCATGCGCGGAACGTCCGCTATGGGAACCCTGCTGGCGTTCTGAACTCCGAAGTGTGGTCATGGATGCTGTTCCTCCGCAGTCTTTGGGGCACTCCCTGTTCGCGCCGGCCCGGCTCTTTCGGTACGAGGACCCGGAAGCGGTTCACCGCGCGCCCCGGGGGGAAAACCCTTAAGGTACCCTGAAGGTACGCGGCCCCAGAAGCTCCTCGTATCGGGGTTTACCCTGATCATAGCAGGGACATTCCCCCTTAACGCATGTTCAAGTTGCTGAAATCGGTCTCCATGCGGACAGACGGCGGCCAGGAGCCGCAGCAGGCGGGGGCCGAGGCCCGCGGCGAACGGGGGGGCAGGGCTCAGATGCTGAAGAAGGCGCGTTCAGCGTGGCCCGGCTCGCTGGCGAGATGGACCTCGGCGCGGAGTGACATGAAGCGCGGGTTGTTGGCTATGGCTTCGGCGGCTTCTTCGCCTTCGTAGATGGAGATTCTTGCGATCTCGCCGCTATCGTCGTGGGGCTTCAGCACGAGGCTCTGAAGGCAACCGGGCATGCTTGCGGCCATATCGGAGAGCTGGCGGAAGAGTTCTTCCAGGCGCTTCTCTTCGCCCCGGCGTGGGCGGGCTATGGAAAGGCGGATGTATGGCAATCGGTCCCCCGGATTCAAACAGGCTGGCGAATAATAGCCACAGCAGGGGTCACTTGAATAGACGTGAAAGCGGCCCCCGGTGTGGTCCGGGGGCCGCCGTGTGTTTGGATGGTGCCAGGGATCAGAGCCGGAGCTTGCCGTGGGAGGGCTGGCGGCGGCGCTGGCGCTGAGGGAGAGCGGCCTCTTCGGCGGCAAGGTCCACGGGCGGGCTGGTGAGCACTTCGTGCACGTAGCCGCACATGATGCAGCTACCGTAGGTGCCGTGCCAGTCGCGCTCAACGATCATTGAGCCGCGGCACTTGGGGCAAGACTTGGGCGGGGCTTCCTGTAAAGCCGGCATCGTCCGTTTCCTCCTGAAAGCAATCAAACATTGGTAGTTCGAGGACAGAAAAAAAGACCTCGAAGCGAGCTACCCACTCGCCGGGCCTTCCTGCTGCCTGCGGGGTTAGCTGACGGGTTCGGGCCGAAGGACGCCCTATCGAATCTGCGGCTGGCCGCAGCCGAATTCACCCCAGTGTTGGTTCCCCCGCTGCGCCAGAGGCGCACTCGGCAGAGTTGCTCCTGTTTAGCTGAGCGCGTTTCGGAACGCCGAAGCGTGTCCGTAGCCTGACGCTATCAACCCGGAAAGTAGCCTGTCAAGGGTTATTTGCGAATTGCTTCACAAATTTACCGGTCAGTTGGCATAAACCGCCGGGAAATCGCGGGAAAACCCGCGGGTCACTGCCCGGGGACCGCCGGGACCGGGGAATTCCCGGGCTCCGGGGCGAAATCGCGCCCGCGCCAGAGCCAGATGCAGAAAGCTGTGAAGCCAGCGCCGAAAACGCCGAACGCGTTCGCCACAATGCCGACAGGGTCGCCGCGGGAAGCGAAGTAGACGAGGTAGCACGCCAGGCCCAGGAAGAGCAGCAGCCAGCCGAGGAGTGAGTAGCCTCGAACGTCGCGCGTGCGGAGGATTCGCAGGGTGTTCGGGATGTAGAACACCTGGGTGAGCACCACGGCAAGCCAGCCGACGGCTTCGAATGTCAACCTTGTTCTCCACGATGGTATCTGCGAAAGGTAGCACGCAGAGGGCATTGGCCGGCTGCCGGGGCATCGCGTGACCACGGAGCAGGTCCTTCAGGTGGCCGCCGCTTCGGATTCAGTCCAGCTTCAGCTCGCCTTCGAGCAGGCCCATGATGATGCTGTCCCGGTAGGCGCCGTGCCGGAAGTGAGCGTCGCGGCGAACCCCTTCGACCCGGAAACCGATCTTCTCGTAGACGTGCTTTGCCCGATCGTTGCCGGCAAGGACCTCCAGCTGAATGCGGTGGAGATTCATCTCCGCAAACCCGAAGCGGCAGAGCGTGCGCATCGTGTCGGTTCCGTAGCCGCCATCCCAGTAGTCCTTCTCTCCGATTACGATTCCAAGGGTGGCGGAGCGGAGCTCCGGGCTTGTCCCGCCGAGGTTGCAGTTGCCAATGAGCTTTCCGTCGGCGAGCGTTTCGACCGCAAAGGACGCGTCGCCAAAACCGGGCGCCGCCGTGGCGGTGATCCACTCTCGTTCCTGGGCGTGTGAGAACGGGTACCGTGCGCTGAGGTGCTCGACCACTTCGTGATCGTTGATCCAGCGGAAGAACGCCGGTTCATCCTCCGGTTCTTTTGCGCGGAGGCGGACGAGCCTCCCTTCGAACGGGGAATCCATCGGGCCCTCCTTCCATGGGGATGGGAATGTGCAGGCGCGCATGCCGGGCGCTGCGCACGGCGCGGAGATGACGGCCTTCTTGAGGATCGAGACCTTAGCAGGCGGGCGCCGGGCAGGGCAACCGGAACGCCCGGGTGAGCCATGTGATTCCCGGGCAGCGTCTGCCCAGGGGCGGATGCATTCCTCGCAGGTCTATACTTGCGGCCTCTTTTCATCCTCAGTACCAGGGAGAACAGGCAATGTCCTACGAGAACCTTCTGACTGAACGCCGGGGCGAGCGCGAGGGCATACTCTGGGTGACTCTGAACCGGCCCGAAAAGCTGAACGCGCTCAGCATGGCAACCTTCGCCGAGCTTGAAGAGCTCTTTCGCAACACGCGCAAGGACCGGACGGTCCGGTGCCTGGTGATCACGGGAGCGGGCAGGGGGTTTTGCGCCGGGGCCGACTTCTCCCAGAGCGCAGCCGCGCAGGATCTCCCGCCCGAGAGCGAGCCCGAGATCGACCTGGAAGGAAGCCGCCTGCGGTTCCGCGGCGAATCGGAGGCTTTCATCGCGCTCCGGCGGCTTGAGATCCCGGTCATCGCCTCTATCAATGGGGTTTGCGTGGGGGCCGGGTTCGACATGGTGGCGCATTGCGACATGGCGGTGGCTTCGACCGCGGCGCGCTTCCAGGTAGCGTACGTGAAGCGCGGGCTCTTCGCGGACCTGGGCGGGTTCTGGAGCCTGCCGCGCATCATCGGCTGGCGCAAGGCAATGGAGATGATGCTCACAGGCCGCTTCATGGCGGCGGAAGAGGCGCACGCGGCGGGGCTGACCAACTACCTGGTGCCGCCAGAAGAGCTGGAAGCGAAGACGATGGAGCTGGCGCTGGCGGTGGAGGCCGGGCCACCCCTCGGGCAGAAGCTGGGAAAGATGCTGGCCCTGAAGACGGCCCACCTGGACTTCGAAAGCGCCCTCGAACTTTCGGGAACCGCCCTCAGCGTGATCGAACCGTCCTTCGACAGGCGTGAGGGCGTGCGGTCGTTCATGGAGAAGCGCGAGCCCCGCTTCGAAGGGCGTTGAGGCTGGGACCGCGCGCTCAGGCGAGCTTCATGAGGACGACTGCAGCGTAGAGGGTCACGAACAGGGCAGTGGCGTTGGCGATTCGGGTCATTGGTCTCACCTCCACTGGTGAGACAGCGGCGCAGAGTGTTTCTTACAACGCGCTCCGCGGACGGGAGGACGCTCGCGCACCGGGTTCGGCCGCCTCGGCAACGCAACCGAAGACGCGAGCGAAGTGGAAGGTGAACGGCTCGACGGCTTCTTCAAAGGTGATGGGCTTGCCGGCCTCTGCGGCCAGGCTGGTGATGGCGATATCCCCCATGCCGCAGGGATTGATGAGCTCGAAGTGACTCATGTGGGGGTCGATGTTGATTGCGATCCCGTGCATGGTGATCCAGCGGCGGACGTTGAGGCCGACAAAAGCGATCTTCTTTTCCCCCACCCAGACGCCTCGGCCGCGGTCCGAACGCTGGCCGCGGATGCCCCAGTCGGCGAGCATGCCGATGCAGGCATCTTCGAGGCCCGAGACGTAGTCGAGGATGGCGCACTCCCAGCGGCGCAGGTCGATGATGCCGTAGGCGACCAGCTGGCCGGGGCCATGGTAGGTGATATCGCCGCCACGTTCGGTCGCGACGATTTCGATGCCGTGGGCGGCAATGGTGGCGGGCGGCACGCGCAGGCTGGGCTCGGGGTGGCTCCGCCCGAGCGTAAGCACGGGCCGGTGCTCGGTGAGCAGGAGCGAATCGGCGCCGCCGCCATCGCGCCGCTGCGCCTGGAGGCGGCGCTGCAGCCGGTGCACCTCGTCGTAGCCCGTGAGGCCAAGGTTGTAGACGCTTACCAGGCGGCGGTTGGCGGTCATCTCCGCGAATCCCCTCGGCTCACTTTGAGGTATTGGCGGGCGGACTGTACGCCAGGTCGGGGCGAGCCGTCATGCTCAGCCTGCAAGGAGCACACAGGGGGCCTCTACGAGATCGCGGATACGAGCGAGCAGGTTCGCGGCCACGTCGATGGTCAGCCAGCGGGGGTCAAACGACAGGCCCAGGGTCGCGACGGTGTCGGGAGTCACTCTATCGCCATCGAAGGAAGCGACGGTGCGGGGAGCGCCGATCGCCACGACGACCGGTTCGCCGGTCTCAAGGCCGGGCGCAGCATCATCGATGCCGGGCGAAATGAACGAGACGACCGTGGCTGCCCGGGGCTCTCGCCGCCCGCGGCAGGGAGCCGCGCCCGACCGCGCGGCGACCGCTTCGCGGAAAGGCTGGCCGGCCGTGACCGTGGCAACGCGGTTCGCTTCCTCCCCGGCGGCGATGATCAAGAGGGAGACGGATTCGCCCAGGTGGGAAAGGAGCGGGCTTTCGCCGATGGCCATGGCAACGGCCCGCGCGACTACGTCTTCGAGCGATGGCGCCAGGGCGGAGCGAATCCATTCGCGGGAGAGCTGCTCGCAGAGCCTGTTCGCTTCCGCCAGTCGCACGGTGAGGCGCATCTGAGGCGCAACGGCACCGGCCGGTGCTGGCGCTGGAGCGAAGGGACTGGGGTCCCCATCAAACGGGGCGGAGGCTGGAGTGGGGCGTCGCGTGCCACCATCGGACGTTAGCGGCGGCGCCGTGGGAACAAAGCGGGGCACGAAGGGCACAGGAGGGGGGAGCGGTGCGGGTTCGGCGCCGCCGGAGGGGGACACCGGCCGGGATTCGCTGAGCGCCGGGGGAGCTGCTTCCCCGGGGGCGAGAACAAGACCGGCAACATCACCGGGGCCGCAGGAAGCGCCGGGCTCGAGGCGGTGGCGCAGCATGCCGTTCTCCTCGGCCTCGACTTCGACGGCCACGGCGTCGCACTCGAGGCGATAGACGGCATCGCCCGCCCCCACCGCGGCGCCGTCGGGCAGGTACCATTCGGCCAGGCGCGCGCGGGGCATTGCGCGGCCCAGGCCAGGAACAGAGACCGGGACAGGCATGGACCACCTCACGGGCGCCGGGGGTTCGGCCCGCAAAGTGAAAGACGGCAGCGCGCCCTCGTACTGCCAGCCCACGTGGCGGGTGCTTCAGTGACAGTCGAGTTTCAGTAGGGCTCGCCCGAGCCGGCGGGTTCCTTTTCCTCGATGGCGGCCCAATCCTCGTCGCGCAGGGGTGCGAGCTGGCCCATGCGATACTGGTCGTAGAGGCGGAAGAGGGCTTCCCTGTGGGGGCGAACGCGCCCGATGGGGCAGGCTTCCCAATCGGCCAGGGATTCGTCGCAGTAGCCCATGCGCAGTTCGCCGCACTTCGGCTGCAGGTACTTGCCCAGTTCGGGTACGGCTCGCACAACCTCGGCGCGCATGAGGGCGGCCACGCGGCGGAACTCCCACTGGGCGCGGGTGCAGAGGCGCAGGTCGCAGATGTGGAGAAGCGCCTGGAAGTTGACCGTGATCTTGAAGTTCGTGTTGGTAGCGTTGGGCAACAGGAAGCGCGCATCTTCGGCGGGGACGCCCGCGGCAACCATCTCTTCGTAGAGCACGCCCAGGTCTCCGAAAAGCGCTTCCATGCGCGCGGCGAGGCCGGCCTTCTTCACCGTCTCAGGGACGGTGTAGGGGAACTCGCCCTCTTTGTAGGTAACGTACCGCTGGCTCTGCTGTTCGAAGGAGATGCCGACACGGTGGCGGACGAACTGGTGGCTGAAGGCGCGCGAGACGCCGGAGATGCCGAACTCGAAGGCAACCTGTTCCAGGGGGCTGGCGTGACCGGTCTTCAGGCGCTCCTCGATGAACTGGCGCATCTGGGCCTCGGTTATGCGGTCGTCTTCGATGCGTGTGGCAACCTGTTGCGGGGTGAGGGTGCTATAGCAGGTGCGGTAGGCCATGTAGAGCGAGCGGATGGGGTTAGGGGTGTGGGAGAGGAGGGTGACCTGGATCATTGGGCTTCCCCGCGTGGCGGCCGTCCGTAGCGTTTGGCGATACCGGGTCCATTGTCGCACAGGAAAGTGCGAGGCAGAGTTAGCAGTTTCAGATGTTCATCGAGCGTCGGCGACTATGTCGCGGGAGGGCCGGAGCAGCCCCCGCGGGAGTTACATTCATTCAATAAAACCATCGACAACCGTCTAAATTGGCCTTACACTTCGGAGCCTGCCTATCAACGAACGAAGGAGACCTGGAATTGACGGCACCGGCAACGAAAGCAACGAAATCTCCTCTTGGCTACGACGGCCTGCTCACGTGCGCCCTCGGCGTCGCCGACCTTGACCGCGCGATCGCGTGGTACGAAGGCGTGCTGGGGTTTTCGCTGCTCTACCGGGTCGAGGGGATGACCTGGTGCGAGCTGGCGACAGAAACGCCGGGGGTGACCATCGGGCTGGGCCAATCGGAGACAGTGGCCCAGGGTGGCGCCGCCCTCTCCCTTGGCGTGAAGGACATCGAAGCGGCGCGCGCGCTGCTGGAGACGAAGGGTGTGGTCTTTGACGGACCGACCATGGACATTGCGGGGATGGTGAAGCTGGCCATGTTCAATGACCCCGATGGGAACTCCTTCATGCTCTGTCAGCGGCTCGAAGGCTGACTTCACTTCACTACAGGGAGACGACGGTGAGAACGCGACTGCTGGTGGGCACCCGGAAGGGGGCATGGATCTACACGGCCAACGAATCCCGCCGGTGCTGGGAGGTCTCCGAACCGATCATGCCCGGCTGGACGGTGCACCACATGGCGGCAGACCTGCGGTGCGACCCGCCGCGCCTCTACGCCGCCGCGAACCACTGGGCCTGGGGGCCTTCGGTGGCCCGAAGTGACGATGGGGGCAAGACGTGGGAGCAACGCAGCCCGGGCCTTGCTTTCCCGCCTGACATGGGATTGACAATCGCCAACGTCTGGCAGGTGCAGCCGGGGCATGCCAACCGCCCGGGCATCGTCTACGCGGGCACGCAACCGGCGAACCTGTTCCGAAGCGAGGACTGGGGCGAGTCATGGGCGCCAGTCGAGAGCATCACCAACCACAGGCTCCGCCCGCTCTGGGGCCCCACCGGTTCGGTGGGCGATTCGTCGCTCCACTCGATCGAGATAGATCCTCGTCACCCGGACCGCGTGTACATCTCCATCAGCACGGGAGGCTCCTACTCCAGCGAGAATGGGGGAGAGACGTGGGACCTCTGTTCGCACGGGATTGTGGTGACAACGCCGGCGGCAAAGGAGTTCCTGGCCGAGATCGCGGAGCAGTTCCCGCAGCCGGAGCTTCCTCCCGACGTTGACCCGGCAGCGCTTGACGAGTTTCACAAGTTCCGCATCGACCCCAAGAACCCGGACCGCCTCTGGGGCCAGTCGCATGTCGGGGTCTTCCGTTCGGACCGCCGCGGCCAGGGGTGGGAGGATGTCACAGCCGGCCTGCCCTCGTTCCACGGGTTCCCGCTGGCCGTCACAAAGAACGGCCCGGACGCGGTGTTCGTGGTTCCAATCGAATACGGCGCCGACAACTTCCGCGTTGTTCGCGGCCAGTTCGCCGTCTGGCGCACGATGGACGCGGGGAAGAGCTGGGAAGCGCTGACGAATGGGCTTCCCGGCCCGAACGACTACCAGAGCGCCTATCGCGAGGCGATGGACACGGATGGACAGGACCCGGAGGGCGTTTATGTGGGGACGACAAACGGGCAGGTCTATGGCAGCGCGAACCTGGGCGAGGATTGGCAGCGCCTGCCGGGCACTCTCCCGCCGATCCTTTCGGTGACCGCCGCCACCTGGTGAACGGGAAGCGCCGCCCACGGCCCTGGCGGGACTTTGGTTACGACGACTGACCGCTGACCAGCGCGGCCAGTCGCTGGTCGAGCTCATGGGTGAGGCGTTCCGGGTCGAAGTGCTCGAGCACGTAAGAGCGGCCTTCGGTGTTGAGCTCCAGGGTCCCGGCGGCATGGCGGGCGGCGAGGTCGCGGAGGGCGGCGGCGACGGCATCGAAGCCGGAGGCATGGATAGCGCCCGGGAGCGGGTAAGACCAGATGACATGGCGGCCGCGAGCGAGGGCTTCGACGGCCATGAAGGACATGCCATCGTGCAGGGTGGCGCGGATGTAAACCGCGACTTCGCGGTAGAGGGCGTCCATGTCCTCTACCCACGCCAGGGCCTTGAGATTGGGCGGCAGCGGGCCGGGGATTGCATCGGGGGGCGACGGCACCTCTATGAACTCGATGCCGGGGAACTCGCCGGGCAGGCGCAGCAGGGTTTCGACATCAAAGACCCGGCGGTAGGGCGCCTCGGCGGGCAGGTAGAGGAGCACGCGGAAGCGTTCCGGCAGGGGCGGGGGAGGGCCAGCGAGACCCGGAATAGGGAGGGGTACGTGCTCGCTGCGAACGCCGATGCTCCGGAGCTCATCGACCAGCCAGGGGGCGTCACACCAGTGGATGGCGTTCTCCGCCAGCCGGGCCGAGATGTCTCCCCGGTCATGCGCCTGGAGGGCTCTTTGCACATCGGTGCCAACCCAGTGCATGACAACGGGTTTGCGGCGGATTCGCATCACGAGGTCGTGCGGCGAGCCTTTGCCAAGCTGGCCGCCGATGACGTAGATGACGCCGGCGCGGGCAACCTGCGGGGCAAGCTGCAACCAGCCTGCAGGACTGCGGCCGGGATGGGGAGCGTAGCGGGCGTCCCAGCCCTCCCCGCCCAGGCTGTCTGCGAGCATGCGCCCGAAGTAGGGAAGCCCCAGGATGAGCAGCCGCCCGCGCCGTGGCATCAGTCGACCTTTCCGGCGACGAGGCGCGCGCGCGGAGACGCCACGGTGGCCCCTGCCGGTACGTCGTGGTCGACAAGGGCATGGGCGCCAATCGTTGCTTCGGCGCCGACCGACACCCCGTGCAGGATGGTGGCCCCGGCGCCCAGGTAGGCGCCCCTGCCGATGCTGACGGGGCCCTCCGCCCGGGGGCGCCGATCCTTCAGCGGGCCGGGGCCGACGTCGATGTGGGTGATGATGGTCGAGCGCATGGAGATGGTCGCATAATCCTCGATTGTGACGGGACAGGCGAGGTCGATGAGTGTATCGGCGCCGATGTGGACGCCGTTCCCGATGGCGAGGTGGCCCAGGCTGTTGGCCGCGTTGACGATGAGCAGGGGGCCCGGGATGGAAACGTCATGGCCGACAGTGGCGCCAAACTGGCGCAGGATGGAGACGTGCCCGGAAGGAGCGGTCCGCAGCTCGGCGGTGATGCCGGCCATCCCGTGGTGAAGGTAGCGCCAGCGGCGGCGAGTGCGCGGCCACCAGTCGAACCGCCGGAAGGGGCGGACAACGGGCGCGATGGTTGCGCGGAAGGCGGCAAGCGCGGGCATAGGTCTCCCGGTGGGCAAGCGGCTGTAAACTCTCAGTAAACAGTGTGATGAGGGACCGGCCAAGGCGGAAGTTGGGTTGCTCTCATATGTGGGCGCACCTACGCTTGCCTTCAGAAGGGAAGGCGGAGAAGCCGGCTTCCGTTGACGGAGACTCCATGAAGCGACCACTGATTGTTGGCCTGGTGCTGGTGAGCGCGGTCCTGGCCGCACTGCCAGCTACTTTCTTCTCCATGATGCCGGGCACCGGCAGGCTCGACAGAACGGCGAGCGCGGCCGGGAGCGTGCCCCCGGGGCCGCCCCTCGTGCTCTATGGCGCTGCCCCGGGAGTGGCGGGCGGCACCTCGGTCACCATCACCAATAACGCTAACGGCACCTACTGCGGGCGCGGGACCGTCGTGAGCGACGGAGGGTCCACGTACTACGTGGTGGACGTCTACGCCAGCTCGCAGGCTCCGGGCTGCGGTACGCCGGGGGCGAGCCTATCGCTTGCGCTCTACTTCGCACCGTCCACGCCAACATCCGGGGGGCGCACGGCAACCGCCAACGTCACCTGGAACGTGGGCTCGGCGAAGGTCGACGTCACCCCGGGCAGCCCGCTGCCCATTGCCGGCTACGCGCCGGTGACCACAAGGGACGGGCTATACTACTAGGAAGCCCGGAAGCCCCGGGAACCGGCCTGAGGGCCACAGTTGCGACAAGGAGCGAGGCTGCTCATGGTGCAGGCGCGATTGCGGTCACTGGTTGACAGGCGGAAGGCACACCGGGTTGCCCTGTTGCTGGGGACGCTGGTGGTCTTCAGCATGGGCGCCTCGGCGCAGGCTGAGACTCCGCCCCCGGCAATCCCGATGACGGTGTACGGCGACGCTCCGGGCGCCACTCCGGGGCAGCGTGTGATTGCGCTTGTGACCGACGGGACGAAGATGCAGGTCTGCTCCAACGACCCGGCCTACGATGTTGTGCTCAGCTCGGAGGGGAAGGTCGTCTATCGCGTGAGCGTCCACAGCGACCAGCAGACCAAGGGCTGCGGGGCGGCAGGGCGGCAGGTAGTCCTTTACTTCGCGCCCGGCGCCGGGGTGGATGGCAGGGCGGCCACGACCACCGTGGGATGGCAGCAGACGGTGGTCGTGCACAACGTGACGCTCACGGCAGCACTTGCCAACAAGGGATACACCCCCCTGCCGACGCGCGATGGGACTTACTGAGAGCTGGAGTTACGGCCGGCCGGTGACAGGGCGAGAGCAGGGCGGGTAATCTCGATTCATGACGATCAAGGTGAGGTGGTTTCCCACGCTGGTGAAACGTACGCGTTCGAAGCAGGCGGAGACTTCCGTCGAATGGCGCGAAGGATTGACCCCGCTTGATGTCTTCCTCGGCGAGGGATTTTCGGAGACCGACGCGGAGGCGGTGATGGCGGTCGTCAATGAAGCCGGGGCCCGCCGCGATACTCCCCTCCAGGACGGCGACCAGCTGGAGTTCCTTGTCAGCATCCAGGGCGGGTAGCGGCGCGGGCCCGGGGCGAGTCGCGTCATGGTAGAGTTGCTCCAAGAACGGCCGGAGGGGCTGTAATGACATCGCGCGCAACCGCCAATCTCCCTTTGCGGGAAGCGACCGACTTCGGCGACAGGCAATTCGGGGCAGCGCTGGTAAACGTCACCAACATCTGCAACCTTTCGTGCAGCCACTGCTTCGTCTTCCGGGCGGACAACCCGAACCGTCCAAAGGACAAGATGGACGACGCCACGATGCTGGCGCAGCTGCGGGCGCTGCGCGACCGGCACGGCATCCGCTCCATGCTGTTCATGGGTGGCGAGCCGATGATACGCAAGAAGCTGGTGCTGGAGGCAATTGAGCTCTTCGAGAACGGTTCCATTGTCACCAACGGGACTTACGGGATTCCTTCGGTGCCGGGACACCTGGTGACGGTCTCGCTGGATGGGCCCGAGCCGCTGAACGATGCCATTCGCGGGCAGGGTGTGTTTCAGAAGGTGCGCGAATCCGTCTTCGCGCGGGACCCGGGCGATGGGACGATCGTGATGCTGCAGATGACAATCACGAAGCAGAACGCGCCGGGAATCGAAGAGTTCGTGGAGACGGTGAAGGACTGGCCGATAACCGGGGTGGCCTTCACGTTCTACGTTCCTTCACATGACGAGCACGGAACGCTGGCCTGGGACGACCTCCGCGAACGCGACCCTGTGGTGCGGCGGGTGATCGCCATGAAGGAGAAGTACCCGCGCCTGGTGAAATCGAACGTGGGCGCGCTGGAGATGATGTTCTCGGACCGGTGCTTGCAGTTTACCGGCGAGCACGGCGAGAACTGCCTGATGCGGAACATGCTGCCGCTCTACATGGGCGAGGGCGGGAACTTCGAGCGGACGTTCTGCTGCTACGGGAACGACGTTGATTGCACGCGCTGCGGGGCCTACGCGGTCTTCAACAGCGCCTTCCACCATCTTGCGGGGACGCAGGAGCCCCGGCCGGGAGAGGAGTAGGGAGCGGGAGGCGCCGCCTGCGCGAGGGGGACGCCCGGTTCAGACGCGGCCGGTGGCGCGAGTGGCCGGAGTCGCGAAAGGCTCGTCGAAGATGATGCGCCGGAATGATTCGGCGAACATCATCTCCTGCCCCTGGGCGGACCAGCGGGCGAACTGTTCGGCGAAGCTGGCGATATCTTCATCGAGCTGGCTCGGGTGCTTGAGGAGCGCCTGGCGCTTGAGGTCGAGGGTCTCGGCGATATCGACCCAGGTGTTCGGCTGGTTGGCGTTGCCCAGCCAGAGCTGCTTCACCTTGTGGGGCTGGAGGCCATCGGTGAGAAGCTCGGGGAAGGTGAGCCGGTCGCGAGCGCTGGGGAAGACAGCATCGACCGTCGCGTCTCCGCTGGCGCGGTGGTCGGGATGGTTGGGGTAGAAGTCGCTGATGAAGCGGCTGGTGGGGTCGAAGCACATGACGACTTCGGGCCGGTATTTGCGGATGAGGCGGGTGATGTCGCGGCGGAGTTCGAGAGTGTGCTGCAGGTAGCCATCTTCATAGCCCATGAACTCGAAGTTGCGCACACCCAGGACCGCCCCGGCGGCGCGCTGTTCGGCCTCGCGGATGACGGTCAGGCGCGAGGGGGTCATTTCGGGGTCTTCGCTGCCTTTATCGCCCTTGGTGATGACGACGTAGGTGATCTCTGCGCCCTGGAGGGCCCACCGGGCCACGGTGCCCGCGACCATGAACTCGGCGTCATCGGGGTGTGCGACCACGACCATGGCTGAAGAGGGCACGTAGCCGTTGACGTTTGAAGTCATTCCTGCTCCCGGAGGGCTGATGTAACGATCGAGGTTAGCAGAAAGCCGGCCTTGCGTCGGTGAGGTCAGACGGTGCGGTGGCCGCCGGTGGGATTGCCCTGCTCGATATCGCGGAAGAAGCGCAGGACGGCATCGGCAAACGGGCCGGGGCGGTGAACAGGAACGGCATGCCCGGTGTTCTTGAAGGTGAGGACGCGGGCCGAGGGCAATTCCTCGCTGATAACGCGCATGCCGGCCGCGGCCGGGTCGGTGGCGCCGGAACAGAGGAGAACGGGGCAGGTGATCTTCTCGCGAAGGAGGGGAATCAGGTCAGGACGCCGGCGCCGCGCCTGCGCGCAGCCGAGGTAACCGTTCGAGTCAAGGGTGGTGTAGTGATTGCGGAGGCCGTCCGCGAGAAAGGGGTCGCCAATGGGCGCCGCTTCCCTGCGCGCCAGGCCCGCCACCCCGTAAGTGCGGACAATCTCTTCGGCGGCGAGATGGCCGCGGTCAGCTTCGCGAAAGGGCTCGTCGTAACGGTCGCTTTCGGCGGCAGGGGAGGTGTCGCTCACGACCAGGCCGGCGAGGCGTCCCGGCCAGGTGACGGCGAACTGGAGCGCGACCATACCTCCAAAGCCGCACCCCACCACGGCGCACAGGTCGAGGCCCACGTGGTCGAGAAGGGCAGCGGCATCAGCAGCAAGCACTTCCATGTGATAGGCAGCGGGGTCTTCGGGAGCGGTGCTGCGGCCGTGCCCGCGCAGGTCGGGAACAACCACAAAGAACGCGCTCGAGAGCTCTTCGGCAACGGGGCTCCACATGCGGCCGTCGGAGGCGAAGGCATGGAGCAGCAGGACCGGGGGCGTGGAGGGGTCGCCACGGGTGAAGTAGTTGATCGTGACACCATCGCGTTCGAACCCGGGCATGAGGGCAGTGTAGGGTCGGTGGCGCGCGCGAGCTACCGGCAACACTTTAAATGCTTAAGGGTGTTCACCGATTGGCGGAAGGATTGGCCCCATCGAACATCGTTCGTGGCGGGGCCGGCAAAGGAAAGAGTGATGACGGTTGTTTGCGCGTGGTGCAGGCAGGTGATGGCGACGGGAAGCGAAACTGTCACCCATGGCATATGCGGTCCATGTTCGGTGAGGCTCGAAGCATCGCTCGTCCGGAAGCTGCGCGAGGGCTCGCGCAACCGGCTGTTGACGAGGCGAAAAGCGAGGCCGCGAGCGAGCGCGCCGCTGCCGGGGTTCGAGTTCGTCCTCCAGGCAGGCCCCTTATGGGCGTCCGGGCTGAGCGCGTAGCGTTACCATCGAAAGCGCAGGCCCACGGGCCGGACCTTTCAACAGGCCAGGGCACAGTCGCGCCCGGAAGGGGCGGTGTCCCGCTCGCAGGAACCGGTCAGCGGGAGCGGCTGCCACTCTCGCGGAGCAGGCGGATGAAGGCCTCGTCACCCTGGAGGAGCTCGAGCTTGGGGTCTCCCGCGGCCTCACGCGCATATGCGTTATCCAGCTCAATGGCGCGACGCACGTGACGGAGGGCAGAATCGCGGTTTGCCAGCATGGCCGAGGCCTGCGCGGCGCCGTAGTGGGCGGCGGCGTCTGCCGGGTCGACGGCCACGGCCTCCTGGAAGTCAACCAACGCAGCGGCGCCATCGCCGCCGTGCAGGTGGGCGAGACCGCGGTTCACCATGACGGTGGTATCGGCGGGGTCGATTGCGAGCGCCTCGTTGAAGTCGCGAAGGGCGGCCGCGTAGTTCGCCCGGTAGAGGTGGAGCATGCCGCGGTTGTTGAGAGCATCGGCATCGCCCGGGTTGAGCTCGAGCGAGCGGTTGTAGTCCGCGAGAGCGGCATCGTAGTCGCCCGAGCGGGTGTGGGCATTGGCGCGGTTGTAGTAGGCGGCGACCATCTCGGGCGAGAGCTCGAGCGCGCTGGAGTACCGTTCAATGGCGAGGCGGTACTGGCCGACGTTGAAGTAGACGTTTCCCTCGTCGAGGTAGGAATCGGCCGTGCGGTTGGCGGCGGTGCCTATGGGGGTTGCAGGAACATCGGCAAGGACTTCTTCGACCGATTCAAGGAGGGCGGTGTCTTCACCGGCGGACACGGGCGGGGGTGTGAGCGGGAGCGAGGGGGGCGCCACGGGATGTCCGAAGGCGGCCTCGGCTTGCTCGATCCCGGCGCCCTCGGCCTGCTCGATCCCGGCGCCCTCGGCGGCGAGTGATTCGAAGGCGGCAGTGACGACATCGAGCTCCTGCGCCGGGGGCTCTTCGGCATGGATGGGGGCCTGTTCCGTGACCGGCGACGGAAAGGGCGTGGGCTCGGCGAGCGCAGGGGAAGGCTCGGCCGGTGAAGGCTCTTCCGCGGAAGGCGCCGGGCGGGCGGCCGGCTCTTCGGGTGGAGGCTCAACAATGGTCCACGCGACTTCGGGCTCGGGCTCGGCCGGGGCCTCGGCGGGGGCTGCGGCTTGAACTTCCGTCCCGGCCGCGGCCCCAGGCTGAGGTGCTTGCGCGGCCGGCTCGGGACCGCCGGGTTCCGCTTCGGGCTCCGCAGGCTCCGGCGCAGGCGCGGGTGTGACGGGAGGGACATAGGGGGCGCCCGGGAGCGTTGCGCGCCTCCGCGTGACAAGCACCCATACGCCGAGGGCTACTCCTCCTACAAGCGAAAGGAGGAGCAGGGCTTTGAGCAGGCGTTTCATCGCACTTCCTCGCGTTCGCCGGCCTGTTCGAGAAGGTGCTCCGTGACTGCCATGAGGCCGTTGTAGGCGTAGATGATGTAGTCACGCGGGTGGAGGTCGAGCTTCTTGCGGGTCTCTTTGCGGGCGGTCACGGGGTCCCAGGAGCCGGTGAGCTCGATGGCTTCGTGGTCGACGCCGATTTCGAGCTCGTAGAGTTCGCCGTCTTCGCAGACCACCACGCAGCCGCGCTCGGGATCGGCGAGGGTACCGGGGTCGCACTCGATGGCGGTGGTAAAGAAGGCATTGGGGAAGGAAGGAAAGGGCTGGAGCTCGGCGCAGGCTTCCTTCAAGAGTTGCTGAAGCTGCAACGCCGCCCGTTCGAGGACGTTATCCGCCTGAGCCTTGCGCAGCAGGGGGTTGGTGTCCATGAATACGAGCCCAAGTATACGCAAGGTTGCGGCGAGGGGCATAGCCGGTTGCCGCGCACAAGCGACCCGGGTGACGTAAGCTCTCAGCATCGTCACCGCAGGAGGCCGGAATGAGCTACGAACAGATCACCTACGAACAGCGGGGCGCGGTCGCGCTCGTCACCATGAACCGCCCCGAGCGGCTCAACGCGTGGACAGAGCAGATGCACAACGAGATGCGCGACGCGATCAAGCGGGCAGTGGGCGACGATTCAGTGGGGGCAGTCGTGCTGACGGGGGCAGGCAGGGCGTTCTGCGCCGGGGCCGACATCGCGGCGTTCAAGGAGGCGATCGAAGCGTCGAGCACAACGGGGAGTGGGGCTGCAGAAGGGCCGGGGAACTGGGTGTCGTTCTGCCAGGGGGTGGGCAAGCCGCTGATCGCGGCCATCAACGGACCTGCCGTGGGTGTGGGGATAACCCAGGTGCTGCCGTTCGACATTCGCATCGCCAGCGAAAACGCGCGCATTGGCATGTTCTTCGTGCGGATGGGGCTTGTCCCCGAGCTGGCCAGCTCGCACCTTCTCTCGCAGCTCGTGGGCACCGGCCGGGCGACGGAGTGGTGTCTCACGGGCCGCATGGTGGGCGCGGAGGAGGCGCGCGAAGCGGGGCTCGTTACAGAGGTGGTGCCCGCGGAGGGGCTTGTTGAACGCGCGATCGCGCTGGGGAACGAAGTGGCCGCATTGCCGGGCGAGACGCTGGCCCGGGTGAAGAGACTGCTGATCGAGAACGCCGTGGAGGGCAACCTGGAGGCGGTTCTTGGGCGTGAGAACGTCGCCCTGGCGCAGGCGCGGGCCAGCGCCGAACACAGGGAGGCGGTGACGGCGTTCATGGAGAAGCGGCCGCCGGCCTTCGCGCGGCGGGGCCAGGGCTACTGAATCATCCGTCGGCGCATTCCCGCGAGCGCGAGCCAGTAGAAGACAAACGTGGCGGCCGCCACCCAGGCGAAGTCGCCGATCATTGACCATTCGAACTGGCCCTTGAGGAAGCCCCGATAGAGTTCCACCACGTGGGTCAGGGGGATGAACCACCCGAGAATCTGCGCCCAGTGGGGAAGCTCGTCGAAGGGAAAGAAGGCGCCCCCGAACCAGAACATGGGGTTGATCACGAGGTTGAAGAAGTAGCTGAACTGGCTCATTGCCCGGGCAAGAGAGGCGAAACAGATGGAGATGGCGCTGAACAGGAGCCCCGGTACAAAGGACAGGGGGATTATGGCGAGTGCCCAGGGGGACTCGACCATGTGGAGCCAGGGATTGAGGACAATGGCCACGATAAGAATGTAGGCAGCGTTGACCGTGGCGCGGGTCATGCCCCAGAGAATCTCGCCGGTTATCACGTCGTCGACACTGACAGGGGTGGCGATAATAGCGTCGTAGGTGTGCTGCATTTCGAGGCGCACGTAGCTGCCCCACGCGCATTCGAAGACGGCGGCGAACATGGGGAACATGGCGAGCAGGCCGGGAGTGAGGAAGGCGACGTACTCTTCGCCCGAGCTGAGCTTAACAAACTGGCCAAGGCCGAGGCCAAGGGCAAGGATGACGACGAACGGTTCGACTACGACGCCGATGAGCTCGGTGCGCCAGAGGCGAAACTGGACATCGCGGTTGCGCTGCCAGACGCGGTACGAGCCGGCGGAGAGGTCTGGCCGGGTGGTGATGGCGGTCAATCGAGCAGCCCCCTTCCGGTGAGGCGGAGGAAGACATCCTCCAGGTTGCCGGGGCGCAAGAATGCGAGCGCCGGGTCGGCGATACGGGCGGCGATCTGCCGGGCGGCATCGCCTGCTTCGAAGATGTAGACGATGTCCTCGACCTCTTCGATGGCGACGCCGTCGATGCCGGTGAGCTCGCCGAGGAGCGGGGCGCGGTCGTCGTGCCCCATGCGGAGCTCGAGCACGACTTCGCCGGCGTAGTCGCGGATGAGGTCGTGGGGATTGCCTTCGGCGAGGAACTTGCCGCGGTGCATGATGACGAGGCGGTCACAGAGGTGGGCCGCTTCGTCCATGTAGTGGGTGGTGAGGAGCATGGTGACTCCCTTTGCGCGCAGCATGCGCAGTTTCTGCCAGACGAGATGGCGAGCCTGCGGGTCGAGGCCGGTGGTGGGCTCATCGAGAACAAGGATCTCGGGCTGGTTGACCAGGGAGCGGGCGATGACGAGGCGCCGCTTCATGCCACCGGAGAGGTCGCTGACGGGGGAGTTGGCCTTTTCGGTGAGCTGGAAGAGGGCGAGGCTTTCGGAGATGCGCTCACTGGCGATGGCGCGGGGCACGCCGTAGTAGCGCGCGTAGACTTCCAGGTTCTGGCGAACGGGAAGGTCGGGGTCGAGGCTGTCCTCCTGGGGGACGATGCCCAGGCGGGCCTTGATGGCGCGAGATTGACGGCGCGGGTCAAGCCCGAGAACGCGGAGTTCGCCGCCGCCGACGGGTGATGTGCAACAGATCATGCGGATGGTGGTGCTCTTGCCCGCGCCATTCGGGCCGAGAAAGCCAAAGCACTCACCCTGCCTGACGGTGAACGAGATGCCATCTACCGCGCGGAATGAGCCGAAGTTCTTGACGAGGCCACGGGCCTCGACGGGAGGTGGGATCACTGAGGGGCCCCCTGCTGCTATGCGGAAGCTCGGGCGCTGGTGCCCGAGGCGGGATGAAACGGTGGAGCGGAACCTTTACCTTCGGGCGAAAGGTGGGCGCCGGTGGTTTGTCGCGAGCATCATCTTCATCGTTTCATCGTCCTACGCTCGTGGTGGCGCTGCAGGAATGGAGGGATTGTACGGCCCTGGCTGCGCAAACTCAATCGAATGCTTCGTCGTCCGAATCGTCGTCGGCCCCGGTTTCGCGCTCGATCTCCTCGCTGGTCTCGGACCAGCCTTCCTCATCTTCTTCGGGGAACTCGTCGTCTTCGCCGAAATCGGCGTCGTCGGCAAGGGCCCCACGCAGAAGGCCGCGCCGGGTGTAGGGGCGCACATCGGCGACCGCCCGGGCCTGCGGGAAGCTCACCCGGCCGATTAGAGAGGGGTGCTGGTAAGTCTCGCGGATGATGACCCTGATTTCGTTGCCGGCAACCGAGACCAGCGCGGCGGAGTAGAGGTTGCCGCCCTCCATCATCTTCGCGAGGCGGAGCCCAACCCGCGGCTCGACCATGCCCACATAGCCGCCGGCCTTGCTGTGGACATTGACGGCGTTGCCCTGGAGGCGAAGCTCGACCAGGTCCCCGGCATCGAGGGTGGCAGCCTGCGCCGGGTCGATTGCCTGCAGGGTGGTGACGCTGGCCTTGCCGGTCTCCTCGATGAACATGCGCGTATCGAGCTGGGAAGGCAGGGACGCCCCTGCGGCGTCCTTCATGGAGGCGAGCCTGTCGAGGTTGCGGCGGGCAATCTGGTTGGCGGGATCGACTTCGAGGGCCTTGCCGTAGCACTGGCGGGCCTCGGAGACGTGGCCGAGTTCGGTGAGCGACTTGCCCAGCCTGTTGTAGCCTTCGGCATCATCGGGAAAGAGGCGGACGAATTCGCGGTTGAGGCTGGCGGCTTCGTCCCAGCGGCTACTGACAGCAAGCTTGACGGCCTGCTCGCTCATCTGCTTGCGAAGGCGTGAGCGGTCTTCGGGGGACATCGTCTCGGTGGTCGGATCGTTACTCACGGCAAACCTGACCCGTCGCGCGGGGGACGGCAACTATACTTCGCGCTGCTGCCAATGGGCAACGGCGCTCAAGTGCGTCTTGCCGTAGGCCCCCGCAAGCGTGGGGCTCACTTGAACTAACATGGCCAGGTGGACCGTGACTCCGTTGACAGCGGTGTGCTCCGGCGCCTGTGGCGCGCGGTGGCGAGCCGCTACTCATCGTATGACCTGGTGCTCCCGGGCGAGAACAGCTTCATCTGCCGCGCTGCAACGTGCAATGCATGGTGCTGCCGGGCGCTAAGCGTGCCCGTTGGCGATGCCGATGCCGAAAGGATGCAGCGTGCTTCGGGCCTGCCACCGGCGCAGTTCCTGGAATGCGAAAACGGAGAACCGATTGCACTGCCCCTTGCCGAACCGTACCTGCTGGCCAGGCGCGAAGGGGCATGCTCGCTCCTGGGGAAGGACCTCCTGTGCTCCCGGTACGAGGGGCGGCCCGTGGCCTGCCGCCTCTACCCGTACCAGCCCGCCTGGCTTGATGTGGAGACCGGAAGGCCCGTGAGCCGGGGCGCAGTGGGCGCGATCGCGCTCGTGCTGCGGCACAGGGAGTGCCCGGGCTTCACCGGGCCGCCGCTGGGCGAAGAGGAGTGGGTGGAACTGGTGGCCAGCCTGCAGCGGCTCCAATCCGGGGAAAGCCAGGGGAGCGATTGGCCCGAGCGCCAGGCGTGATACTCCGTTACTGTAGATGAAGCTACCGCGAACCATCCCGGACTTCTGCCTTTGACCACTCGCCAGGTTGCTGCTCTGCTGACGCTCGCCCTTGTCTGGGGGGCGTCGTTTCTCTTCATCCGTGTTCTTGCCGATGCCGATGTGCAGGCGCTGGGCATCAGCTCGGGGCGGACCGCGCTCGGGCTGGCGACGCTCGTGCCGTTCGCGTGGATAGCGCGGCGCCAGTTCCCCCGCGATGGCCGGACATGGATGGCGCTGGCGGGACTCGGGTTTGCGAACTTCGCACTCCCCTGGTCGCTCTATGGATACGGGGAGCACCACGTGGAGAGCGGGGTTGCGAGCATCATCAATTCGGGAATGCCGCTGTGGGCGGCCATCTTCTCGGTGATGCTGATCCGGGCAGATGACTTCTCGCGGGCGCGCGTGCTGGGCCTGGCGCTCGGCTTTGGCGGGGTGGTGGCGGTGATGGGAGGAGGCACGTCCGGGGTTGATGGAGAATCGCTGCGGGGAATGCTCGCCATGGTTGGCGCGACCGTGTGCTATGCCTTCTCGAGCGTATCGATTCGCCGCTGGCTGGGGCACGTGCCAGCGCTGCCGCTGACGATTGGCCAGATCGGGTTTGCCGCCTGCTTCCTTGCGCCGGTGGCGCTGGCGACAGGGGCCTTCGATGATGCCCGTATGGGGGCGGCGGAATGGGGGAGCCTGCTCACCCTGGGGGCAGCGGGCTCAGGTTTCGCGGTGGTCATCTACATGTGGCTCATCGGCGAGGTCGGGGCCGTGCGCGCGGCCGTGGTTACCTACATGATGCCACCCATTGGCGTGACCCTCGGCTGGCTGCTGCTCGACGAGCCGGTGGGCTGGAACCTGCTTGTGGGGCTGGCGCTCATCGTTGCGGGCGTGGCCCTCGTGCAGGGAGTGCGCTTTACGCAGCTGGCCTCGCGGGTGAGCGGGCGCACGGCCGCGGCGGCCACGGCCGGTGAATGACGCATCGAGGCATGTGCTAAGCTCCGGCGCGTGTACAGGCGCTCTCCGTTCTCACAGGTCCGGCCCGAAGTCCGCGCGATCCGCGAAAAGCTGATAGACACGCGCCGCGACTTCCACCGGCACCCGGAGGTGTCGTGGAAGGAGCACCGCACCCAGCAGGTCATCCTGGACCGTCTCCAGGAGCTCGGCCTGGCGCACGTGAGGCCAATTGCCACCACGGGCGCCACCGGTGTTGTTGAGAGCAGCCGGAAGGGGCCCGCCGTGCTCTGGCGCGCCGACATTGACGCCCTCCCGGTACCAGAACGGAGCGAGCTTCCGTTCGCCTCGGAGAACGCCGGGGTGATGCACGCCTGCGGGCACGATTCCCACATGGCGATCGCGCTTGGGCTCGCGGAAATCCTGGCGAAAGGGTCGGCCACGCTTCCCGGAAGCGTGCGGTTCGTCTTCCAGCCGGCCGAGGAGTCGTCGGGCGGGGCCCGCGCCTGCATCGCTGACGGCGTGCTGGAGTCGCCTCGAATGGACCAGGTGCTGGGGCTTCACATCAGCGCCGACATTCCAATCGGCTCGATAAATGTCGCACCGGGGCCTTTCTTCGCCTCGCCCACGGCCATCCGAATCGAGATCACGGGACGAGGCGGGCACGCCGCCGCGCCCCACCAATCGGTCGACGCGGTAGTTGTGGCCGCCCATGCCATCACGGCCTTGCAGACGGTTGTGAGCCGCTCGGTGGGCCCTTCGGAAACGGCGGTGCTCACTATCGGCAAGATTGAGGCCGGTTTCCGGGGAAACGTCATCGCCGAATCGGCAGCGATGACGGGCACGATTCGCACCTACAACGACCGCGTGCGGGTGCTGATGCTGCAGCGGACGGAGGAGATCCTGGCGGGGGTGTGCGCTGCCTTTGGCGCCACTTTCGAACTGAAGCACACGACGAGCTGCCCGCCCCTTGTGAACGACGGCGTTGTTACGGCCATGGTCCGCGACGAGGCTGCGAAGCTCTTCGGCGAAGGGGGCATTCATGCCGCGCCGAGCATGGGGGCGGACGACATGGCGGACTTCCTCCAACAGCGGCCCGGCTGCTACTTCTGGCTGGGTGCGCGCAACGAGGCGAAGGGCATCGCCGGCCGCCACCACGACCCGGGCTTCGTGATCGATGAGGACGCGCTGGAGCTGGGCGTGGAGTTCGGGCTCAGGCTCATCGAGAGGGCGCTTTCGGACCCGCCCGGGCGGTAGGCGGACCCCGGTGGGCTATTCGATGATCCAGCGGTCGGTGTCGCGCGTCCAGGAGATGATTTCGCCCGGGGAGAAGAAGAGGGCAGCCTCGCGTTCGCCGCTGGCGGGGCTGTCGCTGGCATGGACCAGGTTGCGGCCGCGTTCGAGGCCGAAATCGGCGCGGATGCTGCCGGGGGCGGCCTCGACGGGGTTGGTGGCGCCGACGGTGTTTCGCACCACCTGGATGGCGTTGGGCCCTTCAAGGACAGCGGCGATGACGGGGGCGCTGGTGATGTATTCGACGAGGCCGGGGAAGAACGGCTTGCCCTCGTGCTCGGCGTAGTGGCGCCGGGCGAGGGCGGCATCGATCTGGAGGAGCTTCATGGCAACGATGCGGAGTCCGCGGCGCTCAAGGCGGCCGATGACTTCGCCGGCGAGGCCGCGTTGCATGGCATCGGGCTTTACGAGCACGAGGGTTCGTTCCATGGTCCGTTTGGTCTCCGTTCGGGATGGTCTTGTTCAGCGGGCGAGCAGGGGTTGGCCGGAGCGCCGCGGAAGGGTGATGTTCGGTTCGCGGAGGTAGACCGCATCGATGCTTTCGGAGGAGCCTTCGGCGAAGGCGGGGAGCAGCCCGGCGAGGGCCGCCCGGCAGCGTTCGGCGGGGCCGATTTCCATCCCGCCGAGGGCGCCTGCGCCTTCGCCGGCCAGGTGCAACCCGGCGAGGTCGCCGGCCTTGAGGGCTTCGGCGGGGCCAACTTGCTCGCCGTTGGTGAAAGTCTGCGCTGCGAATTCGCCGCGGCCGGCCGGGTGGATGGCGGTGACATCATCGAGGCCGGATGCCGCCTTGACAGCGAGCAGGGTGGCGATGCCGCGCAGCGGAATGCCGTGGGCGAGGGCGAGCCCTTCGGCGGTGGCGATGCCCACGCGCAGCCCGGCGTAGCTCCCGGGGCCTTTGACCACGGCGATACCATCGAGCGATGGGCGTCCGTGGAGCAGCTCTTTGATGGCCGGCAGGAGCGCCTTTGAGTGGTCGCGCGGCGCGTCCTGCACAGAAGTGGCGACGACCTGGCCATCAACGGCGAGGGCCAGCGCGAAGGGCCCCGAGGCGGTATCGATGCAGAGGACGGTGGTCACGCTACTCCGAGCGCCTCGACAAGGGCGGCGCCGCGAGGCCCCCGTGGCAGGAAGCGCAGCCTGCGCTGGCGGTCGAAGTCGCCATAGCGGAGCTCGATGACGAGGCCGTCGCCGGGGAGGAGCTCGGCGCCACGTTCGGGCCATTCGATCACGAGGATCCCCTGCTCCGGGTAGTCCCACAGGCCCAGCTCATCGAGCTCTTCCACGTCTTCCATGCGATAGAGGTCGACGTGGAAGAGGCGCTCGCGGCCGTCATACTCGTTCATGAGCACAAACGATGGGCTTGTTACCGGGGCCTGGCATTCGAGCCCGCGCCCAATGCCCTGGACAAGGCAGGTCTTGCCGGTTCCGAGGTCGCCGCTGAGGAGAACTACATCGCCGCGCTGGAGCACGCGGCCGAGGCGCTCCCCGACCTCGCGAGTCTCCTGTTCGCCGCCGGTGGCCAGTTCGATGTCGTGCTTTTCCCCCATATGCCCAGTATAGGCAACCACTTCGTTACGCCATAAGCGGCGCATGTGCGGCTCATGCTACGCTGGCCGGGCATGCGGGTGGCGCTCCTGGCCGACATTCACGCGAACCTGGCAGCCCTCGAGGCGGTACTCCGCGATGCGGCGGCCCAGGGTTTCGATGCTTGCTGGCACCTGGGCGACGTGGTGGGCTACGGCCCCGACCCGGACGCTGTGGTGGGCAGGCTGGTTGAGCTGGAAGCGCCCGGCGTGGGCGGGAATCACGACGGGGCCGCGGCCGGGCTCCTGCCGCTCGACCAGTTCGTTCCGCTGGCGGCCGAGGCGAACCGCTGGACCGCGCAGACGATCTCCCCGGCGACGCTGGAGTTCCTGCGTGGACTTCCGCAGGTTGTGCGCGACGGTGGGGTCACGCTTGTTCACGGGACGCTGGCCGACCCGGTGTGGGAGTACTTCTCGACTTACGAGGCGGCGGAACGCCATTTCGCGCTGCAGGAGACGCCCTGGTCGGTGACCGGGCACACTCACCTGCCGCTCGTGGTCCGCCAGGGCCCGGTGAGCGGGGAGCTGGACATCGTTGTCCCGGAGCACGGTGGCGTGGTGGAGCTCGGCGCGGGGCCGGTGTGCATCAACCCGGGCAGCGTGGGTCAGCCGCGAGACGGGGACGCGCGGGCCGGCTATGCCATCCTGGACACGGGCACCGGGGAGGCCACGTTCCGGCGGGTTGAGTACGATATCGCGGCGACGCAGCAGAGGATGATGGCGGCCGGGCTGCCGGGGCCGCTCATCGAACGCCTCGCGCGCGGCCGCTAGGAGGCGCCAGTGGACGGGCCAGTTACGGTGGTAGTCGGGTTCCCGGTCCGGGACGAGGTCCTGGACGCGATCGGACGCGTCGACCCGCGGGTGCAGGTGGTGCATCTGCCGGGGATAGCGCGGCCGGGCGGCGCGGGACCGGAGGCGGAGGAATGGAAGAGGCAGCTGGCAACGGCCGACGTGCTCTTTGGACCGACAAGCATTGCGCGGGAATACATCGAGGCGGCGCCAAACCTGGGGTGGTTCCAGGTCATCAATGCCGGCGTGGACCGGCTGGCTAACGAAGGGCTCCTGGAACGGGGGTTCGTGGTGACGAACGTGAGCGGGCTGGTGGCCGTCTCCATTGCGGAGTGGGTGATGGGCACGGTGCTGATGCTGGCCAAGAACCTGCACCAGGCCGTTCGCACCCAGGGCGAGCGGCGCTGGAACGCCTGGCGCGTGGGTGAGCTGGCGGGTCAGACAATGGGCATTGCCGGGCTGGGCGCCATCGGCAGAGAGACGGCCCGGCGAGCGCGTGCCTTCGACATGCGCGTGGTTGCGTCGCGGCGCACGGCGCCCCCGGGAGCGGCCGACCCCGATTGCGACGAGGTGGTGCCCTACGAAGACCTGGAGCGGCTGCTTCGCGAGTCCGACTTCCTGGTGCTGTGCGTGCCGCTGACGCCCGAGACGCACCACCTGGTAGGGGCTCGCGAACTGGCGATGATGAAGCCCACTGCGACGCTCGTGAACATCGCACGGGGCGCCGTGGTGGACCAGGACGCGCTCATTGCGGCGCTCCGGGACGGGACGATCGCGGCGGCCGCGCTCGACGTGTTCGACCCCGAGCCGCTGCCGCCTGAGAGCCCGCTCTGGGGCATGGACAATGTGATCATGACGCCGCACGTTTCGGGTTCGATCGAGGGGTACGGGCGCCGATCGGCGGAGCTTTTCCTGGAGAACCTTGGACGTTTCATGGCCGGGGAGAAGCTGGAGAACGTGGTCGATCCGAAGCTGGGCTACTGAACCGTTCGATTGACCCAAAGGGCGGCCCTTCGTAGTGTATTGCACAACCGTATAGCGGCCGATTGAACTCACCATCGGGTTGGGAGGTAGATGAAACTCATGGCCAAGGCCATCACAGAGAACGGCAAGGTCCCGGTTTCCGCGCAGCTCGGTCAGCGGATCCGCACGGCGCGGCGAGACGCCAGCATGAGCCAGGGGCAGCTTGCCCACTCCCTCAGCACCACGCAGAGCGCCATCAGCCTCTACGAGGCAGGGCAGCGTTCGGTGGGCATCGACATGCTGCTGAATGTGGCCCGCATCCTGAATCGTCCCCTTCACTACTTCCTGGGGGAGGACGGGGACATGCTCTACGTGAAGGACAGCGATATCGCCGAGCTCATCGGCGAGCTGGAGAAGCACCCGGAAGACCTGCCCGAGCTGCTGGCATACTGGCAGTTCCTGCGCTGGCGCCGCCTTAGCTCCAACGGTAACGGCCGCCACCAGGCCTGAACCCGCAATCAGAACCCCGGCAAACGAGCCTCCCCCGCGGAGGCTCGTTTGCTGACCGCCGGGAGCCGCCCGTGGTACGCCGCCTCTGCGACGAAACTGACGCCCGCCGCCTGCTGAATCCCGGTCCGGTGGCGATCGTCACCACGGCCTGGCGCGGGGAGACCAACGCTGCACCTATCGCATGGACGGCGCCGCTCTCGATGGAACCGCCGCTCGTCGGGTGCGTCATCCATCCAAACCGGCACACGGCCGACATGATCCGGTTCAGCGAGGAGTTTGCGATCAACATCCCCGGGCCGGGGCTGCTGAAACAGACGGCGTTTCTCGGCTCGCACACGGGGTTGAATGCGAACAAGCTCGAGGCGGCGGGGCTCGCCCTCTTCAACCCCATGCGGATCAGCGCACCGCTCATTGAAGGCTGCCTTGCGTGGATCGAGTGCGGAGTCCACGACGTCATCCGGATTGGCGACCATTCGCTCTTCGTGGGACGTGTCACCGGCGTGCAGGCGCTGGACGAAGCCTACGCGGGAGCGTGGCTGCTCGCAGAGCGGCAATACAGCCCACTCACCTACATCGGCGGGACGAAGTACGCCGTGGTGGGCGACCCGATGGAGGCCACGTTCGAAGTCGACGCCCAGGGCGGACTGGTGGTAGAGACGGCCGGCGAGCGTGAACGGCGTGAGGAGGAAGAGGCCCGCGAGCGCGAGCTGCGCAAGGCCGAGGGCGAGCAGGGGTACGACGAGATGCGCGGCGGGTAGGGTTTAGCGGCCGGCCGGGGGAGTGCCGTAGCCGAGGAAGGGGCCCGGCGTGGGCCATACCAGCGGGAGCCCGCCCGCGGCCTCGACCTCGCGGCTAAGCCGGTCAAGCTCTTCCGGCGAATCGGCGCAAAGAGACTGCTGGGGCGTGTAGGCGAGGCGCCAATCGCCCAGCTCGGCGGCCTCCTCGGGGGAGATGACGCGTACCATGCAGTACTCGCCAGGCTGCTCCCTGGGGTAGGCGAAGAAGAGCCCGACGCCCGTTAGCCCGAGCATGCCCACCACTCCCGAGGTAGCGGCCCTGGCTGCAAGGCCGCCGGCGAACCATGCGCCGGCCCGGCTCCGCCAGCGCGAGACGCCGCCCCGCAGGAGGCCGCGCTGTCCGCCCGTCTCAAGCTTGGAGTGGATCTCCTTGAGGTGATAGCGCACGGCGTTGCGCGTTATGCCGAGCCTCGCCGCGATCTCATCGTTGCTGAGGCCGCCTTCGACGAGCAGCAGGACGTCCTGTTCGCGCCGTGTCAGGAAATCTTGGGGTTCTCCAGTGGTCATGGTCCCTCCAACCGGACAGGTTCAGATGGAGGTTAGAGGCCCGGGAAACCGCCGTCCCTACCCCCCTTTCCCGGCAGGGCCGGGGACGGGACACCAGGCGATGGCTACGGCTTCGCGCCGGGAAGACGCGGAAGACGGACGTCGATCTCGCTCACGCCGATCACTTCATTCGCCTGGTCGATGGCCTCCACTGTGAGGGTGACGTAGCCGTTCCCGCTGCCGAGGGGATGGGTATCGCGCACCATGGCGCGGACAGTGACGGTTGTGCCGATGGGGCAGGGCTTGGTGAACTTGCTCTCCACGCGTGCGATATCGGCGAGGGCGCCCCAGGCCCTGTAGATGGCCGAGGCCATGAAGGACATGCTCATCATGCCGTGGGCAACAGGCAGGGGCGTGCCAAAGACACGCGCCCGCTCGCACCAGGCGGGGTCCATGTGGACGGGATTGAGGTCAAGGCTGGCCATGCCGTAGGCATCGACCAGGTCCTGGGTCACCTTGTAGGTGAGTTCGGGGAGCATGACGCCCGTCTGGAGGTCATCGAGGAAGGGAAGCGAGGGGCTGGTGGCCATGGCAGATTCTCCGGTCAGGCGGTGGCGAAGCGGCGGACGTCATCGCGCGCCGGGGGGAGGATAAGAGTTCCCCAGAACTCGACCTTTTCGACCCCGCGCTGGTCCCGGAGCACGATGTGGGCGGTGATGTACGGTTTGCCGCGGCGAACGAAGCGGTCGGAGTTCTCGTGGATGACGGTGAGGCGGTCGCCAACGGCTATTCGCTCCCGAACGCGGACGTGCTGGAATGGATTCCGTGCGCCGGGGGTCTTGATCCAGGAGAGTGCATTCCCGGGCCGGGTCATCCAGAAGGCGATGGCGGTGACGAAGACGGGGTGCACCAGGATCTTGCCGCCCGGGGCATGTTCACGAGCGTAGCCGGGGTCGATGAAGAGCGGGTCGGTTTCGCCCAGGGCGCGGTTGTAGGCGAGGACGTCTTCTTCTTCAACGACGAATTCACCGGGGAGCACAGCAGGCTGACCAATGGGGGCGTCTTCCCAGGTGATGCAGCCCTCCCACGAGGCGAGGAAGTCGTGGTCAAATTCGCGCTGCTTGCGAGTAGTGGCAAGGGCCGCGAGGCGCTGGGCGTTGGTCATGCTGCTAACCCGCCGGGTGCTTGAGTTGCGGAGAGAGGCGGGAGGAGCGCCCTTTCGCTATCGGTGGGAGCGCTCCCCGCGCAGGAAAGACAAGGATAGCGGGCAGCCGTGGCGCCTGCCTACGGCCGCTTCTCAAGGGGTTCGTAGGCGCGGTTGTCGGCGCCTTCGTAGACCGCATTGGGGCGAACCAGGCGGTTGTCGCCGTACTGCTCGAGCAGGTGCGCGGTCCAGCCCGTGATGCGGGAGATAGCGAAGATAGGGGTATAGAGGTCGGCCGGGATGCCCAGCATCTTGTAAACCGAGGCGCTGAAGAAGTCCACGTTGGGGTAGAGGGGCTTCCCTTCGAGCTTCTTGGCCAGGTAGTCGCGCAGCTTGAGGGAGAGGTCGAAGTACTTGCGGTCGGGCGACTGCTTCGCGACTTCGTGGCCAAGCCGTTCGAGGATGATGGCGCGAGGGTCGGTGGTCTTGTAAACGCGGTGGCCGATGCCCATGACGCGTTCTCCGCGGGCGAGCATGGCTTCGACGTAGGAGGCGATGTTCTTCTCTTCGCCGATGGCCTCGACGATCTTGTAGACGGCTTCGTTGGCGCCGCCGTGGAGGGGGCCTTTGAGGGTGCCAATGGCGGAGGCGATGGCCGAGTACATGTCGCTGAGGGTGGAAGCGGTGACGATCGCCGAGAAGGTGGAGGCGTTCATCTCGTGTTCGGCGTGGAGGATCATGGCCACATCGAAGGTGCGGGCTTCGAGGGCGTTGGGCTCGCGGCCGGTGAGCATGTAGAGGAAGTTCGCGGAGTGGCCGAGGTCATCGCGCGCTTCGACGATGGGCAGGCCCTGGCGAATGCGATGGTAGGCCGCAATCGCGGTCGCCATCTTGGCGGTAAGGCGGGCGGCGGTCTGCTTGAGCTGGGCGTTGGTGAGGTCGCTGGAATTGGGATCGATAGCGCCGAGGACCTCGACGGCGATCTCGAGCGTCCGCATGGGGCGAACCAGCGTGTGGAGGTCGCGGAGAAGGCGTTCGACGATCTGGTCGAGCGAGCGTTCGGCAAGGAGCTTGCGGTTCAGCTCGGCGAGCTCATCCCGGGAAGGGAGGCGCTGGTTCCAGAGCAGGAAGGCGACTTCTTCGAAGGTGGAGTGCTCGGCGAGGTCGAAGATGTCGTACCCGGAGTAGACGAGCTCTCCCTTGAGGCCGTCGATACGGCAGAGCCTGGTGGCGGTGACGTTGACGCCTTCGAGCCCGCGGGCGATGTCGCTGGTGGTCATTTCGTTATCACTCCCTCGTCGTGGGGCGGGCGCCGGGGCTGGCCGGGCCTTCCGCCTGGATTGTATACAGATGGTGCGCGCATTCTATCACCGGTGGCTATGGGTGTATAGGGGCGGATGGGGCCCTGTCGCTGCCGAGAGAAAACGTCCGGAGTAACTGCCGGGTGACTATGTCCGCTGATGGAAGAAAGCGGACAGGTCTTGAACGCGAAGAACGAAAGGATGGTGGAGGTGCCCGTCCGGACAAGGACAGTGTCAACGGCGATGCCTGAAGCGGCATGGGTGCCAATGCTCGGCGAGGGAGTCCATCCGCGAAGGGATCGGTCCGGGAGCGGTCAGGAGCAAGGCCGCGGCAGCTCAACGACGGCGAGGCCATCGGAAGCGAGGCCCCGGGGGCACGCACGACACAGGACGGCCGGGGCACAAGCAGTCATGCAGCATGGAAGGAATTCCCGGCCGCTGAGCGCACGTGAGCAAAGTGCACCCCGGCGCCGAGAAGCCTGTGGAAACGTCGCAGGACTGCCTCCACGTATGGGCCCGGGCAATACAGGGTCAACTCGAGCGTTCCGTTCTTGCCCGGCACGACGTGGTCGAATCCCCGAATGAGGCGCCGGAGTTGCAGCAGTTGCCGCAGCTCTGTTCCCTGCTCCACGCTCACGCGTATGACGTGGCGCGGAACCCCCAGCCGGGCCGGAGGCGCGGCGCCTCCGCGCAGGTTCCGCTCCATGGCACCAATCACCTGGTGTGGAGAGAGGGGCGACGCAAGGATCTCGGCGACGCCCATGGCAACAAGTGCCTCGGCGTCGGCCAGGGTATCAAGCCTCGCCACCCCCACGGTGCGTGCCCGAAGGCCGGCAGGCAGCCGCTGCACAATCCGGGCCGCACCATTCCGGGTTGTGCAGCCAATGAAGAAGATCTCTTCTTGCACTTGCATGGCGCCCCTAAGGTCCACGGACCGTACGGAGGTGTGTTCGCCTCCCATCGCCTCAACAGTTCTGGCCAGGAGTGTCCTGTCGGGAGCCGCCAGGTTCACGGAGACTGCATCGGCGGACACGGTCCAACTCCATTGCCCCGGAGCACCTTCGGATTCTCGTGCGGCAGCACCTCTGAAAGAAGAGGAATCCAGGACGAGTCCGAGAATCCAGAGGCGACAAAGGGGGCAGACTATCTGCTTCCGGAGGTCACCCACGTGCCTGGCGATGGGGATGCGTCCTGGGCCGCGGGACTTGAACCGGCGCTGATGAGGAACTATGTCGACGGCGTAGGCCTCGTTGCTGAGGTCCGCTTCGCAGGTCTCACACCCGCTGGTCACTGATCCTCCCGGGGCTGTTGGTGACGCCGTAACCCCGAGCCGCTCGCCAAGGGGGGCGCCAATTGCGCCGTTGGCAAACCGGAGGCACGGGGCGCAGAGACGGTGGGTGCTGAGAACGGACACTTCGCGCCAGGGCTCCCCCGCTCCACGATGGAGCCGAACGAACTGCACCTCACCGGCGATGGTGACGCACGTGCACATCGCACACGACAGGACCTGGGCCTTGTCTGGCTGGGTCAAGTCCCCGCCCCCGGTTGCATCGAGATCCATGGGGTGGCCGGGGGCTTTCCACACGGCGAGATGCGGGCCAGGACCGCGGACTGGTTGGTTGAGGTACGCGTCCTCCTGGCTGAACAGGACACCGGACGCAGGAGGCGGCAACCTGTGAGTGCGGGATACGCGGGGCGGAGCACAAATGTGCGGACAACGCCAGTCCCTGCAGGGACGGCAGGCCGGGGTGCAATTGATTCCACAGGCGGCGTCATCGTTACCTCCGATTCGGTGACCCCGCGTTCCCAACGCGGTCCGAGGGCAGGCAGCTGGAGCCCTCGCCCTGATCAACTCCGGCCCCGAACCGCATTACTTCCGGCCCTTCTCAACACGAACAGGATTCAGCCGGGTGTGCTGCGCCCCAAGGCTCCCGAACTTGAGGGCCGGGACATTGCTTGTGATCGCAGCGTGGCCGACTCAGGCCAACGCCACACCCGGGGGTGACCCCAATGTTTGCGCGTCACCGCACCTAGATTGCCTCTATGGCGCTGGCGCGCTTGCGGTAGGCTCAAAGCCACCTGGGGGGCCACCCTGGCTACCTACTGCCTTTACAGTTCTGCGAGATGTGATGTGGCGGGAAACCGGCCGGTGGGTGACGAATCCGGAGCGGCGTGACGACAGCCGCCGGGTTGAATGGAACCTGCTACAATCGCGCACCATGAAGCGGACACTGAAGGCATTCGGGCTCCTGGCGATTGCGGCCTACCTCGCCGCGGTGGTTGCCGCGCTCATCATCAAGCTCACCCGGCCATCGCACGGCGACGAGGAGAGCGACACGGTTGACCTGGTGACCATCTTCACCGGCCTTGAACTCGCCAGCAGGGCGCGAAGCTTCCTCGGCGGCACGGTCCTCACCATGTTCGGCGGGGCCGAGATCGACCTCCGAAACGCCACGCCGGACCCCGAGGGCGCCTGCCTGGAGGTACGGACCATCTTCGGCGGCACCGAGATCCTGGTCCCCGAGGAGTGGAATGTCGTGCTGGATGCACAGAGCATCCTGGGAGGGAGCGAGAACAGGGCGGGAGCCAGCGGCGCTACGGAGGGCCCGACCCTGCGGGTTCACGCGCTTACCGTCTTCGGCGGGCTAGACATCTCCAGCCGTCCGCGGAGCGAGGCCTAGCAGGATGGATGGCCCCCTCACTGACGGAGAGAGGGCCATTCTCGAGGAGATCCGCGGCATCAAGCGGACGGTGCGAACGATTTCGATCCTGTTCGGGGGTCTTCCTGCTGATAGCGGTGGTGCTCGGCCTCATCGGCTCGATAGGCGCCGTGGTCGATGATGGTGGCGGAGGAAGCGAGGATGTACCCGGCCGGGGGGTGAACGTGCACGGCCGCCTCACGCCCGGCGTGACCCTGGAGACGACGACCGAAGCGGGCACGAAGGTGCGCGCGACAATCACCGAGTTCACCTGGAGGCAGGGGCCGGTGTTCACGGCCCGCATTTCGGGGGGCGAGCCCCGCAGCCTGGAGGCGGACGCCTGGACATTCCGGCTCGATGGTGACCTGAAGCTCGCCCTCAGTCGCGAGCAGGTAGGGGAACAGACCTACCGCTTCTGGCTCGAAGGAAGCCTGCCTGCGGGGAGCAAGGTGCGCTTCATCGCCTTCGACCCCGGCGATGGGGACGGGGACATCTACTTCGACGTGGAGTAGAGGGGCACAGAGTCAGCCGGTGATATGGAAGCCGTCGAGGAGGCCGCCGGGGTCAACCGCCGAAGCCGTGAGCTCGGAGACGTAGGAGCCGGGCGGACCGGAGCGCATGGCGTTCACGAGCTGGTCCAGGCGCTCCGCCGGGCCCTGCGCCAGTGCCTCCACGGTGCGCCCGTCGGGGAGGTTGCGGACCCAGCCGGCAAGACCAAGCTCGGCGGCGGCGTCACGCACAAACCAGCGGAAGCCAACGCCCTGGACGCGCCCACGGACGAGTATGCGCCGCCGTTCGACGCTCATGGAAGGCTAGCGGGATGGGCCCGGGCAGCGGGACCCGGGGTGGAAGGCGCCGGCCCGGGCTCCACCAGTCATGCCCGCGCGTCCATCTCCCAGATGGTGTGCCAGGGCTCGCGGCCGCGGATGGCGGAGACCGTGGCTTCGCGTTCGAGGCCGGCCACGGTTTCGAGGGCCTCAGCGAGCATGGCGTCGCCGTCTTCCGCGGAGGCCGCAAGGCGATTCCGAAGAGTGGCGAGGGCATCCTGTTCGACCAGGCGGCGAACGGTGTGCGGCCAGAGGAAGTAGGAGAAGGCGCGCGGCGCCCCGAGGGCCGGGCGGCGCCGCCCGAGCCAGCGGAAACGCTCCTGCACGGTTGAAACGGGGGCAACCACGGCCACCATGGGCCGTTCGCCGCCATCGGTGCGCGTGTCAACGAGCAGGCGTTGGGGGAAGAGCGCGAACCCGATGGTGAGCACGTCGGCGTTCTGAAGGACTCTTTCCAGGGCCTCGAAATCGACTTCGATACCGTTCTCTGCGAACACCGCCTCCTCCTTCCGGGGAGAGCAACGAGGGGGCCAGCCTGCGCTGCGCCCCCTCATCGAAGCTTGCATGAACCGGAGAGAGGAGAGGGGCAAGCCCTCCCCGGCTCCCTGGGAATGAACTAGTACATCGGCGGCGCGGCGGGAGCACCACCGGCCGGGGCCTCGGGCTTATCGGTCACCAGGCAGTTGGTGGTGAGCACCATGGCGGCGATGGAGACAGCGTTTTCGATTGCCGAGCGGGTGACCTTTGCGGGGTCGATGATGCCCTTGTCAACCATGCTGCCGAACTCGCCGGCCTGGGCGTCGTAGCCTTCGCCCTTCTTGAGCTTCTTCACTTCCTCGACGATGACGGAGCCGTCGCGGCCGGCATTGATGGCGATGCGGCGGAGGGGCTCTTCGAGGGCGCGGCGGAGGATCTTGAGGCCGGTGGCCTCGTCACCTTCGAGCTTGACCTTGTCGAGGGCGGGCAGGGCGTTGATGAGGGCGACGCCGCCCCCGGGGACGATGCCCTCTTCGACGGCAGCGCGGGTGGCGCTGACGGCATCCTCAACGCGGTGCTTCTTCTCCTTGAGCTCGACTTCGGTGGCGGCGCCGACCTTGATGACGGCGACGCTGCCTGCGAGCTTGCCAAGGCGCTCCTGGGCCTTCTCGCGGTCCCAATCGCTCTTGGACTCATCGAGGATGGCGCGAATCTGGGCGATGCGGGCGTCGATATCCTTCTTCTTGCCCTTGCCTTCGATGATGGTGGTCTCCTCCTTGGTGGAGGTGACGCGGCGGGCGCGGCCGAGGTCGGAGACCTCAACGCTTTCGAGGGTGCGACCGATCTCGTCGGAGATGACCTGGCCGCCGGCGAGGACGGCGATGTCGCCCAGGTTGTCCTTCTGGCGGTCGCCGAAGCCCGGGGCCTTGACGGCGAGGATGTTGATGGTGCCGCGGAGCTTGTTCACGGCGAGGGTGGCAAGGGCTTCGCCTTCGAGGTCGCCGCAGATGATGAGGAGGTTCTTGGTGACCTGGAGGATCTTCTCGAGCGTGGGCAGGATCTCCTGCACGGAGCTGAGCTTCTTGTCGGTGATGAGGATGTAGGGGTCCTCGATGACGGCTTCCATGCGCTCGGGGTTGGTGACGAAGTAGGGGCTGATGTAGCCGCGGTCGAAGGCCATGCCTTCGACGTATTCGACTTCGGTCTGGATGCCCTTGGACTCTTCGACGGTGATGACGCCGTCCTTGCCGACCTTCTCCATGCATTCGCCGATGAGGTTGCCGATGGAGGCGTCGTTGTTGGCGGAGATGGCCGCCACCTGGGCCATCTGGTTGCGCTCGGTGACCTTGATGCTGTTCTTCTTGATGGCATCAACGAGGGCCTGGGAGCCGGTCTCGAGGCCGCGCTTGAGGGCCATGGGGTTGGCGCCGGCGGCCACGTTCTTCAGGCCTTCCTGCACGATTGCCTGGCCGAGCACGGTGGCGGTGGTGGTGCCGTCGCCGGCGATGTCGTTGGTCTTGGAGGCGATCTCCTTGGCCAGCTGGGCGCCGATGTTCTCGAAGTTGTCTTCGAGCTCGATGTCCTTGGCGATGGTGACGCCGTCATTGGTGATGGTGGGGGCCCCGAACTTCTTGTCGAGGACCACATTGCGGCCCCGGGGGCCGAGGGTGATCTTGACAGCGTCGGCGAGCGAGTCGATGCCGCGCTTCAGGGCGTGGCGTGCTTCTTCGTCGAAGAGCATCTGCTTGGCCATGAACGGAAGTACCTCTTGAGGGTGATTTTTGGGTTTCGGAGGGTATGTTAGCACTCCCTGTCAATGAGTGCTAATTCATGTTCCGGGATGGGCGCATGGACTGCAAGTGCCCCCATCGGCCGGCGGCCCTTGACCGCGGGTGTAGGCTGATAGGCGTTACGACTTCCTGCAATGCGCTCTGTGCGAGAAGGAGAAAGCAATGCCTGTGAAGGATGAACTGGAGACCTACCTCAGGGACCAGGGGGTGGCCTTCGAGGAGCAGCGTCACCGGGTGGCCTACACGGCCCAGGAGGTGGCGGCCAGCGAGCATGTGCCCGGTATGCACGTGGCCAAGGTAGTGATGGTGATAGCCGACGGGGAGACAGTGATGACCGTGCTGCCGGCCTCGTTCCGGCTGGATCTCGATGCGGTGGCTACGGCATTGAGGGCGAAGGAGGCGCGGCTGGCGCGGGAGATGGAGTTCGCCGCCGCCTTCCCGGGCTGCGAAGTTGGGGCGATGCCGCCTTTCGGCAACCTGTTTGGCATTCCCGTACTGGTCGACACGAGCCTGGCCGAAGACGAACGCATCATCTTCCAGGCGGGAACTCACACCGACACCATGAGCCTGCGCTACAGGGACTTCGAAAGGCTGGTGAAGCCGAAGCTCGCGGATGTCAGGCTGAGGCGATGAGCCCGGCGGAGATCAGTGCGGGCACCGGTGGCCGCGCAGCCAGGCGATGTGGGCGCTCTCTTCGAGGGCGGTCACCCAGTGCAGCGCCTCCCAGAGGGTAGCGCCCCGGGCGTAGGCGCCGTGGCCGCGCAGCAGCACCACAAGGTTGGCCGCCAGCGCCTGCGCCACCTGCTCCACCTGCCGCGGGCCCTGCTCTATCACGGGCACTTCCTTGAGGTGGAGCTGCCCTTCGAGGTCGCCCGGGACGAAGAGGCCGGTGTCGAAGGAGAGGGCAATGGCGTGGCGCGGATGTGCATGAGCCAGAGCCTGCGCCCCGCAGAGAGCGTAGGTGGTGGCATGGAGCACGGTGTCGCTGGAAGGTGGTGGGCCTTCGTGGCTCCCATCGGCACGGACGAGGCTGATGTGGCGCGCTTCGAGCCGGCCGAGCATGGTGCCGGTGCCGGTGATCCACATGTCATGGCCGGCGCGGAGGCTGAGGTTGCCGCCGTGGCTGGTGACCAGCGCCAGCCGGTAGAGGTCCCTGCCTACCTCCTGCATCTCCTTGAGCATGCCGGGCGGGATACTGGACGACATAGCGGACGAGCCTCCCCGGGGAGCCTGGTGCGGCTGCGCCTCAGCTCCAGATGTTGCCACCGCCATCGACATAGATCCGCTGGCCGGTGAGGTAACCGGCCCTTTCGGAAACGAGATAGCGGACCACGTCGGCGACGTCGCCGGGCTGGCACACGCGGCCAAAGGGCATCCGGCGGTCGAGCTCGTGGATGTCCTTGACGCCCATGGTGGCTTTGGCGAGGCGCACGCCCATGTCGGTCTCGACAAGGCCGGGCGCGACGACGTTCACGTGGATGCCGTGGGGCCGTTCCTCTTTGTAGAGGGTCTGTGCAAGCGCTTCCATGGCCGCCTTGCCCATGTTGTACGGGGCGCCGTTGGCGGCCAGCGAATGGGTAGCGGCGCTCGAGATGAAGATGATGTCGCCCCGGGGGCGCTCGCGCATACCCGGCACCACGAGCTTGCAGAGGTAATGGGGGCCGAAGGCGTGGGTGCGCACGACGCGCTCCATCTCGGCCGGGTCGGTGTCGGCTACGCTCTGTCCGCGGCTGGCGATGCCCGCGTTGTTGACGAGGATATCGATGTGGCCGAAGTCCTTCAGGACCGCTTCGACCATTGCCCGGTCCTCATCAAGGCTGTCGATGGAGGCCGCATACGCGCTGGCGCGGCGGCCCAGGGCCTGGATGTCAGCTACCGCCTGGTGGGCGGCCTCTTCATCGCGACGGTAATTCACGGCAACGTCGGCACCATCCTCGGCAAGAGCAAGGGAGATGGCGCGGCCGATTCCCCGCCCTCCCCCGGTGACAAGCGCAACGCGCCCGGCAAGTGACATCGCGGTTCCCTTTCAGCGTCAAAGAGAGGTGGTAAGGGGATTCTACGGGGTCCACCTGTAACAGGAAGCAGAAAGGCTCCGCCAGTTGGACCCGGAACTGCGTCCACGTGGCTATGTTCGGCAACCGTTGCCGCGCGCGACGCTGCACAGGGGCGGTATGCTGCCCCCGAGCTTTCGACGGCGAGGCACCTGATGACCGACCAGTTGAACTGTCCGAACTGCGGCGCCGCGCTGGCGCAGGGTGCGCGTTTCTGCGGGTCCTGCGGCAACGCGATGCCTGCTCAGCCAATGGCCGCTGCCTGCGCCAGCTGCGGCGCCCCGTTGCGACCGGGGGCAGGCTTCTGTGCGGCCTGCGGCGCAAGTGTGGAAGCGGCGGCCGCGCAGGCGGTGGTCACGCCGCCTGCAACGACCTGCGCCAGGTGCGGTTCGGAACTGGCGCCCGCGGCCAAGTTCTGCCGCGCGTGCGGCTCGCCGCGAGGGGAAGCGGGCCCGGGCTGGCAGCAGTGGGCCCCCCCGGCAGCGGCCCCGGCACGGAAGCAGAACGCCGCGATCTGGATTGCGGGCGGCGCCCTGGTGGTGGCCGCGGTGGCTGTCATTGCCTTCCTTCTGCTCCGGGGCGACGGAGACGAGGGCGCACCCGCCGACTCCGGTTCGAAGGCGCCTGCGCGGACGGTCACGACAGAGAGCGGGAAAGTCCTTTCTTCGGCAGAGGTGGAGCTGGGCGACATGATGGTCGGCCTGGCCGGCAAGACCTTCAAGGTCACCTACGAGGTCAAGGGAGGGGATGCCGTCTCGGGGACGGAAATCGACGCGCTGCTGACCCTCGTCTCGGCGCCGCCGCGAATGGCGATGACCTTCAACGCCGGCAAGAAGGGGCTCGACCTGACGGAGATGTTTGGAGGCGAGGAGAGCGGCTTTGAGGTTACGGAAGGAAGCGGCGTCATCGAGTCCCTGACGTTCATCTACGATGGCGAGAAGACAGCCTTCCTCTGCGTGAAGATGGTGGACGAGGAGGGCCAGTGCCAGGAGTCGGACGCGCAGCCAGAAGAGGGCGAAGAGCCGTTCAGCCTTGAAAACACGCTCACGGAGGCGGTGGACACGGGCTCGGAGGATGAAGCGACCGAGCTGGTGGAGGTCAAGGGGCAGAAGATCGCGGGCCGTGACGCGCGCTGTTTCGAACTCAAGCGCAAGGAAGAGACAGAGGAGAACAAGAGCGACATCAAGGTGACGTTCTGCGTGGACAAGCAGGAGGGCCTGCCGCTACTGCTCCAGGGCAAAGGCACCGGTGAAGGGTCGATTGACACGGGCGAGCTCTTGGGCGAGGACTCCGTGGACACAGAAGGGTTGCCGAGCGAGCTTGAGATCGAGGGTTCTATCAAGGCCAAGAGCGTCGCCTTCAAGGTAAGCGATTCGGACTTCAAGCCGCCTTACAAGATCGTGGAGTCGCTCGACTGAGGGGCCAGAGCGGCCTATTCGTAGCGGAGGGCGTCGATGGGGCGGAGGCGCACGGCCCTGAAGGCCGGGTAGGCAGCGCCAACCAGCGCGACCCCAAAGGCGATAAGCATGGCCCGCGCAAACACGCCTGCGGAGTAGCGCGGCTCGATCAGGCTGTGAACCGTGGGATTGAGCAGCACGGCCTGCATGGCGGCAATGCCGATGGCGGCGCCGGCAACCGCTGCCGCGACGCAGAGGATCAGAGATTCGCCCACCACCAGGCCGATCACGCGTTGACCGCTCCATCCCACGGCACGGAGCACGCCGATTTCGCGGGTACGGTCGAAGACGGACTTGGCCATGGTGTTCAACACCCCCAGGGCGCCAATGACAATGGCCAGCATCGAAACGGCGATGTTCGATGCGTCGACCACGCGGAGGCCCTGGTCGACCTCGGCGAACTCATTGAGGTCGCTGATGGTGAGCAGGTGAGGGAAATCGCGCTCGATGGCGGCGGAGGCGGCAGAAACGCTGAAACCCTGGCGGATGGCCACGTACACGATGGTGACGACACCCGGCTTCGCGGCCATTTCCTGCACCGTGGCCAGGGGGGCATAGGCGCCGCCATCCTGCCAGAGGTTGCCGGTGTGGTAGACGCCAACGACCCGGAACGTGTGCGACCCAATGGAGATGTAGTCATCGACAGCGGCGTCGAGGTTGCGCGCGGCCCGGCTCCCGAGCAGCACTTCGTCGCCCGCGCCTCGTTCGAGCAAACGGCCAGAGCGCAGCGGCGGGGGTTGCAGGGGGAGTTGCCCGGCAAGTACGCCAATAGTTCGGAAGTACGGGTCGGGGCCGACGCGCGAGATGCTGACCACCACCCCGAGAGCGCGATCGACTTCGGGGCGGGCTTCGATGGCGTGCCAGTCGTCCTCGGTGATGGAGCTGAAGGTGAGGCCGGCAGAAGTGCGCTGCGCCACCACAAAGTCGCCGCCGCCAGCTTCGATTGTCTCCATGGCCGACCCGCGAACGCTTTCGGTGACGGTGCCGAGGGCGATGACGGTGGCGACGCCCAGGGCCACGCCGAGCAGGGTGAGGGCCGTATGCACGGGCTGGCGCAGGAGGTTGCGAAACATGAACAGCAGGAGTGACACGCGCGCTTCTGCCCTCCCTGGTCCGGCGCCGGCCCGCGAGCGCCGGGGTGCCACGGCGCCAACGTTCGCAGAATCGCTCGCCCGCGGCAACCGCGGCGGCGCCACCGGTCACGGACAGTAGGGTGCGCATCGAACTGGTGGACCTGGCCCGCCGGGAGCAGGTGCGGCGCTTCATACGGTTGCCGTTTGAAGTCCACCGGGGGAGCTCGTTGTGGACGCCGCCGCTGGCACGCGATGCCGCCCGCCAGCTGGACAGGCACAAGAACCCCTTCTTCCGCGAAAGCGAAGCGGCGTTCTTCGTGGCGGTGGACGGTGGCGGGCGCGACGTTGGCCGCATCGCCGTGCTCGATCACCGGCGCTACAACAGCTTCAACAATGAGCGCACGGCGCTCTTCTTCCTTTTCGACTGCGAAGACGAGCATGCGGCCGCGAAGGCCCTCTTTGCGGCAGCGGAGGACTGGGCCCGGAGCCGGGGGCTCGATGCCATCCTGGGGCCGCGCGGGTTCAGCGCCCTCGATCCGCTGGGCCTGCTGGTGGAGGGGTTCGAGCACCCGCCGGCATTCGGTGTGCCGTACAACCCGGGGTACTACGGGGGGCTTGTCGAGGCATGCGGCCTGGCGCCAGCAGGTGACATCCTGTCGGGGTACCTGGACCGCTCCATGCAGTTCCCGCCGATCATCCGCGAGGTGGCGGCACGTGCCCGGAGCCACGATGGCTTCGAAGTTGCGCTGCTGCGGGGGCGGAGAGACCTGCGCCGCCTGCTTCCGGGGCTGAAGCGGATGTACAACGGCACCCTGGAGGGCACGCACGGCAACTACCCGCTGACCGGCGAAGAGGTCGACGCCATCTGCAGCCAGATGCTCTGGTTTGCCGACCTGCGAATCCTGAAGATCCTGTTGAAGGAAGGCGAACCGATCGGGTTCCTCTTCGCCTACCCGGATGTCTCAGCGGCGTTGCGGCAAACGGGTGGGAGGCTCTGGCCCCTGGGCTGGGCGCGTCTCTTGCGAGCGCGATCGAAGACGCCCTGGGTGAACCTGAACGGGCTGGGAATCGTGGCTCAGCACCGGGGCCTGGGGGCAGCGGCCATCCTCTTCACCGAGATGTATGACAGCCTGATGGCCACGCACTACCAGTGCGCTGACCTGGTCCAGATTGGCGCCGAAAACGACCGCGTATTGCAGATGGCAAAGGGCGCCGGGGTACGGTTCTACAAGCGGCACCGGATGTACCGGAAGGAGATCTAGCTACGGACTTCCGCTGCCTGCCGGTCCTGAGCCATGGTCGCTCTTGCGGGCGAAGGGAAGTGGCTCACGCGGCTCAAGCTCGGCGCAGAGGCGGCAGTCTTCCTCGGAACCGAAGGTACGCAGCAGGAGGTGCCGGAGGGTCTTCCCACAGGGCGCCGGCCGGGAGGGCACCCGGGCACGTCTTGCGCGAGCGGCCGGGAAGGCGGGATTCACTCCCCGGTCAAGCCACCACGCGCGAATGGCGGCAATGCCCCGAAAGACACCGGCAGCCAGCAGGACGGCGAGGAAGGCAAGAACTGGCCACACGCCGGGCATGGTAGTGCAGGAACCGGGCGGCCGTGAATGTTGGCCGGGCCGGCCCATAGATCAGCGCTATACCTTTCCCCGTTCCTATCCACTGGCTCGCCTCCGGTAGGGGCCGTACAATTCCCCTGCCTATCCCCCGCACCTGCGGGAATCCCCTCTGAAGGAAACCCCCTCCCATCATGGAAGATGTAGTCATCGTCAGCGGTGTGCGCACCGCCATCGGCCGGTTCCAGGGTTCGCTTGCCGACGTCCCGGCCTCCGACCTCGGCGCCCACGTGATCCGCGAGGCGGTCGCGCGCGCGGGCATTGAGCCTGGCGCCGTGGACCAGGTGGTCATGGGCATCGTCGGGCAGGTAGCCGAGGACGCGTACCTTTCGCGCCATTCGACAGTGAAAGCGGGGCTGCCCATCGAAACGCCCGCGATGAACGTGAACCGCATCTGCGGGAGCGGGCTCGAGGCGATCAACACCGCTTCGCGCTTCATTCAGAGCGGCGACGCGCAGGTTGTGGTGGCCGGCGGCGCGGAAAACATGACGCGCATGCCCTTCTACCTGCGCAAGGCGCGTGCAGGGTACCGTCTGGGGCACGATGCCATCGAGGACGGGATCATTCACCTGCTGAGCGACCCCTTCCAGGGCTACCACATGGGCATCACGGCCGAGAACCTGGCCGAGCGTTTCGAAGTCAGCCGCGAGGCCCAGGACGAGTTTGCGGCCGAGAGCCAGCGGCGGGCCCTGGCTGCAATCGAGGCTGGCAGGTTCAAGGAGCAGATAGCGCCCCTGGCCATCAAGGTGGGCCGCGAGGAGAAGGTGTTCGATACGGACGAGCATCCGCGGGCGGCAACCCCGGAGGCGCTGGCCAAGCTCCGCCCGGCGTTCAAGGAAGGCGGCGTGGTGACGGCGGGCAACGCCAGCGGCATCAACGACGGCGCCTCTGCGCTTGTGCTCATGAGCGCCGCGAAGGCGAGGGAGCTGGGAGCGAAGCCGCGCCTGCGCGTGGTGGCGCGCGCCGAGGCAGGCGTGGACCCGGCAATCATGGGAAGCGGGCCAATCCCCGCCATCAAGAAGGTCCTGGCCAGGGCGCAGATGGACCTCGGGCAGATCGATTGCATCGAGCTCAACGAGGCTTTTGCCAGCGTTTCGTGCGCCTGCGCAAGCGCCCTCACCCTCGACCCCGCGAAGACGAACCCGAATGGCGGGGCGATTGCGCTGGGGCACCCCATCGGGGCCACGGGGGCCATCCTGACGGTGAAGCTCATGCACGAGCTTGAGCGGACAGGCGGGCGCTACGGCATTGTCAGCCTCTGCATTGGTGGCGGGCAGGGCATCGCCACGATCTTCGAGAGGGTGAACTAGCCCCGGCGCATGTCGTCTCCATCACGCAACGAAGAAGGAGAGGGCCGATTGGCCCTCTCCTTGCATTTCGTGCCCGGAAGGAACGGGGCTAGTTGGCGCCACCCGCTCCGTGGCGTCCGGCGCGCGGTCCGCCTTCGTTCACCAGCTTCGTGATGCGCTCAGCGGCCTTTGCCTTTGCGGTCTCGGCCTTATCGGCATCGAGCTTGCCATCGGCGACGGCCTGGTCGATGGCCGTGTTGGCCTGGGCAACGAGGGCGGCAATCACGGCATCGCCGCTGGAGCCGTTCTCGCTGGCCACCTCGGCGATGGTCTTGCCGGACTTGAGGCCGTCCTTCAGCTCTTGAACCTCGATACCGATGGTCTGGGCGGCGGTCTCAAGCGCGTTCTTCACGATGGCGCCACGGTTGGGACGGTGGCCGCCGTTCCCGTCGCGCGGCTGAGGCACGCGGTCCATGAGCCTGGCGAGCGCTTCTGGCGCCCGTTCGGAGACCCTGTCGGCCTGCTCCTGCGTCAGCTTGCCATCGGCGACCGCCTGGGCCAGCCGGGCGTTGAGGTCGCTGAGAACCTGCTGCTGGACGGCCGCGGAGTCAACGTTGTTCTCGGCGAGGATCTGGTTGACCGGCTTGCCATCCTTGAAGCCCTGCTTGAACACATCGGCGGAGAGACCGGAGGCGTCGATGACGTGCTTGATGGTGACGCGGATGGCCCTGGGACGGTGCTTTCCATCGCGGGGCCCGGCCTGGTCGGTGGGGCTGCCGGGCGTCCCGGGGTCTTCGGCAAGCGCGATACTGCCTGCGCCAACAACGCCGAGGGCGAGGATGCCGGACAGTCCAAGGGTCAGGATGCGGTTCCGGCCAGCGAATCGAAGGGGCATTTTCTTTCTACTCCTGTTTGTGCAGTGCCGGGCCGCTTTGCCCGGCGAGGTTAGCGAGAGCGGAGTTGGAGTTGCTCTCTGCCATGCAATGGCGATGCAGAAGACAAAGGTGACGCGGCGGGCCGAGACGGCCGGAGCGGGCTTTACGCGTGCTTTTCGATCCAGCGCCCGCGAAACAGGAGCAGGTCGCCTTCAGCCACGCTGACCGTCGCGGGGGGCGAGGCGACCTCGTTGTGCACGCCGCGCGGGCTGAAGGACAGGTCGAACCTGTCGAGGTTCCAGCGCAGACCGGAGGTGGTCACCTGGCGGCAGGGGCCAATGGCCACCAGCGAGACGATCGTCCCCGGGGGGGAGTCGACGGTCGAGATGCCCTGGACGAGCTCGACCTCAAACTGGTCATCGATGATGCGGATAGGCGGGCCGCCCCGGAAGAGCGCCAGGACGGAGAGGTTGGCGAGGGCGTGGTCGGCGCGGCCACCGCCCGCGGCGACGATGTCGATCGCCTCGCCCCCGCGCTCGATGCAGAAGGCCACCGCCTTCTGCAGGTCGGTGCTGTTGACATCGTCTCGAAGGTGGAAGGCAGACGACGGGAGGGCGGCCCGCAGCTCTTCGCCTGGCGAATCGAGGTCACCCACCACGGCATCGACGCGGATTCCGGCCGCGAGCGCCTTGCCGGCGCCACCGTCGGCCCCGACAATGAGGCCGGCCTTTCCGGCCAGCTCCTGGAGCAGGGTGTGCGAAGGGGGCTGGCCGTTTGCGATGACGAGAGCGCGCATGGGCGTAGTAAACGCGGAAACGGGTGGCAGGGCAAAAGGGGCGCGGCGGGAGAATTTTTGGAAATTCGTCCAAAAATCGGTGGAAGCCCCCTAGACAAGGCCTTAGCGATCGCTAGAATACGCATTGGGATTGGCACATGCGAAGTGTCCGCTCCACTTGCGCAGCCGGCTCGCCATCCCACTTAAGCCGCGGTGCCCCAGACGCCGCGGCTTTCCTATTGCCCCGCAGGCGGGCTCCCGGCGGGGTCCGGGGCAGGGGCTGACGGAATGAGACGGCGAACCTCACTGGTGTGGAAGCGCATCGCGCGCCGCATGGGCGTGGCCAGGGATGCGTAGGCTGGCTGGTTCCATTCCCGGTCCCAACGGTCGATGGCGTCGAGGGCTGCTTCGGCAGCGCGCAGGCGCAGGCGGGCCTCATCGAACCAGCCTTCGAGGGCCGAGTCCCAGGCAGCGGTCCGGTTTCCCAGGTGTTCGGCGACGGCCCGGATGATCTCGTACTGGGTCTTCTCGCGGGCAAGGCGCCGCGCACCTTCCTCCGACCCGGAACGGGCGTTTTCGACGAGCGCGCGACAGCGATCGATGATGGCCGCGGCGCCGAGCGCTTCGTTGGCCTTGGTTCTGAGGGCTTCGCGAGGTACGCCGGAGAAGTCGAGGACATCGCGGCGAGGGGTCAATGCCATGTCGTGGAGGTCGAGCAGGGAGCTGTAGGCGGTCTCCATGGCCTCGTAGTAGGCAGCCATGAGCGCGGCCGCCCCGGGAAAGGCAGCCTCACTGAAGCGGCGGAGAGCGAGCTTCGCCTCAGCGGTTGGGTCCCAGGCGCAGCGGGCCATCCACCAGGCGTGCCACGGGGGGCCGAGCCAGGGCCTGTCGCCGACCATGAGGTTCTGGAGATTGGTGACGCCCGCGGCAGCATACCCGCGCGCATCAGCGGGCAGCACGCCCAGGTGGGCTGGAGCGAGCCCTTTGAAGAGGATGGCGTCGCTGTAGTACTCGAAGACCTGCAAGCGGCTGAGGTCGTCGCCGAGCATGTCGAGCAGGCCGAGAAAGGGCTCCAGGTACTCCTTCTCGTTTTTCGCGCAGGCAGGGTCGGCGAACGAATGCGCGTAGCAGCGTTCACGCGGGGCCCAGAGGATGGTGACGTTCGCGGACGGGCGGGCGAACTCGGGCGGCGTTACCGTGTCGTGATAGGCGAGGTAGGCGACACGCGCCCCGGGCGCCGCCCGGGCGACCGCTTCGGCGATGGCGTTCGTTGCGATGAGCGCCTGGTCGGAGGGGCTGAGAGCGCTGCAGGGGCTGCACTCGCACCAGCCACCACCCGGTATGTCGTCGGGCCAGATGTGGTAGATGTCTGCCCCTGAGAAGCGAGCCACAAATGCCGCGGCCGCTTCCTGGAGATGGCCGATGGCCCCGGGCGCGGAAACGCAGAGGTTGAAACGAGGGTCGCGTTCGCCGTTCCGCAAGGGGAACCAGCCGGGATGGTCGCCGAACAGGGCACGGGGAAGCAGGGTGGGGAGGTGGTGCCCGCCGAACTGGAGCGACATGCCGCGCCGGCTTGCAGCCGCGGCAATGGCCCGGCCGTCGGCATCCCAGCGCTCAAAGAGCCAGCCGCCCCCGTCGGCGGCGATCGCTGCGGCGCCGGTGGGTCGAGGGGTGGCGCGCCCGGTCCGGCTGGGCGGCGTGTCGTGGAAGAAGAGGTCATTCAGGCGGTTGCGGCTGGCCCATTCCATCCAGTCCTGCCATTCGTCATGGAGCGCGTCCTGGCCGAGGATGAGCGTGCGGCGAGGGAAGGCCGGGGACTGCGAGTAGACGCCGGAATCAAGCGGCGCCGGAGCGCTGAAGGCGATTCCGCCCTCGCCGGGCTCGATCCAGGCGAAGCCGAGCTCTTCGAGCAGCCAGTAGGCGCCATTGAGCGCTCCGCGGGGGCTTTCGCCCGAGATGACGACGCGGTCATTCTCGACGGCAACTTCGAAGGCATCGTTCGTGCCCGGGGCGGCGCGAACCTCAATCACGCCGGGGGTACTGCCTGCTGCGCCAACGCGCCGCAGGTGAGAGCGAAGCTCGTGCGCAGCGTGGGCTACAGGCGGGCTGGCGCTGTTCGAGCTGATTTCCCAGCCCGAGATGCCGGCAGCGGTGATTGCCATCGGGCGGCGATGCTACCGGCAGGGCGGCACTCGCGCCACCCGGGGCGGCGAGAGGGGACGCTCACGAGGCCTCGCTCCGTTCATGGAGCAGGCGGGACTGGGCCGCAGCCACGAGATTGCGGACAAATGCGGCCTGGGCGGCGGTCAGTTCGCGAAACTTGAGGTGGAGGGTGACACCCTCGCCGCTGCGGCTGGCCTGGACGAGCTCGCAGGGGAGAGTTGCGGAGTAGGCGCCGGCCTGTGTGACGATGGCCACCTCCCGCCCGCCCGGTTTGGCAGCCGTGACAACCGCCATGCCAGTGAGGGAGACGTCGGTGATCGTGCCCTTCTGCCGCGACTGCCCGAGCACCGAGCGGACCTCGGCTTCAAGCTCGGTCGCGAAACGCTGACCGCGGCGACGATCGACGTGCTTCCAGGGGGCCGTGATTTCGATAGAGGCGACGCTTGCCCGCGCCTCGAGGAGCCTGCCGCGGGCAACGATCCGCGCGCCGAGCTCCCCGGCAATGAGGGCCACCTCGTCGCCCGGCATTCCGGGCCACGGCGATTCGAGCCGCACGGCAAGCACCGGGCCGATCCCGGTAAGGGCGACGCCCCGCACTTGCAATGGTGGCTCACCACCGGGCTGGATGACGAGGACCGGCGCCCCGGCTTTGACACCCGGTTCCATGAGGTGGTTATCGGCAAAGGGCCGGTGGTTCAGGAGCCACGAACTTCCCACTTCGCCAGGCTCGCCGCGCGCCGCTAACATCAAGATGTGACTCTGCGAGATGTGGCCGGGAAAACGTCAGCCAGTGCCGGCGTGGCCGGACTTCGATTGCGCATGATGCGACTGGAGGATGCCCCGGAGGCGGCAGCGATTGAACGCGCGTCCTTCTCGGAAGGGTGGCCATTGACGGCCTTTGAGCGGGAGCTTTCGCTGAACCCGGCCGCGCGCTACATCGCGCTCGAAGGCCCGGCGGCGGATGGTTCGCACGCCCTGGAGCGGGAGATTGTGGGGTTCGCGGGCCTCTGGCTGATGCTGGACGAGGCGCACGTGGTTTCGGTGGCGGTGGCGGAGCGGCATCGCGGGCGCGGGCTGGGCCGCCTGCTGGTGCACGGGCTGGTGGATGTGGCCTATGAGCACATGATGTCGGTGGCGACCCTCGAGTGCCGGGAATCGAACACGGCCGCGAGGTCTCTCTACCGGGAGTATGGCTTCCACGAAGTGGGGGTTCGGAAGAGCTACTACGCGGATACGCACGAGAACGCGATCATCATGACGACGGAAGAGCTGGACAGCCCGGCCTTTCGCAAGCGCTACGCGCGGCTTGCTGCCGAACTTGCAGGGCGGCTGCCGGGGGTGTCACTGAAGGTGAACCCGGGGGACGAGCTCAGGGGAAGTCGCTCCCCGGGATAGCCCCGGGGTCGGTGACGATATCGGACCAGCGGCGCGCAAGGGTCTCAAGCGGAGCGGCGGGGGGCGCCCATGGTATGCCGCGCACCACCACTCCACGGTTGGCCTCGTATTCCACGAGCCCTTCGGACTCGAGGCGGCGGAAAGCCTCACGCACAGGGGTCTGGGAGACGCCCCACTGCTCGGCGATCTCCTCCTGGCGGAGGCGTTCACCGGGCTGCAGGTGCCCGGAGAGGATGGCGTTCTGGAGCGCCTCGTAGACCGCGTCCGCCTTGGTACGCCCGGGGAGCCTCTGGATGGCCACGCTTCAAGGATAGCCGCCACCGGTCGCGCTGACAGCCCCCGGGCATGGCCGCAGGTGTCTACTCTTCGCCGCCGGGGGCGTTGAAGGCTTCATGCACGAGCATGTACTCGTTCCCGGCAATCTCTCGCACCTGGCGCAGGAGGTCTTCAAGGCGGCCAATTCCGGCCGTGGCGATGGACGACGGCTGCCCTTTGGTTTCCCAGAACTCGACGAGGAGGGAGGCAAGGGCCGCTTCAAGCTTGTCGAGCGCCGGGATGAGGCGCGGCTCGTTGCGCGTGATCTGGGCTTCCATGCCCCCGGGGCCGATGAGGCTGTCGAGCCGCGTTTCGACCGCGAGGATGCAGCGCCGGAGGGCAGCGCGGACGTGCGCGTACCATTCTTCTCCGCCATTGGGAGCGGCGATCGCCTGCTCGAGCTCCTGGGCGGCGCGGAAAAGGGACTCTTCGCGGGGCCTTGCCCCCGAGATCAGTTCAGCGTTGGCCACGGTCTTCACTCCTCAATTTGCGGGCTGACGGTCCGGTGTGAGCCGCCGCATGGGGCGGCGGCGTTTCCGGTATCTCCTGGATGATTATCTCAGGCCCGTCTACAGGAGCGATGACGCGCACGTCCGACTCATCGGGAGCCAGGGTCTCGGCGCCCTCGCGGAAGAAACGGCGCAGCCAGCGAAGGGCCGGCACTTCAGCCAGCCCTCTGCCGGACGGGCAGCCCGGAGCGCGGCGCGGCGGCGCCGGCAGCGCAAACGCTGCAGTCGAGGCGCACGATTCGCCTGGTTGTCATCTCCACCACCCAGGTTGTCCGGTGGAGGCATTGGCGGTCCGGGACGGCGAGTGGCCGCCTTGAAGGATTCTCGATGATCGCTGACTGCATCGCGTGAACTTCCTTTCGCTCGCACGCTGGTGGCCCGGCTGATTGAGGAGAGTATGAGCGGCTCCGCGCCGCCGTCTCAGGGCCGGGGGGCCCATCAAGGGTTACCCTCTCGGCCATTTGTCCGGTCGCTCAAGGACGGCGGCGCGAAGCCTGTACTTTGGGCGGGCCGGCCGTCGAGGGAATGGCGGCCCGCCCCGGTGGGAGTCGCAAGGTCAGCTTGCCTGGACCTTGATCTTCTTCTCCGCTGGTTCGGCGGGTGTCACCCGGGGGAGCTTCACCTCCAGCACACCGTCCTTGAGGGTGGCTTCGATCTTCGCGGCATCGACCGACGCGGGGATGGTGAGGATGCGTTCGAAGGAGCCGAAGAAGCGTTCGCTGTAGCTGCGGCCCTTCGCCTCCTCCTTCTTCTCGCCGCGCTTTTCGCCGCGAATGCGGAGGGTGGAACCGCTGACGGTGACCTCCATGTCATCGGCGGCGACGCCGGGGAGCTCGGCGTGGACGACGATGGCGTCCTCGGCTTCGGTCACGGCGCAGCGGGGGTTCCATTCCACGGCGAGCGAGCCGCCGGGCTCAATGCGGCTGAAGAGGTCGCGTGGCCAGAGATTGACGAGCTCTTCGAACGGATTCCAGCGGACCAGGCCTGTCACGGCAGCACCTCCAGAGATTGGTCATGCACAGTGAAGCCCGGCCGGCCCGGCCCGGGAAGGACCGTTGGTCCCATACCGCACGGCCCGAATGGACCATGCCAATGCGCCATGCGGCTTCCGGTTTAGCGCCGTGTTTCGTAGAATGGTGTTCAACATCCGCACAGGTGGCCGCACTTATCAAGACGGGGTGGAGGGACCGGCCCTGCGAAGCCCCGGCAACCTGCCTTCATCAGGCAAGGTGCCAAATCCGGTCTCCCGGTGCGCCGGGAGGAAGATGAGAGCGCCAGCGCTCACAGAAGAACCGGCCCAGGCGGTAATGGAGAGTCAGATGGTTTGGTTGCCGGGCCGAATGTGCATGCTCTAGCCCCTGGCAAAGGGGCCTCCACCAACGTTCGAAAGCCGATGCGCGCCGCCCGCGCGCCCTTTTTCCCTCCGTGCCGGAGGGGACGCATGGAGTATGGAGCATGAGTTTCGCGAAGAGCCTTCGCTGCCGTGAGTGTCACCGCGAGTATCCGCTGGCGGCGATTCACGTCTGCGAGTTCTGTTTTGGGCCGCTGGAAGTGGCCTACGACTACGACGCCATCCGCCGGAACACGAGCCGCGAGAGCATTGCCGCCGGCCCGGCCAGCCTCTGGCGCTACAGGAATCTGCTGCCCTGCGATGCCAACGCGGCGGTGGATATCGGCGCGGGGTTCACGCCCCTGATCCACGCCAAGAACCTGGGCAAGGCCCTCGGGCTTCCTCGCCTTTACATCAAGAACGACACCGTGAATCCGACCTGGTCGTTCAAGGACCGGGTGGTGGCCATAGCGAGCACGCGTGCCCGGGAGCTGGGCTATGAGAAGCTGGCGTGCGCAAGCACGGGGAACCTGGCCAACAGCGTTAGCGCGCACGCCGCGGCGGCGGGGATGGATGCCGTTGTGTTCATCCCGCATGACCTTGAGGCGGGGAAGGTGCTCGGTTCGAGCATTTACGGGCCCACGCTGGTAAAGGTGCGCGGCAACTACGATGCCGTGAACCGCCTCTGCGCCGAGCTGGCAGGCAGCTACAACTGGGCATTCGTCAACGTGAACGTGCGACCCTACTACTCGGAGGGGTCGAAGACGCTCGGGTTCGAGATCGCCGAACAGCTCGGGTGGCGCGCGCCGGACCACTGCGTTGTGCCCATCGCCAGCGGCTCGCTCTTCGTAAAGATTCGCAAGGGGCTGGATGAGCTGGCAAAGATCGGGCTGATAGACCCACCCCGGACGCGCATGAGCGGCGCCCAGGCGACGGGGTGCTCGCCGGTGGCGGTGGCCTGGGAAGAGGGGTCGATGAACTTCCGGCCCCAGCGGCCCAACACCATCGCCCGGTCGCTGGCCATTGGCAACCCGGCCGACGGCTACTACAGCCTGGTGCAGCTGCGCGATACAGAAGGCGCCTGTGGCAACGTGAACGACGAAGAGATTGTGAAGGGGATGACTCTGCTCGCCGAGACGGAGGGGATTTTCGGGGAGACGGCGGCCGGCGTGACCGTGGCGAGCCTGAAACAGCTTGCCGAGAGGGGTAGAATCAGCCCCGACGAGCTCACCGTCGCGTTCATCACAGGGGCAGGCTTCAAGACGTCGGAGGCGGTAGCCGAGGCGCTCCGGCCGCCGCTGGAAGTGGAAGCCAGCATGGAGAGCTTCGAGCAGGCCTGCGAGGCGCTGCAGAAGGCGGAGGTCCCGGCCTGATGGCACTGAAGCGCGTAAGGTTCACCTTCCCCGAAGAGATGATCAAGGAGCCCGTGATCCACCGGATGGGCCACGAATTCCAGGTGGTCACCAACATCCGCATGGCGGATGTGGATGAGCATACGGGCTGGGTGGTGCTCGAAATCGAAGGCGATCCCGGGGAGATCGAGCGAAGCCTGGCGTGGGCGCAATCGCGGGGCGTGCGCGTCGACCCGGTGGGCGGGGACATAGTCGAGGGCTGAGGCGGGCCCGGACTGCAACAGAACAACTCAAGAAGAAGGATCGGAAGGTACTGATGCCAGTCTCTGTTCGTATTCCGCAGCCGCTGCGCGGCCTAACCGGAAACCTGTCCGTTGTTCCCGGCGAAGGTGGCACCCTGGCCGGGTGCATCGAGAACCTGGAATCGAGCTACCCGGGGATTCGCGAGCGGCTCATGGATGATTCCGGGCAGCTCAGGCGCTTCGTGAACATCTACGTCAACGGCGATGACGTGCGCTTCATCGATGGCCTCTCCACGCCGCTGAAGGATGGGGACGAGGTGAGCATCGTGCCGGCAGTCGCAGGAGGCTAACGGGAGCGAGGAAGAGCAGTGACTGAGGGAAAGGGCAGCCGGGGGTTCGCGGCTTGCCCATCAGGCGCCGGACTTGCGCGCCGGCGGCCCTGCGAAGAGCTGACCGATCGTGATCGCGAGTCCCGGCACGAAGGCTGATTCAAGGACGTCCTGGCCCGCGAGCGTCCGGCGGGCAGCGCCCTCGTACACCTCGACTTCCCGCCGCTCCAGGTCGACCACCCAAACCGAGCCGACCCCAAATTGGCGGTACAGGTCGATCTTCGTGCGCATCTCACGGCGGCTCTGACCGATGGAGAGGATCTCCACGACCACATCGGGCGGCCGGGACATCCACTCATCGTCGGCCGGGGGATCTGCGCGGTAGTACGCAACGTCCGGGAGAGGCGAGCTCGGACGCAGGTCAGGCGAGCCGCGGATGACGGCCCTCGGCTCGACTGAGGCGAACCCCGCGTCATTCAAGAGCTGGCCGATCCTGAGCGCCATCCGGCCATGTCCCCAGCGCGGTGACATCTTTTCGTACACCTCCCCGTCGATGAGTTCGAGCCGCCGCTCGTCGATGCCCGGCATCGCGAGGAAGTCTTCCAGCGTCATGCGCGTTCCAGTGACCATGACTGCATTGTAACAAAGCGGCCCCTCCCAATCCGGGAGAGGCCCTCACGAACAGGACCGGGGTGGCTTAGAAGATGCCCTTTTCGGGTGGCTGCTGGGCAGGGGGCTGCGGCTGCTGCGGAGGCGCTGGCGGCTGGGCCTGGGCGTTCTGGACGTTCGCTTCGGGCTGCTGCGACTGCTTCGCGGCCTTCACCGCCTCGGCGTCCTCGTCCTTCACGGCCTTGCGGAACTCCTTGATGGAGCTGCCCAACTCCTTCCCGAGGCCGCTGATCTTGCCGACCCCGAACAGGAGGATGATCACCGCTCCGATGATGAGAAACTCGGGTGCGCCAAGTGAGCCAAACATAGACCTACTCTCTTCGGTCGCCCGTCCGGGCGGCCTTTTTCCATGGTACAGGATATCCCGCGGGTGCAAACGCGCTAATGCCGGGGGAAAGGGTTCCTAGCCCAGCCTCTCTACGAATACGTCCATTACCCCGCCACAGATGCGGTCCTCCGCTTCGAGGGGCTCGGTGAGGTCGACCGTGACGACGCGGGGGACGCCGTCCTGGAGAACGGCCATGGCCTCCTGCCAGACCTCCGCTTCGCCGCAGCCGCCGCCGATGGTGCCGAAGAACGAGCCATCGGGGTGGACCACCATCTTGGCGCCGGTCTTCCGGGGCGTGGAGCCGCGCGTGCGCGCGACGGTAGCAAGGGCCACCGGCTGGCCACGCTCAAGGGCGGTGGCAATGGCGTGGTAGATCTCGCGCTGCATGTCCGGGTGATCGTCGCAGGCCGCGGCGCGCACCGCAATGGGTCCCGGGTTTCGGGTGGGTGGACGGCGTTCGCCGGACGTGGGGAAACCCTTACGGGACAGCGTTACGGGCAATCGGCGGCGAGGCGGGCGATTGAGGGTGCAAGCCGGTGGCGAAAAAGTGGACATCCGGTGACACCGAACGTTGTTCGCCTGTTACCGGCTGGCCACGGAACCGTATTTACCGGCGGAGCAGCCGGGGAAAGAAGGCCGCTCACACCACGCATTGGCGGGGAGGACCCGCCAGGAGAGAGCAGGACAGGAATGGCAAGCTCAACCATGAAGCGCGTGCGGCGGCTGACCGTCGTCGCCGTCTTCGCCATCGTTGCGGTCGCGGCCTTTGGCTTCGCCGCCGCCAATGTGGTGCCGGAGTCCGGCGCCGGTGACGGCGACGAGGCAATCAGCGGCTACACGGTAACGAACGTCACGTACGACCTGGACGGGACGAACCCATCGCTTATCGACGAGGTCTCATTCGACCTGGCCCCGAGCGCGGGCGCCGGGGCGGCCACGGAGGTACAGGTGCAGCTGGTCACAGGCGGTACCTGGTTCTCGTGCACCGCCGGGGTCGCGCCCAACTGGGACTGCAACATCGGTGGCTCGGTCACCGCACTTGCGGCAAACAACCTGCGGGTCGTTGCCGTCCAGTAGTTCGAACCCGGGTGGCCGCCCTGGTCAGCGGCCACCCACCAGTCCTTTCCACAAACGGGGGAGACGATGAAGACTCGGCGCACGCTGCTGGCGTCGCTGGGCTCGGCGATGACGCTGGTGCTGGTCATAGTGGCGTGGGTGGCGTTCGCGCCCACGAAGCTGGGCGGGCAGGTCTCATACGTCATTGTCAGCGGGAACAGCATGGAGCCGGGGATGCACCGCGGGGACCTCGCGGTGGTACGGCGCTCGCACAGCTATACCGAAGGCGACGTCGTCACCTATCGCCACCCGGAGATCGGGCCGGTGATCCACCGCATCATCGGCCGCGAAGGGGAGCGGTTCGTCTTCAAGGGCGACCACAACGACTTCATCGACGGCCACCACCCGGTTGAAGCGGAGCTCATTGGCGAGCTCTGGTTCCGGGTCCCATCGGCAGGGCGGCTGATGCGGCCGCTCCAGGAACAGAAGTACGCCGCGGTGCTCATCGTGCTGGCCCTTGCGGGGCTGGGCGGGGGCGCCGGGGCCGCGGCCAGCCGGAAGCGCTCACCGGAGAGAGAAGGGGCGCCGCCTCAGGCGGCCCACACAGGGGGGACGGTCATGCAATCGATCACTCGCAACTGGGAAGATGGCCTGGCGACGCTGGGGGCAGCCGCCTTCGCGTTCCTGGTGTTGGCGCTTGTCTCATTTGGCCGTCCGGTGACGCGGGAGGTCCCCGACAACGTCACTTACACGCAGTCGGGAGAGTTCACCTATTCGGCGCAGGCCATGAACGGCGCCCTCTACGATTCCGCGGCAGCAACCACGGGCGACCCCGTGTACCGCCGGCAGAGCGACCGGGTGGACGTTTCGTTCCACTACCGGTTCACGAGCAAGCGCCCGGCGGAAGTGAGCGGCAGCCAGCGGCTGGTGGCGGAGCTGGGCGACGACTCTGGCTGGAAGCGGACCTTCGAGCTGCAGCCCGAGGTTTCGTTCAGCGGTGGAGAGTTCACGGCGGCTGGGGCGTTCTCGCTCCAGGAGATAGGCGCGGCCATAGAGCAGCTTGAGAACGAGACCGGGGTCCACAACCAGAGCTACACCGTTTCGGTGGTCCCGCAGGTGAGCATCGCCGGTTCCATGGCGGGGCGCCCTTTCGAGGACACGTTTGACCCGGCAATGGAGTTCAAGCTCGACCCGTTCCAGCTTTCGCTCTTGAAGGATTCGAACAACGGCAAGGACACCCTGGCGCCGTCGGCCGAGGGGCTGAGCGAAGGAAAGAGGAGCGAGACGAACACCGTGAACCTGCTGTTCTTCGAGCTCGGAGTCGCCACCGGGCGATGGGTGTCGCTGCTGGGGCTGGGGCTGGTGATGGCTGCGGCAGGCGTGTTCATCCTTGGCGCCATCCGCCGCATGGGGCCGGCGGGCGATTCGCCCCAGAGCGTGCAGGCGAAGTACGGCTTGCCGGTGATCACCGTGCGCAGCGCCCCGGCGCCGAAGGCCAACGCGGTCATCGACGTTGCCTCGGTGGATGACCTTGCCCGCGTTGCAGAACGCGAAGGCTCGGTGATCCTGCAGGAGATGAGGCCGGGGTATCACTGCTACTTCGTGCAGGCGGGGAGCGTGGTCTACCGGTTCCAGGTGCTGGGAACGCCGTCCAGGAACTTCCGCGGGGCTGAAGCGGCATGATGCGGGCAGGGGGCATCGCACGGCTGGCCACAATGGCCCTTGGGGCGCTCGTCCTGGGCAGCCTGGCGACCGCCCTTGCCGCGACAAACACTGTCGCGCCGTCGGCAGCGGAAGACCAGAGCATCCCGATCATGCCGAACGACCTGGCGCCGCTTGAGTGCCGCTCCTACATCTTCGTCACGACGCTGGTGGTGGGGATGGGGAATGTATCGGGCGGCGGTGGCAACGACCTCATCCTGGGGGGCGCCGGGAACGACCGGATCCGGGGTAATGGCGGCAACGACTGCATCGTGGGCGGCGGGGGAAACGATCAGCTTCGCGGAGGCAACGGCAACGATGTGCTCATTGGTGGGCCGGGGAACGACAACCTCCGGGGACAGAGCGGGAACGACCGCCTCTACGGGAACGATGGGAACGACCCGCTCAACGGCGGGAGCGGCGGAGGCGACATCTGCGATGGCGGCGCCGGCCTTGATTTCAACCTTGGCGGCTGCGAGACCTGGATACCCTGAGGCGGACTACTGCCAGCGAGGGTAGCTGCCGAAGACCTTGACCTCGGCGCAGAGCGGGCGGATGGCTTCAAGGACTTCGGAGCCCTGCGGGTCGTCCCTGTGGCCTTCGAAGTCGATGAGGAAGACGTATTCGCCGAAGACGAGACGGGTGGGGCGGCTCTCAATCTTCGTGCAGTTGATGCCGCGCCGGGCGAACTCGTTCAGCACGCCGGCCAGCGAGCCGGGACGATCCTCGGCGAACGTGAAGGCAATGGAAGTGCGGTCGCGGCCGGTTGGTGAGGGCGCGCCGCGGCCGAGGAGAACGAACCGGGTGGCGTTGTTCGACGAGTCCTGGATGTCGTGGACAAGGACCTGGCCGCCGTGAAGCTCGGCCGCCCGGACGGTGGCGATGGCAGCGGCGTCGCCGTTCCGCTTCATCATGAGCGCCACGGATTCGGCGGTAGAGAGCGCGGCTTCGACCTGCGCGCCGGGAAGCTCGCGCTGGAGGAAGCGGCGGCACTGTCCGAAGGCCTGGGGGTGGGAGTAGATGATGCGCACATCGCCCATGCGCGTGCCGGGGCGGGCGATGAGGTTGTGCTCGACGGGCAGCACCAGCTCGGCCTGGACCTGGAGCCTGGTGTCGTGGATGAGGATATCGAGGGTTTCGGCCACGGAGCCGCTGACGGAGTTCTCGATGGCGAGCACGCCCGCATCGGCCTGCCCTGATTCGACAGCGGCGGCGACGGCTGCGTGTGACGGGCAGGGAACCAGCTCGGCGGAGGAATCGAAACGGATGGCGGCGAGCTCGCCGAAGGTTCCCGGGGGGCCGAGAAAGGCGAGCTTCATGGCCTCAGGTGTCCATCCCGTGGGTGGAGCCGATGAGGGCTTCGCGGAGCATGTCCCGGTTCTCCTTGCGCGTGGCTACTACGAGGGCATCGCCGGCGTGCAGGCGGGTATCGCCACTGGGGATGCGGGGGACGCCGCCCGGGTCGACGATGAGGGAGATGAGGGATTCGGGAGGGAGAAGGACTTCGCGGACGGAGCGGCCCACGGCGGGGGAAGTTTCGGGAAGGCGGATTTCGAAGAGCTCCAGTCCGCTGTGCAGCTGGAGCAGGGCAATCATGTCGTGGGTGGGAAGCTCCTGCTCGATCTGAGCGAGGATGGCGGTGGTGGCCGAGATGGTTGTCTCAATGCCACGCTTCTTGAAGAGGAGCTCGTTCTTGGGGTTGTTGATGCGGGCGATGGTGCGCCCGGCGCCGCGCTGGCGAGCTACCTCGCAGATAACGAGGTTGTCTTCATCGTCACCGGTGACGGCGGCAACGAGGTCTGCGCGGCTGATGCCCGCGGCATCGAGCACGGTGACTTCGCAGCTATCGCCGAGCATGACTGCCTCGCCGAGCTCTTCGGCGATGGCGTTCACGCGGGCGGAGTCGCGTTCGATGATGAGGACTTCGTTGTTGGCGTTGAGAAGGGCCTGGGCGAGGTAGAAACCGACCTTGCCGCCGCCGGCGACCACGACGTACATCGCTAGCCTCCCTTTTCGTTCTCGCCGAGGAGCATTTCGACCATGATCCGGGCGCCGAGACTGGTCGGGCTGAAGGTTTCCAGCCCGAGGTCGTGGAAGATCTTCTCGCGCAGGGGGTCGTAGATGCGGCAAAGGACGCGCTTGACTTCGTAAACCTCGCGCGCCATTTGGCTGGCGAAGTAGTTGCGGTTGTCGCCCTGCGTAACAGCGAAGAAGGCATCCGCCTCCCGGATGCCGGCGCGTTCGAGGGCCGGACCGTCCATGCCGTTGCCAATGGCCTGGGCGCCGCGGAATCCCTGGGGCAGGCGGCGGAAGGCGGAAGGGCTTGTATCCATGACGGTGACCGCGTGGCCGGCTTCGTCGAGCATCCCTGCAATGCGCGCACCCAGGCGCCCACAACCCATGATGACAATCTTCATCGCTGCACCCCGGCCAACATCTTGCTCCAACTACTCGGGCTGTGCCACAGCCTGGCGAACGACCCACACCTGGCAGGGAGCGTGCTTGAGGACATAGTCGGCGGTGCGCCCCACCTGGAAGTCGCCGATGAGGCGCTTATAGCCCACGCCAAGGACAACGGCGTCCACGCCCCTGTCGCGAGCTTCGTCGACAATCGCGGGGCCGGCTTCGCGGGCCTGGAGGAGCTCGCGCGAGATGCGGTAGCCCGTTTCGGATGCTACCTCCTCGGCGTGGCGCAGGATCTGTTCGCCCCGGCGGGCCTCGGTATCCATCTCAACGTTGAGAGGGAGCGAGCGTAGGACTTCGATGATGTGGATGACGATGACCTTGCCTTTGGACTGCCTGGCGAGGCGGCAGGCGATGTTCACGGCTTCGAGGCTCGCAGACGAATCGGTGACGGGCACGAGGATGGAGCGCAGCTGCATCAATGGCACCGGGATCGGCAGGTCAGGAGCAGGGACGTCGTGGCCAGGTTCACTGCGAGTCGTCCTGGGCGAACCACAGGCGGGCCACGCCGTTGATGATCAGCACCACGCCGATGGCGGTACCGATGTTCCAGGCGGCCGACTGGGTGAGCATGAAGAGGATTAGAGCGATCCCCAGGATGACCGAGATAACCGAGAAAATGTAGTTTGCGGTTCGCATGGAATGACCGCATGGAGGAGGAAGCGGGGGCGCTCCGCCAGAGGCTGATCGTGATGCTACGCCACGATGGCTAAACAGGGAACAAGGCCCGGTGCGCGGGCGTGGGGCGCCGCTATTCGCCCCGTTCGAGCTCAAACGCTTCGTGCAGCACGCGCACGGCGTCGGGAACGCGGGCGGCATCGATGATGCAGGTCAGGCGGATCTCGCTGGTGGAGATGAGCTCGATGTTGATGCCGGCGTTGAAGAGCGCCCGGAACATCCGCGCGGCGTAGCCGGGGGCAGTCTGGATGCCGACGCCGACGATGCTGACCTTGCCCAGCTCCCCGGCGGCGACGAAGCCCGGGGCGCCCACATTCCGGCAGATGACGCCCATCTCAGCCTCTGCGCGACGCAGGTCCTTGCGCGAGATGGTGAAGGTGAGGTCGGTCAGGTTGTCCTCGCTGGCGTTCTGGACAATGGTATCGACGCTGATGCCGGCGGCGGCCAGGGGCTCGAAGATGGTGGCGGCGATACCCGGCCTATCGGGCACACGGCGGATGGTGATCTTGGCCACGTCGGTATCGTGGGCGATGGCACGGACGCGATTCCGTTCTTCCAACTCGGATTCTCCATGGATGAGGGTACCCGGGGCGTCAACCAGGCTCGAGGTCACGAGGATGGGGAGCTCATAGACGGAGGCGAGCTCGACGGCGCGGTTGTGCATGACCTGCGAGCCCTGGGTGGCGAGCTCGAGCATCTCCTCGTAGGTGAGGTCGGCGAGCTTGCGGGCGGTGGGCACCAGGCGCGGGTCGGCGGTATAGACGCCCTCAACGTCCTTGCAGTTCTCGCAGCGGTCGGCGCCCAGGGCGACAGCGAGGGCAACGGCGGTCAGGTCGCTCCCGCCGCGGCCGAGGGTGACGATGTCGCCCTCATCGGTGGCTCCCTGGAACCCGGCGACGATGGGCACGCGGCCGCAGTCGAGCTCGGCGCGCACGCGGCCGGCCTGCACTCGCGCGATGCGGCCAGAGCCATGGTCGGCGCGGGTGTAGATCCCGGCCTGCTGGCCTGTCAGGCCAACCGCCTCCTGGCCGAGCGCGCGCAGGGCCATGGCCAGGAGAGCGATGGACATCTGCTCGCCGGTAGCGAGGAGCATATCGAGCTCGCGCGGGTCCGGGTCGGGCGTGATCGAGAGAGCGAGGTCGATGAGTTCGTCGGTGCGGTTGCCCATCGCCGAGACAACGACCACCACCTGGTCGCCGGCGTGAACGCGCCTCATCACGCGCCCGGCCACGTGGCGAATGCGCTCGGCATCGGCTACCGATGTTCCACCGTACTTCTGGACGACAAGCATCGATCAAGAGGATGCGCCAGGCGACGGAAACGGGCCACCGGGAGCAGTGCACCCAGAAGGGGTTCAGTTCTTGATGTCCCCTACGTTGCCGGACTCTGCGTTGTACCAGGTCCCGCGCGGTCCGGCGTGGTAGAACCAGCCCCACCAGTCAAGATCGAACCCGGTGATCCCGGTGAAGTACTTGTCTCGCCAGACAGGGGCGCCGGGGCAATTGCCGTTGAGGTCGCACTGGTAGTCGAGCTTGCCTATGTAGCCAAACGTGGGCCACTGGGGCGACCACGTCCCGGTGAAGGTGGTGGTGCGGTATCCGCCCCGAATCAGGCCCCGGACACCGGCGGCGATGGTGCCGGTGTTCCCGGGGCTGGCCCCGGCAACGGTCTTGAACCAGCCCGAGTCGCGAATGATGGCGCAGTACTCATTCGGGCCCGTCTTCCAGACCATGTAGTGGCGCAGCAGGGTGTCGTAGGCCCAGTAGTTGCCTCCGACGCCGGAGTCGGCGTTGTTGACAATCGAAGCGACCGCATTGACCACGACCTGGCCGTTTCCGCAGGCGCCGGGCCGGAGTTCGGTGGCGATTTCCGAATGCGGCGAGCTGGCGGTGGTGGTGGCGATGCCTGCCAGGGCAAACAGGCCTGCGACGAGGATGGAGATGCCAAGCCTTTTCACGTAGTCCTCCGGCGTTTTCGCGGTCAGCCGGCACGCTGCAAGCGCGAACAGGCAGCCACGATGGGCGGCACGAGGGGCGGGAAGGAAGAGGCGGTTTCTGCGCACATCCCCGGCGTCCCGTCGTGTCACAGGAACGCCCCCAGAGCGGGGCGGCGCGATGCTAGCACATATGTGTTCGCGTTGTGAAGTGCCTGGTTCAGGGTTTCTTCGGAACGAAGGGCTAGCGTGCCATGCCGTGGTATTCGGGATTGGGGAGCACCCCTGTAGCCGACATCACTCGGTTGGTGAAGTTGAACATGGCGGTCACCTCGGCGATGTCCCAGATGTCCTCATCTTCGAAGCCGGCGGCGCGCAGGTCGTCGATGTCGTCCTCCGAGACGGTGACCGGGTCCAGGGTGAGCTTGACGGCGAAGTCGAGCATGGCCATCTGCTTTTCGGAGAGCCCGGCGCGGCGGTAGTCGAGGGTTACGCGTTCGCCTTTCACCGGGTCCTTGAGCAGGGCGCGCACAGCGAAACCGTGGGCCGTGAGGCAGTAGAGGCACTGGTTCTGCATCGAGACGACGACGGAGATCATCTCGCGTTCGGCCTTGCCGAGGCCGGGAGACGGCTGCATCAGGTGGTCGAAGTGCGCGAGCCAGCGCTTGAAGCGCTCCTCTTTCCAGGCGAAAGCGCGAAACACGTTGGGGACAAAGCCGAGCTTCGCCTCAAGCTGGTCGAAGAGGGCCACGGTTTCGGGCGATAGTGTCGCGCGGCCGGCGATGGGGAACCAGGAGATACGTTCTTCCATGGCGGGATTGTACAGCCGCGAAAGCGGGTACGATGGCGCCATGGCGCATGTGCCCCGGCTGTTCGTGCGCGGCCACCTGGGCCCGGGACCGCTGCTCATCGAGGGCGAACAGGCGCAGCGGCTGACGAAGGTGATGCGGCTCCGGGAGGGCGAGAAGTTCCTTGCCTTTTCGGGTGACGGGCGCGAGTGGGAAGCCACGGTAGGGCCGGCGGCGAAGTCCGGGCTCCATGCGGCCATCGGCGCGTTTGCCCGGCAGGAGCCTGCGCCGGCGGTGACGCTGGAGCTATGGGTGGCGCTGGTGCGGCCAAACCGCTTCGACTGGGCCGTGGAGAAGGCAACCGAGGCGGGCGCAGAAGTCATCAGGCCCTTGTTGAGCGAGCATAGCGCGCGGGGCGAGGGCAGCTCGGCCGGGCGGCAGGAACGGTGGGAACGGATCGCCATCGAGGCGGCCGAGCAGTGCGGGCGCCTCTACATGCCGGTGATCGAACCTCCCGCGCACTTCAATGACCTGCTGGGGCGGCACCACGGCGCGCTGGTGGTCGCTGACATGGGAGGCCGGCCGTGGGAGGAGGTTTCGGCGCTGCTCCCGGACGAAGGGCGCCTCGCCGTGGCCATTGGGCCAGAGGGTGGCTTCAGCCAGGAGGAGGTGGCGCGGGCGCGGGCGCACGGGGCGCTCGTGGCACGGCTCGGGCCAAACACGCTCCGCAGCGAGACGGCAGCCGTGGTCGCGGTGGCGCTGGTGCGGTCGCTGGGGCGCTGAGCGGCCTTCGGATACGCTGAGTCCATGACGGCGGGGACCAGAGCGAGCATCCCGGCGGCGGGCAAACGAACGCCGGGGTACCTGGTGCGCCCCGTGGCGATGGAACCCGCGGAGGCGGCGGCGCGGCTGCGCGTGCTCGATGGGTTTGTGTGGCTCGACAGCAGCGCAGGAGCGGAGCGAATGGGCCGCTATTCGTACATGGCCGCCTGCCCTCGCGTGACACTGCGCGCGGAGGGTGAGCGCCTGGCGATCGCCCCGCGGAACGGCTCGGCACGGGAAGTGCGGTCGAACCCGTGGGATGCGCTGGCGCGGTGGGGCCGGCCTCGACGGACAGCGGCCACTCCAGGGCTACCGCCATTCCGCGGTGGGCTGATCGGCTATCTCGGATACGACCTGGGCCGCCACCTGGAGGCGGTGCCCGCCACCATTCCGCTTGAGCCGGGACCACCGGACATGGTGTTTGGGGTCTACGGCTGGGTGCTGGCCTTCGACCATCTCTCGGGCGAAGCGTGGCTGATAGCCTGGCAGGGCGAAAGTGAGAGTGCCGCGGCGGAAGCGGAGCTGGACTATGTCGAGGCGCTGTTATCCGCCCCCGCAAGACCTGCCGGTGCCTTCCGATTGACGCGGGCACCTGTTTCGCGCACGCCGCGGGACGAATACTGCGCGGCGGTGGAGCGCGCGCTGGACTACATCCGGGCGGGCGACATCTACCAGGTCAACCTCTCGCACAGGCTGGAGAGCGAGTGGCACGGCGACCCGTTCGCGCTGTTTTCGGGGTTGCGCCATGGAGCGCCCGTGCCCTATGGCGCGTACCTGGATTTCGGAGAGACGAAGCTGTTGAGCGCCTCGCCGGAGCGTTTCCTGCGCCTCGAAGGGGGATACGTCGAGACAAGACCCATCAAGGGCACCCGCCCGCGCGGCGCCGGTGCGAAGAGCGACCGCGAAATGGCCGCGGAGCTGCTGACGAGCGAGAAGGACCGGGCAGAGAACCTGATGATCGTCGACCTGTTGCGGAATGACCTCGGCCGCGTCTGCCGCATCGGGACAGTGAGCGTGCCGGAGATGTTCGCGCTGGAGGGCTTCTCCAACGTCTGGCACCTGGTGAGCACCGTAACCGGCATCCTGCGCGCGGGCCTGGGGCCAGTTGACCTGCTGAGAGCCTGCTTCCCCGGCGGTTCGGTCACGGGCTGCCCGAAGATCAGGGCGATGCAGGTCATCGAAGAGCTGGAGCCGGTGCGGCGCGGCCCCTACTGCGGCGCCATCTTCGCCATGGGGCACGATGGCTTCATGGAGAGCAGCATCACTATCCGGACGATTGTGCTGCACGGTGAGCGGCTCTGGTTGCAGGCCGGCGGCGCAATCGTCGCCGATTCGGAGCCGGCGGCGGAACACGACGAGACGATGGCCAAGGCGGCGTCGGCGCTGGCCGCGATTGCCGGGGTGTCCGGGTGAGCGGGGGCCGCCTGGTGAGCCAGGTGAATGGCGCCTTCGTCGCACCGTCGGCGGCGGGCATTGCCCCGGGCGACCGGGGCTTCACGCTCGGCGACGGGGTATTCGAGACGCTGCGAGCGAAGAACGGGCAACCCCTGCGGTGGGCGTTCCACGAGCAGCGGCTGATAGCATCGCTCGCCATGCTGGGCATTGACCCGGGGATGAGCATGGAGGAGCTGCGCGGGGAGGTCCGGGCGTGCCTCCTGGCCTGCGGCAGCGATGACAGCAGCGTGCGTATTTCAGTGAGCCGCGGCGTGGCCGCCGAGCGGGGGCTGGCGCCTTCGAGCGGGATGCAACCCACGGTGGCGATCGAGGTGCGGCCCTTCGCAGGGTATCCGCCCGGCCTCTACAAACGCGGCATGAGTCTGGTGACGAGTGCGATACCGCGCAACGAGAGGTCGCCTCTCGCGAGAGTGAAGTCGTTGAGCTACCTGGAGAACGTGCTTGCGCGGATGGAGGCGCAGGAGGCAGGCGCGGACGAAGCGCTGGTCTTGAACACGGCCGGCGGCGTGGCCGGTGCGAGTGCAGCGAACGTGTTCGTGGTTTTCGAGCAGGCGCGACGCCAGGGGACACTGGTCACGCCGCCCGTGGAGGAGGGGGCGTTGCCCGGGACGGTGAGGGGGCTGGTCCTTGGCGAGCTGGCGGCACGCTGCGGCCTGCGCGCGGAGGAGGGGCGGCTGCTTCCCGGCATGCTGGAAGGCCCGGGCCGGGAGGTCTTCCTGACGAACGCGCTGATGGGCGTGATGCCGGTCACTTGCATCGATGGGAGGGCCGCCGGCGGAGGTACGCCGGGCTCGTACGCGGCCCGGGTCGCGGAGGCACTGGAGGCCCGGGATAGAGAGGAGACCGCTTGCCCGGGGCAGCTTTGACGGGGGCGCGACCCGCCAGCATAGTTGTGTCACACAACGCACGTTACTGAAGGATTGGAGTAGCAGGCATGGCCAGGCGTCTCGCAGTTTCGGTGGGTTTCACCGGCAGCCCGGAGCAGAACAAGGAGATCATCAAGCGCATCCAGATCGCCGAGGAGGTGGGCGTCGAGGCGGTGTTCACGGCGGAGACCTGGGGGCGAGACCAGTTCTCCCTGCTGACCCAGGTTGCGCTGGCCACGAAGAAGATCCATTTCGGCACCGGCATCGCTCCGGTGTTCGGGCGGTCACCGGCCGTGCTGGCGATGACGGCGGCAACGCTCGACGAGCTTTCGGGCGGGCGCATGATCATCGGCCTGGGCACGAGCGGCGCGCGCGTCATCGAGCACTGGCACGGGGAGCCCTTCGAAAAGCCCCTGCAGCGGCTCAAGGAATACTGCGAGATCATCAACCTGATAATCGCGGGCGAGAAGGTGTTCTACGAAGGGGAGTGCTTCAAGCTGCAACGGGGTTTCAAGCTGCTCTTCGAGCCGGTGCGCAAGCACATCCCCATCTACATCGCCTCCATTTCGCCCGTGAGCATGAAGCAGGTGGGCGAGGTGGCCGACGGTTGGATGCCCATCTACTGGCCGAAGTCGAAGTTCGCCGAGGGCATGGAGCGGGTACGCAGCGGCGCGAGGAAGGCCGGGCGGCCCGATAGCGCCGTGGAGTGCGTGGCCTCGCTAACGGTGGTCATCAACCCGGACATGGAGAAGGCGAAGGTGCAGGCGGCGGGGCCCATCTCGTGGTACGTGACGAACATGGGCGACTTCTACCACCGCATGCTGGCCCGCAACGGTTTCGCCGATGAGGTGGCGGCCATGCGCAAGGCGGCCGAGGTCAATCGCCCCATGCCTTTCAGCACCACGCCCGAGATCATGGCCGCGATGGGAGAGCGGATGCTCGACGAGACGGCCGTCTACGGAGACCTGGAGACGGTTGCCGCGGGCGTTGAGGAGCGGCGCCGGCTGGGCCTCGACATGCCGGTCATCAGCATGCCGGCGGGTTCACCGCAGGACGTCGAACGCATTCTCGGGACGCTCGTGAGCTAGACCCCTTGCCCACGGGCCGCGGCCGGCGCGTACGATGAGTCCGTAACTCCGGTGGAGGAAGCCCATGGCAGCCATGACGAAGAAGGAACGCGTGCGGGCGGCGCTGGCGGGGGCGCCGGTGGACCGGCCGCCCGTCTCCATGTGGGGGCACGATTACCTGCGCGAGTGGTCGCCGCGGGAGCTGGCCGATGTCACGCTCGAGCAGTACCACGCGTTCGGGTGGGACTTCATCAAGCTGAACCCGCGGGCGAGCTACTTCGCCGAGGCGTGGGGCAACGGCTACCAGCGACCGGCGGAGCCGCGCCACCCGGAGCTCCTCTCCGTGGCGGTGCAGGAGGCGAGCGGCCTGGACAGCATTCGCCCGGTGGACCCGCGCGGCGGCGTGTTTGCGGAGCACCTGGAGGCGCTCCGGCTGGTGCTGAACGGCGTGGCGGGGGAGGCGGACGTGATCCACACGATCTTCTCGCCGCTGTCGGTGACGGCGCAGCTCTGTGGGCTGCGAAAGGAATTCGCCGGGTTGGCGGCCCAGAACCCGGCCGGGGCGCATGCCGCGCTGGCCGCCGTGACCGTGACTCTCGCCGCATACGCGCGGGCGGCACTGGAGGCGGGGGCCGCGGGGATCTTCTTCGCACCGCTCGCCTGGGCAAGCCAGGATATCTCCTCGCCCGACTTCTACCGCGAATTCGGGCGGCCTTACGACCTGCAGGTGCTGGCCGGCGTCCGAGAGGCGCCCTTCAACGTGCTCCACGTGTGCCGCAACAACAACATGATCGGCCTGCTCCTGGACTACCCCGTGGCCGCCTTCAACTGGGCCGACCATGGGCCGGGCAACCCTTCGCTCGCGGCCGTCAAGGCGCAGACCACGAAGGCCGTCATGGGCGGAGTCGACCAGGCGGCGCTGGCAACGATGAACGCGAGCGAGGTGGCCGCCCAGGTGCGGGAAGCGGTTGCCACGGCGGGACCTGACCGGCTCCTGGTGACGGCGGGGTGTTCGATCCCGCCGGAAACGCCGGCCGCGAACCGGGCCGCGCTGGCGCAGGCGGCGGGCTAGCCGGAAGCTCTTAGGCGCTCGCGCGCGCCGCTCGCACCAGGCCCTCGAAGAGCGCCAGCGCCGGCGGCGATGAGTCCACCATGTTCTCCGGGTGCCACTGCACGCCGACGACCCAGCGGCCCGGCATCTCCAGCCCTTCGACGAGGTCTCCATCGGCCCAGGCGACGGGGAGGAGGCCCTCGCCGAGGCGGTCCACGGCCTGGTGGTGGCGCGAGTTGACGCCCAGGGTGAGGGCTCCTGCGAGGTCCGCCAGCCGGCTGCCCGGTTGAATGCGCACGTCATGTGAGGGAGCATCGCGCGGCTCGGGCACGGCGTGGGCAATCGCGGTGGGGAACAGGTCGGGGATGTCCTGTATGAGAGAGCCGCCAAGGGCGACGTTGAGGATCTGCATGCCCCGGCAGATGGCAAGCAGGGGAACCTGCTGCCCCAGGGCAAAGCGTATGAGGGCGAGCTCGACCTGGTCGCGTTCCGGGGAGACGCCGGCCACGGCGGGATGCCGCGGTTCGCGGTAAAGCGCGGGGTCGACATCGCCGCCACCGGTGAGGAGAACGGCACGGGCGCTTCCGAGCAGTTCGCTGAGCGCCGCCGGGCCGGCCTGTGGAGGGATGAGCAGCGGGGCTCCCCCGGCCTTCTGCACTGCGTGGATGTAGGTGGCGTTGACCTGGGCCGCGGGTTGTCCCTTTGGCGAGTGCCCCATGCTGACGGCGATGATTGGCAGGTCCACCGGGAGATCCTAGACCGCGCGTGTCGCTGGTGGCGAATGTCCCCGCCCAGGGGTGGCACCGAGAACGTGCCCGGTTCAATCACCCGCACCGGGCGGAAGGCCGGACATAATCTCCCCGGGGGTAGCCATCGGCCGAGGCAGGGGACAGATGTGCAAGTGACGATAATAGACGGCGTCTATCAATGGTTTGTGAATGCTCTATCGAGTTGCCATAAGTGGCTGTACAGGCGCGGCAGGCGCCGATACATTTCGCGGCGTTGGAGGCGGGGTGGTCGGGAGCCACCTACCGGCGGGGAAAGGCCGCAGGGCCTGGAAGCGCCGGGGCCAGCCAGGGGTTCCGGCCCTTGCACTGGTCACCGAGCCGGGGTCCCGCAAGGGGCCGGGGCATCCGGAGCAGGCGGAGAGCCGCAAGGCCCACCGCAGGCGATGAAGGAAGCTCCGAAAGTCGCGAGGCTCTCACCGGCGAGGTCAAGGCAAAGGATGCGGCAAATCCGCGCAAGCGGAGCGCATGCAACCCCAGCCAGGGCATCCGATAGACTACCTCCAGCAAGCAAAGGGGCGCTTCAGACCCGCAAGGGGAAGGGGCGCCCCTCTTGCGTCTCTGCCGTTTGCGGCCGCTCGTCCCCGGCGCGAGGGGACGTACGGCCATTGGTCAGACCCTGTCGCGCAGGTAAGCTCCTCGCGGGAGCAGAGCGGTATCCCCTGCGAGGAGGCGCGCGTGTTCTGTCCTTATTGCGGGGGCCAGGTCCCGGACAGCTCTGAGTTCTGTGAGAACTGCGGCGGCAACCTCGGCGCGGCGGGCGAAGCGGCGCGACCGCGGCCGGGCATCACCCCTCGTTTGCTGGCGCTGATTGGCGGGGGCGTCCTCGTAATTGCGGCCGCAGCGGGGGCATTCTTCCTCCTCTCAGGGGACGACGGCGATGGCGGGAAGCCCGCCACTGGCGGTGACGAAACCGCCACCGTTACGCGGTCGGCCACGAAGAAGGCCTCGGCATCGCCGGGGGCGACGAAGTCCGCGACGGTGAAGGCGAGCCCTTCCGCGTCGCCTTCACCGTCCGCTTCGGCATCTCCGGGGAGGTCGCCTTCGCCGTCTGCCTCAGCATCACCGGGAGGCGGGCAACAGACTTCGACCCCAACAAACACGGTGGCGCCGCCCACCAACACGGTCGCGCCACCCACGAACACGGTTGCGCCACCCACGAACACCGTGGCGCCGCCCACAAACACAGTCGCGCCAACCGCAACGGCGACTTCGCCCACGCAGGGCCTGGTCTACGGCACCGTGCTGCTGTTCGATGACTCGGTCTGTGACGGCTGCAAGATCGGCTACGTTGCGGGCGGGTTCCGGTGGAGCGCAACCGCCTCATCCACCGGCTACTACCAGCTGGCCCTGACCCCGGGCTTTTACCAGGTGCAGTACTTCTGCCCGGTCGGTGGGGGCCTGTGGGTGGACGTGGACGACGGGGTGGTGCTCGTCTTTCCGGGGCCACAGGAAGTCAACGTGTACTTCGGCTTCTGCGGGTAGAGCCGTTTCCTTTCTGAGCAGAGCGGACGTGTTGGTGGCAGAATGCCATGGCCGGCGCCGGGCGCCGGGAAACAATACACCCCTGGAGATTGGGCATGGCCGCGGTCCATTTCGGCGTCACCGTTCCACAGATCAAGCGCACCTGGGATGAGTCGCGCGAAGCAGCGACCGCGTTCGAGGCGATGGGTTACGACTCGCTGTGGGTGTGCGACCACCTTTACGGCCCGCAGTCGCCGACGATCCCGATTCTCGAGGCGTGGTCGCTGCTGAGCGGGCTGGCGGCGGTCGCCTCGCGCGTCGAGCTGGGGACACTGGTGACGCCCGCGGGGATGCGCAACCCGGCCCACCTGGGCAAGGTGATTGCGACTGTCGACAACATCGCCGGTGGGAGGGTGATTGCCGGCCTGGGCGCGGGCTGGATGCCGCGCGAGTTCACGGACTTCGGTGTGCCGTTCCCGGGCACGCCGGAGCGGCTCGGCCAGCTTTGCGAGACGGTTGCACTGCTCAAGCGCATGTGGGACCCGGAGCACGAGCACGTGACGATGGACGGTAAGCACGTGCACGTGGAGAACCTCGTCTGCCTGCCCAAGCCGGTGCGGAGGCCACCCATCCTCATTGGCGGTGGCGGCGAGAAGGTGACGATGAAGCTCGCCGCCCGCGAGGCGGACATCTGGAACAACCAGGCGGTGCAGCACGCCGCCCTGGGGCACAAGGCCGAAGTGCTTCGAGCCCACTGCGAGGCCGTGGGGCGCGACCCCGCCACGATCACGGTGAGCCAGCAGTGCCTGGTGGTCATTGCCCCGGACGAGGCGAGCGCGGGCCCGATGGTGGAGACGGCGAAGAAGATCTTCGGCGGGCACATGGGCGACCCAACAGGGCCGCTGGCCATTGCCGGGAGCCCTGCACGGGTGCGCGAGCAGATCGAGAAGAACATCGCCCTGGGCTGCACCATGTTCCTGATGGAGTTCTTTGGCCGGGACACCCGCGAGCCGGCGCAGCTCTTTGCCGAGACGGTGCTCCCACATTTCCGCTGACGCCACCAGGTATTAACGCCCGGCAAGGGTCAGGTGGTGAGGCTGAAGCGGCCCGCGACAGGCGCCCTGTGAGGCCGCTCCGGGTCTTGCAGAAATCTTCTCGTTTTCCTACTTGACATGGTTGGAGGGAGGAGTAGTGTGATCTCTAACCGGTGCAGGCGAAGGCTCCAGGGCCCGGTGCCAGCGCCACCAGTCAGGGGGTTGGAACATGCGAAGCAAGCTCCACGCCTTCTATGGAGTCTGGATCGTGCAGAGTTGAGGTCCGCCTCTGAGGCGGACCAGGCAGGAGAACCGCAGGCAGGCTCATAGCCCACCAGAGCATGTCTCCCGGACGCAGAGAAAAGGCCCGACGCGATGCGGGCACGTCCGATCGCCCCGGACCGGGGCGGCAGAAGGGTAGAGCCAGGCAGGCGGAACTCGGCGCTCGTAACCGCCCGGTTGCGGGCGTACGGAGTAGGAAATCACAGGCCCCGGATTACCGGGGCCTGTTTGCGTGTCCGGGTGGGGGCGATGGTGCGGGGCCGGCAGGGGGGCCGCACACGGGCATTGGTGGGACAACGAGCGGCCACGGGGGGCCGCGACTCCGGGGGACGTTATGGAACGGGGGCCGCACACGGGCATTGGTGGGACGGTGAGCGGCCACGGGGGGCCGCGACTCCGGGAGAGCGTTACGGAACGGGGGCCGCACACGGGCATTGGTGGGGCGGTGAGCGGCCACGGGGGGCCGCGACTCCTGGAGGGCGTTACGGAACGGGGGCTGCACACGGGCATTGGTGGGACGGCGAGCGGCCAGGGGGGGCCGCGACTCCTGGAGGGCGTTACGGAACGGGGGCTGCACACGGGCATTGGTGGGACGACGAGCGGCCACGGGGGGCCGCTACTCCGGGGGGTCTCAGCGGACTTCTATGACCACCGCGTCGCCCTGGCCCGTGCCGGAGCAGATTGCGGCCACGCCCAGCCCGCCTCCGAGTTCGCGCAACTGGCAGGCAACGGTCATGGCCAGGCGCGCGCCACTGGCGCCGATAGGGTGCCCCATGGCCACGGCGCCGCCGTTCCTGTTCATCAGGTCGACGCCGAGATCCAGCTCCCGGGCGCAGATGAGCGGCACGCAGGCGAACGCCTCGTTCACTTCAATGACCGCCATGTCGGCGAGGGAGAGCCCCGCTTTCGCGAGGGCCCTGCGGATGGCGAGGGCCGAAGCAACCGGGAACTCGTGCGGAGCCACGGCTATCTCGGCGTGGGCGACGACGCGCCCGATGGGCCGGGCCCCCAGCCGGGCAGCCCCTTCCTCGGAGGCGAGCAGGAGCATGGCGGCGCCGTCGTTCACGGCGGGGGCGTTGCCGGGGGTGATGGCGCGCGTGCCGTAGACGGTGTGGAGGCGGGCGAGGATGGCACGGTTCGTGTTCGGCCGGGGGTGCTCATCGCGGGCGAGCGCCACGTGGTGGCCGTCACGCTGAGAGGGAACTGGGAGGACCTCGGCGGTGAAGTAGCCGCGCTCGAAGGCCGCGCCCCAGCGCCGCTGGCTCTCGATAGACCACTCGTCCATCTCTTCGCGGGAGACCTCGCGGCTGGCGGCCATGTTGTCGCCGTGTGTCGCCATGTGGCAGTCGCCAAAGGGGCACCAGAGGCCGTCGTGGACCATGCCATCGACAAGCGCGCCGTTGCCCATGCGCGCCCCCCAGCGGCGGCCGGTGTCGTAGTAGGGGGCGTTCGTCATCGATTCCATGCCGCCGGCCAGGACGAGGTCGCCTTCGCCGCTGCGAATGAGCTGCGCGGCCAGCGTGACGGCGCGCATGCCGCTCCCGCAGACCTTGTTGACGAGGAGCGCGGGGGTGGCATCGTCGAGACCTCCGCCGATGGCGGCCTGGCGGCCGGGCGACTGTCCCGCGCCCGCCTGGAGCACCTGTCCGAGCACAACGTTATCTATGGCGCCGGGATCAATGGCATGGCGCGTGGTCAGCTCGCGAACGAGCAGGGATGCGAGGCCGGCGGCGGAGTAGTCGCGAAGCGCGCCGCCGAACTTGCCCCAGGGCGTTCGCAGCGCATCGAGGATGAGTGCTTCGGGCATGCCCGCACCTCCGGCACCAATGGTAGCGGAGGGCGGGCAACTGGTCGCGAACGGCGCAAAGGGCTAACCGCCTTCGCCCTGGAGCAGGGGCAGCAGGGCGGCGCGGTCGAAGTAGATCTCGTTCCGGCTGATGCGGTCGCCATCGAGGATGACGATGTCCATGCCGTCGATGGCGACTTCGGCCGTGCCCCCGGGGCGGCGGAATGTCGCCCGCCAGGGTGCGGCGCAACCGTCGCGGTCGTGGAAGCGGTAGGGCTCGCCACGGAGCTCCCAGTGCATCTCCCAGAGGCCGAAGAGCTTCGTGAGGTAGCGCCGCAGGGCATCGGCCCCACGGGCCTCGCCGCGTGTGTTGGGATCGAGGTAGGCGACATCGCCGGTGTACCGGGAAAGCACCTTTTCGACATCCTGTTCGTTCCAGGCGCCGAGGATGTCGCGGGCAAGGGAGGTGAATTCGGAGATGGTTCGCATTGGATTCTCCTTTTCGCGCTGCCTAAGCGGTGGCGGCTGCAGTAGTGCGGGAATTGAAGGCGGGCAGGTCCAAGTGTTCGATGGCGACGAGCTGCTGGCCGACGCCGAGCGGGCCCATTGCATCGCTGATGACGGAGTTGGTGAGGCCGCTGCGGCCGGCCGACCAGCGCGAGGTGGCTTCAACGCGCACCCAGGGGCCGGAAGCGGGCCGGGCAAGATGGATGGCGAGGTCGGCATTGGCATAGGTGATGCGGCGGGCCTCGGAGGGGTGGGCGAGCGAGCCCAGGCCGCTGCCGTGGTCGGCGGCAGCAGCCACGCGCACCATCGGCGAGGGTGCGACGCCGGGCAGAACGGGCAATCGGAGCCGGAACCAGCCCGCGCGGGCGCCCACGAAGGTATCGCCTCCGGGGACGCGGACCTCGATGCCGCCCGCCATGAACTGGCGATGGCCGTTCCCGTTGCGGATGGCGTCGTGGAAGGCGAAGTTGCCGGGTTCGTCGGCGGGGGGAGCGTCGCTGAGGTGGCTGCGGGGCTCCATCCCGGAGTCCGCGGCGCGGAAGCGCAGCAAGGTGCCTCGCGCGACCACGGCGCCGGAAGCCAGGAGCTCTCCTTCGATGAGGTGGGTGCGGCGCCCCAGCCGGACCGGGCGCACGCGTGCTTCAAGCGGAGCGGTGGGAACCGGGCGCAGGAAATCGAGGCTGAAGCGCAGCGACTCGAATTCGGGCGTTGAGGCTTCTTCGAGCAGGTGCGCCATGAGGGCGGCCACTGCTCCCCCGTGGCAGACGGCAGGGCTCCACGGCCCGGGGGTGGCTGTCGTGGGCACGTAGGTTTCGCCGTCGCGGGCGAAGAGGCTGAGGGGAGGGAAGTCTTTCACTGCGGTTCTCCTGGGGGTGCTACTGCGCGCCATGCAGCCAGCGCCACTTCTTCGGTGGCGGCGGTAATGACGCCGGATGGGCGGCCTGCAAGCCAAGACCGAACGAGCGACCGTGCGGGGCCGTAGACGGTGGCGAGATAGGCTTCTGTGCTGAGTGGGCGGAGCTCGCCGCGTTCCACGTTGCGGGCGCGCCAGGCGGCGGTCTCGGCCGAGAAGCGGGCGTTCAGCTCCTCGACCGCGGCGGTGGTCGCTTCGCGCACTTCGAAGTCGCGCCCGGCGAGCATGAAGCGCGCCAGGGCGGGATTGCGCATGCACCAGTCCACGTAGTGGCGCACGGCGGCGGGCACGCCGTCACGGGCGTGAGGGTTCCGCTGGAAGATTCCGAGCAGCTCGCGCTGGTACTCCGCCAGGCCTTCCACGAAGAGCGCCGCGGCAATGGCCTGCTTGTTGCGGAAGTGGTGGTAGATGCTCCCGGTGCTGGCCGAGGCCGCCTGGCGGACGTCATCGATGGTCGTCGCCTCGTAGCCCTTCTGGTTGAAGAGGGCCAGAGCGGCGGCAAGGATGCCTTCGCGGCGTGCGGCTGTCGTGGACCATTCGGACTTCATACTAGAATCTTATTCTAGAATCTTGTTCTACGTCAATACCCGTGAAGAGACCCGGCACAAGCAGAGGGCCTTCCCGCGGGAAGGCCCTCTGCAATGGGGGACTGGTGAAGGCGGCTACGGAGTAGCGATGGTCCAGTTGGCGCCTGTGACCACGGCCACCCAGTAGGCGACGTAGCGGTCGAAGGAGGTGAAGTCGTTTGCGCCGGGGGTACCCACGGCGGAGGGGAAGAAGGCGAGCCACTGCTGGAGCACGGCGTTCCACCTGTAGACGGCGGTGACCACCGAGAAGACGTTGTTCGTCAGCGTGTCGTCGACCGATTCCCAGCCCTTGAGGGCGGTTTCCACGCTGGCGCCGTTGGCGCCGAACCAGACGAGCAGGTTCCACTGGAACGAGAGCACGTAGGTGTGGTGCGCGCTGACGCTAGTGTAGGTGAAGTTATCGGCCGAAGTGTTGGGGCTTGAGCCCGAGGGCGTGGTGACAATCACGTCGACGGCGCCCGAAGAGTGCGCAGGCGACGTGGCCGTGATAGAGGTGGAGTTGTTGACGGTGAAGGTGGCCGCCGTGCCTCCGAAGGTCACGCTCGTGGCACCGGTGAACCCCGAGCCGGTGATGGTGACGGTGGTGCCGCCGGTGGTCGGGCCGCTGGTGGGCGAGACGGCCGAGACCACGGGCCCGGTACCGGTATAGACGTAGTCGTCGGCGATGCCGGCGTTGAGGCTCGTGCCGGCGGCGTTGGTGACGCGCACTTCCACGGTGCCGGCAGCGTGGGCGGGGGTGTAGACCGTGATCGTTGTGGAGTTCACGACCGTGTAGAAGGGCGCCAGCGTGCCCCCGAAAGTCACGCTGGTGGCGCCCGTGAAGTTGGCGCCGGTGATGGTCACATAGGTGGTGCCGCCGGTGGGGCCGGTAGCCGGGTTCAGGCTCGTGATGACGGGGATGGCCGTCTCGTTGTCGAGGATGGTGATGGTGGCCGTGCTGGGCGAGGTGAGGGTGGCGCCGTCCGTGGGGCTGCTGAGGGTGAGGTTGATGGTCTCGCTGGCTTCGGACACGGCATCGTCGACGATGCTGACGGTGAAGGACTGCACGGTCTCGCCATTGAGGAAGGTGAGCGTGCTGGCAGCCGAGGTGTAATCGGTGCCGGCCAGGGCGGTGCCGGGCGAGGTGGCGTAGCTGACCTTCGCTGTCCCGGTGCTGCCGTTGATGCGGTTCACGGTGACCAGCACCGGTCCCAAGTTCTCGGCGACGTTGTAGTTGGTGGCGCTGAACTGGAACTGTCCGGTGGCGCCATCGTCATCGAGGATGGTGAGGACGGCGGTGGTCTGGGCGCCGAGAACAGCGCCCGTCACGCCGCTGAGCGTGAGGTTGACGGTCTCGTTCGATTCGATGGTGGGGTCGCTGGTGATCGGGATGGAGCAGTTCTTGCTGCCGCCTTCGCCGGAAATCCAGCTCAGCACCTGGGCCGTGACGGTCGTGTAATCGACTCCGGCCGTGGCGGTGCCGCCAGCCACGGTGTTGCACTGCACGGTGGCCGCGCCCGAGGTGCCCCCCGTGCGGCTCACGCTCACAAGGGCCGAAATACCGCTTTCCGACACCGAGTAGGTGGCGCCGGTGAACTGCACGGTGCCGGTGCCATCGTTGTCGAGGTTGGTGACGCTGACGTCGGCGGCGTTCATGTTGTGGTAATCCACATCGCCGCTGGTGGCCGGGGCCGTCACGATCGAATAGGCGACGTTCCCATCGACGAGGACATCCTCCACGCCGGTCACGGTCACCGTCTGGGGAGTGGACCAGTTGCCGGTGGTGAAGACCAGCGAGGCCGGGGAGACCGTGCCTTCCGTGGTGTCGCTTGAACTGATGCCGATCGTCACATTGGCAGTGGGCAGGGTATTGAGGACGACGGTGAAGCTGGCCTGGCCCCCCGACTCGGTGGTCTGCAGGCCGGAGGTGGGGGTGACGGTGATGCCGGGGGAGTCGTTATCGGTGATGGAGAGCGTGGTTGACGGCTGGGTGCCCCCAATCACGCCCCCGCCGCTGACTCCGGTAATTGTGAACGTGACTGTCTCGGCGCCTTCGTTGAGGGCATCATCGAAAGTGCCAATTCCGGAACCGGGGGCGCCAGCGTCAATGGTCTTGCTGGTCTCGCCGGGATTGAAGGTGAGGAACCCGGGGGAGGGGGCGAATCCATTGAGGTCGCCGGCAGTGGCGGAACCATTGAACGTCAACGAGTACTGGACGGTCTGCGTGCCGGCCGTTCCCTGGCTCCGGTTGACGGCAATCCAGACTGTTCCGCCTTCCGTCACGGGGTAGGTGGCGGCGCCGAAGTTGAAGGATCCATTCGTAGGCCCGTCTGCGCGCACGGGAGCGGGGCTGGCCCCGGCAAGGACGGCCGCGGCGATTACTGCGAGGGCAAGGAGTGCCCCCATGGGCGAGAAGAATCGGTTGTGGGTTCTCATGGTATTGCCTTCCGCACGAGGTGCTTTTCTGGTGACCTTCGCTTCTTACTACGCCCACGGTTGGGGAGATGTTCCGCTCCGGCTGCAGGCGGTTCGAGCAATGTAGCCCTATTGTCAACTAATTTCCATATTCTTATGTCGCACTTCTCAACGAAACCCGCCTTTGTGTGCGGTCGTGCGGTACGATTCGCCCACAACCTGACCCACGGAGTACCATTGAGATGACCTGGCAGCCAGAGGTGGAAGAGCTCGCCCGCCGCAAGGCGCTCGCCCTGCTGATGGGCGGGGAAGAGAACATCGCGCGCCAGCACGCGGGCGGCAAGCTCACGGTCAGGGAACGGATCGAAAGGCTGATCGACCCCGGGTCGTTCGCCGAGACGGGGGCCCTTGCGGGCAAGGCCGGCTACGACGAGCAGGGCAGGCTGGCCACCTTCCTCCCGGCGAACTTCGTGGGCGGGCTGGCGCGAATCGGCGGGCGCCGGGTTGTGGTAGGGGGCGACGACTTCACGGTGCGTGGCGGGGCAGCCGATGCTTCCGTCGGGGGCAAGCAGGGGTACTGCGAGAAGATGGCGCGGGAGCTGAAGGTTCCCATCGTGCGCCTGGTCGACGGCACGGGCGGCGGCGGCAGCGTGCGTACCTACGAGACCATGGGCCGCACGTACGTTCCGGCGAACCCGGCCTGGAGCACGGTGGTGGAGATGCTGAGCGAGGTACCGGTAGTGGCGGCGGCCATGGGCAGCGTGGCCGGGCTGGGGGCGGCGCGGGTGGTTACGGCACACTGGAGCATCATGGTGAAGGACACCTCGCAGGTGTTCGTGGCGGGCCCGCCGGTGGTGGCGCAGGGCATGGGGGAAGTGGTGCCAAAGGAGGAGCTGGGCGGCGCGGAGATCCATTACCACAACGGGGTGGTCGACAACCTGGCGGAAACGGAGGACGAGGCCTTCGCGCAGGTCCGCCAGTTCCTTTCGTACCTGCCCCAGAACGTATGGCAGCAGCCTCCGCGAATGGAGCCGGCTGACGACCCGGCGCGGCGGGAAGAGGCGCTCCTTTCGGCCATCCCGCGCAACCGGCGGCGGCCCTACAGGGTGCGGGAGGTGCTGGGCCTGGTGCTCGATCGGGATTCGTTTTTCGAAATCGGTGGAGGCTGGGGGCGCTCGGTGGTCACGGGCTTTGGGCGGCTCGATGGGTACCCGGTGGGGGTCATCTCCAACGACCCGTACCACTACGGCGGGGGCCTCACCGCCGATGGTAGCGAGAAGATGGCTCGCTTTGCCGACCTCTGCGACACGTTCCACGTGCCGGCGGTGAACTTCCTCGACCAGCCTGGTTTCGTCATAGGCACGGCCGGCGAGAAGGCAGCCACCATTCGCAAGGGCGCGCGGGCGATGACGGCCGTATTCCAGGCGCGCGTGCCCTGGGTAACGATCATCATGCGGCGGGCATTCGGCGTGGCGGGGGCGGCGCACGCGAACACCGATGGGCTGAACCTGCGCTACGCGTGGCCGAGCGGCGACTGGGGCAGCCTGCCGCTTGAGGGGGGGATTGAGGCTGCCTACAAGCGCGACCTTGAGAATTCGCCCGACCCCGATGCGCTTCGTGCCGAGATCGAAGCGCGCTTCAACGCCGTGCGCTCGCCGTTTCGCACCGCGGAAGCGTTCGGCATCGAGCACATCATCGACCCGCGCGATACGCGGCCCATCCTGTGCGAATGGGTTGGGCTGGCCTACGAAGTGGAGGCGACCCGGCTCGGCCCGCGCTCACGGGGATACCGCCCCTGAGGAAGGGCCGGGTGGCGCTCTTACTTCTCCGTGCGGCGGAACATCTCCCAGTCCATGGTCATGTGCCGAATGAAGGCGCCGCCCAGCAGGCCAACGGCAAGGACGATGCCGCCCGCGATTGCCAGGCCGTCGTTGTCGTTGCCGGCGCCCACTCCGAGCAGGACGGCGCCAACGGCCCCGATGAGCGGTCCGATGAGTATCGGTGCGTGGCCATCTTCTTTGTCCAGGAAGGCGAGAAGCCGGTGCATGGAGAACCCCCGCGGCTGATATTCGGGCGAGCCTAGCACAAACCCGGGTGCCGGCGCTGGCTACCGCTCGCGGAAGCGGTACCCGACGCCCCAAACGGTCTGGATGGCATCGGCCTGTTCACCGAGCTTCTTGCGGAGGCGCTGGACGTGCGTATCGATGGTGCGGTCGGTCACGTCGTAGTCGCCCTTCCAGACGCGATCGAGGAGCTCATCGCGGGAAAAAGGACGGCCGGGGTTGGCGGCGAAGAGGGCGAGGAGGTCGAACTCGCGGCGGGTGAGATCGACGGGCTCGCCGCCGACGGTCACGAGCCTCATGGCAACGTCGACGGAGATGGCGGGGGCATCGCCAACGGGCGTGGGGGGAGGCTGTTCGCCGGCGAGCGGTTCGGCGGCGTCCGCGGTGACGTCATGGGGCGCAGCCGCTGCTGGCGCCGGGAATGGCCCGGGCGGCGTGGGAACGGCAAGCACTACCTCCGTCATCCGGCGGGAGAGGAAGGCGCAGAAGTTGAGCGCGTGGAAGCCCACCGCGAGGAGGGCCGCGCCCCCGGCCGAGGCGAGCAGGGCCAGGGGCAGGGTGTCGATGTGCCTGTCTCCAACGACCATCGGGCCATCGCCGATCCAGTAGTAGGAGGGCAGGGCCACCAGGGCGAGAGGGGCCAGGAGGAAGACGCTGAGGGCCACGAGCGCCATAACGCCCTGCGGAAAGCGCAGGAGCAGGTGGAGAAGCGAGAGCCACGTGGCAGGGCTTGCCAGGCGTGACTTGATGTGCGCCCAGGCGCCCGCACGTTCAGGGCTGCTGAAGCGGAGAGGGGGAATGCTGGACCCGAGGAGCCCGTTGGTGAGGAGGCGGTCGGCCTCGGCCAGGTACGGCCAGGCGTACATGGCCCCGACGAGCATGGGGATGCCGACCAGCGTTATGGCCATGCCGCCGCCGGTGGCGATGACGGTGACGAGGACTACGAAATAGGTGAGGCCGAGCGGAAAGGAGAGCGCCAGGTAGAGGATGTTGGCCCACGCCTGGGGCCTGAGCGGTGCATCGAGGAACGAGCGAAGGGGAGTCTTCCCCGGGGAATCTTCGTACCACTGGAATTCATTCATGCCTGGGCCTTCGACGCTCTGACCAACCGCCGATGGACGAATAATCATCGCATTCTCCGTGGAACCGGTGATAGGCACATCGTGCCGGGGAGGTGTCACCTGCGAACCGCGAAGTTGTGACGAAAGTGTCACATGCGATGGGTCAGCCCGAACTCACGCCCCGGATGAGGCGCTGGCGGCGCTTTTCGAGGGCGGCGACGCTGGTCTGGCTGTTGGGACTGCCAGGTCGGGCGAGCCCGCGCCGCACGAGCGCAAGGGCCTCATCGACATAGGCCAGGGCGCGGGCGCGATCCCTGTGCTGATGCTCGGCGAGCATGGCCAGTTCGACGTAGGGCGCGAGGAGGCGGCTGCGGGGCTCGGCGATCATGGCCAGCCACCAGCGCTCGGCCTGGTCGAGGCGCTCCAGCCTGCGGCAGGCGCGGGCGGCATGAGCCATGGCTTCGAGCCGTTCGGCGCGGCCGAGCCCGGCCTCAAGGGCGGCCTCGTAGTGCGTGACCGCGAGCGCCAGGTCGCCGGCGTACTCGGCGGCGCGGGCGGCGGCGAAGGGGCTTTCGGCGCCCTCGCAGACCGCCGCCAGGTGAGCGGCCAGCGCCACCAGGGAGAGGACGTCCCAGGCGTTGTGGCGCAAGACGGGCAGGATGTGCGTGGGGTCGCTGGTGCGGGCGAAGCGGAAGTACCTCTCCGGGACCTCGTGCGAAGGGCAGTCGGCTTCGCGTTCGAAGCCCAGCAGCTCTACTTCCATGTGCGCAAGGCGGTGCGAATCGAAGCGGCCGCGAAAGAGCCTCCGGTTGGGGTGGAGCAGGTCGAGGTGAGGCAGGTGGCGGAAGGCCGGCCGTTGACGGGCAAGGATGTAGCGGGCTTCGAGCATGGGCAGGTCAAAGGACTTGCCGTTGTAGCTGACCAGCGCGCGGGCGCGCTCGATGTCGTCGTGGAGGCCGCCGAGGAGGCCGCCTTCGTACTGGGGCGAAGGGAGCAGGTACTGGCGCAGGCGCAGGAGTGAGCCATCGAAGCGGGCCACGCCGGCGAGGAAGACCATCGCGCCTGCGCCGCCGAGGCCGGTGGTCTCGGTGTCCACGTAGAGGAAGTCGCGCGGGTGTTCGGCGGCGAGGCGCTCGTCGCGGCACTGGGCGGCGAGGCTGGCGGTATCGAGGGCGAGGGCGCGATGGAGCGGGATGCGGCCGTGCATGTGGCCGGCTTCGTAGACGCTTTCGATGACGTAGCCTGGCCCGTGCGGCGACTGGAACCAGTGCCCGCCCAGCCCGGAGAGGTCGGGCAGCCCGGTGACGCTCTCGGAGCGGGCGGCGGGCAGGTCGCGGGAAGGCTGGTTGAGGGCTGCCCGCAGCCGGTCGCGCAGATCAGCGGGCATGGCCGGTCCTCGCGAGGGGGGTGGCGAACATTTGTGCGGAGTATAACGCGACTGCGGGAACAAGGAAGGCCGGGACATCGCCCTGGACGGAAGTCCACCCGGGGCTGGCTATGGTCAGCGGCCAGTCCAGTTGGGTGCGCGCTTTTCGGCGAAGGCGCGCGGGCCTTCGATGGCATCCTCGCTGGTGCGGCGGCGGGTCTCCCATTCGAAGCGGGCCCGGCCTGCCTCGGCGAGGGGCAGCGCCAGGGCCTGGTAGGCGGCCTCCTTGGTGGCGCGCACGGAGAGGGGAGCGCAGCGGAGGATATCCTGCACGTAGCCATCGACGATGCTGTCCAGGTCGGCGAGGGGGGCCACGTCGTTCACGAGCCCGGCTTCGTAGGCGCGCTGCGCGGTGAGGTGACGGCCGGTGAGCATGTGTCCCATGGCCACCTTCAGGGGCAACTGGCGGGGGAGGCGGTGGACGCCCATGGCGCCGGCAATGAGACCCCGGCGCGGTTCGGGCAGGCCGAGCTCGGCATGGCCGGCGGCCACGATGATGTCGCAGGCGAGCGCCATCTCCAGCCCGCCGCCAAGGGCAAAGCCGTTAACCCGCGCGATCACCGGCTTGAACAGGTCGAACCGGCTGGTGAGGCCACCAAACCCGCCGGAGGGCGGGCGCAACGAGGGCCGCTGATCCGCCGGCAGGCGCGAGACCTCGGCGGTGTACTTGAGGTCGTTCCCGGCGCTGAACGCCCTGTCGCCCTCGCCGGTGAGGACGGCCACCCAGAGGCCGTCGTCGGCGGCGAAATCATCCCAGTAATCGTTCATCTCGGCGTTTGCTGGCGCGTGGAGCGAGTTCATCACCTCGGGCCGGGTAATGGTGAGGTAGGCGACACGCCCCTTCTTTTCGTAGCGGCAGAATGCCATGGTTCGTTGTCCTTTCTCTCTCAGATGGGCGGATGCTGGTCATGCCAGGGGGTGGCCTGTTCGTAGGCGTGGGCCACGCGACAGAGCAATGCTTCTTCGAACGGCCTCCCGGCGAGGGACAGTCCGATGGGCAGGCCACCTTCGCCGAAGCCGCAGGGGACGGAGATCACCGGCTGCCCGGTGTGGTCCCACGGGCCGGTCAGGGCGCCATAGCGGTAGGCGCCATCTGCCGTCGCGTCTATGGGACAGGCCACCGCGGGGCAGGTGGGCGTGGCGATGACGTCCACGGTTTCCATGGCGCGCCTTACCTGGGCGGTGAACTCGCGGCGCACGCGCAGGTCGTTGATGTAGTCAACAGCCGTCAGCGTCGCGCCCCAGAGGAGGAGGGCGCGGACGTCATCTCCGTATTTCTCCGGGCACTCGCGGAGCCAGCGAGCGTGATAGGCAGCGGCCTCGGCCTGGAGGACGTTGACGCGCAGCCCTGCATCGAGCAGTGGGATTTCGACGTCCACGACGAGCGCGCCAAGGTGGCGAAGAAGCCCGAGGGCGGTTTCGAAGGCAGCGGCGACGGCGGGCTCGACGCTCTCAGCCTGGCTGCGGGAAACGCCAACCCGGATTCCCTTGATGTCGCGGCCGAGCTCGGCCATGGCATCGAAGCCGGAATGGGTGGCCGAGCCGGGGTCTGCGGGGTCGAAGCCGGCAACCTGGTTGAGGAAAAGGGCCGCATCCTGCACGGTGCGGGCGAGCGGGCCCACGTGATCGAGCGACCACGAAAGGGGGGTGACGCCTGCCCTTGAGACCAGGCCGTAGGTGGGCATGAGGCCAACGATGCCGCAGAGTGCCGCCGGGATGCGGATAGAGCCGCCTGTATCGGTGCCGATGGCAGCGAAGCATTCACCGGCGGCGACGGAGGCCCCCGAGCCGCCGCTCGATCCGCCGGGGTGGCAGCCGGTGTTCCAGGGGTTGCGCACGGGGCCGTAGTGAGGGTTGTTGCTCGTGACCCCGTAGGCGAATTCGTGGAGGTTGAGCTTGCCCAGGGGCACGGCGCCGGCCTCGCGGAGCTTCGTCACGACCGTCGCATCGTGGTCCGGGATCCAATCGGCGAGGATGGCCGAACCCGCGGTGGTGCGCACGCCGCGAGTAGCGCAGAGGTCCTTCACGGCAACCGGGATGCCGTGAAGCGGGCCCCGGTCGAGCCCGGCTGCGAGCTCCACGTCGGCGGCGCGGGCGGCGGCCAGCGCAAGCTCGGGCGTGCGGGTGATGAAAGCGTTGAGCGCGGGCTCCACGGCATCGGCGCGCGCGATGCAGGCATTGGTCAACTCGACGCTCGTCAGCTCCCGCGCGCGCAACAGGCGGCCGGCCTCGGCGATGGTGAGGAAGGTGAGGTCTTTCAACGGGGCTTCCAGGGGGTCACGGGCTGCACGAGGTGGGGCTCGGTCTCCGGGTGCGGTTCGATTGCACGCCTGAGCGCAAGCAGGACGGCGATGCGCTGGATCTCTTCTTCGCCGGCCGCTATCCCCTGGCGGGCGAGCAATGCGCGGGCTAAGGAGACCGGGTCGTCGGACATGCGCGCATTCTACGGGAGGGCGAGGCAATCCCGCTGCCCGCAGCCGCCTCGCCCGTCTGCCAGATGCCGGTAGAATGGCTTTCGTGGATGGTTTCAACCTCAGCGCTCTGCCCCCTCTTCGCTCGCCCGTAGTAGTCATGGCCTTCACGGGCTGGAGCGACACGGGGACGGTGACGACGGATGCCGGCCTTCGCCTCATTGAGACGTGCGGCGCCGAGCGCTTCCTTTCGATTGACCCCGAGGACTACCACGTGTTCACGGAGAACCGGCCGCTGGTGAAGCTCGACGACGAGGGGCAGCGGTCAATCGAGTGGCCACGGAACGAGGCCTATTTCGCGGCGCTCCCGGACGCGCCCCACGACCTTGTGGTGGTGGTGGGCGCGGAACCGAACCTGCGCTGGCGCACCTTTTCGGAGCGCCTGGCCGAGGTCGTTGCCGGCCTCTCGCCTTCGCTGGTGTGCACGCTGGTGGCGCGCCCGGCAGCCACTCCTCACACAAGGCCCATCCCGGTGAGCGGCTCCTCCGCGGACCCGCTGCTGGCGGCCAGGTTCGGGCTGGGGCCCTCGATGTACCAGGGGCCGACGGGGATCATCGGCGTCCTTCACGATGCCCTGCGCCGGCGGGGGGCGCCGCTCATCAGCCTTGCGGCGGGCGTGCCCCACTACTTGAACGTGGATGAGAATCCACTCGCCACGCGAGCATTGCTGGAAGCGCTGCCGCCCGTGGTTGGCTTCACACCGGACCTCGGGGACCTCGAGGAGCAGGGGAAGCGCTTCCTGGCGCGGGTGGAGGAGGCGTCCCGTGGCGACGAGCAGATTGGCCAGTACGTGACCATGCTCGAAGAGAACTACGGTCAGACTCCGGAGTTCGCCGCCGCCTTCGACGAGGGCGAGCCGGGCGACCTGCCGCCGGCGGCGGATATCCTGCGCGACGTCGAGGATTTCCTGCGCGGAACGCAGTAGAATGCCTCGTGGTGCCGCCATGTCACTTTCCGCCATTGCCTGGAAGTTGGCCTCTCCCTACGACGCTTATGTGTCTCACGTGGCCCGGCTGAACGAAGCGGTCGACCGGATTCGCTACTTCATCGATCGGGCGCTCGGCTACGAAGCCGGGCTTCAGAGTTCCATCCGTATGGTTCCCAGCGCCGTTGCGGCGGGGGAGCGCGCACAACGTTTCCGCGAAACGCTGGCCTCGTCGGCCGCAAGCATGACGGACGAGGAGTTCGAGTCCTTCATCGCGGACCTCGGCGGCGGCAAGGTGGCCGAAGTGGAGGCGAGCCGCGCGCAGACGGTGTCTCGCCTTACCCACACGGCGCGAGGGCTTGAGGAGTACTTCGCAATTGCGGGCCGTGAGCTGGCAACGCTGGAGCGGCGAGGCTACAACCCTCACCGGCCCGACGTGGCCCGCCAGCTGGAAGCGAACAGACTGCCTCAGACAACAGTCGCGGAGTTCCGGAAGGAGCTGCACCAGCTGGGGCTGAAGGTGGGCCGCCCGGCAGGCGCACGAGGTTGAACAATTCCCGGCTTGTTTACTCGACCGATGGCGGGCGTGTGCGTCCACCTTCGCCAGCGCCGCGGAGTCCCAGGCCGCCAGGTCCCGGGCGCTCCCAACCCCCGGCCGACGGCGTCGTACGAATCATGCGCGACCGGCGGGGACGTGGCGGGAAGACGGCGACCACCGTCACGGGGCTACCGGGCACGGAGGCCGAACTTGACGTCCTGCTGAAGTCTCTGAAGCAGCTGTGCGGCGCCGGTGGTTCGCGCGACGGGCGGACCATCGAGATCCAGGGCGACCACCGGGAGCGGCTACAGCGGAAACTGGAAGAGATGGGCTACGTGGTCAGGCTCGCCGGCGGTTAGTCAGCGGAAGGCGCCGCCTTTGGCCCCTAGATGATGCCCTTACATTCCGGGACCTTCTCGGCGATTTCGACGAGCTTGCTGGTGTCGTACTTGTCTTCGAGGGCGTTGGCCTCCTCGCTCATCTCGGTCATGAGCTTGTCGAAGTCATTGCTGAAGGCCTGCACATCGGCCTGCACCTGGCTCGCGCTCTTCGCCTCCATCGCCTTGACCTTCGCCAGGATGCCGGCAAATGACTTCTCGACGCCGGCGCCGAGTTCGGAAAAGGCCTGGTGAATCGCTCTGCCATCGTTGACATCCGGCACGGGGAGTCCGGTGAGGGCCTTCTTGAGGGTGGTCGTCAGATCGAGTGCCTTCTGGAAGTAGGCCACCATTGCCTCTTTGAGCTGCGAGGCCGACGAATTGCTGGGCACCGAGAGAGAATCCACCAGCAGCGTGACGTCATCCAGCCAGTTCGTCATGGCGACACAGAGTCCGATGACGAACTTCTCGTCCTTGCTGGCGTTGGGCTTTGGGGTGGTCCTGGCGACGGCGGTTGAGGTCTTGCCGGGGGTGGCGGCGCCGGCCTTCTTCGTCGGAGACGGTTCGGGCTCGTCATTGGCGGCGGCCTCATCGCCGCTGTCGAGGACGACCGAGGCGCAATCGGGGTCTTCGTCGATCAGGTCGATGACTTCCCAGACGTCGTCTTTCTTGTCTGCAAGCTTCTCGATGGCATCACGGAAGGGCTCGTCTTCGACGTCCAGGAAGACCTCGGCGACGTCGGCCTCGAAGTCCTTCGTGTCGGTATCGAGGGCTTTGATCCCCTTGATGGCGCCATCGATGTCTTTGCGGTTGAGGTCGAAGTGGGCCAGGAAGGCTTCGCGCACGTCGGACCCGCTCTTGATATCGGGCTGGCCCATCTTCTTGAAGTCCGACTCAAGGCTGTTGAACTCCTTCTTCATCTCGCCGAAGAGGGCAAGGAGCTGCTTCTTGGCGTCCTCAGTCTCGCTGAAATCGATCTCCATGAACTTGTCACCGAGCTCGACAGTGGCGTCATCGAACTCGATGAACCGGTCACAGACATCGGCCACCCAATCTTCAGGGTCCACGCTCTTGGTACCGCCGCCGCCGCAGCCCGAGAGGAACGGGACCAGCGCAAGGAAGGTGGCAGCCAGGACAGGGACGGTGCGTCGCGACCAGAAGGCTTTCACTTGGGAAGCTCCCTCAATTCGGTATGTTCCGCTCATTCTGACGGTAGTTTTCAACCGCGCAATTGCGCCAAACCCCGTGATCTCCGGCTGAATCCGGGCGCGACCGTCCGCCTCCAGGGGCATCAGTCCCGTCCGCGTGGCCTACGGGACCGGCGTCGGCGTTTCCCCGGGCGTGAGGCCGTCCGCCACCTCATCCACCTTCTGCAGGAATTCATCGAGGGCGTCACCAAACTCGCCGGGCAGGACGGCGAGCACCACCGGCGCTGCATCGAGGAGGGCGGTGGCCACCGGCGAGCTGTCGATATCCTCTCGCAGGTCGGGAGAGGGGAAGACGACGAGGGCGATGAGCACAACCTGGCAGAGGACGGCCGCCTTGACGAAGCCGAAGGCGCCGCCGGCGAGGTCGTCCAGCCTCCCCAGGTTGAGCATGTCGACGCTCTTCTTGAGAAGGTGGGCAACCACCACTCCGCCGACCAGCACGCCACCCATGATGGCAATGAATGAGATGAGAGCGGCGGCCTCTTCGTTGTCGACGATTGGCTCGACCTTCGGGTACATGTCGTCGTAGAGGATTCCCGCCAGGGGAACGGCGAGGATGAGCGCGCAGAGGCCCACGAGCTCGCGGATGAACCCGTTCCGGTAGCCGTTGAAGGTCATCATGCCGATGACTGCCAGGAGGACGAGAGTGATCCAGTTCATGACCTTCCCGGTCTTGCGGAACCACCTGCAAGCGGCCCGTCCGCGTTCCCCGCACATTGGCCCACCGGGGCGCAAAGCTCAAGCGGCGCACGTTCGGCCGCCGAATGGCGCCGGGCAGTTGCAGAGGCGATGAGCACCCGGTAGTATTGTTGACACATTTACTCGACTTTATCAGGAGGTACGGCAGCAGACCTTGTGGGCCCCGTGGCGCGCCGCGAGTCCGCAACCACTGCCCAGCCACATGCGCGTTTCCACCCGGAGCGACTATGGCCTTCGCGCCCTGATAGAGCTTGCCGGCTACTACGGCGGCGGGCCGCTGCAATCATCGGAGATCGCACTGCGCCGCCACATCCCGGAGCAGTACCTTGACCAGCTGCTGACGACGCTTCGCAAGGCGGGCTTCATCCGCTCGGTGCGGGGGCCTTCGGGCGGTCACGAACTGGTGCGGGACCCGGCCGCGATCACCGTGAAAGAGGTCATCGACGCGCTCGAAGGGAGCACCTCGCCGGTGGCGTGGCTCGATGAGCCGCCCGAGATGACCGATCATCCCCACCAGTGCGGCCAGCGCGAGATCTGGGAGCGCATCCGCGACGCGACGAACGAGATCCTCTCCTCGTACTCGGTAGCTGACCTGCTCGAACGCGAACCCCAGGCGGCGGCCGGCAGGTACGTGATATGACCGCCACCACCGCCCGCCCGGCGATTGCGGGCACCATCCTGGACCTGATCGGCGCGACGCCACTTGTGCGGCTGAACAGGGTGGTTCCCGAAGGGGCGGCTACCGTGCTCGGCAAGCTCGAAAGCTTCAACCCCGGCGGAAGCGTGAAGGACCGCATCGCCCTCTCCATGATTGAAGACGCGGAAAAGGACGGGCGCCTACGGCCCGGATCGACCATTGTCGAGCCCACTTCGGGCAATACGGGCATCGGGCTGGCGCTGGTCGCAGCCGTGAAAGGCTACCGCCTGGTTCTGACCATGCCAGAGGACATGTCGCTGGAGCGCCGGCAGCTCCTCGAACGGTTTGGGGCGGAGCTCCACCTGACGCCCGCAATCGAAGGCATGACGGGCGCCGTCTTCGCCGCGCAGCAGCTGGTGGAAAGAAACCCCGGCTATTTCATGCCCCAGCAGTTCGAGAACGCCTCCAACCCGGAGGTTCATCGCCGCACTACGGCGCGCGAGATTATTGAGGCGACGGCCGGGCAGATAGACGCCTTCGTCGCCGGGGTCGGAACCGGTGGCACCATCACGGGCGTGGGCGAGGTGATGCGCGAGGAGCTGGGCGAGCGCGTGCGCATCGTTGCGGTGGAGCCGGCGCGTTCGCCGGTGTTGAGTGGCGGGCGCGCGGGCATGCACGGCATCCAGGGCATTGGCGCCAGCTTCGTGCCCGGCGTGCTCAACCGGGCCGTGTACGACGAGGTGGTGAGGATTGAGGACAAGGAGGCGTACGCCATGACGCGGCGGCTGACGCGCGAAGAGGGCCTCCTCGTTGGCATTTCGGCGGGAGCGAACGTGGCTGCCGCTGCCAGGGTCGCAGCGCGGCTTGGCGCCGGGAAGACCGTTGTCACCATGCTCTGCGATACGGGCGAGCGGTATCTGAGCGTGGCAATGTAAGGTTGATCAACAGGGCCCGCTCGCCGCGGGCACGGGGCCGAACCCGGCCATCGATTGAGAAGGAGTCACTGGCGATGTCCGTCAACGTCTATATCCCCACCCCGTTCCGGCACCTGGTCGGCAATCGCGCCAGCGTGAAGGCGGAGGGAGCGACCGTGCGCAACGTGCTGGAGGACCTGGACGTGCAGTTCCCCGGCTTTCGCCAGCAGGTATTCGACATTGAGGGCCGGCTGGCCCACCACATCAACGTCTACGTGAACCAGGTGGAGATAGAGAATCTCGCGGGCGAGGCCACGCCCGTCGCCAACGGGGACGAGGTGGCCGTCATCCCGGCGCTTGCGGGGGGCGCAGGCCCTACCGTGATGACGCCCGAGATGGTGGAGCGCTACAGCCGCCACCTCATCATGCCCCAGGTGGGAAGCGTCGGACAGCGGAAGATCATCGATGCGAGCGTGCTCATCATAGGCGCCGGGGGGCTGGGTTCGCCGGTAGCGCTCTACCTGGCCCTGGCCGGGGTGGGCAAGCTGGGAATCATCGACTTCGACGTGGTGGATCGCACCAACCTGCAGCGGCAGATCCTCCACCAGACGGCCGACATCGGAAAGCGCAAGGTTATCTCCGCCAGGGAGACCCTGGAGGCCCACAACCCGAACATCAACGTCGTCGTGCACGAGACCCCGATCACCAGTGACAACGCCTTCGAGATCATCGGGCAGTACGACATCGTGGTGAACGGGGCAGACAACTTCGCCACGCGCTACCTGGTGAACGACGCCGCCTACCTGCTTAAGAAGCCGCTTGTGGACGGCTCGATCCTGATGTTCGACGGACAGGCGACGGTGTACCTCCCGGGCAGGGGGTGCTACCGCTGCCTCTATCCCGCGCCGCCTCCGCCCGGCATGGTGCCGAGCTGCGCCGAAGCGGGCGTGCTGGGGGCCATGTGCGCCACCATCGGCAGCATCCAGGCCACCGAGGTGCTCAAGCTTGTGCTGGGCGTCGGCGACCTGCTGGTCAACCGATTGCTGCTCTACGATGCGCTCTCGCTCGAATTCCGCATCGTCAAGGTGCGGCGCGACCCGGAGTGCCCGCTCTGCGGCGACAACCCCACGATTCACGAGCTCATCGACTACGAGCAGTTCTGCGGCGCGCCGATTCCGCACGCCACCCCGGCCTGAACCGCCGCCGCCACGCTACAGAGAAGGACCTGAACATGACTTCCACCACAACCCCCACCGTCCAGGTGCGCGTCACGGCCGTGCTGCAGAAGCTCACGGGCGGGCAGAAAACAGTCGAGGCTTCGGGCGCCACCGTTGCGGAGGTGTTCGACGACATTGAGAAACGCTTCCCCGGATTCCGCGCTCAGATGTACGCCGAAGACGGCAAGCTCTACCGGTTTGTGAACATCTACCTGAACGACGAAGACATCCGCTACACGGGCGGACCGGCAACGGCGCTGAAAGCCGGCGACGTCCTCGATATCCTCCCGGCGCTTGCGGGCGGGGCGCGGTAGCCCTGCCACCGGCAGCGAATCCAGCGGAGGGGCCGTGATGGCGCTCTACTCTTCGATCCTCGACCTCATCGGCAACACGCCGCTGGTTGAGCTGGGGCGCTTTTCGCCGCGCCCGGGGGTCCATATCTACGCCAAGCTTGAGGGGCAGAACCCAACCGGCTCCGTGAAGGACCGCATCGCGAAATACATGATCGAAGCGGGCGAAAGGAGCGGTGAGCTCAAGCCCGGGGCAACCATCCTGGAGCCCACCTCCGGGAACACCGGGATCGGCCTCGCCATGATCGGCCAGGTGAAGGGCTACCACGTGGTCTGCGTGATGCCCGAAGCGGTGAGCGAAGAACGTACTCAGCTGCTCAAGGCCTTTGGGGCCGAAATCATCTACACCCCCGGGGAGCTCGGTTCGAACGGGGCCATCGCCCGGGCGAAGGAGATCGTGGCGGAGAACCCGGGCAGGTACTACTTCCCCTACCAGTACGGCAACGAGGCCAATCCCCGGGCCCACTTCGAGACTACGGGGCCAGAGATCCTGCGTGACCTGCCACAGACCACGGTGTTTGTGGCGGGGCTTGGCACCGGCGGCACCCTCACCGGCACCGGGCGCTACCTGAAGGCGCAGAAACCGGAGATCAAGGTCATCGCCGCGGCCCCACACCCCGGCGACCTGGTGCAGGGGCTGCGGGCGCTGGAAGAGGGATTCATCCCGCCGGTGCTCGACGAGTCGGTGCTCGATGGCAAGATTGTGGTCGACAGCCGCTCGAGCTTTGCCATGGCGAAGGAGCTGACGCTGCGCGAAGGCCTCTTCGTTGGCATCAGCGCCGGTTCGGTGGTGAAGGCGGCGCTGAAGGTATCGGAAAGGCTGGAGGGCGAGCAGCACATCGTTTGCCTCTTGGCCGACGGCGGCTGGAAGTACCTCTCCTCGAACCTCTGGACCACCGAGTGGGAGGACCAGCCGGGGGACATAGAGAGCAAGATCTGGTGGTAACGCGGCGCTGAGCGCCGGGCCACGGGCCGGCCGTAGAATGGCGCCATGGAACTGAAGACCATCGTCTACGAAGTCGCGGACCGCGTGGCCACCATCACGCTGAACCGTCCGCACCGGCTGAATGCGTGGACCGGGAGAATGCACACCGAGTACCGCTGGACCATGGCGCAGGCGGAGGCGGACCCGGCGGTGCGCGTGGTCGTGGTCACTGGAGCCGGGCGCGGGTTCTGCGCGGGCGCCGATTCGGCCGCGCTTGAAGGTCATATCGAGAAGGGTGGCTACGATCCCGGCATTCGCGAGGAGCTGGCCCGGCCCGGGTACGGCGTGCGCCCGGAGTTCGACCAGAACTTCGCCTTCCACTTCGGGCTTTCGAAGCCCGTCATCGCCGCCATCAACGGCCCGGCGGCCGGGGTTGGCCTGGTGCTGGCCTGCTATGCCGACCTGCGCTTCGCGGCCGCGGGCGCCAAGCTCACCACGGCCCACGGGAAGATTGGCCTTCCCGCCGAGTACGGGCTCTCCTGGCTGCTGCCACGCATCATCGGGCTGACCCACGCGAACGACATGCTGCTCTCGAGCCGGGTGGTCCTGGCCGAAGAGGCCGCAACCATGGGGCTCCTGAACGCCGTCGTCCCGGCGGAGGAGCTGCTCCCCCGCGCGTACGGCTACGCGAGGATGCTGGCGGCGGCGGTTTCGCCCTCGTCGCTGCGCGAGACGAAGCGCCAGGTCTACACAGACCTCCATCGCGACGTGGGCGCGGCGGTGGCCGAATCGGAGGCGCTGCTCAATCGCATGACGACCGAAGCGGACTACCGCGAGGGTGTGGCGGCCCTGGTGGAGAAGCGCCCACCAGCGTTCTGAGCGGTGAAACGGGAACGTTCAGGCGGCAGCGGGCATACTCGAACCATGGATCGCGAAGTTCCGGAGCCAGGCCGGGGGATCAGCGGCCGGACCTTCCTGGCAGGGGGGACGGTGCTCCTGCTGTTCGTGGCTCTGCTCGCGTTCATCTGGGTGCTCCGCTCCGACACGCAGGAAGCGGACCGTTCGTTCTGGGGCACACCCACGCCCACGCCTTCGTTCAAAGTCCTGCCGTTCTGAGGTAGCGATGGCCTACAATCCCGAAGATCTGGATCCCCTTGAGGTCACGCTGCTCGGCGTCCTTTCGCTGGGGCTGCCACCTTCGCGGGCAGCAGGCGATGACACCTTCCGGGTGGACCACGTGACGGCCGTGACGCACGCGCTCCAGCTGGGGGCCACGCGCGAGATGTTCCTTGCCCCCGGCGCTGCCGCGGTGACGCCCGGGTTCCGGGCGCGGCTCAGGGAGGCAGTCAGATCCCTTGGCGCGAAGGAGGTGCTGGCCGAGCAGGCGCCGGGGCTCCCGGCTCCACCCGGCGGCTACGAAGAAGGACTGCTCATCGACACCGTCGATCCCGACGTTCACCCCGTGGTCCTGGACCACTACCTCGGGCAGGCGTGCATGGAGAGCCTGCTCCGCAACCCCATCGTGTACCCCTATCTGATGGAGCGGTACGCGAGCAGCGGCGAAGTGTGGCGGCGCCTGCGCGCGGGCGGCTACGCGGAGTGACGGGCCCCTACATATCGACGACTGAGAGCAGTTGCCGTTCGCCGCGTTCGACCAGCGGCTGCATCTTCGCAAACCACGCCTGCCAGTCTTCGCGTGCGAACACCGACTGCGACTTCTCCTCGAAGTCGGCCCAGGTCTTCAGGTTGGGGAATTCCGTGTCCCAGGTGACCGTGAACATGGGCCCCGTCTGGTCGGTGCAGACGCGAAAGCCATTGTTCGAGCCCGTGAGCTCGGAGGCGAACTTCTTTGAGAATTCGCGGATGACGCCGAGGAGGGCGTCGCCCTGCCCGTACTTCACGTGGAACGTAAGTCTCTCGATGATCATCGCCAGTCCCTCCGGGTATGGATGCGATGAAGTATGCACAGAAATTCCTGCGTTTGTAAGCTAAACATTGGAGTGGAGCGAGATCTTAACGCTCGGCGCCCGATGGGCGGCGCTACGTGGTAGCGGGCATCACCACCCCTGTGCGGTAGACCCGGCGCAGGTGTGGCCCGGCGACGGCGCTCAGGCAGATGATGGCCACGAAGGCGGCGCCGGGCCACATGAAGAGCATGGGCGCGCCCCAGCGGTCGGCGAGGGTGCCGAAGCCCAGGTTCGCCATTGCCATGATGCCACCGGCGGACATCAGGTAGAGGCTCATGACGCGCCCGCGAACGTCATCGGGCACAACTTCCTGGAGGAGCACGGCGCTGAGCGCCATGAACATAGCCTGGGAGCTGCCCATGAACACCGTGCTGGCCACGGCCATGGGAATATGCCCGCTATGAGCCATGAACATGGGAGCCACGCCGCTGGCGATGCCCGTATAGAGGAGCAGCCGTCCGCGCTGGGTATTACCAATCATGGCCAGCCAGGCGGTGCCGACAAAGGCGCCAATGCCGACCCCCATGGTCATCAGCGTGAACGCTCCCGAAGGGCTGTGAAGCTCGGTCTCAGCGAAGCCGGGGAGCATGGCATCGAACGACATGGTGAGCGAGCAGTGCATGACCACGATAAAGAAGAGGGCGATAACGGGGCCCGTGGAGCGAACGTACGAGAGCCCCACGCGCAGGTTTCCGAACACCGCGGAGAGGTTCTGAACTCCGCCCCGTGAGCGCGTCTCAACGCGGCGGATGGAGGTGAAGGCAAGCAGCGCGAAGAGAGCGCCGATGCCGTAAGCGCCCTCGACGCCAATGGTGGCCAGCAACGGCCCGGCGAGAATGGGCCCCACGGCGCGCGACCCGAACTGGGTCATGCTGTTGAGTGACACGGCACTCGCCAGGTGGTCAGAAGGAACGACGTTGGCGAGCAGGGCCTGGTCGGCGGGGATTTCGACGGCGCGCACGAGCCCCTGCACCAGGGCCATGCCGACCACCATCCAGACGGCAATGACGCCGGTGGCCGCCAGCACGCAGAGCACGCTGGTGACCGCGAAGGCGCCCACGCGCGTAGAGCGCACCAGCAGGCGGCGCTCCACGCGGTCGGCGATGATGCCGCCGAAGGGCGCGAGCAGGTAGGGCGACATCGAAGCGAAGGTGGAGACGCCCACCCAGAAGGAGGAGTCGCTGAGCTTGTAGACGATCCAGGCGTTGCCCAGGAGGAGCGTCCAGAGCGCCACGCTCGAACAGGCTGTTCCCCCCCAGAGCGCCCGGAAATCGCGGTGCTGCGTGGCCGGGAGGCGGGCTGAGATGAGGGCAGAGAGGGACACGTTGAACCGGAGTATACGGGCCCGGCCGCTCCCGGCGAAAAGGCGGCCGAGCTCGCCAAGAGGGACGGCGAAGGTTCCATACCGGTCCCGCGGGACGTACGGCGGCACAGCGCCTGCGCGGGCGTGGTGCGGCTTCCCCCGGCCGGCTAAGGGTCAGATGTCGAGGTTCTTGACCTGGGTGGCGTGCGCCTGGATGAAGCGGCGGCGATGGACGACTTCATCGCCCATGAGCTCGTAGAAGATGATGTCGGCCTGCGGCTGGTCCTCAACGTGGACGCGGAGGAGAGTGCGGTGCTCGGGGTGCATGGTCGTCTCCCAGAGCTGTTCGGCGTTCATTTCGCCGAGGCCCTTGAAGCGCTGGACGTTGAGGTTGCCCTTCTTCCCCTTACGGAACTCTTCGAGCTCGGCATCGCTGTAGAGGTAGGTGGCGTTCTTCCCCTGCGCGACGCGGTAGAGCGGCGGCTGGGCGATGTAGAGGTGGCCGGCATCGATGAGCTCGGGCATGTTGCGGAAGAAGAAGGTGAGGAGCAGGGTGCGGATGTGGGCGCCGTCGACATCGGCGTCGGTCATGAGGATGACCTTGCCATAGCGAAGCTTCGATACGTCGAACGTCTCGCGGATGCCGGTGCCCAGGGCCGAGATGATGAGGCGGATGGCCTCGTGTCCCAGCATCTTGTCGGGGCGCACCTTCTCGACGTTGAGGATCTTGCCGCGCAGCGGGAGGATGGCCTGGAAGCGCCGGTCGCGCCCCTGCTTGGCGGAGCCGCCGGCGCTGTCGCCCTCAACGATGAAGATCTCCGCCTCCTCGGGGTCGCGCGTGGAGCAATCGGCAAGCTTGCCGGGAAGGGTGCCGCTTTCGAGCGCGCTCTTGCGATGCACCAGGTCGCGGGCCTTGCGGGCCGCTTCCCGGGCGCGAGAGGCGGTGATGCACTTTTCGATGATGCGGCGGCCGTCGGAGGGGTTCTCTTCAAGGTGCACTGCGAGGGCGTCGGCAAGGACGCCCTGGACCTGGGCGGCAACCTCGGGGTTGCCCAGGCGCGTCTTCGTCTGGCCCTCGAACTGGGGCTCGGGAAGCTTCACCGAGACTACCGCCACCAGCCCTTCGCGGACGTCGTCGCCGGACAGGTTCGGGTCCTGGTCCTTCAGGATCTTGGCCTTACGGGCGTAGTCGTTGAGCACGCGCGTAAGGGCCGTGCGGAAGCCGGTGAGGTGGCTACCGCCGTCGATGGTGTTGATCGAGTTGGCGAAGGTGAAGACCGCCTCGTTGAAGCCGTCGTTGTACTGGATGGCGCATTCGACGATGTTGCCATCCACCTCGCGCTCAACGTAGATGGGCTCGGGGTTGAGCGCCTCGCGGTCGCGGTTCAAGTGGCGAACGAAGCTCTTGATGCCGCCTTCGAAGCAGTAGTTCACCTCGCGGCCGTCGCGCTCGTCGAAGAGGTGGAACCAGACCCCCTTGGTGAGGTAGGCGTACTGGCGCAGCCTTTCGGACTCGGTCTTGAAGTCGAAGTCGACGCTTTCGAAGACCTGGCGGTCGGGGCGGAAGCTGACGGTGGTTCCGCTCCCCCGGGGCACGGTGAGGCGCGTGCCGGTGAGCTCGTTCAGGGGCACGCCCCGGGCGTATTCCTGGCGATAGATGCGCCCGGCGTGCTGCTTGCCCTGGGCCGCCGCATCGGGGACCACTTCGACCCACATCTCTTCGGAAAGCGCATTAACAACGCTGGCGCCCACGCCATGAAGCCCGCCCGAGACCTTGTAGCCGCCGCCGCCGAATTTGCCGCCGGCGTGGAGCACGGTCATCACCGTCTCGACCGCCGTCTTGCCCGTCTGCTTCTGGATATCGACCGGGATTCCGCGCCCGTTGTCGGTGACGGTGCACCAGCCGTTGTCGTGGATGATGACCTCCACACGGTCGCAGAAACCGGCCATCGCCTCATCGACGGCGTTGTCGACGAGCTCCTTGATGAGGTGGTGGAGGCCGGCTCTATCGGTAGTGCCGATGTACATGCCGGGCCGGCGGCGGACGGCCTCCAGCCCTTCGAGCACCTGGATGTTTTCGGCGGTGTACGAAGAGGAAACGGCCTGTTCTGTGGTCATATCAGGGAGCTATCTGCCTTGCCGCGACGCCTCAAGGGGAGATGGGCGAAAACGCGAGCCTACCTATGCATTTTAGCACGCGCGGGGGGCTTAGGTCACGAAAACCACGCCTCCTGCGAGGCTCTCCTGTTACGCTGAATGCATGAGCAAGCAGTCCCCCGGGGTGCAGGTCTGGGAGCCCCTGGCAGCGGGCTACGAGGGGTGGTTCGGGACCGCGCAGGGGGCGTTCGTTGCCTCGCAACAGCTCGCCGCCCTTGACCGGGCGCTGGCCGGCGCCACTCCCGGGGAAGCGGTGGAAATAGGGGCGGGAACGGGCTTCATCGCGAGGGCGCTGGCAGGGCGAGGGTGGCGCGTGGAGGCCATTGAGCCCTGTGCCGCCATGCGCGCCGAAGGAGAGGCCCGTACCGGCGAACTGGCCATCGCGTGGCGGGAGGGCTCCGCCGAGGCGCTGCCGTTTCCCCCGGGATCGTTCGACCTGGCGCTCTTCTTCGCGGTCCTGGAATTCGTCGACGACCCGGCGTGGGCGCTCGGCGAGGCTCTGCGGGTGCTCCGGCCGGGCGGCCGCCTCGTGGCCGGCATCCTCGACGCGCGGAGCCCGTGGGCGGCGCTCTACCGCCACCTGGCCGACAGGGGCGAGCCACCCTGGACGGCCGCACGCTTCTATGTGCCTGCCGACATGGAGCGCCTGGCCGGCCAGTCCGCGGAGGGCTGCGAAGGCGCCGTGTTCATGGCGCCCGATGCGGCGGCGCCATTCGCCGAGGCCGATGCGGCCGGGTTGCGGGCCGGCAACCACCCGAGCCTGTCCATTCTCAGCTGGAGGAAACCTTCATGAGCGAGGCGATCCAGGCCACGGTGGCGGTATATCCGCTGCAGCAGGAAGGCTGGGAAGCCGTCGACCGCGCAGTCGCGGCGCTCAGACGGCCGGGCGTAGAGGTCGAGGTGCGTGCCATGCAAACGGAGGTCATTGGCGAGACCGGCGCCGTGTTCGCGGCCCTGAAGGCGGCCTTCGAGGCCGCTGCAGCGCAGGGAATGACGGTGATGGCCGTCACGCTCTCCAACGCCTGCCCGGTGAGGGAGTAGCGATGGCGGATGGCCGGCCGGGCGCCGGTTGTACCATTTGCCCATGAGGCGGTTCGCGCTCGCGCTGCCGGCGGGCGGGGTGGCCCTGTTGCTGCTCGCGGTGGTCCTGTGGCCCCGGCCGGCGAGCTCGAACCCCGTGACACCGGCGGCTGTTCCCGCCGCGAACCCCGGCGAGAGCGCGACCTACCGCATCGTCATCCCGGGGATCAGCCACGATGTGGCCAGGCGGGCGACGCTTGCCGCCGTGGGCGACGTGATGCTCGCCCGCTCCGTGGGCGAAGCCATCGTCACCGGTGGGCCGGGCGTCCCCTTCGCGGGGGTAGCCGCCGCGCTCAGGGACGCGGACCTGGCGGTAGCGAACCTCGAATGCTCCATCAGCGAGCGGGGAGAGCCCGCACCCAAGGGCTTCACCTTCAGGGCGCCTCCACTGGCAGCCGATGCCCTCGCAGGGGCGGGAATCGATATAGCGAGCCTGGCCAACAACCACATCCTTGACTACGGTCCCGATGCCCTGTCCGACACGATTGCGCTCCTCGATGGGAGGGGTATCGCCCATGCCGGGGCAGGAGAGGACGCCGCCCGGGCGCGCACGCCGGCCATCGTCACGCGCGGCGGGATGCGGATCGCTTTCCTCTCCTACGTGGACGTGCCGCTGGAATGGCAGGGCTTCGATACGCGCCAGTGGGAGGCGACGGCTGCTGCTCCCGGCGTGGCCTGGCTGCACATCGAGGACGTGAAGGCCGATGTGGCCGCGGCCCGGCGGCTGGCCGACCTGGTGGTGGTGCTCATGCACTTCGGCTTCGAAGAGCAGTACTCCCCGAGCGAGACGCAGCGCGCCCAGGCCCGGGCGGCGATCGACGCGGGGGCGGTGCTGGTGATTGGCCACCACCCGCACGTGCTGCAGCCGGTGGAGTGGTACGGGAAGGGGCTCATTGTCTACAGCCTGGGCAATTTCATCTTTGACGGCTGGGACAACCCTTCGAACGAGACGGCCGTGCTCTTCGCCGAGCTGGGAGACGAAGGCGTCCTCTCCTATCGCATGGCGCCGGCCTGGATCGACGGAAACGGGTTCCCGTGGTTGGTGGAATAGGCGAAGCGCGCTTCGGGCCCTGCCCTGCTACGATTCGCCCGATGCGAATCGAGTACGCGCTGCTTGCCGACCACGCCGACATCGCGGGCGGCAAGCTGTATCTCATGGGAGGCGGCTGGGACACCTATCACGCTCCCCAGGCGCCGGTCCAGATGCGCATCGCCGTTGCTCTCGGCGTGCGCGTGGGCTGGGATGAGACAAACCAGCCCGTGCCCGTGCGCGTCTTCATCGAAGACGACGATGGTACCGAGATCGTGCGCGTGGACGGCACTCTCAACGTGGGCCGGCCGCCGCACCTGCCCCCGGGCACGGCGCAGCTGGCGCAGATGGCCGTGAACCTGCCCACGAACCTCCCGGAGTTTGGCGGCTACAGGGTGCGCATTACCGCCGGCGATCCCCCCGTCACGGACGAAGTGGCCATACCGTTCCGGACGCTCAAGCGCCCTTAGACATATCGCGGCGGCGCGCGGCGAGGGCGCTGATCGCTTCGAGCACCACCCGGTGGGCCACTTCGGCGGTGATTCCCGCCGGGTCGAAGGGCGGCGAGACTTCCACCAGATCCAGCCCCGCGAGCGGCACTTCGAGGGCGATGCGGCGCACGGCCCGCAGGAGCTCCCGTGCGGAGAGCCCGCCGGGTTCGGGCGTTCCCGTGCCCGGCGCGAAGGCGGGGTCCAGGACATCGACGTCCACCGAGAGGTACACCAGCTCGGGCCCATCCAGGGCCTGCGCGATGGCGTCGTCGAGAACGGCATCGAAGCCGCGCTCTTCGATTTCGGACTGGAAATGGGAGCGCATGCCCTGTTCGCGCATCCATTCAAGGACCGCGGGCCCGGGCCAGTAGCCGCGCAGGCCAACCTGCACGAAGTTGCGGCCCGCCACGTGCCCACCTTCGATGAGGCGGCGCATGGGCGTTCCGTGGCTGAGGAGCACACCCCAGGAATCGTTGGCGGCATCGGCGTGGGCGTCGAAGTGCACGATGCCCACTCGCCGGCCGTGGTGGCCGGCCACGGTCTCCGCCGAAGGGTAGGTGATGGAGTGGTCGCCCCCGAGCACCATGGGGACGCACGCGGGCGCGGCTTCGAGCACCGAGCGCACCTTCGCGCGGATGGCATCATGGCTGCGTTCGATATCGGCGGGGATGCAGGCGGCGTCGCCGGCATCGATGCCCTTGAGGTACTGCATCGGCTCGATGCCAAGGCCGAGGTGGTTGAGGCTCCACTGCGTCAGGTTGCTGGCAGCGCGAATGGCGCGAGGGCCGAAGCGCGCGCCCGGCCGGTGGGTGACGGCAACGTCAAAGGGGGCGCCGATGATGGCGAAGTCCGGCTTTTCGGCGGCTATGGCCCCGGGTTCGGACACCCAGGGGAGGTGAAGGAAGGTGGAGATGTCGGAGTAGGCCGGGTGCAGGCGCGGGTCGCTCATGGCGCGAGGTTACGCGGGACGGAGGCGCCTGTCAGCGGAGGCCCGTTCCCGGCGATGCCAGGCTGCCGAGAAGGTCCCTTGTCGCCCGGGCCACCTGCTCGACGGCGGTTTCGAAGGCCGCGGCATTAGCCTTCGAAGGGGCCCGGTAGCCGCTGATCTTCCGCACATACTGTAGCGCGGCCGCGTGCACTTCCTCCTCGGTCGCGGGTTCGCCCGGTCCGCGCAGCGTCTTGATGCTCCGGCACATGCCGCGATTCTACACTGCCGGCGGAGCCGCTCCGCCGCGCCCGTGCTACCCTCCTATCACCATCCCCGGAGGTTCGCATGGCAGGGCAGGCAACCATCGCTCAGATCAACGTCAGCGGCGGCGGCGTGCCGAAAAAGCCCGTGCCGTTGGCGGTTGTTGGCGAGCTCGGCATTGCAGGCGACTACCAGGCAGACTCGCGCAGCCACGGCGGCGTGGAGCGCGCCCTCTGCCTCTACGCGGAGGAGGTCATTGAGGCGGTCCGCGCCGAGGGGCACCCGATAACGCCCGGGAGCGCGGGCGAGAACATCACGACCCGCGGACTGGAGTGGTCGCTGGTGCAGCCCGGGGCGCACTTCCGCCTGGGCGCGGAGGTCCTCATCGAGATCACCCGCTTCACCACCCCGTGCAAGACCATCCGGGGCTCGTTCGAGGGGGGCGACTTCAACCGCATCCACCACAAGCTCCATCCGGGCTGGAGCCGCGCCTACGCGCGCGTCCTCGAGGGCGGCGTGATTCGCCCGGGCGACGCCGTGGAGCTGGTGCGGGCGGGCGCCCTCGCCGGGCCGTGACGATGTCCGCGGCGGGCTCGTTTGAACGGAAGCTCTCGGCGGAAGAGGCGCGCGAAGGCTACATCCTGATTCTGAAGGGGTGGCTCAAGCGCTTTCCGCCGCCGGGGGAGCGATTCTCACTGCGGGAAGGGAGCGAGATGCGCGCGGCAACGATCGAAGCGGTGGACTGCGAGTGCCGCGGTCCGGAGAAGCCGCACCAGCATTACCACCTGGGCCGCACGGGGCTAATGCCTGGCGACCGGGTGCGCATTGTGTGGGACGAGCAGGTGGGGGCGTTCGAACTGGCGACGGAAAGAGGGAGCTTTCGGCATTCGAGGCGTGATTGACGAAAATCCGGCGCTTGAATCATCCGTGCTTTAGTTCACGGCCATTTAGTTAGATGATGGCAGGCAACGGCCGCCTGCCGCGCTGCGACCCGGCGGCCCAATACATCTCCGGTGTTGGAGGGGTGAATGGCAGGAATCATTGCCTACGGGGCGTATGTCCCATACAACCGGCTTGACCGCGGCACCATATCACAGGCGCTGGGGGTGCCCGCAGGCAAGGGCACGCGCGCGGTCGCATCGTATGACGAAGACACGACATCGATGGCCGTCGAGGCCGCCTGCGCGGCCATGGCAACCGCGCCGGAAGGGGTAACGCCGGCATCGGTCTACTTCTCGACCGCCGAACCGGCCTACCTCGACAAGACGAACGCGACGGCCATCCACGCGGCCCTGGGGCTCGGTCACGAAGCCCTGGCCGTGGACATGGGCGGCGCCGTGAGGTCGGGCGCGGGCGCCCTGCGCGCGGGCCTGGATTCGCGCGAGCCGACGCTCGTGGCCCTGGCCGATATTCGCACCGGGCTCCCGGGCAGCGGCGACGAGGCCAACGGCGGCGACGGCGCCGCGGCCTTCCTCTGCTCCTCTGAGCCGGGGCAGGTGATTGCCGAGTACCTGGGCTCAGCCTCGACATCGGCCGAGTTCCTCGACCGCTGGCGCCTGCCCGGCGAGCGCGCTTCGCACGTTTGGGAGGAGCGCTTCGGCGAGTACGTCTATGTGCCCCTGGCGCAGCAGGCAATGCAGAAGGGTATGCAGCTGGCCGGGGTGACGATCGAACACGTCGACCACCTGGTCGCGACCGGTGTCCACGCCAGGGCCGTCCGGGCGGTCATCGCCGGTTCTGGCGTCCGCCCCGAAGTGGTGGCCAACGACTTCTCCGCCGAAGTTGGGAACGCCGGGACGGCGCACTTCGGCCTCATGCTGGCGGATGTTCTCGACCGCGCCCAGCCGAACCAGCTCATCGCGGTGCTGGTCGTGGCCGATGGGGCGACCGTCATGTTCTTCCGCACCACGGAGGCAATTGCGAAGTACCGGGCGAAGAGCACGGTGCAGGAGCAGGTCGCCAGCGGGCGGGCAGGGCTGAGCTACAACGCGTTCCTCTCGTGGCGCGAGATGCTCCGCCGCGAACCGCCGCGGCGGCCCGACCCGGAGCGCACGGCAGCACCGCCTTCGTTCCGCTCGGAAGCGTGGAAGTTCGGCTTCACGGGGAGCCGCTGCACCGAGTGCGGGGCGCGCCATCTCCCGCCGCAGCGCGTGTGCGTGCATTGCCACGCAACCGACAAGATGAAGATGGAGCGCCTGACCGATATCCCGGCCACCATCGCCACGTTCACCATCGACCGCCTGGCGTACTCGCCGAGTCCACCGCTGGTAGCGGCCGTGGTGGACTTCGACGGCGGCGGGCGGTTCCCGTGCGAGATGACGGATGTCGATCCCTCGACCGTCGCCATCGGCCAGCGCGTGGAAATGACGTTCCGCCGGATGTACAGTTCAGAAACGATTCATAATTACTTCTGGAAGGCACGACCAGTAAGGAGCAGCAAGTAATGGGTTCTCGAGGAATTTGTGACCGCGTCGCCATCGTCGGCATGGGCTGCACGCCCTTCGGCGAGCACTGGGACCGGAGTGTCGACGACATGCTCGTCGATTCGGCCAACGCTGCCGCGCAGTCCGCGGGCATTTCGCTTGACCAGCTCGACGCCTTCTGGCTCGGGACCATGGGCTCGGGCGTAAGCGGCCTGACGCTTTCGCGGCCGCTCAAGATCGACTACAAGCCGGTGAGCCGGAACGAGAACATGTGCGCGACGGGGTCGGAGTCGTTCCGGAACGCCTGCTACGCCGTGGCATCGGGCGCTTACGACATGGCGATGGCCATCGGTGTCGAGAAGCTGAAGGACTCGGGCTATTCCGGGCTCGTGATGGCGCCTCCGCCGAACGACGGCACGCCCGCCTCGGTTACGGCGCCGGCCCAGTTCAGCATGCTCGCCCCCGCCTACTCCAACAAGTACGGCGTCGCGCCCGAGAAGCTGAAGGAGGTGATGACCCGCATCGCCTGGAAAAACCACAAGAACGGCGCCCTCAACCCCCGGGCGCAGTTCAAGAAGGAGGTGCCGATGGAAGTCATCGCCAACTCCCCCTTGGTGGCGGGCCCGCTCGGTATCTTCGACTGCTCCGGTGTGAGCGACGGTTCGGCGGCGGCCATCATCGTCCGCGCCGAGGACGCCCACAAGTACACCGACAAGCCGGTCTATGTGAAGGCGCTTTCGTTTGTGGCCGGTCCTGCCCGTGGCCCTATGGAGCAGGATTACGACTACACCACCTTCGAAGAGGTTGTCGCCTCGGCGAAGGATGCTTACCAGCAGGCTGGCATCACCAACCCGCGCAACGAGCTCGCCATGGCCGAGGTGCACGACTGCTTCACCCCCACCGAGCTTGTGCTCATGGAGGACCTGGGCTTCAGCGAGCGCGGCCAGGGCTGGCAGGACGTGCTCAGCGGCAAGTTCGACCTCAACGGCGAACTGCCGGTCAACCCCGACGGCGGCCTGAAGTCGTTCGGACACCCCATCGGCGCTTCGGGGCTGCGTATGCTCTTCGAAGCGTGGCTGCAGCTGCGCGGCGAGGCGGGCAAGCGCCAGATCGAGAACGGGAAGAAGCTGGCTCTTACTCACAACCTGGGAGGCGCGCCGGGCGAGTGCGTCTCCTTCATCTCAATCGTAGGGACCGAGCCGGCCGCCTGACGGCCAGCGAGTCTGAACCACGAGGGGCCGGCAAATGCCGGCCCCTTTCGCTTTCGGCCGCGCGGACGTGGCGCCCTCGCGGCCCGGGCCCCGCCTCCAACGAGCGGGGCCCGGGCGCCAGCAGGAAGGAGTCTGGTTCTAGCTGACCCCGGCGGGCACCTTCGCGCCGGGCGCGGTATAGCGGATGGCCGCTGCGCGCCGCATCGCCTCCTGCGCCTCGCCGGCCGGCATCAGGACGGTGGTCTTGAGCGACCGCACACCGCCGGCGGCCGCAATGGCGATGGCGAGGGACGCGACGGAGACGTTGTCGGGCGCTTCGGCGAGGAGGACGACGTCGTTTTCGCCGAAGGCAAAGAAGAACTCGTGGAGTTTGCCGCCCAGCCCTTCGATCAGGGGCCGGATGGCGGCCGATCGGTCCTGGGGGTCGCGCACCATGGCGGCCCATGATTCGGGGGTGTACGAGGCCTGGAACAGGTAATGTGGCATTGCTTTCTCCTCGGCGAGAGCAGCCTTTGTTGTTTAGGCCGTTTCGCCCGGTTATGGTACTCTCCATGTCAATATGCAATTTCTGTAACTGGAGGACTACCCGCATGTGCGCTACTGAGCAGTCGCTATAATTCAGTGTGGCGATGGAACGCAACCTATCGCGCCGCAGGCTGCTCGCCCTGGGCGGCGCGGCAATCTCCTCCGGCGCCATAGCCGCCGCCGGGCTCACGGCCGGGCGCGAAAGCAGCCCGCTTGAAGCCGACTGGCCCTACGAGACGCTCGTCCTCGACGAAGACGATCCCACTGCCACGCCAATGACTCTCGTCAGCGCGAGCGGGGTGAGCTACCGGCTGCCGACGGCCACGCCGACGCACACTGCCACACCAACGAGCACCCCGACAGCGACACCAACCGCCACGCCCACGGCCGTAGCGAAGCGGACGAAACCCCTGGAGCCGCGCCCGGCGTGGGGTTCGCCGCTGTTGCGCCAGGTCGTGCGCAGCGGTCCGGCCAGCGAGCCCCTTGTGGCGCTGACGATTGACGACGGCTGGTCCGCGCGCGACGAGATGCTGGGGATCCTGGAGGAGAAGCGCGTCCAGCCCACGTTCTTCCTCGCAGGGCGAGCGATTGCCGGCGACAGGGCGTTCGTCGCGCGGGCGCTCAACGCGGGCTGCGAGATAGCGAACCACACCATGAGCCACTACGTTCTCACGGATAAGAGCGCGGGTTACATCCATGACGATTTGCAGCAGTTCGAGGCCCTGGTTCGCGGCCAGGTGACCGGCGCCACCACGCTCCCCTACATGCGCCCCAGCGGCGGAGCCGTGAACCAGGGAGTGATCGACTCAGCGGCAGCGGCGGGTTACCGGGTGGTCCTCTGGTCGGGCTCGACGGGCGACGGGCTGGCCACGACAACCCCGGCGGAGATCGCCACGCACGGGATCAACTCCGCCCGGCCGGGGGCAATCCTGCTTGCGCATTTCGGCCCGCGCACGGCAGCGGCCCTGGGAAGTCTGATTGATGGCATCCGCGCGAAGGGGCTTGAGCCCGTATCGCTGTCGCGCCTCTTCCGGGGCGACCCGCCGAGCCCCATCTGATGGCGAACGCCGATGCCGAAGGCCAGTGCGCCCGGGCGCGAGTGGCTCCGCTCGCGGCTAAGATAAGCACGCGGAGTTCGGGGGAAAGGCCGGCTGGCCGCTCTCTTGAGTGCTGCCAGGCCGCCATGCTCTCCCCTGCACGGGGATTCCCTGATATGCGCGGCGACCTGGAGTCTCGATGATCTCTGACAGGTGGATGACGGAACCGTGACCGGGGAAGCAGCGCAGAGCGAACATCGCGAGCTCCTCCTCGACCTCGCACTGCTGGTGAGCGAACGCCGCAGCCTGGCCGAGATATTCAGCGCGTTCGCCGAATCGCTCCTTGGGGCGACGGCATTCGCACACGCGTCCCTGGCAGTACTCGAGCCAGACCCTCGCTTCATGCGCGTGGTAGGTTCCTTCCCTCCGGCCGTCCAGCCACCACCGGGCGATGACATCTACCCCACCCGGGACGCGGGCCTTGAGACTGTGGCTGCCGCCCCAGGGGGAACTGAGTACGTCCCGGCAAAGGTTGACCTGCCCTTCGCCCGGTTCATGGCCGATTCCGGACTGCAACGCGCCTGGACCATTGCTCTCGTGCATGAAGGCCGCACCTATGGGATGTTCACCGTAGGTCGCATAACGAACACGCGGTTCAATGAGAGCGAGCTGACATTCCTCCGCAGCGTAGCCCGGCTGCTGATCGGAGCGGTCGTCGAAGAGGCCCGTGTCGCCGAGGCGCGCGTCGAGGCTGCACGCAGCCGCATACTCAGTGAGCTGGCGATCGCGCTCGGCGAAGGGAAGCCGGTGGAGACCCTGTTCGACCGCCTCCAGGGGCTGCTGGCACAGGCGCTGGACTTCGACTTCCTGCAACTGAGCGTGCTGGCCGCACCGGGGATCGTCCGTGTGGTGGGCAACACCAACCCGGGGGTCTTCCGGCAGAACGAAGAACGCTACCCCCTTTCGGAGATCGCCGTGGACGCGATTCTCGCCAAGGGCAGCACGGTGGCCCAGTACCGGAGCGACCGGCTTGACTCGCCCTGGGGCCGTGAGATGCACGCCGCGGGGTTCACGCGCTTTATTGCCTCCGTGCTCATGGAGGGCGAAAACGTCCTGGGGGTCCTGGACATCGGCAGGCGCCGGAACCTGTCCTTCACCCCGGAGGACGAGGCGTTCGCGCGCCTGGTTTCGACGTTGCTTGCGCAGGCAGTGGCCCAGAGCCTGCGGCTCGAGCGGAGCGAGACCGAGGCTTCGCGAAGCCGTCTCCTCAACGAGCTTGCGCTGCTTCTCAGCACCGGTGAGCCGATTGAGGCGATCTTCGACCGGGTGCGTGCGCTGATGGGCGAGGCGCTGCCCTTCGACTACATCAGCCTCTCCACCTATGACGGCGGCGGCATGATGCGCGTGGTGGGCGCCGTGCCGCCCGCCCTTTACAAACCGGGCGACCGTCTCTCGCTTGGCGACGCGGAGTCTGGTGGATTCGCGGCCGAGGGCGCGGCACTCGTGCAATTCCGCACCGACCGCGCGGAGGGGTCTGGCCAGAGGCTTTCGCGCGGATTGGCCTGTCGCGGGTGGCCGTGATACTGCTCCGCCACCGGGGGAATACCCGGGGGATCTTCGCGCTGGGCCGAAGCGAGGGCCGCGCCTACTCCGCCGACGAGTGCGCTTTCCTTGAGGTCGTCAGCATGCTTCTGGGCCAGGCGATTGGCAACCTTGCGCGCCTGGCCGAGTCCCGGGCGGAGGCGCAACGGGCCACGGTGCTGAACGAGCTTTCGCTGCACGTGAATGCCGGTCAGCCGGTCGAGACCCTGTTCGATAGCATCCAGCGCAAGGTGCGCGAGGCTCTCGATTTCGACTTCCTGGCCCTCCACGTTTCCACTCCCGAGGGGTTCCGGGTCGTGGGGTTGGAGCCGAACATCGCCATCCGCGCCACCGCCGAGCGCTCGGGGGAGGAGATAGGTCTCGGGGCCATTTTCAGCCCCGGGCAATCCATCGCCGAGTACCTGCCTGCCGACCGCGAAGCCGCGACCCTTCGGGCTATGGCCAACGCTGGCCTGGAGCGCGCCGTCTCGGCTCTCCTTGGCGAGCCGGGCGCGCCGCTGGGGGTGCTCACCTTCGCCCGTCGCGACCGACGACCGTTCGCGCCCGCCGAAGTGTCGTTCGTGGGGTTGCTGGCCACGCTCCTGGCCCAGGCGGAGGCGAACGCGCGCCGTCTCACCGAGGCGGAGGGGGACGCTCACCGGGCGGGCCTGCTCACCGGTCTTGCTGTGCTCCTCAGCGCAGGCGAGCCGGTCGCCGCTCTGTTCGAGCGCCTGACCGAGGTGCTCGGCCAGGCACTCGCTTTCGATTCGCTCGTGCTCTTCGGCATGAAGGATGGGAGCTTCGTGGTGGACGCCGCTCTGCCCGTGGGGTTCCTGGGGACCGAGGTCGACGCCCGGATTGTCGATGACGGCGTTCGGCGCCTGTTCGAGCGCAATATCCGCGTGGGTGAGTTCAGGCCGGAGTTCGTCCAGAGCGGGATTGGGCGGGTGCTGGCGGCGGGCGGCGCACGCCGATGCCTGGTGGTAACGCTGCGCCATGGTCCGGTCTTGCTGGGCGCGCTTGGCGTCAGCCGGCTGGCGAACCTACGCTTCAGCGAGAAGGACCAGGGATTCCTGGACCTTGTCGGCACCCTCCTCGCGCAGGCAATGGCGGGCCAGCAGCGCCTGCAGGCAAGCGAGCTGGAGGCAGAAGAGCAGCGCGTTATCGCCGAGGTGGCGGCAATCGCCGCCAGCACCCTGGACGCCGAGTCGGTGATGCGCGAAATCGTGAAGCCCATCCGACGCTTCGTTCCCCGTCCGTTCGTCACCCTCGGTTTCATCGATGGGGAGAAGGTGGTCTACCCGACCCCGGGCGGAGAACCGGTCGTTCAGTTGCTCTCAGAGCACACCACGGCTGCCGATGCAACCGGGCAGTCTGTTTCGCCAGAGCCGGATCCCCAGATCTACGGCTACGAGATCTTCACCGCCTATGGCTGCCACGCCATGACACTGACGACCTGCCAGGCGGCCGGGGCGCCATCCGGGTACCTGGTGGTTGGTTCGCGCCTTCCCGGGTACGAATTCGGGGAGCGCGAGTTGCGGCTGCTGCGCCTCACGGCCCAGATGGTGGGGCCGGCGATGGCCAGCATTGTCGCCACGAACCGGATCACGCGCGAGCGCACCACCTACAACCTCGCCCTCGCTTCGATGAAGGATGCCGTCATCCTCGTGGACCGCCAGTTCCGCACGGTCTACGCCAACGCGCTCGGCGAACGGCTGGTAGACGCAATCGACCCCGGGCGCCAGTTCCGCACCGTGGCCGAGCACCTGCCCGCCATGCCCGCAGAGCTGCGCGGGCCTTTCGAGCGAGCAGCGACCAACAACGAGCATGTGAGCGGAAGGGCGCTGGTCCCGGTCGCCGGCGTTGCGGCCTCGGTGGACTACGACTTCATCCCCCTTGATGACCCGGACCTGAGCATGCTGGTGGTCGCCAGCGACGTAACGGCAGAGGTGCAACACGAGGAACAACGTGAGCGCCACCGCGAAGAGATGGAAAAGGCAGCGCGCCTCGCCGCCCTCGGCGAGCTCATCGGCGGCGTGGCGCACGAGCTGAACAACCCGCTGACCGCCATCCTCGGTTTCGCCGAGCTCATGGAGAAGGCTTCCCCCGGCGAGGACTTCGAAGAGGAGGTCGAAATCATCCGTAAGGAGGCGCTGCGCGCGCGCGACATCGTCCGCGACCTGCTCTTCATCGCCCGGCCGGGGCAAGTCGAGCGCGGAGAGGTGCGATTCGAGGCCGTGGTGGGGCACGTCGAGAGGCTGCGGCGGCCCGCCTGGAGCCAGCTCGGGATTGACGTGAGCATCGACACGGCCGGGATGGGCAGCCCCATTTACGGTAACGAGCACCAGCTCACGCAGGTGCTGCTCAACCTGGTCACGAACGCCGAGAACGCCGTTAAGGACAACCCGCGCCCGCGCATCGCCGTGCGCGCCCGCACGCGGGGCGAAAGCGCCATCATCGAGGTTGAGGACAACGGCCATGGCATGGACACGGCCACCCGGGACCGCATCTTCGAGCCGTTCTTCACAACGCGGCAGGGAGACGGGACAGGGCTGGGGCTTTCGCTTTCATACAGCATGGTGGCCGCCCACGATGGCCAGATAGAGGTCCAGTCAACGCCCGGGGCGGGGACTATCTTCCGCGTGGTGCTTCCTCTCCGGGCCGAGGCCCCGTCGCCGCCAGAGCCGGCCTCACCGGCCCCGGCACCCGCACACGCGCGCGCGCTGGTGGTGGATGACGAACCGAGCCTGCGCGTGCTTTCGCAGCGGCTCATCGGCAGCATGGGACACGAGTGCGCCGTCGCGCCCGATAGCGCGACCGCCACCGCCCTCGCGCAGGAGCAGGGGTTCGACCTCGTGATCTGCGACTACCGGCTTGCGACGGAGACGGCCGGGGCGGTGATTGCCGGCTTCCAGCAGGTGGCGCCAGAACTGGTAGAGCGAACAGTGATCGCCACCGGCGCCACCACCGACCCCGGGGTGGTGGAGCTCGTAGAGCGGCACAACCTGCGCCTCATCGCCAAGCCCTACGGCATCGATGAGATAGCGGCCCTGCTGGCCGAGGCGGCGGCCCGCCGCTGACCCCACGGGCTCGCGGCGGCCGGGGGGCGAGGGCCGGCCTACGATTCGAGCCAGCTCACGTCGCCGTGCAGGCCCGGGTCATGCTCTTTCGCGGCGAAGATGGCGTACTCGGCGCGGCTGACGCCGATGGTGGCCTGGGCGCCGTGGCCGGGGTAGATGACCGTGTCGTCGGGGAGCGAATAGAGACGGTTGGTAATGGAGGCGATCTCTTCCCGCAGGGCTTCGTTAGAGACTGACCGCCCGGGGCCGCCGGGGAAGAGCGTGTCTCCCACGAAGGCGTGCTTGCCCCACAGGTAGGTGGTGCTGCCGGGGGTGTGGCCCGGCACCGCGATAGCCTGGAAGACGAGGTTGCCCACGCGGACCTCGTCTCGATGGGCGACCTCCACATCGATCTGCTCCGGCTTCAGCCACGGCTCCTTCGGGTTTGCGTGGAGGCTGCACCCGAAGGCCTCTTTCAGCCCATCGATGGCGGATGTGTGGTCGCCGTGGGAGTGGGTGAGGAGGATCTTCGAAGGGCGCACGCCGCCGAACCCGGCTGCTTCAGCGTTCGCCGCGGCATCGCCGGGGGCGTCGATGAAAGCGGCCTCCCCGGTCTCGCGATCGATGACAACGTAGATGTTGTTCCCAAACCCGACTGGCCCGGCAACGACGATTGTCAGCTGGCCGTCGGTGATCTTGTCCATGTTCATTGCCTCTGCCTCCGTCCGCATAGGCTAAGGGATCGGGGCGCGTCTATCAGCCCCCGGGCGCGAGTGCCAGGCTCAGCGCTGCCTCCAGATCGGCCATGGAGAAGGGCTTCTGCAGGAACGCGCGCGGTCCTGCGCTGGTGAACATCCCCAGCGCGACCTCCTGGCTGTAGCCGCTCATGGCAACGACAGGGACGCCCGGGGCGATTGCCTGCAGGTGCTCGAAGGCTTCGACACCGCTCATCCGGGGCATGGTCAGGTCGAGCAGCACCGCGACGAGGCCGGCGTGCTCCTGGCGGAACTTCTCGATGCCCGCCGCACCATCGGCGACGGCCGTAACCTCAAAACCCATCCGTTGGAGCATGCGCGCGGCCACGGCGCGGATGCTGGCCTCATCGTCGATGACAAGGACGTGTCCACGATGGGAGGCCCCCGCTGCCGGGGAAGGAGGCTGCGCCACGGCCGGCGTGGCCGCTTCTGCCGGGGGAAGGAGCACGCGGATAGTGGTTCCCTTGCCTTTTTCGCTCTCGACGCGGATGGCGCCGCGGTGCCCGCGGACAATGCCGAGCACGGCCGCCATACCCAGGCCACGTCCCGTGAACTTGGTTGTGAAAAACGGGTCGAAGATGCGTTCGATGGTCTCGGCGTCCATGCCCACGCCGGTATCGGCGACCTCGAAGAAGACGTAGTCGCCCTCCGCGATCTCATCGAAGGGCAAGAAGGTGCTCTTCAGGTAATCGCGCGTGGCCCTCATGGCGCCGGTGGAGACACGGATGACGCCTTCGTGGTCTCCAATGGCTTCGGCGGCGTTGATGACCAGGTTCATCACCACCTGGCGCAGCTGGGTGGCATCGGCCTCGACGGGCGGCAGCTCGCCGGCCAGCTGCCACTCGAGCAGCACCTTGCGGGGGATGGAGACGCTGACGAGCTTGCCCATCTCGCCGACGAGCTCGTTGAGGTGAACGCGGGAGACGGCGAGGCGCCCCTTGCCCGAGTAGGCCAGCATCTGGCGGGCGAGGTCGGCGGCGCGCTGGGCGGCAAGCTCGATCTCCTCGACGTACGGGCGTATGGACGAGGAGTCGCCAAGCTCCATGAGCGAGAGGCTGGCGTTGCCCATGATGGCGACGAGGAGGTTGTTGAAGTCGTGGGCTACGCCGCCGGCGAGCACGCCGAGGCTTTCGAGCTTCTGTGTTTCGAGCAACCGCCGCTCGAAGGCGAGCCGCTCCTCTTCGGCGCGCTTCTGCCGGGAGAGGTCGCGGATCACGAGGAGGGCGGCCGGCGCGCCGTCATAGAGGATGGCCGTGGCAAAGGCCTCGACATCGAAGACCTCGCCGTTGCGGCGCCGGACGCGGGCCTCAAAGGCGCCGAGCTGGCCCCCGCCTTCGCGGAAAGCCGTCACCCAGGCGTCGGCCTCCCGGCGCCCCTCATCGGCAACGAACGCGAAGAGCGGCGTACCGATGACCTCCTCGAGCGACGGTACGCCAAAGACCCGCAGGCACTCGCGGTTGGCGAAAACGATCATTCCCCCCTGCACAACGGCCATCCCAATGGGGGATACGTGGACCAGGCGGCGGTACTGCTCGGAGGTGCGGCGCATCACCTCCTCGGCGCGGCGCTGTTCGGCAAGGTCGCGCAGGACGGCCAGGACGGCGGGGCGCCCTTCGAACTCGGTGGGAGCAACGGTGATTTCGGCCTCGAAGGCCTCGCCATCAACGCGCAACAGGTGGCGCTCCGCTGGCGGCAACGAGGTGACCGCGGTGGTGAGAAGGCGCGCGTCTTCGGCGACGGCCGCCATATCTTCCGGGCTGACGAAGCTGGCCACGCGCAGGCCCTCGGCTGGCGTGCCGGGAGGTACGCCGAACATGGCAAGGGCCGCCTGGCTGGCAAATCGGACAATGCCATCCTGGTGGACCACCATGGCCACGGGGGACGACTCGACGAGGCGGCGGTAACGCTCCTCGCTCTGGTGGAGCAGGGAGAGCGCCCGCTCCCTTTCCGTGACATCCATTAAGAAGCCTTCAAGGGCTACCGGGTTTCCTTCGTCATCAAACACGCCCTGCCCGCGCTCCCAGACGCGGCGCTCCTCGCCCCAGGCGGTGGTGATGCGGTAGGTCAGCTCGAACGGTTCGCGGCGCAAGAGCGCTGCCTGCACAGCGTCCCACACGGTGCCGCGGTCGGCCGGGTGCTGGAGAGCAGCCAGCGTGCGCTTCCCGGGCGGGAGGAAGTCGGCGGCGGGGTAGCCGGTGAGGTCAAAGCAGCCGTCGCTCAGGAACTCCATGGTCCAATCGTTGTCGTTGCGGCAGCGGTAGGCCGCCCCGGGGAGGTTCGCGATAAGGGTGGTGAGCGCGCGTTCCCGCTCGCGGAGCGCCTGCACTGCCTGCTTCCGGGCGGTGATATCCTCGGCGGTGCCCACAACCCCGGTGATGTTCCCGTTCTCGATCAGTGGCGTGATGCTGAAGGTGATGGTCACGCAGGAGCCGGACTTCTGCCGGAGGTCGACCTCGAACTCCACGACGCGCTCGCCGAATTTGGCGGCCTTCGCAAACTGCTCGGTGGCAAGCGCCAGCGGCCCAGGTTCGAAAACCATGCTGAAGGGCTGGCCGAGCAGCTCGACTTCGGGGTAGCCGGTGATCTCCGTCACACGGCGGTTGACGAAGGTGAAGCGCCCTTCAAGGTCGAACGCGTAGATGGCGTTGGTTGCGCTCTCCATTACCAGCTCGCGGAAGTTGTTGGCGGCGCGGAGGGCATCCTCGTAAGCGAGCCGCTCCGAGACATCGCGGGAGACAACCACGAGGCCGGCCGGCTTTCCCCCGGCATCGGGAAGGGCGCGCGAGCGCATCTCCAGTGGCGCCCATGCTCCGTCGGCACGGCGGAAGCGGAAGACCGTCCCTGCCTGCCGCTCGGGCTCCCCCGCGACCGACCGCTGCATGGCCTCAAGGGCGGCGGGCAGGTCTTCGGGATGAATCATCTCGAGCATGTTCTTGCCGGCGAGCTCTGCCGGGTCCCACCCGAGGGCGGCGGTGTGCGCGGCGTTGGCAAAGACGAGCCTCCCGCCCAGGTCGACCCAGCCCACCAGGTCCGGGCTGACGTCGAGGATGAGTCGAAGCCTCTCCTCGCTCTCGCGCAGGGCGCGCTCGGCCTGCAGCCGGGCGGTCACGTCGATGCTGATGGAGAGCGACATGTCTTGGCGGCCCTGGTCGCCCGGGAGCATGAAGGTGCTGGTGAGAACATCGATGATCTCGCCGTTGCGCTTGACCATCTGGTAAGGAGCGTTCCAGTACGAGCCCGTGCGCAGGAACTCGGGGAGGACAACGTTGCGGGCCAATTCTGCCGACTCGGGCGTAATGAAGTCCGTTGTGAGCCTGCCAAGCACCTCCTCGCGCTCGTAGCCGAGAACGTCGAGGATATGGTCGCTGGCGGCAACCAGGCGCCCTTCGCGGTCGATGGAGTGGAGCATGACCGGGGTCCGCTCATAGAGCGCCCGGAAGCGTTCTTCGCTGGCGCGCAAGGCGGCTTCGTGGCGCTTGCGTTCGCTGACATCGCGCGAAATGGCGAGAATGCGCCCTCCCGAAATCCCGCAGACGCTTGTTTCAGCAACGATGATGGACCCGTCCTTGCGCCGGAAGCGCCGCTCAACCAGGGTCAGCGCTCCCCCTGCTGCCAGGTAGCTCAGCCGGACCGGGTTCCTGGCGACGTCATCCGGGTCGACAAGGTCGAAAACCGACATACCCAGCAGCTCGTCGCGGCTGTAACCGGTCATCTCGCAGGCGGCCTCGTTCACATCGAGGTAGCGGCCGGCGGCATCGGACACGAAGACGGCGTCCAGCTTCTGCTTGAATAGCGCCTGGTAGATGGCTTCGGCGGATGTACCGGCAAGGGCACCTTCGGCGTACTGCGCCAGGCGGCGGCGGGCAACCTCAAGGCGCGTGGCGAGGCGCTCACCATCGAGCGGCGACTGGAGGATATCGTCGGCGCCAGCTTCGAGGGCGCTGGTGGGAGCTCCCGGAGCGGGTGGCAGGTTGATCATGATTATGTAGGGGCGTTCGCTCGTGCGGGCCGCCGCAATCTCCCGGCAGAGGTCGCAGGCGGCTGGCTCCTGGCCGGCGTCGATGAGGACGACGTCGCAGGGATTGCCCGCCGCGGCGCAGTTGCAGGCAGCGAACGATGCGTGGGCGATCGCCTGGTTGCCGCCCTCCGCTGCAAAGCGAGCAAGCTCTTCGCGTTCCCTCTCCGCGGACCCAAGGACGCAGATTCTCACGGCAGCCTCCGGGCGACGGTCCCGGGTGGCCGGCGTCGCCCGTTCCTACGGGTGTGGAGTATTATCGCCCAACGGCAGTTACCGCACCGCTTTTCGCCCCGCGTTCGGGCGAAAGTTCGGGGAAGTCCCTTACTGGCGCGCATTCCCGGCGCCCCGCGCGAAACGGTAGGCTGTTGGCATGTGCGGACGATTCACGCTGACGGCCACGGAGGCGGATGCTATCGCCGAGGGGCTGGGAGTGCCGGTGGAGACGCTGGCGTTCTACCGTCCGCGCTACAACATCGCCCCCACGAACGAGCATTTCGTGCTGCGCATGGAGCACGAGGAGCGGGAGGTGCTTCGCGCGCGCTGGGGGCTTGTGAACTCGTGGGCGAAGGACGCGAGCGCGGCCGGCCGCCAGATCAATGCCCGCGCGGAGACGGTGGACACCCGGCCGGCCTTTCGCAATGCCTTCCGCCACCGCCGCTGCGCTATCCCGGCCGACGGCTTCTTTGAATGGACCGGCCCGAAGGAGCAGCGCCGCCCCATCTGGTACCACCGCCCGGGTGGGCAGCTGCTGCTCTTCGCGGGGCTCTACGAATTCTGGAACCCGGGCCCGGACGGGCGGGAGGCGACCTTCACCATCATCACCACCAATGCGAACCGGCTTGTGAGCGAGGTCCACGACCGCATGCCCGTGATCCTTTCGCCCGAAGCGCTGGACGAGTGGATCGACCCTGCCCAGGAGGACGTGGCGCTCCTCAAGGGTCTCCTTGCGCCCGCGCCCGAAGGTCTGCTGGCGGCGCGGCGCGTATCGCCCTTACTCAATTCGACGCGGAACGATGCGCCCGGCCTGCTGGCGGAAGAGCCGCCGGGCCAGGTGTAGTTCACGCCTTCCGGCCCACACGCTCCACGAAGTCGCAGATGTCGTCGTAGACGCGCCACATCTCGCGGTCCCAGTCGAGGGGCATGGCAGGCGGGCTGATGACGGTGCCCGTGAAGGCCATGACGACCTCCGCGTGGTCATCGATCACGTAGTCGGGGACGAGGGGGATGCCGAGCTCGGCGAGCCGTTCGCGGTGGTTGTAGAGCGGCTTCCAGTAGCAGTCCACCACGTGCTCGTGGAGGTCAAATCGCCTGACGACCTCCCAGCGGGGCCCCATGCCGCTCCAGAGGTAGAGCGTGTGCCCATCGTCGCGGAGCCGCGCGAAGATCTCGTGGACGCCCGGCCGCAGCTTCACATCCCAGGTGATGAGGGTGTGGTCGACATCGAAGAAGATGTTCACGAAGGGAACTTTAGCAGCGCCCCGGGGTATTCGCGCCAGGCCCGGCGCCGCTCGCGGCCCGGCCACTCGTTAGATATCCGCAAGAAGTGCGCGCCCATAGCGTGCATGAACGCGCGGCGCGCCATAGTATGGGTCTGAAGGACGGGCCTGTATGAGCACTATGACCGGCGAACCCGAACAGGTGATCCCTCCGGCCGCCGCCCGCGACGCGGAGATAGTCACCATGCCCCGCTGCACCCGGTGCGGCCTGAGCTACCTTCCTTCCAAGTCAACCAGCGCTCTGAAGCTGACCTACTGCAGCTTTCTGTGTGAGCTGGGCGACCTTGGCTTCAGCATTACGGGCCTCGAGCACATGCAGCGCATCCCGAAGGCCGCGGCCGAAACCCCGCCCGCGGAGCCGGAGCCGATCTCCGTCGAATAGCGGCCGCGCCCTTCGCCTATTGCCTATCCCCGCTTCGCCTTAACCTACCGCCATGCGTTACCGGCGCATTGTGGCCAAGTTCGGCACAAGCCTGCTCACGGCAGGCTCAGACCGCCTCGACCTCGAAGCGATGTCGCGCCTGGTGGGGCAGGTGGTGCGCCTGCGGCGGGAAGGCTGCGCCGTGGTCATCGTCTCCAGCGGCGCGCAGGCGGCCGGGCGCCACCGGCTCGCGCGGCACCTGCCGGCGCAGGCGGGGATCAGCCGGCAGGCCTACGCCAGCATCGGCCAGAGCCACCTCATGCAGAGCTGGGACGAGCTCTTCGACTGGCACGACACGGTCGTGGCCCAGGTCCTGCTCACCCGCCGCGACCTGAGCGACCGCCTGGGGTACCTGAACGCCCGCAACACCCTCCGCGACCTCATCGAGGCGGGCGCGGTGCCGATCGTCAACGAGAACGACGCGGTGGCGCTCGACCAGGTGCTGGCCACGCGCATCGGCGAAAACGACAGCCTCTCGGCCTACGTGGCGAACCTCATCGATGCCGATCTCCTGGCCATCCTCACCGACGTCGAGGGGCTGTATGACGGGGACCCGCGCACGAACCCGGAGGCGAAGCTCATCCGCAGGATCGACCGCATCGACGCGGCCGTGGAATCGCTGGCGAGCGGCGCGACCGGCCCGGGAACGGGCGGCATGGTAACGAAGCTGAACGCGGCGCGCATAGCCACCCAGGGCGGGGTCGACGTGGTGGTGGCCAGCGGCCGCGTCCCCGGCGCCCTGGTGGAGATCGCTTCCGGGAACGCGCCGGGCACGCTTTTCCCTGCCGGCGGTGACCGGCTGGAGAGCCGCAAGCGCTGGATCATCAGCACCATCAGCCGCACCGGCCACCTGGTGGTCGATGATGGCGCCGCGGCTGCCCTGCGTGGGAAGGGGCGCAGCCTGCTCCCGGCGGGGGTGGCCGCGGTCCACGGGGCCTTCGACCGCGGCGAGGCCGTCGAGGTGCGGGACCCCGCGGGCGAGCGCATCGCCGCCGGGCTCACGAACTACGCGAGCGGCGAGCTGGAGCGCATCCGGGGCCTCCGCAGCGACCGCATCGCCGAGGTGCTGGGCTACGCCTACGGCGACGAAGTCATCCACCGCGACAACCTGGTGATGCTGTAGGAAGGGCCCGGCGGAGGCGAAGGTGGCCGCCCGTTACTGAGGCCGTGAACCGATGTGCCGGCGCCGGAACCGTGGAACCTAAGCCAGGCCCGCGGCCTCGGCAGCGCGCTTCATCACGGGCAACGCCTTTTCGGCGGGGGCCGGTGGCAGCCAGAAGAGGCAGCGCTCCACGCCCATGGCGGCGAACTCCTCGATTGCGCCCCGGTCCGGGGGGCAGCCGAAGATGGTCACCGGGACGGGGCCGCGGCCGGCCTCTTTCGCCAGCCGCTGGAGCTCGGTAATACGGTCCTTGAGCGGCGCGGCCGAGCGGCCCGCGATCGGGATCCAGCCATCGCCGTACTCCACCACGCGTTCGAGGGTGCGCGGCCCGTCGCCGCCGATGAGCACGGGGGGATGCGGCTTCTGCACCGGCTTGGGCCACGCCCAGAGGGGGTCGAAGTCCACGAACTGGCCGTGAAATTCGGCCTCATCCTTCGTCCAGATCTCCTTCATCGCCAGCACGCGCTCGCGGAGCACTTTCCAGCGCAGAGGGAAGCGCGTGCCGTGGTCCTCCATCTCCTCGGCATTCCAGCCGCCGCCAATGCCGAAGAGCACGCGGCCGCCGGAGAGGAGGTCCAGGCTTGCGACCTCTTTCGCCAGCACGATGGGGTCGCGTTCGATTACCAGGCAGATGCCCGTCCCCAGCAGGAGCGTCTTCGTGACGGAGGCCGTGGCAGCGAGGGCGACGAAGGGGTCGAGGGTGTGCGAGTACTCGAGGGGCAGCTCCCGGCCGCCCGGCCAGGGCGAGCGCCTGCTGGCGGGGATGTGGGTGTGTTCGGGGAGGAAAAGCGAATCGAAGCCGCTCTCTTCGGCGGCCCGCCCCAGCTCCGGAACGGGGATAGCGTAATCCGCCGGGAACATGGTGACGCCGAACTTCATCGCGCACTCCTCGCTTCCAGTTAGCCCGTCATTCTACGGCAGAAGGGGCCGCTGGCCGCGAGTTTCGGCTGTTCCCCTTTCCCCCAACACGTACGGGGCCTAGAGTCAGCACATGCCGTTGTACGGAGTTGCGGGCGAACGGATCGCCTACGAGGTGACGCCGGGACCGGAAGGCGCCCCGCCAATCGTGCTCATCCACGGCTTCACGGCCAGCCGCGCCTCGTTCCTTTCGAACATACCCGGCCTCTCCCGGCGCTTCACGGTGGTTTCCGTGGAACTGCTGGGCCACGGCGAATCGGACGCCCCGGCGGGTCTCGATGCCTACGCCCCGGGCCCGGCCGTGGCTCGCCTTCGCGGTCTGCTCGACGAGCTCGGCTACGACCGGGTGCTGCTCTGCGGCCACTCGCTGGGGGCCGCGCTCGCCCTGCGCTTCGCCCTCGATGAGCCCGAGAGGCTGGCCGGGCTGGTGGTGCTGAACTCGAACTCCGCGGCTGGCACCCCTGGATGGCGCGCCGCGACCCTGCCGGGGATGATGGCCATGGCCGCCGCCATCCGCGAGCACGGGGTGGGCGCCATGAAGGAGACTCGCCTCTACCCGGGACACAGCAAGCGGCTGCCCGAGGAGGCGCGCGAGGCCCTCATCGCCGGCTTCGAAAGCGCCCGGCCCGAAGGTTTCGCCGGCACCGCCGAGGGGCTGGTCGTCAACGTGAACTCCTGGGAACGGCTGCCTGAGCTCTCGACGCCCACGCTCGTCATCATCGGCGACCGCGACCTCGACTTCGTGAAGAACGCGCCCGCGTTCGTGAACCGGCTGCCCGCGGACCTGGTCGAGACCTTCACCATCGAAGGCGCGGGGCACGCGGCCAACCTGGAGCAGCCCGCGCTCTTCAACGCGGCGGTGATCGGTTTCGCCGAGGCCATCGGCTACATCGAAGTCCCCGAGGTGGAAGTCGCGCCCCCGGTGCGCAGCGGGGGACTGGCCCTCACAGCGGTGGGCGGGGCGATGGTGGCCGGCGGGATCAGCCTGCTGGTAGCTGCGGTCTTCATTGGGCGCAGCGGTTCGGGAACGGTCACGGCCCGGCCCGAAGCAACCCCGGTACCCACGAGGGCAGCGGCCCAGCAGGTGGCGCCGGTCGAGACCGTCTCCGGGGTGCGCACCGCCGGCCCGGGGTCCCAGGGTGCGGGAGGGGCGGCCGTCCAGTCACCTTCGGCCGGCGCCGCGACCCCGACGAAGGCGCCCGCGACATCCACGCCGCAACCCCCGGCCCCCACGGCGACCACGGCGCGCGCGGCGAACCCGCCGCAGCCTCCACAGCCAACCGCGACGCCGACGCCATCCCCGACGGCAACGCCTCAAGGCCCCTATGCCGCCATCTCGGGCCCCGCGGCATTGGCAGCGGGAGCGACGGGGACCTACCTCGACATCTCGCAGCCAGCCCACGTGCGCTCCGACTGGACCTACCTGGGCAAGGTCACGCCTCACCAGCCCGGCGTGACCATCACTTTCCCCTCCGCGCCGGGGTGCTACCCGGTCACGCTGACCGTGTACTTCGCCAGCCCGCCGGCGACGAAGGCGGCGACGCTCAACGTGGCCGTGGGCGGCGCCAGCTGCCCCTGATCTTCTCCCCGGCAAGGTTCTTTCCACACAAGCAGCACACCCTGTGTCTGGCCCTTATTTACCCTCACCTCCTGCCCGGTCTTGCGTTTTCACGTGGTCCGGCCTTGCGCTGACAAGAGCGGGGATCCCGGTGAGGTCCCTACGCGAAGATGCCCCGCCGTGTTGGGGGATTCTCTGATCCCCTCGCCATAGCCTCTCATTCGATAGTAGTGAAGCACCCGCTGACGCGGACAGCCGGGCAAGGCCGGCAAAGAAACCAATAAAGGCACGCGAGGGAAAAGGTGAAGATCGGACTCAGGGAGAAGCTCCTCGGGGGCTTCGGGGCAGTGCTAGTTCTCATGGTGATCGTCGCCGTGATGGGCATCATGCGGTTGCAGCAGGCCGCGGATCGAACCGACGACCTCTATACCCAGAATGTGCTGGGTGTCCAGTTCTCTCTTGAAACGAGAGCTCAGATGCTCGTGTCGGCGCGTGACGAAAAGCGCGCCTTTCTTGCCGGGGAACAGGACGAGCGAGCCACATTGATCCGCGCGTCTCGAGACGCGATGGCGGCGGCCGAGAAGGCGATGCAGGACTACCACCAGACCTTCGCAAGCGAGGCCGATGCCCAGCAGTGGGCAGAGGCCGAGACGCTGGTGAAGAAAGTGATCGCCGATCGCGAAGCAGTGCTCGTACTCCTTGAGCAGGGGAAAGCGGAAGAGGCCAAGAGGGCCGCGAGCGGAATGGGCGATGACATCAAGGCGATTGACAAGACCCTCACTGAGACCGGGCAGTTCAACGCGGACATCGCGAAGGAGTCCAAGAACGCGGCGGCCGACTCGGCATCATCATCGCGCAACCTGCTCATTGGCATCACGCTGGTGGCCGTGGTCGTGGGCTTTGGCATAGCCTTCTGGCTGGCGCGCTCCATCTCCGGCGCCGCTAAACAGGCGGCAGACGCCGCCACATCCATCTCGCGCGGCGATGTCAACGTCGCGGTCAACATCAAGTCCAAGGACGAGATGGGCGACCTCGCCAACGCCTTCACCGAGATGACCGTCTACCTCAAGGAGATGGTGGCGGCCGCCGAGGCCGTCGCCGGCGGCGACCTCAACGTCACTGTCAACTCCCGCGGCACTTCCGACGCCCTGGGCAATGCCCTCCACAACATGGTCGACAACCTCCGCTCCCTCATCGGCACCGTGAAGACGAACGCCACGAACATCCTCTCGGCCTCGGACCAGCTGCGGGAGGCATCGGACCAGATGGCGGGTGCCACGGGGCAGATAGCCTCGGCGATCAACGAAGTGACGCGCTCGG
>QEVS01000001.1 GCA_003577245.1 bacterium | reverse complement strand
GTACTGGAGGCCCGTGGGATCGGTCTGCTGGCCCGCGAAGTCGAACTCGTTCGCCAGCGCTCCGGTGGCCGCCGGCTTGCCGTAGACGTCGTAGGTGTAGCTCTTCTGCACCATGCCGGTACTATCGACCATCGCCATGGTCGAGCCCAGACCGTCGGCCAGGTAGTAGTAGCTGCCGGTGGGGGTCACCATCGACTCCAGCCCGGCGCCGTAGACGTAGCGGTTGCCATCAAAATTGCTTACCAGAAGGAATGGAGCGGCTCACCGTCGAGGACTTCCCAGAGTTTCTGTCCGAGCGGCGGCGACTCATGGCCAAGAGAATGCGTACGTACTTCGAGGGGCTATAGGCGTAGTCAGGCCGCATCACGACCAGAGGCGCCGATGGTTTGCCTAAGGCGAAGGCATGGAACGCAGGGTGCCCGCACCTTCCTGGCCACCTCAGCGGCTACGGCCAACGGGAACATATGGTCGCCCTCGACCCTGGCCCCGCTCTCCCGCCCATCATCTGGTCGTTCAGCCGGGGCCGGCAAGCTTAGCCGGGCTGCCAGAATGGCCCTGTCTTCGCCAGGCCGGCGATTGCCTGCATGAAGGCGGCCATCCCTTCGCCTCGACGGGAAAGGTAGTCTTCGCGCAGGCGGTCGCGGAAGAGGGGTCCGCTGAAGATGCGGGCCCACTCCGCCAGCGGCAGGATGCCATCCGCCGACTCAGGCTCGTACCGGGACCAGGCCTTTGCATGCTCTTCCGACCGGAAGAGGTTCATGCGGCTTCACCTGAAGGCCGCCGATTCATCGCTCCGTTTGACGAATGAGCGGACGGTGTGGCCGACGGTTTCGGGCGGATCAACCTCGAGGATCTCTTCGTCGCGCATGCGGACGACGATGGGCTCGCCGCAGTCGAGGCAGGGGGCATCGATGCGGACTTCTTTGCCGGGGAAGAGCCAGCGCACGGCCAGCGATTCGAGCCCTCACTGGCCATACCATTTCTCAACTCCGTCCACGCTCAGGCGGTACTGGGTGGGCAGGTTGGAGAAGGGTGCGAAGGAGTGGATATAGTCGGTGTCGTGGCTGATCCAGCAGCCGACGGCGGCCTTCGCAGCCTCTCCCTGGAGATCAAGGGCATCGTCGGGGGTGACGCCGATTTCGCGGGCGAGGGTCGTGAAGTGGGGTGCGACCCCGTGCTCCACGCTGTGGCGCATGATCGCGGTGTAGGCGCGCTGCACCAGCTCGGGCTGGGACATGGTCCGAACCTCCCTGTTATCTCCCGCGCAAGTTAGCACCGGGGGAAGGCGCTGCACAGCCCTTTCGAACGGGATGTGGCTGTTCGAGACGGCGGCCGGGCCAACTGCCCGGTGGCTATGCCGGTTCGCGGGAGAGACGCAGCGGCTGCCCGGCGCCGGCAAGGGATAGCGCGCTCCTGTGTTGGCGGCGGTCAGCGGCTGGGAACAGGGATGTCGAGCTGGTGCCGGCGGACCTCGGCCATGACGGTGGCGCCAACTGCTTCGCCGGGCTCGACGACGGGCAGGCGTGGCGCGCCGATTTCGAAGCCGAGCTGGCGGAGCACGTAGCGGATGGTGCTGGGGCTGCCGTTGGCGAAGCAGGCGTTGGTGAGTGGCACGAGGCGGCGGTGGATGACGGCAGCCTCGGCGGTGCGGCCGGCGAGGGAGTGCTGGAGCATGCGCTTCAACTGACCGGCGACGATGTGACCGGTGACGCTGATGGCGCCGTACGCGCCCAGGCACCAGAGGGGGAAGTTGTCGTTGTCGTTGCCGCTCCAGATTTTGAGCCCGGGGGCGCGTTCTATGATCTCGGCGGAATGGGCGAGGTCGCCGTTGGCCTCCTTGTCGCCGACAATACCGGGCAGCTCGGCGACGCGGAGCATGGTTTCGACGGTCATGTTGATGCCGGTGCGAGTGGGCACGTTGTAGACGATGACCGGGAGGGAAGTGCTTTCGGCAATAGCGCGGAAGTGCTGGTAGATGCCTTCCTGCGGGGGGCGAAGGTAGTAAGGAACGACCGCCAGGACGGCGTCGATACCGGCGCGCTCAGCTTCGCGAACGAGGTGGATTGAGTGGCGGGTGTCGTTGGTGCCCGCCCCGGCGACCACGGTGGCGCCGGCGCCAAGCTCCTGCTTGACCTCTGCCCAGAGGCGGATCTTCTCGTCGTCGGTGAGAAGCGGGGCTTCCCCGGTCGTGCCGGTGACGACCACCCCGTCGTTCCCGGCGCTCACGAGGTAGCGGGCGAGCTTGCGGGCGTGGGGGTAGTCGACTTCGCCGTCGGGCGTGTAGGGGGTGACCATCGCCGTGAGGAGGCGGCCCAGTTCGGTCATGGCGGGGGCTCCCGGGTTGTAGCTGGCGACATAGTGTACCGCGCACGGGTCCCCTGCGCGATGGCGTGGGGTGGCTGACTGCGCTACGGGGGCCGGTGGAAGAGCGTAGCGGACGTTGCGACCGTTGATTGGCGGTCCAGCCAGCACGCGGGAGAAACGGCGCGGGCTAACGGCCGCGGGCGCCCTGGGTTTGCTCCTCCAGGTAGTCGGCGAGTCGCTCGAGGACTTCGCGGAGCTTCGCAACCTCGCCCGGGCCAAGGGCTTCGGCCCAGCGGCGCTCGGTATCGGCGAACGATTCCATGGCAATGCGGTCCTGTTCGAGTCCCCGCTCGGTCCAGCGGACGAGCTTGGCGCGGCGGTCGGTCGGGTCGGGAACGCGCTCGACGTATCCGCGCGACTCGAGGGCATCGACGAGGTAGCCGACGGCCTGCTTGGTAAGGTCGGCGCGCTCGGCGATCTCGGTGAGGCGGGTACCTCCGGGGCGCAGGTGGGGAAAGATGTGGCGGCTGGCCACATCGACATCGCCAAACCCGCGCTCGGCGAGGCGCCGGAAAACGGCGCGGTTCATGGCCGTGTGGGCCGTGCGGAGCAGGTAGCTGAGGGTGGTTTCGTGGATGTCGCGGGGACGGTTCATATTCGTTCCAGATTTTGATAGTCCAAATGCTTGACTAGATAGTACAGCATCTGTACTATCCCGTCCAGAGGGGGCGCCCCCCAACACAGGAGGATAGCCGATGACACCGTTCCGTTTCCGCGACCGCGCCCGGGCTGGCCGCCGGAGCGGGGGTCTCGGGTTCCATCCACAGCACTTGCTCCAGGGAGGAGTTGACCATGCCGTTTCGTTTTCTTGATACCGCTTCGCACGGGATGCTGCACCGCCTTGAGGCGGAGAGGCGGGAACGCCGCATGCAGATGCAGGTCCGCCTCGCGGGTGGCCTGGCTCCACGGCCACAGCCGCTGCAGACAAGGCTCATATCGCGTCTTCGCAAGGCGCGCTCCACTCCAGTCATACGGGGTGAACACCCCTTGACGTCACCAGTAATTCACACAGGAGGAACACAGTTTTGACAGCCAGGGTCCAGGCCCCAGCTCACGCCGGCGGAGAGGGAGCGCCGGCATCCGCCCACGAGGCGCCCGGTGGAGCGGCACGCGCGCTCCCCATGGTCGCCGCCCTCGCTCTTTCCGCCGCGGCGCTGGCCTTCGGCGAATGGGGCGCCGATCTCGGGCTCTCGGAGCTGAACGTCTACAAGGTGCTGCGCCTCGTACATGTCGTGGTCGCGGTCGTGGCTTTTGGGTCGACGTTCGGCATCCCGGTACTGATGCCGCTGGCGGGGAGGGGCGGAGTTGCCACCCTGCGAGTTGCCCTCCACTTCGCTGAGCAGCTGGAGGAGAAGATCGTCGTCCCTGGTTCGCTGCTGGTGGCGGCGACCGGCGGCGGGCTCATCTTGAGCGACGTGAGCGGCTACCAGGATGACCTGCCGGCGTGGATCGTCGTTTCGATCGCTCTCTGGGTGGCTGCGGCGGTGATCGCCTTCACGGTGCAGAACCCGGCGGTGAAGCGGGCGCTCGCGGTTCTTGAAGGGGCTGCCGACAACGGGCCGGTTCCCCAGGCCATGGGGCCGATTGCAGGCCGGCTCGACAGGGTTGGCAAAGTGCTCGCCCTGCTGGCGATTCTCAGCCTCTTTCTCATGACCTGGCGCCCCGGCCTCTGGTAGGGGAGTCTCAGCGGGCAGTAGCAGCGCCGGGGAGCGTGGAGACCCTCGGCGCTGCCGCGTGCAGGTGGCCAGACGTCGCCTTCCCGATTGATGACCGGCCGATTATCGTGGCCCGGTGAACCATGACGAACGTGCCCGCCGTCTGAACGCCGCCGGGCTGCTTGCGCTGGCGGCGGGGCTCGCCGCCAATTCCCTGCTGGGGCCGCTCGGGATCGGCGTCATCGACTATCACTTCTCGGACTCGCTGACGAACCAGACGATCGGGCTGGATGCGGTTTCCTTGGGTCTGGTGGCCCCTGTCACGGCGGGAGCTGCCTTCCTTACGCTGCGGGGACATGCCGCCGCGCCGGCGCTCGCCGTGGGGCCGGCGTTCTTCGCGACCTACATGCTGGTGCAGTACGTGGTGGGGCCCGCGTAATGCAGGACCGGCTACGGCTTCGGATGCTCCTTGAAGAAGTCCCAGAAGAAGCTGGCCGCCTCGAGGTGGGCCGGGTTGTTGCCGGCGAGGGCATACGAGTGGCCCATGCCCTTAATCATGCGGAATCGGAACTCGACGCCGGGCTTCCCGCCCCTGGCAAACGTCAATGTCGTGTGCACGCCCTACGACCGCTCCAGGGCCGTGGTGTACGTCGCGGTACAGCGGTCGAGCTTCGGCGCACAGTACTCCACCGTGTAGGTGGTATCGAGGCCGAGGGTCGTCAGGGCGTTCGCGATCTGCCCGCCCACGAGTGGGTGCTGCATGATCTCTGCGGCCTCCATCGGCAGCTGCTTTCCGGAAGCGCCCAACGCCTCGCTGCCTTTCAGCAGGATTGGGTCGAGATTACCGTAGGACACGTAGGCCGGGATCGCCTCGTTGTTCTTGGGCGCGAGGCCGTCGGTCCCCAGCAGGTGGGAGATGCCTGCCGCGGCAAATATGTCGGGAAGCTCCACCAGAATTCGGGATGACACGAAGCGGCCGCCGTTCGAGCCTCCCGTCGCATAAATCCGCTTCTTGTCGATGCTGAACGTGGCCTCCAGCGTCTCGACCATTGTCCGGACGAATTTCACGTCGTCTGCTAAAGCCGTGCCCGGTGGCACTATCTGGGAGAGGCTGGTGTCGTTCCATTTCGTCTGATTTCGGTCCTCTGGAACAACAAAGTAGGATAACGCGGTGGGATAGACGGAGATGCAGCCTTCCTGGTCGCACTTCTCCCGCCACTTCCACTTTTCGTATACAAAGCCGCCGTTATGGGCCGACTCGTGGAACACAAATACCAGTGGCGCCGGTGTACTGCTGTTGTAGCCCGGAGGAACGTGGACAATGAACTGACGGCGCTGGCCATCTACCGTCAGGGTGTAGTTGTTCTGGCCCTTCTTGAACTTCAACACACTCGCGGACTGACTTGGCGCCGGAGCGGTCGTACTGGAGCCAGGAGCGGTCGTGCCGGAGACGTGTGGCGATTGTACCGCGCTGCCGCCGCCATCGTCAGAGATGACGTCGCTGTCATCACCACGGCAGCCGCTAGCCGTCAACAGAATGAAGCAGAGGGACAAGGCAAATCCTAGCCCAAACACCCGGCGCGTGTGCATGCGGATCACCATCGGAAGCGCGCTCGTGAGCTTACCCCCCACGCTGCCACGCTCCGCGGCGCCCTTCGTGTTGAGCGCCGCCTCGGCCACTGAGAGCGGCTCGCCCTCGATGTCGGCAAGGGCGACGTTCAGGCCCACGGCGGCAAAGCGGTGGACAAACGCCAGCCCCGCCTCACCGGAGGCTCCAGTGACGACTGCTGTCTTGCCTGCTATGTCCTTCATGACAACCTCTGTCGAGTTGGCCGCCAAGCATAGCCGCTTCCGAGGGCTTTGACTATGATGCCGCGCGGCCTGTTGTGGCTTCCCCCGGAGGCCGGATGCATGCGCGGCGATGCGCGGACGCATCCGGCGGGCTGGTGATCGCCTTCGCCGTGATCACGGCCGGCCTTGGCCTGGCGGCGGTGAAGACGTACGCACCGCTGTTCGCCACGCCGGCTGGTGAGTGCGCCGGGGATGCTGGCAGCGGCCGGCCAATCGGAGAGCATGAACATCGCGGACCTTGAACCCCGGTTCCCTCGGGTGGTGCGCAAGCCCGGGATGTTCCCAGAAGGTCGGCACGGTTTAGCATGACGAAATGGCAATAGTGGCCACGAGCGGCCTCACCAAGCGGTACCCGGGCGCCACGGCGCTTGATTCGCTCGACCTCGAAATCAAGCCCGGGATCGTGGGGCTGGTAGGGGCGAACGGCGCCGGCAAGAGCACCCTGCTCAAGATCCTTCTCGGGCTGCTGGAGCCGACCAGCGGATCGGCCAGCGTTCTCGGTTTCGATGCACTGAACGAACGTGCCGAGCTGCACCAGTTCGTGGGCTACATGCCAGAACACGACTGCCTTCCGCTGGACATGACGGCCACGGAGTTCGTGGCGCACATGGCGCAGGTGAGCGGACTTCCGCGCAGTGCGGCGCGCGAGCGAACCGCCGAGACTCTCCGCCACGTCGGGCTGTTCGAAGAGCGGTATCGGGAGATGCGTGGCTACTCAACTGGCATGAAGCAGCGCGTGAAGCTGGCCCAGGCGCTCGTCCACGACCCGAAGGTAATGCTGCTGGACGAGCCCACGAATGGCCTGGACCCGGCCGGCCGCGATGACATGCTCGACCTGGTACGGCGCATCGGGGTGGACTTCGGCATCTCCATCATCATGTCGTCGCACCTGCTGAACGAAATCGAACGGGTCTGCGACCACCTGGTGCTGATCGATGCGGGCAGGCTTGTACAGTCGGCGGCCGTCGCGACCTTCACCGGGGAGACCGGGGTGCTGGCGGTGGAGGTGGACGATGGAGTTGATGAACTGGAGCGCCGGCTGACCGGGAGTGGACTGCGCGCGGCGCGCCAGGGGCGGCTCGTGATGGTAGCGCTTGAAGGGGGCACCGGTGCTTACGACCTGATTCGCGATGCCGCGGCGGAGATGGAAGTTGGCCTGGTGAAGCTACAGCAGCGACGGCAGAGCCTGGAGGACCTCTTCCGCCAGGGTGAGGATGGGAATGACAACGGAGCCTGAACGGGCGGGCAGCATCTACGACCTGGGCTACAGGAGCTACGGCGGCACCCGGCTCGGGCGAAGGCACGCCGTGAGGACCGTCTACGTGGAGAGCCTGCGGTCCGCGTTCGGCCTGGGGCGGAGGGCTTCGAGCAAGGTAATCCCGGTCATCCTGCTCGTGATTGTGCTGCTCCCGGCCGCGGTACACCTGGGCATTGCGGCGGCGAGCCGTCAGCAGATGGACATCGTCAAGCCGGAGGACTACTCCTCGTTCGTGGAGGTAATCCTGGCCCTCTTCGTGGCGGCCCAGGCGCCCGAGCTGGCCGGGCGTGACCAGCGCAACAGGACGCTTTCGCTCTACTTCTCGCGTGCCATTGAGAGGCGGGACTACGCGCTTGCAAAGCTGGGGGCGCTGGTTTCGGCGATGCTCGTCCTGACGCTCGTGCCGCAGGCAGTGCTCTTCGTGGGAAACGCCTTCACCACCAACGATGCGCTCGAATACCTGCGCGAGGATGCGGCCAATGTGCCCCGGGTGCTGGCCAGTTCGGTCCTGGTCTCGGGCCTGTGCGCCTCGGTGGCCCTGGCAATTGCTTCGCGCACGCCGCGCCGCGCCTACGCCACGGGGGGCATCATTGCCATCTTCGTGGGGAGCGCGGCTATTGGCGGCATCCTGGACGCGACCGTGGGGAGATACGGGATAATGGTCAGCCTGTTCGACCTGATGACCGGCGCCACCTACTGGATCTTCTCGGCGGAACACGAGTACGAGGTGGCCACCGAGCTCATGTTCGCGGCGGTGGTGGGTGTCACGGCCATCTCAGTGGGCCTCATCCTGAGGCGCTACGAGCGGATCCCAGCGTGAGCGCGGAGCCACGGAGGCAGCCCAGGGTGCCGCCGGGACCGGGCCCGGTGCCGATTGAGGTTGAGCACGTCTCGCGCTGGTTTGGAAACGTGGTGGCCGTGAACGACATCTCGTTCAAGGTAGGCCCCGGGGTGACGGGCCTGCTCGGTCCCAACGGGGCCGGGAAGTCGACTCTCCTGCATGTTATGTCGGGTTTCTTGAAGCCCTCGGCTGGAGGCGTCCGGATCGGGGACGAACCGGCGTGGCTGAACCCGGGGATGTTCCGCCGGGTGGGGCTCGTACCGGAGCGGGAAGCGACCTACGGGTTCCTCACGGGCTTTGAGTTCGTGCGGCTGGCGGCGAAGCTCCACCGGCTGCCGGACCCCGACCGGGCAGCCGCACGAGCGATTGAGACCGTGGAGATGGCGGGGGCGCAGGACCGGGCGACGGGGGGCTACTCCAAGGGCATGAAGCAGCGGATAAAGGTGGCCGCCTCGATTGTCCACGACCCGCAGGTGCTGATCCTCGACGAGCCATTCAACGGCATGGACCCGCGGCAGCGAATCCACATGATGGACCTGCTGCGCGCGATGGCCAGGGCCGGCCGGACCGTGCTCTTCTCCTCGCACATCCTGGAGGAGGTGGAGCGGCTGGCGGATAGCGTGCTGGTGATCGTGGCGGGCAGGCTGGCCGCCTCGGGCGACTTCCGCGAGATACGGCGCCTGATGACGGACAGGCCACACACGTTCCGCATCCGGTCGAGCGACAACCGCGACCTGGGTGCCGCCATGCTCTCGCAGCCGTCCGTCAGCGGGATTGAGCTTGACCGCGAGGTCATGACCGTGCGCGTAGCGGACTTCGGGGCGTTCACGCGCGCTCTGCCGGGGGTGGCGCGCACCAGGGGAATCACCCTGCTGGAAGTGGCGCCATCGGATGAGTCGCTGGAGAGCGTGTTCTCGTACCTGGTGCGCCGATGAACGGGGACATCGTACGGCTGACGCTGAGGCAGCTTGTGGGGAAGCGGCGCACGGTCTTCATGGTGCTGGTGGCGCTCCTGCCGTCGGTGCTGGCCACGGCGTTCCGGGCGAGTGGCGAAGGGGACCCGGCCGAATGGGCCTCGACGCAGCTCCTCGGTGGCATGGTGGTGGCGATGCTGCTGCCGCTGGCTGGCCTCGTCTTTGGAACGGCCATCCTTGGCACGGAGATCGATGACGGGACGGCCGTCTACCTGCTGGCGAGGCCGATCCCGCGCCGGGAGATCCTGCTTTCGAAGCTGTGCGTTGCGTGGCTGCTGACGGCGGTGTTTGTCGCCGCGAGCCTGCTGGTGGCGGGGACGATTGCGCTTGAGGGAACCGATGAATGGGGCGCCCTCATCGCCGGCTTCGTGGTGGCCACGGTGGCCGGTTCGCTCGCCTACTGCACGGTCTTCACGCTGCTCAGCCTGCTCACCGGGAGGGCGTTCATCGCCGGGCTGCTCTACGTGTTCATCTGGGAAGGGCTGGTGACAGCGCTCTTCGATGGCACGCGCCTGCTGAGTCTTCGGCACGCCACCCTGGGCCTGGCCGGTTACGTGGCATCGGTGAGCCGGGACACCTTCGACCCCGAACTCGGTGGTGCAACTTCCGTGGCTGTTCTCATCCTGGCGGTTGCCGCGGCGGGATGGCTGGCGGTCGTGAAACTGCAGAGGTTCGAGATCGGAGAGTCGGGGTAGCCCCGGGCACTCTGGCGGGACGCGTTTAGCGGGCGCGGCGCAGCGGGGAGGGCTCGGGTCGAGAGCGCTTGCGGTCGAGGCTGCGTTCAACGTTGCGCACGCCGCGAATGATCTCGATGCGCGAAAGCAGGCGTGAAAGCTGTTCGATACCGGTGGTTTCGAGGGTGGCCTCAACGGTCACGGACCCGTCGCCGTTCTCGATGGTGCGCACGCCAACCATGTTCACCTTGTCTTCTGTGACCACGAGGGTGATGTCGCGGAGGAGGCCCACCCGGTCCCACGCTTCGATGCGGATGGTGGCTGGGTAGAGCTTCGTGGCGGTGCCCCATTCGACTTCGACGATGCGGTCGCGCTCCTCGTGGCCATCGAGGTTGAGGACGTTCTGGCAGTCGGCGCGGTGTACGGTGACGCCGCGTGCGCGGGTTATGTAGCCGACGATCTGGTCGCCGGGGACGGGCTTGCAACACCGGGCCATGGTGGTGAGCAGGTTGCCTATGCCGAGCACGCGCAGGCCGGGGCCACCCAGGGTGGCGGGGGCCTGCTTGGGCATTTCGGCCGGCAGCGGTTCGGGGATGACCTCTTCTTCCTGGATGAGCGTGGCGAGCCGCCGGGCGATTGAGTTGGTGCTGACACCGCCATAGCCGAGCGCGGCGAGAAAGTCCTCCCAGTTCGAGTAGTTGAACATGGCGAGGATCTCGTCGTGGCGGTCGGAGAGGTCGATGGCGAGGCGCCGCATCTCCTTTTCCAGGAGCTCGCGGCCACGTTCGATGTTTTCGTCGCGCTCCTGGCGGCGGAACCACTGACGGATCTTGGCCTTGGAGTGGGCCGTTCGGACGTACCCGAGGTGAGGGTTCAGCCAGTCGCGCGAAGGCCCCTTGCTGGTGCGGCTGCGGAGGATCTCAACGACGTCACCGGTCTTGATGCTGGAGTTGAGCGATACCATGCGGCCATTGACCTTGGCGCCGACCGTCTGGTGGCCGAGGTCGGTGTGGATGCGGTAGGCGAAGTCGAGCGGGGTGGCGCCGGCGGGAAGGTCGAGGACGGCGCCCTTGGGGGTGTAGACGAAGACCTGGTCGTGGAAGATGTCGGTCTTGACGCTATCGACGAACTCCTCGGCGCCGGCAAGGTCGCGCTGCCAGTCGAGCAGCTGGCGCAGCCAGGCGATGCGCTCTTCGTCTTTGCCCTGCTGGCGCGTGCCTTCCTTATAGCGCCAGTGTGCGGCCACGCCGTATTCCGCCACGCGGTGCATCTCATGGGTACGGATCTGCACTTCCAGCGCCCGGCCGCCCACGGCCACAACGGTGGTATGGAGGGACTGGTACATGCTGTCCTTGGGGTTGGCGATGTAGTCGTCGAACTGGCCCGGGAGTGGGCGCCAGAGGGCATGGATGACACCGAGGGCGTGGTAGCAGTCGGCCACGGTATCGACAAAGACCCTGAGGGCGAGGAGGTCGTAGATCTGGTCGAAGGACTTGGATTGCTGGGAGTAGCGCTGCATCTTCTGGTGGATGCTGTAGATGTGCTTGGCGCGCCCGGTGACTTCGGCGGCGATGCCCGCTTGTTCGAGCTGCTGGCGGACGGTGGCGGCGGCCTCTTCGATGTAGCGTTCACGGACGTCGCGCTTGGAGGCGACGAGTTCGGCGATCTCCTTGTAGCGGACCGGGTCGAGGTAGCGGAAGGCGAGGTCTTCCAGCTCCCACTTTATCTGCCAGACGCCGAGCCGGTTGGCCAGCGGGGCGAAGATCTCGATGGTTTCCAGGGCGATGCGGCGCTGCTTGGCGGGTTCGAAGGCCCAGAGCGTGCGCATGTTGTGGAGCCTGTCGCAGAGCTTGATGAGGACCACGCGGATGTCCTCGGCCATTGCCAGGAACATCTTGCGAAGGTTCTGAGCCTGCACCCCATCGCGCGATACGTCATCGCCCACGATGTGGATGGGGAGCTTTTCGAGCTTGGTGAGGCCATCGACGAGGAGGGCGACCTCGGCGCCGAAGCGTGTTCTGAGGACGCTGTTGGGGATGCCGCAATCTTCCTGCACGTCATGGAGCAGAGCGGCGGCGAGGGCCAGGTGGTCGAGCTCGAGCCCGGCAACGAAGTAGGTGACGGCGAGCGGGTGGGTGATGAAGGCGTCGCCGGTGCGGCGCTGCTGTCCTTCGTGGCAGGCAGCCGCGTACTCGTACGCTTCGCGCACGATCGTCAGTCTCTCTGCCGGGAGGTATTCGGCCGCGCGCTCGAGCACGGTTTCGATGGTGATGCTGGATGACTGCGCATCCTGGGCGCGCGATGGCAGCGTCTGCATTTCTTTGCCGGGGGGGTGCTCCTGCCCTATCCTAGCATGCATTCAGTCCCCCGGACGAACTCACAGAGAACCATGAGCACCCGCTTCCAGGCGCCGCGCGGCACGCAGGATGTGTTGCCCGCCGTTCAGCCCTACTGGTCCGCTATCAACGAGGCGATCCTCGAGGTCACGCGCCTCTACGGGTACCGGCGCATCGACACGCCCGTCTTCGAAGCCGCGGCGCTCTTCGAAAAGGGGAGCGGCGATACGACCGACATCGTCGAGAAGGAGATGTACGTCTTCACGGACCGCGGCGGAGAGGAGCTGGCCCTGACGCCCGAGGCTACACCGGCGATCTGCCGGGCCTACCTGGAGCACGGCATGGCAAGCTGGCCCCAGCCGGTGAGGCTCTACACGACGCACCCGATGTTCCGTTATGACCGGCCGCAGAAGGGGCGCTACCGCCAGCACACGCAGTTCGACTGCGAGGTGCTGGGCTCGGGCGACCCGCTCGTTGACGCCGAGCTCATCGACCTGCTCTGGAGCCTCTACCGGCGGCTTGGCCTGAAGGGCCTGCAGGTGCGGCTCTCATCCATTGATGACCCGGCGCCCCGGCGCGCCTATGTTGACCGCCTGAAGGAGTACTACCGGCCGTTCCTGGGCGACCTTTCGGAAGACAGCCGGAGGCGGTTCGATCGCAACCCGCTCCGGCTGCTGGACAGCAAGGACGACCGCGACGCCCCTTACAAGGCCGGCGCGCCCAAGCTGGTCGAGCAGCTCAGTGAGCAGGCCGCGGCGCACCACGAGGCCGTGATGGCAGCCCTGAGGGCGGCCGGCATCCCGTACGAGATTGACCCGCTGCTGGTGCGCGGCCTCGATTACTACAACCGGACGGTCTTCGAGATAGTGCCGCTGGAGGACGAACGCGCCCAGAGCACCATAGGCGGGGGCGGGCGCTACGACGGGCTGATGGAGCTGCTGGGCGGGCCGTCCACGCCCGGAATCGGCTTTGGGTGCGGCTTTGAACGCGTCATCCTGGAGATGCAGAGGAACGAGATGGAGCTTTCCGAACACCCCCAGGCGAGCATCTTCGTGGTGCACCGCGGTGCGGCGACAGCAGCGGCCGCCCTGCGGGCCGCGGGTGCCCTGCGGGCGGCCGGCCTGGCGGCGGTGCTGGGTGAAGGTGAACGCTCGTTCAAGTCGCAGATGCGGAGCGCGGACGCATCAGGCGCACTCGTGGCGGTCATTCTCGGCGACGACGAGGCTGCGCGGGGCACGGCCGTAGTCAAGGATCTGCGCGGCGATGGTGGGCAGCGGGAAGTTCCGCTCGAAGAGGTGGCCGGGGCCGCCGGGTTGTTGCTGGCGAGTTCCAGGTAACCCCGGCCTGCACGTATAGTCGCTCCACACAACCTCTGATGGAGAAGCCTGATTTGACCCAAATGCCTGCCATTGCCCTGACCGCCGTGCCGGGACGCCGCAAGTGGACCGTCGACATCGCGCGTGAGATAGAGCGGCGCGGATTCCAGGGGATCTACTGCGCGAGCTTTGGCGATAGCCTCGGGCTCTGCCTTTCGATCGCCCACGTCACGAACGAGATCAAGTTCGGCACTGCCATTGCCCCCATCTACATGCGCAGCGCCTTCGACATGGGGCAGAGCGCGGCCTACATCCACGAGATCAGCGGCGGGCGATTCTACCTCGGGATAGGGGTCAGCCACGCGCCCACCCACGCCCGGCTGGGGGTGAAGGCCGGAAAGCCGCTGGGCGACACACGTGCTTATGTGGAAGCGATGCGGGCGGGGACGCAGCAGTTCGGAGAGCTGCCGCCCATTGTGCTGGCGACGCTCCGCAAGAAGATGGTGCAGCTTTCGGTGGAGATAGCGGAGGGGGCTGTCTGGGCCAACGCCTCGCGCTCGCACATGGCCGGCTCGCTCAGTCACATCCCGAAGGAGGTGCGCGAAGGCGGCTTCTTCATCGGCGACATGATCCCCACGTGCATCGACGACAACGACCGTGAGGCGGCCATGAACGTGGCGAAGCGGTCCCTTGGCGGCTACCTGATGCTCCCCAACTACCGCAACTACTGGAAGGAAGCGGGCTACGTCGAGGAGATGGAGGCGGTTGAGGCGGCCCTGGCGGCTGGTGAACGCGACCGCCTGCCGGGACTGATGACGGAGCGCTGGCTGGCGGATTCGTGCCTCTTCGGGAGCACGAAGGAGGTGCGCGAAGGCCTTGAGGCGTGGTTCGCCGCCGGGGTGAAGACGCCGATGCTGGTTCCATCGTCCACCAGCGGCGGCCAGGTGAAGGCGATCGAGGAGCTGTTCGCGGCCTTCTCATAGGGGAGCCGCCTTGCGAGGCAGGGGGCGGCACGCGAAAGTGAGAGCATGTTCGAGGCTGAGCTGGAGGTTGCGGTAGAGGCCGCGCGCGAGGCAGGCGACGAGGTCGCGCGGCTGCGCAGGAGCGGGCTTCGCTATGGCCGCAAGGCGGGACACGAGCTCGTCTCGGAGGCCGACATCCATGCCGCCGAGCTGCTGCATGACCGGCTGGCAGCGCGCTTCCCGGGCGTCGGCTGGCTCAGCGAAGAGCATCATGACACGGCGGAACGCCTGCGCTGCGATCGCGTCTGGGTGGTGGACCCGATTGACGGCACGCGCGAGTACCTGATGGGCCTGCCCGAGTACGCCATCTCAGTGGCGCTGGTGGTGGAGGGTGAGCCCGCACTTGGCGTGGTGTACAACCCGGCCACGGGCGAGATGCGGGCGGCCGGCTGCTGGGACGCCCGGGAACGCGAGCCCGGGGAATTTCGCAATGGCTTCGAGGTCCTGGTGGGCCGCGGCGAGCACGGCTACGACGACCTGCCGCCGCTGCCCCGGGACGCGCGCTCACGCGGGATCGGCAGCGTGGCCTACCGGATGGCGCTGGTGGCGGCGGGCACCGGCGATGCGGTTCTCACCGGTTACGGCCGGGCAGAGTGGGACGTGGCGGCAGGAGCCGCCCTCTGCCGCGCCGCGGGCTTGCGGGTGACGGACGCACCGGGCGCGCCGTTACGGTTCAACCAGAGAGATCCGCACGTGCGCGGCCTGCTGGTGGCGGAGCCAGGCCTCCACCAGCGCATTCGCCGCTACTGGGATCTTGTGACCTGAGCGGGCTGCAACGGCGCCGTTCTCGTGGCGACGATATAGAGCGCGGTATCGGGCGGGGCTGAGCCACAGAGCGCCGGCGGCCCTCCCAGGAGGGCCAGGATCCCCGTCGAGTCAGAAACGGCCAGTACCTGTTGGCGCTTCCAGCGGGGCACGCGTTCGGCCAGCAGCACGTCAAAGGCGTTTCGAAGGGCGCCGTGGTGGGGAACGCGGTCGCCGGGCGATAGTGGGCGCACGCGGAGGGGCCCCTTCAATGCGCCGAGGTCGACGGTCGCCATGGATGCGCCCGGACGCGAGGCTGGTTCGCTGGTGAGCGCTTCGATGCGCCAGCCATCGGCGAGCGTCACCCCGGGGACGTTCAGCACCACCGGCCCGGCCGGCGAGCTTTCGACCGCGGCCGGGCCGATGCGGAGGAGCCCTGTCGAAGCCTCGACCGCGATGGGCCCAAACATCACTTCCCCGGTACCCCGGGCAAACACGGAGACGAGATTCCGCATGCGGGTGCGGTTGACCTCGGCCACGAGCCCGTGGAAGGCGGCCTCGCGCTCGATGACAAGGGTCACCGCCTCGGTGGGGAGCGCCGCCATCACTTCCAGGGTGAAGATGGAGCCATCGGGCCCGCGCTCCAGCGGTTGGGTTGCCAGCGCGGCGCGGGCGACGGGCGCGAAGATCTCGCGGGCGCTCTCGGCCAGCCCGACGAGCGCGCGGTCAATGGAGGGGTTGATCGCCCGGAGCACGCCGAGGGCCTCGTGGCGGACGCGGTTGCGCCCTATGGAGAGGTCGAGGTTGGTCGGGTCATTCCGCGGCTGGATGCCCGCCTCGGCACAGAGCAGCTCAGTATCGGCGCGCCGCAGGACGAGCAGAGGGCGGACGAGGCGCTGGGAAGGGGCGCCGGGAACCTCGCTGGCGGGCAGCATGCCTCGCAGACCGCGCACTCCTGTCCCGCGCAGGACGCGCTGCAGCACCGTCTCGGCCTGGTCGTCTGCAGTGTGGCCGGTGGCGATGCAATCGGCGCCTTCCTTGCCGGCAACAAAGGCCAGGAACTGGTAGCGCATGCGTCGCGCAGCCTCCTCGATGCCCATGCCCCGCTCGGCGGCAAGGGCGCCGGCATCACCTTCGCCGGTAAGGCACTTCACCTCCAGCTGCGCGGAGAGCGAGCGGACGAACTCGAGGTCTGCGGCCGAGCCCTCACGCAGCCGGTGATCGAAGTGAGCGACCACGACTTCGAAGCCGAACTGCTGGCGTAGCCGGAGCAGAAGCAGCAGACAGGCGACGGAATCTGGTCCGCCCGAGACGGCGACGAGTATCTTCTGGGTGCGGCGGAACAGCTTCTCTTTGCGCGCGAAGGCGGCTACATCGCGGCACGCCCGGGCGGTGACCGGCGCTTCAACGAGGGAAGAGGCGTTGCCACCACTCGCCCGTTGGCCGTGCTCCCTCATCGAGGGGCGGGCTGATGACGACGAAGGGGACTTCTCCATCTCGCACATACCCGAGCTGCCGGCGGGCTTCCTGCTCCACGTAGGCGTCGGAGGCGACGTAGTCACGCACCGCTTCGAGGTACTTCTTCTTCTCTGCCAGGGCCGCGACTTCGCGTTCGGCCTGCTCCCTGTCGTTGCCAAGCTGATTGGCACGGAGGGCGCCGACGGCAGCGGTATAGAGGAAATAGCCCGCAATCACCAGGCAAGCGAAAAAGACGAGGCGACTACGACTCAAGAAGGACCTTCCAACCCAGCCAGGTCAAACGCTACGCCCATCCCGATCAAGGTTCAAGGAGTTCAGGTGGCAGGTGTCGTTGAGGCGGTCCATTACCACTCGATCGCCGTTCACCAGGAAGGTGGAGATGGAAGCGACATCGACCGCGACGGACCGGAACGCGGCTGCATCGAGCCCCATGAGGCGGCAGACGAGCACGCGCAGGACGAAGTTGTGGGATACCACAGCGGCATCTCCGGCGGCGGGGTCAAGCAGCTCGGGGATGATCGGGAGAAGCCGCTGCTCCAGCCGGGAGATGCTCTCGCCGCCGGGCATCACGGCCTGGTGGCCGAGTGGGCCCACCCATTCCGCAAGGAAGGGGCCGAAGCGCTCTCGCAGCTCCGGAAACGTGAGGCCCTCAGCCTCCCCGGCGTCAAGCTCGATGAGCTCTGAGCGAACGATAGGCTCCAGGCCGTGCCCGCGGGCTATGGCAGCGGCCGTGTCGTACGCGCGGCGCAGGGGGCTCGCATAAACGCGAACGGGGCGCGCAGGCGCGAGGGCCGATGCAACGGCGGCAGCCTGCTGCTCACCCAGCGGTGTGAGGGGCACATCCTGGCGGCCAAGGGAGACGCCATCGCGGTTGTGCGCGGTCTGCCCATGGCGGACGAGGTAGAGGTTCAACCCGGGTTCTCACCGGCGCTGACCGGCGCCCAGAGCCTCTGGATGAAGGGCGTGAAACCGAGCGCCTTCCAGAACGCCTCGGCGCCCTGGTCGAGCGCAAGGACGGGCATTTCGAAGTGGTCCACGCCATCGAATGACCCGGCCCAGCGGGCGAAGGCGGTGAAGAGCTCGCGGCCCACGCCCTGGCGGCGGCAGAAGGGCTCCACGTAGAGGTAGCCGATGGTGGCGTGGCGCTCGGGGAGCCTGTCCGGCTGGTTCGCCTCAATGCTCCCGGTGAGGAATCCGGCGAGGCGGTCTTCGCATTGCGCGACGAACGTGGCGCCGGCGCGACGCTGGAGGATCTGCGAAAAGGCTTCGAGGAACTCCTGTTCGGTGACAGGCGCGGGAACTATGCGCCGATCGATGGCGGCGTTGTGGGAACGGAGGCTGGACCAGGCGGCGAAGAGCGCAGGACCATCGGAAGGCTGTGCAGGACGGATGCGCTGGTTCATTCGAATCTCCCCCGGCGTCGCCAGGCGTCGCGCGCGGGCGACGGCTCATCGAGGTAGAGCGCGACGCGGGCAATCATCCCCGGCTCGCGTCCGGAGAACAACGCCGCCACCACCAGTTCGGGGCGCACGGTGAGGTCCTGGTGAGCGCGAAGGCGCATGGTGAGGCGCGTGCCGCCGTCCAGCGGCTCCGCGGCAAGCTGCGAGACGCCGTCCCGCAGGTCGATGGTTCGGGCCTTCTCGCGGCGGTCGTCGACCCATTCCATCGCCTCAAGGGCGAGGAATTCGGCAACCGCCTGCCCGGCTTCTTCGGGGTCGAGCCCCGGGACGTCGACCCTGAAGTCGGCCCAGGAGAGGCACGATTGGGGCGCGGGTGCGCCGGTCGGAACTTCGGCGACGGCAACCAGGCAGAGGTCGTCGGAGGCCTGGGCGGCAACCCGCTCGCGGAAGCTCGCGAGGGCCACGCGCTCATCCAGGGTCACGTCCATGATCTCGGCCTCGCCGATGAAGCCGAGAGGAAGGGGCGACGCGAATGCAAGGCGTGGATGGGGTGTGAACCCCTGCGAATAGGAAAGCGGGAGCTCAGCGCGGCGGATTGCGCGCTCCCAGAAGCGGAGCACGTCGAGGTGCGAGATGTAGCGAAGCCTTTCGCCCTTGCGAAACCAGACGCGGACACGCTGCGCGCTCATTGAGCCAATGCTAGCACCGGGCGGTGGCTCTCAGGCGTGGAGCCGGGCAGCGAGGGCCTCCGCGGCGCTGTGCGGGTCGAGGTGGCGCGCGGCGACCTGGCCGACGAGGTCGTCGAGCTCGGCCTCGGGCGTGGCCTGGCGAATGCGCTCAAGAAGGATGCTCCGGGCAATGGAGAGGACCTGGTGGCGGGCGTCGATGGCACGCTGGCGTTCCATCTCGCCGGAGGATTCGAGGTAAGTGCGGTGGTCGGCGATGGCGTCGGCGAGCGCGCCAAAGCCTTCGCCTTTGGTGGCAATCGTCTTCAGCACGGGTGGCCTCCGGCTGCCTGCCGGGGAGAGGGTGAGCAGGGCCTGAAGCTGGCTGACGAGGACGTCGGCGCCGGGGTGGTCGGCCTTGTTGACGACGAGCACATCGGCGATTTCGAGGATGCCCGCCTTCATGGCCTGGATGTCATCGCCGGTGCCGGGGTTGTTGACGAGCACGGTGGTGAGAGCAGTGCCGGCGACCTCCACCTCGTCCTGGCCGGCGCCGACGGTCTCGATGATGACGAAGTCGAACCCGTAGGCGTCCATCACGGCCACCACGTCGTCGATTGTGGGTGCGAGGCCGCCGAGGGCGCCGCGCGAGGCCATGCTGCGAACGTAGACTCCGGGGTCGAGCGTCAGGTCCTGCATGCGAATGCGGTCGCCGAGGATAGCGCCCTGGGTGAAGGGGCTGGAAGGGTCGACGGCGACGATTCCGACGGTGTGCCCGCGTCGCCGGTACTCGGCCGCAAGGGCGCCGGTAAGGGTGCTCTTGCCGGACCCGGCGCCGCCGGTGACGCCGATCGTGTGAGCGCGCCCGGAGCGCGGGAAGAGGGCACGCAGGAATTCGCGCCCTTCGGCGGTCTCGTTCTCGACCCGGCTGATGACGCGTGCAAGGGCGCGCCGATCACCCTGCAGGAAGCGTTCGATGAGGCCGTCCACGGGCTACTTCGTCACGTGGTCGAAGACGTACTTGACGATGTCCTGCGTGTTGGCGCCGGGCCGGAAGATGGCCTGGAATCCGAGCTTCTCGAGCGCCGGGGTATCTTCTTCGGGGATGATGCCGCCGCAGAACAGAAGAACGTCGTCGCGCCCGCGCTTCTTCAGCTCGTCGACAATGCGGGGAAAGAGCTCAAGGTGGGCGCCGGAGAGGATGCTGAGCCCAACGACGTCGACATCCTCCTGGAGGGCCGCTTCGGCGATCATCTCAGGGGTCTGGCGGATGCCGGTGTAGATGACCTCGCAGCCGCCATCGCGGAGGGCGCGGGCGACAACCTTGGCGCCGCGGTCGTGGCCATCGAGGCCGGGCTTGGCGATGAGCACGCGAATCTTTGTAGCCGTGGGGGAAGGGGTCATAGGTACGCTTTCTCTCAGGACGTGGTGAATCGACGGGGTTACGGAATAGCCGTCAGGAACGCTGGACGAGTTGCAAGTTTACGCCGTGAGTGGATTTCATCGAAACGAAGGCGACGCCATTGTTGGGGTCGCCTACGCGGGCACCCAGGCCGCGAAGGTGTTCAACGGCAGCACTGATGTCGTCCACGGCCAGGGAGAGCATGAAGACACCTTCGCCGCGTTCGGCAGCGAACTTGCCGATGGGGCCATCCGCGCTGAGGGGCTCAATGAACTCCAGGTCGCACTCCCCGACGGGCACGAAGGCGTTGCGCATGGCCAGGGCGGGCACCTCGCCACCCTTCGCGGGATTCGCCCGGAAGCCGAAGTTGTTTTCGAACGTTGCGACACCTTCGGCCAGGCTCTTCACAACGATGCCGACGTGGTCGATCTTCTTCAGCTTCATTGCGCGGTCTCCTTGATGGGCAGGGCGTTGTACTGGATGAGGGCGAAGGGAACGCCATGAGTGCCGCCTCTAACAGCGGTGATGAGGGCTCCGGGCTGCACGGCGGGACGTGGTTCGGACGTTTGATAGCCTGCGGTTTGGAGCGAGCCCACGGCCTGCTGCATATCCTTCACAGCCAGCACAAAGCCCCAGAGATTGGCCTTCACCTCAGCGCCGGGAACAGGGTGCGGCGGTCCGCCGAATTCGAGCACGACTTCCCCGAGCTTTGCGAACTCCATGTGGGCGCCGGTCCCGGGGCGCGACATCGTCCGCCGGATCTCGAGCCCGAGGTTCGTCGCGAACAGCGAAGCCGTCGCGGCGCTGTCGTTGGACGAGATGACTATGTGGTCGATGTGGGTAGCGCCGACACCCATCGCGGGCTAGTGCCCCCCGGGAATGGGAGTGGCGAATTCGACGAGGACGCCGTGGTTCGACTTAGGGTGGAGGAAGCAGATCATGCCGGCGAGCCCGGGCCTGGGCTTCTCATCGATGAGCTGGATGCCCCGGGCGCGGGCGGTCTCGAGCTCCCGGTCGACGTCGTCGGATTCGAAGCAGATGTGGTGCATGCCTTCGCCGCGGGAGGCAAGGAACCTGGCAACGCCGGTATCGTCGCGGGTGGGCTCAAGGAGCTCGATCTCCGATTCGCCGATCTGGAGCAGGACACCACGGACACCCTGGTCTTCGATAACGCGGTCGGCGGTGACGGGAAGGCCGAGGGCATCGCGGTAGAACTTGAGGGCCTCATCGGCGCTGTTCACGACTATACCGACATGGTGGACCTTGGTTAGCATCGGCCTTCTTACGAACCTCTCAGCTTGTGGATGCGGCTTCTTCGGGAACGGAGACGGGGCCGGTGTGGCGGGCGCCGGACATGCCAGCCAGGCGTGCAGCGATCTCGTGCCAGTGCTCCCGATCGTGGTCGAGAACGGAGTGAACAAGGCGAGGGTAGACGGACCCCTCGGAAGCGAGCTCTTCGTCGCCAAGGGCATCCAGCTCTTCGAGCAGGCGCGTACGGCCGCCGCGGAGCTGTTCGAGGACACTCCAGAAGTCCAGTTCGCGCTTCCGTTCGACGTGGTCCTGGTTCCAGCGGTCGATTTGCGACTGATCGAAGTCAAGGAGTGCCGGGCGGGCGTCCTGGCGAAGCTCCCGGATTGCCTTCACGACCTCGGCCTCCCAGGTCGCAATGTGGCCGACGATATCCTTTAACGACCATTCGCCAATGAAGGTGCGGTCGATATCCCGAATGCGGCACGTTTCGATATTGCGCATGAGCTGGTTGCGTTCCACTTCGAGCTGGTGGAGCAGCCTTCGGCGCTCGTCGGCGAGGACACCGGCATCGTTGCTGGTCATTCAAATCACCACCGTCTCGCGCTGTTCGCCCCAGATGGCGCGCAGGGTATGGCTGATCTCGCCAAGGGTGACGCGGCTTTCGACGCACTGGACCATGATGGGGAGGAGGTTTTCGGTTCCCCGGGCGGCAACGCGCAGGCGATCGAGGCCGGCGTTGGCGGCCCGTTCGTCGCGATTGGCGCGGAGGGCGCGCAGCCGTTCCGCCTGGCGCTGGCCAAGGGAGGGATCGACGCGCAGGAGGTCGGGGGCGCTGTCGCCAGAAGAGACGAAGTCGTTCACGCCGACGATGACGCGCTCCTTCTCCTCTACTTCTTTCTGGTAGCGGTAGGCGGCGTCCTGGATCTCCTTCTGCTGGAACCCGCGCTCGATGCCGGCAAGGGCGCCGCCAAGGTCATCGATGGTCTTGATGTACTCGGCTGCTTCAGCTTCAAGGCGGTTGGTCATGTCTTCAATGAAGTAGGAGCCACCGAGGGGGTCGGCCACATCTCCGACGCCGCTCTCGTAGGCGATGACCTGCTGCGTGCGGAGGGCGATCTGGACTGCCTTCTCGGAAGGGAGGGCGAGGGCTTCGTCCATGGAGTTGGTGTGGAGCGACTGGGTGCCACCGAGGACGGCGGCCAGGGCCTGGAGCGTGGTGCGAACGATGTTGTTCTCGGGCTGCTGCGCGGTGAGCGTGGCGCCACCGGTCTGGGTATGGAAGCGGAGCATCTGGGAGCGGGGGCTGCGGGCCTCGAAGCGGTCGCGCATGATCTTCGCCCAGAGACGGCGGGCAGCGCGGAATTTGGCGATCTCTTCGAGGAAGTTGTTGTGGCAGGCGAAGAAGAAGCTGAGCCGGCCGGCGAAGTCGTCGATGTCGAGACCGGCGGCGAGTGCCGCTTCGACGTAGGCAATGCCGTTGGCGAGCGTGAACGCTATCTCCTGGGCGGCGGTGCAGCCGGCTTCGCGCATGTGGTAGCCGGAGATGGAGATGGTATTCCACTGGGGCACGGTATCGCGGCAGTAGGCGAACACATCGGTGATGAGCCTCATGCTCGGGCGAGGCGGGAAGATGTAGGTGCCGCGAGCGACGTACTCCTTGAGGATGTCGTTCTGGATGGTGCCGCCGAGCTTTTCGGGTGCGACCCCCTGGTGACGGCCCACCGCCACGTACATGGCGAGGAGCACCGAGGCGGTGGCGTTGATGGTCATCGAGGTTGTGACTTTGTCGAGCGGGATGCCATCGAAGAGGACGAGCATGTCCTCGATGGAATCGATGGCAACGCCGACCTTGCCGACTTCACCGGTGGCCATGGGGTCATCGGAGTCGTAGCCGATCTGGGTTGGGAGGTCGAAGGCCACGGAGAGGCCGGTCTGCCCCTGGGCGAGGAGGTAGCGGTAGCGCTGATTCGATTCCTCGGCCGTGCCGAAGCCGGCGTACTGGCGCATGGTCCAGAAGCGGCCGCGGTACATGGTGGGCTGGATGCCGCGCGCAAAAGGGAACTCGCCGGGGAAGCCCAGGTCGTGGGAAGCATCGAACCCGGCCAGGTCGTCGGCGGTGTAGACAGGGTCGAGGGGCATCCGGCCGGTTGTCTGAAACGACTTCGTGCGCTCAGGCGCCCTCTCAGTGGCTTTGGCGTATGGGCCCTGCAGCCATTCGCGCTTGGAAGGACTTGGCATTATGTGGAGGCTCCGGGGGACAAAAACGGGCCTCGCGGCCCGCGGTCAGCTGTTCTCGAAGTATAGGCATGCCGGGCTGAGGGCGGCAAACGCGGGGGTGGGGTCCGCTGCCGGGAGTAGCGCGCCGGGGACGGGACGCCCGGGGTTCCCGGGGGGCACCCCGGGCGATGGCGCCTACGACTCTTCCCGATTTCTCCCTGCAGACGCACAACGTCCCCTGTAGCGGTTCTCGAAAGCGGTCGATATACCCGGTGACCGCCGAATTGCGAGAAGAGGCAGATGGCATCGAACGCTCAGATTCAGACGGCAAGAGCAGAGTTCCTCGACCCGTCTCTATACGATGACACCGGACTGGCCGCGCTTCCGCGCCTCAGCCGGGGGACGGTGCTGGCTGCCCTCAGCAGGGCGTTCGACCTCGCAGAGGGGCGGAGGCCGGGGCACTCCCAGCGGGTGGCCTACATTGGTACGTTCCTCGCTGCCGAGCTTGGCATGGAGCCGTCGCAGGTGGAGGAGGTGTTCTTCGGGTGCCTGCTTCACGACGTCGGCATGGCAGCATCGGCGCCGGGCGCACAGGTCGAAACCGGCCGGGGCGCCAGGGTGGTTGCGGATTCGGCCCACGCGGCGGACGTGCTTTCGGCCGTCGATGGCGGGCGCTGGGCGGCGGTCATCGAGACGCTCAAGGCGCACTGCGAGCACGGGGCCCGGATCGGCCGCAAGCTGGGGCTGGGTGAGACCGTTGCCAAGGCCATCGCGAGCCACCATGACTGCTGGGACGGGTCGGGGCTCTCGCAGTCGCGGGCCGGGGAAGAGGCTCCGCTGGTGGCGCGTATCGTGGCCCTGGCCGACCGGGTGGAATCGATGATTGACGCCGAGTCATCGCCGCTGGCGGTGCGGAGGCGCGGGCCAGAGCTGATCCGCGAGATGGGTGGAAGCGAGCTTGACCCTGACCTGGCAGAGAAGATGGCGACGATCGCCGAGCGCGATACCTTCTGGCTCGGTTTCTACGACAATGACCTGGCGGCGACGCTGATGGCACTCGGCCACGGCGGCATGATGTCGCGCGAGGAGCTCTTCGACTTCCTTGGGGTGTTCGCCGACGTGGTGGATGGCCGCAACGGGCGGGAGAGCGGCCGTTCGCGGCGTGTGGCCGACATGGCCCGGCGCGTGGCGCTCACGTGCGACATGACGGAGAGGCGGGCGGACCTGGTGAAGGTCGCCGCGCTCTTGCAGGACATCGGCACGCTCGGGGTGCCGGCCCACTTCCTGAGCAAGCCCGACATTCTGACCATCGATGAGATGTCGGTGGTGCAGCTTCACCCGGTGTATGCGCGCGACATTGTCAGCGAGATTCCGGGGCTCGGCGCGGCCGCATGGTGGGTTGGATGCCACCACGAGCGAATCGATGGGAAGGGCTATCCGGGCATGCTTGAGGGGGACGAGGTCCCTTCGGAGGCACAGATAATCGGCATGTGCGAAGCGTTCGACGCTCTCACGAGTGACCGCCCCTACCGGCGGGCGATGAGCCGCGAAGATGCTTTCGAGGTGATGCGCGGGCTGGCAGGCACGCGCTTCGACCCGTATCTCCTGGCGCGCTTCGAGAGCGTGGCCGGGCCATTTCCGGCTTAACGAGGGCCGCCAACAGGCGACCTCTGCAGGCACCTCCGCTTCAGGAAGAGGCCCCCGGCTCCGGGGGCCTCTTCCGTTATGGAGCAGGACTCGACTGGCGCCGGCGCGTTTGGGCTATGATCCGGCCGACACGTCCGCAAGGAGGATGCTCATGAACATCCGGGCAGTCACCATTTCCCGGCAGGTTGGCACGGCGGGCGAAGAGGTAGCTCAGAAGGCCGCCGCAGACCTGGGCTTCCGCTTCATCGATTACCAGGTGATCCAGGGAGCGGCGCGCGAAGCCGGGGTTTCGCCCGAGACGGTGAGCGAGGCCGAGCATTCGCCGTCGCTCCTGACGCGCATCCTGGAGTCGTTGGCGCGCAACCCGAGCATGCCCGTCGCCGCCTGGGCCGACCCGGTGCCGCTGACAACCAGCCCCCTGTACACGTCCGCCGACTACCGGCGGTTCATTGAATCGGTGATCCGCGACCTGGCGAACGAGGGGTCCTGCGTGATCGTGGGCCACGCCGCGCAGGTGATCCTGCGCGACAGGGCCGATGTCCTGCGGGTGCTTATTGCGGGGTCGACCGAACCTCGCGCTCGCCGTGTAATGGCAGGGATGAATGTGGACGAGAAGACGGCGCTCAAGACGGTGGAGCGCACGGACAGCGAACGGCTCGACTACTTCAAGCGTTTCTACGACACAGGATGGCTGACGGCGTGCACCTACGATCTCTGCATCAACACCGACCGCATCTCACCGGCGCAGGCTGCGGACGTAATCGTGCAGTGCGCCTCGCCGCGCTAGCAGCAATCTTGCTGGCGGCCCTGGCGGTCGCCTGTGGGGGGGATTCCAACGGATCGGAGAGCGCGGCTACGCCGGCAGGTACCGCGACGGCCGGGCCGCTGGCTGCGGCGGCGCTTGTACCTAAATTAGACGACCTCGGGTATCAGCTAACGCAGCAGGGCAAAGAGCCGGCAATCATCGGGGATGTCGATTCGGCGCTTGCCCTGTATCAGAAGCAGGGGTCGCCGAAGTCGGTCCAGGTGCGGGTGTACGTCTTCCCGGACGCAGGGAACGCGGAGAAGCAGTGGGCGGCGTATGCGGAGGCGTTCCGCAACCCGCCGCCCGACGTGCTGGGCACAAGCGCCAAGAACGTTGATGCGACTTCGCCGCAGGTGGCTCAATTGCGGAAGTCATACGTGACCGCGAAGCCGGATGGGTCGGGCAACAATGTCTGGACGGACATCTACCGCCAGGGGCGGGTGGTGGCGCTGGTACAGGTGCTCGATAGCGCCACTGGCGACGGCATGGCTGTCAGAAAGCCCGTGGCGGAGCGCATCTTCGCGAGAGCGCCCTGAGGCCAGGCCGGGCACGCGGTCAGATGAAAGGGCGCGCTTTGGCCATTGCCGCCGCGGTCTCGCTATCTCCGGGTGCATCTCGCTCGGTGAGTTGCCGCGCGATTGACGCACGCCTGGACCGCGGCAGGTTCTGGCCCAGCTTGAACTTCGCGGTGACATCATCCATGGGAATCGCCACCACGGCGGTCGCGCGGAGTTGCTTGCGATAGCGTGTGCTTGTTTGGCTGATGGGGAGGTATCCACCTTCAGGTTGCAGCTTCTCCATCAGGGCCTGGAGCGCGATGGCCTTCTCAGCAGGGTCCTCCACGATTCGCGCACGCCCACGGACCACGACCGAGCGAAAGAACTGCGACGCCGGGCAGGCGAGGTCACTGGCCGAAAAGTACGAGGGGATGAGCGACATTGCTTCGGCCACCATGAAGGCGACTTCAGGATTGGCAGCGAGGGCCTCCATCTTCTCTCCCTGGGGCGAGCCATGGAAGTAGATTGTGGAGTCAAGGCGAACAAAGTTGACGGCGATGGCACCTGGCGTCAGGTTGGGGCGGACGAAGGCCAGGAAGCCGTGCCCGGCGGAGTCCAGCAGCGCCTCGATGGCGCGCTGTTCGTGTTGTTCGAATTCTTTGCGTCTCATGTTTATGGGCTCGCGGGGAAGGTGATGTTGGAACGAGGGTAGCGTCGCAGTGGTCCCTTCACATCGGCCAATTGCCGCTGTTAGAGTAGGGCCACTTTGGACTTCGTGATCGATCTCGACCGCGACCCGGCTCTGCCGGCCTACCGGCGCCTGGCCGAAGCGATCCGGGAAGGGATCCTCAGCGGCCGTTTCCGGCCGGGCGACCGCATGCCCCCTTCCCGTGCGCTCGCCGCAGCGCTCAAGCTGGCCAGGAACACCATCCTGGAAGCCTACGAGCAGCTCGCGGCGGAGGGTTACCTGGCTTCCCGGCACGGGTCGGGGACATTCGTGGCGCCCCAGCTGCCCGAAGCTGCATTCCGGCCCGAGGACTCCGCGAAGCACCGCGCCGCCGGGGGGGAAGAACCAGGTACCGGGAAGCTCTCGGCATTCGGGGAGCGGGTAATGGGCGGCGAGGTGCCCGGGTTGGTGCGGACACAGGAAGAAGGCGCGATGTACGAGTTTCGCTACGGCACCCCTTCCCTGGAGGAGTTCCCGGTGGATGCCTGGCGAATGCTGACGAAGCGTGTGCTTGACTACCCGCCGAGGGAGTTGCTGGGCTACGGCCCAACGGAGGGCCTGCCCCGGCTGAGGGAGGCGCTTTCCCGCTACCTGCAGAGGTCGAGAGGGGTTCGCTGCGATGCGGAGGATGTGGTGATCGTGAACGGTTCGCAGCAGGCCCTGGACCTGGCGGCCCGAATTCTAATTGACCCGGGCGATACGGTGGTCATTGAGGAGCCGTGCTACCAGGGCGCTCGCGCCGTGTTCTTGGCCAATGGAGCGGCGCTGGCGCCAGTTGAGTGCGACAGCCAGGGGATACTCGTCGAGGCGCTTCCGGAAGAAGCGCGCGTCGCCTACGTTACCCCGTCCCACCAGTTTCCGACGGGGGCCGTGATGCCGGCGAGCAGGCGCCTGGACCTGCTCCAGTGGGCCGGCCGGGTGGGCGCCGTAATCATCGAGGACGACTACGACAGTGAGTTCCGGTACGAGGGCAGGCCGCTGGCGGCGCTCCAGGGGCTCGACCGCAACGGCGCCGTTCTCTATACCGGTACCCTCTCCAAGGTGCTGCTGCCCGCGCTCCGGCTCGGCTACATGGTCGCGCCGCCGCGACTGCAACCAGCGGTGCGCGGGGCGAAGTGGCTGACCGACCGTCACGTGGCACTGCTCTACCAGGCGGTGCTGGCGCTCTTCATAGAGGAGGGCCACTTTGAGCGCCATCTGCGCCGCATGCGCAAGGTGTACCAGCGCCGGCGTGACACGCTCCTTGAGGCGTTTCACCGGCACTTCGGCGAACGTGCCGTGGTGATGGGGGTGGAGAGCGGCATGCACGTGCTGGTCAGGCTGGAAGAAGCCGGCGATGCGGAGGAGTTCATCGCGGCCGCCCGGGCCCGCGGCGTCGGCATCTATTCGGCACGGGGTTACTACACGCAGGCGCCGCCACCGGGGGCAGTGTTCCTGATGGGCTACTCGAGCGTGGACGAGGCCGGGATAGCGGAGGGCATACGGCGGCTGGCGGAGGTCGCGAACGAGCGGTCCTAGCTTCGTTCGAGGGCGAGGATGGCGGCAGCGAGCAGCACGCACTGGAGCATGCCTCCCGATGCGAGCATCCAGAGCCCGGCGGCCCGTTCGCGCGCATGCAGGAAGATGCCCAGGGTGGTGTTGACGGCGAGCACGCCGAGCCCGAGGTAGACGATGCGCAGAAGCTCGCTCTTGTCGCCAACGCGGACGATTCCGCCGAGCGCGGGGAAATTGAGCTGAATTACATCGGGGAGGCCGGGATACTGGGAGTAGACGTAGCCGAACAGCACCGCGCCCGCCAGGACGGAAAGGGCGGCCGTGGTCGTGGCCACGCGGTCGCGCCAGAAGGGAAGAGCGGCGAGGCCCGTGGCCGAAGAGCGCTGGGGGTGGGGCTCTTCGGCCGTGGCGACGCGGGCGCGGGCCTGGATCTCCTCGGCAAAGGCGGCCTGGTCGAGCACGGTGATGGCGTACGACTCCCCGGTTGTGACGACGTAGAGGAGCTCTTCGGGGGCGCGGTGAGTGGAGTAGAAGAGGGTGAAGCCAATGCGCTTCACGTCGGCGCTGCCGATGTGGCATCCCCACCAGTTCTGGCCGCGGACGCGGGGCTCATCGAGCGTTCTCCCGGGGACCATGCGCTGAATGGCATCGATGGGAACGATGACGCGGCGGAAGCCCCAGCGGATTGTGAGGGTATTCTTGTCGATTATGTAATCCAGAGTGACGAGCGCGTAGGTCCAGTGAGCGAACGTGAGGGCTGCGAGCGCGAGCGTTCCGGCCACGATCCAGGCGACGAAGGTCTTTGTTTCGACAGCCGAGGCGAGGGCAACGCTTGCAGCGACAGCAGCCACCACCACGGCCCAGACGGTGAAGGCTCCCCCGGTGAGGACGCCGAGGGCGCGCGGCGGCCTGAAGGCTACGGCTTCTACTGCGCGACGGGAACGCGGGCGGGCGTGCACCAATGCCGGTACTTCTCGTTCTTGCCGCGAATGCAATCGAAAAAGAGCTGGCTGAGCCTGCTCGTGATGGGGCCGGGGCGGCCGCTGCCCACCACGCGGCGGTCGACCTCGGTTACCGGCGTGAGATGTGCGGCCGTGCCGGTCATGAAGATTTCATCCGCTATATAGAGCTCTGTGCGGTCAATCTGCCGCTGGATGGTCTCGACGCCGAGTTCCTTTGCCGCCAGCTCCACCACGCTCTGGGCGGTGATGCCTTCGAGGATGTTGTCGGCGGGGGTGGGGGTGATGAGCTTGCCATGACGGACCATGAAGATGTTTTCGCCGCTGCCTTCGGAAACGTGGCCATCGGCGTTGAGCATGATGGCCTCGTCGAAGCCGTTGAGGTTGGCCTCGGTCTTGGCGAGGGCGCTGTTCACGTAGATCCCGGTGACTTTCGCCCGGGGCGGGATGCCGGTGTCATCGACTCGCCGCCAGGTGCTCGTGTGGCAACGGGCGACTTCCGGGAGGTACGCGGGGAAGGGGGTGAGGAAGATGAGCGTGTCGCTCTGCAGGTTGTGGAGGCGCACCCCGAGCTGCTCCGAGGCGAGATAGACCATGGGGCGCAGGTAGACGTCTTCGGCAAAGCCGCTGCGCTCGACGATCTCCACCGAGAGGTCGCAGAGCCTGTCGACGGAGTCCCGGACTTCCATGGTGAGGATCTTCGCGCTCTGGACGAGCCTCTCCATGTGCTCACGCACGCGGAAGAGGTAGACGGTCTGGTCGTCGGGGTTCCAGTTGCCGCGGATGCCTTCGAATACCGCCGTGCCGTAGTTGAAGGCGTGAGTCATCACGCCGATCTTCGCCTGTTCCAGGGGGACGACGTTGCCCTGGAAGTATGCGTGACGGGTAGGCATCGGTGAGGCACTCCTTCATCCCGGCCGCGCCGGGGTCTTGCCAGTATACCGTTCGTCCCGGTGAGGGACAGGGCGGGCCCTCCGCTGGGGCCGATGGCTACTCCGTCACGAAGTAGTGGGCCTTGGTGCATTCGGGCACCTCGGCTTCGGTGGCGGCGAGCCTTTCGCGTACCTTCTCGGGGGGCTGAGGCCGCTTCTTCGTGACAAGCGAGGTGGGGTCGGAGACGGAATCTTCGAGGTACTTGATGAGGTCCTGGTGGAACTGCTGGAGGTCGGCCGGCGGGGTCGTCTGCTTGAGGGAGGCGATGAAGCCGGTGATGCTGCCGGCGATCCCTTCGGCGGTGGTCTGGCTGACAAGGGCGTCGGAGAAACCCTTGGTGCCGGTGCAGATGACCTTCAGGTACTCCTTGTCGGTCACAGGCTCAGAGACCGGGGCCGTGGGAGTGTCCTGGCCGTCCTTTTCGTTGCCGCCGCAGGCAGAACCGATGAAGGCGAGCAGCAGGGAGGGGACGAGAAAGAGTGCGAGCGGTCTACGCATGGAGTTGAATGCTACACCGGCAAGGGACAAGACGCCGTGAGGGAAACCCCGGCCCGGCAGCGCCTCACAGGAGGAGCCTGGTGGCAGCGGACCCCGAGCGCCTTCGCCAGTTGTGGACGAGGTAGCGCTTGATGCCATCGCGCTCCACGGCTTCCATGGTGCAGCGGTCCGCACGCGCGGCAGCCGAAGCGCTGCGGTTTGCCATTGCCTGGAGCGGCGAGGGATCGGCCACCCCGAAGACCTCACCGAACTCGGCAAGGTCGCCGGCCTGGGCAACGTTGAGCTGCAACAGCCAGCCCAAACACAGCTCGGCGAGGCCGAGGTGGAAGTCGCGGTCGCCGAAGGTGATGGCAACCCGTTCGGGGCTGGATTCGCTGCCGGCAAGCATGAGGGTGGCGCCGAAGTGGGGCATGGAAAGGTCCATGGTCATCCGGTACAGGGGGCCGAGGATGGGATGGGCGGCGAGCACTTCGGCGGCGCGGAAGGCGTGGAGCCTGTATTCGGTCGCGTGCTCTTCGGGAGCGAGGGCGATGCCGCCCTGCTCAAGCCACATGAGCCATTCAGCCGCTCCCTGGCGAAGCAGGTAGACCTGGGCTGCCTGGTAGTCGGCGGCGGAGCGTATAAGGGTGACAGCAGAAGAGTAATTGCCCCATTCCACGGCATGGAGTGCCTGGAGGCGGCATTGCCATGCGCGGGACCAGAGCCCCAGCGCGGAGGCGAGCTGCTGGGTCCGCAGCTTCGCTCCGGTGGCGGCCCCGGCCACGGAGCCCTCGAAGGCAAGCCCCTCAACGACGAGGTCGGCCTCGGCGCCGAGGATGAACGAGGTCTGGCGATGGGCATCGGCCGGGCCCTCGGACGGAGGCCTGGGAGCGCGCGCAACAGCAGCGAAGACCCGCGGTGGAGCAACCCGGGGGATGGCCACGTTAGCTTTCCTCCTCATCCTCGAAGTCTTCATCGCCGGCGCCGGGAGCGTCCTCTCCGAAGTGCTCGCGGACCGCTTCAAGGAGCCGCTGCTGGCGTACAAGGCGGCCGGGGTCGGCAGTGTAGTCGGCGTACAAGACCCAGTTGAGCACCATTGGGTCGCGGCCCAGCTCGGGGACGGCGTCGATAACATCGAGCGCGTGGCCCTCGATGTGCCCGGACCACGCGCCAAGGGCCTCGATGAGTGAAAGGCCATGGCTGAAGGGCATCTCGAGTTGCGCGGGGCTGAAAGAGCCCATCAGGTCCAGCAGGGAACTGCGCGTTTGGTCCAGCGATTCGAGGAGAGCGGGGAGCCGGGCACTGGCGAAGGCGGGCGCGGCAGCGCTGTTCTGGCGCTCGGGGTCAAACCCGCCGGGGAAGGGCGGTTCGCCGGCGAGTACGTTGGCGAGCGCCGCGGCGTACCGGGCCTGCGCATCGCCGAGGTGTCCGATGAGCTGGCGAACAGTCCAGCCCCCGGGGATCTTCCGTTCGAGCCCGTTTTTCGGGAGGGTTGCCGCCAGGTAGCGGGCCATCGCGACGTCGTAGATCAGCTTATCGGCAAGAGCATGAACCCTGGCGAGCACGGGGGCAGTCTAACCTCTTCTCAGTGGCGTGCACGGGGAGGCCGGCGGCGCTCGGCGCGCGGGCGCGGGCGGGGAGACTCTTCCCGGGCAGGCCGGGGACCGAGCTGGCGGATGCAGGACCAGCCTGCGTACCGGGCAGAACTTCCCAGGGCGGCTTCGATGTCGAGGAGGCGGTTGTACTTGGCGGTGCGCTCGCTGCGCGCGGGTGCTCCGGTCTTGATCTGGCCGGCGCCGGTGGCAACGGCAAGGTCGGCGATGAAGTCGTCCTCGGTTTCGCCGGAGCGGTGGCTGATGACGGCGGTCCACCCGGCACGGTGCGCGGCGTCGATGGCATCGAGGGTCTCGGTCAGGGTGCCAATCTGGTTGAGCTTGATGAGGACGCTGTTGGCGGCGCGCAGATCGATGGCACGGCGGATGCGATCGGTGTTCGTGACCAGGAGGTCATCGCCGACGAGCTGGGCCCTTTCGCCGATGCGAGCGGTGAGCGCGGACCAGCCGTCCCAGTCGTCTTCGGCCAGCCCGTCTTCGATGGAGCGAATTGGGTACTTCTCAACCCACGTTTCCCAGTGGGTGATCATTTCCTCGCTGGAGAGAGCCCGGCCCTCTTTGGGAAGCACGTACTTGCCGCCCTTGTAGAGCTCGGTGGAGGCGGGGTCGAGGGCGATAACGGCGTCTTCGCCGGGGCGGTAGCCGGCGCGCTGGATTGCATCGAGCACCACCTGGACGGCCTGTTCATTGCCCGCAAGGGAGGGAGCGTAGCCGCCCTCATCGCCGACGGAGGTGGCAAACCCGCGCTCGTGCAGCAGAGCGCCGAGGGCGTGGTAGATTTCGACGCCCATGCGGAGTCCGTCCCGGTAGTTCTCCGCGCCGACGGGCATGACCATGAATTCCTGGAAGTCCGTCGAATCGGGGGCGTGCTTGCCTCCGTTCAGGATGTTGAACATGGGCACGGGCAGGCGAGAAACGTTGAGCCCTCCCATGTAGCGGAAGAGCGGCTCCTCGCGGGACGCCGCGGCCGCGCGGGCAGCGGCGAGCGAGACGCCGAGGATGGCGTTGGCGCCGAGGCGGCTCTTATTGGGCGTTCCGTCGATCTCGCGAAGGGTGGTATCGAGGGTGCGCTGGTCGACGAGCGGGAAGTGGCCGAGGCTGCTGGCTACTTCTTCGTTCACGTTGCGGACGGCCTTGAGAACGCCCTTGCCGTTGTAGCGGCGTGGGTCGCCGTCGCGAAGCTCGACGGCTTCGTGGGCGCCGGTGGAAGCCCCTGACGGCACGCACGCCGCGCCCACGGTGCCGTCATCGAGAACGACGGTGACCTTGAGGGTAGGATTGCCCCGGGAGTCGAGGACTTCACGAGCGAGAACGTCGGTGATGTACATGGCTATTCCCTGGCGGCGACGGCGCGCTCGCAGTAGTCGATGGCTTCGCGGGCATTGCGGCAGCTTGCGATCGGCGCCAGTTCGCCGGACGGGAGAGACAGGGCCCAGGTGCCAATACCGGCCACAGGCCTGCCAGAGATGAACGCGAAGGCGATTTCGGAGAGGGTACCGTAGCGCCCGCCTATGGCCACAAGCGCGTCGGCGGTGCGGGCGATGATGGTGTTGCGGGCGAAACCCATGCCCGTGACGATGGGGAACTCAACGAACTCGTTCATGTCGGAGCGGTCTTCGCCGGGGAGGATGCCGATGGTGTGGCCACCGCCGTTGCGGGCGCCGCGGCAGGCTTCGCGCATGACCCCCTGGCGGCCGCCGCAGATGAGCACGTGTCCGCGGCGAGCGATCTCCAGGCCGGTTTCGTAGGCCGCGGTTTCCTCGTCGCTCGAACTCGTCTCACCCCCAATGACGGCGATTATCACGGCCTAGCTCTGCACCTCGGGAGCCTCGTTGAGCGGGACCAGTGCTTCGGGCCCGGGAAGATAATCGATGTAGAGGATGCCATTGATGTGGTCGATCTCGTGTTCGAGGGCCTCGGCCATCAGGTCATTCTCTGCCCTGATGCGCACTTCCTTGCCGGTATAGGGGTCGATGCCTTTGGCAAGCACCTTCACGGAGCGAACGATCTCGCCACGGAACCCCGGGACGGAGAGGCAGCCTTCGTCGACATTGCGCTCTCCCGACCGCTTGATGATCTCGGGGTTAACGAGTGCAACGCGATCGTGGTCGGGCACATCGATGACGATGACGCGCAGGCCGATGCCGATTTGTGGTGCGGCGAGTCCGACGCCGGGAGCGTCGTACATCGTGTCCCACATGTCTTCGATGAGCCGGTGGATGGAGCTGTCAACGGGCAGGCGAACCCGCTTCGCCTTCTCGCGCAGAACAGGGTCGCCAGCACGGCGGATCGGCAGGATGGCCACGAATACGCTCCGACGGTGGAATTGAGGAAGGCAGTGCGCCGCGGTGCAGTTTAGCGCGCGCGTCGCGCTGGCGCTTCCGGGGGTGGCGGCGCACTTCGTGTAGCACCTACACTAAGTCCCATGCAGTGTCCGGTCAGAGTCTCCCGGTGAAACAGGACTACCGGCTGATTGTCATCGGCAGCGGCATCTCGGGGCTCTTCGTGGCGCTCGAAAGCAGGAAGCTCGGGCCGGTGCTGGTGCTGACCAAGGGGTCGATTGAGGACTGCAACACGGCATGGGCGCAGGGGGGCATCGCGGCGGCGGTGGGGCCGCTCGACAGCCCGGAGCAGCATCTTGCCGACACAATCGCGGCGGGGGCCGGGCTGGTGGATGTGGCGGCGGCGCGAGTCCTCTGCTATGAGGCGCCCTCCCGCATTCGCGACCTGGTGGAGTACGGAGTCGCCTTCGATTCGCCGGGGGGCGAACTCGCGCTCGGCCGCGAAGCCGCGCACAGCCGGGCGCGGGTGCTCCACGCGGGTGGGGATCAGACCGGAGCAGCGATCGAGACGACGCTCGCGGCCGCGGCCGCGACCCCGGGGATCACCATCCTGGACCACACAATTGCCACGGGGATAAGCACCGCAGGCGGGGCCGTGACTGGCGTGGAAGCAGTGGACCTTGCCGCTGGCGAAGGCCTTTCGTTCGAGGCTCCGGCGGTGGTGATTGCTACCGGCGGCGCCGGGTGGCTCTACTCGCACACCACGAACCCGGACGTGGCGACCGGCGACGGCATCGCCCTTGCTTATGAAGCCGGGGCCGAACTCGCAGACCTGGAGTTCTACCAGTTCCATCCCACGGCGTTCCGCGGCGATGGCGCGCCACCGTTCCTGATCTCGGAGGCGGTGCGGGGCGAGGGGGCGGTGCTGCGAAACGCGGCCGGTGAGGCCTTCATGGCTGGATACCATCCGCTTGGCGACCTTGCACCGCGGGACATTGTGGCGCGGGCGATTGTGGCGGAGATGCGGGCAGCAGGCAGTGAGAACGTGTTCCTCGACTGCACCGTCGCGCGGGGGGTAGACCTTGCGGCGAGGTTCCCGGCGATCTTCGCGTTCTGCCAGGGCCAGGGAATCGACATGCGCTCCGCCCCAATCCCGGTGGCGCCTGCAGCCCACTACCTGATGGGAGGCGTGAGGACAGACACGTTCGGGCGCACCACGGTGCCGGGGCTCTTTGCCGTGGGCGAAGCCGCCTGTACCGGGGTGCATGGCGCGAATCGGCTGGCCAGCAACTCTCTCATGGAGACAGTGGTGTTTGGCAAGCGAACGGTGGAGTGCCTGGGAGAAGCCCCTCGGGGCGCCGAGCGCGACCCTCGCGCAATCGTCGATGGCGTCGACGGCGGCCCGGCTCCCGGCCACGGCACGCTGCAGGCGCTCATGTGGGATTTCGCCGGTATTGAGCGAAGCCACGAAGGGCTGGAACGCGCGCTCGGGACAGCCACCGGATGGGCGAACTCCCCGGCGCGGCCAACCCGCGAATGGCATGAGCTCCGCGAGATGGGCACGCTCGCGCGGCTCATGCTCAAGGCGGCGCTCCTGCGTACCGAGAGCCGCGGGGCCCATTACCGAAGCGACTACCCCGAACAGGATGACCGGCACTGGGCGCGAAGGCAGGTGTTCCGCCGTGGCAATTGAGCCCCCTCCCCCTGCCGAGATTGCCCGGGCAGTTTCACTTGCGCTGGCCGAAGACCGGGCGGCAGATGACATCACCTCCCTGAACACCGTCCCCGCGGAGCTGCAGGGACGCGGCGTGTTCGTGGCTCGCGACAGCGGGGTAGTGGCGGGGCTGGCACTGGCGGCAGAGACCTTCCGGCAACTGGACCCAAACGTCCATCTTTCGGTACACGTGGAAGACGGCGCCCGCATTGCGGCGGGAGAAACCATTGCCGTGGCCCGGGGGCCGGTACGCGCCCTGCTGCAGGGCGAGCGCGTGGCCCTGAACTTCCTTCAGCGGCTTTCGGGCGTCGCGACGCTGACCCGGCAGTTCGTGGACGAGGTTTCGGGGACGGGCGTCATGGTCCTCGACACACGCAAGACCACCCCCGGGCTGCGAGACCTGGAGAAATACGCGGTCCGCTGCGGTGGGGGAACGAATCACCGTCGCGACCTGGTAAGTATGGCGATGATCAAAGACAACCACCGCGAGGCGCTTGCCCGCGAGGGGCGCACGCTGGCGGAGGCGGCGGCTGCCATCCGCTCGGCGGCCCCGGGCCGGGCGATCGAGATCGAGATCGACGCGCCGGGCCAGCTCGAGGACGCGCTTGCGGCGAGGCCGGAGTGGGTCCTGCTCGACAACATGGGTCCGGGGGAGATGCGCGAGGCGGCAAGGCTCACCGCCGGGCGCGCGAAGCTGGAGGCGAGCGGCGGGGTCACGCTCGCGACCATCGCCGCGATTGCAGCCACGGGAGTCGACGCCATCTCCGTGGGGGCCCTTACGCACAGCGCGCCGGCGCTCGACATCAGCCTGGAGCTTTCGTTCTAGCGGCAGGAAGCCCGGCGATCAGTTCATGCGAATGCCGCCATCGACATTCAATGACTGCCCGGTGATGTTGCGCGCCTGTTCGGAAGCGAGGAAGGCGACGGCGTGGCCGATGTCCTCCGGGAACTGCTCCCTGCGCAGGGGGCAGTTGGTGCGCAGATAGGATTCGAAGAAGCGGCGCTGCTCGACTACCTCCGGGGTCGCATCACCGCCGACGGCAGCTTCGAGGCCGCGCCACATGTCGGTCCAGAGCAGCCCCGGGCAGACCGCGTTGACGTTGATGTTCGAAGGGCCCAGCTCGGCGGCGAGGGATTGCGTCACGCTGATGGCGCCGGCCTTGGAGGCGCCGTAGTGGGCGAGTCCCACGCCGCCAACCCTCCCGGCGATGGAGGAGATGTTGACGATCTTGCCTCCCCCGTTGGCCTTGAAATGGGGAACAAGGGCGCTGGACATGGTCCATATTGCCCTCAGGTTGACGCGATAGCAGGCGTCCCAATCGTCAAGCGTGAGCCTGGAAGCGGCGACATTGGCGCCCGCCACGCCCGCGTTGTTCACGAGGATGTCAACGCGCCCCAGGCCGTTGATGGCGGCCTCAATGCCGCTTTCGGCGGAAGCGGTGTCCGAGACATCGGTGAGGATGACGACGGCGCGCCGGCCAAGCGTGGCGATTTCGGCGGCCGTGCGGTTTGCATTCTCGAGATCGAGGTCGAGGATGGCGATGTCGGCGCCCTCCCCGGCGAGGACCAGGGAGATGCCGCGGCCTATGCCACGGCCGCCCCCGGTTACGATGGCCACCTTGCCTTCGAGCCTGCCCATGCGTGCCTCCTGGATTTCCTGGAGCGCAGGATATCAGCGTCCAACGGGCGAGGGGACGCGCCAGTCCACCGCCAGGACACTCGAGATTCACGTCCGATGCACTCCAGCTTTACGTACAGGAGTCCGATGATCGTGGCGATGAACATCACCAGCACACCTGCGGTTGGATCAGTCCCGGCCGACCCGTTTGCCAGCGCTCTCGCCGCCTCAAGGTTCCTCATCGCCAAGAAGGCAATCGAGATCCAGGCGACGACGGGGGTGGCGATCGTGCAACAACTGCTCGACCCCGGCGCAGGACGCAACGTGGACTTTCGCGCCTGAGACTGCCCCCGGGCGAGTGACGGGCCAACGTAGAGTGCGGCTGGCCCTGCTTCGCGGTACCCTCTGAGAATCCGGGGTGCGGTGCGCGCCGCACCTCACCGGCCAGGGAACCGCCAATGAGAGAGATCCCGGCAGCGGCCATCACCGATGCCATCGCGAAGCTTGCCGTTGAGGCCACACACTACCTTCCCGCCGACGTCGAAGGCGCAATTCGGGCCGCGCGCGCGACCGAGAAGTCGCCGCTCGCGGTCCAGGTGATCGACGAGATCCTGGAGAACGCGGAGATCGCGAGGGAGAGGATGCTGCCGCTCTGCCAGGACACGGGCACGGCGGTGGTGCATGTCGAGCTCGGTCAGGAAGTGCACGTGAGCGGCGGGTACGTGGTCGACGCCATCAACGAGGGAATCCGGCGGGGCTATGCCGAAGGGTACCTGCGGAAGTCCATCGCCGCGCGACCCTTCAGCGCGCGCACCAACACGGGCGACAACACGCCGGGGGTCATTCACTTCGAGATCGTGCCCGGCGACGAGCTGAAGCTGATGTTCATGCCGAAGGGCGGCGGCTGCGAGAACATGTCGCGCTACCAGAACTTCCTGCCGGGCATGGGCAGGAAAGCGGTCATCGATTTCGTCTGCGAGACAGTCGACCTTGCGGGTGGCAATCCCTGCCCGCCGCTCATCATCGGTGTCGGGATAGGCGGGACTGCCGAGAAGGCGATGACGATCGCCAAGCACGCGCTCTTTCGCCCGGTCGGTTCGCGCCATGGCGACGCGGAGGCGGCGGAGCTGGAGGATGAGCTGTTCGCGGCAGTGAACGCGCTGGGCGTGGGGCCCCAGGCGGTAGGCGGAACGACCACGGCACTGGACGTTTTCGTGGAGACGCACCCGACGCACATCACGTCGTTGCCGGTGGCGGTGAGCATGCAGTGTCACAGCGCGCGCACCCGCCAGGCGGTGCTGTAGCCTGCCATGGCCGGGACGGACACCGGCGCCAGGATCAGAGTAGCGACCACCGGCGATGCGGCGAGTATCGCCAGCCTGGTGACGCTCGCCTACAGGGTGGAGGACTTCTTCGTCTACAGCGACCGCACCGACGAGGCCGAAGTCGACGCGTTGCTGGCCCGCGACCGCTTCCTCGTGGCCGAAGATGAGAGCGGCACGATGCTGGGTTGCATTCACCTGACCGAGAAGAACGGCCGGGGGTACTTCGGCATGCTTTCGGTGCACCCCGAGGCGCAGGCCCGCGGACTCGGGAAGGAGCTGGTAGCCCGGGCCGAGGCGCACTTTGCGGCGCGCGGACTCACCGGTGTCGATATCCTGGTGGTGAATCTGCGGGAGGAGCTGCCGGCCTGGTACGGGCGGCTGGGTTACCGGCAGACCGGGACGCTGCCGTACGATCCGCCATCGAAGGTCCCCTGCCACTTCCTTGTCCTGAGCAAGGAGCTGGCGCCGCCCAAAGCAAACGACAGGGAGGTCACCCCGTGAGCGACTCCATCGCCATCACCACTCCTCTCACTGACGACGTGATCGAACGGTTGAAGCCGGGTGATCATGTGAGCATTAGCGGAGTTATCTACACGGCGCGTGACGCGGCCCACAAGCGGCTGCTCGAAATGGCCGAGCGCGGGGAGCAGCTCCCGCTGGAGCTCAGCGGGCAGATTGTCTACTACGTGGGGCCTACCCCGCCGCGGCCGGGGATGGTCATCGGGTCGGCGGGGCCCACAACGGCAATGCGGCTCGATCCGTACACGCCACGGATGCTGGAGCTGGGGTTGAAGGGAATCATCGGCAAGGGCGGGCGCGGCGCCGCGGTGCGCCAGGCGATAGCGAGCAACCACGCGGTTTACTTCATAGCCGTGGGGGGTACGGGAGCGCTGCTCAACCGTCACATCAAGAAGGCCGAGGTAATAGCTTTCGAAGACCTTGGCACGGAAGCGATCAGGCGGCTTGAGGTGGAGGGCTTCCCGGCGATTGTCGTGAACGACTGCCGGGGTGGGGACTTGCTGGAAGAGGGCCGGAAGCAGTTCCGGACGAGCGACCGCCCGATCCCGGCAGGGCAGGCGGCGGGCGGGTAGCCGGCGGCAGGGTTCCCCTTTCCGAAATAACCTGACAAAATAAATCTACTTTATGGCTTTTTCCTCCGCGCTCGCTGTCGAGTCACTGCAGGCGTGCTGCTGGAGCACCGTTTCGCTCCCGCGCCCCCGTGTGGTGGAGATTGGCCGCCTGGCCGGGGCGCACGCGGGTTCGGCCCTGGTCGAAAGCTGCCAGCGGCTCGAAGCGTACAGCCTTGAACCCTGCAACTGTCCCGCACCGGGCCGGCTGGGCGGCGCCGAGGCGCTCTTTCACCTTGCGGAAGTTGCTGCCGGTCTGCACTCAGTCGTGCTGGGAGAAAGGGAAATCCTGGGCCAGGTGCGGCAGGCGCTCGTGGGCGCGCCCGCTCCGGTTCGCGGGCTGGGCGAGATAGCAATCAGCGCTGCACGCGACCTTCGCCGCGAGACCAGGTTCGAGGGCCACGCGGGGCACCTGCTCGATCGCGCGCTCAGGATGGGAGGCGTTCCGACAGCGGGGAACATCCTCATCCTTGGGACCGGACAGATGGGCCGGCTGGTGGCAGAGCGAGCGGTGGAGCTTGGCTTCGCAGAAGTTGTGGTGGCCGGACGCAGGGCGCCCGCGCAACCGCTGCCAGGAGCCACGTTCGCGGCCCTGTCCGGGGTGGGCAGCGCCGGTCCCTTCGATGTGATCGCCGGTTGTCTCGGGTCAAATGCCCCCGAGGTCCGCATAGAACAGCTGCCCCCGGTACGGCGGCTGCTGCTCGACCTGGGCACGCCGCGCAATTTCGCGGGCGCGCCAGCAGTGGCTTCGCTCATGCTGGCCGACCTGCTTGCCGATGAGCAGTGCGAGCGTCCCCACGCCACGCGCCGCCGGGGCGAGCTGCGCACCCACGTGCGGACGCTCGTTGAGCGGCGGCTTGAGCGCTTCGCCGAGACGGGCGCGGCGGTGACGGAGATGCGCATGGGCGCCGAGCGCATCCGTCAGCGCGAGGTGGAGAGGATCCGCCGCCTGCACCCCGAAATCCCGGCCGACGCGGCAGAGCAGCTCACGCGCTCCCTCGTTAACCAGCTGCTTCACGGCCCGACCGCGAGTCTGCGAGCGAGCGGTGACGCGGAACTGGCGCGGGCGGTGGCTCGCCTGTTCTCGGGACGCCCCTGACGGGGCGCGCCTCAAGGAGACTCGCCCGGCTGGCAACGCGGGCACCAGGTAGTGCGGCGCGTGTCGAGGCCCTGGGGAGCGCTCCGCAGGCGGGTGTTGCAGCGGCGGCAGGGCATGCCCGTTCTTCCGTAGACGTACATGGTGGGTCGCGCCGATGGCCTGCCGGGGGAGGGCTTCATCACGCTCGCGCGGAGCAGCTCCTGTGCCTTGAGGATAATCGCCATGAGGGTGGTGTCGTCAAGGTCTTCGACGCGTCTCCAGGGATTGACGCGGCAACGGAAGAGGGTTTCGTGCTTCCAGATGTTGCCGGCGCCGGCCAGTGCGCGCTGGTCCATGATGGCGTCGCCAATGGTCAGCCCGGCCCGGGAGGGGTCGCGAAGGCGGCGAACCGCTGCTTCGGCATCGAATGAGTCGTCGAGCAGGTCCGGGCCAAGCGCTGCGAGTGGGCGGTGGACCGCAAGGGCACGCTCCTCGATGAGTTCGATGGTGGGGGCGTTGAAGTTAACGGCGACGGCCCCGGGCACTTCAATGGCCACGCGCATGGCACTCTGGGGGAGCCGCCAGGGCTCTCCCGGGGCGTAGACATGCCAGGTTCCGTACATATGGAGGTGCCCGCGCAGCGCCAGGCCGTTATCGAAGCTGATGAGCAGGTTCTTGCCGCGGGAGCGAACGCCCGTGCAGGTGGCGCCGACGATGCGCTGAACCTGGGGCGCGGGGCCCGGGCCGTGGCTGCTTGCGGCCAGCACCGGGCGGCCTTGCAGGGTATCCCGCAGGAGTGCAGCAAAGCGGTAAACGCTATCTCCTTCGGGCATGGGGAGCGGACCCTCCTGTTCCCGCGCGGAGAACCAGGCCTTTGTAGCCGGGGACGAAACCGGCGCCAAGCAGTGCCGGAGCGAAGGCGGCCCCGGCCGCAGGTTCGCCATCGATCCGCTCAATGGTGAGCGAACGGCGGCGCGAGAGAGCCACGGACTGGAACAGAGCGGAGAGGGCAAGCTCGAGCTTTGCGGACTCCTCGGCAGCGGGGAAGGTGAGGAGTCCCCTTCCGCTGCGCTCCAGATAGAGGACCGGTTCGCCGGAGACAAGGGCCACGGAGGCGCCGGCGGCCCGCTGGGGTGTGCTGCGGCCGTTGGGGACTCGCAGCGGCCAGGGGAGCATGGCGCCATAAGGATTGGCCGGGTCGATGGCGGCAAGGACGACGGCGGTCTCGTCACGGGGCGCCTCACGCCCGGCGCGGAGGCGGTCCACTGCTCCGGGCAGAGCAAACTGGGCGCCGCCGAGCCCCTCGATGAAGTAGCCGCGCCGCACGCGGCCGCTCTCCTCCATGGCTTTGAGGACCGGGTAGACCGAGGAGAACCCGCCGGGCAGGCCCTCGGTGGCCGCGCATTCGCGGGTCACCACGCCGTAGCGTTCGAGGAGGGAGCCGGCGAGGGCGTGCGCCCGTTCGGTAGGCGTGGCCGCGGGCGTGGAGACGAGCGACCAGCGGCCTGCCGCCTCGGCGGGAATCAGTGAGCCCGTTCCCCGGTACGGGCGGACCCTGCCATCGCGCGGCCATGCGAGCGCGCGGACGGGTCCAAAGGTGTCGTTGGTAACGAAGCCGGCCCATGCCAGGTCCCAGAGGGCGTCGAGCACCTCGCGCAGGGGGGCGCGCGCCGCGCCCACGAGGTCACTGAAGAAGAGGGCGCCCTTTTCGCGCAATGCGCCGAGGATGGCGGCAGGGATCTCGCCCGCGGGCGGTTCTGTGGCTACGGGCGCGAGCAAGGGCAGCCGCTCTCGCCGGAAGAAGGCCACGCGGCCATCGTCTCGCCCGAGCGCGCCCCGGCCCATCCACGTGAATTCGCCGGCTGCACAGAGCTCATCGAGCATCCGGGGCTCGTAGCCGGGGACGCGAGCAGCGAGCACGTCGCGTTCGTACACGGAGGCGGGCAGGGGAAGCCCTTCGAGCTGCGACAGCACCTCGCGCAAGCGTTCAGGCCCGACCGCGTCGCTGCCGATGCCATGCCACGAGAGCAGGAAGCGCGCGCAGGCTGCACCATCGACGGGCTCGACTTCGCGGCGCAGGCGGGCGAGTGAGCGTTTCCTCAACGTTCGCAGAACCCCGGGGTCGCACCATTCGCGCCCCACGCGGCCGGGACGGAAGTCGCCGTGCAGGATGGTCCCCTCGGCTTCGAGTTCGCGGAGGCTGGCGAGCGCCAGGGGCTCGGGAATGGCCCAGCGCCCGGCCGGCCCGGCGGCGACGAACGGACCGTGGGTGCGGGCGTAGCGGCTGAGCAGGCTCTCAAGGGCGCGCGGCGATGGTTTCAGGAAGGCTTCGGGGACGCCCGGCGGCGGGTTGGCTCCGAGGGCATCGCGGTAGCGGCCGGCGTCCTCGATCGCGATCCAGCGCTCCTCGCCGGCAACGCGGATACGGCAGGCGCGGCGGCCGCTCTCCAGCTCGGCCAACCAGGCCGGGACTTCCGGCGGGGAGGCCACGCGCGCTTCGATCTCGTGCAGAGCGAGGTCTCCGACCTGGCGCAGGAGGTCATGCAGCTGATCCGCATTCCGGGCGCGGCGGCCTGCGGAGAGCCATTGCAGAGCGGCCTCAGTGTCATCGATGGCATCGGCATCGAGGAGCTCGCGCAGGTCACCATCGCCAAGGAGGTCGCTCAGGAGGGCGCGATCGAGGGCAAGGGCCTGGGCGCGCCTCTCAGCAAGCGGAGCGTCGCCCTCGTACATGTAGGCGGCCACCCAGTCGAAGAGGAGCGAGCGAGCGAAGGGAGAGGCCTGGGCGGTCTCGGCGTGGGCGACGTGGATGGTGCGGCTGCGGATGGCAGTGAGCACCTCGACAAGTCCCGGGAGGTCGAAGACATCGCGCAGGCATTCGCGATAGGTTTCGAGCACGATGGGGAAGGATCCGTACTGGCTGGCCACGGCGAGGAGGTTGGCGGAGCGGAGCCGCTGAGCCCAGAGGGGGGTACGGCTCCCCGGGCGGCGGCGGGGCAGCAGCAGGGCCCGGGCGGCATTTTCGCGGAAGTGCGAGGCGAAGAGGGCGGAGTTCGCAAGTTGCTGCACGACCAGGTCTTCCACTTCGTCCGGGCCCGGGAAGAGGAGGGAGTCCGGGGGCAATTCGTCGCCCTCGGCGAACCGGACGGCGATGCCGTCGTCGCTCCAGATGGCCTGGACATCGAAGCCGGAGCGCCTGGCAAGGAGGGCCTCGATCGCGAGCGCCCACGGGGCATGGACACGCCCGCCGAAGGGGGTGAGGACGACAATCCGCCAGTCTCCAAGCTCGTCGAGGAAGCGCTCCACGACGATGGTGCGGTCGGTGGGCAGGGCACCGGTGGCCTGCTTCTGCTCGGACAGGTAGGCGAGGAGGTTGCGGATTGCGAGGTCATCAAGGTCATGGTCAGCAGCCAGCGTGGAGGCGGCTTCGGACTCGGGGAGGCGGCCCAGTTCGCGGGTGAAGGCGCCAATGGCACGGCCGAACTCGAGGGGGCGGCCTATCCCGTCGCCCTTCCAGAAGGGGAGCTTCCCGGGCTCACCCGGGGCGGGCGAAACGGTGACGCGGTCCCGGCCGATGTGCTCTATGCGCCAGCTGCTCGCCCCGAGGATGAACACCTCCCCGGGGCGCGATTCGTAGACCATCTCCTCATCGAGCTCGCCGACGCGGGGGCCTGTCTCGCCAAGGAAGACACCGAAGAGGCCGCGGTCGGGGATGGTGCCGGCATTCACGATAGCCACGCTCCGGGCATCGCGGCGGCCGGAGAGCACGTTCGTCTCGCGGTCCCAGGTGATACGGGGCCGGAGGTCGGCGAACTCGTCAGAGGGGTACTGGCCGGCCAGCATGCCGAGGACGCTTTCCAGGGCTTCGCGGCTGAGGCTGGAGAAGCTGTGGGTGCGGCGCACCAGGCGCTCGAGATCGTCGAGCGGCCAGTCGTCCATGGCACACATGGCAACGGCCTGCTGGGCGAGCACATCGAGGGGATTGCGCGGAACGGTGGTCGATTCGATGAGCCCGTCACGCATGCGACTCGTGAGCACGGCGCATTCGAGCAAGTCGCCGCGGAACTTAGGGAAGATGCGGCCCGTGCTGGGCAGGTCGACACGGTGCCCGGCGCGACCCACCCGCTGGAGACCACGGGAGACAGACCCGGGCGATTCGACCTGGATGACGAGATCCACGGCGCCCATGTCGATACCGAGCTCAAGGGAACTCGTGCAGACGAGGCCGGGAAGCGTGCCCTCTTTGAGACGCTCCTCAACGAGGGTGCGCTGGGCGCGCGACATGGAGCCGTGGTGGGTGAGAACGAGCTCCTGGCCGGCGAGGTCGTTGAGGCGAGCGGCAAGCCTTTCAGCGAGGCGGCGATTGTTGACGAAGATGAGCGTTGAGCGGTGAGCCTGCACCAGTTCCAGGAGCCGCGGGTAGATGGCGGGCCAGACCGATGAGCGGGCCTCGATGTCGCGGCCATCGGCGGAGGGACCGTGGACTAGCTCGTTGTCCCCAGGGCGGGACATGTCTTCCACGGGAACGATCACGGCGAGGTCGAGTTCGCGTGAGGCGCCGGCATCGACGATTCGCACCGGGCGGTCGCCGCCCAGGTAGCGGGCCACCTCTTCGAGCGGGCGTTGCGTGGCAGAGAGGCCGATACGCTGGAAGGGCTGCCCCGTGAGGTGTTCGAGCCTCTCCAGCGACAGGGCAAGGTGGGCCCCACGCTTTGTACCGGCCATGGTGTGGATTTCGTCCACGATCACCGTGCCGACCGTGCGCAGGGCATCGCGGGCGCGTGAGGTGAGCATCAGGTAGAGCGATTCGGGGGTTGTGATGAGGATGTCGGGAGGGTTGCGCCTGATGTCTTCGCGTTCGCGGGTGGGAGTGTCGCCGGTGCGCGTGGCAACGGTGATCCCGGGAACGGGCACGCCTTCGCGGGCGGCGGCGATACGCAGGCCGGCAAGGGGCGCGCGAAGGTTCCGTTCGATGTCGTAGGTGAGCGCCTTGAGCGGCGAGACGTAGAGAACCGCTGCACCACGGGCGAGTGGCGCCTCAGGGCGCGTCGCAAGGCGGTCCAGGCACCAGAGGAAGGCGGCAAGCGTCTTCCCTGAACCGGTCGGGGCGAGCAGGAGGGTGTGTTCGCCCGTGGCGATTGCCTTCCAGCCAAGCTCCTGGGCTCGCGTGGGCTGCGCGAAGGTGTCCTGGAACCAGGCGCGAGCGACCGGCGAAAAGGGCGACAGGGCGGGTGGGCACTCCCTCACGGGCATGGCCCCTATTGTGGCAGAACCGGGCCTGTTAGAACAGGTGTTCGCCGGAAGGTGGCTTACTTCTTCGCGGCGCTGCGCGACGGAGCGGCAGGCTTCGAAGCCGGAGCAGGGGGCGCGGCCCGGCGCTTCCGCGGGGCCTTCGGGGGCGTGGTTACGAAGCCCATGCGCCCGGGGTGGAGGTCAGACGACGGGTGCACTTCCACGCGGAAGATCGTCTGGTAGGGGACGAAGACCTGCACGGCATGGTCGTGTTCGGGGTCGGCCGTGTGCAGGGCGACCCAGGAATCGGTGAGGCCCGAGATGCCATTGACGTAGTGCGTGGTGCCATCGAGGGTGAGGACTTCCACAATCGGGCCTTCGCAGCCGGTCTGCTCGCAGAAGGCCGAGACCGCTCCCGGGAGGATCTGTTCGAAGAAGGCCCGGTCAAATGGTATGGCCGTCTGCGCGACCTGTGGCGGAGCAGCAGCTACCCCGGGCGGGAGGTAGATGACGTTCGCGGCCTGTACCACAGCTACAGCGTATGCCTGTGGCCCTCGCTGCACAACCGCGGAATGCCGGATCGCGACGGTGTTTGTACACTGTTACGACCCCCGGAGGCATGCCATGCCCGACCAAGAAGCCGCTCAACCTTCCCTGTTCTCGCCCGAAGCGCTTGCGGGGCTTTCCCGCGCGACGCACGCGTGGGAGGAAGGCCTGCTTGCATCGACGCTGCAGAAGGCGCCCGAGCGCGAGCCATCGTTTCGTTCGAGCTCGGCGAGGGTAGAACGGCTCTACACGCCGCTCGATGTGGCGGAGATGGAGTACGAGCGCGACCTTGGCTTCCCGGGCGAGTTCCCGTTCACGCGCGGGGTGCAGCCGACGATGTATCGGGGCCGGTTCTGGACCATGCGGCAGTACGCGGGCTTCGGAACGGCAGAGGAGTCGAATCAGAAGTTCCGCTACCTGCTGGGGCAGGGGCAGACTGGCATCTCGGTGGCCCTGGACCTCCCCAGCCAGCTTGGCTATGACTCCGATGACCCGCTGGCCATTGCGGAGGTTGGCCAGGTGGGGGTGGCGATCGATTCGCTCTATGACATGGAGACGCTTTTCGACGGGATTCCCATGGATCGCGTTTCCACGAGTATGACGATCAACGCCCCTGCGGCGGTGATGCTGGCGATGTACGTCGCGGCCGCCGAGAAGCAGGGCGTGGCCCCCGGCAAGCTGAACGGAACAGTGCAGAACGACGTGCTCAAGGAGTACGTGGCGCGCGGCACCTACATCTTCCCGCCGGGGCCAAGCGTGCGGCTGGCGGCCGACATCATGGAGTACTGTGCCCGCAACGTTCCCCAGTGGAACACCATCAGCGTGAGCGGCTACCACATGCGCGATGCCGGGTGCACCGCCGCCCAGGAGATTGGCTTCACATTCGCCAACGCGTGTGCCTACATGGATGCGGCCCTCGAACGCGGGCTGGACATCGATGAGTTCGCGCCCCGCATCAGCTGGATCTTCAATACGCACAACAACTTCTTCGAAGAAATCGCCAAGTACCGGGCGCTGCGGCGGCTCTGGGCTCGGATGCTGAAGGAGAAGTACGGGGCCAGGGATCCTCGTTCGATGATGCTTCGCACGCATACACAGACGGGCGGCAGCACGCTTGTGGCACAGCAGCCGGAGAACAACATCGTCCGGGCGGGAATCCAGTCGCTGGCGGCGGTCCTGGGGGGCGTGCAGAGCATAGCCCTGAGCTGTTTCGATGAGGCGCTGGCGCTGCCAACCGACGAAGCCCAGCGCATGGCACTGCGCACACAGCAGATCATCGCCTACGAGACGGGCGTGACCGATACCATCGACCCGCTCGCCGGGAGCTACTTCGTCGAAAGCCTGACGAATGAGCTCGAAGAGCAGGCGCGGAATTACATGCGCCAGGTGGAGGAGGCCGGCGGGGCGGTGAAGGCGATCGAGACGGGATGGGTGCAGGCACAGATAGCCGAGGCGAGCTGGCAGACACAGCAGCGCATCGATGAGAAGCGAGAGCTGGTGGTGGGAGTCAACGCCTTCACGGAAGGGAGCGAGGAGCGCCCTGCCATCTTTTCGGTCGACCGGCGGCTGGTGGAGCACCAGCTGAAGCGGTTGGAGCACCACCGCCGGGAGCGCGACGCCGCGGCAGTGGCAGCTTCGCTCGATGCGCTGGGGGCCGCCTGCCGGGGCACGGCGAACCTCCTTCCTCCAATCCTGGACGCGGTGCGCGCCTACGCCACTCTGGGCGAGATCTGCGGCGCCATGCGCGAGGTCTTCGGGGAGTACCGTCCGCCGACGGTGATCTAAGAGAGGCTCACCCTACGCCGTTGTTCCCGGCCGCTGCGGCGCGGGCGGCGAAGACGAACATGAGCGTGGTGGTGGAGCTCAGGATGACTGCCCCGGCTACCGCCGGGACGATGGCATCGAAGAGGATGCCGGCGACGATGATCGCGCCGGCGGCCAGGTCGCCACAGATGAGCAGAGCCCACGTCCACGGGGCGATTCCGCGCATCAGTGGACGCCCGGGCGGCAATAAGCCGTGGCGGTGTTCTTCTGCAAGGGCGGTCTCCTTCGGCAGCGATGGAGCCGAGTATAGGGCGTGCGTCGGGAGCATGGTTGCGGTGGGCCGGTGCACGCACGGAGGGAGGCCCCGGGGGCCGAGACTGGCAGGGGAACTGGTGGGCCCGCCGGGATTCGAACCCAGGACCAACCGGTTATGAGCCGGCCGCTCTCACCGCTGAGCTACGGGCCCCCTGATTACAGGCGGAGTATACCAGTGGAATGGGGCAGGGCCGGGGAGGTGATCCCCGGCCCTGTGGTTTGAACGCCTACCAGCGGCGCGGGCCACGCCCGCCACCGCCACCACCGCCACCGCCACGGCCGCCGCCGTAGCCACCACCGCCACCGCCGCCGTAGCCACCGCCGCCACCACCGCCACCGCGGCCCTGGGGCTGGAAGCAGTCGCTGCAGTAGACGGGGCGGTCGCCGCGCGGCTGGAAGGGCACCTTGGCATCCTTCCCGCACGAGGAGCAGGTCACGGTGAACATTTCGCGATCACCGCCTCCGCCGTAACCGCCTCCGCCACCGCCACCACCGCGGGGCGAATCGCCCTTGCGGGCACGCCGGCAATTGGGACAACGGCGGGGCTCGTTGGTGAAGCCCTTGGACTCATGAAATTCCTGTTCACCCGCCGTGAAGGTGAACTCGGCTCCGCAATCGGAGCAGACAAGCGTTTTGTCGGTGTAAGGCACTCGACGACCTCCTTGAGTTTCCTGGTCCCTAACGGTCATCGAGCGCCAAGTAATGCGGACAGCCTCACCGTGAGGCCGATGTAACGTGGGTACCAAGGGAAGAATAACAGCTTTCGTTAACGGATGTCATCAGAATCTGGTGATTGTGGTTCAAGGGCCCGGTTAAACGGGTTGCGCACCGGTGAGCGCGACCAGGTCGGCGACCGCCAGGCGAACGTCCATGCCCCTCTGACCGGCGCTGACAAGGATGTGGCTTTCTCCAAGGGCGCGCCGGTCAATGAGCACGGGGAAACCTTTGCCCAGGAGTGCCAGGGCGCTTATCCCTCCGACCTCGAGACCGGTATGGCGCTGAGCGTCGCGGTGGGTGGCCATGCGGAGCTTCTTCGCTCTGATTGCTTCGGCCAGCGTCTTCAGATCGATCTCAGAATCTGCCGGCATCATGACAAGGAGGGGCTTGCCACGGGGAGGGTCGTGCTCGACTACCAGCGTCTTGTAGACCTGGTGGGGAGGCACGCCTGTTTCGCGCGCCACCCCGGCGGCGGAGCGAATGGTGGCTTCGAAGCTGAAGACGTCGTGCGGCACCTTCCTTTGTTCGAGAATGCGAATCGCAAGGGGCTTCCCGGCCATGGCGCTACAGGTGAGTCATCACTCCGCCATCGACGTGGATGACCTGGCCATTGATGTAGCCAGCGGCATCGGAGGCGAGCAGCACGGCGAGCGCGCCGAGCTCCTCGGCTCCGCCGAAGCGGCGCATGGGGATGAAGCGCAGGAGGAGGTTCTGGCCGATCTCGTCTGGTCCACGCCCGGGTGTGTAGTTCATCCACCCTGCCGAGATGCAGTTGACGGTGATTCCCCTGCCCCCGAGCTCCTGGCTCAGCGCCAGGGCAAGGCCCTGAACGCCTGCCTTCGCCATGGCGTAGGGGACCACGTTGTCCACTCCTCGTTCGCCGAAAATGGAGGTCACGAAGATCAGGCGAGCAGGACCGCTCTCGTCCAGGTCGTGGACGAAGGAGCGGGCGGCATAGAAGGCGCCGTTCTGGTTCACGGCCTGCACGTGGGCGAACTCGGCATCGGTAACCCTGGCGATTGGCCTGGAGAAGGGAGCGTCGCCGTTATAGACGAGAACCCGGGGCCGGCCGAACTCCTTGATGAGCTGCTTCAGGCCCACCTGGACGTTGCGCGGAAGGGTGACGTCCCACCCCTGGCTGAACGTGTCCCGGCCCATTGCGGCGGCATCGCGGGCGACCCGTTTCGCTTCCATCACCTCATCGCCGTCGAGCGTGGCGGACGCTGTGGCGACATCGGCGCCCGCTTCCGCCAGCGCGAGGGCTATGGCGCGGCCGCCGGGGTTAGAGAAGCCAACGACGAGGGCTTTCTTGCCGTTGAGGTCGAAGCCGGGCTTCCGGTTCCACTCAGGCATTGGAGGCAACCCCCGTGAAGGCAGGCGCGAAGCCGGTGGGCGCGATGCCTCCCGCCAGCCCGCCGCCGTCGATGGCGATGGACTCCCCGGTGATGTAGCTGGAAGCGTCGGAGCAGAGGTAGACGGCAAGGGGGCCAAGCTCCCAGGCCTCACCCAGGCGACGGGCGGTGTTGAAGCGGCCGCGGGCCTTCAGGGCCTCCACCTCGTCATCATTGCGTGGGGGCTGCTGGGCCACGAAGCCGGGGACGATGCAGTTCACACGCACGTTTTCGCCAACGAGCATCACAGCCATGCTCTTTGTGAGGGCGATGACGCCGGCCTTGGCCGCGGCGTAGGCGAAGGAGTTGGGGGTTCCACGCAGGGCCGTCCCGCTGGCGACGTTGAGGATGACGCCGCCGCCACCCTGGCCGATGAACTGCCGGGCAGCGGCGCGCGTGCAGTAGAAGGTGCTGAAGAGGTTCACTTCCATGGTGTCGAGCCAGTCGGCGTCAGAGAGGTCCCAGACGCGTGAGCCGGCGCCGCGGGCATCGCCAATGCCAGCGTTGTTGAGCATTATGTCGAGTCTTCCGAAGTGCTCGACCGTTTTCCGGATGAGGTCGTCGCACTCGGAGCTGCGCTGGACGTTGGTGGGGACAATCAGCGGCTTGCGCCCGCTCGCAGCTTCGATTTCGGCGGCGGCGGATTCGAGCTGGGCGATGGTGCGGCTGGCGATGCAGACTTCGGCGCCTGCCTCGGCAAGGGAGATGGCCATCGCCTTGCCAAGCCCGCGGCTGCCCCCCGTGACGATGGCCACCCTGCGTGGTGGGCCGTCGAGTCTCAGTTTCTCAAGCACCATTGGTGACTCCGAATGAAGGTAGGGCGATCATACGCGGCTCCCGGGGCTCGCAGTGCGGGAGAATCAGGCCACGCGCACGGCGCCGATGGCGAGGGCAAGCGCGGCCACCGCGAACCTGTAGACGACGAAGGGGACGAGGTCCCGGGTCCGCAGGAGGCGGAGGAGGAAGTGGATTGCCGCCAGGCCGACGAGCGCGGAAGTGGCGAAACCGAGGGCGAGCTCGGGCAGCTGCCCGTTGGCCTCCGCCAGGTCGGGGGCCTTTAGGAGCGCTGCACCCGCAAATGCAGGAGTGCCGAGCAGGAATGCGAAGCGCGCGGCATCACCACGCGTTAGGCCGCGCATGAGGCCCACGGTGATGGTGGCGCCCGAGCGGGAAACACCGGGGACCAGGGCGCAGGCCTGCGCCAGGCCGATGAGCACCGCATCGAGCACGCCGACGCTGGCGACGGTGCGCTCGAGGCGGGCACGGCGGTCAGCTACGAGCATGACAACGCCGACGCAGGCGAGCATCACGGCCACGAGCCATGGCTGACGAACGTTCTCTTCGACCCAGTTCTCAAGGAGGAGCCCGGCAACGCCTGCGGGCACGGAACCGAGGGCGATGAGCCAGAGCAGCTGGCTTTGCTGGCAGTGGTCCTTTACTTTCGGGCCGTAGCGAGCGACGTCGGCGAGGGCGGAGCGTGCCATGTTCCACCAGTCGCGCCAGAAGTAGACCAGCAACGCGGTGAGCGTCCCGAGGTGAAGCCCGACATCAAAAGTCAGGCCCTGGTCAGGCCAGTTGAAGAGCGCCGGGATGAGGATAAGGTGACCGGACGATGAAACCGGGAGGAACTCGGTCAGGCCCTGGACGATGCCGAGGACGACGGCGCGAAGGAGGTCCATCACCGCTGAGGTTGGCCCTGGAGGGAGGTACGGGCAAACCGTCGTCGGCCGGTGGGAGGAAGTTCCCCTGCAAGGGAGAGGGGCCTGAAATGGCGTCAGGCTTCGATGATTCGCACTCGAGAGCGGGGCGCGGCGCGGCCGCAGGTATCGCAGTGGTAGACAATGCTGACGCCGTGGCCGCATTCCTTGTCGACGAGGGTGAGGTCGTGCTCGGTATAGCGTTCGCCCCAGGCGGCAAGGGCGCCCACCACCACCCCCAGGGCGTGGCCTTTGGCTGTGAGCAGGTATTCAGCGCGGGGAGGATGCTGGCTGTAGAAGCTTCGCTCAAGGATCCCTTCACGTTCGAGGAGCTTCAGGCGGTCGGACAGGAGGCTGGTGGTGACCCCCTCGACTGACCGGCGCAACTGGGAGTAGCGAGAGTGGCCGCGGAGGATGTCGCGGATGATGAGCAGGGTCCAGCGATCGCCGACGACATCGAGAGTGGCGGCCACGGGGCATCGGACGGTGCGCCGGCTCATGCGGGTCTCCTCACATCGGGATTATACACGTTGCAGGGGCAGAGTAACTTGGGTTATAAGAGCTACACTGGTTTCAAGAGTCCGTTGGAACGGTCAACTCGAGGTAGGCTTCGATGAACGCTCAAACAAGGGACACGCTTCGCTCTGTGCTCGATGGCCGCTTGCCCTCACCCTGGGAGGCGGTGGCGCTTGCAGGGGAGACGAACCTGGCTCCCCTGCTGGAGGCTGCAGGTGAGCTGCGAGACCGGGCCCACGGCAACGCCGTCTCGTACTCACGCAAGGTATTCATCCCACTGACGCACCTCTGCCGGGACGTTTGCCACTACTGCACGTTCGCGCGGCCACCGCGCCCCGGCGAGCGGGCCTACATGACGCCGGACGAGATCCTCGCCATTGCACGGGCGGGAAGAGAAGCAGGCTGCAAGGAGGCGCTCTTCACGCTCGGCGACAAGCCCGAGCTGCGCTACAAGGCAGCGCGCCGGGAGCTGGACGGGATGGGCTTCGGCAGCACAATCGCCTACCTCGCGGCCATGGCGGAGCTCGTTCTGAAGGAGACCGGGCTGCTTCCCCACGCCAACCCGGGGGTGATGACCGGCGACGAGATTGCGGCCCTGCGCCGGGTGTCGATCTCGCAGGGCATCATGCTGGAGAGCGCTTCGGAGCGGCTTTCGCAGAAGGGCGGGCCCCACTACGGCTCGCCCGACAAGCGTCCCGCGGTACGGCTGGAGACGATTCGGCGGGCGGGCGAACTCCAGGTGCCGTTCACCTCGGGGATTCTCATCGGGATTGGCGAGACGCGGCAGGAGCGGGTCGAGTCGCTGCTGGCCCTGCGGGGGCTGCAGCAGGAGTTCGGGCACATCCAGGAGGTGATCGTCCAGAACTTCCGCGCCAAGCCGGACACGAAGATGGCGAACTCCCCGGAGCCTGATCTGGATGACCTGTTGTGGACGATCGCGGTCGCGCGGGTCGTCTTTGGCGGGGAGATGAACATCCAGGCGCCGCCGAACCTGAGCCCCGGCACATACCAGCGCCTGGTGGCGGCGGGGCTGAACGACTGGGGCGGCGTGTCACCGGTGACGCCCGACCACGTGAACCCGGAAGCCCCGTGGCCGCACCTGGAAGATCTTCGCCGGTGCACGGCGGAATCGGGAAAGGTGCTGGTGGAACGGCTGGCCGTCTACCCCGGGTACGCGCACGATGTGGCCCGCTGGCAGGACCCGGCGCTGGCGCCGCACGTGCTGCGCGCCATCGACGCCGAGGGGTTCGCACGGGTGGATGACTGGTCGCCCGGGGACGCTCACACCGCTCCGCCGGCCGGCGACATCCCGATGCGCCTTTCGCCAGGACGGGCGGAGAACACGGCCTCGGGGGAGGTCGCGACGATCGTGGAGCGGGCGGCAGCGGGAGAGGGTCTTTCGGAAAGCGATATTGTGCGGCTCTTCCGGGCGCGGGGTGATGACTACCACATTGTTTGCGCGGCGGCCGATGGGCTGCGCCGGCGAATGAACGGCGACGTGGTGACCTACGTGGTCAACCGGAACATCAACTACACGAACGTCTGCTACTTCAAGTGCCAGTTCTGCGCTTTCAGCAAAGGGAAGCTGAGTGAGAGTCTTCGCGGTGCGCCCTACAACCTGGAGATGGAGGAGATCGGCCGGCGCAGCGCGGAGGCGTGGGAACGTGGCGCGACCGAGGTCTGCCTGCAGGGGGGCATCCACCCCGAATACACGGGCGAAACGTACCTTCGCGTTCTTGAGACTGTGCAGAAGGCGGCGCCGGGGATCCACGCCCACGCGTTCTCGCCACTGGAGGTGTGGCAGGGCGCACGGACGCTGGGCATCAGCCTGCGCGAGTTCCTTGGCCGGCTGCGAGACGCGGGCCTGGGCACGCTGCCGGGGACTGCCGCGGAGATCCTCGACGATGAGGTGCGTGCCACGCTCTGTCCCGACAAGCTGACGACATCGCAGTGGATGGAGGTGATAGAGGAGGCCCACCGCAGCGGGCTGCGTACCACCTCAACCATCATGTACGGGCACATTGAAGAGCCGAAGCACTGGGCTCGCCATCTGTTGCGGTTGAGAGAGGTGCAGGAGCGCACGGGCGGCATCACGGAGTTCGTGCCGCTGCCGTTCGTGCACATGGAAGCACCCATCTACCTGAAGGGGAGGTCTCGCAGCGGGCCCACGTTCCGCGAGGCCGTTCTCATGCACGCGGTGGCGCGGCTGGCCCTTCACCCGCTCATCACGAACATCCAGGTGTCGTGGGTGAAGATGGGCGAGGCCGGCATCCGGGCCTGCCTGGAGGCAGGAGTAAACGACCTTGGGGGCACGCTGATGAACGAGAGCATTTCGCGCGCTGCCGGGGCCGAATTCGGGCAGGAGCTGCCGCCCGCGGAGATGGAACGCATAATCCGCGAGGCAGGCCGCACGCCTCGCCAGCGGACAACCACCTACGGCGCACCGCCCGAGGGCCAGCAGATTGCGTCCTTCGCGGCGGCGGCGCTGGCGCCCATAGTGCTCACCCCGGCAAGAAAGTACGCTCGGCGGGAAAAGGCAGGGAGCGCCCGCCAGTAACGCGGGACGGCCGGGTCAGGAGGTGACCTCGTGGAGCCTCCCGGTCCTGATGTCGTAGATGAAACCGCGAACGGGGATGTCCTGCCGCACGATGGCGGAGGCCCGGTAGATGCGGACATCCTCGCGCACCGACTCCGCGAGGTCGTTGAACGCCAGGAAATCGATGGTGGATGCATCTGCGCCCAGCTCTTCGCGCAGACGAAGGCGGAGGCTGTCGCTGGTGAAGGTGGTCATGCCGCATTCGGTGTGGTGGACGACAGCGACTTCGCGGGTGCCCATCATCTGCTGGCTGATGGCGATGCTGCGGAGGGCTTCGGCCATGCGTCCGCCGGCGTTGCGGATGATGTGAGCCGTCCCCGGCGGCAATCCGAGCACCTGGATGGGGTCGATGCGGGCATCCATGCAGAGAACGATGGCACCACGGTAGCCGGCCGGGCCGGGCAAGCCGCGCGCTGTCTCGCCCTCGGCGAACTCCGCGTTGGCGCGTAGGATTTCGTCGATGAATGACGACCCGGGCGTGGCGCCGGGATTCGCTGCAGCCATGGCAAACCTCGCCATAGAGTTTCCTTCGAAGAACGGCAGAGAGCATCCCGGCGCCACCTGGTTTCCTCGGCGGCGGCCCAGGGGAGCGGGCCGCTGTAGACTCCGCCCATGCGGCGCGAGGTGCACTACGGGCTGGGAAAGGGTGCTGTCTATCCGGCAGCGAAGGCGAAGGCCCTGCTCAACCCTCTGCGGCGCCTGGTGCAGCCGCCGGGACGGATCGTGGGCAGGCTCGGCCTTGCGCCGGACTCGCGGGTGCTGGAGATCGGCCCGGGGCCGGGGTACTTTTCGATAGAGGCGGCGGCGCAAGTGCCGGAAGGGCTGCTCTGTATGTTCGACCTCCAGGAGGGGATGCTGAAGCTGGCGCAGGAGCGGGTGACGCGCGCCGGCCTCACCAACTGCCGAATGGCGAGGGGCGACGCGATGCAGCTTCCATTCAAGGGCGACACCTTCGATGTGGCTTTTCTTGTTGCGGTGCTGGGCGAGATTCCCGGCCCCGGCGTGTGCCTGGCGGAGGTCTTCCGGGTGCTCCGTCCCGGTGGGCTGCTCTCGGTCACGGAGATGCGCGGCGACCCCGACCGGGTGAAGCCGGACAACCTGAGGGAACTGGCGGCCGGGTGCGGATTCCTGTTCGAGGCGAAGAACGGGGGCGGCTGGAGCCACACCTTCAGCTTTCGGAAGCCTGTCCCGGCTCCCAGGTGACGATCCCCAGGGGAACATCGGAAGGGTGGAGGGATTCGCCGCGAGCCACGCGGGTCTCGTATTCGCGCTGAAGGCGTTCATCCGCGGGCGTCCCGGCCTCGACCCGCAGATGGCGCCGCAGGAAACGCAGGTCCGCAGCGGGATCACGCCGGGCCTGTTCGAAGCGGGGGAGCAAGCGGAGGTCGAAGAGCTTGCCGCGCGCCAGCAGGACGCGCAGGAACTCCGGCAGAGCGGGGAGCGAAGGGCGCTCCACCCCATGGACCGGGAGCCAGTAGGCGTCTGCCGCGGAAGAGGGCGCGCGGGCGAGCATCAGGGCGACACAGAGCCGCCGGGCCGCGGCTTCCATGGCGTCAAGAAACGGACCGATGCTCTCGGTGCCGTAGCCGACATGGGCGATGAGGGCTACGCCGGCAGCCGGGGGGCCGGCCATGGGCCACTCTCGCTCAATCACCCGCAGGCCCTCGACTCCGTGCTTCGCAGCCCCGGCGCGGAGAGCACCGGCCATCGCCGTTGACGGCTCGATAGCCACGACGGAGGCGCCCGCGAGGGCGAGAGGCAGCGCATAGCGGCCCGCGCCCGCTCCGATATCGAGCCAGGTTTCTCCCGGCTGCACCAGACGGAGAAGGGCGTCGAGGGCCGGCTCATCATCTCGCCGGGGGTCGGCGGTGAAGGCATCGACGGCAGAGGCCCAGGTCTCTTCCCGATTGCGTTCCAGCCCCGCACGGACGGGAGCCTCGCCATGTGCGCGGACGCGATTGGCCCAGGCCTGGTAAGAGGTAGCTGCCGGGGGCATCAGTGAGCCGGCCATGACCCTCAGCGGGGCTTCCAGGTGACAAGCGCGACGGGAATGGAATTGCTCCACGGCATCACGTAGCGCCCGTCTTCGCCGCGCTCGACGACCTCGGAAAGCACCTGCCGGAGGCGCCGGTCCTTCTCGCCACCCTCGCGAATCCAGAGTTGCTGGCGGAAGAAGGGCAAGGCGTCCTCCGGGTTCTCGAAGGACATTGGCCGCCGGGGAAAGAGGCGCACTTCGAAGAGCTTCTGGCGGGCGAGCAGAAGAGAAAGGAATTCAGGAACGGCAGGGAGGGGTTCACGCTCGACGCCGTGGATGGCGGGCCACAGGGGCCAGGCGTAAGAGGCCGGGGGCCGGGCAAGGTTGATCATCACGCAGAGGCGCCGCGCGGACGCTTCCATGGCATCGAGGAAGGGACCGATCTGCTCGATGTCGTTGCCCACATTGGCGATGAGGGCGACATCGGCCTTCGGGGCGTTTTCCATGGGCCAGCGGGAACGGATTGGGCGCACGTTGGGCACGCCGTATTCCGCCATCGCCTCGTGAAGGATGCCAAGCATGGCCTCAGAGGCATCGACGGCGATCACCTCCTTCGCCAGCAGGGCAATCGGCAGGGCGAAGCGGCCGCCGCCTGCGCCGATATCGAGCCAGGTCTCGCCGGGCACCACGAGGTCGCGCAGCGCATTCACCACCTGGTCGTCCTGGCGGCGCGGGTCAGCCTTGAACGCGGCGGCGACAGGGGCGTAGAAGTCGGCGCGTTCGGGCTCCTCGCGGAAGCGGTCCACCTGTTCGCGGTCGGCGCGAACGCGGCGGGCCCATTCGGCAAGGGCTTCTTCGGCGGAGGGACGGAGGGGGTCGGTCATGCGGCCAGTTTACGCACCGGGGGAGGTTGCGGCATTCATCCGACAGGCAGGCTGTGCTAGCCTGATCTCTAGTAACTCTATCAACAATCCGGAGAGACACCTGTGGCAACGAAAGACCCCCAGGAGCCATTCGGCCGCGTGACCGTCGCCGAAGCGAAGGAGATGCTGGACGCGGGCAAGGCTGTGATGGTTGACGTGCGCGAGCCGCACGAATACGCGGAGGTTCATGCGACGGGCGTCCGGCTGGTGCCGGTGAACACGGTGATCAATGAAGTTGCCCAGATCCGCGAGTTCGCGGGCGGCAAGGAAGTGCTCTTCATCTGCCGCTCGGGCCAGCGCAGCGCGTTGGCGGCGGAATACGCCACGGCGGCCGGCCTGACCGAGCTGCCCCTCTACAACGTGGAGGGTGGCACGCTCGCGTGGGTCGAGGCGGGATTGCCCACAAGCGACTGAGAGGCGCCATGTCCCGGGCGATGCCCGTACACGCGGCGCGGTGCTAACCTGCGCGCGTGGATGTTGACGCCGCCGGCCTGGTTACGATCCTGGACCGTGCCGGCATCGTTGCGTTTGCCATTTCGGGGGTGGAAGTAGGGGCGAGACGGCGGCTCGACGTGTTCGGGCTGCTGGTAATGGGCGTGGTTACCGCCACGGGCGGCGGGCTGATGCGCGACCTGGTGCTCGTGCGCCTGCCGTTCGTCATTGACCACGCGGATTACCTGCTCTGGGCGAGCGGTTCGGCGGCTGCAGCGATCGGCGTGGTGGCGCTGAACCGGCGGTTTTCTCGCACTCTCCTGGCGGTGGCAGACGCGGCGGGGCTGGGCGCCTTTGCCGTGGCCGGCGCGCTGGCGGGGATTGAAGCCGGCCTGGACCTCCCGGCGATCGTTCTGCTTGCCATCCTGACGGGAACCGGCGGCGGAGTGTTGCGCGACCTGATGGCCGACCGTGTGCCGCTGGTGCTTCGCTCGGAGATCAACGCCACCGCGGCTGCCATCGGGGGGTTGACGGTCTGGGCAGTGGAGCCGGTGTCGGTGGGGCTCGCGGCCCTGGCGGGGGCGACCGTGGTGGCGATGGTGCGGGTGGGCGGAATCGCCTTCGATATCAACCTTCCCGTGCCCGGGATTCGCCGCGGTGGAAAGCAGGGGCGACTGCTCTGAGCGAGTCCCGGAGCGGGCCGCTGCGCCTGTGGAGCCGGGCATGTAACCTGTGGAGAGTCCGGGGTGTAGCTCAGCCTGGCAGAGCGCCTGGTTTGGGGCCAGGAGGTCCCGCGTTCAAATCGCGGCACCCCGACCAATTCCCGTCTGCGGTACGGCGTTAGTTCCAGGTTACGCCGTAGACGCGGTGCAGGCCTTGCAGCCCCTTGAGCTCAACGCGCCGTTCTTCGCCGAAGCGGAAATCGCCGGTGCTTTCGGTGAGCGCCCTCACGAGCGATGACACGAGGATTTCGTCTCCCTGTGCCATGTCGGCGATGCGGGCGGCGAGGATGACGTTCTTACCGAAGAAGTCGTCGGCCTCCCTGATTGCTTCCCCGGTGTGCAGGCCGATGCAGATGCGGATTGTGACTTCAGGCTTGAGGGCGTTGCGCCGGGCAAAGGCGCGCTGCATCTCGATTGCGCAGAGCAGGGCCCGCCTCGCGCTGCCGAAGGCGAGCATGAACCCGTCGCCGCTGGACTTGACCTCGTAGCCTTCGAACTCGCGGGTGAGCTCACGGATGATCTCGTTGTGCTCGCGGAGCACCTCCATCCAGACTCTGTCGCCCAGCGTTTCGGTGACGGCGGTGGAGCCTTCGATATCGGTGAAGAGGATGGTGACGGTGCCATCGGGCGAAGTGTGTTGCAGGAGGTCGGGGCGCTCGCGGCGAACGGCGTCGGCCATCTGTTCGAAGAGGGTAGGGAAGGACTCGCCCGCGGCCTGGCCGGTGGCAGGGCAGGAGAGGTGGGCCTGCACGACGCGCCACTCGCCATCTTCCTCAACGACGACGGCGGTAAGCCGCACGGGAACGTCGATATTCTCCCCGGCAACCGCGGCGAACATCGAACCTTCCGCCATGACCCAGCCCGCGGTGGGGGTGGCAGAGGCGCGCACCCATTCGAAACGGAAGAGCAGCACCTCGGATTGCTCGAGGTTACGTTCGAACTGGCAGCGGAGCTCCTCACGGCCCACACGCCGTTCGTCGGCGCCTGTACCGATCCATGTCACCTCACGGATGTTGGCGAAGAGGGCGAGCAGGGAATCGATGTCGCGGCGCGCGTAGGCCTCGGCGAGCTTGTAGGGGACGGCCATGGCGGCCGCCTCGGCCACGGCGCGGCTGGCCGAATCGAGAGCAAGCGGGTCCTGGAGTCCGGTCATGGGTGTGGGATGAATCTTCCCACGTTCGGGCCTGTTCTGCCTACGCCTGTACGGCGTGGCTGCCCGGCTTCGGAAGGGCGTCTGCCTATCTTTCCAGGTAGATCGTGCGCACTGACCGGAAGATGCGCTGGCGAAGGACCGGGTTGTTGCTCAGGTCCACGGTAGCCCGCTCGATGAGATGGACCTCGCGCCCGAACAGGTCGCAGATCTCTGTTTGCAGGCGGGCGAAGTCGTCGAGCACCCACTGCCCCGGGCGCCAGAACCCGACCATCGCCTCCACGGGAGCGGCAGGGTCCCCTCCGAACTGGACGGCCGTACCGTAGATGGCCAGGTCCTTGATTTTCCAGCGGCGGCAGAAGGTGGTGAGGTCGGCGGCCGCCGGAAGGGCAACGGTGAGCCAGCCCGGCATGCGCTCGGGGTAGGCGCCGAACGGCCCCGGTTCCTCAGGCGGCGTTTGTCTCTTGTTCGTCATTCTCTTCGCAACTGTCCGCTGCCCGGTGCGAGAGGCGGGCGCGAAGGTTTCCGTACTCCACCAATCTATGTCAGGTGAATGGCTACCTGTTGTCAATCAGGTTTCTGCCCCGTTCGGCGACGATGCTGAGCTCATCCAGGAGGCGCGCCACGTATTTCGAACGCGCCCCATCGAGCCTGTGGAAGGCGGTTTGCAGGTCGACGCCGTTGTCGCTGTAGCCGACTGCGACCATGAGGGAGGGCAGGGTGACGGGTTGGTCGTCACGTTCGCCCGGCATAAGGACGAGGAGTTCGGGGTCCTCGGGCTCGGCGGGCACGAAGATGTGCAGGCCACATTCGGAAACCTCGGTCGCGATCCCCCTTTCAAGATAGTGCTTGCCCGGGGAGGTCACGGTGACGCGTATGGCCGTGGCAAAGTGGCGGCTCGTGCCGGGATCGTGCCGGTACCAGCCTGTAGTCCTGCGGAAGTAGGTGGTGTCCCTGGACTGCGACACGTAAGTGGCGCCGGCTGCCCATGGGACGGAGCCACCGAAGTCAACGAGTGTGACCTTCTCGCCCGGGTAGTAGGCCGGGCTGCCAGCCAGCCTGATGCCTATCGAGAGGTCGGCGGCCGTGCAGTAGACAATCCCCTGGGTTTCCGTCCCGGTGCCCGATCTCCGGCGGAGAACGGCCACCGGGCTCCCGGCCACCAGACTCGCCGGCCCGCTCGTATCCATGTCACTGTTATAGCAGACGGCAACAGGGTTCGAGGCGATCAAACAGGTGGCAACAGGGTGAAACCGGGAGGGCGGAGTTGTCCAGCCCGGTTAGCGTGGAGAGGCTCTTCCCGTGCTGAGAGTGGCAGAGGCAGTAGCCCGGGTGTTGCACCGGGGAAGGGCGTTGTGCGGCACGTATCAGGACAGCCGGCAGTTTTGCGCGGCATGGGGCCCTGCCCTACCATCAGGTCAGGCCGATAACCCGCTTCCCGGACATGTTCAATGACTGACGATTTCGGCGTGGACCTCGACGAGGTCTACCGAGTGCTCGACCAGGCCGACGTGCTGGTTGTGCGGTTCCACATGATCCCCAAGAGGCTGCTGGTGGACTTTCGGACGCGGCCCGGCGTTGGGCCGCTGGTCCAGGTGGTGCCTCCCGCGGAATCGATCGAAGACCGGTTTCGTTCGATAAGGCGGCTACGGCCAGAGTTCGCGGCCCCGGAGAAGGTCATGTCGTTCAACTGGCCTCGTTCCATGGAGGTGCTGCTCAGCAGCGGGGTCTGGCAGCGGCTCGTGGACCGCGTTGGTGCGCTGGGCGGAGACGAAGTGACCGACGAATGTGGAAAGGCCATGCAGGCCCTCCTTGCAGAGGAGCGCCGGGAGGTGATGGGCGCCATCAGGGGCGCCAATCACTACCGGACGCTGTGGGAGCGCCAGCGCGCATGACCGGTGCGATCGACCTCCGCAGCGATACGGTGAGCAAGCCCACGGAGGGCATGCGCCGGGCCATCGCGGCGGCGGAAGTGGGAGATGACGTCTTCGGTGACGACCCCACGGTGAACCGGCTGGAGGAGATGGCCGCCAGCCTGAGCGGCAAGGAGGCCGCGCTCTTCGTCGCGAGCGGCACCATGGCAAACCTGGTGGCCGTAATGACGCATGTGAGGCCGGGGGACGAGATCCTTCTCGGTGACCAGAGCCATATCTTCAACTACGAAGTGGCGGGGACCGCCCGCGTGGCCCTTGCGCAGGCGCATGCCCTGTCCAACCTGCCCGATGGCGGGCTCGACCCGGCGGAAGTCAGGGCGGCAATCCGGCCACCCAATCTGCACACGCCGCGAACTTCGCTACTGTGCATCGAAAACACCCACAACCGCTGCGGCGGCGCGGCGATCCCGGTTGGTCACATTGACGAGCTGGCCGCCATCGCTCACGGGGAAGGGCTGCGAGTGCACCTTGACGGGGCGAGGCTTTTCAACGCCCAGGTAGCCCTGGGGATCCCGGCGGCGCGCATCGCGCGCGAGTGCGATACGGTTTCGTTCTGTTTCTCCAAGGGCCTGGGCTGCCCGGTTGGGTCGGTCCTCTGCGGGCCCGCCGGATTCATCGCCGAGGCGCGGCGGAATCGGAAGCTCCTGGGCGGGGGCATGAGGCAGGCGGGCATCCTGGCGGCGGCGGCGGTGTACGCCCTTGAGAACAACGTCGAGAGGCTTGCCGAAGACCATGCGAATGCACGGCGTCTTGCCAAAGGGCTGCGCGGACTGGGGCCGTTCGCACCCAACGAGCCTGAGACGAACATCGTCGTGGCGGATGTCCTCGAGGGCAGCCTCGAGGGCTGGCTGAGGGCATTCAGGGACGCCGGGGTGCTGGCGGTGGCCTTCGGGCCCCGGCGCCTGCGCATGGTCACGCACATCAACATCGGGGCCGGCGATATCGAGGAGGCGCTGCGGCGCGTGGAGCGGGTGGCCGCGGCGAGCCCGGCTTGAGAGGGCTCATTCGTCTCCTGGTGGCGCCCGGCGCCCTGCTGCTGGCGGCGACGCTTGGGGCCGGGTGCTCGACGGATATCGGCGCGCCACCGGAGCGCGTCTTCAAGGCGGCGCCATGGACGGCGGACGAGCGAATGACCTACGACCTCGTCGAGCGTGGGGGCCAGGTCTACGGCACCTGCGAGGTCGTGACCGACGTCGACCATGAGCCAGGAACAGGGACCACGCTGCTCAGCTTCCTCTGTGGCGATGGAGAGGGCTACCGGGACGACCGCACGGCACTGGTGGATTCGGCGACGCTGGAGCCTCACACAGCCACGCGCACGATCACGAAGACGGACGAAAAGGCGACGAAGTTCGAGAGCCAGTACGACCCTCCGCTCGTGAGGCTGACGGCCACCGAGGGCGAGAAGACGAGGACCACCGAGCGTGACCTGCCGGAGCCAACAAAGGAGAACCCCGAGCCGGGCTGGTACGACGACGAGTCGCTGCTGTGGCTGGTCCGGGGGATACCGCTCGCGCAGGGCTACAAGGGCGCCTTCCGGGACATCAACGCGAGCACGGGGCGCATCTTCACGGTGGAGGTTTCCGTCGTTGCGCAGGAGACGCTGAAGGTGCCTGCTGGGGAGTTCACCGCCTGGAAGGTGCGGGTCCGAACGTCGAGCGTGACGCACTATTTCTGGGTCGACATCGAATCCCCACACCGCATCGTTCGGGCACGGGTGGAGCACCTCTCGTATGAGCTGACGGGAATCGAGTAGCCGCGAAGCATCACACCGTGTCATGGACGCTGGTTCGTGCCGGTGGGCTGGACGGTCTATGGGGCTAACTGAACCGGCAACTCTCCCGCCGTCCAAGAGATCCGTGGTGTCCCGCGTGTGAATGGCGGGGGCGTCCGCGATTCGCCCTTGAGCCACCTGCTCCGGGGAACTCGCGCCTCCCTGCTCCCCTGCGCGAACGCGGGCCCGGCAGCGACCCGGATTGCGCCGGAATGAGCCGAATGGTGTTCGCATAGGAATTGCGCACGCTGACGGGGCGCCCGGCCGAGCCCGCCGGTGGGCGTTTTCGGGCCGCCTGCGGGCGTTTTCCACGGCTCGCCGATAGACGCCACCAGAAGTTCACATCCTTATGTCGGAAGGAGCCGGAAACTTGCTTGACAGGGCCGGTCCGCGTCCGGAAGATGCTCGAACGCGCCTCCGTAGAGCAAGAGAAACAGAGAGAGAATGCCATCCGTCTTCGTTATTAGCCGCGAACCTCGTATGCGCTCGGCAGTGTCGGAGTACCTGCGAGACAGGGGATACGACACCGCCACGGCCCCCAACTACGATGAAGCCATGGAGACTCTCAAGTCCCTGGGAGCGGACGCGGTTGTGGTGGACGTGCAGGGGGTGCCGAGGGGGGAAGATGGGGCGAACTTCAGCCAGTTCAACCACTGGCTCCCGGCCCATTACGGAGAATCGTGGCCGCCGTTCATCTACCTTCTCCACAAGGGTGCGCGACGGCCTCACTTCCGCATACCGGGGGCCGTTATCAAGAAGCCGTTCCCAATCGAGGCCCTCGGCGAGGCGCTGCGCGAGCAACTGGGCCACCCCCGCCGCGATGGCGCGGGGCCGGGAATGGACCTGGACTTGAGCACCAACACGCTGCGGAGCGGCGAGGCCGAGGTGCACCTCACAACCATCGAAGCGACGCTGCTCGCCTACTTCATGGAGCATCCGGGGGAGATCCATCATCCGCGGCGCCTGCTGGTGGACGTGTGGCAATACCACGACTCGGCAGGGGCGAGCACGCTTGTCCGCGCGCATGTCAGCAATCTGCGGCGCAAGTTGAGCCAGGTGACGGGCACGGCCACTCAGATCCAGACGATCCGGGGCAAGGGCTACCGGTTCGTCGCGTAGGGCGGGTTGGCGCCCACATTGAGCGGCGCAGCCAGGCGGGCGTTGGGACATTGGCAGGCCTTTAGACGACCGCCGCCATCCCCCCGTCGATGTTGAGCGCCACCCCGCTGATGTAGGACGCCCGCTCGCTGCAGAGGAAGGCGATGACGTCCCCGGCCTCGGAGGTTTCGCCAACGCGGCCGAGCGGGAGCGATTCGCCCATGCGCGCGTAGGCCTCTTCGAGGGGCACGCCGGGGAAGCGCGCCCGCGCGGCCCGCTCGATCTGCTCGCTCTTGATGAGCCCGATGCAGACGGTGTTCACGAGGATGCGGTCGGCGGCCAGCTCCTTGCTCAGGATCTTCGTCAGGGCGATGCCTGCGGCGCGCGAAACGGCGGTGGGGGAGGAGCCGGGCCCCGGCTGCTTGCCCTGGATGGCGGTGACATTGACGATGCGTCCACCGCCGGCTTCGCGCATGGCCGGGACGCAGAGGCGGGCCATGCGCAGGGCGCCGAAGAACTTCAGCTCGAGGTCTGAGAGCCAGGCGTCGTCGCCCTGCGTGAGGGCCGGGCCCGCGGCCGCCCGCCCGGCGTTGTTCACGAGGATATCGACCCCGCCGAGCGCGGAGACCGCCTGCTCCGCAGCCTCCTGCGTACCTTCATTGGTGGCCACATCACCCGCGATGGTGATCACTTCGGCCGCGGGCGCCGTCACAAGGATGTCGCGCCGGGCTTCGGCAAGCACTTCGGGGCGGCGAGCAATGATGGCGACGCGCGCGCCTTCCGCGGCAAGGCGGGTGGCCGTCGCCAGGCCGATGCCGCGGCTGCCGCCCGTGACGATGGCGCGCTTTGCCGCAAGTCCGAGGTCCATCAGGCGGGCTCGAACAGTGGCAGCGAGACCCCGCTCTCCTGGTCCTCCCATTTCACGCGGACGCGCATGCCGATCCTGACGTCGTTGACCGGGTCGGCCACACCGACGACGTTGCTCATCATGCGGAAGCCTTCGTCTAGGTCGATGTAGGCGACGGCGTAGGCGCCGAGGTCACGGAAGGCGGGATGGCGATTGAGGCGCACGACGCTGTAGGTGTAGACGGCGCCTTCGCCCTTTGACGTGCGCCACTCCGTTTCGAGCGAGCCGCAGTGGTTGCAGTGGCGCCGGGGGAAGAAGACGACCTTGCTGCAGGCGGTGCAGACCTGGTACTTCAGCTCGTGGTTCTTCGTCGCCTCCCAGAAGGGCTGCGTGTCGGGTTCGGGGAAACGCGGTTGCGGTCGTGGCATGTCAGTCCCTCGCCAGGATGATGGTGCCGCCGGTGTGGGTTCCACCGAGCTGGCCGCCGTTGCCGTGGGCGACGGCCAGCTTCGCGCCTTCGACCTGGGAGGTCGATTGTCCGCGCAGCTGCCGCGCCGCTTCGATGAGGAGGAAGATGCCGCGCATCCCCGGGTGGTTCGAGCTCAGCCCACCGCCATCGGTGTTGATGTGCGGCCGGAGCTTCGACTGGAAATGCAGGCGGTCTTCGGAGACGAACTGGCCGCCTTCGCCCTTCTTGCAGAAGCCCAGGTCTTCGAGCAGGCAGAGCACGGTGATGGTGAAGGAGTCGTAGATCATGGCGATGTCGATCTCGCCGGGGTGGACGCCGGCTTCGCCGAAGGCCGGCGGGGCCGACTGGACGGCGGCGGAGACGGTGATATCGCCATCGTTTTCGACGTACTTGGTCGCCTCACCCGTACCGATAATCCAGACCGGCTTCTGCTTGCAGTCGCGAGCCACTTCTGGAGAGGCGATGACGACGGCGCCGCCGCCATCGGAGACCATGCAGCAGTCGAGGAGGTGCAGGGGGTCGGCGACCATGCGGGAGTTCAGCACGTCATCGACGGTGATCTCGCGGATGTTTTCGAAGAGGAGGTCGGTCATCCCCTTGACGGCCTGGGGGTTGCGCATGGCGTGGGCGCGGGTGGCGACGGAGATTCGCGCCAGGTGTTCGCTGGTGGTGCCGTACTGGTGCATGTGGCGGTGGGCGACCATGGCGTAGTTGGCGATGAGCGTTGCGCCCCAGGCCTCGGTCATGTTGCCCTGGGGGCTGGGCGCGCCCGCGCTTTCGCGCCCGCCGGTGCCGATGTGCACCATGCCGCTGGCGGCGGTGGAGCCGTAGGTGAGGAGGGCGACCCTGCACTTGCCGGCGGCGATGGCGCGGTGGGCGTGGGCGGCCTGGAACTCGTAGGAGCTGCCGCCAACGGCAGTGGTGTCGAGGACGTTGGGCTTGAAGCCGAAGTATTCGGAGAGGCTGAGGCCGGACATGCCGGCGCCGTCCTGGGCATCGTAGAGGCCATCGACGTCCTTCCAGGAGAGGCCGGCGTCGGCGAGGGCGCGGGCGGCGGACTCGGCCTTTATCTGGAGAGGGGTGACGCCCGGCGCTTTGCGCAGGGGGTATTCGTGGATGCCGACGATGGCGGCATCGCGGCGTTGAGAGACCATGCGGCGAACTCCTGCGGTGGGCTGCCTTAGCGGCTGGCTTGTGCCCGGAATCTACGTAGAGGAGGGGCGGGCGTCAAACGGTGAGGGGGAGGAATCGTGGCTCTCTTTCTGCTGCGGCGGCAGCCGAGCTTGCGGCTGGCTGGCTGCTGGTACCAGGCGTCCTCTACCTGTTGTGACGCCAATCCCCTACCCAACCATCTCGCGACTCTGCTAGCCTGCCGTCGCTGTGAAGCTGGTGGTCTGGGCGCTGGCGTGGCTTGCGGGGATTGCCGCGGTGGCGCTGTGGGGGGCGCCGTGGTGGATGGCGGGAGCGTGGGTGGCGCTGGCCCTCCCGGCGGTACTGACGCGGATGGGTGGGAAGGCGGCACCTGTGGCCGCGGTCGCCATCGTCTTTGCCCTCGCCGGAGGGTGGCGCTTCGACCGCTGGGAGAACCGGCCGCCCCCTGACCTGGCGCGCTACGTGGGCCGGCACGTGACCATCGAGGGCGTGGTCGACACCGAGGCCGACCCGGGCCGGACCACGGCCGCCTTCCGCGTGCGCGTTGAGCGGATCCGCGCGAACGAAGGCTGGCGCAAGACGGACGGCGGCGTGCGCGCCTCGCTCAACCAGTATGCGAACTACCTGCCGGGCACGCGGCTTCGCCTTGAAGGGACGGTCGAAGAGCCGCCGGTCTTCGCTGAATTCGACTACCGCGCCTACCTGGCGCGGCAGGACGTGGTGGCGATGATGCTGCGCCCGGAGGTGGAGGTGCTCTCGGAGCCGGGCGCCGGGAACGTGACGGCGCAGGTCGCGCGGCTGCGGCTCGCCCTCGACCGCGGCATCCAGCGGTCGCTGCCCGAGCCAGAGGCCTCGTTGGGAGCGGGGATCGCCTTCGGCCGCGACTCAACGCTTCCCGATGATGTGTACGAGGACTTTCGCGCGACCGGCCTGGCGCACCTGGTCGCCGTCTCGGGGTCGAACGTTTCGCTGGTGGCGGCGCTTGTGTTCATAGTGGCCGTGCCGATTATGGGGAGGAAGTGGGCAATGCTCCCGGCGGCGGGGCTGATTGCCTTCTACGTGGTGTCGGCCGGGATGAGCGCGAGCGTGGTGCGGGCGGCAATCATGGCGGCGGTTTTCCTGTTTGGAGCGGCTCTCGGCCGGCAGCAGAGTGCGTTGCCCGCCCTCGGAGCGGCGGCCGTGTTGATGACGGCCTGGTCGCCGTCGGCGGCCGCGGACGCGGGTTTCCAGCTGAGCGTGGCGGCGACGGCGGGGCTCATCGTTTTCGGTCCGTGGCTGCACTACGCGCTCCGCGCAGGGGCTCGCCGGGCGGGACTGGGGCCGTTCATACCCGGCCTTGTGCTGCTGGCGGGGGCACTTTCGCTGGCGGCGACGGTGGCAACGCTCCCGCTGGTGTGGGTCACGTTCGGACGGGTTTCGCTGGTGGGCCCGCTGGCGAACCTGGTGGCGGAGCCCCTGTTCGTGGTCGCGTTCACACTGAGCGCGCTGACTGCGGTGGCAGGCGCGGCCTGGCCGGAAGCGGGATGGGCGGCGGGACTGGCAGCGTACTACCCGCTGGCCTTCCTCACATGGTTTGCCGAGACGCTGGGCGGGGTCCCGCTGGCTTCGGCGGCGGTCCCGGGGAGGAGCAGCACCGTGGCCGCAGCCGCGTACGTGGCGATGGGGGCCGTGGCCTGGCCCGCCTATCGCCACCTTGCGCCGGCGGAGCCCGGGGGAGGAAGGCACCGCCACACCGGCATGGTCCGCGGCATTGCACTCGCCGCCGTGGCCGGGGGCATGGCGATTGCGGCGCTGCACACCAGCGTAGGACGGGAGGGGGGGCCGGGGGAGATGGAGATCACCGTGCTCGACGTCGGGCAGGGGGACGCCATCCTGGTGACAACGCCGCACGGGAGGCGCTACCTGGTCGATGGCGGGCCGAGCGGCATCGAGCTGGCGCGCGAGCTGGGGGCGGTGCTGCCACACTGGGAACGGCGCATCGAAGGGGCCTTCCTGACGCACCCGCAGGAGGACCACGCGGGCGGTCTGCCGGCCATCTTCGCCCGGTACCGGGTGGGGGCCGCATTCGATACGGGCGCCGAGAACCCAACCGGGACCCTGCGCGAGTACGGGGCGCGGGCTCCGGGGCGCAAGGTGCTCGGGCAGGGCGATTCATTCGAAGCAGATGGCGTGCGGTTCGAGGTGCTCTGGCCGCCACGGGGCCTATCGACGGACGACCTGAACGGCTCGTCGCTCGTGCTGCGAATAACGTATGGCGAAACGGCGGCTCTTCTCACGGGCGACCTGGGAGTGGAGGGGCAACAGGCGCTCCTCGCCACGACGCAGCTTTCTGCGGACATCCTGAAGGTGCCCCATCACGGCTCAAAGACGACCTCTGCGGCGTTCCTGTTTGCTGTGGAGCCTTCGGTCGCGGTCATCCCGGTGGGCGCTGGAAACCGCTACGGGCACCCGGCGCAGGAGACGCTCGATGCCCTCGCGGGCGCGGTAGTGCTTCGGACGGATCAGCATGGCCGGGTGACGGTGGCGAGCGACGGGAAGCGCATCACGGTGCGGACGGAGCGATGACCCCACGGTGCACGGAGCAGATGCCTTTGCGCCAGTTCGCGCCTGCCTTTACGTTGGGTTGAAGACGCACCCAGGAGTTGGACGCCCCGTGACAGTTCGCATCGATGGCCGGGCGCCGGCCGACCTACGGCCGGTCAAGATCACCCCCGGCATCCTCGATTTCGCAGAGGGAAGCTGCATCGTTGAATTCGGACGCACGCGTGTGCTGTGCGCGGCGAGCGTGGAGGAGCGCCAGCCGGGCTTCCTGCGCAACACGGCCAGCGGCTGGGTCACGGCCGAGTATTCGATGCTGCCCCGCGCCACGCATACCCGCAGCCAGCGGGAGGTGGAGCGCGGGCGCCCGGGGGGGCGTACGCAGGAGATCCAGCGCCTGATCGGGCGCTCGCTGCGGGGCGTGGTGAACCTGGAGCTGCTGGGCCCGCGGACGATAACCGTGGACTGCGACGTGCTCCAGGCCGATGGCGGCACACGGACGGCATCGATAACGGGTGGCTTTGTGGCCCTCAAGCTGGCAGTGGCGCGACTGGCCGGCGCGGGCACAGTCTCCGAGTCGGTCATCATGTCGCAGGTGGCGGCCGTTTCGGTGGGGCTGGTGAAGGGCGAAACGATGCTGGACCTCTGCTACGAGGAGGACTCGACGGCTGAGGTGGACTTCAACATCGTGATGACAGGGGAGGACGACTTCGTGGAGGTGCAGGGGACAGCAGAAGGGAAGCCGTTCAGCCGTGCGGCGATGGACGGGTTGATCGACCTGGCCCGCGGCGGAATCGTGGAGCTGTTCGCGCACCAGCGCGCGGCCGTGGCCGCCGTTCAGGCGTAGGGGCCGAGGTGAGTGCCGCCAACGATATGGACGTGCCCGTGCTCCTGACTCTGCATGGCATCGTAGCCGAAGTTGGAGAGGAGCCTGTAGCCACCGGGGCAGTACTGGGCGCCCACCTCGGCTGCCACACGGGCGACCGCGCCGATGTCCTGCCAGAGCTCCATCTGGGTGCGGTGCTCCTTCGTCATGGCGAGGAGCATGACGGGGGCCCAGCGGAGGATGTTCTGGAAGACGATAACGTGGTCATCCTCGTAGATGACGTTGGCGGGTTCGCGGCCCGCTACAATGTTGCAGAAGACGCAGTAGCGGCGGGCGCGAGGCCCGCGTTCGGCGGATTCGAGTTCCAGGGCGTCGGCGCCAGCAAAGGCGCGATCAGGGCGCATGGGGGTTCAACGATTCTAGTTTCCGGCGGTGGCTGGTTCAAACTTCGAACGGCCGGGGAGGGCCGCTGATGCCGCAGTTCGTGCCCTTCCGGGGACTCCGGTACACGGCGGCGGCCGGCCCGCTGAGCGAGCTGCTAGCCCCACCGTACGATGTGATCTCCACGGCGCAGCAGGCCGCCCTGGGGGATCGCAACGAGCGTAACGCGGTCCGGCTCGAACTAGCAGAAGGGGGCGAGGAGCGGTACGCGCGGGTGACGGCGCTGCTGGAACAGTGGTTGAGGTCGGGCTTCATCGAACGCGACCCGGCCGACATGTTTTATGTCTATGAGCAGTCGTTTGTGGAGGAGGGCGAGGCGTTCACGCGGCGTGCCCTGGTGGCGGCAGTGGAGGCCCAGCCGTGGGAGGAAGGCGCCGTAAAGCCTCACGAGTTCACGATGTCTGGGCCCAAGGAGGACCGCCTCAGGCTGCTGGAGGCGACAGGCACGCAGTTCAGCCCGGTGTTCATGATCGCTCGCGACCGTGCCGGGCAGCTGCGGCAGTTCATCGACGATACGATCGCCAGCCGGGCGCCGGATGCGGAAGGCACGACCATCGATGGTGAAGGGCACCGGCTGTGGGCCATTGAGGCGAGCGGCTACGAGATGAGGCGGCTGGCGCCCCTGCTGGCGGAGAGCTTCTACATCGCCGACGGGCACCACCGGTACGAGACGGCGGTGACGTACCGCCAACGCCTGGCCGAGCGGGGCGTCGAGATACCCCGCGACCACCCGGCGCGCTTTACGATGACGGCGATCGTCGCTGCCGGCGATCCGGGGCTGGTGATCCGGCCCATCCACCGCATTGTCCCGCGCCCGGCGCCCGCGCACTGGGCAGAGGCGCTCAGCGATGCTTTTGACGTGGCGCCAGCCGGGTCAGCGGAAGCACTGTCCGCGCGGCCGGAGGAGATCGCCCGGCTGTTGGCAGAGGGCCCGGGGACAATCATCGCCCTGAATGCGGAGCCGGGCCGGGCGCATTGCCTTCGCCTGCGCCGGGCGGAGGTCCTGGCGGGGAGGCTCCCTGCGGGGCGCAGCGAACGCTGGGCGGCAATCGCCCCCAACGTGCTGCGCTACGGCGTCCTGGAGCCGCTGTGGGGGATTGGCGATGCCGAGTTGAAAGCGGGCGCAGTGGAATACACGCACGATAGCGCGGAGGCCTTCGCGGCCGCTGCCGCAGGACCTGGCGCGTGTGCCTTCCTCATCAACCATGTTGGGGTTGCCGAGGTAATGGCGCTGGCGGACCAGGGCGAGCGGATGCCGCAGAAGTCGACGTTCTTCCACCCCAAGCTCGGGACGGGGCTGGTTTTCTACCCGCTTTATTCCTGAGGGGGCGGCGCTTAGAAGAAGCGGACCAGCCGTACGTTGTAGATGCCGTCGATCGCCTCGACGGCCTGCAACTGCTCATCGGTCGGGCATTCGTCCACGGCGATGATCATGAGGGCGCGGCCACGGCGGCTGCGGCGGCCGACCTGCATGGAGCGGATGTTGATATCGGCGTTGCCGAGGAGGGTGCCCACCTTGCCGATCATGCCCGGACGGTCCTCGTTGTCGCAGGCGAGGAGGCAGATATCGGGCTCGGGCACAAGGTCAACGTCCATGCCATTGAGGATGACGATGTCGGGCTGGCCGTGCTCGACGGTGCCGCCGACGCTCACCTCGGAATCAGTGGTGCCCACCTTGAGGTGGATGAGGTTGTGGTAGACCTCGTGAGAGGAGCGGAGGCGTTCGTCGATGTTCCAGCCGCGTGACTGGGCGATGAGGGACGCGTTGACGATGTTGACGTTCTCTTCGCTGATGGGCTTGAGGAGGCCGCGAATAACGGAGGCGCGGAGGGGCGCGATGTCGTGGTCGGCGATCTCGCCGAAGTAGTCGATCTCGATCGAGGTCAATGTTCCGGTCACGAGCTGGGTGGCGATGAGGCCCACCTGCTCGGCGGCGGCCATATAGGGAGCGAGCACCTGCAGCGTCTCGGCGCCCAGCATGGGCGCATTCACGGCATAGCGGGCCGGCTTGCCCTGGAGGATCTCCACAATCTGTTCGGCAACATCGAGGGCGACGCGTTCCTGCGCCTCGGCCGTCGACGCGCCCAGGTGAGGAGTGACAATGATGCGCGGGTCGCCAAGGAGCGGATTATCGGGCGCGGGCGGCTCCTGGGTGAACACGTCGATGGCGGCGCCGGCGACCTTGCCGGACTTCACAGCATCGGCAAGGGCGGCCTCGCTGATGATGCCCCCGCGGGCGACGTTGATGAGGCGCACACCGTCCTTCATCATGGCCAGCTCTTCGCGGTCGATCATCCCGGTGGTGCTGGCGGTGAGGGGAGGGTGGACGGTGAGGAAGTCCGCCTCAGTGATGACCTGCTCGAGGGTTGCCGATTCCACGCCGATGGCCCGCATGCGCTCTTCTGGGACGAAGGGGTCGTGGGCGAGGACGCGCATCTCCATGGCCACCGCCCGGCGGGCGACTTCGGACCCGATCTTGCCAAGGCCCACGATGCCGAGCGTCTTGCCGCGCACCTCGGTGCCAAGCAGGGACTTGCGGTCCCACTTGCCCTCGCGCATGGAGGCATCGGCGCGGGGGACGTGACGGGCGAGGGCGAGAAGGAGCGCCACGGTGTGTTCGGCGGCGGCAACGGTGTTTCCCTGGGGAGCGTTGACCACGATGACGCCACGCTCGGTGGCGGCATCAAGGTCGATGTTGTCGACGCCCACGCCGGCGCGGCCCACCACGGCCAGCCTGTGACCGGCCTCAATCACAGGACGGGTGACCCTGGTTTCGCTGCGAACAACGAGGGCATCGTATTCGCTGATGGCGGCGATTAGTTCGCCGGGCTTGAGGCCGGTGCGCACGTCAACCCGGCCAACGGTTCGGAGCAGGTCGATGCCCTCCTGGGCAACCGGGTCGGCAATGAGAATGCGGGGGCGGTTGTCAGTCATGGGTCAAACGGCTGCCTTTGCGTCCTGGAGCAGGCGTTCGAGGACGTCAAGAGCCTCGGCAACGTCCTCCTTCGTGAACCAGCCGAGGTGACCGACACGGAAGATCTTTCCATCGAGCTTGCCCTGTCCGCCGCCAAGGACAACCCCGAACTCTTCACGGGCCCGCTTGCTGATGGCCTTGCCGTCAACGCCTTCGGGCCACCACACGGCGGTCACCGTGTTGGAGGCGAAGCGTTCTTCAACGGGGACGAGCTTGAGGCCCCACGACTTGACGCGCTCGCGCGTGTAGGCGGCGACCGCCTCATGACGGGTGAAGATGCTCTCGAGCCCTTCGGCGCGCATCAGCTCGAAGGCGCGGTCCATGCCGTAGTAGATGGACATCGCGGGTGTCCAGGGGTTCTGGAGCTTCGCCAGCGAGTCGCGCGTCCGGGCGGCGTCGAAGTAGAAGCGGGGCATCTTCGCCTCGGCGTTGGCGGCCCAGGCGCGCTCGCTCATGTAGACAAAGACCAGGCCGGGGGGAACCATCCAGCCCTTCTGCGAGCCGCTGACGACCACATCCAGTCCCCAGCGCTCAACCGGGCAGGGAACCGAGCTCATGCTGCTGACAGCATCGACGATGATGAGGCGGTCGCGGGAGCGTACTTCGCGGGCGATTGCTTCGAGCGGATTGGTGACTCCCGTGGAGGTCTCGTTGTGGGTGACGAGCACTGCCTTGATGGTGGGGTCGTCGTCGAGGCGCCTGGCGATCTCGGCGGGGTCGGCGGCTTCCCCCCACTCGGTGGCATAGCTGACGACGTCGGCACCGTAGGTGGTGGCGATGGTGCGCAGCCGGTCGCCGAACGAGCCGATGGAGACAGCGAGGACACGGTCGCCGGGGCTGAGGGTGTTAACAACCGCGGCTTCGAGGCCGCCGGTGCCGGATGCAGTCATGGAGAGCACATCGCTCGAGCTGCCGAAGACCCAGTTGAGGCCATCGGTGACGCGGCGCAGGATCTGGGCGAACTCGGGGCCACGGTGGTTCATCATCTGCCGCGCGCCCGCGAGCAGAACCTCCTCCGGGCAGGGGGTTGGTCCGGGGATGCGCAGGTTCAAGGGAAAGACTCCGGGTAGGGGTCATTTCATGGTCGGCCCGAAACCGTAAGCGGTCAACCTTCATTGTTGCCGCCGCCTCTTGCCGAGGGCGCATCCGGGCGCTTGCCGAGGTGCCCGCTGCGCCGGCGACGCCCGGCTTCGAACACCCAATCGGAAACCGGGGCGAGCTCGAGGAGAAGGATGACGGCGGCGGTGAAGAGCACGGCCACCAGCCAGAGGTCGAGGGCGGTCAGCAAACCGATTCCCGCCAGGACCCAGATGGTGGCCGCGCTGGTCACACCCTGGAACCCGGTGCCCTTCTGGAAGATGAGGCCTGCGCCGATGAAACCGATGCCCTGTACCACGGCGGCAGCGATGCGGGCGTCTTCGTTGAACTGGAGGCTGATTTCGCCGAAGACCGCGGCGCCGGCGCAGACGAGCGCGCTCGTGCGAATGCCGGCTTCGTGGCCACGGTACTCACGTTGCAGGCCGACCAGGCCACCGAGGAGGAGGGCTGCCAGCAGGCGCGCGAGGAACTCCAGTTGTTCGCCGGAATCCATCACGTCCCCCGGTAGTGTGCGATGACGAGGGTTTCGAAGTTGCGCTCGCGGGAGCATTCCCGGCAGGTGAGGTACCAGATGAGGAGGCGATCGGGGGGACGGCTGTAGCGGGCGATAGCCGCCTCACGGGTTTCGTTTACGACGCGTCGCATTTCGCCCCAGGGGGCTTCAACGAGGCGGCTGTAGGCGAAACCGCCGGGCGAATAGAGGCCTTTCGCCCGGCGGTCAGCGCCCTCCACCTCGAGAAGGAGGGGCCTGCGGAAGCGGCCGCTCCCCATGAGGAACATGGCGGCCGGCGGGACGGTGCCGCCAGCTGATGCGGCCTTACGTTGAAGGGCAGCGGAGGCGCCGGCGTACCCCATGGGAACACCGAGGACGGCGTTCACCGCGCCTTTGACAAAGGCGATATCGCTCCAGTCGCTCTCCACATCGTGCCAGTCGGCGGGGTCGAGACGCGGGCAGGAGCATTCAGCAGGAACTGGAAGGGGCTCGGGTTCAACCGGCCCGGCCTGTGGAGGGGGCTGCTTCCGTTCGCGGCCGCTGTCGCCGGCGACGGGCACGCGCCTCATCTTGCTCATGGGGGCGAGCATACCATCGGCGGTTGTGGCAAACGCAGGTAGCGGATCAGCCATGGATGATGACCATGGCTTCCAGGGGCCCGATTTCGAAGTCCTGCCCCGTTTGCCCGGCAGCCCCGGCGGCGCGCGACGTGAGGAGGACGCGGCCCGGTGAGTGGAGGCTGGCCCGGCGCACACCGGTGGCGGTGTTGATGAGAACCGTCGCCGATGGTTCACCCGCGAGCGAGCGCTCGAATGCGAACACGTCGGGGTGCGAGGGAAGGACGCGCAGCGAACCCTGCTCGAGGGAGCGGAATTCGCGCCGCAGGCCGATGGCTCGCCGGTAGAGGGCGAGGATCGAGGCCGGGTCGTGCTGCCGGGCTGCGACGTTCACATCGGCCGGACCGTAGGGCAGCCAGGGCTCAACGGCCGAGAAGCCGCGCGAAGGCGAGCCATCCCACTGCATGGGCGTGCGCTCGGGGTCGCGCCCCGGGGTGTGAAAGCGGGCAGGGTCCTGGAGCCGGGAATCGGGAATGCCGACGTCGGCCATGCCGATCTCTTCACCGTAGTAGATGAAGGGGACGCCTCGGAGCATGAGGAGCAGGACGGCGGCGGCACGGGCCCGCTCGTGCCCACGGCCATCGTGGTCGTGGCGCGAAATGAAACGGGAGCGGTCGTGATTGCCGAAGGCCCAGCAGGGGAGTGCTCCCGGGGGAACGGCGGCTTCGGCGTTTTGCACGATGCGGCGCATTGATTCGGCATCCCAGGCCGTGAAGACGTGGCCGTGCTCGTGGATGAACTGGAAATTGAAAGCGAGGTGGAGACCATCGAGCCCGCTGCGAGAGCCGTAGTAGCGCGCTATCTCATCCGGGGTGCCGAAGACTTCACCGACGGCCATGCTGCCCGGGAACTCATCGAGCACGGCGCGGATTCCGCGGACCGCTTCGTAGACATCGGGGTAGTTGCGGTTCGATGACCAGAGGAACTTCGGCTCGGCCGAGCCGGGGGACCAGTGCGGATTGAGCGGGTTATCGGCGAGGTCCGGGTGCTTGACGATCATGCCCATCACATCGATGCGGAAGCCATCGATGCCACGCCGAAGCCAGAACCGCAGGGTGTCGTGCATTGCGTCCACGACGGCGGGATTGCGCCAGTTGAGGTCGGGCTGCTCCTCCAGGAAGGAGTGCAGGTAGTACTGGCCGGTGGCTTCGTCGCGTGTCCAGGCGGGGCCGCCGAAGACGGCGCGCCAGTTGTTGGGAAGCGAACCGTCGGGCCGGGCGTCGCGCCAGATGTACCAGTCGCGGTGCGGGTTCGAGCGCGAGCTGCGTGAATCGAGGAACCATGGGTGCTGGTCGCTCGTGTGGTTGGGCACCCAGTCGAGCAGGATGCGGATTCCGCGCCGGTGGCATTCGGCGATGAGGCGGTCCATGGTAGCCATATCGCCGAAGTCCGGGTGCACGCCGAGGTAGTCGGAGACGTCGTAGCCGAAGTCCTTCATGGGCGAAGGGAAGGTGGGCGAGAGCCAGACAGCATCCACACCGAGGGAGTCGCCGCGTCCTCGCAGGTGGTCGAGCCTGTCGATGATGCCCTGGAGGTCACCGATGCCGTCGGCGTTCGAATCCTGGAAGCTGCGTGGGTAGAGCTGGTAGAAGACGGCGCGGCGCCACCAGTCGTTTCCTTCGAGCGCGAGGGCCACGTTCATTCCCCGGGAGTGGCGATCTTGAGCGTTTCGGCGGAGGCGCCGAGGAGCTGCACGCGTGCCTGGACGCGGGTCTGCAGTCCCCAGATGTTGATGAACCCGACGGCGGCTGACTGGTCGTAGGTATCGCCGCGGTCGTAGGTTGCGAGCCCGCGGTCGTAGAGGGAGCGGGGCGCCTTTCGCCCGACGACGGTGGCCTGCCCCCGGTGGAGCCTGAGTCTGATGGTTCCGGTGACGTGGCGCTGGGTGCTGGCGACGTAGGCGGCCAGGTCCTGGTGGTGGGCGCTGAACCAGAGCCCGTTGTAGATGAGCTCGGCGTATTCGGTGGCGATGAGCTTCTTGAGGCGGAGCTGCTGCCGGGAGAGGGTCATCGCTTCGAGCGCACGATGGGCGGCATGGAGGGTCACGGCGGCGGGGGACTCGTAGATCTCGCGGCTCTTGATGCCAACGAGCCGGTCTTCGATGTGGTCGATGCGCCCCACGCCGTGGAGGCCGGCGAGGTCGTTCAGGCGCTCGACAAGGGCCACGGGGTCGAGCTCCTGGCCATCGATAGCGGCCGGCAGCCCGTGCGCGAAGGTGACCTCGATATACGCGGGAGCGGCGGGCGCATCCTCGGCGGAACGGGTCCATTCATAGGCCGAGGGGGGCGGTTCCTGCCAGGGGTCTTCGAGCACGCCAGCCTCGGCGCTGCGGCCCCAGATGTTCTCGTCGATGCTGAAGGGCCCCTTGTCGCCCCAGGGGATATCGATGCCGTGCTGCTTGAGATACTCGATCTGGGTCTCGCGGGCCATGGCGTTTTCGCGCGTGGGCGCGACGATCTTGAGCGAAGGGTCGAGCGTCTGGATTCCGACATCGAAGCGCACCTGGTCGTTGCCCTTGCCGGTGCACCCGTGGGCGACGGCGGTGGCGCCTTCTTCGCGGGCCACATCGACCAGCAGCTTTGCCATGAGCGGGCGAGCGAGCGCCGTGGCGAGCGGGTAGGCATCCTGGTAGACGGCGCCGGCCGCGAGAGCGGGAAAGGCGAAGTAGCGGATGAAGTCCTCTTTGGCATCGATGACCCGGACCTTGAGGGCCCCGGCGGCCATGCCCCGCGACTCGACGAGGGGCTGTTCGCGGCTGCGGCCGACATCGATGTTGAGGGCGATCACGTCGTAGCCCTGCTCAAGGTTGAGCCACTTGATGGCGGTGGTGGTATCGAGACCGCCGGAATAGGCCAGGACAAGCTTTGGCACGGTTGTCAGTCCAGTAAGGTGTTGGGTTCATAGGGTATCGCCTCGCCGGTCGAGGGGCGAAGAGGCGCTGCCGATCGCAGGGGCGTGGGCAGGTTTCCCCGGGGACGGGGTTGGCGGTACGCTGTCCACTCTATGGCCGATGCGAGGAACATCCGCAGCCACCTGGAGACGCTGGTCACGACAGCGGTGAGCCGGGCCGTGGCGTCCGGCGAGCTCCCGGACGTCGCCGTGCCAACGGCTGCCATCGAACGGCCCAAGGACCCGGCGAACGGCGACTTCGCGAGCACGCTGCCGCTGCGCATGGCGCGGGGGGCCATGCGCCCACCGCTGGAGCTGGCGAAGGTCATTGCGAAGCACTTCCCTGAGGACGCTGCAGTCGAGCGCCCCGAGGTGGCACCACCGGGGTTCGTCAACTTCCGGCTCACGAGCGCCTTTCTGCAGGCGCAGGTGGAGCAGACGATTGCCCTGGGGGAGAACTTCGCCGACCTTGCGCTGGGCGAAGGGAAGAAGGCGCAGGTCGAGTTCGTATCGGCCAACCCGACGGGGCCTCTGCATGTCGGAAACGGACGCGGCGCGGCGATTGGCGACGCGCTGGCGGCGGTGCTCGCGGCGGCCGGCTACGAGGTGGAGCGCGAGTATTACGTTAACGACGCGGGCACCCAGACGGATACCTTTGGGGACACGCTTTACGCCCGCTACCAGCAGCTGGCCGGGCGTGAGGTTTCGATCCCGGCGGACGGCTACCCGGGCGAATACATGGTCGACCTGGCACGAACGATTCGCGACCGCGACGGGGATCGTTACCTGAGGGAGCCGGGCGAAGCATCACCGCCCGAGCTGAATGCGCTGGGCCTGGAACTGATGGTCGCGCAGATTGGCGAGACGCTCGCCCGGTTTGGCGTGAGCTACGACCGGTGGTACAGCGAGAAGTCGCTCTACGGGGCCGAGGGCACGTATGAGCAGGCGATGGAGGTGCTGCGCGAGCAGGGGCAGCTCATGCAGCGCGAGGGCGCGCTCTGGTTCACTTCGAGCGAACTGGGGGAGAACAAGGACAACGTGGTGGTGCGTTCGGACGGGCGGCCGACATACTACGCGAGCGACATCGCCTACCACTATGACAAGTTCCTGCGGCGCGGGTTCTCGCTGGTGGCCGATATCTGGGGCGCGGACCACCACGGGCACGTTTCGCGCCTGAAGACGGCGGTTCGCGCCCTGGGGGTGGATGCCAACGCCCTCCAGATCCTGCTCTACCAGCTCGTGACCCTGAAGCGCGGGGGCGAGGTGGTCCGGCTCTCCAAGCGCGGGGGCGAGATCATCACCCTCGATGAGCTAGTCGAGGAGGTGGGAGCGGACGCGGCACGCTTCTTCTTCCTGATGCGATCGCCGGGAGCGCAGATGGACTTCGACCTTGACCTGGCGGTCAGGCAGTCGAACGAGAACCCGTTCTATTACGTGCAGTACGCGCATGCGAGGCTGGCGAGCATCCTGCAGAGGGCAGCCGAGCAGGGGCTGACACCGGACGGCGGCAAGGTGGGCCTGCTGTCGCAGCCGCACGAGCTGGCGCTAATCCGGGAGATGATGCGGCTGGTTGACATCATCGAGACGGTGGCGACGACGTTTGAGCCACAGCACCTGCCGCATTTCGCGATGGAGCTGGCGACAGCCTTCCACGCCTTCAACGACGCCTTCAAGCAGGCGGGGGACCCCGGCCTAAAGGTGATCACGGGTGACGAGGATATGTCGCGGGCGCGGCTGCGGCTGGTACTGGCGGCGAAGATAGCGCTCGCCCGGGTGCTGGGACTGATGGGTATGTCGGCGCCGGAGCGGATGTAGGGCAGCACGTTTCGCACGGGGCTGTGGCACCATGGCTGTGGACAGTTCATTCACCGGAGGTTCGCCCGTGGCCGAAATCCTGGAAGCGCTTGCGCTGCGGCGGGCTCGCCGCGCCTATGACCGGCGTCCGGTGGAGCCTGATGTCGAGGAGGCTCTGTGGGAGGCGGTTTCTATCGCGCCCAGCCACGGGAACAGCCAGCCGACGCGGGTGGTCGTGGCTCGCTCACCGGAGCGGAGGGCAGCTCTCACGGGAGCCCTTAACGAAGGCAACCAGAAGTGGGCTGTCGCTGCCCCGCTGCTGGCGGCTGTGCTGGCGGTGCCGGCGCACGACTTCCCACAGACGAATAGCGACGGCACCGTGCGCCACATGTGGGGCTTCAACGCCGGGATCGCCACCGGGAACCTGCTGGCCCAGGCCACAGCGATGGGCCTGCTCGCCCACCCGATGGCTGGTTTCGATGAGCCGGCAGTCCGGGCCGCGCTCGGCATTCCCGAGGAGATCCGGGTGCTGGTAGTGGTGGCGGCCGGCTACCCGGGAGCGGCCGAGTCGTTGCCGGAGGACCTTCGCAAGAAAGAAGACATCCCCCAGGAGCGCATCCCCCTCACTGCCCTGGTCACCGAGGACAGCTGGCATGAAGCACAGGGGATCAGCGCGCGCGAATGGCGCAAACGCCTTGCCGAGGGGCATTGACCCGGAACAGAAGGCTCCGGGAGTGTACCCTCCGGTGGTGGATGCAGCCGGAATAGCGCCACTTTCGTCCACCGGTCGCGATTCGCTGACCGTTGCCCGCGAGTGTGCGGCGGAGGCCCAGCGCATCATGCGAGAGGGCTTCGGCCGGGTTGGTGTTTCCGCGACGAAGGGGCGCGGCAACGTTCTCACGGAGACCGACCTCGCTGTGGAACGGGCGGCAACAGCGATCCTGGCGCGCGAATACCCGGGCATGCCCGTCCTCAGTGAAGAGTCCGCGGCCGGCACCCGCTCGGATGGCTGGCTCTGGGTGATCGACCCGGTGGACGGGACCAAGAACTTCTCGCGGGGCATCCCGCATTTCTGTTTCACGATTGCGTTGTGCCATGAGAACGAGCCTGCCGTCGGGCTCACGCTGCAGCCGCTGCTGGGGGAGGAGTTCGCGGCGGTACGCGGCCAGGGCGCGATGCTCAACGGGCGGCCTCTGCGGGTCTCGGGCACCGCCAGCGTGCGCGAAAGCATCGTAGCCGTGGACATGGGCTATAACGACGCGCGCGGCCGCCGCCAGCTCGAGCTGGCGCTGGCTCTCTGGCCGGGAATGGAGTCGCTCCGCATCCCGGGGTCGGCGGCGCTGGGGATCGCCTACGTCGCAGCCGGCCGATGGGACATCTTCCTGCACGCAGACCTGCAGGCGTGGGACCTTGCGGCAGGCCTGCTCCTGGTGCGGGAAGCAGGGGGCATCGTCACGGACCGCGAAGGCAGACCGGCGACCATCTTCAGCAAGGGGCTGATTGCGGCGACGCCAGCGGTGCACGCAGATTTCATGCAAAGGGCGGGCCACCTCCCCTGGCGGGAATAGGCGGGGTGCTGGACAGGCCCTTCACTCTCCCGCAGAATCCGGCGCGTCATGACCGCGGACCTGGCTGTTGAAGCTAAAGCGGCGACGGCATGGGATGGCGCGCCGCTTCATTACGAAGTGGCGGGAGCGGGCGAGCCCATCGTCTTCCTGCACGGGGCGTACGCGTCACGTTTCTTCTGGAGGTTTCAACGCGACGCACTGGCAGAAGAGTTCCGCATCCTTGCGCGCGACCTGCGCGGTCACGACGGGAGCCCCTCGGTGGCACCGGAGGGGTTCGGCTTCGATTCGACCGAGGTGGCAGACATGTCGGTGGTGCTGGATGCGGAGGGAATCAGCCGCGCCCATTTCGTGGGGCATTCGACCGGCGGCACGATTGCCCTCTTCTATGCACTCAAGCACCCGGACCGCGTAGGGCGGCTGGTGCTGCTGGAACCGACGCTGCTCTCTTTCGCGCCGTTGGAGGTGTGGACCGCAGGTGACTGGTTACAGTCCATGGAGCGGGGCCGCCGGGATGGCGGCATGTCGGTGATTCACTCGGCGATGGCCGCGTTCATTGGCCCGGACTGGCGGGAGAAGATGTCGCCGCGCTGGGTCGCCCGCATGGAAGCGCAGGCGGCGATCGCGCAGGCGCACATGGAGGCCTGGGACCGGACCGTGGTCACCGGGGCAGACTTGCGGGCGCTGCGGGCCCAGGCGCTGGTGCTCTACGGGGAGAACGGCGTCAACACGCAGCCCTACATCCACCGGGCGATCCGGAGAGCGCGCCCGGACATTGAATGCCGGACGGTCCCGGGTACCGGCCACAACCTCAACATCGACCGGCCCGATGAGGTGTCGGCGGCGATCAGGGAGTTCCTGAAGCGGAAGAGCTGAGCTGGCAGGTGGAAGCGGCGGATCGAGACCCTTAGACTTGCGCCCGTGAAAGCGGAAATCATCGCCATCGGCACCGAGATCCTGCTCGGGGAGATCATCGACACCAACAGCGCGCATATCGCCCAGCAACTCCCGGAACTCGGGATCGACCTGTTCTACAAGACGGTGGTGGGCGACAACCTCGGGCGCATCACGGAGACGTTCGAGCGCGCCTGGAACAGGTCGGACCTGGTCATCACGACCGGCGGGCTGGGACCGACGGAGGACGACATGACGCGGGAGGGCGTCGCGTCGCTTCTGCACGAGGAGCCGCATGTCGATCCGGAGCTCGAACGGCGCTTGCGGGCGTGGTTCGAGGGCCGCGGCTTCCCCATGCCGGAGACGAACCTGAAGCAGGCTTGGCTTGTTCCCAGCGCCAGGGCAATCGACAACCCGCGCGGCACCGCCCCCGGGTGGTGGGTGGAACGCGACGGCCGCGTGATCGTGTGCATGCCGGGGGTCCCCCCTGAGATGGAAAGGATGTGGGCGAACGAGGTACGGCCGGAGCTGGAGCGGCGCTCTGATGGCCAGGTGCTGGTGACGCGCACGATCAAGACCGTTGGCATTGGCGAGGGGACGGTGGACGAAATGGCCCGGCGGCTCTACGGGACGCCCGGGATCGGGATTGGCACGTACGCCCGGGCCGATGGGGTGCACCTGCGTATCGGCGCCAAGGCGGCCAGCCGGGAGGAGGCCTGGACGCGCATCGAGCCGGTGGAACACGAGCTGGAGGGAATCTTCGGAAACGCTATCTGGGGCAAGGACGACGACACCTTCGAGGGGATGCTCAGGGATGCGTTCGTGAGCCGCCGTCAGACCCTTGGGGTGATGGAGTCGGTCACGGGCGGGCTCCTGGCGAGCACGCTCACCGACGTACCGGGGGCGGCGGACTACTTCAAGGGCGGGCTGGTCACGTACTGGACTGATCAGAAGATCGAGGCGGGAGTTGATCCGGCCGTTATAGAGCAGCACGGAGTGATCTCACCCGAGACGGCGGCGGAGATGGCCCGGACGGCCAGGCTCAGGCTCGGCACGGACTACGGCGTCGGCATCACGGGCGTGGGCGGCCCCGACTCGATGGAGGGGAAGCCACCGGGGACCGTGCACGTTGCCGTCGCGGACCCGGATGGGGGGACATCGACGCTTTCGATGTCGATGAACCAGGGCCGGGCGGCAGTGAAGCGTCGCGCGGTGCTGACAGCAATGATCCTGCTGCGCCGGGCGCTGCTCGGGGAGCGCCGGTGAGCAGGGAGCCAGGGGAGACCGTTACCTCCTTCCTGCGCGAGTTCGACGTTGCGCACCCGGACCGGGGGCGGCTGGCGGCCTATTTCACGGAGGACGCCTTCTACCACAACATCCCGCTGGAGCCGATAACGGGACGGGAGGCCATCGCCGCCTTCCTGGCGAATATGGGTCCCTTCCAGCCGGCCGGGTTCGAGGTGAAGCGCCAGGCCGTGAGCGGGAACGTGGTGATGAACGAGCGCGTCGACAGCTTCACGGTTGGCGGCAGGACAATTGAGCTGCCCGTCATGGGTGTGTTCGAGTTGCGTGACGGGCTCATCGCTTCGTGGCGCGACTACTTCGACCTGGCAATGTTCCAGAAGGCGCTGACGGGCGGTTAGGAGTCCCTCACACGAGCTTTGCGCAGGCCCAGCGGAAGAGCTCCGATGCGGTTGGGTAGGGATGGATTGTGCTCGCGACCTGCCGGGCAGTGAGGCCGTGCTGGATGGCAAGGCATGCTTCGCCCACGAGGGTGCTGCCGCGAGCGCAGAGGAAGTGGGCTCCGAGCAGGGTGCCCGTGTCGCCGTCGGCGATGACCTTGACGAATCCGTCCAGCCGCCCGGTGGTGCGGAACCAGTCGAATTCTGCGGCGTGAAGGATCGCGGTGCGAACGTTGGTGTGGGCGTTGCGGGCCTGGTCCTCGGTCATCCCGGCGTGCCCGATCTCGGGTTCGGTGAAGATGGCCCAGGGAACGAGCGTCTCGGGGATTGGCTCGCATCTCTGGTTGAGGATGTGGCGGGCGATGTGGTGCGCCTGGTAGCTGGCGAAGTGGGTGAACTGGAACTTGCCCGTCACATCGCCGGCGGCCCAGAGGCCGTCCAAGTTCGTGAGCCCGCAATCGGCGACGGTGACAAAGCCGCGCGAATCACGAGCAAGGCCGAGCTCATCGAGCCCATCGGGAACCTGTGGGCGGCGCCCTGCCGCCACGAGGATGTCCTGGAACTGGAAAGCTCCACGCCGGGTGGTAACGGTGACCTCGCCACCTGTGCGGTCGATACGTTCGATGGCGGCGCCGGTTTCGATGCGAACGCCATCGCGTTCGAGGAGCATGGTGAGTTCGAGAGAGACCTCGGCGTCCTCGGTGATCGCGATACGGTCGAGAGCTTCGAAGATGGTGACCTCGGTGCCGAGCCGGTTGAAGGCCTGGCCGAGCTCGAGGCCGATGGGTCCGCCACCGATAACGGCGAGGCTCGACGGCTGCGCGGGCAGGGTGAAGATGGTGCGATTCGTCTGCGGCCGCGCCTCGGCAAGTCCGGGGATGGGAGGAAGGCCGGGCCCGGTACCTGTGGCCACTACGGCGTTCTTCGCGGTCAGCACTCGCCCATCGACAGCCACGGTTGTGGGCGCCGTGAAGCGCGGGTTCCCCCAGATCAGCTCGATGCCGTCGCCGCGCATGCCACCGTTGGGGTCGCTGCCGCGGACAAGGAGTTGCACGGCGTGGATGCGGGCGACGATTTCGTTCCACGAGAGGCCCTCGTCCCCGGCGCGCTTGGAGATGTCGATGAGCGCCTTGCTGGGGATGCAGCCGTCGTTGAGGCATTCCCCACCGAGGTGTTCGCGCTCGACGACCGCGACCTTGAGGCCGCGCCTGCCCAGGGTGCGGGCGATGTTATCGCCCGCCGAACCGTTGCCGATGACGATGAGGTCGAACTGTTCCATGCCTGAAAGCATGCTGGTTCGGCCGTGGCATCGCCAGCGGGCGGGTCAACGGGGAAGGCCGAGCCCGCGGGTGGCGATGATGTTGCGCTGGATCTCGCTGGTTCCCCCGGCGATGGTGCGGCACACGGTTGTGAGGTAGGTGAGGGCGAACTGCGCGTGCAGGCGTTCATATGGCGAACCCGGCATGAGCGCGCCGTGGAGCCCGAGGACGGCGAGCCCGGTGGCTGAGATGCGCTGGTCAAGCTCGCTGAGGAAGAGCTTGAGGAGGCTCGCCTCCTGGTTGGGCACTCCCCCGCCGGCAATGATGCTGGCCACCCGGTAGCTGAGCATGGTGGCGACCTGCACTTCGACGGCATGTGCAGCGAGCCGTGCCCGGTGCGGCGCGGCGGCCTTTGAGCCCGAGTCGCGGAGAAACGAGCAGAGGTCGTCTATCGTGCGCCGGGCGGCGCCGGCGTTGGCGATGTTGGAGCGTTCAAGGTCGAGGGTGGTGGTGGCCATGTACCAGCCGCGGTTCGCCTCTCCAAGGAGGGCGCCGGGAGGCATGCGGACGTTGTCGAAGAAGAACTGGCCGAACCCCTTGCGGCCCGCCATGTTGAGGAGCGGCTGGAAGGTGACTCCGGGCGAACTGAGGTCGAGAAGGAAGTAGCTGATGCCGCGGTGCTTGGGCGCTTCCGAATCGGTGCGGGCGAGAAGGTACATCCAGCCGGCGTAGTGGCCGTGGCTGGTCCAGATCTTGGAGCCGTTGAGGATCCAGTCGTCCCCATCGCGGACGGCGGTTGTTTGCAGGCTGGCGAGGTCAGAACCGGAATTGGGCTCGCTGAAGCCCTGGGCCCAGACTACGTCCCAGTTCGTGATGCCGGGCAGGTGGCGGCGCTTCTGGTCTTCAGTCCCGTACATGATGATGGTTGGTCCCGCATAGCCCACGGCGGGTCCGCGGGCGCCGTTCGGGGCACGGGCGTAGGACATCTCTTCGCCAAAGACGAGCTGTTCGACCGCGCCGAGGCCCATGCCGCCGTATTCGGCCGGCCAGGCGGGGGCGATCCAGCCCTTTTCCGCGAGCTTGCGGTTGAAGGCCCGCAGGCGCTCGGGCTCCTCCTCTTCGGCATAGGGGAAGCCTTCGAGTTCCGGCCGCATGTGGTGGCGCAACCATCGGCGCACGCTTTCGCGCAGGGCAACTTGCCCGGGGGTCAGCCTGAATTCCACGGGCGCGAGTATACGGGGACGCGGGGCAGAAGTGATGTGCGCGAGGGGTACAGGCCCGGGCGGCGGCCAGGCAGCTACGCGTCCGCCAGGTCCTCGAGAATGGGAAAGGCCTCGGAGAGGTTGCGGATGCGGTGGATACGATCGCCTTCGAGCCAGCGGTTGCGGCCCCAGTCGACGAGGAAGACGGCCGGGAGCATCTCGGCGAGCCACCGGGCGGTGTGGGGGTCGTCCTCGAAGTGGGCCAGAGGCTGGAGCTCACGGAGCTTGCGGACCTTGAACTGGGCCGAGGTCTCGCGCCAGTGCGGGCGCAGGTGCAGCGGAGGCACGATGCCGAAGTAGCGCCGGAACCACCGTTCGGTGAGAGCGCGGGCATGCTCGCCGCGGGCGGTGACAACGTGGCATTCGAAGCGCTCCATGGCGGCGGCGAAGCCCTCACGCGCGCCAGGCATGGGACGCCGGAAGGCGTAGCGGGACCTTTCCGTGAGCCAGAGGAGGTTCTTCTTGCCCGGCGCGTCTCGCCGCTTGGCCTTGCCCTTGCCGGGATTGATGCCGAATGGCGGGCGGCAGAGCACACCATCGAGGTCGAAGGTGACAGGCTGGCCGCGTGAGGGCATGGCGCACATGGTACCGGCGGAGGGGCCGGCGTGCTGTGGCTGCCAGCCGGCGCAAGATAGGCCTATACTCCTGCGAATCAGTTCGAGGTGCCGCGGATGTCCTGGGTCTCGAAACGCAGTCTCATCCTGTTCCTGGTTGTGGCGCTTGCGGCTGCAATCGGGATGGCCGGTCAGGGGGCGCCGGGCACGCGTGCGGCAGCGCCTAATGTCACGACGGAGATGGACCAGTCGCCCCCTGATGGCAGCGCGGTGGCCCCCGGAACGACGGTGACCTACACGGTGACGGTCACACTGGCGACAGGACAGGCGAGCTCACTCACCATCCAGATGACCGGCACGGCGAACCTGACGGACAAGGCGCTGGTCTGCACAAGCACCGCCCAGGGCGCCGCCGACACCACTGGGCCTGGTGGGGGCCCCAGCTGCAAGTGGGACGGTCCCGTGATCGCCGACACGTTCACCTTTACCTTCTCGGGCAAAGTCAGCGGGCCCGTGGCGGACCTTCTTGCGGGGAGCGTCGTCTGCACCGATACGAACTCATCGAACACGTGCGGCGACGAAGCAACGGGCGACCAGGTGGCGATTGCCGACTCCGACGGGGATATCGGCCCGGTGGCGGTGGCCGCGACTCCCGATGCGACCTCGGAGGTGACCCAGTCGCCGCCGGGGAACAGCATCGTAGCTCACGGAACGCCGGTGACGTACACCGTAACGGTGGTGACAGGCAGCGTCCTGGCCGTGCCCATGACGATTCAGCTGAAGGAGGATGCGGATTTGACGGGCAGGACGCTCACATGCACGAGCACCACGAACGGGCCGGCGGATGTGACGGGGCCGGGTGGAGCGCCTTCCTGCATGTGGAGCGCCCCTGTGGCCGCCGGGCTGTTCACGTTCGTCTTTTCGGGTGATGCCGTGGGCGCCATCGACGATGCCGTTCCGGCCGCCACAAGCGTTGTCTGTTCCGATACCAATGCGAACAACCAGTGCGACGATGAGCTGGCGGGCAATCGGGTGGCCCTTGCCGACTCCGATGGCGACACGGGGCCGCTGAGCATCATTCCGCCGCCGGACGTGACCTCCGAAGTCGACCAGGCGCCTGCGGGGGGGACGGTGATCGCGAACGGGGCGCACGCGACCTATACGGTGACGGTGACGCTTGCCACAGCGCAGAGCGAGGCCCTGACCATCCAGCTGCGCGGCGATGGCAACCTGACGAATCGCACCCTGACCTGCACGAGCACGACGAACGGAGCCGCGGACGTGACAGGGGCAGGAGGCACGCCCACGTGCATGTGGACCGGCCCGCTCGTCGCGGGAGTGTTCACCATGGTGTTCGCGGGTGACGCCACCGGGACGGTGGGGGATGCCATCCCGAGCAATCTGAGCATGGTATGCACGGACCTCAACAGCTCGAACAGCTGCATCGACGAGACGCCTTACTACACGGTGGCGCTGGCGGATGCCAATGGGGATGTTGGTCCCCTCACGTTCCAGACAACGTTCAAGCTGGTGTTGCCAGTGGTGGCGAAGGACTGACGCGCTGGCGGCAATTCGCGCGCAACGCTTGTGACAGGCGATCGTGAACGGCGATGGGCCTGATTGAGGTGGCCGGGCTTGCCGCGGCGGCATTTGCCGGTGGTGCAATCAACGCCGTAGCGGGCGGTGGTTCGCTGGTGAGCTTTCCTGCCCTGCTGGCCGCTGGCTACCCATCGAAAGCCGCGAACGTGACGAACTCGGTCGCCCTCTGGCCCGGCTACGCGGCCGGCTCGTTCGGGTACAGGGCAGAGCTTCGTACACAGGGCAGGCGAGTGCGTGCCCTGGCGGTCCCTGGCGTGCTGGGCGCGATCGCCGGGTCCGCCATCCTCCTCTCAACGCCGCAGTCCGCCTTCGACGTGGTTGTCCCTTTCCTCATCCTCTTCGCCTGCGCGCTGATGGCGGGGCAGGACCGGCTGGCGCAGTTTTCGACCACGCAGCGGCTCGCCGCCCGCCACGACGAGCAGGTGCCCGCGTTCGCTCACCTTTCGGTTTTCATCCTGGCGATTTATGGGGCGTACTTTGGGGCCGGGCTCGGCATTCTCACCCTCGCGGTGCTTGGGCTCCTGCTCCCCGACGATATTCAGCGGTCGAACGCGCTGAAGGGCGCACTCTCGCTCATCATCAACGGCGCCGGAGCCGTGTACTTCGTGGCGTTCGGGCCGGTCGAATGGGCACCGGCGGCGGTGATGGCGGTGGGCTCGGTCGCGGGGGGCTACCTTGGCGTGGGCGTGGCACGGCGTTTGGGGCGGCGCTGGTTGCGCGTGGCCGTCATCGCCTATGGACTCGTGGTGGCGGGAGTGCTCCTCTGGAAACTGCTCTAACCACGTCCTTCGCCGGGGTCTGCCGGGCGGAAGGCCACCATCCGGACGGCCCGGGCCAGCGCGGCGGTCGCCTCCGCGGAGCCGTCGAAAGGGACGCCGAGCCAGCGGCCGATGGTCCGGGCAGCGGCGGGGTGCTCGCGGGCATACCTGTCCAGCTCAATCACCCGTTCATCGAAATCAAGGAACCGCTGAAGCGGCTGGAAGCGGTCTCGGCCGGTCTGCACCTCGATGGCGGGCTGGTGCATGAGGTTTCGGAACCATTCGGCACGCTCTCCCCAGGCCGAGACGACCATGATCTCACGCCTTTCGCTATCAACGCGGACGACCTCGAGCACGGTGTGGCGGAGCTTCCCGGTCTTTCGCCCCCGGTGACGGACGAGGATGAAGCGCCGGCCGAGGAGGCGGCCGAGGCGGAGCCGGTAGAGAAGCACCGGCAGGCGCGCGGCAAAGCGCACCAGTCCCGTGGGGCGGGGACGCGTCACAGGCCCGGCAGCGGGAATCGCGGAGTTGCCGGGGGAAGACATCACCCCCGATTCTAGACCTTCGACCCGGGGCGGGAACGCTGGCTCCGCGGTCCTCGCGAAAGTACGCTTGCGCGGGATGGGAGAAAACGAGGCTGCGCTGGGGCACCTGATCCGCGCCAGGACGTGGTTTGACGGGGTGATCGCCGTCTCGGCGACCGGGGCCGGTATCGAGCTGGGGCTCTTTGAGACGCTCCGCGAAAAGGGTGCGGCCACAGCGGAGGAGCTGGCCGCCGCGTTGGACCTTGACCCGCATGCGGTCAACGTCTGGGCCATGACGCTGGTTCACCATGGCCTGCTGGAACCTGCCGGCGTGGGCCATGTCGCCCTTGCCGAAGGTGCAGGGCAACTTGTGGGTGAGCCGCGAACGCCGTTCTACCTGGCCCCGCTCTTCGAGTTTTACCACCGCTTCCTGGGGACCGACTTTACGGAGCTGCCTCGCTTCTTCCGCGAGGGCGAGCCACGGCCCCCGGGGCGGCACGGGCTGGCGCTTGTTCGCAACATCGCGGCGCAAACGTTGGCCATGCACGAGATCTTCGCCGGGAGCCTGCTCGCGGAGCTCCCTGAAATCGCAGGGCCTCTCGCAGCCGGCGGGCTGCTGCTCGATGCCGGGTGCGGAGCCGCCGGGCTTGGCGTCCGCCTGTGCGACCAGCTTCCCGCTGCTCGCTACCTGGGGATTGACCTCGATGAGGTATCAGTGGCGGAGGCGACGGAGCGAATTGCAGCGGCCGGGCTTTCGGGGCGGGCGCGAGCGGAGGCGGCCGCGCTCGATTCGTTGCCCCAGGGTTGCGCCGACGCCGCCACCTTCTTCCTCTCGCTGCACGAGTTCCCGCTTGAGGCACGTCTCCCTTCGCTGGTAGCCGTGCGAAGGGTGCTGAAGCCGGGGCACTGGCTGCTGATTCTTGAGGAGTACTACCCGGCGACGCCGCTTGAAGCGCTTGAGGAACGCGCCCGGTCCGCCATCCAGTTCCAGTACGAGGAGCTCCTCTGGGGCAGCCACCTGATCACGCGTGCGGGGCTCAACAGGCTCCTCCGGGAAGCAGGCTTCACCGAAATCACGTGGCGCCCGATGCTTGGGGGAAATCTGGAACTGGTGCTTGCGAGGGTCTTGTGACGGGAAACAGCGGGAAGAAGCTGGAAGGGGCGCTCTTTGACGAATGCGCCGGCTGGATCTGGGAGCAGCTGCAGGAGGAAGGCGTGTACATCGCCGGTGAGGTCGTGGACCTCATCCTCGCGACGGAGCGGGAGCTTGGCGTGCATTCGCGCGAGCCGGGCGAGATTGCCCGGGTGCTGGAGGAGGAGTTTCGCATGCGCGGGATCGCGGCAAACCCGTTCGCCATTGATGCGCCCCTCATCCAGAGGGTGCTGGAATGGGAGGATGACTTCCTCGGCTTTGCGGGGATGAAGCGGGCGGAGAGCTAGCGAAGGGCATTGACGGGCGCGCAAGGCCTGCGCCAGACTGGCTGGACACAGCAGGGGAGGTGATGGCAACAGAGACAAGCACAGCGCACGCGGGAAAGCGCAGGATCAACCAAGCGCCAGGTCCGTCGGCGGAGACGGATGACGAGGTGGGGGCAGAATCGAAGCACTCGGCGGGTGGCCCCCCGGCAGGCACGGTCGAAAGGCAGCAGACAAACCAGCACGGGTAACCGGCTGACAAATGAGCGCCACGTGCCAGGGACTCGCACTCCCTTCACGCTTTCCTTCAACCGGCAGTCAGCAATCGCCCCGTAACTCCCGGGCAACCGGGTGGCGGAGATCTGCCGCAGCGTGCTCCCATAATGGTCCGGCGACGGGCCCCAGCAACAGGAGTTCGCATTTTGTGTGGAATTGTGGGGTATGCCGGTTCGCGGCCGGCGACACCCATCCTCGTCAGGGCTTTACGAGACCTCGAGTACCGCGGCTATGACTCTGCCGGGATTGCGATTCTTGGCTCCGCGGACGGAGAGGGCGTGGAGATCACGAAGCGTGTGGGGAAGATCGCGAACTTGGAGTCGGCGCTCGACGCATCTCCGGGGAGCGAAGCGACGACCGGGATCGGGCATACACGGTGGGCCACGCACGGCCGGCCCAGCGACCTGAACGCCCACCCGCACACGAGCTGCGGCGGTGAGGTGGTGGTGATCCACAACGGCATCGTGGAGAACTACGCGGCGCTGCGAAGCGCGCTCATTGCACGCGGGCACGCCTTCGCCAGCGAGACCGACACGGAGACGATTGCGCACCTGTTGGAGGAGCGCACAAAGTCCGGGCTTTCGTTGTTGGAGTCGCTGCGGCTCACGATCGCCGAACTGGAAGGATCGCACGCGATCGTAGCGATGAGTCCATCGGAACCGGGGGCCATTGTGGCGGCCCGGGTCGGCAACGCAGGGGGTGTGGTAATCGGGTATGGAGAGGGGGAGATGCTCGTGGCGAGCGACCTCGCTGCGATCCTTCCCCACACCCAGCAGGTGGCGTTCCTGGCCGGGCTGCAGCTGGCGCGGGTCGACAGGAGCGGGGCTTCGTTCATCAATGGCGATGGCTCGGCGGCGGCGGTCGAACCGCGACGGGTGCCAATCGACCCGGTAAGCGCACTCAAGGGCCAGTACGAGCACTTCATGCTGAAGGAGATCATGGAGCAGCCCGAGGCTCTTTCCGACACGATCCGGAGCCTCGTGACGCTTGAGCCTGCCGGTGTCCACCTGGACGACCTGGGGCCGATTTCGGAGCGGCTGAGCGAAGTGCGGCGGGTGATTCTCATCGGCATGGGAACCAGCCTGCACGCGGCGATGGTGGGCCGGGCCTTCATCGAGCGGCTCGCGGGCGTGCCGGCGGAGACGGACAACGCGAGCGAGTTCCGCTACCGCGACCCCGTGATCGGCGCGGGTACGCTCGTCGTATCGGTCAGCCAATCGGGGGAGACGGTGGACGTGCTCGAGGCGATGGCGGTGGCAAAAGCGAAGGGCGCCATGCAGGTGACGATCTGCAACACGGAGGGGGCACAGACCACGCGCGTGGCGGACGGCACGGTGTACACCCGGGCGGGACTGGAGCGGGGAGTGGCGAGCACGAAGTGCTTCACCACGGCCATGGTGGCGCTATACGCGCTGGCCCTGCGGCTGGGCGAGGCGAACGGGCACCTGGGTCCCGGGCAGTTGGGCGACCACATCCAGGACCTGGCACGGTTGCCCGACGCGGCAGCGCGCGTCCTGCAGGACCACGCGCCCTACAAGACGCTTGCCAACCACTTCTACGATGCCCGGCATTTCCTTTTCCTGGGACGCGGCCTGGCGTTTCCGGTGGCGATGGAAGGGGCCTTGAAACTGAAGGAGATCAGCTACATTCACGCCGAAGGCTATGCAGCCGGCGAAATGAAGCACGGGCCGATCGCGCTCATCGACCGGGGGTTTCCCACCGTGGCGGTGGCGCCGGCACATGCTCTGCGGTCGAAGCTGATCTCAAATGTCGAGCAGATCCAGGCCCGGGGTGGTGAGGTGCTGGCAATCGCGAGCGAGGGGGACCAGGAGGTAGCAGCGCTGGCCAACCACGCGGTGTTCATCCCGGCGGTATCGGAGTTCGTGGAGCCTTTCGTGGCGACGCTGCCGCTACAGTGCCTCTCGTATTACATTGCCCTGCGGCGCGGGTGCGATGTGGACCAGCCGCGCAACCTGGCGAAAACGGTGACGGTGGAATGAAAGGCGGCATCAGCGCCGCGTATCGGAAGCATTGATGCGATTGCACTTGGGGAGCCCGGGGGTGCGGTATAATCACCGGGTCGAGCTATCGGCGGTCGCTATGAAGGGACCCCGGAGGTATTGATGGTAAGCATGACCAGGTCGGTCGTATGGTTTTCCGAGGTCGGGCGGGAGGACCTCGGGCTTGTCGGCGGCAAGGGTGCGAACCTTGGCGAACTGACGCGAGCCTCTATCCCCGTGCCGCCGGGCTTCGTGGTGACGGCCGATACCTACTTTCACTTCATCCGCCAGAACGCCCTGGAGCCGCTCATCAAGAAAGAGCTGTTCGGCCTGAACACTCACGACACGAAGGCGCTCCAGGAGCGGGCAGCGCGCATCCGGGAGCGCATCATCGCGGCGCCCATGCCGCCGCACATCGCCGAAGAGATCCGCCAGGCCTACCACGAGCTGGGCGAAGGACCGGTGGCAGTGCGCAGCTCGGCGACGGCCGAAGACCTGCCCGAGGCGAGCTTCGCAGGCCAGCAGAGCACCTTTTTGAACGTGGTTGGCCCCGAGAACGTCGTTCGCGCGGTGCAAGCCTGCTGGGCGTCCCTTTACGAGGCGCGAGCGATCTTCTACCGGGAGGAGGCGGGCTACGACCATCTCAAGGTTGGACTTGCCGTCCCCGTGCAGCGCATGGTCCAGTCCGAGAAGTCTGGAGTGATGTTCACCGTCGAACCGGTGACTTCGGACGGCACGAAGATCACGATTGAAGCCGTGTACGGCCTGGGCGAGGGCATTGTTTCGGGGGAGATCTCTCCCGACCTGTACATCGTCAACAAGGAATCGCTCCAGATCGCCAGCAAGCACACGATTTCCCAGGAGCAGATGATTGCGCGCCGCCCGGGCTCGGATGGCGCGCACGAGGAGGCGAACGCCTGGCTGCCCGTGGCCCCCGAACTCGTGGACACGCCAAAGCTGACCGATGAGGAGATCCGTGAGCTGGCACGCATCGGCCGGGACGTGGAGGAGCACTACGGCCACCACCAGGACATTGAGTGGGCGTACGAAGGGGGCAAGTTCTACCTCACCCAGGCGCGTCCCGTCACCACCATGCGTGAACAGCACGCCGATGAGGGCGAAGAGGAGACTGCGCCGGTCATCCTCTCCGGGCAGCCGGCGAGCCCGGGTGTGGGCATTGGCGCCGTGCGGGTGCTACACAGCCCGGACGAGATCGACCTTGTCCAGCGGGGCGATGTGCTGGTGGCCGAGATGACCACGCCGGACTTCGTGCCCGCCATGAAGCGCGCATCGGCGATCGTTACGGAACGCGGAGGGCGAACGTGCCACGCGGCCATCGTTAGCCGCGAGCTGGGGATTCCCTGCGTGGTCGGCGCCACGGGTGCACTGGAGCGGCTACCCGTGGGGCGTGAGGTGACGGTCGATGGTTCGCGGGGGAACATCCATGACGGACGGGCCGAGGCACGCCTGGCATGGGCGGAGAGCCAGAAGGAGCGGTACGCGAAGTCCGCTTCGCTCAAGACAACGACGAAGCTTTACGTCAACCTGGCGGAGCCCGAGCTTGCCGAGGTCATCGCGCAGCGAAGCGTAGACGGAGTGGGGCTCCTGCGGGCGGAGTTCATCGTCGCTCAGATTGGCACGCACCCGCGGACGTTCATCGAAGAGGGGCGGCCCGAGGAGTACACGCGCCAGCTCGCCGAGGGCATCAAGCAGTTCTGCAAGGCCTTCGCGCCGCGCCCGGTCGTGTATCGCCTGACAGACTTCAAAACGAACGAGTACGCCAACCTGCGGGGCGGGGCGAAGCACGAGCTGAACGAAGAGAACCCGATGATCGGGTATCGGGGTGCGGGCCGCTACATCAAGGAGCCCGACATCTTCGCCCTTGAGGTGAACGCGCTCAAGGATGTGCGGCGCGAGCACAGCAACCTGTACGTCATGGTGCCGTTCGTGCGCACGCCGGGCGAGCTGAAGGGCGTCAAGCAGCTGCTTGCGGAGCACGGCCTGGTGCGCGGCGATGACTTCAAGCTCTGGATGATGGTCGAGGTGCCTTCGAACGTCATCATCCTGGACAAGTTCATCGATGTCGGGATCGACGGGATCTCGATTGGTTCAAACGACCTTACGCAGTTGGTGCTGGGGTGTGACCGCGACAGCGAGATGCTCGCAGACACCTTCGACGAGCGCGACGACGCCGTGATGGCGGCGATCCAGACGGCGGTTGCGGTGGCGCGGCGGCGCGGGATCACGGTTGGCATCTGCGGCCAGGCGCCAAGCGTCTACCCGGAGATAACGGAGAAGCTTGTGGAATGGGGCGCCACGAGCGTGAGCGTCAGCCCCGACATGATCGACCGGACACGAGAGATCATCGCGAACGCGGAGGCGAAGCTGGGCCGGGCGCCGGTTTAGGGAGACAGTCTCTTCCCGGCCGGGCTTCTTGACAGGGCGCGGCTCGCTTCTCGATCATGCCCAGCAGCAGCCAAACGATGGGAGGTACGCCAATGGCCGTTCGCGGCTATGTCCTTATCGAGACGGACGTCGGCAAGGCGAAGGCTGTCGGCGCAGCCATCACGGAATTCAACTACCCCGGCGCGCGGGTCGCGGCGGTAGACACCGTTACGGGCCCGTACGATGTGATCGTGCAACTGGAGGCCGATGACCTGGACCGGCTCGGAAACGCCATCACCGATGCAATCCAGAAGGTCTCGGGTGTGCAGCGGACCACGACCTGCCTGGCGGTGCGCCTCGCCTGACCAGGCTGCAATTCGTGGCGCTGTCTGCTGACGGCCCATGCTCGGAAGTCCGGAATGACCACACCCGGGGAGGCCATGATCAGCGTCGACGAGGCGCGTGAGCGTATCCTCGCGTTTTTCGGCAGGCTGCCCGCCGAGCGCCGCCCGGTGCTGGAAGCGCTGGGGCAGGTGCTCGCCGAAGACGTTGTGGCGCCGTTTGACATTCCTCCCCTCGACAACACCGCGATGGACGGCTACGCCGTGCGCGCGGCGGATACGGCCGGAGCATCTGCGGCGGCCCCGGTTGCGCTGAGCGTGATTGCCAACCTGGCGGCCGGGTACGTGTTCGAGCATGAAGTTGGACCGGGCCAGGCGGTGCGAATCATGACGGGTGCGCCAATCCCGCAGGGCGCCGATGCGGTGGTGCCATTCGAGGAGACCGATGAACCGCTGCGGGGGGTGGGCGAAGCTGCCGCGAAGGGTTCGAGCGTGCGGGTGTTCAAGGCGGCGATGCCAGCGGCGAATGTGCGGTTCCGCGGTGAGGATGTTGGCATGGGGCAGGTGGTCGTCCCCGGCGGCAGGGTATTGCGCCCGGCCGAGGTGGGAGTGCTGGCCAGCCTTGGGGTCGTAGAAGTGCCGGTCTACCGGCGGCCCGTGGTGGCCATCCTTTCGACCGGAGATGAGATAGCCGAACCGGGAACGCCCCTTTCGCCGGGGCACATCTACGACTCGAATGCCTACAGCGTGGCGGCGCAGGTCAAGAAGTTTGGCGGTATCCCGCGGCTGCTCGGAATCGCCCGTGACACAGTCGAAGAGATGACGGCCAGGATTCGCGAGGGGCTTGTCGCGGACATGCTGGTGACGAGCGCTGGCGTATCACGCGGCGACTTCGATGTGGTGAAAGACGTGCTGGCACGCGAAGGTGCCATCGACTTCTGGACGGTGCGCATGCGGCCGGGAAAGCCCCTCGCATTCGGGGCGTTCGAGGCGCCGGGGGGCCGGAAGGTTCCGCATCTCGGGTTGCCTGGCAATCCCGTCAGCTCGATGGTTTCGTTCGAGCTGTTCGGGCGGCCGGCTATCTTCAAGATGCTCGGCCGGAGCGACTGGGAACGGCCGGTGGTCCGCGCGATCACGCGGGACGCGGTGGGGAATGCGGACGGGCGCCGTTTCTTTGCCCGCTGCATCGTCAGCAGGGGAGACGACGGGCGCTGGTATGCGAGCCTGACGGGAGCGCAAGGGAGCGGAATGCTCACCAGCATGAGCGCCGCCAACGGCCTCGCAATCATCCCCGAAGATGTGCCGGGGGCGCAGCCGGGTGACGAGGTGGAGGTGCTGATGCTCGACTGGGAGCACGCTCCTTAGGCTAGCCCCTGGGCTCGGCGCGTTCGCGCATGAACATCTCTATCAGGTCGACGGGCACGGGAAAGACGATGGTGCTGTTGTTCTCGGCAGCCACCTCGGTGAGCGTCTGGAGGTAGCGGAGCTGGACGGTGATGGGCTCTTCGGCCATCACCACGGCGGCTTCCTTGAGGCGTTCGCTGGCCTGGAATTCGCCGTCGGCAGCAATGACCTTGGCGCGCCGCTCGCGCTCAGCTTCGGCCTGGCGGGCCATGGCGCGCTGCATGGTGCTCGGGAGCTCGACGTCCTTCACTTCGACGGTTGAGACCTTGATGCCCCAGGGCTCGGTCTGTTCGTCGATGATCTGCTGGAGCCGCTGGTTTATCTGCTCTCGCTGGCCGAGAAGCTCATCGAGGTCAGACTGGCCGAGCACTGAGCGAAGGGTGGTCTGCGCAATCTGGGAGGTGGCGCGGACGTAGTCCATGATGCGCACAACGGCGGCGGTGGGCTCAACCACGCGGAAGTAGATGACGGCGTTCACCTTGACGGTGACGTTGTCGCGGGTGATGGCCTCCTGGGCGGGGACATCGAGCGTGATGGTGCGCAAGTCGACCTTCACCATGCGGTCGACGAAGGGAAGCATGATGAAGAGGCCGGGGCCCTTCGCACCCACGAGGCGGCCGATGCGGAAGATAACGCCTCGTTCGTACTCCTTGACGATGCGCACGGAAAAAGGCAGCAGGGGGATGACCAGGACAGTCCCCAGGCCGAGAAGCAGGGCCCTGACGATGGTTGAGCCTGCTCCGGTTGGATACTCTCCGGGCGGCAGCCCTTCGGTTCCCGGCGGTTGCTGAGTCATTGAGCCTTCTCCTTCTGCACCTTGAGGCGCAGCCCCTCGGCGCCGACTATACGCAGGCGGTCGCCGGGCTGCGCGGCGCCTTCTTCAAGCGAAGCCTGCCACCGTTCGCCCTGGATGAAGACGAACCCATCGGGCGAAAGCGGCGTGCGGGCGACGGCCACCTTGCCCACAAGGGCGGCAGTGCCGATGTCGCCGGTCATTCTGCGCACGCGGGCCACCCCGACCGCGAGCGAGACGAACATGCCGACAATGAAGAACGCCAGGACTCCGAGCAAGATTTTCGAGGGCTGGAACTCGGAGGGGGTATCGCGGAAGGCGATGATGCCCCCGAGGACAAGGGCCACGACACCCCCGGCGCCGAGAATGCCCCCGGATGGAACGAAGAGTTCGAGGGCGAAGAGGACCAGCGCGAGGGCGATGAGCACCAGCCCGGCGGTATCGACGGGCATGACGCCGAACCCGATGAAACCGAGAACCATGGCGATCACGCCCGCTACACCGGGAAAGATGAGGCCTGGGTTGGCCAGTTCGAAGATGAGGCCCAGGAACCCCAGGGTAATGAGCAGAGAGGCCAGCGTGGGGTTGGCAAGGAAGTCGAGGAAGCGCTCCCAGCCGGTCATGTTGGTGCGGACGATGGGCGCTTCCGCCAGGCCCTGGAGCTGGACGCTGGCGCCGGGCCTGAGCTCGACGGTCTGGCCATCGATGCGGGAGAGGAGGTCATCGAGGTCGACGGCGACGAAGTCGACCACATCAAGTTCGACGGCACGATTGGCGGTGGCGGCGACTGCTTCGCGCACGGCTTCCTCGGCCCAGTTTGCATTGCGTCCGCGCAGCTCGGCGATGCTGCGGATGTAGGCGACGGCGTCGTTTTCGACCTTCTTGCCGAGTGTGCCTTCGATGTCACTGCCATCGGCATTGACGGCGGAGGCTGCGCCGATGGAGGTATTGGGCGCCATGGCGGCAAAGTGGCCCGCCATTGTGATGAAGGTGCCGGCACTGGCGGCGCGCCCGCCGGCGGGCGACACGTAGACGGCCACTGGCACACTTGAACGCTGGATGCGCTGGATGATCTCACGCATGGAGGAATCAAGCCCGCCGGGGGTGTCGAGCTGGATCACCACGAGCTTCGCCTGGTTGGCTTCGGCGCGGTCGATGCCACGGTCGAGGTAGCGCGCCATGATGGGCCCGACTGTGCCCCGGGCGGTAAGGACGTGTACAGCCTCGTCGGCGGTGGCGGCGCCGCAGGCGGCGGCAAGGCCGGCAACCAGCAGCAAGAGCGCGACCGCCCGGCGCAGCAACTTCATGAGAGTGCCCCGGGAACGAGTATACGGGTTGCGGATGGGCGCGGGATCGCCGTTTGGCCGGAAGGGGCATTCTTCGCCGGTTAAGCGGGCGCGGCTTATCATGTCCGGTACACCGACATGTCTTCACTCCAGATGGCTCCTCCACAACGATGCCGCGGGATGCGCGACCTGCTGCCTGCGGACATGCGCGCTTTCCGGCGGGTTGAGGATGCCTTCCGAGCGGCAACTGCGCGCTGGGGTTACGAAGAGATCCGGACTCCGACGATAGAGAACTACGGCCTCTTCACAGTCGCGGGGGCGCTCACCCCGCAGATGCTCTCGCGGGTGTACACGTTTCTCGATTGGGACGGTTGGAGCGGCGAGCGAGTGGTGTTGCGGCCCGACTCGACCATTCCCGTGGCCCGGGCCGCGGCCCAGGGGGGTATCGAATTTCCGGCGCGGCTCTTCTACGTCCAGAACGTGTTCCGCTTCAGTGACAGCGACGACAGGGAGGACTGGCAGCTGGGAATCGAATATCTCGGCGCGCCATCGCCGGTGGGGGAAATCGAGATTGCCGCCGTCGCCTGCGAGACCCTCGACAGCCTTGGGCTGGAGCCTGAAGTTCGCATCGCGCACATCGGCATCGCCCGGGCAGTGATCGAGGCGCTCGACCCCGGTGAGGGGGACGGAGCCGGGCTTTCGGCGGGTGTGGCTTCCCAGGGGCTGACGGCCCTCCGGCCCGCCGCGGCAAGGCATGACGGGGTTTCCACATTCCTCGATGTGGCCCTGCAACGGGGGGGCGTGCCCCTGCTGGACAACCTGGAGGCACTGGCGACGGGGCTCCCGGGCGCGGCCGCGGCCCTTCGCGAGCTTCGCAGCATTGGCGCCGCGCTTTCCGGCGCGGGCCGGACGGTGGTGGTGGACCTGAACCTGCCCCACGACTTCGAGTACTACACGGGCGCGGTGTTCGAGTTTGCAGGCGGGGGCCATTCGTGGGGCCGCGGCGGACGCTACCGTCCTGCGGGGCCCGGGACACCGGAAAGTGCCTGTGGCATCGGCCTCGACGCGGCCCAGCTGGCGGGCCACATCTCGGCTTCGACGCGCCCGCCGCTGGTGGTCTCCATAGTCCCGGCGGTAGAGAGCGATATGGCCCGCGCTGTCTCTGTTGCGCGCGCGCTGCACCGCAGCGGAATCGCGGCCGCCCTCGCAGCGGATGCCGGGAATGCGCCCATGGCGGTGCGCGTTTCTGCCGATGGCCTTGTCGCCCGCACGCCCGCCGGCGAGCACAAGCTGGCCGCCCTCGATGACGTCGTTGGGCTGCTGCTGCAATTCAAATGACAATCCGGCTCGCGCTGCCCACCGGGGATCCACGCCCGGCCGTTGGGGCGCTCCTGCAAGAGGCGGGTATCGGCGCCGAATGCTATGAGCCCGGTTCACGCGTGCTCCGCTCAGTGGTCGCGGAGGAGCGTCTGACGTTGCGCGTCTTCCGCGAGAAGGACATCCCCATCCAGGTTGCCCTGGGGAACTACGATCTTGGCATCTGTGGCGACGTGTGGGTCTCGGAGCTGCAGATTCGCTTTCCCCTCCAGCGCGTCGTGCAGGTAGGGTCGCTGCCGGGCGCGGCTATGAAGGTCTGGCTCTGCGCCTCGCCCCAATCGGGGGCGGTAGCGGGGCGCGTGCCTCCTGCCGGGTCCCTTGCCGGGGCACGAGTGGCCTCGGAGCTCCCCAATCTCGCCGACCTGGTGGGTGTGCACCTTCGCATTCCGGGGTACCGGTTGCTGCCCCTGTTCGGGTCGGCCGACGCCTACCCGCCGGAGGACGCGGAGCTGGTGGTAATGCCGGCCGAAGGGCCCGAGGAGGTGCAGAGGAAGGGCCTCGTGCCGCTCCACTGCATCTACGAAGGGGGCCTGGCCCTGATCGCGAACGCCGACTCCCTTGCGGGCAAGGACCTCTCGCCGCTGCTTGGGAAGCTGGGGCAGTTCCTGGGAGGAGAGAAGGGCTCGATGGACCTGCCCGACGTGGGGGGCGCGAGCGCCTTCCAGACGTTTGGGCGGGACACGACGGTTGTGCGGCTTGCCCTCCCGGATGGGCACGCCCAGCGGCACACCTGGGCTGCCCTTGCCGACGCCGGTCTAACGTTCGAGGGCTACGAGGAGAAGACGTTCGTGCGCAGGCCGGCCGCCGGGATCGATGGCCTGGAGATAAAAGTGCTCCGCCCCCAGGATATGCCCGCGCTGGTGGCCACGGGCGCGTTCGATATGGGCGTTACGGGTATTGACTGGCTCACCGACCACCTCTGCCGCTTTCCCTCTTCGCCGGTGCGGATGGCGGTCGATCTTGGCCGCAGCCGCTACAAGATCGGCCCGGTTGTGGACGAAAGCTTCGAGGCCGAGAGCACGGCAGAGGCGGTGCGGGCCTGGAACCGGCTTGGCAGACCTGTTCGCATCGCCAGCGAGTTCCCGGCGCTGGCCGAGGCCTTTGCCCGCGACCACCACCTCGCGCACACACAGGTAATCCCTATCAGCGGGGCGAGCGAGGGGTTTGTTCCCGAGGACGCCGACATCCTGATTGAGGGGTCCGAGACGGGAACCAGCATCCGCGCAAACGGGCTAAAGATGCTTGACCCGTTCATGGAGTCGACCAACTGTGTCATAGTTCGCCGCGAGGCCGTGACGGAGAGGACTGACCTGCTGGCAGATCTGCTGGCGCGCCTTGAGAAGGCGGCCCGCGCCGCGGCGGTGAGCTGATGCCACCGATCACGCTTCACATGGTGCTGGCCCGGAGGATAGCCGGGGAGGTCGCATCGGGGGATCTTGCCGGGTGTCCCGGGTCTTACCTGCTGGGAGCCACCACGCCCGATATCCGGTTGCTGACGCGCCAGGACCGGTTCAGCACGCATTTCTTCGACCTTGGGGGGCCGGACCACCAGGATTCGGTGGGGGCCTTCCTGGCGCAACACGGGCGCTTTCTCGACCCGGCGAGCCTGAACCCGGAGACGCGCGCGTTCGTGGCGGGCTATATCAGCCACCTGGTGATGGATGAGCAGTACATCACGGGGGTGTACCGGCGCTTTTTCGCCCAGCACGAAACCCTGGGGGGAGCAATCCGTGCGAATGTGATGGACAGGCTGCTGCAGTTCGACCTCGAACGGGCATACAGCAACGACCCGGTGCTGAAGGGTGAGATCTGCAGCGCGCTGGCGTGCACGGTCGAGAACATCGACGCCGGCTTTGTGGAGCCGGATACGCTGGAGAGATGGCGATTGCTCACGGTTGAGGTGATGCAGAGAAACATGGACTGGGACCGGATGCGGGGGATGATTTCGAACCACCTGCGATTCAGCGGACTCGAAGAGGGTGAGACACTGGGGTCGTTCCTCGACTCGCTGCCGGAACTGCTAGACGAGACGGTGGCGCACATCACAAGTGCGGAGATTGAGGCATTTGTGCAACGATCGACGGAAGCCGCCGGCATGGCGGTTGAGAGGTACCTTGCATGCGGATAATCCGCAACGCCGAGGAGGGCCGGAGGCTCCTTCTCTCACGCAAGCCGCTCGAAACTGAAGAGCTGCCGATGGACGTGCGGGAGACCATCTTTCGCACGTTCGGGCAGGAGCTCTCACCGGACGAAGTGGTGCGCCGGGTGATCCGGGACGTGCGTGACGACGGCGACAACGCCGTGCGTTTCTACAACACGAAGTTCGATGGCGCGCAAACCGGCGAACTGCGCGTAACGGAAGCCGAGATTCGCTCCGCCTACGACGAAGTCGACAGCGAGGTGGTTGAGGCTCTGCAATTCGCTGCCGAGCGGGTGCGCCGCTACCACGAGCAGCAGGCGCGGGGGGCGTTCTTCGACTTCAACCAGGGCGGGCTCGGGCAGCTGACGCGGGCCATCCAGCGCGTGGCGGTTTACGTGCCCGGCACGCGGGCGCCGCTGCCCAGCACGGTCCTTATGTGCGCTATCCCCGCACGGGTGGCCGGCGTGGATGAGCTGTACATGACAAGCCCGGTGCTCCCTGACGGGTCCGTGCCGGCGGTGAAGCTGGTGGCGGCCGACATCGCCGGGGTGGACGCCGTGTTCCGGGCAGGGGGCGCCCAGGGGATCGCCGCGCTGGCCTACGGCACGGCCACGGTGCCGCGCGTCGACAAGATCGCCGGCCCGGGCGGGCTGTTCGTCACCATCGCCAAGAAGCAGGTCTTCGGTGATGTCGGCATCGACTCCATTTACGGGCCCACGGAGACCGTCGTTATTGCGGACGAGAGCGCCGACCCGGAGATGGTGGCCTGTGACTTGCTGGCCCAGGCCGAGCACGACGCTCTCGCCAGCCCGATTCTGCTCACGCCTTCGCACCACCTGGCGGAGCGTGTGGCGGTGGCCATAGAACGGCAGCTGCGCGACCTGGAGCGGGGCAAGATCGCCCGGGCATCGCTGGAGAACCGCGGTGGCTGCATCCTGGTGAACGACATTGACCATGCCATTGAGCTGGCGAACTACTATGCGCCCGAGCACCTCTGCCTGCTCGTGGACAACGCCATGGCCTACGCGGCGAAGGTGCGCAACGCGGGTGGGCTCTTCCTGGGCGAATCTTCGCCCGAGGCGATCGGCGACTACACGGCCGGTCCGAGCCACACGATGCCCACCGGGGGGAGCGCGCGCTGGAGCTCGCCATTGAGCGTGAACGACTTCATCAAGACGACGAGCGTGGTCAACGTTCCCGATGAGGTGACTGAGGAGCTGGCGCGCGCTGCGAGCGTTATCGCCCGCGCCGAGGGCCTGACCGCCCATGCGCGGGCCGTCGAGCGACGGATCCAGGGCCGCTAGTGAGCGCCGAGGCCGGACCCCTCCGGTTTGTCCGCGGCGATTTCCAGGACCTTGAGGAGTACGTCCCGGTGAAGCCGCTCGACGTGCTTGCGCGGGAGATCGGCGTGCCCGCCGGTCAGCTTGTGAAGCTCGATGCGAACGAGAACCTGTACGGCGTCATCCCCGAAGTGCGGGAGGCCATTGCCAGTGCACCGCTGCACATCTATCCCGACCCCGGGCAGGGAGCATTGCGCGAGGCGATCGCGGAGTACGCGGGCGTGACGCCCGGGCAGGTCGTAGCCGGAGCGGGCGCGGACGACCTGATCGACGTGATCATCCGTCTCGCCGGGCCGGGGACCATCGTGACCGCCACGCCTACGTTCGGGATGTACGGCTTCCTGGCGAAGATCGCGGGCGCGCGGGTTGTGGAGTCGCCCCGGGGCGCCAACTTCGAGCCCGGCCTGGCCGCGATCGAGCGGGCCGTGGACGGCGGCGCCCGCGTGGTTTTCCTCGCGTCGCCCAACAACCCGACGGGCAACCTGTTGAGCCGCGCCGAAGTGGAGCGGCTCTGCCGCATGGATGCGCTGGTGGTGATCGACGAGGCTTACATCGAATTCTCGGGGGATTCGGCGGCGCCCCTGCTTGACGAGCACTCGAACCTGGTCATCCTGCGGACGTTCAGCAAGTGGGCCGGGCTGGCAGGGCTGCGCGTTGGGTATTCGCTCAGCCATCCGGACCTGGCGCGGCTCATGATGGGCATCAAGCAGCCGTACAACGTCAGCGTGGCGGCCGACGCCGCGGCCCGGGCTGCACTCGAACACCGCGCGCAGATCTTCGAGACGGTGCGCTGCATCGTGGCGGAAAGGGAGCGCATGGCGGGGCTGGTGGGCGCCCTGGGCTGGATGACGCCGCTCCCCTCTTGCGCGAACTTCGTGTTGTTCGAGGTGAAGGGGCGTAGCGCGGCCGGCGTCGCCGCCTCTCTTCGCCGACGGGGGGTGCTGGTGCGCTACTATGATCGGCCAGACCTGCAGAACTACATTCGCATCAGCGCCGGGCGCCCTGAAGACACCGACAGGCTCCTTGCAGCGCTGCGTGCCGTGGAGGCCGAATGACGCGCAAGGCCGCTATCTCCCGCAAGACTGCTGAGACCGACATCACCCTGGAGCTGGAGCTCGATGGTTCCGGGAGATTCTCCGTGGAGACAGGGCTCGGCTTTTTCGACCACATGCTCAGCCACATCGCCAAGCACGGCGTGTTTGACCTGAAGATAAGGGCTGCGGGCGACCTGCACGTGGACCCGCACCACACCGTGGAGGATTGCGCCCTGGCGCTGGGGGAGGCGTTCGCGCAGGCGCTGGGTGACAAGGCGGGCATTGTCCGTTCGGGGTCGGCCTATATGCCGCTGGACGAGGCGCTCGCCTTTGCAGCCGTTGACCTCAGCGGCCGGCCCTACGCGGTGCTTGACCTCAGGCTGCTGGGCCGCGATGTCGGCGGGCTGGCGCCGAGCCTGTTTGACCACTTTTTCGAGTCGTTCGCTGCGGCGGCGGGAGCCAACATACACGTGCGGACGATGGCCGGGGCCGACGACCATCACAAGGCGGAGGCGTGCTTCAAGGCCTTCGCACGGGCGCTGGACGCGGCCACGCGCATCGACCCGCGCCGCGGCGGCGACATTCCGAGCACCAAGGGCACCCTCTGACGGGAGCAGGCGATGCGTGCCGGGCGAGTATGTCCGCTGTCATTGACAGCAGGCGCCATGGTGCACAGGATTCCGGTTCGTGGAACCTGAACTTGCGAAGTACCTGACATCGAAGATACCCGGCTCCACCGGCATGGCGATTTCGAACGTGTTCCGCATTCCCGGGGGCGCCTCGCGGGAAACGTGGATGTTCGACGCGGCCTGGGAGGAGAACGGGGAGTCCCGGAGCGAGGCTTTCATCCTGCGGAAGGACCCTCCGGCAAGCCTGCTCGCCAGCCAGCGGGAGCTGGAGTACGCCTTCTACCGGGCGTTTGAAGACTCCGGCGTGCCCGTCCCGCGGATGCGCTGGATTGAGAACGGCTCCGAGGCGCTGGGGGCTCCGTTTTTCATCATGGAGCGCATCCTCGGGTGCGACTCCAACACGACCCGCATACAGGACGCAGAGTATGCCCCGGTGCGCGATGCCATCGCCCGGCGCATGTACGAGATCATGGCGGAAATCCATGACTTTGACTGGAAGGGAACCGCGATTGAAGAGGTGCTCGCGCCCCCTGCTCCGGGCGAATGCTGGAAGCGGGAACTGGACCACTGGGAGCAGGTCATCAACGAGAACGAGCTGAGCCCGCAGCCCATCGCGCGCGCCGCCATTCGCTGGCTGAGGGCGAACCCGCCGCCACCACCGGACCGGGTCACCGTTGTCCACGCGGACTACCGGGTGGGGAACTTCCTGTACACGGTGAAGGGGATCCATGGGGTGGTCGACTGGGAGATGGCCCACCTGGGCGACCCGCTGGAAGACCTGGCCTGGTCGTTCATGGAGGCGTGGGAGTGGACCCGGGACGGGCGCAAGGGCGGCATCATCTGGGCAGAGGACGCCATCCGCATATACGAGGAGGCTTCCGGGACAAAGGTGAACCGGGAAGCGCTGCACTGGTGGGATGTGTTCGGCAGTGTCAAAGGCCAGGCCATCTGGCTGACGGGAGCGCGTTCGTTCCAGGACGGGAAGACGGCCGAGCTGATGATGCCCTTCACCTCGTACTGGCTAATCAACTTCCAGGATGAGATTATGTTGCGTGCCATGGGGAGGGGGGCATGAGGCCAGATACGCCGAAGGTCCTGTTTGGAATCGCCGGGCAGCTCATCATGCAGATCATGCCGGAAGTGCGGACGCCCATTGCGGGCCAGACGCTCACGCTCTCGGCGGCCCTGCTTTCGATGGTGGCGCAGGAGTTCGACCGGGCAGCTTCGCGGCTGGTCGAGGAGAACCGGTCCGTGCGCACCCTCCTGGCAGCTTCCCGCGATACAGTGTCAGAACAGGCTCTGCGCTCTCGCATCGACGCCGAGACGGCCGACATGCACGAACACGATTTCCACGTATCGGCCCTGCAGGCCGTTAACGACCGGCTGCGGTCGTTGCTGATCGATGTCCATGCGGCCGTGGAGACCACACCCGGCGAGGCCGCAGCCGGCCTGAATGAGCGCATCTGGGACGAACTCAAGGAATCCACGCGCCGGAGACACCTGGCAAGCGGACTGGCATGAGGGACGCACTGCGGGCGGCGCTGGCGGCCTACGAGCCGCAGCCCATTGAGGCGGAGCCGGGCACGCCACTCGCCGCGGTCCTTCTGCTGCTGTACGAGCACCGCAGCCAGGTGCACGTGATCTTCCAGAAGCGCACTGACCATGTGGAGACGCACAAGGGGCAGGTGAGCTTTCCGGGCGGGATGAAAGACCCCGGCGACCGCGACCTGGTTCACACCGCGCTGCGCGAGACGCACGAGGAGATCGGCGTGCTGCCCGCCGATGTAGAGGTGCTGGGGCAGCTCGATGACATCCTGACGCTCTCCCGGTTCCGCGTGACCCCGTACGTGGGTTGGCTGCAGAGATACCCGTACGAGTGGCGCTTCAGCCATTTCGAGGTCGACTATCTGCTGGAAGTGGGGCTGGATCACCTGCGGCGCCCGGAGACGCTTGTACCGGACAGGCGGATCATCAACGGCCGGGAGATCGTCCTTCCCTCGTACCAGTACCGGGAAGACCTCATCTGGGGCGCCACGGCGCGGATGCTGACGAACTTCCTCGACCTGGTTGCAACCGCCGACCGCTGAGCCATGACGGGCGCAAGCGGCAGGCCGTGCTAAGGTCTAAGCGTGGACGTGTGCGTGCTTTCTCGCGACCTCATGTTCTTCACCGCTGTTGAGGGGATAGCGGGGGCCATGGGGCACCGGGCGCGGCAGGCGGAGACGCTCGACGCGGTGGGCCAGCCGGACCTCTTGATAGCCGACTTCGCTTCCGCTTCGATTGACGCGGGCGCACTTGCCAGCGCGTTCGACCCAATGCGGACCGTGGTTTTCGCGCCACACACACTCATTGATGCGTTCACGAGCGCGCGGGCGCACGGACTTGCCGGGGTGTTCCGGCGGGGCGCGCTTGCGGCTGAGCTTCCGCGGTTGCTCACGGAGTACTCGGCGGGAACCTGAGCGGGAGGTGGAGACGCGCTGTTCGTAGTTTCCAAGCCCTTCCGATGCTAGGATGCGGGCACCGCGAGCTCCGTTGACCCGGCCCCCGCAGCGGGCGGCCGGGTTCTTTTCGCCGCGGCAATCCGCCCCGCACGGGATGCGAGACACCGAGGTATCCGCAATGTCCGAACAGCTAACCGCTCAGCAGAAGCTCGATCAGCTCCTGGAAATGAAGAACGAGTTCGCGCAGGGGGGTGGACCGAAGCGGATAGAGGCCCAGCATGCGCGCGGGAAACTGACGGCGCGCGAGCGGATTGAGCTTCTCCTGGACCCGGGCACGTTCGATGAGATTGACGCCCTTGTGCGCCCGCGTGGCTCGGCTGCAGGGACGGTGGGCCCCGAGGCCGTGGTCACCGGCTGGGGCAAAGTCGAGGGACGGCCGGTGTACGTCTTTTCTTATGACTTTACGGTGCTGGGCGGTTCGCTAAGCGAAGCGGTGGCGGAAAAGATACTGAAGCTGATGGACCTCGCGATGATGACCGGGGCGCCGATCGTGGGCATCCAGGACTCCGGGGGGGCACGCATCCAGGATGGGCCCGAGAGCCTGCGGGGGTTCGGCGAAATCTTCGCCATGAACACCCTGGCGAGCGGCGTTGTGCCCCAGATCAGCGTGATCATGGGGCCGTGCGCCGGCGGGGCCGTCTATAGCCCGGCCATCACGGATTTCGTGTTCATGACCGAGGGCACAAGCCAGATGTTCATCACGGGCCCGGATGTTGTGCGTTCGGTGACCGGGGAGGAAGTGACGCAGGAAGAGCTGGGCGGCGCCGACGTGCATGCCATGAAGTCGGGCGTGGCGCACTTTGCCCTGGCAGGCGAGGAGGAGACGCTGGCCGAAGTGCGGCGCCTGCTTTCGTTCATTCCTTCGAACAACGCTGATGACCCGCCTTACCGGCCCGCAGGAGACGACCCGGCCCGGGCGGAGGAGGACCTCCTCACGATTGTCCCCGCGGAGCCCAACCGGCCCTACGACGTGCGCGACGTGGTCTATCGCATTGTCGACGATGGGGACTTCCTGGAGGTTCACGATCGGTATGCGCCCAACATTGTGGTGGGGCTTGGGCGCATGGGTGGCCGGACAGTGGGGTTTGTGTGCAACCAGCCGATGCACCTGGCGGGGTCGCTTGATATCAACGCGAGCCGCAAGGCAGCGCGTTTCGTTCGCTTCTGTGACTGCTTCAACATACCGCTGGTGACGCTGGTGGACGTGCCGGGCTACCTGCCGGGCACCTCGCAGGAGTACAACGGCATCATCACGCACGGGGCAAAACTACTGTTCGCCTACAGCGAGGCGACGGTGCCGAAGATCGCGGTGGTGCTACGCAAGGCCTACGGGGGGGCGTACCTGGTGATGTCGTCCAAGCACCTGCGGGGCGACATGAACTATGCGTGGCCGACGGCCGAGGTGGCGGTAATGGGGCCCGACGGGGCGGCGAATATTGTCTACCGCGAGGAGATTGCGAAGGCGGAGAACCCGGAGGCTCGCCGCAAGGAGCTCATTGATGAATACCGGGAGAAGTTCGCGAACCCTTACATCCCGGCAGGGCGCGGCTTCCTGGACGACGTGATCGACCCGCGGGCGACGCGGGCGAAGATCATCTCGGCGCTGGAGATGCTCCAGAACAAGGCCGACCGCAATCCGCCCAAGAAGCACGGCAACATTCCGTTGTAGCGCGGCGCTCTCTCGGGGTTTCCGGGAACCGGGCAAGGGCGAACCCCTATCCCCCCGGGTGGTGTTTGCGCCCAAGATAGCGTCAAGGATTGCCGCCAAGGACGCCGAGATGCCTCGACCAGCGCATGCAAATGGTTCCGCACTCGCCCGGGACAGAATCCTGGAGGCTGTGAACGCCCTGCCGCCGCTCCCGGCGGTGGCATTGCGCGTCATGCAGGTTGCGCAGGACCCGAAGTCGTCGGCCGCGCAGCTGGCGCTCGTTGTCTCCGCCGACCCGGCGCTGAGCGCGCGGATGCTGCGGGTGGCCAACTCGGCCGCCTATCGCCGTTCGCGCGAAGTCACCTCCGTACAGGAGGCGCTGGTGGTGCTGGGCTTTGTGCAGGCGCGCAATATCGCCATCAGCACGGCCATCACGGGCGCCTACCCGGCCGACACGCTGCATGTGCTCTTTCGTATCGACGCTTTCTGGCGCCACTCGCTGGCCGTTGCCTTCCGGGCGAGCGACCTTGCCGGGCGGACGAGAAGGCTCGATGTGCCCAGCGCCTTCACGGCGGGCGTGCTCCACAACATTGGCCGCATGGCGATGTTCCACGCGGACCCGGCGGGGCTGGACCAGGCGATTGCGGAAGCGATCCGCAGCGGGCGCAGCATCGAAGAGGTCGAGCGGGAGCAGTTGGGCTATGACCACGCCGAACTCGGCGGACTGCTCGCTGAGAAATGGAAACTCCCGGCGGACATCTGCGCCGCCATTGGCCAGCACCACCAGGAGGCGGGAGAGGGCCAGCCCTCGCTTGCTTCGGTTGTGGCCGAAGCGGACCGGTTCTGCGTTTCTCACGGTATTCTGCCGGGCTACGTGGTTCCGGGTGCGCCCGGTGTCGTGGTTGTTCCGGATGGGGAAGTGGCCCAGGTGCTGAAGCAGGTTGATACGCTCATGGCGAGCATCACCCAGGAGCCTTCGGGAGTCCACCTGGTTCCCTGAGAACCTCCCGGGCGAGGCTCTTGCAGCAGTAGTTATTTCCGAACATTTGTTCTATCATGGCAGGTCCAATGAACGTGGTCTGCCTGGTTGTTCCCGAGTTTCCTGTGGCGCTGGCACGGCGGGACAACCCCCGGCTGCGCGGACGGCCGGTGATCATCGGTGGTTCTCCGGGCGAGCAGGCGCAGGTGACGGCGTGCTCGCAGGAGGCGGTGAAGGCGGGCGTGGCCATTGGCATGACTCTCCCGCGGGCGCTCTCGCTCTGCCCGGGGGCGGTCTTCCTGCCGTTACAGGAATCGAGCATTGCGGCTGAGGCGGAGGCGATCCTCGATGTGCTGTGCCGGCACAGCCCGGTGATCGAGGCGATTGCCCCCGGGCACGCGCACGTTGATATTCGCGGCCTGGAGCGGCTGGCGGGGGTTACCGCCGAGGCGTACCTCCGCGACCTGTATGAGGCGGTCAGGCTGACCTGCAGGTTGCCCGTACACCTGGCCGCCGCCGATTCCGTGTTCACGGCTCATGCGGGGGCGGTAGCTGTCGCCGGGCCCGCCATTGGGGCCCTCCTGGTTTCCGGTGAAAGCGCGGGGGCTTTCCTTGCGCCGCTTCCCGTAGAGGTTCTGCCTGTGCCGGCAGCCATGCACCAGCGGCTGAGGCTCCTTGGGCTGGAGCGGCTGGGGCAGGTGGCGGAGCTGCCGTTTTCGGCCATGCAGGCGCAGTTCGGCCGCGACGGTGCACGCGCATGGGAGCTGGCGCGCGGCCGTGACGACAGTGTGGTAGTGCCGCAGGCACTGGAGGTGCGGGTGACCGGGGAGGTGGAGCTCCCGGCGCCGAGCGCCCTTTCGGAACCGCTTGTGGTGGCCACCCGCGCGCTCTTGCTGCGGGCGCTCGAAAGGCCCGAGGTGCGGGGGCATTCGCTGCGGCGGCTCGACTGGCGGCTGGGGCTGGAAAACGGCGAGACGGTGGCCCGCCGGTTTGTCTTTCGTGAGCCCACGGCCGATGCCGCGCGGATGCTCTTCGTGGTGAAGGGGAAGATTGAGCGGCTTCAGCTGGCAGCGGCGGCCGTTTCCGTGGGCGTGACTCTTTCGGGGCTGTGCAGCGAATACGGGCACCAGGCGAACCTGTGGCCCATTGGGCCCCGCCGGCAGAAGGAGCTCGCCGAGGCGATTGAGCAGCTCAACGCACGCGCCGGCGAGCCGCAGGTCTACCGCATTGTGGAGGTGCAACCATGGTCGAGGATCCCCGAACGGCAGCAGGCGCTCGTGGCTTACCGGCCGTAGGGGGAAAGCCCGGGGAAGGGAATGAGCGCCTTCGCCCCCTGAACCAGCCGGACCCTGTGGCTGTGGAGGAGAACAACCGCGGCGAACCGAAGGCAGTGCTCTGGAGGGGCGTGTTCAAGCCCGTGGTGGCCATCCACGATACGTGGCGCATCGACGACGAGTGGTGGCGCGACGAGATCGCGCGCCGGTACTTCGTGGTCGAGATGGAAGGGGGCCGGCGGCTGACGCTCTACCGCGATCTGGCAGCGCAGAACGCCTGGTACGCGCAGAGCTATGAGGGGCCGCGGTCTCCCCGGGTGAACCCGGCGAAGCGCGGGGCTCAATCAGCGTGAGAAGGCCAGGCGCGCAGGGGATGCGTACCCATGAGCGCACGCAGGGGCCCGTGCCCTACACTGCCCGCATGCAGCCGCCGCCGCAGATTACGCCCACAAAGCTCGCCGATTACCTGGAGACGCTATCCATGGCTGTTTTCGAATCGGGGATGAGCTGGAAGGTGGTGGAGGCGAAGTGGGCGGGCTTCCGGGAAGCGTTCGCCGGGTTCGACCCGGAGACCATCGCCGGCTTTTCGCCGGACGATATCGACCGGCTGACGAATGACACACGCATCATTCGCAACCGGCGCAAGATCGAAGCGACCGTGCACAACGCTGCGGCGATTCTCGCGCTTGACCACGAGTACGGCGGGTTCGCGAACTACCTCCGCAATGGGGGCGGGTTTGAGGTGCTTGTGAAAGAGATGCCGAAGCGCTTCAAGCACCTGGGGGCGTTCGGCGTCTACTACTTCCTCTATGTGGTGGGGGAGCCGGTGCCGCCGCACGAGGAGTTCCGGGCAAGGTTTGGGCGAGGGTAGCGATGCGAACTTCGAACATTTGTTCTATACTGGCCGGGCAATGTCCTCGCTGCCGTACGCCGAACTCCACGCCCACTCCTGCTGGTCGCTGCGCGAAGGAGCGAGTTCTCCCGACGAACTGATCGGCCGCGCCGTGGCGCTGGGCTACACGGCGATGGCGCTCACCGATCACGACAATCTTTATGGGGCGATGGAGTACGCGAAGGCGGCCCGTGAGCGGGGCCTGAAGCCCATCACCGGATGTGAGATCACGCTGGCCTCCCCCGGTTCTCCTTCGCACCTCACGGTTCTCTGCGCGACCGTGGAGGGTTACCGGAATCTCTGCCGCCTGCTGAGCCGGGCCTACCGGGCCCACGGGAAGGATTCGCCGCTCATCGAGAAGGAGTGGCTCTTCGAGCACGGCGAGGGGCTCATCGTGCTCTCCGGCTGCGCGCAGGGTGAGATCCCGCGCCTGGCAGAGGGAGCAGGGAGCAGGGAGGAGGGAGGAGGGAGGAGGAAGGAGGAAGGCGCACCCCGCAGCCCTACCAGCATCGCCGGGGAGTTCAGGGATGTGTTCGGCCGGGAGCGGTTTTTCATTGAGCTGCAGCACCACGATGTTTACGGGGACACACGGCGGGTGGAGTCGCTGGTTGAGGTTGCAAAGCGCGCCGGCCTGCGGGTGGTGGCGACAAACAACGCCCACTATCACGTGCGCGAGCGGCACCGGCTGAACGATGTGCTCGTGGCCGTTCGTCACCGGCTGACGCTCGACAGCTCGCACCGGGAGCGGCGTGCGAACTCCGAGTTCTACCTGAAGCGGCCCGAATCCATGGCGCGGCAGTTCGAACGCTACCCGGAGGCGATTGCCAATACGGTCGCTATCGCGGGGCAGTGCAGTTTCGACCTGACGCGCGACCTGCCCTATCGCCTCCCCGATTACCCGGTCCCGGAAGGGGCGACGCTCGACAGCTTCCTGCGGGGTGTCTGTGAGCGGGCTTTTCGCCGGAAGTACGAAGCGCTCGCGGCCCACATTCGCGAGGAGGCGCGCGACCGGCTGGAGCGTGAGCTGGCGCTGATTGAGAAGCACGGCCTGGCGGGCTTCTTCCTGGTGTACTGGGACATCCTCCAGCTTGTGGGGGAAATCGCGCACGAGCGGCGGGGCCGTGACCCGAGGCTGGCGCCCGATGAGCGGCCCGTGGGGCGCGGCCGGGGCTCATCGGTGAGCTCAATCGTCTGCTATCTCATTGGGCTTTCGCACATTGACCCGGTACAGAACAAGCTCTACCTGGAGCGTTTCCTGAACGATGAGCTCCACTCGCTGCCGGATATTGACCTGGATTTCCCCCGCGACATTCGCGATGAGCTGCTGCAGCGCATCTACGACCGTTACGGACCGGAGCACGCGGCGCTGGTGGCGGCCTTTCCCACGTACCGCTTCCGGAATGCGGTACTCGATATCGGCAAGGCGCTGGGGTTGCCCGTGCCGGTGCTCGCGAAGCTGAACAGGCTGGTGGGGCACTTCGCCAACGCCGACGAGGTGGCGGAGATGATCCGCCGGGTGCCCGAGATGCGGCCGCTATTGAGCACGCCTGCCTGGCGCGACCTTGTGGAGCTGGCAAAGGAGGCTTCGGGCTTTCCCCGGCACATCGGCCAGCATGTGGGCGGCGTGGTCATTTCGGCTGAGCCGCTGTCGTCGGTGGTGCCCGTCGAGCCGGCACGAATGGAAGGCCGTTATGTTTGCCAGTGGGATAAGGATTCGGTCGACGATGCGCGGTTTGTGAAGATTGATTTCCTGGCGCTGGGCATGCTTTCGGCGATTGATGATTGTCTTGAGATAGTGGAGGAGGTGCACGGCAAGCGCATCGACCTGGGGCGGGTGGCGCACGACAGCCCGGAGATCTTCGCGTCGATCACCGCGGGCGACACGATGGGCGTGTTCCAGATAGAGAGCCGGGCGCAGATCCAGACTTTGCCGCGCACGCAGCCGCGGAACATCGATGACCTGGCGGTGCAGGTGGCGATCATCCGGCCCGGGCCGATCGTGGCCGGGGCGTTCCGGCCCTACATGGAGTACCGCGAGAGGCTGGCGCGCGGGGAGCCGATCGAAGTGGACTACGGTCACCCGGAGCTGGGGCCGCTGCTGGAGCACTGCCTGGGGGAGACGCTGGGGCACGTGCTCTACCAGGACCAGGTGCTGCAGATCGCCTGCGCGGTGGCGGGCTTTACGCCGGGCCAGGGCGACCGGCTGCGCCGGGCAATGAGCCGCAAGCGTTCGGCGGAGGCGATGCGCGCGCTCGCCGCGGAGTTCCTCGAGGGGGCGAAGCGCCAGGGAGTTAGCGCCGAAGCAGCCGCGGTTGCGTTTGCGAAGATGGCGGCGTTTGCGGCCTTCGGCTTCCCCAAGAGCCACGCCGTTGCTTTCGCGCTGCTGGCGTACGAATCGTGCTGGCTGCGCTACCACTACCCGGCGGCGTACTTCTGCGCGCTTTTCAACAGCCAGCCAATGGGCTTCTATTCGGTGGAGGTGCTCACCGGCGACGCGCGCCGCCACGGGATCGAAGTCCTTGGCCCGGACGTCAACCGCAGCCGCGCCGGGGCGTGGCCTGAAGGGGGAGACATACGGCTGGGGTTGCAGCAGGTGAAGGGCATCGGGGGGGGCTGGCAGGAGATGCGGGGAACGTCCGCCGGCTTCCTCACCACGGCCGGGCGGATTGTGCAGGAGCGGGACGCACGGGGCCCTTACCGGTCGCTCTACGATCTGGTGACGCGCACCCGTCTGAACCATGCGGAAGCGGAGGCGCTCATCCGGGCCGATGCGCTGCGGGATCCTGGCCTCAGCCGGCGGGAGCTACTCTGGCAGTTGGGGCTGCTCATTCCCCCGCGGGGGAAGGAAGGTGTGGGCAGGAAGGCCGTTGCAATGCAGCCGGCGCTACCTCTCCCGGTCGAGCACGACATGGTGGCCTTGCTGGCGCTATCGCCGTGGCAGGAGCTGGCCTGGGACTATGATCGGCTCGGGGTGACGGGCGGTTCGCACCCGATGGCACTGGTACGGCCGCTCCTGCACGAGGGCATGACCACCTCGTTGCACCTGGGCGGGCCACGAAACCCCAACCGGCTTCCGCAGGGAATGACCGTGGAGATGGCGGGAATGGTGGTCACCCGCCAGCGGCCCCAGACTGCGAGCGGAGTGATGTTCATGCTGCTTGAAGACGAGTTCGGGCTGGCGAACGTGGTGGTCTACACGGCGTTGCAGGACAGGCAGCGAGAGCTGGTACGGGCCACCCCGTTCGTCATCGTGCGGGGAAGAGTTGACAACGAGAAGAGCGGCTTCCCCAACATCATTGCCGAATCGTTCCGGGCCTGCCCGCTTCCCGGGCTGATCGAGGCGCCGGGCTCGCATGACTTCAGCTGACGTAAGACGTGGCATCTTACGGAGGTGGACAGGGTGTTTTCGACCCGCTTGCCCGAGGAAGCGATTCACGAACTCGACGATGCCTCGCGGCGCCTCGGCATCACCAGGAAGCAGGTCCTGGCAGAGGCCATCATGCTGCGGGCCACTGACACATCCCGAGAGCGCGCCCGCGAGATCCTGGCAAGGGCCGCAGGCTCATGGCACGCCAGGAAGCACCCGCGGAAACGGTCACGCAAGCGAAGGAATCGTTTCGTGCGGCATGGCGCCACCACGAAGGCATCACCACCCAACCGTAGCTTTGCGAACGTACTTCGATGCCGATGTGGTGATCTGACTCCTGCGTGGGCATAGAGCCGCTGTCGCACTGTTCGACAGAATCATCAGCACGCCGGGCACCGAGATGTGGATGAGCGCGATTCAGCGAGCCGGGATAGTGATGCACATGAAGGCGGGAGAGGAAGCTGCCACCTTCGAGTTGCTCTCCCTCTTCCAGACCGAACCGGTGGGGGATGATGTGGTCGACCTCGCAGCCACCTTCTATCGACAATGGCGTTCATCGCATGGGATCGATGTCAACGACGCCATCCTTGCAGCTACCGTGGTCCTCACAGGCGGCAGGATCATCACGCTCAATACAAAGCACTACCCAATGCCGGGTATCGCTGTAGAACGCGGTTGGGAGGAAGACACGGGCGCGCGGTCCGCACCCTGAATCAGCTTTCCGTGATGGCGACCGACTGGATGACAACGGGTTCAATGGGGCGGTCACCGGGGCCCTTGGGCGCGGAGGCGATGGCATCGACGACCTCTTCGCCGGCCGTGAGCTTGCCGAAGATGGTGTACTGCGGCGGGAGCGGGTAATCCGCGTGCATGATGAAGAACTGGCTGCCGTTCGTGTTTGGCCCGCGATTCGCCATGGCGATGGTTCCGCGCGCATAGGAGCGCTTCACGGGCTCGTCGGCGAAGTCGTAGCCGGGCCCGCCCCGGCCGGTGCCGGTGGGATCGCCGCCCTGGACCATGAATCCGCTGATGACGCGGTGGAAGATGACGTCGTTGTAGTAGCCGTCGCGGGCGAGGAAGACGAAGTTGTTGACGGTGTTCGGGGCGTCGCCGGGGAAGAGCTCAGCGGTCATTGTCCCGGCGCTGGTGGCGATGGTGGCGGTGTAGCTCTTCGCCGGGTCGATGGTCATGGCAGGCGGTGCCTGGTACTGCTTCACGTTTACTCCAGTGAATTGGTAGGTCCAGCGTAGCGCACGAGCGCGCTCTGTTCGCCCCGGCGTTAGAGCGGGGCGGACCCGGGTTGCCGCCAGCGGCGCGACACAGCGACAATTGAACCTCGTGACCACGTGCGGAGCGACTTCCTATGTCCAGTGACCAGCCTGCGCTCCTGCTGCGAGGGGGAGCGGTCTTTGACAGTGACGCCCGCACATTTTGCGCGGGGGTGGATGTCCTGTGCGCCGGCGGCCGGATATCAGCGGTGCGCGCCGGGACTGCGATTCCCAACGGCGCGGACGTTCTGGATTGCCGCGGGATGTGGGTGCTCCCGGGGCTGATTGACTGTCACGTCCATATCACGAGCGCCGGCGAACCGAACGAAATGACCAACGCGCGGGGCGAGCCGCTCGCAATCCGCGCGTGGAAGGCTGCCGGGTATGCCCGCCGCACACTCAACTCGGGAATAACAACCGTGCGCGACCTGGGGGCCGCCGAACACCTCAATATCCAGTTGGCGAACGGCATCGAGAGCGGGCTCATCCAGGGGCCGCGCGTACTGGCGGCGGGCATGGGCGTGACCATGACAGGCGGACACGGCCACGGCTTCATCGCCCGCGAGGCGGATGGGCCAGACGAGGTGCGCAAGGGAGTCCGGGAGCAGCTCCGGGCCGGGGCAAAGGCGGTGAAGCTCTTCGCCAGCGGTGGAGTGATGACCCCGGGGGTGGACCCGCGGTCGCCTTCGTTTACGGAGGATGAGATGCGGGCGGGCGTGGAAGAAGCCCACAAGGCCTTCCGGGTGGTGGCAGCTCACGCGCAGGCGACAGAGGGAATCAAGAATGCCATCCGGGCGGGAGTCGATTCGATTGAGCACGGTGTGTGGCTGGATGACGAGGCGCTCGAACTGATGTGCGAGCGTGGAACCTACCTGGTGCCCACGCTCACCGCCCCGCACCACATCTACCACGGCGGGCTGGCTGCGGGGATCCCGCCGTACATGGTGGAGAAGGCGCGCCAGGTGCTGGAGGATCACATAGCCAGCTACCGGGCGGCGCTGAAGGCAGGCGTACGCGTGGCCATGGGCACCGACCAGGGCACCCCGCTCAATCGGCCGGGTGATAACGCCCAGGAAGTGGTTAGGATGGCCGAACATGGCCTTGCCCCGGCCGCGGCGATCCTGGCGGCCACGGCGTGGGCGGCGGACCTGCTTCGCCTGCAGGGTGAATGCGGGCGCATCAAAGAGGGCCTGGCGGCCGACCTGCTCGTGCTGCGAGGCGACCCTATCGAGGGAATCGGCAACCTTTCCAAACCCGAGGATTTCAATGCCGTGGTCAAAGCAGGGCGCATCGTCGCCGGGCAGGCCGCGGAACGGAGGACGTATGAGCCAGCTTAAGAAGATGATCGCCCGGCTGGGCCGGCCGCAGAACGCGGGTATCGGGTTTGGGCCGGTCTCGCGAGAGAAGCCAAAGGCGCTTCTGCTCGCTGCTCTCGCCCCTGATGCGGGGACCGCGAGGCAGTTGCTTGAAGCCGGTGCGGATGTGGCCATCGCATGCGCAGCTGACGCGCAGGGCGTGCGGAGCGTCATAGAGGGGCTGGCAGGCGGGAAGGTCATCGCGGGCGCGTGGGTCTCGGCAATCGATGGCGCCGGCGCCGAGGCGCTGCGCAGCGCGGGATGTGACTTCGTGATCAGCACCGTTGAGGGCACGGCCGCGGACGCGGTGGACCCGGACCAGATGGGGGTGGTGGTAGCCGTTGACAACCGGCTCGATGACACGACGCTCCGGGCGATGGCACCCCTGGGGCTCGACGGCCTTTTCGTGGAGCGTTCGCCGGGGAACATGAACCTTGCGGCGCAGCTCGATCTCGTCCGTCTTGCGACGCTTTCGGGGACACCGCTCCTGGTGACGGCAAGCGCGGACGTGACGGTGGCCGAATTGCGGGTGCTGCGCGACTCTGGCGTGGCCGCCGTGGTCCTGCCCGAGTCGGCAGCGACCGGCGAGGTGAAGGCTCTCGCCGAGCGGCTGAGGACAGTGCCCGCGCGGAAGCCGAAGCGCGAAGGCCAGGACATCGCCCTGGTACCGTCGATGGCCAGCGGTTCCGGCGACCATGAGCCGGACGAGGAAGAAGAAGAGTAGCCCGCGGCGGCGCGAGCCCTGGCGCTAAGGCAGGACCGCCATGGCATCACCGAAGCTGTAGAAGCGGTACCCCTCGCGGACGGCGAGGCGGTAGGCATCGAGCACGCGTTCCGTCCCGGCGAAGGCGCAAACGAGCATGAGCAGGGTCGACCGGGGCAGGTGGAAGTTCGTTATCAGCCCGTCGATCACCAGGAACTCATCGCCGGGCAGCATACGGAGACTGGTCCAGCCTTCGTAAGGAACGGCTTCACCGCACACCCGGGCCACATGCTCGAGCGTGCGCACGACTGTCGTTCCCACCGCGATGACGCGTCTGCCTTCGGCCCTGGCCTCACGGATGGCCGCGGCAGCCGAAGCCGGGACCGTGACGTGTTCGGGATGCAGGTGGTGCTCACGCGGGTCTTCAACGGTGACGGGCCGGAAGGTGCCGGGACCCACTTCGAGGGTCACCGCCGCGGTGCGAACGCCACTCGATTTCAGCCTTTCGAGGAGTTCGGAGGTGAAGTGCAGACCTGCCGTAGGCGCTGCTGCGCTGCGGGGGAACCGGCCATACACGGTCTGGTAACGCTCGGGGTCGCCCCGGTAGCCCGTGATGTAGGGAGGGAGCGGAAGCGAACCCACGGTGCCCGGATCAAAGGGGTGGTCAAAGTCGATGAGTGCGACACCCTGGTCGCGGCTCACCACCACGCCACCGAGCTCACCATCGGCCGTGGAGAAGCGGAATCGCCGCCCCGGAACGGCCTGGCGGGCGGGCCGGAACAGCACTTCCCAGCGGAGGTCGGAAAAGGGCCGGACGAGCAGGGCTTCGACGGCGCCACCGGTATCCTCTCTTCGCCCAAAGAGCCGCGCGGCCATCACGCGCGTGTCGTTGACGACGAGCAGGTCACCCGCCTGCAGCCGGGAGGGGAGTTCAGAGAAGCGGAGATGCTCCAAGTCGGGCGTTTGGCGATGCAGGACCATGAGCCGCGAGGCATCACGGGGCTCGGCCGGCTCCTGGGCGATTTGCGCGGGCGGGAGGAAGAAGTCGAAGTCTGCGGTGCGCATTCCACAAGCGAGGATTGCGCTTTCTGGGGGCCCGGTCTACGGTGAAAGCTCTTCGGGGAGGGAGAACCTGGTGAATGGTAACGGCTCTTCTGCATCAAAGCTGGCCGGCGACCGTGTCGACTCATTGGCGGCCACGCATGTAACCATCGACCGGAGTGCGGTGCGGAGCGTCGAGGCCGGCCAGGCACAGCTGGAACGGGCCGCGGTTCAGCGGCTGCGGGCGAAACAGGCATCAGTCGACCATAGCGCCATCGCGTTTGCCACGTTCGACCAGGGAACCATTCGCCAGAGCAATGCGGGGGCGGTCGTAGCGAAGTCGGTGGCCTGCGATGAAGTTCGGACTTTTGTGCTTGCTTCGCCCGTGGTGCGGGGAGAGGTGCACACGTGGCTCGACCTGCGTGCGGCGCTGGCTATCGGCCTGGGGATGGCGCTGGGGAAGGTGCTGTTGACGGGGATTCGCGCCCTGGGGCGGAAGGCGCTTTCCTGAAGGCGTTCGCCGCTGCGGTGCGAAGCTGACCGCAGGCGGCGGCGATCTCGGTCCCTTTTTCGACGCGGACGGTGCAGTTCACGCCGGCGGCGCGAAGAGCGCGCTCAAAGGCGAGCACGCGCTGGCGCGACGGGCGAACGAACGGCCCGGCCGTGGGGTTCACCGGGATGAGGTTGACGTGGACGCCGAGGTTATGGAGGACGCGTCCGAGTTCTGCTGCCAGCTCCGGGGTATCGTTCACGCCTTCGATGAGGGCGTATTCGAAGGTCACGCGGCGACCGGTCTGGTGATAGAAGCGCCGGGCGGCGGCAACGAGGTCGCCCACGGAGTGCGGGGTGGCCGTTGGGATCAGCTCCTGGCGAAGGGCATCGTTTGGGGCATGCAGGGAGATGGCGAGCCCTACCTGGAGCCCTTCGCCGGCGAGGCGATCGATGCCGTGAACGAGGCCGACCGTTGAGATCGTGATGCTCCTCCGGGCGAGGCCAAAGGTGCGGGCGCCGGTGAGGAGGCGAACGGCGCGGATGGTCTCGGCGTAGTTCGCCAGGGGCTCGCCCATGCCCATGAACACAACATTCGTGACGTGCTCACCTCGCGCACGCAGCAGCCGGGCGAAGTGCAGCACCTGGGAGACGATCTCCTCGGCACGAAGGTTGCGCTCGAACCCCATCTGCCCCGTGGCGCAGAAGACGCAGCCCATGGCGCACCCTGCCTGCGTCGAGACGCAGACGGTAGAGCGAGGGTGGCTGCCGGGCGCACCGGGATACTGCATGAGCACTGTCTCGATAAGGGTCCCGTCGTCAAGGCGCAGGAGGAGCTTGGTGGTGAGGCCGTCCTCGCTTTGCGAGTGGCCGGCCTCCTGGGCGATACCGGCCACGTAGCCTTCGGCGGCGAGCCTGGCGCGAAGCGAGGCCGGGAGCCCATTGATGTCATCGATGGAGGTCGCGAATCCTCCGTAGAGGCCGCGCAAGAGCTGATCGGCACGGTACCGCGGCTGACCGAGGCGGGTGACAAGCTCCTCGGTCTCTTCGGGGAGGAGCCGCAGAAGGCTCTTCGCGTGTTCAGCCGCAGGGGGACCTTCCGGGGCGTCGAAGGGTTCCGTCATGCCAGCGTTGCCAACGGTTCAAGCTTACCGCGTTCGCCGTGGAGGAAGTCGGGCCCGGCCTGCCGCCGGGAGCCGGCGCGCTGCACTTCGTCGAGCACGAGCAGGCCGTTCGAGAAGGCAATTGCCGGAGAGCCGCTGCAGACCGCGAACGCGCCCGCAGGGGCAGCGTCTTCCAAGCGCCGTGGATCGACATGAGCCTTCCAGATGCCAAGCCGTTCACCGCGGTAGAGGACGTAGGCCCCGGGCCAGGGGCTGTAGGCGCGCACGGCACGCTCCGCCTCTGCAGCCGTCATCTCGCCGCGCAGGTGGCCGTCTTCCTTCTTGAGGAGCGGGCAGTAGGTAGCGAGGGGGTCTTCCTGCGGAGCGGCGGAGATCGCCCTGTCGTACCAGCCGGGAAGGGTCTCAACGAGGAGGCGGGCTCCGAGCACGGAAAGCCGTTCACTGAGCGAACCGGTGGTGTCGTTCGCCAGCACCGGTGTAGTCGCGCTGGCGACGACCGGGCCGGCGTCCATGGCGGGAGCCATCTCCATGATAGAGACGCCGGTCTCGGCATCGCCGGCGAGGATGGCCGCCGCGATGGGTGAAGGGCCCCGCCAGCGGGGAAGGAGAGAGGCATGCACGTTGAGACAGCCACGCCGCGGGATGGCGAGGACGCGACGGGAGAGGATCTTCCCATAGGCAGCGACAACGAAGAGGTCGGGGGAGAGTTCTTCGATCTCGCTCCGGGCGGCGTCATCCTTGAGGGTGTCGAACTGAAAGACGGGGATCCCTGCCTCGAGCGCTGCCTGCTTCACCTCAGGGGGCGCGAGACGCCCCCCACGGCCGGACGGACGGTCGGGCTGCGTGACTGCTGCCACCACCTGGTAGCGCGCCTCCAGGAGGGCCCTGAGCGACGGGACGGCGAAAGCGGGAGTGCCCATGAGCACAACGCGGGTCTCGGCGGGGTTCAACGGGCGCGTACCAGCACGGGGTCGCCACGGCTGGCGCCCAGCAGCTCGGCGGCGCTTCCCTCGTTCACGGCGATGACGATGAAGCCAGAGCTGCCGGCGTGGCAGAACGGCGCTCCGCGTGGGGCCTCTGCGAAGGTGCGCACGCGAACGTCGATTTCGCACCCGCAAGCCTCAATGACGAACTGCGGAAAGAGCTGCGAGGCGCGGATGGTGGTGACCAGGTTGCCGTAGCGATCGATGTGAACGATGTGGCCGCGTAGGCGCCCGAAGCCATGGGGCTCGCCTTCGCACGGCGGGAGAAGCACGGGTTCGGACGCCGGCGAGCCGACGCGGCGGAAGTCGAGGCCGGCCGCGAGGTGCGCCGCCACGGGGGCGAAGATGTCGCGCCCGTGAAAAGTGCTGCTCACTGTTGCGCGCTGGAATTGCGGGGCCGTGATCTCGCGAACGTCGCACTCTCCTTCGTGCCGGCCACGCAGACCTCTCAGGACGGGGGTAAGGACCCCGTTGTCCGGGCCAACGAAGTAGCGGCCATCGCGGCAGGCTGCCAGGGCACGGCGGGATGTGCCCACGCCGGGGTCAACCACGGCGACCAGCACGGCACTCTCGGGCAGGACCGGAAGGGTGATCTCCAGCATCCAGGCGGCCTCATCGATGGCGAATGGCTCAATTCCGTGCGAGATGTCGACCACGGGCGCGCGCGGAGCGATCCCGGCGATGACGGCCTTCACGTGGCCCACGTAGTGGTCGCGGTCACCGAAGTCCGTGAGAAGGAAGATGGGAGGCGCTAGTACTTCCACCGGTGGATATCCACAAATCGGAGCGATGCCGAGAAGAGCACGCCCGGGTTCGGCCCCTTCAGCGCGGATGGATAGGCGTAAGTGTAGCGCGGATAGGCAATCACCACGCTCGGCGAGAGTTCCTGCCAGACCTCCTGGAACTGCCGGTAGCTGTCCCGGCGCACTTCGACATCGGTATCGGTACGGCCCCGGGCGATGAGACTGTCGGCGACGACGTCGGCGAAGTTGGCCAGGTTGAGGCCGGCGGTGCCCATCTGCGAGCTATGCCAGCCGAAATAGGGGTCCGGGTCTGGTCCCTGGTCCCAGCCGGCGATGGCGGCGTCGTACTTGCGCTCTTGAAGGAAGTCGCGTCGCAGGACGGAGAAGGTGGTGCTGGCCACGGTGGCCCGGATGCCGATCTGCTGGAGCTGGCGCGCGACTTCATTGGCGACAGCAACGCGCAGCGGGTCGTTGTCGGTGCGGATGGTGATGCGGAACTCAGCGCCTTCGCGGACGAGGATTCCCGTGGTGGCGTGGGGTATCCAGCCCACCTCCTGGAGAAGCTGCTTTGCTTCCTCGAGACGGGGCTCAACGAGGTCGTACTGGCCGGCGTAGGCCCACGTCTGCGGGGGAACCGCGGAGCTGGACGGCGTGGCCACGCCACGGTACACGCGCGAAACGATCTGCTCGCGGTCGAGGGCGAGGGAGATTGCACGGCGTACGCGCTCGTCCTGGAAGAATGCGGCCTGGTCGTTGTTGAGGTAGAGAAGGATGTAGGCGCCGCGCTGGGGGTGTTCAATGTCCAGGTTCTTGATGGCGTTGAGGTCGGCGAGCTGGGCATCGGTGATGCCTTCGCGGAACATCACGCCCGCGACCTCTCCCTGCTGGAGGGCACGAAGGGCCGATGGGTAGTCGCTGTAGAGGCGCAGCCTGAGGCGGGCGATCTGGGGCTTGCCGAGGTGGTATTCGGCGTAGGGCTCAAGCACGGCCTCGGCCGAGTCGAGCGACTTGAGCACGTAGGGACCGGCGCCAACCGGGGCAGCGTTGAAGGGCGCTTCGAGCAGCTCGGGTCCGGAGAGGTTGCGGAGCAGGTGTTCGGGGAGGATACCCAGCGTGGCATGACGGGCGAGGAAGGGGGCATAGGCCTGCCGGAGCTTGAGTACGACGGTCAGCTCGTCGGGGGTTTCCACCTCGACGCCCAGCCAGGGGTCGGCCAGGGAAGGTTCGCCCTTGAAGTCGGGCGAGGTCAGGACAGCGATCGTGAAAGCGACATCGGCTGAAGTGAGGGGTTCGCCGTCGTGCCAGCGCAGGCCGCGGCGGAGGCGGAAGGTGTAGGCCTCACCGTCCTCGCTGACCTGGGGGAGAGCGGCGAGGTCGGGAAGGACCTCTCCGGTAGGTCCAAGGCGGACGAGGCCCGCGAAAACCAGCTGGACGAGGTCCTGGTCGACTTCGTTGGTGCTGGCGAAAAGGGGGTTGATGCGCTTCCAGGTTCCGGCGACCCCTTCGACGTAGGACTGGTCCACAGGCGCCAGGCTGCTGTCCTCATCGTAGAGCCCGAGAACGAGGGCGGCGCCCGCACCGCCAAGTGCTATCACGAGGGCGGCTGCGACCAGGAGCTTGCGGCGCGAACCCGAAGGCCGGCGGCTCATGGGCAGGCTACTGAGAAGCGACGCTCAAGAACGAGACCATGATGAAGACGATGACGAGCAGGATGGTCGCCTGGAACAGGGTTCGTTCGAGACCGCGCTTGGTGCGAAAGACCGAACCACCGGACATGCCCCCGAGGGCGGCGCCGAACCCCGAGCCCTTCACCTGGAGAAGGACCACGATTATGAGCGTCACCGAAACGGCTATCTGGAGGATGTTCAGCATGGGTTACCGCGTTATGAGGAGTGTCTCGTCGGCGCGCTGGCGGGCAGCGCTGGCAGGCGCCGAATCACGCTCATAGTACAGGCGCAGGATGGTAGCAGCGAGTTTTGCCGGATCGTGCCGGTAGCGGTTCTCCTCCGCCACCACGTCGGCCTCTACGAGCCGGACGCCGGCGAGGATACTGTTGCCGTTTCGCGCCAGCTCGACGGGTGCAGAATGCCATGCCTCGGGCAGGGTCTGCACCATGTTGGTATTGGCAACGACCGCATCGATCAGCCCGTGCCCGAGGTGGCGTTCGACGGCCTCAAGGTGGTCTCCGACGGTGAATCCGTCGGTCTCTCCGTGCTGCGTAGCGACATTGGAAACGAACACCTTGAGCGCATTGGAAGCGACGAGGGCCTTGCGGATGCCTTCCACGAGGAGGTTGGGCATGACGCTCGTGAACAGGCTGCCGGGGCCAACGACGATCACGTCGGCATCGAGAATCGCGCGCACGGCGTCGGGATGAGCTTCCGCGGAGGGGGGATTTAGGAAGACCTCGTGGATGGCGGCGCCGCGCTCGCTGATGTTGTGCTCGCCGTGCACGACCTCGTCTTCCGAGGTGCGGGCGCTGAGGGTGACGTCTTCGAGAGTCGAGGGGAAGATGTTGCCGCGGACGTTCAGCACGCGGCCGGTCTCGTGGACGGCAGCTTCGAAGTTCCCGGTGACTTCAGACATGGCAACGATGAAGAGGTTGCCGAAGGAGTGCCCTTCGAGGCCGCTTCCCTCGGTAAAGCGGTACTGGAAGAGCTTCGTCATGAGGGGCTCGGCTTCGGCAAGGGCGGCGATGCACTGCCTGATATCGCCGGGCGCGACGACACCGAACTCCTGGCGAAGCCGGCCGGTGCTGCCGCCGTCGTCGGCGACGGTGACGATGGCGGTCAGGTTGCTGGTGTAGCTCTTGAGGCCGCGTAGTACCTGGGAGAGGCCGGTACCACCGCCGATGGCGACGATCTTTGGCCCGCGGCCGAGGATGCGCTTGTTGTAGATGGATTCAGAAAGGCTCTTTTCGCGGTCGGGGCGGACGAAGGCGAAGAGGAGCGATTCGTTCAGCTTCCAGATGGCGATACTGATGGTGGAGAGCGAGAGCGTCATGAAAAGGGCGCCGCGGCCCCAGCGGGGCATGAACTGGAGCGTGAGGTAGTAGAAGACGCCGGGGAAGGTGTAGGAGAGGTAGGCTTCGCGCAGAAGGTAGGCGATACCGAGCCCCATGAGTGACACACCAAAGGCAAGCAGCAGGAGCCACCGCTTGATGTGCATGCCGGGGTAGAGCCACTTGATGGCGCTATGGTCGCGGAGGCGTTCGAGCGTCATCGGTGTGAATTATACCATTGGCCCGGGCTATCGCTAGGGAAAGTAAGCATTTTCATTCGAGCTCCCGTGCGATAAGGTCCTGGACTGTTTGGGGGTTCGCACGCCCGCGCGTTTCGCGCATGACCTGGCCAACGAGGAACTTGACGGCGGCCTCCTTCCCCGCGCGGTAGTCGGCAACAGCCTTCTCGTTCGTTGCAAGCACTTTCGAAACGACCCCTGCCAGTTCGTCGCTCCCGCTGATCTGGGCGAGGCCGGAAGCCTCAACAATCTCGGCCGCGCTCCTGCCCGTGGCGGCCATCTGGTCAAACACTTCCTTGGCAACGCTCGCAGTGATAGCGCCGGATTCCACCATGCCAATGAGTAGGGAGAGAGAGGCGGGAGTGACTTTGAGCGCCGTGATCGGCTGTCCGGTTGTGTTCGTCCAGCGGCCAACTTCGCCGAGCACCCAGTTGGCGGCGAGCTTGGCCGCGCGTCCGGGATCGTTCCCCAGGGCTGCCACCACCTCTTCGAAGTAGCCGGCGCGATCGCGGGCGTCGGTAAGGGTGGCGGCCTCGTGTTCGCTCAGGCCGAGGGCGAGGAAGCGGTTGCGACGCGCTTCGGGGAGTTCGGGAAGGAGGGCGCGGAGGGCGTCGACCCGTTCGCGGCTGAAGGCCAGCGGCGGCAGGTCGGGCTCGGGGAAGTAGCGGTAGTCGTGCGCGTACTCTTTGGACCTCTGGGCGACGGTCTCGCCTCGCTCGTCCACCCAGCCGCGGGTTTCCTGGGGAATCTGGCCACCAGCCCGGAGGATGGCGGCCTGGCGCTTCTCCTCGAAGGCGAGCGCATCGTGAACGGCACGGAAGCTGTTCATGTTCTTCACTTCGACCTTGGCGCCGAAGGCCTCGGCCCCCACGGGGCGGAGGGAGATGTTGGCGTCGCAGCGGAAGTCGCCTTCCTCCATGTTGGCATCGCTTACGCCGATGTAGCGGAGCACCTGGCGAAGGCGGACCAGGTATTCGCGAGCCTCGGCGGGGGTGCGCATATCGGGTTCGCTGACGATTTCCATCAGGGGTGAGCCGGCGCGATTGACATCGATGAGGCTGTAGGCCTCGCCGGTGGCGGCATCAACGCGGTGGACCAGGCGGGCGGTGTCCTCCTCCATGTGCACGCGCGTGATGCCGATACGGCGGGGGGCGCCGCCGGCCTCGATCTCAAGCCAGCCGCCCTTGCAAACGGGCAGGTCGTACTGGGAGATCTGGTAGCCCTTCATCAGGTCGGGGTAGTGGTAGTTCTTGCGGTCGAACTTGCTTGATGCGGGGATGGAGCAATTCAGGGCAAGGCCCGTGAGGACGATGTGCTCAATGGCCTTTTCGTTGATGACTGGCAGCACCCCGGGCATGCCCATGCACACGGGGCAGACGTGGGTATTGGGCTCAGCGCCGGAGTAGCTGGCACTGCAGCCGCAGAACATTTTGCTCCGGGTTTTCAACTGGCAGTGAACCTCGAGGCCAATGACCGTCTCGAAGTCAGTGGCAACGGACGTCACAAACACTCCTCCACCGCCCGGGGGACGCTGTTCGAGTATAGCAGCGTCGATCGGAGGGACAATTCGCGTTCGCGCGGTTGTCGCTGCCGAGAGAAAACGACCCGAGTAACTGCCGGGTGACTATGTCCGCTGATGGAAGAAAGCGGACTGGTCTTGAACGCCAAGGACGAACAGCGCATCGAGGTTCTCATCCGGTTGGAAGCGGGCCTCATCACCATCCAGGGCGCGGCCGTGCTCCTTGGTGTCAGCGAACGGCAGGCACGGCGGTTGCAGGTTGCCTATCGGGAGCGTGGGCCTCGCGGCATCGTCCAGCAGTGCAAAGTCCACGGCCGGGCGTGGTTCAAACTATGCAGGCCCCGGGCCATCAGGACGGCTCGGGCAGACGAAGATTGCGCGGCAATTGCCAGGCACGGGCATGTGACGCCTCCTGGTCAACCCACGACAATCGCCGGCGGTCCGGGGACGACGCGGCCGATCCTCCAGAGTGGTTCGCCGTCGCGCGCGAACGCGGATTCGAGCTTCGCTGCGCGACGGGGAGGACATCCCAGGAGGAGCCCGCCGGAAGTCTGGGGGTCGTACAGGAGCGCCAGGGGGCGTTCGTCGGCCGGGCCCTTGATCCTCACGTGGGGGGCAAGCCAGTCACGGTTGCGTTGCTCGCCGCCTGTGTGGGCGCCCATCGCAACGGATTCAACCGCCCCGGGAAGCAGCGGGACGGCATCGATCGCGACCTCGGCGGCAACGCCTGAACGCTCCACCATCTCCCAGAGATGGCCGAGAAGGCCAAAACCCGTCACATCGGTGGCGGCCTGCAGCCGGGCCTGGCGTGCGAGATGGGAGGAGTGACGGTTGAGACGGAGCATGCTCGCGATGGCGCCGTCGACCCAGGGGCGGGCGGCTTCGTGGGCCCGCCCGGCGGTGAGAATAGCGCCCGTTCCGAGCGGCCTGGTGAGGTAGAGGAGGTCTCCCGGCTTCAGGCCTGCCTTGGAAAGGAGTCTCCGGGGATTCACAAGCCCCAACACGCTCAGGCCGTACTTGGGTTCTTCATCCCAGATGGTGTGACCGCCGGCGACGACACCGCCGGCCTCGGCGACCTTTTCGGCGCCACCGCGGAGGATTTCGGTGACGGTCTCGGGCGCCATGTCGCGGGGAAACGCTGCGATGTTGAGGGCCAGGGCCACTTCGCCACCCATGGCATAGACGTCGGACATGGCGTTGGCGGCGGCGATAGCCCCAAAGGTGTAGGGGTCGTCGACGAGGGGCGCAAAGAAGTCAAGCGTAGCCACCACGGCCGTGCGCGCGTTCACGCGAAACACGGCCGCGTCATCGGCGATGCCGAGCCCCACCATGAGGCCGGGCTGGCTTTCGCTCGTGAACAGGCCATTGAGCGGCGACAGCACCTGCGCCAGGGCCTCAGGCCCCACCTTGGATGCTCAGCCGCCGCAGCCTGCCAGGTCCGTGAGCCGGATCTCCTTTGCGGTCATGGTGTCATCGTAGCGGCAGCGGCGGCTGGCTGCCCGTGGCGGGCGGCCCGTAGAATCGAAAGCGTGGCGCGGTACGACGCGATAGTGGTGGGAGCAGGCCCGGCAGGGAGCATGGCGGCCCGCGATCTCGCCGCGGCGGGGGCGCGCGTACTCATCCTCGACAGGGAGCGGTTTCCTCGTTACAAGGCGTGCGCGGGCGGGATCCCGCGGCGCACACGGGGCCTGCTGCCGTTTCCTATCGACGCGGTGGTGGAAGAGAGCGTTCACCTTTTCGACATCTCGGTTCGGAACAGCGTGCGTTTCGTACGGGATTCGGGACGGCCGTTCCTCGACATGGTGATGCGCGACCGGTTTGACGCGCTGCTCCTGGAGCGGGCGGAGGAGGCGGGTGCGGAGTTCCGGCCGGCGACGATGGTACGCTCGGTCGAAGAGACCGGCAGGGGAGTCACGGTGCGTGGCGAAGGCTTCGAAGCCGATGCTTCGTTCGTGGTCGGGGCGGACGGAGCGAACTCGGTGACGGCGAGGTCGTTGGGGCTCGGGGCCGGGCTGGCGTCCTGCGCGGCGTTGGAGGTAGAGCTGCGCCTTCCGCCGCTCCGCCGCGCGACCTTCGACCACACCGTGTTGATTGAGATGGACTACCGGCCGTGGGGCTACTCCTGGGTCTTCCCAAAGGAGGGCGCGCTTTCCATCGGAATCGTGCTGCCCGATGGGCAGGGAAGGGCAATGCGCACCCGGCTCACGGACTACATCAGCCGGTTGGGGCTATCGGCAGCGGAGGTCGTGAGCGCACGCGGGCACAACATCCGCTTCCGCCGGGGCGGCGAAGCCATCGCCACCCCGCGTGCGGCGCTTACGGGCGACGCTGCGGGACTGGCGGACGAGTTCACCCAGGAAGGGATAGTTTACGCAATCCAGTCGGGACGCCTGGCCGCGCTGGAAGTGCTGCGGGCTGCGGGACGGGAAGGGGACCTGCGCTCGTATGAGCGTGCGGTGGACCGTGAGATCGCTCCGGAGCTGCGGGCGGCGCGCCTGCTGGGGTACATCGGGTATGGCATTCTCCGCCGGTTGCGTGGGCCGTGGCTCGGCGTTGCGCCCAGTATCGGTCCGCTCTGGAAGGCGTTTTTCGCGGTTCACAGGGGTGAGTCAAGCTACCACCGGGAACTGCAGCGGATTCCGCTGCTGCCGTCCATGGCGGCCCGGCGACTCGGCGTGCCATGACGCTCTCCCCGCGCGCCGTTATGGAGGGGCTGGCGCCGCTTTACGGGTGGCCGGAGCAGATGAGTCATGGCGATCCGGTTGCCGAGCTGGTCCTGACCATCCTTTCGCAGAACACGTCCGATACGAACAGCGGGCGAGCCTTCACGCAGCTGATGCGCCGCTTCCCTTCGTGGCGGGCGATAGCATCCGCCCCCCAGGCCGAAGTTGTGGCGGCGATTTCGACGGGAGGGCTGGCGGAGCAGAAAGCACCACGCATCCAGGCAGCCCTGCGCGCCATGGGCGAGCGTTCCGGGGACCAGGACCTTGAGTTCCTGCGCGCTATGGAGACGGAGGGGGCGCGCGCGTGGTTGCTGGCATTGCCGGGGGTCGGCCCCAAGACCGCGGCCTGCGTGCTGCTCTTCGCGCTGGGCAAGCCGGCCCTGCCCGTGGACACTCACGTAGAACGCGTGGCACGGCGGCTGGGGCTCATCCCTCCGCGGTCGACGGCCGAGCAGGCGCACCGCCTCCTCGAAGAGCTGGTGGACCCTTCCGACTACTACCCATTCCACATGCTGCTAATCAAGCACGGGAGGCGCATCTGCTCGGCCCGGGCGCCGGGCTGCGACCGCTGTCCGCTGGAGGACGGCTGCCGGGCCAGCAGGCTCAGGCCGGATAGAGACCCTGGCCTGCCCTAAGCGTGGGCGCCGGACTCCCAGTCCTCTTCGCCCGCGGTCTCGTGGCCGGGGTCGCCAACGGGGGTAGTTTCGGCGGAAGTTGCGAGCAAAGACGCCAGGGGCGTCAGCGCGGCCACGAGCAGGCCGGCGATGAGCACGACGCCGTAATCGCGAATTGGGACCCCGAGGAGCGACCGCAGGATGTCGCGGAATTCGGTCACGAACGGGTCGTTACCGCCGGGCAGCCCGGCGGCGAACCAGGCCAGCCCGGACAGGAGCAGACCGAGGCCCGCACCGCCGGCAACCGCAAGGCCAAGCTTGCGAAAACCGCTGAACCCTTCGGCGAACAGCAAGACACCCACGGCAGCACCGGCAAACGCGAGCCCTGCCACCAGCGCCACCATGCCCGCCTGGGAATGCCGCGTTCCTGTCAGGTTCCCGAGGACGAGGTCCATCTGCCCCTGGAGCGAGAGGAAGCTCACCTGCTGGTTTCCGGTCCGGTCGAACGGTTTCAATCCCTGGTCGTACACGGAGTGGGCCGAGCGGCGGAGCAGGAGGTCGCGCACGCCGGCCTGGTCCAGCTCCAGCAGCTCTTCGCCGGTGAGGAAGACCTCAATGGGGAAGCCGGGAAGGGCGTAGGTTTGGTCCTGGTCCTTGCGAGCCTGTTCCTGGAGGGTGGCGAGATGCTGGTCGAGCAGGAGGTCTATCTCCGTGGTGGCGGCGACGCCGTCCTCGATCACGCCGATGGCGCTGCCGGGTGCGGTTGCCTGCCGGATGCTGACGGCGGCGACGAGCACAAGTACGGCGAGGGCGGCGGCAAAGAGGAGAGCGGCTTCGCGCCCGGCGGCCGAGTGGTCACGCTCGAACCTCCGTCGTTCCATCGGGTGGCCCCGGCGTTCGCGCCTGCCAGCTTCGACTGTCATGGGAGGTCTACCTAGTCAATGTGAACGACGATGGTCCCGGCGACGCGGTCGTGGAGCGTCCGCCGATGGGAATCGAAGACCGCCATCAGCAGTCCCAGTGCAACGAGCAGGAAGGCGACGCCCACAACCGCAGCAGCCCGGCCGGCGGAGTCACGAACGGCGTAGGCGGCAACGACGCCGACACCGGCCACGAGCACGTACGCGCCAAGGCCGATCACCCGGGCCATGGCGCCAATCAGGCCGAGGGGGCGGCCATCGGAACGGACAACCATGATTTGCATGACCGCGTGTCCGACGGTCTGGCCCTTCCAGGCGAGGGCCAGGAAGAAGTACATCACGTAGGCGATGGGAATGGCTCCCACGCAGCCCCAGAAGATGTTGATGGCCACGGCTGAGGGGTCGACCTTCTCGAAGTCGGAGGAGATGAGGATAACGATGGAGCCGGCGGTGACCAGCAGCGAGGCGATGATGAAAAGGACAAGGAGGTCAAGGATACCCGCCGCCACACGCGATTCGAAGGAGGCGTAGTGGAGGCGAACGGGGGGCCGGGGAATCCGGCCGGCATCACGTGCGGCTGCGCGGCTCACGGTCATACCTGCTAACGCATTCTAGCCCCCGGCGGGTAACGCGATAGACAACCGGAAGAACGGGCGGCAGCACCGGTTTCCAGTGAGCCGGTGCTATACTCGAACCAGGCCCCGGCAACGATTTTGCGGTCCGCCGATGGCGGGCCGTTCTCTTGAAGCAGCAATGGACGAATCGATACTCGCGCAACTGCGCCGCATCCGCGAACGCTACAACGAACTCACCGACGAGATGGGGCGCCCCGATGTGGCTGCCAGCTTCGAGCAACTCAACCAGCTTGCGAAGGAGCGCTCGGACATCCAGCTCATAGTCACCCTGCTTGACGAGTACGAGTCCGTGACGGCAGCGGTAGAGGATGCTCGTGCGCTCCTGGGCGAGGAAGACCCGGAGATGCGCGCCCTCGCCGAGGCGGAAGCAGCGAGCGCGGAGGAACGGCTGGCGGCGCTCGATTCGCAGCTCATGCGCGAGCTGCTGCCCAAGGACCCGCGCGACGCGCGCAACGTGATCATGGAGATCCGGGCAGGGGCAGGCGGTGAGGAGGCGGCGATCTTCGCGGGAGACCTGTATCGGATGTACGTTCGTTACGCCGAACGGCGGGGATGGAAGACGGAGATCCTGAGCGTCTCGGAATCCGAGAAGAACGGGTTCAAAGAGGTTGTGTTCGAGATCCGGGGTGACGGAGCCTATTCGCGGTTGAAGTACGAAAGCGGGGTTCACCGGGTGCAGCGCGTCCCCGAAACGGAGGCGCAGGGCCGCATTCATACGTCCACGGCAACGGTGGCCGTGCTCCCGGAGGCGGAGGAAGTCGATATCGATGTCGACGAGAAGGACCTCCGCGTGGACATCTTCCACTCGTCGGGGGCGGGCGGACAGAATGTGAACAAGGTCGCGACAGCGGTGCGCATCACTCACCTGCCGACGAACATCGTGGTTGTGTGCCAGGACGAACGTTCGCAGCTGAAGAACCGCATCAAGGCGATGACGGTTCTGCGTTCGCGCCTGCTCGATATGGAGCAGCAGAAGCAGGATGCAGAGTTGAGCGCGGTGCGGCGGTCCCAGGTTGGTTCGGGCGACCGCAGCGAGAAGATCCGCACGTACAACTACCCGCAGGACCGCATCACCGACCACCGGGTGGGGCTCACGGTGCATAACATCCCCGACCGCATGGACGGGAACATCGACGATGTTGTGGACGCCGTGGCGACCGCGGACGAAGCCGAGCGGCTGCAGGCGAGCGTGGCGTGAGCCTGCGGGCGGCGGCGCAAGAGGCGGCAGAACGGCTGAATGCGGCCGGGATTCCAGACGCGGAGTTTGAGGCGGAGCTGCTGGCGCGAGAGGCAGCAGGGGTCTCACGGGCTCGCTTCTTCGCCGGGGCCGCGGCGGGAAGGGACGAACTGGAGCGGCTGCACGAGCTGATTGAACGGCGCCTTGAGCGCGAGCCATCAGCCTACATCACAGGCAGCCGCGAGTTCTATGGCCGGGAGTTCGTCGTGGGGCCCGGGGTGCTTGTTCCGCGCCCGGAAACGGAGCTCCTGGTGGAGATCGCGCTGGCGGAGCTGGCGTCTTCTCCCCGGCTGGTTGTGGTTGACGTGGGGACGGGGAGCGGCGCAATTGCCGTTTCGGTTGCGGCCGCGGCGCCCGGCAGCCGGGTGGTTGGAATCGACACGAGCGCGGCCGCACTGGCAATCGCCGCCAGGAACGCGGCGCTGCATGCTCCTGGAACGCAGCTGATCATGGGAGACCTGCTGGCGCCGATCGGGCGCGCCGGCATCGTTCTCGCCAACCTTCCCTACATTCCAACGTGGGAGATCGAGGCGCTGGAACCCGAGGTGAGCCGCTGGGAGCCCCGGGTAGCGCTTGATGGCGGCGAGGACGGGCTCGTGCTCATCCGGCAGCTGATCGACGATTGCGCATGCAGGGTGCGCCCCCGTCTGCTGGCGCTGGAGGTTGGCGTGGGACAGGCCCCAGCCCTGGCCGGGGAGCTGCGCGAACGCGGGCTGAAGCCAGAGACGTTGCGGGACCTGGCCGGGATCGAACGGGTGGTGTGCTGCCGATGGGCGTGAAGCTCGTTGCCCTCGACATTGACGGCACTCTGATCGCGCCGGGCGAGCACAGCGGGGCGATGCCTTCGAGGCGCGTCCATGCGGCGATCAGCGCCCTTCGCGAACAGGGGGTGGTGGTTGTGCTGGCAACGGGGAGGATGTTCCCGGGAGCACGGGCAGTCGCGCGCCACCTCGGCCTGGACACGCCCGTCATCTGCCAGCAGGGCTGTTCGGTGCATGGCAGGGATGGGCAGATGCTGCATGCGTTCCCGATTGAGAGAGCAGCGGCGATGCACATCATTGGCTATGCCCAGAGCCTGGGGCACGCGTATGAGTGGTTCGACCCGCTGCGTTATGTTGTTTCCCGGCGTAACCCGGCGTCGGTGGAATACGGCACGGTCTCCGGGATCACGCCGGAGTACCGGCCGGACCCGGAGAACTCGGGAGTCGTGCCGACGGGTGTTGGCATCATCAGCTCGGAGCGCGAAGCAAATGGGATCCACCGCGCACTCGTGGCCTACCATGGCGAGTCGCTACACATCCTGGACTTTCCGGCGGTAACGGTGGCCGTGGCGCAGGAAGCGAACAAGGGCCATGCGCTGTCGCTAATCTGCGAGGACCTTGGGATTGATCGCAGGGAGACGGTGGCGGTCGGCGACAGCGTGAACGATGCGGCGATGCTTGCCTGGGCCGGGCGCGGGTTCGCCATGGCACACGCCGACCGCTACGCCCGCGACGCGGCTGATGAGGTGCTCGACGGGGACTCTGCGGAGCCGCTGGCGGACCTGCTGGAAACGCTCTAAGGCGCTACGCCCCGGACTGTGCGAACTGGTAGATCTTCCCTTCCGTCTTGATTGCGGGAGCGATAACCATCTCCGCCTGCTGGAACTCGCGGACGGTGTGGGCGCCGCACATGCCCATGGCGGTCTTGAGCGCGCCGACCAGGTTCTCCGTGCCATCGGTGCGGCTGGTAGGGCCATAGAGCAGCTTCTGGACGGTGGTATTGACGCCAACGGCGACGCGCGTGCCGCGAGGGAGGTTGGCGTGGGGCGTGGCCATACCCCAGTGGTAGCCGCGACCCGGCGCCTCGGTCGTCTGGGCGAAGGGCGAGCCCATCATGACGGCGTCGGCGCCGCTGACAATGCACTTGCAGACGTCGCCGCCGGTGCGGATTCCGCCGTCGGTGATGATGGGAACGTAGCGCCCGGATTCGTGGAAGTAGTGGTCGCGGGCGGCGGCACAGTCGATGGTGGCGGTGACCTGGGGAACACCAATGCCGAGGACTTCGCGGCTGGTGCAGGCAGCGCCGGGGCCAACGCCCACGAGCACACCGGCCACGCCGGTCCTCATCACTTCGAGGGTGGCGTTAAAGCCGACGGTGTTGCCGACGACAACGGGAATGTGGATGTCCTTGAGGAGGCGGTCGAAGCGCAGGCCTTCGATGCTGTTCGATTCGTGCCGGGCGGTGGTTACTGTGCTCTGGACGACGAGGATGTCGGCGCCGGATTCCTGTACGAGGCCGGCCATCTTCTTGGTGTTCATGGGGGTGGTGGAGACTGCGGCAACGGCGCCGCCGGCCTTGATCTCCCTGATGCGACGGGCGATGAGGTCGTCACGGATGGGGGCCTGGTAGGCGTTTTGCAGGATGGCCGTGGCCTCGTCGCGGCTGGCGGCGGCGACTTCCTGGAGGATGGTGCCGGGGTCGTCGTAGCGAGTCCAGACGCCCTCGAGGTTGAGGACAGCGAGGCCGCCGGCGCGGTGCATCTCTATGGCGAAGTTGGGGTCAACAACGGCATCCATGGCCGACGCGACGAAGGGGATGGAAAAGCGATGGGGCCCGATATCGAGCCCCAGTTCAACAAGCTCCGGGTTGATGGTGACATCGCCGGGAACGATGGCCACCTCATCGAAGCCGTAGGCACGGCGAAGCTGCTTGAACTGGGGGACGCTCACAGGGGCCTCCTCTGGTAGCAACGGCGCAGGGCCGCTCTCTGGTGTGGCAGAGGCGGCGGTAGAAGTGTATGCGGGGGAACTCAAGTCTGCGTTATCCGGGGAAGGGAATATGGGCCCGGGCCTGCGGTCCGGGGTGTGCTTTAGAGTGTAGGCGGGGCTCCGAAGCGGGGTCAACACAGAATCGGTTCTGCGGTTCGGTTATGTGCAATACAGCAGGATGTGTCTCGCGATGACGGGTCTTGTGCCTGGTCTGTACGTGGTCGCCACCCCAATTGGGCACCTGGAAGACCTCTCGCCGCGCGCTTTGCGGGTGTTGGGCGAGGCCGCCGTCGTGGCGGCCGAGGACACGCGCACCAGCGGAAAGCTCCTGAAGCTGGCCGGCAGCCGCGCGCGCATGGTGAGCCTGACCGAGCACAATGTGGGTGCGCGGGCGCCAGAGCTGCTGGAAGCGGCACGCCGCGGCGTGGTGGCTCTTGTGAGCGACGCCGGGACGCCGCTCATCGCCGACCCGGGGGCGCGCCTGGTGGAAGCGGCGCATGTGGCCGGGGTGCCCGTGGTCGCGATTCCGGGACCGTCGGCGCTGGCGGCGGCGCTCTCCGTTTCGGGGTTCGAGGCGCGGATGGTGCAGTTCCTGGGGTTTCTCCCGCGCCCGCCGGGCGAACGGGTGAAGCTGCTCCAGAAGGCTGCCAGCGCGGCGGCGGTGCTGGTGTTCTTCGAAAGCCCGGCGCGGCTGAGCGCCACGCTTGGGGAGCTGGCGACGGAACTGGGCGACCCCGAAGTGGTGGTCTGCCGGGAGCTGACGAAGGTGCACGAGGAGGCCGTACGAGGGCGGGCATCGGAGCTTGCGCCGCGCTTTCATACGACAAGGGGCGAGGTGACCGTCGTTGTTCGCATCGAAGCTTCAGCAGAGGTGGATGACGATGAAGTGCGAAGCTACCTGGGCGAAATGAAGCGTGCGGGAGCGCGCCGTTCCCCGGCCGCGGCAGAGGCGGCGCGGCGGTTCGGGATAGCACGGCAGCGCGCGTACGAACTCTGGGGTGAGGCCGAGGAGGCTGGAACTGCTGGTCTCTGAACGCCCTGGCCGTTCTGGAGAATGCCGGGCAATGGGGTGGGAGGCCCAACTGTGTCCGGGCAACCAGAGCTGCCCGCGCGGGACGGACAGGCGAGGAAGGTGCGGGTGGTGCGCAGGATTGTGCCAGCCAGAGCGGCGCGCCGTTCGCAAACCGACCCTGTGCTAGACTTGCGGTAGCCCCTCCCCCGAGGTTGCTTCACTGTGCCCGACCGGATCCTTGTCTGCGTGGCCTGGCCCTACGCCAACTACCTCCTGCACGTCGGGCAGGCGGCGGGAGCCTACCTTCCGGCCGACATCTTCGCACGCTACCAGCGGCTGGCCGGCAACGAAGTGGCAATGGTCTCGGGTTCAGACTGTCACGGCACGCCCATCACCGTCGCCGCCGACAAGGAGGGCGTTGAGCCGCGCGTCATCGTCGAACGCTACCACGCGAAGATCCTGGAGGTGTGGGAGCGGCTGGGCATCAGCTTCGACCTCTACACAACGACCCTGACCGAGAACCACTACCAAACAACGCAGGACATCTTCCTGCGGCTCCTGGAGAAGGACCTCCTTTACAAGCACTCCCAGGACCAGCTGTTCGACCCGGAGGCCGGCCGCTTCCTGCCCGACCGTTACGTTGAAGGCACGTGCCCGCTGTGCGGCTACAAGGAAGCGCGGGGCGACCAGTGCGACAGCTGCGGGAAGATGCTCGACGCAATCGACCTGCTGGAGCCGCGCAGCCGCATGACGGGCGCCCGGCCCGTGGTGAGGCAGTCGGAACACTTCTTCCTGAAGCTCACGGCGCTTGAAGCGCAGCTGCGCGAGTGGGCCAGTAAGCAGGCACACTGGAGGCGCAACGTCCTCAACTTTACCCTTGGGATGCTGGACGAGGGGCTGCAGGACCGTGCCATCACGCGCGACATTAGCTGGGGTGTGCCTGTCCCGGTCAAGGGTTACGAAGACAAGCGTATTTACGTCTGGTTTGACGCCGTGATCGGCTACCTTTCGGCGACAAGGGAGTGGGCCGCCAGCAACGGCGACGCCGATGGCTGGAAGCCTTTCTGGCAGGACCCGGCTACGCGCTCGTACTACTTCATTGGCAAGGACAACATCGCGTTCCACACGGTCATCTGGCCGGCGATGCTGGCGGGGTATGGTGGCCTCAACCTTCCATACGATGTCCCTGCCAACCAGTACGTCAACTACTCCGCAGGGCAGAAGCAGAGCAAGTCGAAAGGCACCGGCACCTGGATGCTCGACCTGCTCGACGCGTACAGCCCCGACGCCGTGCGCTTCTACCTGACCACGATCATGCCGGAGACGAGCGATTCGGAGTTTCGCGAGGAAGAGCTCATCCGTACGAACAACGACGTGCTGATTGCCACCTGGGGGAACCTCGCGAACCGGGTAATCTCGATGATCCACCGCAACTTCGATGGGGTCGTTCCGGCGCCGGCGGCGTTGGCGCCCGAGAGCGCGGGCCTGGTGGAGGAGGCGCGGCGCGCGTTCGACACCGTAGGCGCGGAATACGGCGCCTGCCGTTTTCGGAACGCCCTGAACGAGGCCCTCAAGCTGGCCCAGGCGGCCAACAAGTACCTTGATGAGCGCGCGCCCTGGAAGGCAGTGAAAGCCGGCCGGGAACATGCCGCAGAGACGCTGGCGGTCGCGCTGAACGTCATCAACGCGCTCAAGGTGCTGCTCCACCCGGTGGTCCCGTTCTCGACGGCGCAGCTCCATGCGGACCTTGGCCAGGCAGGCACGGTGCTCGAGCAGGGCTGGCGGTACGAGCCTGTGGGCCCGGGGACGCAACTCCCGGCCGCCCGGCCGCTCTACACGAAGATCGATCCGCTGGCGGCAGAGGTAGCAGGCTGATGCGCCTGTTCGATTCGCACAGCCACATCCAGGGGCGCGAGTTCGCGGCCGGCCTGCCTGATGTGCTTGCGCGCGCGACGGCAGCGGGAGTGGTGGGGGTCGCGGTCTGCGGTTACGACCCGGAAAGCAACCAGGCAGCCATTGCGCTGGCGGCGACGTCGCCGCAACTGTTCCCGACGGTGGGATACCATCCCCACGACGCGAACGAGGTGACGCCCGCCGCGCTGGCGGAGCTCGAATCGCTGGCACGGCGGCCCGAGGTGGTTGCGGTTGGGGAGATTGGGCTCGATTTCTACCGGGACCTTTCGCCCCGGGAGGTTCAGCGCCGGGTGCTGAACGAGCAGCTTGGCATTGCCGTGAGGGTGGGAAAGCCCGTATGCGTGCATTCCCGGGCGGCCGAAGGGGAGATCTACGAGCACCTGACGATGTATGCCGGCTCGTCGCCGCTGCGAGGCAGGGGACGGCCCGTGGGCGTGATGCACTGCTTTGGCGGCACGCTCGAACAGGCGCGGCGGTACGTGGAGCTCGGATTCGTGGTGTCGATACCCTGCACCATCACCTACCAGAACAACACTGAGGCGCGGCGAATCGCGGCCGGCCTGCCTCTTTCGGCGCTGGTGGTTGAGACGGATAGCCCTTACCTCCCCCCGCGAGACCTGCGCGGCAAGCGAAACGAGCCGGCCAACGTGCGCGCGGCCGTCGAAGGGCTCGCGGCAGCCCGTGGGATCGCGGCCGAAGCTGCTGCAGAGGCCACCACCGCGAACGCCTGCCAGCTGTTCGGGGTCAGCATTCCCGTGAAGGCGGGCGCGCTGTGACGCAGGCCGTTCCCCTGGCAACGCTCTACGGCCCGGTGGCCGAGGACATGGTCCTCGTGGAGGACCTCCTCGAATCGACGAAGAAGGTGGAGATCTCGGCGCTCAAGCGGATGCTGGACCACGCCCTGGAGGCGAAGGGGAAGCGGCTTCGCCCCGCGCTGGTGCTGCTTGCCGGGACTTTCGGGGATTACAACCTGAACAGGCTGGTGCCGCTGGGCGCCGCCATCGAGCTCCTGCACACGGCCAGCCTCGTGCACGACGACGTGGTTGACGGAGCCGCCAGCCGGCGTGGCAGGCCGACCATGAACTCCCTCTTCGACAATGCCATCACGGTGTTGCTTGGCGACTACCTCTTCGCCAATGCGGCCGAGATGGTCACCCGTACGGGGAGCATCCACGTGACGCGCCTCTTTGCGCTGGCGCTAATGAAGATGACGAGCGGCGAGCTGGACCAGGACGACGCCGCCTTCGACGTCGGACGCGACATCCAGCACTACCTCTGGCGGATCGGGGGTAAGACGGCGGCGCTCTTCGCGAACGCGACGGAGGGCGGCGCCTCGCTGGCGGGCTGCGACCGCGATTCGGTGGAGGCGCTCCGCTCGTACGGGTACAGCGTGGGCATGGCGTTCCAGATCGTGGACGACATTCTGGACTTCAACGGCGACGAGGCCGAGATGGGCAAGCCCGTGGGCGGCGACCTGCGGGAAGGCACGGTCACGCTTCCGGCGCTGCTCTACCTGGAGCGGTACCCCAAGGACAATCCGATCAAGCGCTTTTTCACGGCGCGGCGGAACCGCGAGGAGCACCTGCAGGAGGCTCTTGAAGGTATCCGGACGGCCGGGGTGCTCGAAGACTCGATGGAGATGGCGCGCGAATACATTCGGCGGGGGACCGACGCGCTGAACGCGTTGCCATCCAGCCCGGCGCGTCAGAGCATGGTCGAAATCGGCTCGTACGTGCTCGCCCGCCGCAGCTGAGGCGAACGAGCGGCACTGGCGCCGCTATTGGCGCGGAGTGCCCTTCTTCAGCTCTCGTCCCTGGCCAGTCATCGAGGCCACCTCGGAGGGCTTTACGCGGTTGCCGTGCAAGTCGGTGAGCTGGCCTTTGCGGGCCTCAGCCTGCATGTCTTTGATGTCTGAGAGCTCGCCCTTAAGCTTCTTCGGCTTTGGCTCGGGCTTGTTGACCTCGGGGTGCTCGTTGGGGCGGCCCGAGCTGACCAGCTTCGAGACCTTCTGGCCAAGGTGGTAGTACTTGCCATCGTCGGGGATGCGGCGCGGGTAACCTTCCCGGAACGTGAAGGCGGCAAAGGACGTGGGCATGATGCGGCCAGCGTCCTTGAAGCATTCGGGACAGGGCACCGGCTCGGTGGCTTCGCGCATGGGGCGGAGCTCTTCGAAGATTCCGTTGCAGGGTTCGCAGTAGTACTCGTAAAGGGGCATGTCACCGTTCCTCAGGGGCCTTGGTCTGATCTTACGATCTCGGGCGCCAAAGCGTTTGGCCGGCCGGGGAGCGCGGCTACGGCCTCAACGAAGTGCCGAGAGCGGGGCTCCCGTTCGAGGAAGTGGCTGACAACGCCGGCCATGGCGACCTCGAGCTCGTTCGCGAGAACGGCATCAATCCGCACCTCGCCGAAGGCAGCGATGTCCACGTTGCGGGCATAGCGGAGCACCTTGATGGCGCGCACTCCGAGCAGCCTGCCGGCGCCTGCCTTTGCCCGGCACCGTTCGCAGACGAGCCCGCCCGCAGAAGGCGAAAGCAGAGTCTCCACCGGCTCGAGCCGGCCCCTGCAGGCGGCGCAGCAGTCGAGCTGCAGCTCGTAGCCCATGAGGGAAAGGATCTGGAGCTCGAAGTAACGGGCCGTGGGCCCGGGAGGGGCGCCGAGGTCCAGCGCCTCGAGCACGGCCAACATAAGCTCGTAAAGGCCGGGATTGTCGGCGTGCTCGATGGTGAAGCGGTCTGCCAGCTCGGCGCAATAGAGCGCGGTGGCGCTTCGCTCCAGGTCATCGCGGATGGCCCGGTAGGGCGTGATGGTCTCGGCCTGGGTGAAGACGTCGAGCGAGCGGCCGCGGGCCAGCAGCAGCCTGCTTCGAGTGAGTGGTTCGAGGTGGCCGCGCATGCGGCTGCGGGGCTTGCGCACACCCTTCGCAATGGCATCGAACTTCCCCTGCCGCGGGCTGAGCACGGTGAAGATGCTGTCGGCCTCGCCGAGGTTGCGACGGCGGAGGATAATCCCCTCGGTCTTGTAGGCACGGGGACGCTCGGGCACGCTAGAGCTCCTGCCGGCCCTCAAGGGCGCGGGCCAGGGTGATGTCGTCGGCGTACTCGAGGTCGGCCCCACTGGGGAGCCCTCGGGCAAGGCGCGTGACGCGTACGCCGGCGGGCGCGAGCAGCCTCTGCACGTACATGGCGGTGGCCTCGCCTTCGAGGCTCGGGTTGGTCGCCATGATGATTTCCGTGACTTCACCGGCCCGAACGCGCTCAACGAGCTCCCGGATGTGGAGGTCCTCGGGGCCGACCCCGTCCATGGGATTGAGGAGGCCGTGGAGCACGTGATAGAGGCCTCGGAAGCTCCCCGAACGTTCGATGGCCAGGATATCGAGAGGCTGCTCGACGACGCAGATGATTGTCCGGTCGCGGCGCTGGTCCTGGCAGAAGGAGCAGGGGTCGGACTCGGTGATGTTGAGGCAGCTGGAGCAGAAGATGATGCGGCGCTTTACGTCGCCGATGGCTTCAGCGAGGGCCAGGGCGTCGCGCTCGGGGACACGAAGGATGTGATAGGCGAGCCGCTGGGCGGACTTGGGCCCGATCCCCGGGAGCCTGTGGAACTCGTCGATGAGCCGTCCTATCGGCTCGGGAGTGCCCCCGGCGCCCTCAGCCATTGGACGCTAGCCGATCCCGAGCCCGGGGAGGTTGAGGCCGCCCGTGATGGCGCCAAACGACCTTGCCTGGAGCTCATTGGCCTTCTCGGTGGCGTCGGCAATGGCGGCCATGATGAGGTCCTGCAGCATTTCGACGTCGCCGGGGTCGACCACGTCGGGCTCTATGGTGATGCCGGTGATCTTCTGTTCGCCCGACATGCTGACCTTCACGGCGCCGCCACCGGAGGAGCCTTCAACAGCCGCTGTAGCGAGCTCTTGCTGGGCTTTCGCCAGCATCTCCTGGGCGGCAGCCAGTGGATTGGCGCCCCCACCGCCCATACCGGGCAGGCCTGAGCCTCCCCCGCGCCTGAGATACCTGTTCCGGCCGCTGCTCTTAGCCATCAATCGCCGTCCTTGGTTACGGGAGTCGCCCCGAGGGCGCGGGCCGCCTCTACAAGATGTCCCCCCTTGGGCACTCGCCGGGAGGCGGGAGACCCACGCTCTACCTGCCGTACCTTAAGCCGCATCGCTCTGCCGAGCATCAGTTCGGCCTGCTGTTCGACGAGCGTGCGGCAATCCTTGTCGACCTTCTGCATGTGCAGGGGGTGGTAGAAGCCGAGCTCGAGCTCCTCTTCGCCGATGGAGAGCACCTCGCAGGAGCCATTGAGCCAGGCGCCGAGGACAGTGTTGACCGTGCGGCAGCGTTCGTAGAGCTCGCGCATGAAGCCCTCCTCCTGGGAGGGCGCGGCATCCGTCCCCTCGGGGGCCTGGCCGGGCTGGCGGCTTCGCCCGGCAGGGCGGGCGGCACCGGCGGCAGCAGGCGCCGCAGGGACTGGTGCTGACGCCGCCAACACCCCGGTCCCCAGGACCATGGTGGCGCAGGCGATCTCCAGCGGGACGGGGTTGGTGGGATCGAGACGGAAGTCTGCCCTGGCGAGCTCGGAGATGCCCGCGGCAAGGCGGGCAGGGTTGATGCCGTGCTCGCGAGCGGCAGGCGCCACGCGTGCGGCGGCGTCATGCCGTGGGCTCTCTGGCCGGTCGGCTCCCAGCACCTGGAGCAGGGTGTCACGGAGGATATCGATGGTCTCGCGGGTGAAGCGGGCGATATCGACGCCGTCTTCGGCAACCTGCCGGGCGAGGGCGAGCGCCGAAGCGAGGTCCTCCTGGACGAGCGCGAGCGCCAGCGCTTCGCTGCGGTCGTCGTGAACCATTCCGAGGGCGGCGAGGACGTCCTCCGTCGAGGGGGCTGCGCGATAGCGGGCGACCACCTGCTCGAGGAGCGTGATGGCGTCGCGCATGCCTCCGCGGGCCTGGATGGCGATGGCCAGGAGGCCCTCGCCGGGGACGGAGAAGCCCTCCTGTTCGGAGATGAAGCGCAACCGCTCGACCATGGCCGAGTTGGGGACGCGGTGGAAGTCATACCTCTGGCAACGAGAGATGATGGTTGCGGGGACTTTGTGAAGCTCGGTGGTGGCGAGGATGAAGAAGGCGTGCGGTGGCGGTTCTTCGAGTGTCTTGAGCAGAGCATTGAAGGCGCCGTCGGTGAGCATGTGGACTTCATCGAGGAGGTAGACCTTGCGCTGAAGGTCGCTCGGGGCGAAGGCGATCTTCTCGCGAAGCTCACGGATGTCGTCGATGCCGCGGTTGCTGGCGGCGTCCATTTCGATGAGGTCGAGGGCGGCGCCCTTGAGGATGGCCTGGCAGGGGCCGCAGCGGTTGCAGGGTTCGCCCTGGTGAAGGTCGATGCAGTTGAGTGCCCGGGCGACAATGCGGGCGGTCGTGGTCTTGCCGGTGCCGCGCGGGCCGCTGAAGAGGTAGGCGTGCGCCACCTGGCCTGTCGCCAGCGCATTCCGGAGGGTGGTCACTATGTGTTCCTGCCCGACCACCTCATCGAAGCCGCGCGGGCGCCATTTGCCGTAGAGCACCGGATCCTCAGTCGCGTGAAGTAGCTAGAGTATAGAACAGATGTGCAGCGGCCACGAACAGCCGGTTGCCGGCCTCAGTGGCCGTGCATCGAGCCGAGATTGCCAAGGTAGTGCTCCTCACGGGCACGCATCTTCGCCTCTTCCTCTGCGCTGTTGACATGGTCGTAGCCACAGAGGTGCAGGATCCCGTGCACGAGCAGGTGTGCCAGCTCGGCGGCAAGCGGGTGTCCCGCGGCCTGCGCCTGCCTTTCGGCCGTTGGCAGGGCGATGGCGATGTCACCCAGCAGGGGTTCGCTGGCGACGCCCTGGATGAAGTCGTCCGCTTCGTCGGGAAAGGAGAGGACGTCTGTGGGCTCGTCGATTCCCAGGAAGTCGCGGTTCATGCGGCGCAGGTCGTCGTCGCCGGTGAGGATGACGGCGAGGGCCGTGCCGGCGGCAACGTCTTCGCCGGCCATCACGCGTTCCGAGAGCAGGCGCAGGTCCCTGATATCCACAGCACCTGTTTCGATGACAACTTCGATGGAGATGTCGTAGGGGCCCATGCCGGCCTAGGAGACCAGCGCCAGGGTCTCGGCGGCGTCGTGGGCGGCATCGAGGAGCGGCCCCGGTACGAGGCCAAGGATGAGCACCCCGGCGGTGGCGAGGCCGAGCGAGATGCTGAGCCCAAGCGGCGGCCGGAAGGTGGCTTCCTCACCTGATTCTGCCACGAACATGGTCCTGGCCACTCCGAGGTAGTAATAGGCGGACACGAGACTGTTGAGCACGCCAACGATGACCAGCCAGGCCAGGTCGGCGCGAATGGCCGAGTTGAAGACGTAGAGCTTGGCCCAGAAGCCGGCGGTCGGGGGGATACCGGTGAGGGAGACCAGGCAGAGCGCGAGGGCGCCGGCGAGCACGGGCGAGCGCTTCCACATGCCGGCGTAGTCGCCGATGCGGTCGCTGCCGATTCGCTGCGAGATGGCGATGACGGCGATGAAAGCGCCGAGGTTGGTGAAGGCGTAGGCGGCAACGAAGAAGATGACGCCGCTGGCGCCGAGGACGAATTCTTCGCCGGCCACGGAGACGGCAGCGAGGCCGACCATGATGTTCCCCGCCTGGGCGATGGACGAGTACCCGAGAAGGCGCTTGATATCGGTTTGCACAATCGCCATCACGTTGCCGAAGGTCATGGAGACGGCGGCCACGACCGCGAAGATCATTGACCAGTCGTCGCTGGCCACATCCGGGCCGAGCCCTTCGAAGAAGAGGCGTGTGACAACCGCGAAGGCCGCGCCCTTGGAGCCGACGGAGAGATAGGCGGCGACGGGGGTGGGAGCGCCCTGGTAGACATCGGGTACCCACATCTGGAAGGGCACCACGGCCATCTTGAAGCCGAACCCGGCGATAACGAGGGCGACCGCAAGGGTCAGCAGGGCCCGGTTTTCCGAGCCGCCGGCGACGATGGCATCGGCTATGCCGCCCAGGTCCGTGGTCCGGGTGAAGCCGTAGAGGAGCGCCATGCCGTAGAGGAGCACGGCGGAAGCGATCGCGCCCAGGAGCAGGTACTTGAGCCCCGCTTCGCTTGAGCGCTCATCCTTGCCCCAGCCCGCGAGGATGTACTGCGGGATGGAAGAGAGCTCCAGCGCGATGAAGATGGTTATGAGGTCGCGAGAGGCGGCCAGGAACATGTAGCCGGCGGTGCTCACGAGGAGGAGGGCGTAGTACTCGGCCTCTCCGCGGCCTTCGCGCTTCACCCAGTCGATGGAGGCGAGGACCACCGCAGCGGCGATGCCGGCGAAGACGAAGTAGAAGAAGACCGCGTACTTGTCGAGGGCCAGGGTCCCGCCAAAGGCGGACTGGTAGTCATCGCGGGAAACCCAGGAGATGGTCCATGCGACCGAGAGCGCCAGCCCGGCGAGCGCCACCAGCGGGATGAAGCGTCTTTGCCTCGGAAGGAGAGCATCGACAAGGAGGGCCATGCCTGCGGCGATGAGGACGGCGAACTGCGGGCCAACGAGGTCAATGCCGTTCACGCGCCCACCCTCAGGACAATGGTATCGATGGCCGGGTTGATCATGTCGGTGAGGATTGCCGGGTAGACACCGAGCAGGATGATGAGCGCGGCGAGCATGAGGACCACGGAGTGTTCCCACCAGTGGCGCTGGTCCGTAAGGCTGTTCCACTCGGGTCTGACCGGTCCGAAGACGACACGCTGGAGCATCCAGAGGATGTAGCCGGCGGAGAGCACTACACCGAAGATCGCCATCAAGGCGGCCCATTCGTACTGCTCGAAGGCGCCCAGGAAGACCATGACTTCGGCGATGAAGCCGGCGAGCGCGGGGAGTCCGAGGCTGCCGAACCCGGCGAAAACGAAGCCGGTGGCAAGCAGGGGCACCTGGCGTGCGAGTCCGCCGAGGCGGGCGATCTCGCGCGTGTGGGTGCGTTCGTAAATCAGGCCAATCATCACGAAGAGGAGCCCGGTGATGACGCCGTGCGCGACCATCTGGTAGGTGGCGCCCACCATGCCGGTGGTGCCCAGCGCGCCGACTCCGAGGAGCACGAGCCCCATATGGCTCACCGAAGAGTAGGCGATGAGGCGCTTCACGTCGGTCTGCCGGAGGGTCACAAAGGCGCCGTAGAGGACGCTAACCGCCCCGGCGCCGGCCATCCAGGCGCTCAGGTCGTCGGCCTGGCCGGGGAGGATTGTGACGCACATGCGGATGAGGCCGTAGCCGCCCATCTTGAGGAGGACGCCCGCGAGCATGACCGAGACAGCGGTGGGGGCATCGCTGTGGGCGTCGGGGAGCCAGGTGTGGACGGGGACGATGGGCAGTTTGATGGCGAATCCGATGAAGAGGAACAGGAACACCCAGCGCAGCGGGAGGACGGTGTCATCGAATGAGGACTGCCCGAGCACCTGGATATCGAAGGTGCTGGCGCTGAAGGCGAGCACGAGGATACCGACGAGCATGAAGGCCGAGCCGGCGATGGTGAAGAGGACGAACTTGGTGGCCGAGTACTCCTTCCGTCCGGAGCCCCAGATGGAGATGAGGAGGTACATGGGGAACAGCTCAAGCTCCCAGAAGAGGAAGAAGAGCATGAAATCGAGGGCCGTGAAAACGCCAAGCACCGATGTGGAGAGGATAAGAAGGAGGGCGTAGTAGAGGCGCTGCCGGCGAGTGACGCTGAACGAAACGAGCACCGACGCGGTGGTGAGGAACGCGGTGAGAACAACAAGTGGCATCGAAAGGCCGTCGACGCCAAGGAAGTACTGGAGATTGAAGGCGCCGAGGTCCACCCATTCACGGCGCTCGACGAACTGGTAGCCGCTCTCATTCAGATCGAAGGTGAAGAAGAGCCAGAGCGAGAGAGCGAGCGTGGCGACCGAGCCGGCGAGCGCGACGTACTTCGCCAGGTGCTCCTGCCGGGCGGGCAGGAGGAGCACCACGATCGCGGCCACCGCGGGGAGGAAGACAAGAACGGTCAGTTCCAAGAGCCGCCTCCTACAGCGGGTTCGCCGCGAACACGGCGAGTACGAAGATGATGACGCCGGCGGCGAAGCCGAGGCCGTAAGTCTGGAGGAGACCGTTCTGGATGGGGCGCAGGCCGCTGCTGACGCCACGAACAAGCCTTCCGCTGCCGTTCGCCACGCCGTCGATGACGTAGCGGTCGGTCAGCTCGAGCAGGCGATTCCAGCCACGATGGAAGATCCCACGTACGAAGATGTCCTCGTAGACGTTGTCGAGGAAGTACTTGTGTTCGAAAAGGCCGGCGAGCGGCAGGAAGAGTTCGCGCAGCGAGGCTGAGGAAACCCAGCGCTTGTAGTAGATGGCCCAGGCGAGCCCGATCCCACCCAGCGCCAGGCCAAGCGAGCTGAGGGCGATGCCCCATTCGAAGGTGCTTCCTTCATGGTGCGGGAGTTCCGGGAGGGCGTGATTGATGAAGTCGCCGAAGTCGTGGTCGACATTGAGGAGCCCGGCGAGCACGGCGGGAACGGCGAGGATGAGGAGCGGCGCGCGCATGGGCCAGGGCGATTCGTGCGGGTGGGCCGGGTCGCCGTGGAAGTGGTTGTCCGGGTCGTGGTGATCGACCGGTTCGCCGCCTTTGTACTCGCCGAAAAAGGTGAGGAAGATGGCGCGGAACATGTAGAAGGCTGTCATGAAGGCAACGGTGGCGGCCATGAACCAGAGGGCGCGGTCGTAGCGCCACGCATCGAGCAGGATCTCGTCTTTCGACCAGAACCCGGCGAGCGGGAAGATGCCGGCGAGGCTGAGCGAACCGATGACGAAGGTCCAGAAGGTGACGGGCATCTTCGCGCGGAGGCCACCCATCTTGCGCATGTCGAAGGTGTTCGTCCCGTGGTTGACGGAGCCGCTGCCAAGGAAGAGGAGCGCCTTGAAGAAGGCGTGCGTGAAGAGGTGGAAGATGGCGGCGACGTACCCCAGGGCGCCGAGGGCGAGCATCATGTAGCCGAGCTGGCTGACGGTGGAGTAGGCGAGGACGCGTTTGAGGTCCGTTTGCACAAGGGCAATGGTGGCGGCGATGAGGGCGGTGGCGGCCCCAATCCAGGCGACCACCTCCCGGGCATCGGTGGAGACTTCGAAGACCGGGAAGAATCGCGCCACGAGGTAGACGCCGGCGGCGACCATGGTGGCAGCATGGATGAGGGCGGAGACCGGCGTTGGGCCTTCCATGGCGTCGGGAAGCCAGACGTGGAGGGGGAACTGGGCGCTCTTGCCGGCGGCGCCCGCGAAGATGCCGAGGGCGAACAGGGTCACAATCTTGTCGGAGGCTTCGCCGCTGGCAGCCCAGTGGTGGATGCCGGCGATGTCGAAGGTTTCGGCGCGCGACCAGATGAGCAGGAGGGCTGCGAGCAGCCCGAGGTCGCCGATGCGGGTAACAATGAACGCCTTCTTGGCGGCGGCGGCGGCGCTCGGCTTGTGGAACCAGAAGCCGATTAGCAGGTAGCTGCTCAGGCCGACGAGCTCCCAGAAGATGAAGAGCATGAAGAGGTTGTCGGCGAGCACGAGGCCGAGCATGGCGGTGGTAAAGAGGCACATGTGGGCGAAGTAGCGGCCGTAGCCGGAGTCGCCTGCCATGTAGCCCGTTGAGTAGATCTGAACGAGAAGGGAAACGCTCGTAACCACCACGAGCATCACGGCGGTGAGCCCATCGACCCTGACGCCGAGATTGACGACGACGTCACCGGCGGTGAACCACTCGTGGGTGTGCTGGGCAATAGCGCCATCGGCATCGATGACGTTGAAGAGCGTGACGAAGCTGATGAGGCAGGAGATGCCGATGCCTGCAATGGCGAGGTAGCCTGCCACCGCGGGGATCTTGCGGAAGTAGAGGACGATCAGGGCCCAGGCGGTCAACGGGCTGACGAGGATCGCCCACAACAGCCACTCGTCGATGGTGGGCGATTGCGTTGCAGCGGCTTCGAGGAACGGCATCGGCTAGATCTTCCTCATGATTTCGCGGGCGACGTGGGACTTGCCCGTGGGCACGTAAAGGGTGCGCTCATCGAGCATCGAGGCCGTCTCGCCGCGCCCGATAGGCGGGATGATGCGAACGGCGAGACCCTCGGCCGCGAAGAGTTCGCGCCAGGTTTCGGCCACGTAGGCATTCCTCACCTTCAACAGCTCGACCCACATGCAGCTACGACCTCAGCAGGTTCAACTTGTCGACGTCGATGGTGTCGCGATTGCGATACACGGAGACGGCGAGGGCGAGGGCGACGGCGGCTTCAGCAGCTGCCACGGTGATGATGAAAACGACGAAGGCCTGGCCGGCAACGGGGCCGTGGCCTACGCCGAAACGCGCGAAGGAGAGGAGCGTGAGGTTGACGGCATTGAGCATGATCTCGATGCCCATGAGCACCCCGATGGCGTTCCGCTTGCTGAGGGCAATGGTGAGCCCGAGGCAGAAGAGGATGGCGCCGACGGTGAGGAAGTGTTCGAGCCCGGGAGTCATCAGCGCGGGTCCTCCGCTTCTTCCTCTCGCGAGCGGACGAGCATGATTGAGCCCACCAGGGCGACGGTGAGGAGCACCGAAGCGAGCTCGAAGGGGAGGACCCAGCGCGAAAGCAGGGCCTCGCCGAGGCCGGCGGCAGAAACGGTGGCGGGCTCTTCGGAGACGGCCCAGTTCGTATCGGTGATGACGAAGAGGATGACCGCGAGGAGCGTGCCGCAGAGGAGGAGGGCAGGCAGGAACATCCGCGTCTCGCCGTTGTCGCGCCCGGCCCGTGGGGTGAGCAGTACGGCGAAAAGCACGAGCACGGCAATGGCGCCCACGTAGATGAGGACCTGGGCCATGCCGAGGAAGTCGGCCGAGAGCAGCACGAAGTAACCGGCCATGCCAACGAAGGTGAGGATGAGGAAGAGGACGGCGTGGAGCAGGTTTCGCGAGAGCAGCACGCCCAGCGCGGCGACGAGGGTTACGCCGGTGAGGACCCAGAAGGCGAAGGTGACACCAAAACCATCCATGCTATTTCGAACCCTCTCCGTGGGCATCCACGGGGACGAAGCCGCCCGCCTCGCTCACAAGCCGGGCCTTCTGGGGGGTGTTCTCCGGCCGGTAGCCGAGAGCCCGCGACCAGCCATAGATCGCGGCGGCGGCGGCGATGATGTTGATGAGCGCGAAGGCGTAGACGATGGAGTCGTCCGCCTTCTCCTCGACCCAGAACATGCGCTCGGTGGCCACGATGACAAGGTTCAGGAGGGCGATGGGAAGCATGAACTTCCAGGCGAAGGTCATGAGCTGATCGATCCGAAGACGGGGGAGGGTGCCGCGCGTCCAGATGAAGAGGAAGTAGAAGAGGTACGTCTTGCCGATGAAGATCAGCCAGGGGGGTACCCACTTCTCAAGGCCAAAGAAGGTCCAGCCGCCGAGGAAGACGGTCACCCCGAAGGCCGCCGCGGCAATGGCGTAGCCAATGTCCATGCCGTAGAAGAGGCCCCATTTCATCCCGGAGTATTCGGTGAGGTAGCCGGCGACGATCTCGGATTCGGCCTCGGCGATGTCGGTGGGGGTGCGGTTGAGCTCGGCACTGGCGCCAAGGAAGAAGATGGCAAAGGCAAGTGGCTGGAGAAAGACGAGCCAGATATCCATTTCCTTCTGCCAGAGGACGGTGCTTTGCAGGCCGAGGGTGGCGGTAAAGAGCACCACCCCGAGCATTCCGAGCACCAGAGGGAGCTCGTAGCTGATTGTCATGGCCACCACGCGCATGGCGCCGAAGAGGCTGTACTTGTTGTTGTGGCTCCAGCCCGCCATGAAGGTCGTGAGCACCGGGATAGAGGAGACGGCGAGGAAGTAGACGATGGCCACCGGGATGTCTGCGAACACCATGTTCGGCCCGAAAGGTATGACGGCGAAGAGCAGAACGCAGGGCGCGACGAAGACGATGGGGGCGAGGTACATGAGGGCGCGGTCGGCCGAAGTGGGCGTGAGCGCTTCCTTCTGCATGAGCTTGATGGCGTCGGCGATGGGCTGTAGCAGCCCGAAGGGGCCGACGCGGTTCGGGCCATAGCGCGACTGGATGCGGCCGATGAGCTTCCTTTCGCCATAGACGCCGACGAACAGCTGCGAGGGCAACACGAAGATGACGAAGCTTGCTACGAAGCCGAGGAGGGCGGCAATCACGTAGACGACGCCGAAGGGGAGCGCATCGTCGAGGAGGTCGAGGAGCTTGCCGGAGAGGTTCCCCAGGTCGCGGAAGTCGTACCAGTTGTTGGTGATGAGGAAGGCGGGCATCAGCGGTCTATCTCTCCCACCACGATGTCGATGGAGCCGAGCACGACGATGGCGTCGGCCACGGTCCCGCCCACGGTCATTTCCTTCAGTGCGCTGAGGTTGATGAACGAAGGCGGACGGATGTGGAAGCGGTAGGGCGAGGGGCCCTCGTCGCTGACAACGTAGTAGCCGAGCTCGCCACGGGGGCCTTCGACGCGGGCGTAGGCCTCGCCGGCCGGGGGCCGAAGAGCGAGCGGGACGTGCGTGCTGTGGGGGCCGCCGGGCAACGCATCGAGCGCCTGCTGGACGATCTTGACGCTCTGGCGCATCTCTTCGAGCCGCACGATGAAGCGGTCAAAGGCGTCGCCCTGGTAGCCGATGGGAATCTGGAAGTCGTACTTCTCGTAGCCGCAGTAGGGGTCGGCCTTGCGGATGTCCCAGGCGATGCCGCTGCCGCGCAGCATGGGGCCGCTGAGGCTGAAGTTGGTGGCCGTTTCGGCGCTGAGCATGCCCACGCCGCGCGTTCGGGCGAGGAAGATCTCATTGCCGACGAGCAGACCTTCGATCTCATCGATGAAGCCGGGGAGATCGGCGAGGAGCTTGCGGGTGGCGGGCTCGAACTCGCGGGGCAGGTCGAAGGCGACGCCGCCGATGCGCATGTAGTTGCAGGTGAGGCGCGCGCCGCTGGTCATTTCGAAGAGGTCAAGGACGCGCTCGCGCTCTCGGAAGCACCACATCACGGGGGTTTGCCAGGCGCCGGTGTCGTTGGTGAAGGCGCCGACGGCCATGCAGTGGCTGGCGATGCGCTGCAATTCGGCCATGATGACGCGGATTGCATTCCCACGATCGGGGACGCCGATGCCGGCGAGTTTCTCCACGGCGAGCACGTAGCCGAGGTTGTTCGACATGCTCGCCAGGTAATCGGTGCGGTCGGTGAAGGGGATGTTCTGCGTGTAGGTACGCTCTTCGGCGAGCTTCTCCATGGCGCGATGGAGGTAGCCCATCACCATTTCGGCATCGACGATGCGTTCGCCGTCGACCTTCACCTTGATTCGGAAGACGCCGTGCGTCGAAGGGTGCTGGGGCCCGATGTTGAGGGTGAACGGCTCGGACTTGATGATGCCGCTCATTCGGCCACACTCACGGGAGGGGGCTCGCGGCGCTTTGTGCCCGAGAACTCATCGAGGCCGGGCTGAAGTCCGCCGGGCATGGAGAGGAAGTCCTTGCGCAGGGGCCAGCCCGGGTAGCCGTCCCAGAGGAGAATGCGGTGGAGGTTGGGATGGCCTTCGAAGCGGATGCCGAACAGGTCGTAGGTCTCGCACTCCTGCATCCAGGCGCCGCGCCACACGGAGCAGACGCTGGGCACGGCCGGCCGGTCGCGGTCGAGCACATCGACCTTGATGCAGGCGATGGCATTGTTCACGAACGACTGCACGTGGTAGACGACTTCGAAATGATCCCAGAAGTCGACGCCGCAGAGGTTGGTGAGGTGAACGAAGTCCGTCTCGCCCGCGGCGTGGAGGGCAGCCATGGTCTCGACGAGCTTCTCGGCCTTGAGGTAGCAGGCAGCGGGGGTGGAGCGGTCCACGGCTCCCGGAACCAGTCTCTCCGCGACGGCGGCTACCTCAGGCCCGGTCCACTGGCGGGTCATCAGCGCCACTCCAGGGCGCGCTTGCGCCAGGCGTAGAGGATTCCGAGGCAGAGGATGCCGATGAAGCCGAGGCCTTCGAAGTAGCCAACCCAGCCGATCTTCTCGAAGACGAGCGCCCAGGGGAAGAGGAAGACGACTTCGACATCGAAGATGACGAAGAGAAGGGCGATGTAGTAGAAGCGGAAGTTGAACTGGACGAGGCTGGGGCCTTCGGTGCGCAGCCCGCATTCGTAGGTGTCGTCGCGGACAACGTCGGGCTTGCTTGCGGGCCGGACGTTGACGAACTGGAGCGCCCACGAAGTGACCAGCGCTCCCAGGGGAAAGATGAGCGCGATGATTACCAGGATGCCGATGTGGCCGTATTCGTAGAGCACGCGCCCGCCGCGATTGTGAAATCTGTCCCTAAAGGACGTGGCGACTATAGCACGGGCTCAGAGACCGGACAAAGGAGCAGCGAGGCACGAGGGGAGCCAGGAAGGGGAGTGGCCGCTAACGGAAGATGACACTAGCGCCCCCGGTGAATTTCTTCCGTTAGCGGCCAGGGCACGTCCCATACGGGGTGGCGGGATGAAGTTATCCGTGCCCTCGCGCCACTATGGGCCCCTCGGGCAGACGATTCGCCAACCAGCGGCAACGTCACCGTAAAATGCCCGCAAAATCCTGCTCTGCGAGTATCTCTTGCCAGACCCCGTCGTCGGACTCATCGGATGCGGTTTCATTGGCCGCTTTCATTCGCGCAATCTCCGCGGGGTCATCCGCACGGAGAGGGTCCCGGCGCGCTACGTTGCGGTGTGCGATCGCGACGCAGCGCGCGCGCAGGAGTTCGCGGCGATAACGGGCGCCGAGGTCGTCACGGATGCGGCGGAGCATGTGCTCACTGCCCCCGGCGTGAACGCCGTCTACATCTGCACGGAGACCTCCGAGCACCCGGAGCTGGTGCGGCGCGCCGCCGGGCTCGGACTGGCGGTGTTCTGCGAAAAGCCCCTGGCCAGGACTCTCAGCGAAGTGGAAGAGATGGTGCGGGTTGTGGAGGCGGCCGGCGTCGTGAACCAGGTGGGGCTGGTCCTGCGCTACTCGCCGGTGTTCACGGTATTGAAAGAGCTGATGCAGGCCGACGAGCTCGGGCCGCTGCTGACCGCGCACCTGCGCGACGACCAGTTCTTCCCAATACGGGGACACTACGCCAGCGGGTGGCGCGGCGAAGTGAGCAAGGCCGGGGGCGGGACGTTGATCGAGCACTCGATCCACGACGTTGACCTCTTTCGCTGGCTCTTCGGCGAAATCGCAAGGGTCCGTTGCCACACGCGCGTCACATCGGGCCACGCGGGGGTCGAGGATGTGGCGCTGGTGACCTTCCAGCATGCTGGTGGAGTACAGACGACGCTCAGCTCGATCTGGCACGCGATCGATGCGCGGCCTTCCACGCGCAGGCTCGAGGTGTTCTTCGAGGGCGGCTGGTTTGCCACGGAGCACGACTTCATCGGGCCCATCCGCTATCAGCTGCGCACCGGCCCTGAGGTGGAGCTTTCGGCGGAGGAGGTCATCGAACGGTACCGGGCGATTGCGGGCCTCGACGAAATCGAGCTGGGGCTTGCGACGCGCGGCATGCTGGAGGACTACCGGTTCTTGCAGTGCGCACAGGCCGGGCAGGCGGCATTCCCCGACTTCCGCACGGCGCTCGCGGCGCACCGGGTTGTCGATGCCTGCTATGCGAGCGCCCGGGACGGGAGAGAGGTGGCGGTGGGCTAACGGACCCATAGGTGTACCCTATGGCTCGTCATCGACTTCGATTTACCAGCCCATAGGGCCGGGTTACAATCGGCCGCGACGTGATCCCTGTCGCCCTGCGAAGGGATGCGCTTATGTCGCACCTGAGGAGCTCCATGACAACGGACACCGTTAAGGACCTGTACCCCCTGGGGGAGGCGCCGCCGCTGGGGCACGTGCCGCCGAGAATGCACGCGCAGGTGATTCGCCAGGCCCGTTTCGGCGAGCCGCGCACGGCGTTCCAGCCCGAAGTGATCGCGACCCCGGCCATTGGCCCGGATGAGGCCCTGGTCTACGTGATGGCGGCAGGTGTGAACTACAACAACGTGTGGGCGGGGCGAGGGGTTCCCGTGGACGTCATTGGCGCACGACAGAAGGGCGGCGAACCGGAGGACTTCCACATCGGCGGTTCCGACGCCTCGGGCATCGTGTACGCCGTGGGCGAGAACGTGACGAACTGGAAGGTGGGCGACGAGGTGGTGGTCCACTGCGGAATGTGGGATGTGCACGCTCCCGAGGTGCAGGCGGGCGGCGACCCCATGTTCAGCCCTTCGTTCCGCATCTGGGGATACGAATCGAACTACGGCTCCTTTGCGCAGTTCACGCGGGTGCAGGCGCACCAGCTTGCGCCGAAGCCGTCGCACCTGACGTGGGAGACGGCGGCGGCATACATGCTCGTGGGGGCGACGGCCTATCGCATGCTGACCGGATGGCCACCACACGCCGTCCGCGAGGGGGACGTGGTGTTGATCTGGGGAGGGGCGGGCGGCCTTGGCTCCATGGCGATCCAGATCGCGGCCAACCTTGGCGCGAAGCCGATCGCGGTAGTTTCGAACGAGTCGAAGTTCGACTTTTGCAGGAAGCTCGGCGCGGTGGGATGCATCAATCGCAAGCAATTCGACCACTGGGGCCGGCTGCCGGACTGGGAGAACGCGGGCGAGATGAACAGGTTCACAGCCGGGGCGCGCGCATTCGGCAAGGCGATCTGGGACATCCTTGGGGAGCGGAGGAGCCCCCGCATTGTGTTTGAGCACCCCGGCCAGGACACCGTGCCGACGTCGGTATTCGTCTGCGATACGGGCGGGATGGTGGTGATTTGCGCGGGCACCACGGGCTACAACGCCGACGTGGACCTGCGCTACCTGTGGATGAGGCAGAAGCGTTTCCAGGGTTCGCACTTCGCCAACGACGAGCAGGCCTATGCGTTCAACGACCTGGTGCTGGCCGGGAAGATAGACCCCTGCCTTTCGCGCGTGTTCCCGTTTGCGGAGACGGGAGAATGCCACCAGCTCATGCACGAAAACCGGCACCCGGACGGGAACATGGCCATCCTGGTGGGTGCGCCGCGCGAAGGGTTGACGGGGTTCCCGCCCGCCTGACCCCGGTCAATTCATGCCGCGAAGGTGACCGTGGCCGCTGGCGGCGGCGGTCGCTGATAATGAACGGCGCACGTGAATTCAGCCCCCGCAGAAAGGTGAAGGCCCGCCATGGCCCGTGATTTCGCCGCAGACATCCTCGACCCCGTGGCCGGGGAGATCGTCAGCAACGTCGGCCGCTGGGTGGACCGCGAGGTCAAGCCCCAGGCGAGCGAATTCGAGCACGCCGACGTGTACCCCGACCCGCTCGTGAAGGGCATGTCGGAGATGGGCCTCTTTGGAATCAAGATCCCCGAGAGGTACGGCGGGCTCGATCTCTCGTTCGAATGCTACGCGGGCGTTTGCATGGAGCTGGCGCGCGGCTGGATGAGCCTTGCCGGGATCATCAACACGCACGTGCTGGTCGGATACACGATCAGCGAGTACGGCACAGAGGAGCAGCGGCAGAAGTTCCTGCCCCGGCTGGTGGAGCCAGAGATCCGCTGCGCCCTGACGATCACGGAGCCGGACGCGGGTTCGGATGCCCAGGCAATCAAGACAACCGCCCGGCGCGACGGCGACGACTACGTGATCAACGGCCAGAAGATGTGGGTGACGAACGGCCAGCGCGCGGGCGTGTACCTGGCGCTCACCAAGACCGACCCGGCAGCGGAGCCGCGACATCGTGGGATGAGCGCCTTCCTTGTGGAGCTGGGGATTCCCGGGTTCACGGTGGGCAAGAAGTTCGACAAGCTCGGGTATAAGGGCGTGGAGACGACGGAGCTTTCGTTCGACGACGCCCGTGTGCCCGCGAGCGCGCTGCTGGGCGGCAAGGAGGGGTCGGGGTTCCAGCACGTGATGAGTGGGCTGGAGGTGGGCCGCATCAATGTCGCCGGCCGCGGCGTGGGGCTGGCGCAGGCCGCCTTCGACGATGCGATCCGGTATGCGCAGGTGCGGGTGGCGTTCGGCAAGCCCATCATCGAGCACCAGGCGCAGCAGATCCGGCTGGCGGAGATGGCCACGAAAATCCGCGCCGCCAGGCTGCTCACCTTCGATGCCGCCCGCAAGAAGGACTCGGGCCTGCGGAGCGACCTGGACGCGGGCATGGCGAAGCTCTTTGCAACGGAGATGTGCCAGGAGGTGGTGCTCGACGCGATGCGCATCCACGGGGGTGTTTCGTACAGCAAGGAACTGCCGCTTGAACGGTACTACCGCGACGCGCCGCTTATGGTGATTGCCGAGGGCACGAGCGACATCCAGAAGATCGTGATCGCCCGGGCGTTGCAGCGGGAGTACCCGGTTTAGGCGGCGAAGTTGGCCGCCCAGCACTGAGAGCACGAGGAGTTGAGATGACGGTATATGACGGGCGCGACAAGTTCGGCCGCTTCTACGAGGAGTTCGAGCCGGGTGACATCTACAAGCACTGGCCGAGCAAGACGATCACGGAAGCAGAGGACCACCTCTTCTGCGACATGACCATGAACCACCATCCGCTCCATTCCGACCGCTGGTACGCGGAGGAGGAGACGCAATTCAAGCAGAACGTGGTGGTGGGCAACTTCGTCTACTCGCTGGTGCTTGGGATGAGCGTGGCGGATGTCTCGGGCAAGGCGATAGCCAACCTGGAGATTGAGAGCCTGAAGCACACAAAGCCGACCTTCCACGGCGACACCATCAGGGCAGAGACGACCGTGATCGAGAAGAAGGAGACATCGAGCGGCGACCGGGGGATCGTGACGGTCGAGACGCGCGGGTTCAACCAGCGCGGAGAAGAAGTCTGCTTTTTCCGCCGCAAGGTGATGGTGCCGAAGAAGGCACGATAGCTGAATGGGGAAGGTCAGGACGTGGGCAGGGCCCGCGCCGAACCTGAGCCGGTCACGGGGAAAGCCAGGCCGGCCTTTGCAGCTTCAAAGCGGCGCTTGAGTGAGCGTCGCAGCTCCGCCTCCACCTCCCAGCGATCCGGGGGGCGCACGTCGGCGATGATCGTCATGCAGACATCGGTGTCGGTCACCATGCGCTGATGGGCGACCCGCGCGGGGGAGGTCACGGAATCGCCCATGGTGCGGGACAAAGCGGATGCCACTTCGGCGACGAGGGCGCGGGCAGCCTCGCTTTCCCGAAAGGGGACTTCAATATCGACGCGAATGCGTGAGAGAGCGGGCGTGAGGTTCGTGGCGACGGTGATGGTGCTGTTCGGAATGCTGTGAACGTTGCCATCGGAATCGCGCACCACGGTGCGGCGGGGGTTGATCTCGATGACCTCGCCGGTGGCGCCACCCACGGTAACGGTATCGCCAACAGCGTACTGGCCTTCGACAAGGATGAAGAATCCGTTGATCACGTCTTTAACGAGGGTCTGGGTGCCAAGGCCAACGGCAATGCCAATGACGCTGACGCCGGCAATGAGAGCCGAGACCTGGATATCGAACTGGTCGAGGAGGAGTGCCGAGCCGACGAAAACGAGGAAGATGGTGAAGAGCCAATCGAGGGTCGAGAGAAGTGTCTCGGCGCGCTTGCGGACGGCCTCGGGGTCTTCGCGCCGCGCCCTGGCCGCCCTGTTAGCGGCCTCACGCAGAAGCCGTGCGAACAGACGGTGGAACAGGAAGCGGACGAGGACGAGACCGATGGCGATGCCGGCAATATCCGGCCCGTGGCTCTCCAGCCACTCTCGCCATTCATCCCAGGAGCCGGGAACCAGGAACAACGGCTGGCTGTTCAAGCCGGCTCCAGGGGGGCGAAGCTCTGGAGCAGGCGGCGCACCCCGGCGGATTCGAAGGCCACCACGATTTCGATATCGCCGCTGCGCGGCTGTGTGCTGACGACCGTGCCGGCGCCGAACTTCGCATGGGTTACGCGATCGCCGGCCTGCCAGGCGGCACCTGCAGGACGGAACTCTTCCTGCGACTCCGCGGACGGAGTCCTCGCCGGGCCCGCGGAGCTCGCCGCGAAGGGGCGGCTGAGTTCGCGGGGGATGTCGCCCAGGAAGCGCGAGGGGGGATTAGCCCCCTGGCCGCCCATCATGAAGCGGCGGTAGGCGCGCGTAAGGTAGACGAGGTCCTTCGCGCGCGTGATGCCCACGTAGGCCAGGCGGCGCTCTTCTTCCATCTGGCGGGGGTCGTCGTAGGAGCGGATGTGGGGAAGGAGCCCTTCTTCCATACCGACGATGAAGACAACCGGGAACTCCAGACCCTTAGCAGCGTGCAGGGTGATCAGGGTTACTGCGTCGACGCCATCCTGGAGCTCGTCGACGTCGGCAACGAGGGCCACGTCCTGCAGGAAGGTCGCCAGGTCGGGGATGGCAGCGGCGGTCTGCTCGTACTGGCTCATCAGCGCCCTGAGCTGTTCGACGTTTTCGATCCTCTCCGGGGCCTCGCCGACGCTATCCCGCAGATGGGCGACGTACCCGGTCACTTCGAGCACCTCATCGAGCAGGCGGGGAAGTGGCGAGTCGCGCAGCCCACGGAGCCGTTCCATTGCGGTCCCAAACTCCCTCACGGCGGCGGCGGTGCGCCCGGCCACGCCAGTCACAGCGGCGCCTTTGGCCACCGCCTCGCAGGCGTCCCAGACGGCCATGCGCTCACGTGCGGCGTACTCACGCAGCCGGCTGACGGTTGTGTCGCCAATCCCGCGCCCGGGGACGTTGATCACGCGCAGCAGGCTGGCTTCGTCGCGGCGGTTGTGGAGCAGGCGCAGGTAGGCGAGGAGGTCCTTGATCTCCCGGCGCTGGTAGAAGCGGACGCCGCCGACGAGCCGGTAGGGGAGGTGGTTGCGAACCATTGCCTCCTCAATGGCACGTGACTGGGCGTTGGTGCGGTACATGACGGCGAAGTCGCGGGGCGTCCGCCCGCATTCGATGAGCCGGGCGATTTCGCGGGAGACGAACTCGGCCTCGCCCTCGTCGCTGGAAGCTTCGTGGAAGATGAGATGGTCGCCGCCGGGGCGGTCGGTCCAGAGACGGCGTTGCTTGCGGTCCGGGTTCCGGCCGATGACGGCATCCGCGGCCGAGAGGATGGGCTGGGTGGAGCGGTAGTTCTGTTCAAGCAGGAAAACGCTGCACCCCGGGAAGTCGCGCTCGAAGTTGAGGATGTTGCGGATGTCGGCTGCACGCCAGGAGTAGATGCTCTGGTCGGGGTCGCCCACGACACAGATGTTGCCGTGGCCAGAGGCGAGCTGGCGGGCAAGCGTGTACTGGACCGGGTTTGTGTCCTGGAACTCGTCGATGAGGACATAGAGGTAGCGCCCGGCGTACTTGTCGAGGGTTGCCGGTGACTGCTGGAAGAGCCTGACGGTCTCCAGGAGCAGGTCGTCGAAGTCAAGCGCGGAGGCCTCGCGGAGCGCCTCCTGGTACCGGGTGTAGGCGCGCGCGACGACCTCACCGAAGTAGTCGTGGGTGCGGCGCGCAAACTCCTCGGGAACGATCATCTCGTTCTTGGCGTTGGAAATGGCAGAAAGGATGGAGCGGGGGCTGAAGCGGCGGGGATTGACGTCGAGCGCTTCGAGGACGCGCTTCATGAGGCCAACCTGGTCAGCATCGTCGTAGATAACGAAGTCGGGGCTGATGCCAATGCTCTTGCCGTCAATGCGAAGCCAGCGCGCGCACATCGAATGGAAGGTGCCCATGTGCAGCTCGATACCTTCGGCGGCGAGCAGGTGGCGGGCGCGTTCGCGCATCTCGCGTGCGGCCTTGTTGGTGAAGGTGACGGCGAGAATGCGCCAGGGGGGCACGCCCATTTCCTTCACGAGCCAGGCGATACGATGAGCGATGACACGCGTCTTGCCGCTGCCCGGGCCTGCGAGGATGAGGAGGGGCCCTTCACCGTGGGAGACGGCGGCCTTCTGGGGCTCATTCAGCCCGTTGAGGATGGTTTCCGCGCCGCCCATCGAGGTCACAGTCAGAGTCTAACATCTGCTAAGGCTCTTGAACCATTTGCCCGGGCCGCGTATGGGCCCGATGCTATACTGCGGACAGGCTCACGCCGAGTCCAGGAGTAGCTGATGCCGTTCGACAGCTGGCCGGGGGGTTCGTGGGAGGCCTCACTGAGGCTGAGTCTGACTATCCTGGCGCTCTACCTTGGTACCCTCTGGCTGACGCTGGTCTACTGGACCTACCGGGATATTCGCCAGCGCTCACGCGACCCGATTGTGCAGATGGCGGCGGTACTGGTGGTGCTGGTGTTCTTCCTTCCCGGGCACTGGGTGTATCTGATTCTGCGGCCGCGACACACGCTGGCGGAGCTCTACGAGCGCTCGCTGGAGGAGGAGGCGCTCCTGCAGGACCTAGAGGACCAGAAAGCGTGCCCCACCTGCAAGCGGCGCATCCACGATGACTTCCTGATCTGTCCCTCCTGCCGGACGCGACTGAAGGAGCCGTGCCGCTCATGCGCGAAGCCGCTGAGCTACGCATGGGTAGCGTGCCCCTACTGCGGGCTTGAGAAGCCGCCGCGGGAGGGAATGGGTCCACGCCCGGCACGGGCCCCCGGCGCTCCGCGGCCAGCTCCGGGGCAGGCGGCTGCCAGCGCAAGGCCCGGACCGGCCGCTGTACCACCACCCCAGGCGCGGGCGGCAGCAGGGCATGACCCTTTCGCTCAGCCCCGCACTTTCCCCACGACCCATGAGGGAGACGACGCACCCGTCATCGGCACCTGAAAGGCGCGGACCGCCAGCCGGAACGAGGGCTTTCGATCAGGCGTCGAGGGCGGCGTAGAGGGCGGTGCCTTCGAGAAGACGTGCCATGCAATCGAGCTTACGCTCGCCCTGGAAACGGGAGTTCTCGTGGAGAGCTTCGAGGGCGGCAACGGTCTGGACGGTGTCGGCGGGCGAGAGGAGGACGGCAACTCCAGAAGCGCCGGCAGCATCGAGAGCGTTGCTTGACGGGCGCTGCCCTCCCGTGAGGAGCAGGCAGGGAGTATCGCCGCGGAGGGCGGCCAGGTGCTGGTCGGTGCGATCGGAGCGGACGACCACGGCCTTCATGGGGAAGCGCTTGAGGTGCGGCTGGCCGGCGTCGGCGGAGATGGGAGAGATAACGAGGTGGTCGCAGGTGCCATCGGGGCAATCGCCCTCGATGAGGGTTTCGGCGCCAGTGAGCGCCTGCACCTCGGCCACGCTGAAGCCAGCGAGTGTCCTGTCTTCAGCCAGCGTCACGGTGTGCGCATCGGCGGGGTTCGCTGGGGCGCTCGCGCCTGCGCGTGTCACCACCACGGCCGATGGTGTCAGCCCTGCGGGGGCAGAGGCCGGCGCGCGGCCCTTCGCCACAAGCACAACACGGGCGTTTGCAATGGAAGCAGCTTCGCCGGGGCCGGCTTCGACCACGAGGAGGGCGTCAGCGCCGGGGTCGGCGACCGATGACGCGGCGACCGGCGCCGAGGCGCTGCCGGGGGCGAAGGCAAGGGAGCCGAAGAAACGGGCGTCGTCGCCGGCGCGGCCGTCACCGTCGATGCGGGCGAGTTTCACGGTACGCCCGAGGTAGGCGTAGTGGCGGGCGATGGCAGCGGCAACACCGGTCTTGCCCTCGCCGGGCTGGTTCGAGGTCACAACGACAACTGGCACGAGGAAGGCTCCCAGGCGCTGGCCGCGCACGCCGATTGTGCCGAAATGCACGAATTGCGACAAGCGCCCGGTTTGTCCAGGAACGTGCCGGGAGGCGGTGATGGCCTAGAATCGAACAATGCCAGGCACCTTCCGGGTTACGATCGATGGCAGCCGTCTGCGGTTCGCGGCCGCTCACATGGCCACTTTCGGCGGGCGTTGCGAGCCGCTGCACGGGCACAACTACGCAGTATCGGTCGAGGTCGAGGGTGAGCTTACGGCTGACGGCTGGGTGTGGGACTTCGGCGATCTGAGGGGCATCGCCTCCGGCATCATCGAGGAGCTTGACCACCGTTTCCTGCTCCAGCAGGAGTCGGCGCTGCTCCGGGCGACCGTCCGGGGAGACAGCTACGAGCTCTGTGCGGGGGAGCGGAGCTACGTGCTGCCGCGCTCTGACGTGGTTTCGTTGCCGGTAGACAACACGACAGCGGAGCGGCTGGCGGAATGGATTGCGGGGCGGCTGCATACCGCTCTGCGCGCGAAGGGGGCCACGAACATCAGGCGCCTTGCGGTGGGCGTGGAGGAAATGCCGGGGCAGAGCGGCTGGTATACTGTTGGTTAGCGGCCCAGGCCACGCCGCGCACATGGGGGGCAGCGATGCAGCTTGACTGGGACAAGGCGATCAACGAGATCCTCTCGGGCACAATGACGTGCCAGGCGTGCGGCGCACTCGGCGACGAGATGGTGGTGGGCTACACGCGCAACACCGATGCGGCCCAGTTCGCCGAGCGCTGCCGCGACTGCGTTGATAAGAGCGACTGCGACGCCCGCAAGCTTGTGGTGGTGTGCGAACCGTGCGCTCGCATCTACCGCGTGAACGGCCGCCGCATGGGCGAAGCGGGCATGATGGCGGTAATGCTCGATGAGTGCCGGCGGAACCTCGAAGAGTCACTCGACTACCTTTCGAATTACTGGAAGGAAGACAACGAGGTGGACTACGACGAGATGCAGCAGCGGCTGGACGAGGTGGACCCGGAGATCTTCAAGGAAGAGGACAGCTGGCGGATGCGGCTGGAAGAGGAGTACATGCAGCTGCACCGCTGGTTCCGCGAACACGGGGTGCCGGTCCCGGACCCGGGCTGGCGCGGCCAGTACGTTGAGGACGTGATCGGGCTGGGCTACACAACGCTGCTGGGCGACTGAGCGGGGCGTGCGTTCCTTGGCCCGAAGGGGCCGCGTGGTATAATCGCCGTTGCGGGCGGAAGTAGCTCAGTGGCAGAGCGCCTCCTTGCCAAGGAGGAGGTCGCGAGTTCGACCCTCGTCTTCCGCTCCAGGTCCCGATGGTGCAATCGAAAGGCCCGCTTCCCGGCGGGCCTTTCGCGTTGTGGGGCGTGGTTTCGAGATTTGGTGCCGAAGGTGGGATTCGAACCCACACGAGCTTTGGGCCCAGCGGTTTTTGAGACCGCCGCGTCTGCCATTCCGCCACTTCGGCTTGCTACGCCATTATAGGGACCGGGGCGTATCCCGCCCCGGTGTCTCGACTGGGCCGGGGGTGCGAATGTACTCTCGAACCATGGGGCGACGGCGTCGCGCCCCTCCCTGCCGAGTGGTGTAACGGTAGCACACGGGTCTTTGGAGCCTTTGGTCGGGGTTCGAATCCCTGCTCGGCAACCACCTCCGCGGCCTGCTGCGGCGAGGCGGGCCCGCTGGCTTACCGCACGGGCGTGGGCCATGGTAAGCTTCATGGGCACGATAGATAGCCACGATGGCTTCCCCGCCAGAGGTGTGATGTGGGAGTAGTTGCAGTCAGCCAGGACCAGCTTCTTTCGCTTGAAGGGAGCGTCGAGGAGGAGCGGAGCCCGGCGCCGTCTGCGGGGAGCAACGAAGTCGCGGAGTTCCTGCGGGACTGCCCGCTTGTTTTCGGGCTGGATGATGAAGGGCTCGAACAGGTGGCCAGCCTGTGCACCATCGTCACCTTTCATGCGCGGGAGCAGGTATTCGCCGAGGGTGAGGTCGACAGCGGCCTCTGGATCCTGATGAGCGGGCGGGTGCGTCTCTATCACTCGGACCCGGAGGGGCGCCAGCTGGTGGTTGGCTTTCCGGCGCCGCACACGCCGCTTGACCTCGCGGCGCTCGACGGGCGCCCGCACACGGTGGGGGCGACCGCGCTGGAGCGCTGCCGGGTGCTGCTGGTGCCGCAAGCGGCCCGGGTTGTGATTGCCCGCCGCTTCCCGGAGACGATCGTGAACACGATGCGCCAGCTTTCGCGCGACCTCAGGCAGCGCGACATCTCGCACGCTGTGCTCTCGTTCCGGAGCGCGCGTGGGCGCATCTGCTGCACGCTGGTGCAGCTTGCCGAGCAGTACGGTATCCACCAGTACAAGCGGGTGAAGATCAACTTCCGCCTGACGCGGCAGGACCTGGCGGACAGGTCGGGGGTGACTCTGGAGACCTCAATCCGCGTCCTTTCCGACCTCCAGCGGAGGGGCGTAGTCGCTACCAGGTCGAAGGTGATCGAGATTCTCGACCAGGCGGAGCTGGAAGAATGGAGCGGTTGCAGCGAGTGCGAGCTGGACTGCACGGTGTTCGCCAAGCCAACCGCAGCCGATATGCCGCAGGTGGCACGGCCCGTCCCCGCAGGAGCCCCGAGGCGCCTCGTTACGTCACTGCGGTAAGGGTGCGGCTTCCTTCTTGCGGACTTGCCGGTGGTCCACCGCGGCGCCAGGGGTGGGCGAATGCGGTCAGGCGTTTCCGGGTTCCCACCAGACGAGAGCGGCGCGCATCCAATCGGGCCATCGGTAGCCTTCGGGGGTCTTCACCAGGCTGCGCTTGAGTGTTTTCGTGATCAGGCCGTCGAACTGGCCGCCGGACAGGCGCAGGTGGCGGCGGGCCCGGGCGATGGCGTCTTCGAAGGTGGCGTCGGTCCAATACCTGGCGGCGGCCGGTTCGACGAACACGTTGGGGGAAAGCCCCGCTTCAAGCAGGGCGTTGTAGCCGACGATGAAGTTCGGGCTGTCGTGCCAGTCGCCATGGATTGCTTCCGAGAGTTCGCCGATGACGCCGCCGGGCGCGGGGATGCGCATGGCCATGCCGCACAGTCGCGTGGAGCAGGCCTCCATCTTGCGTGCGAATGCGGGCAGGTCGGGCGAGGTGTACATCGAGTAGGCGGCAACGGAGACATCGTGGCGAGGCACGTCTGCTTCGAGCCAGGGCCGGCCGACAATGGTGACGTTGGTCATTTGGCGGGACGAAAGGCGGTCCTGCAGGGCGCGGCGCATTCCCTCGACAGGTTCGACAGCCGTGACGGCCCGGGCGCGTTCGGCGAGCGGGATGGTCCAGCGGCCCACGCCGGCGCCAACATCGAGCACCGTCAGGGTGGGTTCGAGCCGGTCGAGCACGAACTGGAGGACCGGGTCGGGGCGCTGTTCGCCGGGCTCGTCAAGCCTCCGGGCAAGCGCTGCCCAGCGCTCGACCATGCGGCTTTCGCCACCCCGCCCCGTCATCAGGTCGTGGGAGGCAAGCTCTCGCCAACGATGGGACCATTCGGCAGGCATCAGCGGACCCCGGGAGGGTCTGCGCTTCACTGGCGCAGCCACAGCTATGGTGTGCGAGGCCGGCGGGGTGTGTCGAGCGGGGATGGCCGCCCGGCCCGAGCGCTGGCAAGGTCGTCCGGGGCCGGTTATCGTCGGCAGGCAACTGACGATCAAGGGAGGCAACGGTGGAAGACTTCCTCTGGGGGCTATGGAACGGCATAACGGCGTGGCCGCTCCTCATCATCCACATCTTCGATTGGTGGGAGCGGTACCCCGTCTACAACATTGGTCGCGATGGCGGCTGGTACCAGCTTGGGTTCCTGCTGGGCGCCGGGTCGCCTTTCATGGGCTTCCTGGGGGGCCGTGGCCGCCGCCGCGAGAGAGATTGATCGGCGCGGAAGCCCTATTGACCCTGCCCGCGGGTGCGCCACTATGAGGGCTATGAGTGGTCATCGCGTCGTCTCGTTTGCCCTTGCCGCGGGCGCCGGTGCGCTGGCGTACAAGTACTGCCTGCGTCCGCGCTACATGCGCTGGGGCGCCACCGATGACGAGGTCAGGCGCGAGCTGCCGGGTGACGAGCTCACATCGAACTGGGCCTGGCAGGCAACGCGGGCGGTGACTATCAACGCTCCCGTGGAGGCTGTCTGGCCGTGGCTGATGCAGGTGGGACAGGACCGCGGCGGGTTCTACAGCGACGCCTGGTTGGCGAAGCTGGCGGGCCCCGGGGGTGTGCGGAGGGCCGGTGCCGTCGTGCCCGAGAGGCCGGACCGCAGGGTCGGTGAGTCGGTCTGGTTGGCCCGGCCCGACCGGCTCGGGGGAGCGGAGCGGCTGGTGGTGGCAGCGCTGGAGCGGGGGCACTACATGGCGCTCGTCTCGCCGACCAAGGCCGAGAGGCTCACCACGGGCGACCCCGGGGGCGAAGGCGCCTGGGTCTTCGTGGTCGAACCGATAAACGAGCACACCACCCGGCTGCTCGTTCGTACCCGGGCGGGCGAGGACACCGGATTCCTGAGGTGGCTCTACACGTTCTTCGTGGCGGACCCGGCGCATTTCGTCATGGAGCGAAGGATGATGCTGGGGATAAAGGAGCGGGCGGAAGCCCTGGCGCGGCACGCCTGACGCCCGGCGTTGGGCGAGCCCCCACCCGGGGTTTTCCTGAACCATCACTTTTCGGGCAAGCCATACCATGTTTGCAACGAGGAGTTCCTCGCCGGGAGCATTGATGGCAGTCCAGGCGCCGGCCATGCGGCCAGCTGTCCCGGGGCTCGCGCTACGCGAACGGGTGGCAGCGGCATGGAAAGGCCATCCGCGACGCGTGGACGCGGCGATTGCCGGCGCCGTAGGGCTGCTCGTCTTCGCGGTCTACAACGCCACTCTCACGCCCAGCCTCTCGTACGTGTCGCCCGACGGGAACGAGCTGGCGACCACCTCATACACCCTCGGGCTGGCTCACCCCACCGGGTATCCGCTTTATACGTGGCTGGGCAAGGCGTTCACGTTCCTGCCGGTAGGGGATGTGGCTCACAGGGTGAACCTGCTCTCGGCAGTGGGCGCTTCCGGTGCGTGTGTGCTCCTCTATGCCATTTGCCGGGAGCTCGCGCTGCCGAGGGCGGTGGCAGCCTTTGGCGCCCTGTTTTTCGGCTTCTCGACGACTACGTGGTCGCAGGCCACCATCTCGGAGGTCTACGCTCCGAACCTGTTCTTTGTGGCACTTGCCCTCTACCTGATGCTCCTCTGGGGGCGTCGGCAGCGGAACCCGGAGGTGGCGCTCCATGGCGACCTGGGGTCCACCATCCTGTTTGGCGCATGGGCATTCACCCTGGCCGCCAGCACGGGGACGCACATGTCGAACCTGGGTTTTCTGCCCGGTTACGGTGTCTACATCCTGATGGTGAACTGGCGTGTTCTGAAGCAGCCGCTGGTGCTGGTTCCGGGGCTGGCGCTGTTTGCGCTGGGGCTCATGCAGTTCCTCTGGCTGCCCATTCGCACGGTGATGGGTGAACCTGCGCCAGACCCCATCAACCCTGCCACATTCGAGGGCTTCCTCAACTACACGATCAACGCTTTCCCGCAGTTCAAGTGGGCGTTCCCGATGGAGCTGTTGCCGGACCGCTTCATCCTTTACGCGACGCTCGTGCGCTGGAACTTCGGCCTCCCGGGCATTCTGGTGGGGTTTGCCGGTGCTGCGGGGCTCGCCCTGCGGCGGCCGCGCACCTTCATCCTTCTCGCCCTGATGTGGGGCGTCCATACGGTCTTCTTCATGGAATACCGGGCGATGGACATCGACGTGTTCTTCATCCCGGCGCACTTCCTCTTCGCCGTGGCTATCGCCAGTGGGGTGTGGCTGGTCATCCGGGGCATCCGCCGGCCGTTGGCCCGGGTGCCCGCAGGCGGAGTGATCGCGGGCGGGCTCGCCTTGCTTGTGCTCGTTCTTCCCGTCCGGGCGCAGCTTCGCTACAACTACGCGACCCACGACCAATCGGACCACACCGAGATCAACGACTTCTACGAGAACGTCTACGAGATGCTCCCGGAAGGTGCGGTGCTGCTGGGCAGCGCAGGGGTGTTCGGGTACGACATGTTCTACTATCAGTACGTCTACGACGTGCGGCCCGACGTGACGATCCCGAGCGCGGGGCTGGCCTTCGGGCAGCGCGCGAGCTGGCCCACCGATGGGCGTCCGCGCTACTCGGTGGACCCCAGCGGGGCCTGGCCGACTCGCTTCCGCCCCTCTGCGGAGGCCGGGGAATGGGGCATCCCCGTGCTGGTGACCCCGGCACACGATCGGAAGCTGTGGCTTCGCCGGGACCTGGTTCTCTACCGCTTGAGCTCCACTCCGCCGAACCTGATTGACGATGAGGCCACGCCAGGGATTGCGCTGAACCTTTCGCTGGATGGCGTGACGCTGGTGGGGGCGGACCTGGACACTACGACGGTGCGGGCCGGGGAGACGGTGAAGCTGAGGCTGTACTGGAGGTTCGAACGGTTCGCCCAGGCGGGCATAATCCTCCAGGTTGGAGAAGGGGATGATTCTCCTATCGCGCGGCGCCAGCCGGGGGCAGGGCTGGTAGAGCGGTACGACCGTGAGGTCGCCCCCGTGCGCGGGCATACGGTGGTGGAGGAGTTCGAGCTGGTTATCCTGAGCAGCACCCCCCGCGGGGTACAGCCATTGACCATTCGTTCGGCCGAAGAAGGGGCGACTCCCCTAACGGTCGCAAACCTGAAGGTGGAGTAGAGCAATGCAGGAGATCACGGCCGAAGGAACGAGCGCCGCCGGCTACACGCCCCGCCAAAGGTGGGCGATTGTCACCGCCGTCTCCGTGCTGGTCGCGATCATGGTAGGGGCAGCGTTTTCGGCAGGCGTGTACATCGGCAACAACCGCGAGCTGGCGCCCGGCACGTTCGCAGGAGCGGGCGCACCTCCCAGGCAGGGACAACCCGGGGCGCCCCAACCGAATGGCGTGGCGCCGGGTGTCCCCAACCAGCCTGCCGGGCAGGGAGTGTTCGATGCGGTGGGAGTGTTGCAGGGCGTCTCAAACACGGCGCTTGTGGTAAGGGGACCGGAAGGCCCCCGCACCATCACCTACGACGCGGCCACGCAATTCATGCGCAACGACGGCACGATGGTGAGAGTCGCGGAGCTGCGCCCGGGCGCCACGCTGGGGCTCAAGTTGCGGCCGGGCGTGAGCCCTCCCACGGTTGACTCGGTGGTGGTGTTGCCGCCTGCGGGTGCGGCCCAGCCTGCAGCACAGTAGGCGAAGGGGTCAGCCGCCGCGAGCGAACTGGAAGAGGATCTCCGAAAGCTGCTTCAGGAACTGGAATTCGCGTTGCAGCACGCCCGGTGACTGCATGGAGGCGACGATCGTCCTCGCGGCCTGGAGCATGGCCTGGCGGCCGGCGGGGGTGGCTGCCACCGATGTGAGCATTGCGGTCAGGGCAGCAGTATCGCCGGAAGCGAGCAGCGCAGCCGCCTGGGCGGCGATACCGGCGACCGTCTGACCGGTGGCCATGGTGGTGGCCATTGCCGCAGACCCGCCAACGCCGCCGCCAACCACGGCCCCACCCCCTGCCGCCGCGGCTGCTCCCCCGCCGGCAGTCCCGGCGGCGGCAGCTCCTCCGCCTGCGGCTGCCCCTCCACCCGCGGCAGCTCCACCGGCGGCCGTTCCTCCGCCGGCCGCGGTCCCGCCTCCACCGGCAGCGGCTGCGCCGCCCGCTGCCGCCGGCGCAACAAGAAGGACGGTTACGCCGATCACGAGCACGGCGACCGGGATGGCGCCTATCGCGACCTGGGTGGCGCCTCCTCCTACCTGGAGGTCATCGCGATAGGAATCGAACTTCGCTTTGCTGTCTTTGTAGGCGTCGCCGGCCTGTTTCAGGTTGTTCCCGGCTTCGGGGATGGCCCGCGTTGACAGGGCGAGCTTCGCGGCCGTGAGGAGGTTGCGCGGCTTGTCCCAGATTGACACCGGGGGCAGCTTCTTGCCCATGAAAAGGTCTGCGAGGAACCCCCCGGCACCCACGGCGACGTTGGCGTCGCGGCTCTGCTTGAGGGTCTCGTGCTCACCCGCAAAGCGCTCGACCTGTCGATTGAGGTCTTCGTAGGCGGACCAGAGCTTGCCGAGCGCCTCCTCTTCGGTGAGCTTTTCGAAGGTGCCGGTCGTCAGGCGTACGGTGTAACGCTTCTCGGGGGGTTGTTCTGGTTCCTGCGCCGGGGCCGTCTCTGGCTGGCCGGCCTGGCGCTGCAGGGCCCGGGCTGAGCGGTCGAAGGCCCGTTGCACATGAGAGTTCCCAACGGCGTGCTGGAGCCTGAGCAGGGCCGTTCCGCGCCATCGTGCGTTGCCGGGATTGCCAGGAGGCGCGGCGAACAGGCGGCCGGAACTTGCTCCGGGCACTGTCACGAGAAGGTCAGGAGTCAGCTGCGGCTCGACCGGCTTCGCAGCCTCGGGGGTTCGAGCCGATTTCGCCTCCGGTTCCTGCGAACGTTCCGGCATCGTCGGGCCCACCAAGCGGCGACGAGGAAGCTGTGCCCCCTCATGACCGCGCGCTACAGCATACCGCGCCGGGGACGGGATAAGTATCCGAGCCGGGCAGGTGAGCATGTACGGGGTTGGGGGAAGATGGCTCCCCGGCAGGGATTCGAACCCCGAACCTATCGGTTAACAGCCGAACGCTCTACCGTTGAGCTACCGGGGAAGGCAGTTTCAGTTTCCACTCCGTGCCCTGAAGAATCAAGGCACTGGAGGGGGTGGCCGGCCCGGGAGCAGGCGGATTGGGTAGGATAGAGCAGATGGAAGATGTGACCGCTCGGAAGCCGCTGGAACGTGCCCGGACCCGGGTGGGGCCAACCCGCTGGGATGCGCTCTTCCTTGCGGTGGCGGCGCTCATCGTGGCCGCGGATCAGCTCACGAAGTGGCTCGTGCGCGAGGGGCTGGAGCGGGGCGAGAGCTGGCCGGCAGACTGGCCGGTGAAGCTTGTGCATGTCACCAACTCAGGGGCTGCCTTCGGGATTCTGCAGGGCGCCGGGCCCCTGCTGGTTGTGACCACCCTGGTGGGGATAGCAGCCATCGTGATCTACCTTCTCAACCCGGAGTTCGCCCACCCGCTCATGCGGGCGGGGCTGGCGCTGATGATGGCCGGGGCCGTTGGGAACCTGATTGACCGCCTCTGGAAGGGCGAGGTGGTGGACTTCGTGAAGGCGCCTCACTTCCCGGCATTCAACGTGGCCGATTCGGCCATCACCATCGGCGTGTTCGTGTTGATATGGGCGATGCTCTTTCACGGCGTCACGGAATCGACAGACGCGAATTCGTAGCCCCGGCAGCAGGCCGGCTCGATGTGGTGCTGGCCGCGGCCTGCCCGGACCTGAGCAGGGCGCGCCTGCAGCGCCTGATTGCCGGTGGCCATGTGAGCGTGAACGGGGCGGCCGTACAGAAGTCGTTCCGGGTCGCGGCCGGCGACCGGTTGAGCCTCGAAGCGCCCGAGACTGAGCATCCCGCGCAGACGGCGGGCCCCGGCGTGCCGATCCTCTACGAGGACGACGACCTTGTGGCGGTGGACAAGCCGCCCGGCCTGGCCGTTCACGGCGCTCCCGGTGACAGCGGCCCCAGCGTCGCGGCGTGGTTCACCGGCCGGTACCCCGACGATGCCCGGGCCTTCGACGTGGAACGCCCGGGGATTGTGCACCGGCTCGACAAGGACACGAGCGGGGTGCTCCTGCTGGCACGGACGCCGCAGGCGCAGACCGCGCTCAGCCGCGCGTTCGAGGCTCGCAAGACCAGGAAGGCCTACCTTGCCATCTGCATGGGGAAGCCGGAACACGAGCGTGCGGTGGTTGATGCTGCGATTGCGCGTCACCCCGGCGACAGGACGCGAATGGCGGTCACCCGTCAAGGCCGTCCGGCGAGGACCGAGTACCAGGTTCTCGCTTCGGATGGGGAACGGACGCTGCTGCTGGTGACGCCCGAATCGGGGCGGACGCACCAGATTCGAGTGCACCTGGCGGCGGTTGGAATCCCGGTGGCAAATGACCGCGTATACGGCCGCGGTGGCGAAGGGCGGCAGCTGCTGCACGCATGGCAGCTCACGGTTCCGCATCCCGGGGGCGGGAAGCTCACGATTACAGCGCCGCTGCCTGCCGACTTCATGGACGCGGTTCGATCGATGGGTGCGGAGACGATAGCCTTGCCATACTCCACACCAACGCCACCGCTCCGCACGGAGGATTCTTCGTGACCGTTCGTACGCGCTACGCGCCGAGCCCAACGGGCGACCCGCATATCGGCAACATCCGCTCCGCGCTCTTCAGCTGGGCACTGGCGCGCGCAAATGGCGGTGTCTTCATCCTGCGCATCGAGGATACCGACCAGAAGCGGCTGGTGGAGAGCTCGGTGGACGCGATCATGGAGAGCCTGCGCTGGCTCGGGATCGACTGGGACGAGGGGCCGGGGGTGGGCGGGGTCCACGGGCCGTACTTCCAATCGCAGCGCCTGCCGCTCTACCAGAAGGCGGCGCTCACTCTCATCGAGGGCGGCCGGGCCTACCGCTGTTTCTGCACACCCGAGCGTCTGGACCAGATGCGCGCCGCGCAGGTGGCCGCGAAGCGTCCGCCGGGGTACGACGGGCTCTGCCGGGAGATCTCGGCGGGGGAATCGGAGGTGCGTGCAGGTTCTGAGGCGTTCGTTGTCCGCTTTGCGATGCGGCGCGAAGGGACGACCGTGCTCGACGACCTGGTTCGCGGCTCGATCACATTCGAGAACGCGCTCCAGGACGACTTCGTGATCCTGAAGTCGGACGGGTTCCCAACGTACCATCTTGGACTTGTAGTCGATGACACGGAGATGGAGATAACGCACGCCATTCGCGGCGACGAGTGGATTTCAAGCGCTCCGAAACACATCCAGCTGTATGAATCGCTGGGGTGGAAGCCTCCTCTCTGGGCACACCTGCCGCTCATCCTGGGGCCGGACCACAAGAAGCTGAGCAAGCGCACGGGGGATACTTCGGTCCTGGACTACCGGCGGAATGGCTACCTGCCTGAGGCGATGGTGAACTTCCTTGCCTTCCTGGGCTGGTCGCTGGACGACCGGACTTCGCTGATCACGATTGAGGACCTGAAGGAGCAATTCTCGCTGGAGCGCGTGGTGGCGAACCCGGCGGTGTTCGACATAGAGCGCCTGAACCACCTGAACGGCCACTACATCAGGGAGATGCCTTCGGAACGCTGGCAGCAGGTAATAGCGGAATGGTGCGAGAAGGACCTGCCGGCTTCAGTGCCGCGGCCGGTGGATGCGGACCTGGTTTCGGCTGTGGCGCCGCTGCTGCGCGAGCGCGTTGGCCGGCTCACCGAGGTTGCGCCCCTCATGGAGTTCCTGTTCGGCTTCGAGGCGCCCGATTACGACGCAGCTCTGCTGGAGGAGAAGGCGGGAGGCGACCCGGAACTTGCCCGGCGGGTCATCGATACGGCGCTGTTGAAGCTTGACAGGGTGCCCCGCGACCAATGGACCCGGGACGAGCTGGAGGCCGCCATCCGGCGGATGGAGGATGAGCTCGGGACGAAGCTGCGCAAGTTCGTGCCTGTCCTCTATGTGGCCGAGATGGGGCGTCCGCAGGGGATCCCGCTGTTTGACTCGCTCGCCCTGCTGGGGCGGGAGCGAGCGCTCCAGCGGCTGCGGACGGCGCGGGCGCATCTCGAGCACCGCCGCTGAAGTGGAGCGTGCAAGGCCGTCCGTGGTAGGCTGAGAGGACGCTGGGGACTCGTCTAATGGTAGGACAGCAGATTCTGGATCTGTACGTGGGGGTTCGACTCCTCCGTCCCCAGCCACACCACACTACTCCCCCTTGCCAGCTGTCTCCAGCCGGTTGAGCAGCCCTGATAGTTCTTCCGCGGACTCGACTTCGCGCATGAGGCGGAGGAATTGGCCGACGTCCTTGGTAAGCTCCCAGACGCGCTCGATGCTGGGGCCTATCGGGTTCGACGAGGCCGGACCATCGGCGTACGTGCCGTAGAACGCGAAGAACGCCTGGTTGATCTTGCGGATGAAGATTCCGTTCTCGGCGAAGAACTGGCGCCGTTCTTCCATGGTGCGCTCGGCTTCTTCCACCTTGCCCTGGGCGAGCAGGGCATCGACTTCGAGCCTGAGGGCGCGCATCTCCTTGCTGTAGTCGACGGTGGCCGGGGGCGCGGCCGGGGCGCGGCCATCGGCGTCATCGGGAAGGGCTACGGGGTGGGCGGCGCGCACGAGGATGGCCAGCTCCCGGCCGGCGATGTTGGCCGTGGTTTCGTTCAAGGTCTCGGAGTCGCCACCATCGCCCCATTTCTGGCCAAGGGGGTAGAAGGCGAGGTAGTGGTGGACCCACTCGTGGGCGGAGGTGTCGAGCAGTGAATCATAGGAGCGGTCGTCTCGAACGATGGCAGGATAGGCCGCCAGGCCGCCAACAGAGACTACGAGCGAGACGGTGTTGTCGCTGGTGGACTTCCGCTCGATTTCTTCGATCTGGCCGAGGGTAAGATCGTTCTTAAGGAGGGTGTCGCCTTTGCGCTCGATGCGGTCACGGGGCGACCGGACGAGCAGCCGCGGCGGGCTGGTGAGCTCGATATCGACGGGGGGCCAGGTGGCCCTGACCTTGCCAAAGAGGGGCAGCGTCTCCTGCAGGCCGGCCTGTCGGATGGCGCCATCGATGTAGGTCTCCATGAGCCTTTCGACGTTGTTTTCGTAGGCGGCCCGTTCGCTGACAAGAGCGTCGATGAGAGCCCGGTCGGGCTCGGGCGCATCGAGCGCGGCGCGAAGCTGGCTCGTGAGCGCGAAGTACTGGAGGAGGGCCCCGGGGCTTTCCTGGCCGGAGGGCTCGGGGCCGATGCCGAGGCGCGTGAACAGGTTGCTCGTGAGAGTTTCGGCCTCCCAGCGCCAGAGGTGGTAGCGGTAGCCGGGGCCGGAGAACGCGAAAAGTGAGAGCAGGAGCCCGAGGAGTATCCCGGCGATTCCCGCGATGATAGCGACCAGGGCCCACGGGTTGGGGTTCCACGGTTGAAGCAGGACAGGCGTCTGCGGGCGCGGACGAAGGGATAGCACTGCCGTCCAAGCATAGCGGGGGAATGGCAAAGCGACCGTTAGCGAGGACCGGGCCTGTTGAACCCGGCCGGTGGTGGTCCTAGACTGGCAGTTCCGGGGCGGTTAGCTCAGCCGGTTAGAGCGCGTCGTTCACACCGACGAGGTCGAGAGTTCGAGTCTCCCACCGCCCACCATTCCCTTTTGCCACGCCACTGCGGGAACAGGATGATGCATCGGTGAGCCGCTACGCCATCCGGCGCGCCGAGCCTGTTGATGCCGCCGGGCTTGCGGCCGTGTTTGCTCGTTCGTTCGAGGGACTGGCACACCTGCTATGGCCCGGACTGGAAACGCCCGAGGGGGTGGCGGCGGCACTGCAGACCGGGAGCGAGATGCTCGTCGCCGAGGACGCGGGGGGCGCCGTGGTAGCCGCCGTGAGGTTCGGGAGCGACGAGGGGGTTCTGTGGTTCGACAGCCTCGGCTCAATTGCCCCGGGAGCGGGCCGGGCACTGGTGCGCGCGGTAGAGCGGCTGGCGCAGGAGCGGGGGTTACGGCAGGCCCGGACGCGTATTCCTTCTGATGAGCGGACGCGCTGGGTGTTCCAGCGCTGGGGATTCGTTCCCGTCGCACGGGAAGGCGGAGCGGGCAGGCCCGAGACCCTGGTTGTGGAGCGAAGGCTGCCGCTCCTGACCGTGCGTGAACAGCGGCGAGCGGACGCGCATGCCATCGCCGCGCTCACCGGGGAGGATCCGTGGCTGTTCGAGCAGGGCGCCCGCCCGGGATGGTTTGTCCTTTCCGATGGCGAGCGGGTCGCAGGCGTGGTGGCAGTCCGCGAAGGCCGGGGGGGTGTGGCTCGCGTGGCTCCCCCGGTGCTTGCCGACGGGTACCAGGGCCGGGGGCTCGAACTCTGGATGCTTGACGTTGCCCTCCGCTACGCCGGCACGGGCGGGTACCACACGGCCATCCTTGTGGCATCCCCGGCGATCGATCTCCGGCGACGCGACCTGGAAGACCGGCGGTGGCAGCGGCAGGATGGACCCGATGGCGCCTGCTACGTGCGTGCCCTGGGCGATGAGCGGGGAGTCACAGGAAAGGACATCCGCCACTGGGAAGAGCCGCGGCCACCCGAGTAGACGGGCAGAACGACTGACGGCCAATTGGCCCTTTCTTTTCCGGACAACCGTCCGTTTTTCGCGCCGGAGGGCTCGGTGATACTGCAGCGCGTGGGTAAACGGCCCGCCGGGGAACTTGTGCAGATCGCCGCCATGCACGATTGTGACATCCATCACATTAGGCAGTCGATTTCCGATAGACTGTTCAGTGAAGGCGATCGCAGCCGCAGGCCGGCCGGTCGTCATGATGGCCAAGGGGCGCTGTCGCGAGCGGTGCCCGGGAGGCCGGGAACAGCCTGGTAAGCAGATTGCGGAGGAATTTTTCCAAGTGAAGATCTCATTCATCGTCCGGGTCATGGTGGTGGTGGCAGCCCTCGGCCTTGTGGCTACAGCGGCAGCGGCATGCGGCGGGAATGACACTGACGACGGCATCAAGATCAAGGGGACCGAAACCTCGAATGGCGGGGACGACAAGAAGGACGATGGTGGGTCGAGCGGGGGTTCGACGGAGCTCACCATCTCGATGCAGGACAACTTCTTCGAGCCGAAGAACGTGACCGTCCCGGTCAACAAGACGGTCAAGATCACCCTCCCGAACAAGGGGACGGCCATCCACAACATGCACATCCTGAGCAAGGCCACCGAAGGCAAGGATTTCGCCGGCAAGACCATCGTCAATGCGGGCGAGACCGACAAGATGGAGGTCAAGTTCACGAAGAAGGGCGTGGTGAAGTTCCAGTGCGACTACCACGTGCCCGACATGGTGGGGACCATCACCGTTCAGTAGGTCTTTTTTCCAGGGTAGCGATGCGCGAAACGCCCGCGCGTAGAGGCATTCCGGCCGGGCGCACCCAGGTAGAGAGTCAAAAAAGTCTAGAAATGCCAAGTACTAGACAAGGAGAGGAGATCCTTCGTGGCAGTTACCAGGCGTGAATTGATCCAGGGGGCGGCAGCGGGGGCAGCCGGTCTTGTCGTCGGTGGCGTCATTGGGAACGCCGTTGGCGGCGAGGGGGATGGTGGTGGCGGGGGTGGCTCCAGCGGCCTTAGCGGCCGCGCCGCGGACATCGCCAAGGAGCGCGGGCTTTCGCCGGACGATGTGGCCCGCGCGGTGAAGACTTATGTGCCCGGCGGCAAGATGGATGAGTTCGTCATCCTCAGCTCCGGGGGGCATTCGGGCCAGATGATGGCGATTGGCGTGCCCTCGATGCGCATCCTCAAGCTCATCGGCGTGTTCACACCGGAATCGTGGCAGGGGCACGGCTTTGGGGCGGACTCGTCGGACAGCGTGATTGCGGCCGGCACCGACATGACGAACAAGGCGACCTCGAAGGCTCGTGGTCCGCTCACGTGGGCCGACACGCATCACCCGGGCATCAGCGAGACGAAGGGCGAGTACGACGGGCGCTGGGTGTACATCAATGACCGGGCCAACGGGCGCATCGCCATGGTGGACCTGCGGGACTTCAAGACGAAGCAGATCCTCGATGTCCCCAACCTGGAGTCGTCGCATGGGGGCGTCTTCGTTACACCAAACACGGATTATGTCCACATTTCCACCAAGATCCCGACGCTGGTCGACAGGACGAACATCGAGAAGTCGCTGGACAACGTGGCGCAGGCGTATCGCGGATACTCCACCTGGCTCAAGGTCGATCAGAAGACCGGGCGCATGGATGTTTCCCAGAGCTTCCAGATAGAGATTCCGCCCTACTGGCAGGACCTTGCGGACTGCGGGAAGCTCGTCAGCGACGGCTGGGGATTTATCAACTCCTACAACACCGAGCGCGCGGTCGGCGGCAACATGGAGGGAAAGCCGTCGCTTGAGGTGGGGGCTTCGCAGAACGACTTCGACTACCTGCACATCATCAACTGGAAGAAGGGTGCGGAAGTCGCGCAGACCAAGAGCAAGGTGATAAACGGGATGCGGGTCATCCCGATGGATGTCGCGGTCTCGGAGGGGCTGCTCTACCTGGCGCCGGAGCCAAAGAGCCCGCATGGCGTCGACGTCGCGCCCAACGGGGAATACATCTCCGTGGGCGGGAAGCTGGACCCGCACGTGACGATCTACGCCTGGAGCAAGATACAGAAGGCGATCGACGATAAGAACTTCGAGAAGAAGGACGACTACGGCGTTCCGGTGCTCAAGTACGACGCCATCGTTGCCGGGCAGGTCGAGGTGGGCGCAGGGCCGCTACACACCCAGTACGACGACAAGGGGCACGGCTACATCTCGCTCTTCATCGAGAGTGCGGTGGCGAAGTTCACGCTCGGCGAGCCGTACTTCAGTGGCGACAAGGCTTTCAAGCTCGTCGACAAGGTGAGCATCAACTACAACATCGGCCACCTGTGCACCATGGAAGGTGACACGGTGAAGCCGGCCGGCAAGTACCTGGTCGCGCTCAACAAGTGGTCGATCGACCGGTTCCTGACGGTGGGCACGCTCAAGCCGCAGAACTTCCAGCTGGTCGACCTGACGACGGAGAAGATGGAAGTTCTTTCGGACATGCCGATCGGTATCGGCGAGCCTCACTACGTGCAGGCGATTCGGGCCGACCGGCTGAAGGCGTGGGAGGTCTATCCGGTTGGCACCGATCCGTTGACCTTCGAGAAGAGCCCGACGGCGGCCGAGAAGGACAAGGAGAAGGTGGAGCGGAAGGGCAACACGGTGGAGATCTGGACCACGGTCACGCGGTCGCGGTTCAAGCCCGACACGGTGAAGGTGAAGGAAGGCGACAAGATCATCTGGCACCTCACCAACATCGAGACGACGCCCGATGCGACCCACGGCTTCTCGATCCCGCGCTATAACGTCAACATCAGCCTTGACCCGGGGGAGGCGGTAACCACCGAGTTTGTGGCCGATGCGAAGGGCGCTTTCGCGTACTACTGCACGGAGTTCTGCTCGGCACTGCACCTTGAGATGCAGGGCTGGCTGCTCGTCTCCTAGCAGGGGCGGCCCGGCGAGGGGGTGGCAAGGATCGCCCCCCTCGCCGGCTCCCGGGATTAGGCAGCCGGGGCGAGAAAGGACGGGGGTTAGGAATCGGATGGCAACCCGGAGGCAGTTCCTGGTGTACGGCGGTGTGGCAGGTGCGGTGGTTGTGGCCGGCGCCGCCGGGTTTGTCCTCCTGCCCGAGGACGAGAAGCCAAGCGGGCTCCCGAAAGTCCGCTTTGGCAAGGAGAAGTGCGCCCGCTGCGGCATGCTCATTGGTGACAGGCGCTTCGCCGCGGCCTGGCGGAACTCCGATGGCGACGAGAAGCATTTCGACGATATCGGTTGCATGGTGCTGGAAGGCGGTGAGCAGCCGCCCGGCGACGGCACGCTCTACTGGGCCTGCAGCTACAGCGACGAATCATGGCTCGATGCGGCCAGTGCGACATATGTCATATCGCCCGGCATCCGAAGTCCGATGTCATATGGAGTAGCAGCAACAGCCGGATCGGGAGAAGCGGAAACCCTGGCCGGGGTCGTGAAAGGAAAGGTTGCTGCGTGGCAGGAGTTGCCGACACTCATGAAAGAGAGGGCATAGCCTGAATTGACAGCGGCCATCCAAACCGAAGCCCTGGCGGAAACTGCGCCAAAGGCGTTTGCCACCGAGACAGAGTCGCGCCGGAGCGTCGACCGGCTTTTCGCAGCCTGCTCTATTGTTGCCGCGGGATTGCTGGTGATCGCCTTCTTCCTTCCCCTGTGGGTCATGGACATGAGCGCGCCACAGTATCCGCAAGGGCTGCAGCTGGTGGCCTACGGAACGAAGCTGACCGGCGACCTGGAGGAGATCAACTCCCTGAATCACTACGTAGGTGTCAAGGAGATCGAGCCCGACAGCGTGGCGGAGCTGAAGCTGTTCCCCTTCGCCCTGTTCGCCCTCGTGGCTTTGCTGGTGGTGACGCCGTTCCTGGTGCGCTGGAAGTACTGGCGCCTTGTGCTGGCGGGTCTGGTCTTCTCGGTGCCCATCGGGATGCTGATCGACGTGCAGTGGTGGCTGTACAAGTACGGGCATGACCGCAGCGAGGACGCCATTTACGACATCGCCGACTTCACCACGAAGGTGCTTGGCGGAACACAGGTAATCAACTTCCATACCGACACGATGGTTGCCATCGGCTGGTGGCTGATGGTGGCAGCGGGTGTCGTCATCGCAGCAGGTCCGTCGCTGCTCCGCTTCCTGGCGACGAGCTGGAGCAATACGGGTGAAGCTCCGCCAGCGGCGTCCCGCTAACGGACTGCCTGCGGTGCCCCCGGCGGGAGCGCGCCGGTTCGGCGGCAGCGCTTGCGCGGCCGTGACGCCAGCCAGCTACGATTTGAAATGATGATTCCTCGATCCCTGGTCCCTGGCGTGGTCCTGTGGGTTGCGGCAATGGCACTAAGCACTGTGTTTAGTGCTTCCGCGACCGGCAGTTTCCCGCGCCCTGCCGGCGCGGCGGGCTTTTCGATTGCGGATGCCATCGAAGCGGCGGAACCCGGGGCCACGATTGAAGTTCCGCCCGGCGAGTACAACGAGCAACTCGTGATCGAGAAGCCGGTGACGCTCCAGGGTGCGGGCCTCCCGGTTATCGACGGTGGCGGCAAAGGCGACGTGGTTGTGGTGAAGGCCGCGGGCGTGACCATCCGTGGCTTCGTCATTCGCCATTCCGGGAGAGTGGTCAGCGACGAATCGGCGGGGATTCGGCTCCTGGAGGACGGGGCCACCATTGAAGGCAACCGCTTGGAGGACGTGATGTACGGCATCACCGTCTGGGACAGTGGTGGCCACACCATGAAGGACAACCGGATCTCCAGCATCAGCGAGTATCCTGTTGAGCGGCGCGGGCATGCCATCTACATGTACAACTCAACGGATAACTTGATAGCCGGGAATACAATCAGCGCGGTTCGGGATGGCTTTTTCCTGGGGTTCACAAAGAATACGCACATCGAATCCAATATCGTGACTGACGCGCGATATGGCATACACTACATGTACTCGGAAGATAACACATTCAAGAGCAATGTGTTCAAACACAACATCGCCGGTGGGGCGCTCATGTTCTCTGAGCGGATCATCTTCGAGCAGAATGAATTCAGCGACAACACGTCCGTTGCTTCGGGGTATGGCCTGCTTTTCAAGGATGTAGATGACATCACCATGGTGGATAACTGGATTTACGGGAATCGCATCGGCCTGACCATGGAAGGTACGCCTCACACGCCCGGGGGCTTCGTAAACATCGAGCACAATTTCATCAGCTTCAACCAAATCGCCGTGGAGATGACGTCGACCACAGCGGTGACATTCACCGAGAACACGTTCATAGGCAATCTTCACCTTGTGGAATCGCGCGGTGACATCATCTCCAGCAAGAACCGGTGGTCGGCGAATGGCCGGGGGAACTTCTGGGACGGGTATCGTGGTTACGATGCGAACGGGGATGGGGTGGGCGATATCGAGTACCGCTATGAAGGGGCCTACGACGACCTTGTGAGAGAGAACGATGCCCTTCGCGCCTACTCCTATACGCCGGCAAGGACGGCTCTCGATATGGCCGCCGAGTGGTTTCCCGTTTACAGGCCCGAGCCGCGCGTGGTGGACGATCACCCCCTGATGTCACCACCGATGAAGCTGGCCGCATCCCAGTCAACCAGCGGCCGGCTGGTGGTTGCCATTGTCATGGCCGCGCTGGTGGCGGTTCCGCTGGCCGTGTTCCGGGTGGCGGCCACCAGGGGCACAAGGAAGTGGCGGGCATGCTGAGCATCCGGGGAGTCACAAAGCGCTACGGCAGCCGCGTGACCGCGCTCGACGGCGTTTCGATGGCATTGGACGCCGGCAAGGTCACGGCGGTGATCGGGGCAAACGGCGCCGGCAAGACGACGCTCATCAAGTGCATCGTGGGACTGGTCCGCTTTGAGGGCGAAATCACCGTGGGCGGGAAGAACGTCGCGAAGGACGGGCGAGGGGTTCGGCGCCTGATCGGCTACATGCCGCAGGACCCGGCTTTTCATTCGGACCTTTCGGTGCGGGAGACGGCGGCCTTCTACGCCGACCTCAAGTCCGCGCCGCTGGTGCGCGCCCGCGAGCTGGTGGAGTCCGTGGGGCTGGCGGCACACGAGGAGAAGAAGGTGGGCGAGCTTTCGGGAGGCATGCGCCAGCGGCTGGCGCTGGCCGTGACGCTGCTGGCCGACCCGCCCCTGCTCGTCCTGGACGAGCCGGCATCGGGGCTCGACATCACGGCCCGCCTGGAGCTGAGGAAGCTTGTCCAGGACCAGCGCAAGGAGGGGAAGTCGATCCTCCTCTCGACGCACTGGCTGGAGGATGTGCCGTACGTGGCCGACGATGCACTGGTGCTCAACGAGGGGAAGACCGTCTTCCTGGGCCCGGCAACGGAGCTCGCGGGGGCCGCCGCGCCGAGCTCGCGGCTTTTCCTGCGCCTCAACGGCCAGGTCGCCGAAGCTGCTCCGCTCATCAAGGGGCTGACGAACGGGGCCGTGGAGGACACGGGCGACTGGCTGGTCGTGTCGTGCCCGGCCACGCGAAAGGCACGGATTGTGGAGGCCCTGGTGGGAGCCGGGATCGGCATCCTCGATTTTCGCGTTGAGGAGGCGCCGGTCGATGCGGCCATCCTCGACCTGCAGAAGCAGGCGGGAGGCAAACGATGAGGGCCACGATGGCGATCATGCGCAAGGAGCTACGGGACGCGTTCCAGAGCCGCTGGCTGCTGGCTTTTTCGTTGACGTTCGCGCTGGTGGCGCTGGCCCTTTCGCTTGTCCAGGGGAGGGCGGGCGACCTCAGCGAGCAGGGCTTCAACCGGACGACGGCGGGCCTCATCAACCTCTGCCTCCTGCTTGTGCCGCTGCTCGGACTCGTGCTGGGCGCGAGCACGATCGCCGGGGAGCGCGACCGCGGGACGCTGCTGACGCTGCTCTCGCAGCCCATTTCCAGCACGCAGCTATTGCTGGGGAAGTACCTGGGGCTGGTGGTGGCGGTATGGATGGCAATCGCGCTCGGGTTCGGCGTGGCCGGACTGCTGATGACCTTTGTGAACCCGCTCACCGACATCGGACATTACGCGCTGTTCATCGTCCTCTCGGCGGCGCTGGCGACGTCAATGCTAAGCCTCGGGATGCTGATTTCGGTCATCTCCGATGGGCGGTTGAAGGCGATGGCGCTTGCCATACTGGCCTGGTTCGTGCTCGTGCTTCTTTACGACCTGGGGGCGATCGGGCTGGCGCTGAGCGTATCGTCATCGGGGCGCAGCCTGACGCTGGCGGTGCTCGGCAACCCCGTGGAGAGCGTGCGTATCCTGGCGGTGATGAGCCTGGAGCCGGACCTCCGCATCCTGGGGCCGCTGGGTGCGTACCTGACGGAGGAGCTTGGCAAGGCGACGAGCGTGGTGCTTCTCTCGAGCGCGCTGGTCGCCTGGGCGGCGCTTCCACTTGTGGCAGCGGAGCGGATATTCCGCAGGCAGGACCTGTAACAGACGCCGGGCTCAGAGAGGGCAGTGGCACCCGGCCGAGCCGCCCCGGTCAATCGCAAGGGCGGCGACAAGGGTTACGAACCGGGTTCCGACGTCGTGTGTCCCGGTGGCCGATGAGATGGGCGGCCGGAGGCTCTTCAGGCGGGCGGTATCCCGAATTGGAGTCATGGTTGTCGTACCACGCACGGGCGGCGAGGTGTCCGGCGCCGGGTCTGTCCGGTGCCCCGGCTGCCCCCTGGTGCATGCGGGAAACTATACTTGCGCCCCAGAGGTCACCATGACCGGAGGGATGCTGCCATGTCAGACCCGCTCGCGCTTTCGGCGCGCATTATCGACTCAGGCTCCGATTCGGGGGAGCGAACGAACCGCATAAACGGCGAGCTCAGCGAACTGGCGCCGGGCATAGCCATGGTCGAGGCATTTGGGCACGTGGTGGCGTTCGACACGGGCGCGGGCCTGCTTGTCTTTGACACTTCGTCGGTGCGTTCGGGTGGGCAGGCAGTGACGGCGCTGCGAACGTGGCGTGATGTGCCGGTCGACACGATCGTTTTCACGCACGGTCACCTTGATCACGTCGGCGGCGCCGCGGCGTTCCTCGATGATGCCGTGAAGCGCGGCGACCCGAAACCGCGCATCGTCGCGCAGGCGAATGTCGCCCGGCGCATGGCCCGTTACGACCTGACGAATGGCTACAACGCCATCATCAACGCCCGGCAGTTCGGTACGACGCGTCTCACGGAGTTCCGCCAGGAGCGGTTCATGACTGGCTTCGTGAGGCCGGACTTCGAGTTTGAGGAACACGCCGGCCTGCGCATTGGCGGCCTGACGGTGCGGCTCAGGCACGCCCTTGGGGAGACTGACGACCACACGTGGGCGTGGGTCCCCGAGCACCGGGCGATCTGCAGTGGCGATCTTTTGACGTGGGTGTTCCCGAACGCGGGCAATCCTCAGAAGGTGCAGCGGTACCCCGGGGAGTGGGCAGCCGCACTGCGCGAAATGATCGCCCTCGAGCCAGAGTTGCTCCTCCCGGCGCACGGACTTCCGATCTCGGGCCGCGCCCGCATCCGGCTGGTGCTCGACGAAGTGGCGACGGCCCTGGAGGGGCTCGTGGACGAGGTGCTTCGGCGGATGAACGCGGGCGAGCGACTCGATGCGATCGTCGCCGCGGTGAAGGTGCCGGAGAGCATGCTGCAACGTCCGTGGCTTCGGCCTGTCTACGACGAGCCCGAGTTCGTGGTGCGGAACACCTGGCGCCTCTACGGGGGATGGTATGACGGCAACCCGGCGAATCTGAAGCCGGCGCCAGAGCGCGAGCTCGCCGGTGAAGTGGCAGCGATGTCCGGGGGGCCGGCCAGGCTCGCGGCGCGGGCTGAGGCACTGTCGGCGGAAGGTCAGCATCGGCTGGCGTGCCACCTGGTGGAGATGGCGGCCCTCGCCGCGCCCGGCGACGGCGCCATCCAGCGGTCCAGGGCGGCGGTCTATGAGGCTCGCGCGGGGACGGAGTCATCGCTCATGGCCCGTGGGATCTTCCTGTCGGCTGCCACGGAATCGCGCGAAGCGGTGGGCGAAGGCGGGTAGAGGGAGCGGCCGCGGCCGAAGGCACTTGAGCCGGCCGCCATGGCCGTGTGCCCGTTCAACAGCCCGCAGAGCCTCGAACTGACTGTTGGAGGATTGGTCGGGGCGCCGCGATTCGAACGCGGGACCTCTTGAACCCCATTCAAGTGCGCTACCAGGCTGCGCTACGCCCCGACCCGGGACCATCCGGGGAACGCTGCCCCGCCGGGCGCCGTGAAGACGCCGCAGGGACTGCGCAGGCGACCGTGGCGCCTGCCCCACGGGTCATTATGGGGCGGGCGGGGCCTTGCAGCCAGTGGAAAGCCGGCCCGGGCGCCGATCGGGGGCCACAGGGCCGTTCCCCGGGTGTACCGTGTGGGAACCACGCGGGTAGCAAGGACGTTTGAATGAGCGTGGGCGGTAACGATCGCTTTCGACGAGCCAGAAAGGTGGCCAGGGCGCTGCTTGCCGCCTGGGTCCTTGCACTTGTGGCCCTCGCGTTCTTTGTCCGCTGTGCGCCGCTTGACGATCCGGCGGGACAACTCGTGGTTCCCGGGACGGTGGTGCTGGACGCACAGGGAACGGTCCTGCAGCGCGACACCGAGGATGGCATCCGCATCCCGGTCGAGCTCGACATGGTGGCGCCGATCGCGATCGAAGCGACCATTGCAGCGGAGGACCAACGGTTCCTCAGCCACCCGGGTGTGGACCCGGCAGCAATCGTCCGCGCGGCGCTGCACTGGCGTTCGAACCCGTCCGGGGCTTCGACCGTCACCCAGCAGCTTGCACGACGGCTCTACCTGCGCGATGCAAGTGGGCCGGCGATCCTTCGCAAGGCCCGCGAGGCCCTGATTGCCTTCCAGCTTGAGGGGCGCCTCTCGAAGGAGGAGATCCTCAAGCTCTACCTGAACGAGGTCTACTACGGCCGCGGCGCCTATGGCATCGAAGCGGCGGCGCGCGTCTACTTCGACACGAGCGCCCGCGACCTGGACCTGGCGCAGGCAACGATGCTCGCCGGGATCCCCCAGCTGCCGGAGGAATACGACCCGGAGGACAACCCGGAGGCGGCGAAGGCTCGCCAGCGGTACGTGCTCGATCGCCTGGTCGCGAGCGGCCGGGTGACGCGCGCCCACGCGGATGAGGCGGCCGGGCGGGACCTGGCATTCCTGCCCGCGCTCACGCCCCCTATCGCGCCGCATTTCGTGGCACTTGCGCTCGAAGAGCTGGCGCGCGTGAGGCCGGACCTGGCCGCCCGGCCGGGGCTGGTTATCGAGACGACGCTCGACGCCGGTCTGCAGAGGGAGGCGGAACGGCTGGCCCGCGTTCAGCTTGAGGAGCTGCGCGAGAAGAACGTTGGGAACGCCGCCGTGGTGGCGCTGGAAGCTTCCAGCGGTCGCATCCTTGTAATGGTGGGAGGCGCGGCGTGGAACGAAGAGGGCGGGCAGATAAACATGGCGACGAGCCCGCGCCAGCCCGGTTCGGCACTGAAGCCATTCCTCTATGCGGCGGCGATGGAGCGCGGCTACACGGCGGCCACACCCTTGCTCGACGTGCCCAGCACGTTCGAGACGCCGACTGGGCCGTACACGCCGCTCAACTACGACCGCCGGTTCCACGGGGTAACGCCGCTGAGAGTGGCGCTGGCGTCGTCGTTCAATGTGCCGGCCGTGGCGACGCTCGAAAGGATCGGCATCGATGGGTTCCTTGAGATGGCCCACCGGTTCGGGCTGTCCACGCTTACGGATAGCGAACGGTACGGGCTCGCGCTCACGCTCGGTGGGGGCGAGGTGCGCCTGACCGACCTGACCGCGGCCTACGGCGCGCTGGCGAACGGGGGCAAGTGGGTGCAGCCGTTCGCGGTGACGCGCGTGCGCGACACGGCGGGCAATGTGCTTTACGAACGAGAGGCGGCAAACTCGCGCCGGGTGCTGGCGCCGGGACTGGCTTTCGTGCTGGGGGACATCCTGTCCAGTCCGGAAGCGCGCGTGCCGGGGTTCGGGCAGGGGAGTGTCCTGGCGACGCCATTCTGGTCGGCGGTGAAGACAGGGACGACGACGGGCTTTCGCGACAACTGGGCGGTGGGGTTCACGCCGGACCGGGTGGTTGGGGTGTGGGTGGGCAACACAGACAACAGCCCAATGAAGGACGTATCGGGGGTGGACGGCGCCGCGCCAATCTGGCGAAACGTGCTGGAGGCGGTGAGCGCGGGTACGGCCGTGTCGCCACCGGTGGCCCCGGACGATCTGGCGCGCTCAATAGTCTGTTCACCAACGGGGCTCCTGCCGGGCCCGGAATGTCCTTCGCCGGTGTGGGAGTGGTTCGTGGCGGGCACAGAACCGCGGGAAACTGAGACCTACTTCGCGCGCACGGCTACGGGCGAGCTAACGGTGAACCCGCCGCCGGCGGCGCGCGCCTGGGCGATGGAGGCGGGTCTCCTGGTGGCGGCCGGGTCCGCAGCAGGGAACGCAGAGGGAGCCGTTCAGATCTTGAATCCCGCGCCGGGGAGCGTCTTCTACGTGGCGCCCGAGCTGGAGCGCCAGGAGCTGCTGCTCAAGGTCTCGTTCCCAATGGAGGCGGAGGCAAGTGAGATTCGAATCAACGGCGATGCAATCAAGGCGTCGCCGGGGACGACGGCGACGGCGCTCTGGGCACTTCGTCCGGGGAGCCACCGCATCGAGGCTATCGCGTATCTGCCGGGCGGAGTCCGGGCCACGGCGCACACCACATTCGAGGTAAGAGCACGATGAAGGCACGAATCATGGATAGAGCACGTTCATTCCTGGGCGATCCCCGCCGGCGGGTTCTTGCCGGGGCGGGCGCGCTGGCGGTGGTCGCCGTGGTCGCGGTGCTGGTTGTGCTGCTTGCATCGGACGGGGGCACATCCCTGCCATCTGACGTTGAGCCGGAGGGGTTCGCCATCTTCCCGCAGGGCGAGGAGGTGAACCGGCTTTCGCCGATAAAGGTCACGTTCAAGTCCGCACCGAGCGAAAGGGACCCCGAGAAGGTGATGCAGCTCAACCCCCCGGCGGAAGGGCAGTACGTGTGGGCCAGCGAGCGGACGCTGCTCTTCCAGCCGGACTTCCCGGGTCTGCTGCGCGGGCAGGAGTACGCGGTGAACGTATCCGCCCAGGCCGATGCGGGGCTGGACGAGCCGATTGTGCACCGGTTCACGACCTCGGGCGTGCTGACCGTGCAGGCGGTGATCCCCGCGCCGAACGATGTGGAGGTGCCCCGGGAAGGGCAGATCATGGTGCAGTTCAGCCGTTCAGTGGCGCCGCTCACGCTCCTGAGCGAGATGAAGGCGGGGCCGGTAATCGAGTTCAGCCCCCCGCTGGCGGGCAAGGGTGAGTGGCTTAACACGTCGCTCTACCGGTTTATCCCCGATTCGTTGCCGGGGAACGCGAAGTACGAGGCCCGGATCGCGGCAGGGCTCACATCCGCTGCCGACGGAGTGCTGAAGGAGGACTACCGCTGGAGCTTCAGCACCTACAGCCCGGCCCTGGTGAGCGTAACGCCCGAGACGAACACGAAGTTTGCGAGCCTTCAGCAGAAGGTGGTGCTCCAGTTCAACCAGCCGATGGATGCAGCCATGGCCGAATCCAAAGTGCGAATCACCGGCCCGAACAACACGCCCGTGGAGGGCACGTTCTCGTGGAACGTCGACAGGAGCACCCTCACGTTCACGCCCGCCGGAGCACTGTTGCACAACACGGCCTATGGCATCGAGGTTCCCGCCGGGCTCAAAGGCGCCTCCGGCGGTGAGACGAAGACAGGCCGCACAACATCCTTCCAGACGGTCGGAATCCCGGCGGTCGCCCGCACTGACCCCCCGAACGGCGCTGCTTCAGCAGGACGGTACGGTGTGCAGATCACATTCACGAACCCGATGGACGCGGAATCACTCGAAGGGAAAGTCTCGATAAGCGGGATCGAGGCCGGGAAGATCCGCGCGGACATGTACGGGGACGAGCTGACGCTCTACGTGAACGCCCAGCTGCTGCCATCGACGGGGTACACGGTGAGCATTGCCGGGGGGGCGAAGGACCGGTACGGCCAGACGCTTGCACCATACAGCTTCTCGTTCACCACCGGACCACGGCGGCCGTTTACCGTGCTGGCGGTGCCGGGCCCGGTGGGCAACTACTCTGCCTCAACTGAGCCACTGCTCTATTTCCACGCCACGAACACGTCGCTGGCTGCGTTCAAGCTTTATCCGCTCACGAAAGCAGAGATGGAGACGATCCTCACCCAGAACGGCCCCCCGCAGCTGCCGAACCGTCTCTGGACGCCGTCGTCGGACCCGATACGGACGTGGACCGAGCCGGTTTCGGGCGAGAAAGACGAAGTGGTCATCGCCTCCACATCGCTCTCAGGAGGAGGGACGCTACCGAAGGGCGACTACTTCGTGCGCATGGACGAAGGCGGCTGGAGCAGCGACCTCGCTTTCAGTGTGGTCGACACGGCCATCGTGACCAAGATCGCGAACGACGAGCTCCTTGCCTGGGTGCTGGACCTTGACAGCGGGCGCGTGCTCCCGGGCGTGACCGTGCGCGGGTTCGGCCAGGGCCTGGCCGTGAACGGCACGGAGGCCGTGACCGATGCGAGCGGATTGGCGTCATTCAAAGTGCCCAATCCCGTGGAAACGTGGCCGCCCAAGAACCGCAACTACTTCGCCCTGGTTGATTCCGGCGGCCGAAAGGGTGTGGCCTCCACCCACTGGCAGAATGGCACGGACCCGTACCAGGCGGGGATTCAGACGGAGTGGTACCCGCGGCTCTACGTCGGACACATCTACACGGAACGTCCGATCTATCGCCCGGGTGAAGAGGTCTTCTACAAGGCCGTGGTGCGCACCGACGACGATGCGAAGTACAGCATCCCCTCGGGCGAGGTGCCGATTGATGTCGTCATCATGGATGTGCAGGGGAAGGAGCTGCTGCGCGAGCGCGTGGAGCTGAACGAATTCGGGACCATGGGTGGTTCGCTCACCCTTCCCGATGGCGTGGTGATCGGGGAGTACATCATTGCGCTTGAACGCGTGCGGCCCGAAGAGGAGCGCTATAGAGAGCCGGTTGCCGGGTCCAGCTTCGCCGTGGCCGAGTTCCGCAAGCCCGAGTTCCAGGTGGAGGTCACCACTGACCGGCCGTCGTACGCAAACGGCGACAGCATTGCCGCGAAGGTGGAAGCGACGTACTTCTTCGGCGGTGGGCTGGAGGGGGCAGGCATCGAGTGGACGGCACTTGGCGTCCCGTACTTCATGCGCGTCAAGGGGTACGAGCGGTACTCCTTTTCCGATTATGACTACTACCGCACCTCTGTCGTACGCGAGGGGATACGCGCGCAGGGGAAGGGCGTGACCGGCGCCGATGGCACAGCCACGTTCAGCGTGCCGGCGGTGTTGAAGGGCGACGAGGGGGCGCTGCAGTTCACCGTTTCGGCAACGGTAACGGACCAGACGGCGCAGGCGGTGGCCTCCAGCACGGAGGTGACCGTCCACCCGGCAAGCGGCTACGCCGGCATCAAGCCCGCGGAGTACCTGGGCGAGGCGGGCAAGGAGTCGCGCATCGACCTGGTGACAGTGGACACCGAAGGAAAGGTGATTCCCAACCGCCAGGTGACCGTTAAGGTCTATGAGCGCACGTGGGTAACGACGAAGGAACAGACCACGGAAGGCGCGCGCCGCTACCGGAGCGAGCCCGTAGACAAGCTTGTCGAGACGCTGAACACGACCACCGACGGAAAGGGCGAAGGGTCGGTGAGGCACACTCCGAAGTCGTCGGGGACGCTGCGGCTGGTCGCCGAGGTGACGGACTCACAGGGCCGGACGGCGCGCTCAGCGGCCTACCTCTGGGTGTGGGGAGGCGGCACGGCCAGCTGGCGCGTCACCAACGACGACACGATTCAGCTCATCGCCGACAAGGAGAGCTACAGCGTCGGGGACACGGCCGAGATCCTGGTCCCGGCGCCCTTCTCGGACGCCATCGGGCTGGTCACGGTCGAACGCGGCAAGGTCATCAGCCGCGGGACGCAGACGTTCCCCACCAATAACGAGAGGCTGAGCATCCCCATCACGGAAGGAAGCGTGCCGAACGTGTTCGTGACGGTGGTTCTCTACCGCCGGCCGACCATTGCGGACCCGATTCCGCGCTACAAGGTCGGCTATGTGCGATTGCCCGTGTCGACTAAGACGCGGGAGCTGACGGTAACGATTCAGCCGGACCGTCAGCAGGCGAAGCCCGGCGACAAGGTGAAGTACGACCTTCGCGTGACCGACTCGAACGGCAAGGGAGTTAAGGCCGAACTCTCGGTGGCCGTGGTCGACAAGGCGGTGCTTTCGCTGACGGAAGAGCGAGGGGTCAACGGCATGCGGGCCTTCTGGTTTGAACGAGGGCTTGGTGTGCGGACCTCGTCATCTCTATCGGTTTCCATCAACCGTTCGAACGACGTGATCTCGGAGCCGCGGCTGGGCGGCAAGGGGGGTGGAGGTTTCGACGAGGAGCAGGTTCGCAAGGACTTCCGCAATACCGCCTTCTGGGAGGCCCAGGTGGTGACGAAGGAGGACGGGACGGCGACCGTGGAGGTGCCGATGCCCGACAACCTGACGACCTGGCGGATGCAGGTCCGCGCCGTGAGCGGTGACACCATGGTGGGCGAAGGCACCAACGAGCTGGTCTCGACGAAGCCGCTGTTGCTGCGGCCGGCGCTGCCGCGCTTCCTGCGCGTCGGCGACAAGACGACGATTCGCCTGCTGGTGCGGAATGCGACCGAGAAGGAGACGGATGTGAAGGTCTCGCTCGACTTTGAAGGGATCGACGTGAGCGGCGATACGGGCCGGAGCGGGAAGGTGAAGGCGGGGGCCTCGACCCTCTTCGAGTGGCCGGCCACGGTGAGCGCTGAGGGGACGGCCAAGCTCACGTTCCGGGCTTCGGCGGGGGGCGGGCTCTCGGACGCGATGGCGCAGGAGCTGCCCGTGGCGCTCGACGTCACGCCCGAAACGACTGCGACAGGCGGAATTGTCCTTTCCGAGCCGATGTATGAAGCCGTGTTCCTGCCCAAGTGGGCGATCCTGAAGAACGGCTCTCTCGAGGTTTCGGTGCAACCTTCGCTCACCGGTTCCATGGGTGGGGAACTCGCCGAATTCAGGCGCTGGCCAGAGGAGGTCGTGGAGGGGACGGTAAAGATCGCGAGCCGGGTCATCGCCACTATCGGCGTTCGCCGCGCCGACAAGAGCGCGGGCAGCAACGTGGAGACGCTGGACAGTTCGGTGAAGGACGACCTGGCATCGCTCATCAGCCGCCAGAACCCTGACGGTGGCTGGTCGTGGTGCTGGCCATGGCGCTGCGACAGCGACCCCGAGGTGACGGCGGTGGTGCTCGTGGCCCTGGGTGAGGCCCGAACGGAGGGATTCTCGATTGACGGGACGACCCTGGGCGGGGCGAACAGCTGGGTTTCGGGCTATCTGAATCGTCTCACCGACGTCGCCCACCCGGCGGACGTGAATCTCAAGGCGCACCTGCTCTACGCAATGGCCGCGGCCGGACAGGGGGAGCTCTTCCTTCCCCAGATGCGCGCGATGGTTGAACAGTACCGGGAGAAGCTCGCCAGCTTTGGCCGGGCGTACCTGCTCCTGGGCATGGCAGCGTCGGGCCAGGCGAAGCAGGACAGCCACATGAGCCAGCTTCTAAACGACCTGGCCACGAAGGTGATTCCAAGCGCGAACGGGAACCACTGGGAGGACGATAAGTACCCCGGTACCACCCACACCAACACCCGTGCCACCGCAGCGGTGCTCGATGCGCTGGTGCGGGTCGACCGCGGCCATCCCCTGATAGAGGAGACGGTGCGCTGGCTGATGGTTGCGCGAGGAGCAGCCGCCTGGACAACGCACGTGGAGCGTGCCCAGGCGGTGATGGCGCTTTCGGAATTCGCCGTGGCCACCGGCGAGCTCGCCGGGGACTACAGCTATTCGGCCCGTGTGAACGACCGCGAGCTCTTTTCCGGGCGCTTCAAGCCGGGTGACGGCCGGGAGACCGACTCGAAGACAGTTCCGCTGACGGACCTTGGTGCGGGCAAGGTGAGCATTGTGGGCCTCATGAAGGACATCGCAAGCCCGGGACGGATGTACTACACGATGAACCTCCGCTACGTAACCCCGGCGCAGGGGGTGGAGGCGGTGAACCGCGGGATTGCGGTCACCCACGAGTACAGCACGCTCGAATCGCCCGGGACACGCATCGACAGGGCGAAGCTGGGCACGGTGATCCGCGTCAGGGTGACGGTGATGGCGCCATCGGATCTGAAGTACGTGGTTGTGGAGGACTTGCTCCCGGCCGGCTTCGAGCCGATCGACACTTCGTTGAAGATCGTCGACCCGAAACTGAAGGCGCAGCTTGAAGCGGAACGGGCGAAGCTCAACCGGCCCGAGGGCATCGACTACTGGGCACCCTGGTTTCGTTGGTACTACAGCCCGTGGGAGCAGTCACAGATGCACGATGACCGGGTGACGCTGAGTGCCACGCGGCTGCCAAAAGGCGTGCACGAGTACGTCTATTACGTGCGGGCGACGAGTGTGGGCGACTACTTTGTCGCCCCGGCGCACGCCGAGGAGAGCTTCTTCCCCGAGGTGTTTGGCCGGAGCGACAGCGGGAGGTTCGTCATCGAACCGTAGGCCCGGCTGGTTCGGAAGAAGCTGCCGGCAGCGGGTCTGGAGCCAGCTGCCGGCAGCTCGGGCACTTCACTGACGCGTGAGGCATGCCCGGGCCCGCGAATGGCGCTGCATCGGAGGGCCCCCGCGGACTTGACATGACCCGCTAGAATGTCGGCCACTTCGGTCTCGTGAGAGCCGCTTCAAGGAGGACGAGCGATGGCCAGCGTGAGAATCACCATTGTATTCAGCGCCCGACAGGGCGTGCCCGAGGCCAGCCTGGGGAAGGCCGTGGAGGTAGTGGGCGCGCGCCTTGAGGCCCTGTTCCCCGGAGCGGAGGCCATGAACGCCCGGTGGGCACAACTGGAGATCACGTCGCCGCCGCCGTCGAGCTTCTATTCGGCCACCGTACCGGCGGAGGAGGTGAAACGGGTTCTCGCAAGTCTCCACGAGCAGATGGACGAACTCGGCATAGTGCAGGCGTACGTGCCAACGCCAGCGCGGATGGCGGGTGCGAACCTTGCCCTGTCATCGATGGAGGACCTTCCCGGCAGCCGCCGCTCGCTGGCGGGCGCGCCCGGGCCGGCGCTTCTGACGGCACAGCCCGGGGGAAAGCAGGACACGTACGCGGCCACGCCGGACTACCGGGGGTTGCAGGGCTGGTCCCTGAAGTCGAGGGTCGCCTGGAACAACGTGTGGCTGGGCGATCCCCAGGACGCGACCGGGAAGGGAATCAAGGTGGCGGATGTCGAGGCCGACATGCCCCTTCCCGGCCACGAGTCGCTGTCCGGGGTGCAGGTGCAGCCGATTCTTTCGGGCAAGATCCCCGTGGGCAGTCTCCTCAATGACATATACGCCCGCTGCCATGCGACCGCGGTAGCCGGTGTGATCGCGGGCAAGGGAGCGATCTGCGGGCTCGCACCGAAGATCGATACGCTCTTTGTTTCGCGGGCAGCATTCGGACCTGTGAGCGCGGCGGAGCCGGCAACCATCTGCGACGCCATCTGGGAGGCGGCCCTGAAGCTCTCGGCGGGGGACATCCTCCTCATCGAGGTCGAGCGGCGAGGGCCGCCGGCGCCCTACGACCTCGGTACGCACATCAAATACACCCTCGGAGGGCCTTCGATGGAGGACATCCCCTCGATGGAGGATGTGCCGTCAATGGAGGACATCCCATCGATGGAGGACATCCCGACAGGACGGTTGCATCGCTACATCCCGGTGGAGCACCTGCCCGAGGACTGGACGGCGATCAAGGTGGCGACAGCGGTGAAGGGCATCATCGTCGTTGAAGCGGCCGGCAACGGAGGGGAGAACCTGGATGACGAGGTCTACGACCAGGTGCCGCCTCAGCAGTGGTACCCGAACGGCGGCTGGATTGCCGCTCCCGGGACATGGGAGAACCCTTTCCGGGCCGGTTCGGGGCATGATTCGGGAGCGATTCTCGTGGGCGCGGGAGCACCCCCGCGCGGCTTTGGTGGCCGCGATTGGGGGGTCTATCGCTCGCGGCTGCGCTGGTCCAACTACGGATCGAGGGTGAACGTGCAGGGCTGGGGACGGGGCATGGTTACCGCCGGGTACGGGGACCTGCAGGGCGGCGTGGATCCGGCCCGCTGGTACACGGGGGCGTTCGGCGGGACGTCCGGGGCGGCAGCCATGGTGGCGGGCATGGCGGCAGCGTTCCAGTCCTCATTGGGGCCGGGCATCAAGGCCAAAGGACCCGAGGCAGTGCGCAAGTTCCTTTGTGCAAATGGGAAGCCGCAGGAGGGCGCCGATGCGCAGGCCAAGCACATCGGCCCGCTCCCGGTGTTCACCGCCGCAGCCAATTGCCTGACTTCGACCAGTCCGAAGCCACAACAGATGGCTGCCAACTATGTGTCGCTCTTCAAGCAGATATCGCCGTAGGCGACACAGGCGACCGGCAAGCCGGTAAACTGCACCCGCGGGCCCCGAATCGGGTTCGCTGGTGGTTTGCCGATGGCCACTATCCCGGCAGGTCCCATAGCCTCGCCTTCCCCGGGCGGAGGGGGCGGCTCGCCCGCGCGCGAAGAGGAAGGGAACAGAGAGCTCTCAGGGCCCGGGACGGGAGCAGCTCCACCCAACAACCTCACGTCACCGCTGACCAGCTTCGTGGGCCGCGAAGAAGAGCTTTCTGGCATTACTTCTTCGCTCACGGGAGAGACCCGGCTGGTGACGCTCACGGGCCCGGGAGGTGTGGGGAAGACCAGGACGGCCATCGAGGCTGCCCGCCGCCTGCTCAGCGAGTTCGAGGACGGGGCATGGCTGATCGACATTGCGCCGCTGGCAGCGGCCGACCTCGTTCCGGCGGCGGTGGCGGCCGTTCTTTCGATCCGGGAGCCGCAGCCTGAGTCGATCACCGAAGCCATTGCCCGGCAGCTCGAAGGAAAACGCCTCCTGATCGTGCTCGACAACTGCGAGCACATGCGCGATGCCAGCGCCCGCCTTGTGCGGGCACTGCTGGAGCGCGTGCCATCGCTGCGAATCCTGGCGACGAGCCGTGAGCCGCTGGCCATCGATGGCGAAGTGGTGCGAGTCATTGGCCCGCTGGCGACGCCCGCAGCGGACGAGGAGGTGCCGATCGAAGCGGTGGAGAGGTACCCGGCGCTGCGACTCTGGCGCGAGCGCGCGGTGCTCGTGCGGCCCGGCTTCGCGTTCACGGCGGCGAACGCACCCATGGCAATTGAGATCTGCCGCCACCTGGACGGCCTGCCGCTGGCGATCGAGCTGGCCGCGTCGCGGCTTTCGGCAATGACCGCCGAACAGATCCTGGCGCGCATTGCGGGCCGCGTTGGCGACCTGCGAGGCAGAGATGGCACGCGCGACGCAAGGCAGCACGACATCCGGTCGCTGGTGGACTGGAGCTACCGGCTCCTGGATCCCGCCCAGCAGCAGCTCTTCCGGCGACTGAGCGTCTTCTCGGGGAGCTGGGAGGCCGGTGCCGCCGTCCGGGTCTGCGGCGACCCGGGAGACGGCGATGATGAAGTGGTGGACCGGCTGGCGGACCTCGTCGATCGTTCGCTTGTGGTGTTCGAAGAGCGGGACGGGGCGGGCCGCTACCGTTACCTGGAAACGATCCGGGCGTACGCCCGCGAGAAGCTCGACGAGAGCGGGGAAGCCGGCGCCATGGGGTCGCGACACCGGGGCTGGTGCCTGCTGCTCGCAGTGGAAGGGGAAAGCAATCTGCGAGGTCCCCAGCAGAAGGTGTGGCTGTCCCGGCTCGATGCGGAGATGCCCAATCTTCGGGGTGCGTTATCTTCGAGCCTGGAGACGGACCCTGACGTTGCCCTGCAACTGGCGGGAACGCTGATGCGATTCTGGTGGCTGCGGGGGTTCCTGTCGGAAGGACGGCGCTGGCTCGATGAGGCGGTAGCTGCCGGCAGCGCCGGCCCCGAAGCGGCGCAGGCGCTTGCCCTCTACGGAGCGGGGATCCTTGCTCATGCGCAGGCGGACTACGCGGCGGCAGTGGAGAGGCTCAACAGGGCGCTGAGCCTCTACGAGTCGGTGGGCGACCCGCTGGGCCGCGCCGACGCGATCACCGCGCTGGCGAACGTGGCGTGGCGCCAGGGCAACCTGCGAAGAGCGGCGCAGCTCCACGGCCGCAGCCTCGCTGTCTACCGGGAGGCAAACGATGATCGGCGCGTGGCCGCGGCACTCAACAACCTCGGACTGGTGCTAGTCGACTCCGGAGACTACGCGACGGCACGCGGCCTCTATGAGGAGAGCCTTGCCATGAAGCAGCGGCTCGGGGACGAGCTTGGGGCGCTCTCCACATTGCACAACCTGGGAATCGTGGCGTCACACGAGGGGGACTACCAGAGGGCGCTCGATATCCAGATGGACATCGCCCAGGCGGGTCGCAGGCTGGGCGACAAGCGGGCGATGATCTCGGCGTGGCTGGAGGTCGGGGGGATCTCGCTTTCGCTGGGGCGCCCGGGTGAGGCGGTACGCGCCTATGGCGAGGCACTGGATCTGACAACAGAGACGAGCGACCGCGTGCGCAGGGCACAGGCCATTGAGGGGCTGACGGTGGTTGCCGTCGAAGCGGGCCAATGGGAGATTGCAGCGGAGCTCTGGGGAACGGCCCAGGAAGAACGGCGCACAATCGGGGCGCCACCCACGCCTGCCGACCAGGAACTCACAGCGCCGCGCATAGCAAGAATGCTGCGAGAGATGGGCGAAGCGCGGGTGGCTGCGGCCCGGGCGCGAGCATCCGCGAGGGGGAACCTCAGCGCGCTGATCTCCGAGTTGCAGGCCTCTCCCTGGAGCGGAGAAGACGTTGCAGCCACCCGGAAGGCTGGCGCCGTGCCCACGGGGATCACGGCGCGCGAAGCGGAGATCCTGGGCCTGGTAGCTCTTGGGCTGACCAACCAGGAGATTGCGGAGCGGCTCGTGGTCAGCGTGCGGACGGTGGAGACGCACCTGGGAAACGTCTATGGGAAGATCGGCGCGCGGGGCCGGGCCGACGCGGCCGCCTTCGCCGTGCGGACGGGGCTGGCCACCACCCGGGGAAGCGGGAGACCGTCATGAGGGGCCTCTCTACGTAATTCCCGCAGTTTTCTTCTTTACACAGGTCCAGTGGTTTCCACGATGGCAGGCCATGCGGGCCGGGCTACCGTGAGGACAGGCCATGGCGAAACAGCCAGGCCAATCCAAAACGGAGGCCCAAAATGTACCCGTCAGACTACGAACTCGAATGGCTCGCGCAGGCTCGTATTGACTCCTGCGCCAGCGACGCCCGCCAGGTCGCGCTCCTGCGCCTGCTGGCAAGCGACCCCGCCACCGGCTCAAACGAGAGGGATTCGGCGATGGGGCGCGTCATTCGCGCCGTGCGTGCACCTCACCGTGTCTTCGGCGCCCGCGCCTGATGGCACCCAGGGGCCTCCCGGGAACCGGGGGGCCCCTTACACAACTGGACAGGGCAATCAGACGAAAACGCGGGTGACGACGACGGCAGCGGTGCTGACGCCCGCGACCAGCAGGTACTCGGCGGTGGTGCTCCACTCCAGGTCGTGGTCAAGCAGGTGGTGAACGAGCCCGGTGGCCAGGTAGAAGCCGATGATGAGGAGGGCGCCCGCGAGCAGCCCATCGAGCGGGAAGAAGTAGAGTGCGAGTCTCAGTTCGGCGATAGAAACGCCGATCCCGATGCCGACCAGGAGGGAGCTGGGCCCGAGCAGGCGGCTTTCCCGCAATAACTCCATCGCCAGGGCCAGCGTAGTCACACCCACGACGGCGGCCGCCACCGGCAGGTCAAGGTCGCGCGTGTAGACGACGGTGTAGATGGCGAAGGCCGCCAGGTAGGTTGCGACCGCCAGGACAAGGCGCATGGGGCCATAGAGCCGCGACTGGAAGTTGACGGTGTGGAATTCGCCAAAGGCAACGACGGCAAGTGCTACGCCGCCGCCAGCCGCCGCGGCGGGGCGGGCATAACCGTCCACGGCCTCATCGATGAACAGGCCCGCGGCCACCACTGCTATGGCGGGCAGGAAGAGGTACACAAGCGAGGCGAGCGGACCGCCGTAGTGCCAGCGCGGATGTCCACGGATGATCCCATCGACGCCAAGGGCGGCCAGGCCCGCGGTCAGGTACAGAATCCACGGCTGTGAGGGGCGCATCCCAAGGAAGGCCGCGAGGCCGATGCCGGCGACGAGACCAAGCAGGACGCACCGGGCGAGCGGGCCGCCGGTGGCCGAGGGCTGGCGAATTGCGTCGGCGGCCAGCCGTTACTCTCCTGCGAAGGTGGGCTGCTCGAGGCCGTAGATCTCGGCGGCGTTGCGCCACCAGAGCCGCTCGCGCTGGTCCTCATCCAGCTCAAGGATGTCGTACATGGCTTCGAAGCGGTCGATGTGGGAGCGGATATCGTCCATGCCGCAGTCGGAACCAAACACGAGCTTCTCGATACCGATCTCGGTGCCGATGAGCCTTCGTTCGAGGGCGTGGCGTTCGATGGTCTCACCGCCGCTCATGTCGAACCAGACGTTGTGGCGCCAGCGGGCCACGGAGGCTGCGTACTCGTAGTTGCCCTGGTTGCCCAGGTGCGCGCCTATGATGCGGAGCTGCGGAAAGCGGTTCGCGATCGTATCGAGGTGGAGCGGGCTCATCCGCGAGGCGGAGACGTTCCGCGGCGGCATGCGCCCCATCATGGCAAGCCAGCGCTGGTAGGCCTGTGCCGCTGCTGCATCACGGCGAGGGTGGGTTATGGAGTAGTCGAGGCCGCCGCCGATGACTCCCATGTGGAAGAGGATGGGCATGCCCAGCTCTTCGGCCTTTGCATAGGCCGGCAGGTAGTCGGGGTCATCGTAGTTGCGGGCCGTGCCAATGAGCTTGAGTCCGCGGTAGCCCATGCTGTGCAGCTGCTGGACTTCGGCCCCACCGGCGACTTCGGGGTCGATCACGGCGACGGGGATGAAGAGTTCGGAATAGCGTGTGGCGACTTCGATCCCGCGTTCGTGGCTGGGGCCGAAGCGTCCACCGATGAGCAAACAGGCCTTCGTGACGCCGGCGGAGGAAGCGACTTCGGCGAGACGGTCGACCTGGGGGGCCTGGTCATCTTCCAGGTTCTCCCAGTTGCGCGGGTAGTGGACGTGGACGTCGAAGATCATCATGGGGATGGCCGGGGTCCGTTGGAGTGTATCACCCGACGCGGTTCCAGCCAGCAGGCGGGGCCATCGGACCGTTCGAGCGGGCCGGTGTAGGCTCGATTGATGCGCTCGCGCGCTTTCATGTCGCTCTATATTGCTGTTTTCGTGGCCACGATGGGGATCTCCATGGTGAGCCCGCTGCTGCCCGTGTATGCGAAGGACCTGGGCGCGAGCGGGGTGTGGCTGGGGCTCACGTTCTCGGTGTTCGCCATTGTGCAGGCCATCTTTGGACCGTTTGCCGGGAAGCTCTCGGACCGGTACGGGCGCAAGCCCTTCATCGTCGCGGGACTGCTGGTCTACCTTATTGCGGCTCTCGGATACCTGACGGCCGAGAGCTTCATGCAGGTGATCGCCTTCCGGGCATTCAGCGGCCTGGGAACGAGCCTGATCTTCTCGGTAGCGCGGGCATACGTGGGCGACCTGACCCCGCCGGGGCACGAAGGGCGCTGGTTCGGAGTCTTTGCGACGGCCGACATCATCGGCTTTGGGACGGGCCCCCTGGTGGCGGGTGTTCTCCGCCAGGGCGTGGGCTTTGATGCGGTGTTTGTAGCGATGGCTTCGCTGATGGCCGCATCGATGCTTGTGGTAGTCCTCTGGTTGCCGTGGAGCGGCCACTCCCGGGGGCCGGGGGAGGCGGCCGCGGCGCCAACCCCCTCGGCTGGTTTCGCGGCGGCGTTGCGGCACCGGTTGGTGATCGCCGTGACGCTTCAGCAGGCCCTGCTTTCGCTTTCGTTCGGGGCCTCGTTCAGCTTCCTGGCGTTGCGGCTGGAGAACGGCCTCGGCGCGAGCCCGGTGCTGATTGGCGTGGCCTTCGCCACCCAGGACATCACGGGTGGGCTTGCGCAGCCGTTGCTGGGGCGGGTTGCCGACCGGCGCGACCGTCGTCAGCTGGTGGCCGTGGGGCTGCTCGCGAACGGCGCGCTGCTCATGGCGCTGGGCTTCGCGGGCAGCTACTTCGCGGCGGTGGCTTTGCTGATGGCAATGGGAGCGACGGGGTCGATCGCAAGCGTGGCGGCGAGTGCCATGCAGGTGGTGGCAGGCCGGCGCGTGGGAATGGGTACCGTGCTCGGACTGGGCTCGGCGGCCGGTGGAATCGGGATTGTGCTGGGGTCGGTGGCTGGCGGCCTGCTGGTGGACCAGTTCGACCTGTGGGCGGCGTTCGTCTTCGGCGGATGCGCCCTCGGAGTGGGGGTGGCGCTCTTCCTGTACCTGACACGCGGGGTGGCCACATCCGAAGCCGCGGACGCGCTGCTGACAGCCGAAGCCGCGGCCGTGTCCTGACACCGGCCTGCAGGAAATGCGAAACGGCCCGGCTGTAAAGCGCGGGCCGCACGGGAAGAGGGCAGGCGAGGGAGACGCTACGAGGCGCTCTTCGAAACCGTCCGCAGGCAGCGGGTGCAGATGTTGAGCCGGTAGAAGGCGCCGGCCACGAAGACCCGTTGCTTGCTCACGTTGGGCCGGAAGAACCGGCTCTTCTTTGTTGCTTTGCGTTCCCAGCGGCCGCCATGGGTGTGGCGGATGTGCCGCCCGAACATGGTGGTCTTGCCGCAGACGTCGCAGGCGCCACTAGCCATGCGTGTTGGTTCCTCTCATGGGAGAATCGGAACCTCCATGCTAGCACGCCCTTTTCTCAACGGCCAAACGAGGGGCCGGGCTCCCCTGTGAAGCCGCCCTCCGGGGCGCCGGGCCTCATCGACGGACAGCAACTGCGCGATGCCTTCGTGGTCGCGGCGCAACACCTGCGCGACGTGGCCAGGGCCATCGACGGGATCAACGTGTACCCGGTCCCCGACGGCGATACGGGCTCGAACATGGCGGCGACGATGCGGGAAGCGATCGACAGCGCGCTGCTGGTGGGAGCGAGTCCGGCTGTGGCGGCGGTGCTGGAAGCGATAGCACGCGGGGCCCTCTACGGGGCTCGCGGCAATTCGGGCGTAATCCTCTCGCAGGCACTGAGGGGGTTTGGAGTGGGAGCCGGGGAGGCCGAGCGGTTCGATGCTGCGGCGCTCGCAAGGGGCCTGGAGGAGGCCGCCACTGAGGCGTACGCGGCCGTAAGCAAGCCCCAGGAGGGGACGATGCTTACGGTGATACGCGCGGCGGCCGGGGCAGCAGCAGCCGCGGCGTCCGGCCTGCGGGAAGGGGGAGCAGGGCACCCTTGCGCGGGGATCCTTGCGGAGGCAATCAAGGCCGCCGAAGAGGCGGAAGCGCGGACCATCGAGCAGCTGGAGGAGTTGCGCGAGGCGGGGGTTCCGGACGCCGGTGGCGAGGGCGTGTGCGTCATCCTGCGGGGACTCCATGCAGCGATCACGGGCACAGTCCCTCCTGCACCCGCCATCCCCGAGCGCCCAATTGCGATGCTGCCCGGGCACGAATCCGAGCAGTACGGCTACTGCACCGAATTCCTCATCGAGCAGGAATCGCGGCCCATCGAGCTAGAAGAGGTGCGAGGTGCGGTTTCGGTGGGCGATGCCCGTTCGGTGGTGGTGGTTGGAGACGAGCGGTTCGTGCGCGTTCACGTCCACACGGGCGATCCACACGGAATGCTGGAACGCGCGGTGACATTTGGCCGCGTGGTTCGCCCCAAGATAGAGGACATGGGCGCCCAGAGAGCGCGCTGGGAGAGAACGGGAACGGGCGCCGGCGCGCGCACAGGCCTGCTGGCGCTGAGCCGCGGCCGTGGCTTCGACGAGATCTTCCGCAGCCTGGGGGCGAGCGTCACCGACCTCGGCGAAGTGGTGAAACCCCCCGCCGGCGAGATTGCGGCGGCCGCGGACGCGATGGGGGTGCCCGACGTGATTGTGCTGCCCAACCACAGGAACGTCGTGCTTGCCGCTCACCAGGCCGCAGGGCTAACACGCTGCACGCTGCACGTGGTGGAGACGGCGACGTTGCCACAGGGGATCGCCGCGGCAATTGCCTTCAACCGGGACGAAGGCGTTGCGGGGAACATGCCCGCAATGGCGGCAGCACGCTCTTCCGTATGCACGGTGGAGGTGACGTGGGCGGCTGCGAACAGGGTCAGCGACGGGGTGGCGGTTTCCGCCGGCCAGGCCATAGCGCTGGTCGACGGCAAACTTGTGAAGGCAGCGCAGAGCGATACCGATGCCCTGCTGGCCGGGCTCGAGGCGGCGGGGGCGGACAGGGCAGCGCTGGTGACTATCTACGCGGGAGAAGGGGTTGGTGAGGAGAGGCTGGCGCTCGCGACCACGGCAGCCCGGCGTGCCTTCGCCGAACCTGAGATTGAACGAGTCAGCGGGGGACAGCCCCTGTACACCTTCATTGCATCGGTCGAGGCCTGAGAGAGGGCGGACGTTGCCGACCGGGTAGCGGCTAGCCTTCGAAAGGTCCCTGGGGCCCCGGCGGCCCGGCCGCGGAAGGGGGCCCGCCGGCGCCGATCTGACGGCGGAGAGGGAGCTCGGGGATGAAGAATGTAACCAGCAGGCAGACGCCGGCCACCACCGTGGAGAAAACGAAGATGTGCGTCACCGCATCGGCGACAGCCAGCTTCTGCCCTTCCGCGGCGGCGGCGAAGGTCGCCTCTCCGTTGGGCAGGGCAAGGACCTGCTGGCGGACAACGGCGAAGGTGCGCGGGTCGAGCTGGAGCGTCGGATCATCGAACCTCTCGAGGATGGGCGCCGGCATGGCCTGCTGAACGGCTGCGGGGACGTGGTCATCAAAGGAGGCGTGGTAGGAGTTGGCGAGGATGGTGCCGAAGATGGCCGTGCCGAAGACGCCGCCAATCTGCCGGAAGAACTGCCCGGCGCTGGAGGAGACGCCCAGGTACTGGTAAGGCACAGCGTTCTGGATGACCAGCGACTGCGTGGGCATTACGAGGCCGATTCCGGCGCCGAGGAAGACCATGAAGGCGCTCACATGCCAGCGGGGCATCCCAACTTCGAGGGTGGTGAGAAGGCCCATGGCAATGAGGAAGAGGGCCGCCCCCAGGATGGTCTGCCAGCGATAGCGCCCGGTTCGTGAGATAACCTGGCCGCCGACCACGCTTGCCACGAGGAGGCCGAGCGATTGCGGTGTGGTGACCACGCCGGAGGCTGTGGCCGACGCGCCAAGGGCCGTCTGAACGAAGGTCGGCAGGTAGGCAATCGAGCCGAACATGCCCATACCAATCATGAAGACGGTGAGGTTGGACATGAGGAAGACGCGGTTGCGGAAGAGGTGGAGCGGAACCATGGGCGATTCGTGGCGGATCTCCTGGAAGATGAAGGCGGCAAGCAGGAGAACGGAAGCCGCGATGAGGCCCACGATCTCCTTCGAGCTCCAGGCGTACTTATCGCCGGCCCAGACCAATGCCAGGAGGAACAGCACCGAGGCGGAGCTAAGCAGAAAGGCGCCCAGCCAGTCGATCTTGGCTTTCCCCGGGAGGCGCCGCCCGGGAAGGTTGAACCAGACCGCAGGAATCGCGATGAGTCCGATGGGGATGTTCACGTAGAAGACCCAGCGCCAGCCGTAATTGTCGGTGATGAGACCGCCGACGGTGGGGCCAAGGATGCTGGCGAGGCTGAACGTGCCGGTGAACATGCCCATGTACTTGCCGCGTTCGGCGGGCGGGAAGAGATCGCCGATGGTGGCGAAGACGGAGGCCATGATGGCGCCCCCGCCGATTCCCTGGAGGGCGCGGAAGGCTATGAGCGATTCAATATTGGGGGCAGCGCCGCAGGCCAGCGAGCCAATCTGAAACACGGCGATGCCGCCGAGGATGAACCACTTCCGGCCGAAGGTATCGGAGAGCTTCCCCACGAGGGGCACGACCACGGTGGAGCTGAGCATATAGCTCGTGAACACCCAGGAGAGCAGGCCAAAGCCGCCCAGCTCGGCGACAATGCGCGGCATGGCCGTGGAGACCACCGTCTGGTCGATGGCACCCACGAACATGGAGATCATGAGCGCGCCCACAACGAGCATCTTCTGGCGCTGGGTGAGCGTTTCTCCCAGCGGCTGCAGCACTCCGGGGCCGGTCAAGGGCTGGATCTCACGCAAAGGTGGTGCACTTTCGTCAGACTACCCGATTGTTTGCTTCAGGCAAACGAACAGGCGAGACGGGGAGATGAACGAACGGGCCGCAGTCGCGGCCCGTGGAGTGTGGAGGATTGCAGCGAAGGCCTAGAAACGCTTCTCCTTGATACGCGCTGCCTTGCCCGTGAGACCGCGGAGGTAGTAAAGGTTCTTGCGCCGCACCTTTCCGCGTCGGGTGACTTCGATCTTGTCCACCCGGGGGCTGTTCAGGGGAAAGGTGCGTTCGACGCCAACGCCGCTGGCGATCTTGCGGACGGTGAAGTTGGAGACGAGCCCCTTCATCCGCTTGCGGATGACGACCCCTTCGAAGACCTGGATGCGCTCTTTGTCGCCTTCCACGACCTTGGCGTGGACGCGCACGGTGTCGCCCGAGCCGAAGTCGGGCCGGTCGGTGCGTGCTTCGCCCAGGGTCAGGGCGTCGAGTTCGTATGACATGCGCTTGTTTCCTTGTTGTGCGTAACCCTCACAGGATACCGGGCCGGGACGTTATCGCCAAAACGGGGGCCCGATCGCAGCCGAGAGAGCGGACTGGAGGTTCACCGGACCGGCCACAGCGACGGGATTGGAGGCGATTCGCGCCCTGGTCAACAGCGGCGAAGGGGGCCATTTCGAGGTACGGGCTGGCTCGCCGGCACGGCGGAAGCCCTCCGGCGCCGCGGGGCGCTCCAGGGGCGGCCCGCACACCATCGCTGCCGGGGGCGAACACTCGCCAACTGTATCCCCGGCAAGGTGCAGAATCCCGCCCGTCAGGCGACCCTGGCGAGAACGGAGCCGGCCCAGACGGATAGCAGGCCCACGACCGTGCTGAGCGCGACGTAGCCGGCGGCGCGCACGATGTCGTTGTCGCGCAGCAGCGAGTGCGTTTCCCAGCCGTAGGCGCTGAAAGTGGTGTAGCTCCCCAGGAAGCCCACGAGCAGGAAGAGACGCCCTTCGCGCCCCAGGAGGTCGCGGTCTTCGGCGAGGGTGGCAAGCAGGCCGATGGCGAGGCAGCCGGTGACGTTCACCGCCAGGGTGCCCCAGGGGAAGGTGGTGCCAGAGAGCTCCTGTACGCGGCCCTGCAGGAAGTAGCGCAGCGGCGCCCCGATGATCGCCCCGCCCAGGATGTAGGCGTAGGTCATCGCCCGGTGCTCCCGTGTCCGCCTTCGCCGCGAGCGGTGGCGCCCAGCGCTTCGACCTCGGCGAACGCGACATCGGCCAGGCGCGAGATGACGAGTTGGGCGATGCGGTCGCCGTGGTGGACCGTATGGGTCATTCCCGGTGCCACGGTGTAAAGGGTGACCATCAGCTCGCCGCGGTAGTCGGAGTCGATGGTGCCGAAGGTGGAGAGCACTCCCTGTTTCGCGAGGCCGCTGCGAGGGCGGACCTGGGCATCGAAGCCGGGGGGGATTTCCAGTGCCACGCCGGTGCCGACCAGGACGGGAACCTGGCCAACCTCGATGGGCTCGTTCTCGAGGCAGGCGTAGAGGTCGAAACCAGAGGCGTGCTCGCTTGCGCGAATGGGCACCCGGGAGCCGGGGCGGAGCAGGCGGACGCGGATCAGCGCGGCACTCATGAAGCAGGACCCCCGGAACCTGGGATAGTGGACAGCCTACTCCCGCCGGAGTCAGCAGTGAACAAGCGCCCCGCTCACCCCTGCGCAGGCGGGGGCTTGCGGAACCTGAAGTAGGCCCAGATGGCGGCAGTCAGAATGGAGTAGGAGAGGAAGAGGGCCAGGACGGCCACGGACGAAGCCTCGCGCAGGCCGGAGAAGTACTCTCTTTCGCGGCCGAACAGGACGTGCCAGGCAAGGAAGGCGGCCACCGCGGCGCAGGAGAACCACATCGCGCGGCTCCACCTGAACACCTTGCCCCCATCCATCATGGAAAGGGGGACCATGTTCGCAACCACACCTTCGATGCCGCCGACGAAGACCACGATCGTGGTCGCTTCGGCCACCTCAACCGGCCACGCGCGGTTGGAATCCGCCAGCGAGCGAAGCGGCCAGGCGAGCAGCCAGGCGCCAAGCACGAGCACGATGGAGACCACAACGGGGACGGCGGCGATGCGCCCCTGGTCGCGCGGGGAAGGGTCCACGGGAGCGAGCACGGCGCATGAAGCGACGAAGCCGTACATCACTCCCGGCTGCAACGACAGGGCGCGGGAGATGGCGACCGAGAGAACCGCGATTGCCATGCAGGCCGGGAAGACGCGGACGGCGGCAGGCGCCCTGAGGACGGTCCGCGTGCGCCAGGCCTCAAGGCCGGAAACGACGAACGTAACGATGCCCACGCCAAGCACGGCGGCGGCGAACAAGGTTGCTGTAGCGCGATTCCAGCCGAAGCCGGGCTCAAGAACGCTGTAGACGGCCCCGGTGATGACGAGGACAGCGGCCACTGCGGCAAGATGCGTGACGCCGGATTCGCGCCGGGCCCTGCCAGCCAGCCGGCGCCACGGCCTCACGAGCCAGGCCGTTCGCCGTTCGATCTCGGTCCGGTTGTCCTGGAGCGCCTGGTTGAGGAACACGGAGCTGAAGAGCACCCAGACGGTGACCCCGGCGATGGCGAGGTTGGTAACGACGACGTCAGGGTCGCGCGAGACTTCGCCGGGCACGGCGATGGAATCGACGATCTCCGACCGCCCGCTGTCCGCCCGGGGCGAAGGGCCGGGGCCCGTGGCCGGGCTCACGGCTGCGGCGGCAACGGCCGTGGGCGAGGCTGTGGCCACGGTGGTCGCCTGCACCGCCGGCGAGGCTGTGGGCGATCGCGTCGCTGAACTTTCGCCGGGTGGCGTTGCCGAAGTAGTGGTCGCGCCGGCAGGAGTGGCAGCCGGGGATTCTGGAGTAGCGGTTCCTGGCGCCTGGGCGGTCGGAGAGTGCTCCGGAGGAACAGGCGTGGCAGCCGGAGTCGGGAGGGGAGTCGGGGCCGCGGGGTTCACCTGCACCAGGCCGGCGGGCACGGTATATGTGGTGGTGGCCAGCGTGAACGTCCAGGTGGGCTGGTAGGCGCCGGGCGCGGTGTACGTATGGGTCAGGGTCTGCTCGGGCCAGTAGCTCCCGCCATCGCCGCAGGGTGTGGCCGCCACGGTGGAAGCACCGGTGCCGTCGCCCCAGTTGAGGGTGGCGCCGACGAGGTCGGATTCGAAGATGACCACGCCCCCGCGGACGCCGACCGAAACGAGCAGGGGCGCGGTGCCCGAGACAGTGCCGTCGGCGGCCGGTGCGGGGGTGATGTTAAACAGGTCGTTGACGTCGTCGTTGGGGGGTTCAGCGCAGTCGAACGCCAGTGCACGAAGGGGTGCGAGGGGAGACGACGCGGGGAGCAGCGTCCCTGCGAAGGCAGCGACGGCGACGGCCGCTGAAAGGAGGAGGGCCCGAGTCATCGCCACGGACCATGCACGGCTTCACCCTGCCCTGCGATAGAGGCGCCAAAGGTACGCTCCCGGCGGCGGTTCGGCAAGAACCGGACCTTGCGGCCCAGGCCGGGAGAAAGGCGGCTGTTCATTGCCCCGACGAGGAGTGATTGTTAGATTGGAGGTTCGGGGCAGGGTAGCTCAGCCGGTCAGAGCGCACGACTCATAATCGTGAGGTCGGGAGTTCAAGTCTCCCCCCTGCTACCAGTAGTCCGCCCGCGAGATCGGGTATGAGCGGGAGACTCCCCTGATTCGCCCACAAGCCCCTGCTGACGCGTAGAATCGCGCGCGGGAGGGCGACCATGGGCCTCGAAGGGAAGACCGCAATCGTCACGGGCGGGGGGAGCGGCATCGGCAGGGCAATCTGCCTGCGGCTGGCGCAGGATGGCGCCCGGGTAGCGGTCGCCGACATTAATGTGGCCGCCGCTCACGAGACCGTTAGCCTTGCCGGCGGGGCGCCTGGCGAGGCATGGGCAGTCGAATGCGATATCACGGACCTTGAAGCGGTCCGCCGCCTGGCGGGGGATCTCCGCCAACGCTGGGGTCGCATCGACGTGCTGGTCAACAATGCCGGGTGGGACCGCATGGAGCCGTTCATGCAGAGCGGCCCGGAGACGTGGGACCGGGTGATCGCCATCAACTTGCGGGGGCCCATCAACTGCTTTGCCGCCGTGCTGCCGGCAATGGTGGAGCAGGGAAGCGGCTCGATTGTGAGCATCAGCTCCGATGCGGGCAGGGTGGGATCGAGCGGCGAGGCCGTCTATTCAGCCTGCAAGGCCGGGATCATCGGATTCAGCAAGACCATCGCGCGGGAAGTGGCACGGCATCGCATCAGGGTGAACGTTGTCTGCCCCGGCCCCACACGTACGGCGCTCCTCAACGAGATCACCGGGGGCGAGACGGGGGCGGCGATCATCGATGCGATGGTGCGCGGTGTGCCCTTCAGGCGGCTGGGCGAACCGGAGGATATCGCCGGAGCGGTGGCCTTCTTCGCGGGGGACGACTCCGCGTTCTGCACGGGCCAGGTCTTGAGCGTAAGCGGTGGCCTCACGATGGCCGGCTGAGCCTGACCGGGGCACCTAGAGTCCGGACGGGAAGGAAGGTGGGCGGCGCTCCAGGATGGCACGGGCCCCTTCGGCGGGGTCTTCGCTGAAGAACCCCATGATCTCCAGGGCCGCCGAGTAGTCGAAGGCGGTGATGCCACCGAGCTTGAGCCACTGGTTCAGAGCGCGCTTGGTGAAACGGAGGGCGGGTTGCGAACCTGCGGCCAGCTGCCTTGCGATGCGCATCGCCTCATCCATCAGGTCAGCGCGGGGGACGGCTTTGCTCACGAGCCCGATCCTCTCCGCCTCGCGTCCGTCGACGAATTCGCAGGTGAGGAGGTAGTACTTCGCCTTCGCCATGCCGCAGAGCAGGGGCCAGATCATGGCGGCGTGGTCACCGGCAGCGACCCCGAGCCGCGCATGACCGTCGGTGAGCCGGGCCTCGTCGGCGATGATCGAGATGTCGGCCATGAGGGCTACGGCGAGGCCGGCCCCAACGGCAACCCCGTTGATCGCCGAGATAATGACCTTCTCGCAGCGCACCATCGAGTAGACGACTTCCTCGGCTTCCTTCATAAGGGCGACGAGGGCATCGAACCTTGCCTGGCGGGTGAGCGCCTGCCGATCCCCCATGTCCACAAGGTCGCCACCCGCGCTGAAGGCCTTGTCGCCGGCGCCGGTGACGACGGCCACGCGCACTGACGGGTCGCGGTCGATATCGCCCCAGATCTGTGTCAGCTCCCAGTGGAGGCGGTTGTTGGTAGCGTTCATCACCTCGGGGCGGTTGATGGTGACCAGCGCGACACCGTCGCGAACGTCGATGAGCAGGTGCTGGTATCGCTGGTAGTCCAAGGCAGAGACCTCCGGGGAAGTGCCCGGATTCTAGGCTTGCACTGGCCGAAGGGCGAGCGGCCGCGATGAGTCGCCCCCCGGCTGGCGTACCTCCAGGGGCCCATTGACGGGGATACAACAGAAGGGGGCCCGGGCGAGGGACCCGGGCCCCACAGGAGGGCCATGCGCAGCTACCCGGCGAGGGGCTAGCGGGCGAGCTCGCGCATGAGCCGGCCGGCGATGGTGACGCGCTGCATTTCGGAGGTGCCTTCGAGGATGGTGAAGATGCGCACCATGCGGTAGATGCGCTCGATGCCCGTTTCGGCGAGGCATCCGATGCCGCCGTGGACCTGGATAGCTTCGTAAGCGGCGCGGTTGACCATTTCAGAGCAGAAGAGCTTGGTCATGGCGCCTTCCTTGCGGATGTCGAGGCCCTGGTCGAGCATGGCGGCCGTGCGTTCGACCATGAGCTCGGCGGCATAGAGTTCGGTGGCCATGTCGGCAAGCTTGAGCTGGATGGCCTGGAAGCTGGCGATTGGCTGGCCGAACTGCTGGCGGCTGGCGGCGTAGCCAGCACTCCGGGCGAGTGCGCGACGGGCGACGCCGACGGTCATGGCCGCGGTGCGAACACGGTTGCCATTGATCCATGCGAGAGCCATGGGGAAGCCGGCGCCTACCTGGCCGAGGACGTTCTCTTCGCCGAGGCGGACGTTGTCGAAGGCAAGCTCGCCCTGGAAGCCGGTGAAGCCCATGCAGGTGTGGTCGCGTGCGCGAAGGTAGCCGGGAGTTTCGGCATCGACCAAGAAGGCAGTGACGCCCGCGGGCGTGCCCTCTGGCCCCTGGACAACAGCGAAGACGGTGGCGAAGTCGGCGTGGGGCCCGTTGCTCACGATGCTCTTGGAGCCGCTGAGGGCGAACCCGGCGTCGTCGACGACAGCGCGCGTCTGGAGGGCGCTTGCATCGGAGCCGGCGTCGGCTTCGGAAAGCGCGAAGCAGGTGGTGGTTTCGCCCGCCATGAGGGGGGCGAGCCAGCGGGCGCGCTGGGCCTCGCTGGCATGGAGCATGATCGACGAGGGGCCGCCGCCGCCGCCGAGCACGTCTTCGAAGAAAACGGTGTCGTGGGAATGGAGCTCCATCTCGAGGACGCAGCGGCCGAGGAAGGAGAGCCCGCCACCCCCGACTTCCTGGGGCATGTCGGGGGCGTAGAGGCCGAGCTCCCGGGCGCGCACGCGCACCTGGCGGCGAAGGTCTTTCGGGGGCGCGACATCCCACGAGAGGTTGTTCTCTCGTTCGAGGGGGATGACTTCGGCGGTGACGTAGCGGCGGAGAGCCTGGCGGAGGGGTGTGAAGTCGAGGGTGGGTGTCTGTTCCATGGTGGATGTTGGTGCCTCTCGAGCGAACCCGGGAGAGGCGGAGCCTCCTTGCTTCTAGAATGTGAAGAGCCCGGACGTACCGCGGGTGCGGACTGTCCGGGCTCTGGGTTCCTGACCTCTGGCCTCCGGGTCTCAGGTATGCGCGGAAGTGGGCCTCCCACGCGTTCGCCCTGTTTCGCCAACGCGTTCCCAGGGGATGCGATGCACGCGGCGGCAGCGCCGGCAGAGGATCTCGACGCCGAGGGGCGTGGTTCGCGCAACAAGGGCGCCGCAGAGGCAGCGCTCGTCGGAGGCGCAATCAGAGGCTGGCTGCGGCCGTTCCATGGGGCGCCTTTCGCAGGGATTCGATGTAGAGCCGGCCCCATGCCTCCACGCGGGGGCGGTCGAGCTCGCTGTCGAGGCCGAGCTGGTGAACGAGGTCAAAGGTGGCGCCAATGGACATGAAGTGCCAGGCGGCGGTGCGTGGGTCGACATCGGTGCGAACGAGTCCGCGCTGCTGGCCATCTTCGAGGAGGCCGGTAATCACGCCGATCATTGCGAGGTAGCTGCTGGCCATGATGGACTGCACCTCGGGGTCGGAGGTATCGCCGAGAGCGGTGAACCAGAGGTGGGTGAAGGGCGAACGGGTGTTGACGTGGTCGTAGTACTGGAGGCCGATCTCCCAGATCGTCTCGAGTGGGTCGCCGGCACGCCCGGCGGCCTCTCGCCAGAGAGCGACGAGCCTTGGGCCGGCGTCCCTGAGAGTGGCCAGGTAGAGGTGGCGCTTGCTGGGGAAGTAGCGGTAGATGGCGGATGGAGCCACGCCGGCGCCTCGTGCAACCTCGTCGGTGCCGGCGTTGGCATACCCGGAGGCGGCGAAGACAGACTGGGCACTCTCAATGATGAGGCGCTTGCGTTCGGCTGCGGGGCGCTTGGGGGCACGCTGTCTCATGGCAACCATTGTGAACAGTGTTTCACTATTCTCAGTCTATCGCGCGCAAAGGGGGCACGTCAACCCCCGGCACGCCCTGTCCTGGAAAAGGAACGAGCGGGAATGCTGGAAAGCTAGCTGGCCGCGGACTCAGCGGGAGCGGGGGCTGCCTGATGAGGGGCAAGGGCGGTGGAGTTGCCTTCGAGCACGAGCAAGAGGCCCAGGCCGGCCACGGCCACGAGCCCCAGCGTGGGCTGTGGACCCGCTACCTCTGTACCAAGGCCGGCGAGAAGGAGGGGGACGATTCCCAGGATCTCAGAAAGGGTTGACTGCGATGCAAAGACGCGCGCCTGCTGACCGTGGGGCGCCGTGGCCGAGAGAACAGCCCGGGCAGCGATGGGCGCAATGGAAATTGAGGCGCCGAACAGGAGTGCGACGGGAAGCACCAGCGCGAGGTCCGCATCGAAGCCCACTCCGCTGGTGGTGACATTGGCCGCCTGGAGAACGATACCGGCGAGGCCAAGCCCGCTTTCGAGGCCGGCAAGGGCAAAGAGCGAAACGATGGCGCCAAGGAGGGTGGCCCTCATGACTCGTTGCGCTTCTGGAAGCCGGAATTGCGTACCGGCCCACAGCATACCGAGGACGGCGCCCACAGCGGCCGGGATGGCCACGGCGATGAAGCCTGCGCGCCCCGGGCCAGCAATCGCCAGGAGGTAGGCCGGGAGCGCCACGATGACGCATTTCGCCACCACATCGACGAAGGCCAACGATCCGAAGGCGTAGGTGGCGCGGTGGTCACCGGTGAGGAATGATGCGGTCCGCCGGAAGGAGAAGGCCTGACGGGACGGCGCCCGGTATTCGGGCTCTCGCGGGCGAACGCGCACGTTCAGCACCAGGGCGAGCACAAGTACGGCCAGGTAGATGGTCACTGCAAGAGCGAGCAGCGCGGCTGCGCCCGCGGTGAGGAGTAGGACCGGGGCAAGGAGCAGAACGGCAAGGCCCTGGGCGACATACTGGAGCACCACGAGCAGGGCATGGGTGCGAGCGGGGGAGCGCCGCTCCACCAGGGGGACCATGGCCATTTCGGCAGGGGAGTAAAGCTGGGAAACGGACGAATACCCGAGGGCAACCGCCCAGGCGAGTTCGGGACGGCCAAGGACAAGGAACCCCGCAGTGATGACGGAGAGCCTGCCGAGGGTGCCAAGGAGGTAGGCGCGCGCGGGCCCCAGGCGGTCAGCCAGGCTCCCGGCAAGGAGGCCAAAGAGCAGGGGGCCTGCCATTGTCGCGGCCATCACGCTGCTCAGGCCGAAGGCAACCGACGAGCCGGAACCGGAGGTTATGACGAGGACGACAAGGAACAGTGCCTGCCCGGCCTGGGAGAGGGCTCGAGAGGTGAAGAAAACTACCTGGTCCAACCGGTCAGCCGCGCCCGAACGCGCCACGTCCTCCTGCAGCCCTCCCGCTTTCTGGCGCGTCCACAACCCGCGGCGCGAACGTCCTCTGGATTCACTGTCGGGGGTTGGCGAACGCGGCACAATGAGGGGAAGGCCGGATGTGTGAAGTTTCGATGGAGCGAAAAGGCGTTGCCTATGGTTAGCCGGGTGGGTTGGGACCTACGGGGAATGGTCCCGCAGATGGGCCGTCCATCGCGGGCCCAGGGGATTGGTCGGGACAAAATGGCGACCCCGCGCCAACGGCAGTATGCCGGCCCCTCCTCTGCCCGTTGACAACGTGTGGTGCGGCGGTCACGACGGCCGAAATCCGCTCCCGGTTCCGACCCCGTCTCGGGGCCAGTCCCGAACAGGCGGTCACAGCGAGCGCGAGGATGGCCCATCCGATCGCGCCGGTTGTGACGCGTCACAACCAGCAGCCGGAATAGTTACTCCATCCGCTCGCGGTACTGGATGCTCTCGGCAAGGTGCTGGCTTTCGATGCGTTCGCTGGAATCGAGGTCGGCAATGGTGCGGGCGAGCTTGAGGACGCGGTGGAAGGCGCGGGCGGAGAGGTTGAGCTGCTCGACGGCGAGCTTGAGGAGGCCGCCGGCGCCATCAGCGAGGAGAAGCTGGGCGAATTCGCGCACGAGGGTGGGGTTCATTTCGGAGTTGAGCACCGTCCCCGGGTGGGACTTGAAACGCTCGCGCTGAACAGCCCGGGCGCGTTCGACGCGCTCCCGGACCGCAGCCGAAGCTTCGCTGCGCACGGTTGATGCAAGCTTGTCGTAAGCCACGCGCGGGACATCGACGAAGAGGTCGATGCGGTCGAGGAGGGGTCCGGAGATGCGCCGCTGGTAGCGGGAGACGAGGGGCGGAGCGCAGGTGCAGTCGCGGACGGGGTCGCCATAGTAACCGCAGGGGCAGGGGTTCATGGCGGCGATGAGGGCGAAGTTGGCGGGGAACGTGACAGACATGCGGGCGCGGCTGATGGTGACGAGGCGGTCTTCAAGGGGCTGCCGGAGGACCTCGAGCACCTGGGGGCCGAACTCGGGAAGCTCGTCGAGGAAGAGAACGCCCCGGTGGCAGAGGGTTATCTCGCCGGGACGGGGAACGGTGCCGCCGCCCACCAGGCCAGCGTGGGAGATGGTGTGGTGCGGCGCCCGAAAGGGGCGGGCGCCGATCATCCCCGAGCCGGGTAGGAGCAACCCGGCGACGCTGTAGATGCGGGTGACTTCGAGCGCTTCGTCGACGGTCATGGCGGGGAGGATGGATGGCACAGCGCGGGCGAGCAGCGTCTTCCCGCTCCCGGGCGGGCCCCGCATGATGACGTTGTGCCCGCCTGCCGCGGCCACCTCGAGAGCGCGCTTGACGTGTTCCTGCCCGACGATGTCGGCGAAGCCGGTACCCGGGAAGACTGGTTCGGCGCTCGTTTCGGCGCCAGGAGCAGCGGGCGCCAGGGGGGCTGCGCCGAGGAGATGGGCAGCGAGGCTGGCAAGGCTCTCAACTGGATAGACGTCAATCTCCGAGACCAGGGCGGCCTCGCCTGCGTTTGCGGTTGGGACAAAGGCGCGCCGCTTTCCACGTTTCCTGGCGAGGGCGACCATGGGTAAGGCGCCATGAACGGGCCTCACATCTCCGTCGAGGGAGAGTTCGCCCACAAACACGGCATCTTCGAGGTCCGCGACGAGTTGCCCGCTCGCGGCCAGCACGCCGACGGCGATGGGAAGGTCGTAGGCGGGGCCTTCTTTGCGCAGGTCGGCGGGAGCGAGGTTGACGATGATGCGGGAGTTAAAGGGCCAGGTCAGGCCGCTGTTGCGGACGGCTGCACGAACGCGTTCTTTCGATTCCTGGACGGCGGTATCGGGCAACCCTACCACGGCGGTCGTCGGGTTCTGGGCGCGAGTGATGTCGACCTCGACCTCGACGAGCTCGCCTTCGAGGCCAATGACGGCACAGCTGTAGACCCGGGCCAGCACGGGGCGGATTCTGACGAGGCCGGGCAGAGGCCGTCAATGCCGACAGGAGTTGTCGCGCATGGTGCTCAATGACTGGCAGGCGGATCCGTCGCAGAACATATGTGTTGACATGCGTACGTTTGTTCTACTATCCTGACGGAACTTTCCGAACGGATGTGCTGACCATGGTCAACCCGGCGCTCACGGTTGCATTCCAGATCTTCCTCGTCGCGGCGGCGTCAGTCGTGATTGGGAGCATGATAAAGGAGTACATGGACGGTCGTGCCGCGCTGGTGGGCCGCCGGCGGCGAGTGGGCATGAGCGCGGCTGAGACGCATCCGCGTGCGATTGCCGCTCCCCGGCTGCGGGTCGGGTCCGTGAATGGCCGGCGGCGGCAGACAGCGCTTCGTCCGAGCCCTGCGGCGCATGCCGGGCACCTGGTCCGCTCCCGGGCGAAGCGGCGAAGTATGGCGCAGGTCATATAGCGGGTGGCGCCGGCAGGCCGAGAATGGCAGAGCGATGTTGCGTGACCGCCCACTGACCGAGGCCGAAAGGGCCCGCATACAGCAGCTCTTCGAGGCCCATCCTTCTGGCCACGGAGGTCCGGCGCACAAGGTGCGGACACTGAGCCAGGCGAACGACTGGTATGAGCACATCGCCGACGTGCGCCGCTACATTACGCCGCCGGTCTAGCCAGGTGATGGCTCTGCGCGACCATCCGCATGCGGCCCAGGAACGGGAGGTCGTGGAGGGGCTCTTCGCAGCCCTCCCGGAGGCCGGCCGGGAGCGGCTGTTGCGGCGCATCCGCACACGCAGCCAGGCGCAAGATTGGCCCGAGCATGTTCCCGACGCCCGGGCGGTTGCGAATACGGGCATCCTCTAACGGACGTCCGCGGTCCGGCTGCTCAGGCGCGGGAGCGGTTTATCTCCTTGACCAGCTCACGGATGGCAAGAGCGTTGCGCCCGGCCACGACCGCCATGGCCGCCAGCGAGGCAGCGGCGATGACCGCTGCCGTGCCGAGAATGCTCCGCCCCATGGTGCCGGGGTTGTTGGTGAAAAGCACGGGCAGAACCCTGAGCGGCCACGCGAGCATCAGCCCCGCGAAAGAGGCCGTTAGAAGCGGTTCCCAGCGGACGCGCCCGGTGCCGAAGCGGGCAAGGACGATGTGGGCCATGGCCGCCATGAGGGGCGCCATGAAGCCGAGCAGGAAAATGTGGCGAACCGCCCCGTCCTGGTAGAGGCCGAGGTCCGAATCGAACTCCGCCACTGCGGTGCCGGCGAGCGCAAGGGCATAGGCGACGAGGCCCAGCCACGCGAGAGGAACAAGCACGCGGTAGTTCGGCCCGCCTGCGGGGTTACGGAGCGGCGAGAGAACGCCCATCCAGATGGTGAAGAGCACCAGCCCGACGGCCAATGCAACGTTGGCGAAGGAACGAACAACCGCCTCGTCGGGGAGGCCGAACGCACCCGAGCCGGCCGCCCAGGCAAGGAGAGCGCCATTGAGAATCCCCATGACATTTGCCTGGCGCCGCACGGGAAGTGGCTCAAGGCCAAGGTGACCGGGGAATGCCCGCAGCGCCACGCCAAGGATGGTATTGAGGACGAACCCGCGGGCGATGAGTTCCACAGCAAGATGGGCATCTCCCACGCGGACGACGCCATCATCGGCACGAAGGACGGCGAGCAGGGAGACCGCGCCTGCCACGGCGAGCCAGGTGGCGCCAATGCGAAAGAAGACCGGCTGAAGATCAAGCCGGAAAGGAAAGGCTGCGCGGACTCGCCAGATGAGGGTCGCGAAACCGGCTGATGCCGCGAAGGTGATGGCAGCGCCCGGGAGCCAGGCGAAACCCAGGGGGTCGTTCCAAACCTGGGCCACAGCCTCGAGGAGCGCTCCCGTGCCAAGGCCGCAGAGCACAAGCAGCCGCGGGAGAAAAGGGAGGGGGCCACGCTGGTTGAGCCGAACGATGAACTCAAACGCCAGGGAAGCAACAAAGACGGCCGTCCAGCCGACCAGCTGGAGACGGCCGTGGGCCTGGACGGCCTCGGTCCAATGGTTCTCCCCGAAGGCGGTCTCGGTGGCGGCGAGGAAGCCGAGCACGAGGCCGCCAAGGACGGCAACGGAGGCCGATGCTGCCATGGCGGCGGCAAAAAGCCAGGGAGCAGCCGGGGGTGCGGGACGCCGGGGAACGTGAGCGCGGGCAACGGGAGCGTGGACAACCTCGAGCTCGATGTCTCCCGTGCGGTGGGCCGTCATTCTCCAATTGTCGCTGCCCGGGCGCGGCCAGGAATGCGACAAGGGTCACACCCTGCGGCTCTCGAAGTGAGGTACAGTGCTTAGTTTCACGCTAATCTTCCCGGTGGCGTGGCGAGAACACGGCCAATCCTGTCTACTACGTTCACGAGGGCGGGCAGTTTGCCGGGGGGCCAACCGAGGAGGGAAACATGAGTCTTGATTACGACCAGCTGGTGGATGACCTGGAGGCCGAACAGGCGGCTATCGGGCGCGTGCTGGAGCAGATGCCTGAGAGCGCATGGGACCTGCAGACGCATGCGCCGGGCTGGCTGGTCCGCGACCAGGTTGCCCACCTGGCGTATTTCGACGAGAAGGCGGCCTTCGCCATCAACGACCCTGACGCTTTCCGCGACGAGGTGGCAAAGACGTTGGCGGGGGAACTGGGGAACGTCGAGCAGGGGTACATAGCCCGGGACCGGGCAATGACCACGCGTGAGGTGCTCGACTGGTGGCGAAAGGCGAGCTCTGACCTCATCCGGGCGGCGCGGCCGCTTGATGCGAAGACGCGGATGCCATGGTACGGGCCGGACATGAGCGGTGCATCGTTCGTGACCGCGCGGCTGATGGAGACCTGGTCGCATGGCCTCGACGTGGTGGACGTGGTGGGCATTGCCCGGCCGGACACAGACCGTCTGAAGCACGTGGCCACGCTCGGCGTGCGGACGAGGGGTTACTCGTATCTCACGCGGGGCATGACGCCTCCCACTGACCCGATCCTTGTTGTGGTCACAGCGCCATCAGGAGAGACATGGGAATTCGGCGAGGCAGGTGCGGCGAATCGGATTTCCGGCACGGCGACCGACTTCTGCCGCCTCGTGACCCAGCGAAGGCACCTTGCCGACACGAACCTCGTGGTGGAAGGCGAAGCGGCGCGAGAATGGATGTCCATCGCGCAGGCCTTCGCGGGACCACCGGGACAGGGCAGGCAGCCGGGCGAATTCGGGAAGGAGAGTTAGCTGATGGGCAGCGAGCTGGTACACCTGGAAGTGAGCGGCGGCGTGGCAACGATCACGCTCGATTCGCCCGAGAACCGCAACGCGCTTTCGCGGAGGCTGATGTCGGACCTCAAGGGCCACCTGGACGCGGCCCTGGCGGACTCACGTGCGCGTGCTGTGGTCCTGACCGGTACGGGGTCCGTCTTCTGCGCGGGGGCAGACCTGAAGGAGCAGCGATCGGCGAACGAGGCGCGCGAAGGTTCGACTCTGAACGCGGCGAGCATGCCGGACATGCTCAACGACATCTGGGAGTCGCCGAAGCCGGTGCTGGCGCGGATTAACGGCCACGCGCGGGCGGGTGGAATCGGGCTGCTGGGAGCGTGCGACCTGGCGATCGCGGTGGAAGAAGCGACATTCTCGTTCAGCGAGGTTCGCATTGGAGTGGCCCCGGCCATCATCTCGGTGGTGACTATCCCGAAGATAGGGATTACGAAGGCGATGGAGCTCTTCCTCACCGGCGATACGTTCACGGCGAGAGACGCGGCCGCGATGGGGCTGATCAACGCGGCCGTCCCCGCGGCGGAGCTGGACGCAGCCGTTGGCCGCTACGTGGAGTCGCTGCTCAAAGGAGGGCCGAACGCACTGGCGGCGTGCAAGCGGCTCGTGCGGGACGTGCCGGGGAAGCCTGTCGCGGAGATGCTGCACACGATGGCGGAACGCTCGGCGAGGATGTTCGCTTCGGAGGAAGCGAGAGAAGGGATGACGGCCTTTGCCGAGAAGCGGCCGCCGCGGTGGCAGGAGGCCGGGCGATGACCGCTGCCCGGCAGCCAGTGCTCATCGCCAACTGTTCGGGGTTCTACGGCGATCGCCTGGCGGCGGCGCGGGAGATGGTCGAAGGGGGGCCGATTGACTTCCTTACGGGCGACTACCTGGCCGAACTGACGCTCCTGATTCTCTGGAAAGCGCAACAGAAGGATTCGAACCTGGGCTACGCCACCACCTACCTGCGGCAGATGGAGGAGGTGCTGGGGACGTGCCTGGAGAAGGGCATCAAGGTGGTCACCAACGCGGGCGGGCTCAATCCGGCGGCCTGCGCGGCGCGCATGCGCGAGATTGCCGACCGCCTGGGCCTCCAGGCGAACATCGCCCATATCGAAGGTGACGACCTGCTGGCACGGATTCCTGAGCTGCAGCAGAAGGGCATCGCCCTGGCACATCTCGATAGTGGGCGGCCCCTCGCGGAGGCAGGCGTGCACCCCATTGCCGCGAACGCCTACCTGGGAGGCTGGGGCATCGTGGAGGCGCTCAACGGCGGGGCCGACGTTGTGATCTGTCCCCGGGTAACGGACGCTTCGCTGGTGGTGGGCCCGGCGGCCTACTGGCACGGCTGGAAGCGTGACGACTGGGACCAGCTGGCGGGCGCGGTAGTCGCAGGGCACATCATCGAGTGTGGAACGCAGGCAACGGGCGGCAACTACTCATTCTTCAAGGAAGTGCCAACCCTCCGGCACCCGGGGTTCCCGATTGCCGAGGTTCATGCCGATGGGAGCTCGGTCATCACCAAGCACCCCGGGACGAACGGCGCCGTCACGATAGGTACGGTGACGGAGCAGCTGCTCTACGAAATCGGCAGCCCGCGCTACCTGAACCCGGACGTGGTTGCCCGCTTCGACACGATCGCGCTGGAGCAACAGGGGCCCGACCGGGTGCGCGTCAGTGGCGTGCGCGGCGAGCCCGCGCCCGAGACGACGAAGGTTTGCATCAACTATGCGGGGGGGTTCCGTAACTCGATGACCTTCGTGCTTACGGGCCTCGACATCGAGGAGAAGGCCAACCTCACGCTCGATTCGCTGTTCCATGAACTCGGAGGGCGGGAACAGTTTGACGAGGTCAAGGTCACGTTGACGCGCTCCGACCGCGAGGACCCGGACTCGAATGAGGAGGCGAGCGCCTTCCTGCGCGTGATTGTGAAGGATCGTGACCCGCGCAAGGTCGGCAGGGCATTTTCGGGGAAGGCGGTGGAGATAGGGCTCGGGATCTACCCGGGATTCCACATGACCTCGGTGCCGGGGTCGGAGGATGCCTATGGCGTCTACTGGCCGGCACTCGTACCGGCGGAGGAGGTCCACGAGGTGGTGGTCGCGGCCGACGGCCGGGAGACTCCGATTCCGCCCACGCGCCAGCGCACGGGCCCGGAGGTGGTGGTGGAAGAGGCACCGCTGCCCGCGGCGCCGGGTGGGCCAACGGTTCGGGCGCCGCTGGGGCGGGTCATCGGCGCGCGGTCGGGCGACAAGGGCGGGAACGCCAACGCCGGGCTGTGGGCACGGACAGACGAGGGGTACGCGTGGTTGAGAGAGCACCTGACCGTGGAGCGGTTCAAGGAGCTGATTGCGGAGGCGCGTGACCTGGAGGTGCGGCGCTACGAGCTGCCTCGCATCCGTGCCATCAACTTCGTTGTGGTTGGCCTGCTTGGTGAGGGAGTGGCATCCTCAACCAGGGCCGACCCGCAGGCGAAAAGCCTCGGCGAGTACGTCAGGGCGAAGGTGGTGGAGGTACCGGCAGCGCTGTTGTAGGGCAGGGCACAAGAACGGGTGGCGCGCGAGCCAGCCGTCACGAGCTTAAGGAGAGAAGGAGATGGAGTTCACCGAAGCGCACAACATGTTCCGGAAGACGGTGCGGGACTTTGTAGAGAAAGAGATCAACCCGCACGTTGACGAGTGGGAGAAGGCTGCCATCTTCCCGGGGCACGAGCTCTTCAAGAAGCTCGGCGACCTTGGCATGCTGGGGCTTGAATATGAGCCGCAGTACGGCGGGGGCGGGGTGGACCACTCGTACACGCTGATCTTCGCCGAGGAGCTGGGACGGGCGGAAGGCGGTGGGGTTCCGATGGCGATCACCGTTCAGACGGACATGGCCACACCGGCGCTGGCCCGGTGGGGCAGCCATGAACTGAAGATGGAGTACCTGGCCCCTGCCTGCCGCGGCGAGAAGATCTGCGGCATTGCAGTGACCGAGCCGGATGCGGGCTCCGACGTCGCGGGACTGAAGACGACGGCTCGCCGCGACGGCGACGATTACGTGATCAACGGCCGCAAGATCTTCATCACCAACAGCATCCAGGCGGACTTCCTGGTGGTGCTCGCGCGCACGTCTGACGAGGGTGGCTACAAGGGCATGTCGCTCATCGTGGTGCCGACGGACCGTCCCGGTTTCCAGGTCATCCGCAAGCTGGACAAGATGGGCAACCATTGTTCGGACACGGGGGAACTCGCCTTCGACGACGTGCGCGTGCCGGTAACAAACCGGATTGGGCCCGAGGGTCGCGGCTTCCAGCTGCAGATGCAGCAGTTCCAGAAGGAGCGGATGATCGCGGTGTACACCGCCGTAGGGGCGATGACGCGGGCCATTGAGCGCACGGTGGCGTATCTCAAGCAACGCCAGGCGTTCGGGCAGCCGCTGATGAACAACCAGTACATCCAGTACACCCTGGCCGAGCTGGTGACGGAAATCGAGGCGCTGCGCTACCTGGGGCACGCCTGCTGCGAGCAGATCGTGCGCGGCGAAGATGTCACGCGGCTGGCGACGATGGCGAAGCTGAAGGCCGGGCGCCTTGGCCGCCGCGTCGCGGACCAGTGCCTGCAGTTCCACGGTGGGGCCGGCTACATGGATGACATGTGGACGAGCCGCTACTTCAGGGATAGCCGCCTGGCATCAATCGGCGGTGGAGCCGATGAGGTGATGCTTCGCATCCTCACCGGCATGGAGGGGTTCCAGGCCTGACGGCGGACCCTACAGGTAGCGCTTGAACCAGTCGGCGGCCTCGCGGGCCGAACGCTCGAGAGGCTCGCCACCATAGATCTCGTAGTGGCGGATGCCTTCAATGATGACGAGCTTCTTCGGCTCGCCCGCTTTCTCGTAGACGGACCGGAACTCATCGGCGGGTGTGGTGGCGTCGTTCTCGGCGGCGATCACCAGCAGGGCCCGGGGGGCGATGCGGGGAGCCATCTCCTCGGGGACGTACTCCTGGGTGGCCTCGATGAATTCGAGCGGGATTTCGGTCTTGAGACGCGCATGCGTCTTCATCGCTTCGGCGAAGAAGGCGACCGAATCGGGTTCGCTGAGGATGGTGAACGGGTCGACCATGGTGCTCTCTCCGGTGAGCACGCGCTTCTGGCGCTCAGCACTGATGATGGCGCGCATGGGGGCGGTCTGTTCGGGGGGCGCCTCGCGCTGACGGCGGCCGCCATCGCCGAAGCCGACCTGCGCGACCACGCATTTCGCCCGCGGTTCGATTCCGGCGGTGTAGATAACGTTGGCGCCCCCGTAGCTCGTTCCCCAGAGGCCGATGCGGCCGGGGTCGATTTCGGGAACGGTCTCGAGGAAGGTGATGCTGTTGCGGATGTCCTGCACCTGGTCACGCCAGATGAGGCGGCCGCGCGTTCCATCGCTTTCACCAAAGCCGCGGTAATCAAAAGCCAGGGCGGCGATGCCGGCAGCGGCAAATCGGCGACCGTAGTCGGGAAGTATGAGCTCCTTGATGGCGGTGAAGCCGTGGCAGAGCACGACCCCGGGCACGCGTTCGCCGGACTTCTGCCCATCGGGAAGATAGAGAACGGCGCTGACGCGGGTCCCTTCCGAGAAGTAGCTTACGGGCCGTTCCATGGCATCTCCCTCCGGGCTTCGCCGAGATTCTGGCACGTCGCGGAGGTCCCGGCCAATGAGGGCGGTCATGGTCTCCGGGGGGGAGCTCAGAGGATGACGCGGCTCTCGCGGAGACTCGCGATATCGTCCCAGTTGTAGCCGAGGTCCAGGAGCACCTGCTCGGTGTGCTGGCCCAGCTCAGGAGCCGCGGAGCGAACCGGGGGCGGTGCGCCACCGAGAGCGACGGGAGGCCCGACCTCGGTGAGCTTGCCCGCGCCGGGGATATCGACTTCCACGAGGTAGCCGTTGGCCCGGACCTGCGGGTCCGAGGCGAGGTCGGCGTAGGAGTTTGCGGGGCCACAGGGGATGTCGTGGGCTTCCATGGCGGAGAGCCATTCCGCCCGGGAACGGCCGGCGAAGGCGGACTCCAGGACGGCGGTGAGGTCCGCCCGGTTGGCCTCGCGGGGCGCCCGCCCGTTGAAACGCGGGTCGTCCGCGAGACCTGGCTGGCCAATGACCTGGCAGAGCAACGGCCACTGGCGCTCATCGATGATGGCGATGCCGAACCAGCCGTCGCTGGCGCGGTAGAGCGTGAAGATGGGCGAATTCGCGCCGGCGCGACCTCCCCGGACCTGCTCACCGCTCAGGAAGAAGCTGGCGATATTCCATGCCTGCATGGTCATTTGGGAGCCGAGGAGGGAGACATCGACCTGCTGGCCTTCGCCGGCGCGCAGGCGATGGACGTACGCGGCGAGAATGCCGTAGGCAAGCACCAGGGAGCCCGCTTGGTCGGCGATAGTGGGACCGGCAGGGTTGGGTTCCTGTGCTCCGGGGGGTGAATTGGCCCAGGCGAAGCCACCCGCGGCCTGGGCAACCATGTCCATGGCGGCGAGGTGGGCACGGGGACCCTTCGGGCCGAATCCTGTGGCCGAGGCGTAGATGATGGCGGGGTTTGCCGCGCGGATGTGCTCGTAATCGAGCTCCAGGCGTTCGATGACGCCCGGCTTCCAACTCTGCACGAAAACTTCGGAGCGGGCGGCCAGGCGGCGGACTATCTCCTTCCCTTCGGGACGGCGCAGGTTGACCGTGATGCTCTTCTTGCCGCGGTTGTGCGCCTGGAAAAAGGGGGAGATGCCGTTGGGCTGGAGTGCAACACCGCGCCCGGGGTCGCCGCCGCGGGGCGACTCGATCTTGATGACCTCGGCGCCCATGTCGGCGAGCATCATGGTGGCGTGGGCGCCGAACTGGGCGATTGTGAGGTCGCAGACGCGCACGCCTTCGAGCGGCAGCATGGTGCTTCAGCGCTCGGGGAAGTGCGTGGGGGCGGCGGCGATGATCTGCGACTTGACTTCCTTGAGGGTCGCGACAGGGGCTTCAGCGATGACGCGGGCAGCCGCCTTTGCCTCCTCGAGCAGCCTGCCGGGAGCCACCACCTGGCTAACGAGGCCGATGCGGTAGGCTTCGCTGGCATCGATCCTGCGTCCGGAGAGGCAGAGGTCGCGGGCGAGGCCTCCACCGATGACAGCGGCCAACGGGCCGAAGAGCGTGGGGGCCCCGAACTTGATCTCCGGGTGGCCGAAGGAGGCGCCTTCAATGCAGATGCGGACATCGGCAAGCACGGCGATGTCGAACCCGCCTCCCATGGCAGAGCCGTTGATGGCCGCGACCAGCGGTTTGGCAAAGTGCTGGAGCCGGTGGTGGTAACGGACGGCAGACTCGCCGTGGAACACCTCGGCGGGCGGGATGGTGGCAAACTCGCTCGTATCGAAACCGGCGCAGAAGACGGGGCCGGCGCCGGTGATGATGGCAACGGCTACGGAATCGTCGGCTTCCAGCTCTTCGAGTGCGGCGCGAACCTCGTCGCGCAGGGCGGTGTTGAGCGCGTTCCGCTTGTCGGGCCGGTTCAGAGTGAGGACGGCGATGTTGCCATCGCGCTCAAGGGTGACGAGTTGATAGGCCACGGTTCGGTTACTCCCTCTCGAATACAGACTAGAGCCCCAGCTGGCGGGCGATGGTGTTGCGCTGGATGTGCGAGGTGCCTTCGCCGATCTCCATTACCTTGACATCGCGGTAGAAGCGCTGGACGTCGGAGTCGGCCATGTAGCCGGAAGCGCCATGCAGGAGTACGGCCTGCCCGGTGATGCGGGCGCACATCTCGGTAGCATAGAGCTTGGCCATGGAGGCTTCCTTGATGTGGGGAAGCCCTTGGTCGGAGAGCCAGGCGGCCTGCCACGCGAGCAGCCTGGCGCATTCGAGCTCGAGGGCCATGTCGGCGAACTGCCACTGGATTCCCTGGAAGTCGCCAACCGCCTGCCCAAAGGCACGGCGTTCCTTGACGTGGCGCAAGGACTGGTCGAAGGCGGCGCGCGCGGTACCAAGCGCGAAGCCGGCAGAGACGATGCGGCCGGCAGTGAGCACGCGCATGGCGTTCATGAAGCCGACGTTCTCGGCGCCGAGGAGTGCGTCGGCGGGGACGCGGCAGCCGGTGAAGGAGAGCTCGGCCGTATCGGAGGCACGCACGCCGAGCTTGCGCAGGGTGCGCGCAACCGTGAACCCGGGCGTGGTGGTATCGACAATGAAGAGGCTGAGCCCTTTCATGCCCTGGGCAGGGTCGGTGATGGCGGTGAGCACCACGAAGTCGGCGATGGAGCCGTTCGTTATGTACATCTTGGTTCCATCGATGACGAAGTCATCGCCGTCGCGCACGGCGCGGGTGGTCATGGAGCCGGGGTCGGAGCCGGCGTCGGGCTCGGCAAAGGCCCAGGCGCCGATCTTCTGGCCGGCAATCCCGGGCCGGAGGTAGTCGCGCAGCTGGCTTTCGCGGCCGAAGCGGGCGATGGCGTTCAGGGCAAGGAAGACGTGGACATAGACCCCGAGGTAGATGCCGGCGGAGATGTAGCCCATTTCCTCGGACATGAGGGCAGCCATGATGCTGTCGCCGCCCCCGCCACCGAGCTCTTCGGAGAAAGGCACGCCGAGGTAACCCAGCTCACCCATTCGCCGGAGCACCTGCACGGGGTACTCTTCGCGCTCGTCGTATTCGCGGGCGATGGGCGCGACTTCGCGCTGGGCGAAGTTGCGGATGGCCTCCTGGAAGAGCTTCTGTTCTTCGGTGAGTGAAAAGCCGATCACGAATCGTCCCTCAGCGCCCGGTGTAGACGGGGGCGCGCTTTTCCTTGAAGGCGGTAGCGCCTTCGATGTGGTCGTCGGAGAGGAGGCACATGGTCTGTGCGTAGGTCTCGAAGTCGAACTCGGCGTCGCGGCCCAGTTCGAGGCTGACGTTGAGGGCGCGCTTGGTCATCTTCAGGGCCAGGGGCGGCCCGGCGGCGAGCTTTTTCGCCAGTGCATCGACGGTGGCGTCGAGCTCATCGTGGGGCACCACGCGGTTGACGAGGCCGATGCGCAACGCCTCGGCGGCATCGATGACTTCACCGGTCATCAGGAGCTCGGTGGCCTTGCCAAAGCCCACCATGCGGGGGAGGTAGTAGCTCGAACCCATGTCGGCGCCCGAGAGGCCCACCCCCACAAACACGAAGCCAAAGCGGGCGCGGTCGGAGGCGATGCGGAAATCGGCGGCGAGGGCCGTGCAGGCCCCTCCCCCGGCCGCGACTCCGTTCACCTTTGCAATCACGGGAATGGAAAGCTCGCGGATGGCGCGGACGTAATCGAGGTAGATGGTGACGATGTGGTCGGTTTCGCCGGCGGGGCGCCTGACCATGTCGTTGATATCGGCGCCGGCACAGAAGACGCGGTCGCCGGCGCCGGTGAAGACGAGCACGCGGGCACCGGGGTCGGCCGCGACTTGCTGGAGGGCATCGAGGAGTTCGGGGACGGTCTCCACGCTGATGGAGTTCATACGCTCCGGGCGATTGAAGACGATGGTGCGAATGGGGCCGTCTTCTTCCAGCAGGATGTTCTTGTAGGGCATGGTCACTGGGCTCCTGTGCGGTTCTGGCGGTCGGGGATATGGCGTTCGGCGGGCCCGGTGTAAACCGTGCCCAGGGCGTCGGGGATGATGCGGAGGGGCACGCCATCGCGAATCTCCTCGACGGCGTGAGCGATGAGGGCCCAGCCGTATTCGAGGACGGAAACGCCCTCGGCGACGAGCGGGTCGAAATCCAGGTCGCAGTAGACGGCCGCGATCATGCCGGCGAGGTTGACGGTCACGGTTCGTTCCAGGGCCTCTTCGAGGGCGGCATGGATGGCTTCAAGGAGCTGGCAATGCAGGCCCCAACCGCCCCTGGCGGCAACGGCCTTCCGAACGGCTTCGGCGCGCGGCTCAATGCCGCCCCGGTGCGTTGGGTGGCCAAGGCCCGGGACGGGTTCTTTGCGCGAACGGTAGCCGGCGACGACGGCCTGCGCCGTGGTGGCGAGGTCTGTCCCACGGGCAGTCATGCTCTCGGCGGCGGCGTAGAGCATCTCCATGGCGGGCCGGGGAGAGCCGGTGACGACGCCGGTCGCGAGCATGCCGGCGGCAACGGCGCTCACGGGGTTGCGCGAAGCGGAGGCGGCGAAGCGGGTAGCAGATGCGGCCGAGCTGATGAACTGCTGGTCCATCCCGCTGCGCAGGAGGACATCGAAGATATCGGCCTGTTGCGGCGTTGGGAGCTCGCCCTGGAGCAAGAGCCAGTGGGCCTCGGTGGAGGTGAGCTTCTCGATGATTTCCTCGATGGGGTAGCCGCGAACGAGGATTTCGCCCGAGGTGGCGCGGCTGATGGCGGTGCGCCAGTAGTCGCTCCAGTCGCCGCTCTCCATGTACTGGCCAATGTGGCGGGCGGGGAGGTGCAATTCGAACCTGGACACTAAGGGCTACCTTCCCGGCTCGATGACGACGCGAACAACTTCGCGGCCGGGGGCGCGGAGCATGTCGAGCGCGCGATTGACGTCGCCCAGGGGGAGGACGGCCGAGACTGACTCGGAGAGATCCAGCCTGCCCGCGGCGGCCATTGCGAGGATACGGCGCACGGTCCCTGCGGAGCTGCCAAAGGAGCCGATGAGGGCGTTTTCGCTCCACGTGAAGGCGTTCGGCGGGGGAAGGGCAATGGGCTGGTCGCCCATGCCGACGATGACGGCGCGGCCGCCGCGTTTCAGGCTGCGCGCGGCCTCGGCGATGCTGTCGGGGTGGCCGACGCACTCGACGGCGAGATCGGCGCCCCCGATTGCTCTGCGGATAGCACGGGAAGGGCGCTCTTCGGCAGCGTTGATGCCGAGGTCCGCGCCGGCGCGTTTCGCCCGCTCGAGGGCTCCGGGCTGGACATCGACGGCGACAACGGTGGCCGCGCCGGCGAGACGGGCGAGCCTGATGGCGTGGATGCCGAGGCCACCGCAGCCGAAGACCGCGACCGTCTCGCCGGCACGTAGCTGGCCACGCTCGATGAGGGCGTGGTAGGGGGTGGCGATGGCATCGCCGGCGATGGCGGCCTGGGCAAAGGAGACGCCTTCGGGAATGGGGATGAGGTCCTGCGCGGGGACGGCAACGTACTCGGCGAGGCCGCCGTCGACGTGCATCCCCAGCACCTGTGACTGTTCGCAGATGTTGTCGCGGCCAAGGGAGCAGGGCTCGCATTCGCCGCAGCGGGTACCCGGGCGCACGGCGACGCGTTGGCCGGGCGCGGCGCCTTCGACGCCGGGCCCAGCCTGGTGGACCACTCCCGCAGGTTCATGGCCGAGGGTGATAGGGGTGCGGGCAACGGGTGAGTGTCCCTCGACGAAGTGGACATCGGAGCCACAGACGCCGCAGGCGTGGACCTTCACCAGGACCTGCCCGTGTCCGGGTTCGGGGATGGGAACCTGGTCCAGGCTGAGGGGCTTCCCGGGTTCGTGCAGACGCGCGGCCAGCATGGTGCCTGCCAATTCGTGGGCCTCCGCTAACGCGCGCCGACGCCGGCCAGGCGGGCGAGGACCGCATCGGCCTCGGCTGCCATGGAGCGAACCACGTCGGCCGCGCCTTCGATGGAGTGGATGACGCCCGAGACCTGCCCGGCAGGCATCATGCCGCGCTCGGTGTTTCCGCCTTCGACGGCCGCCTGGACGTTTTCCCAGTTCTTCTGGAGCTGGATGGGGAAGCGGTCGATCTCGGCTTCGCGGCCGGCCCACTGTTCGGTATAGGGGTTCTTGATGACGCGCGCGGTCTTGCCGGTGTAGACGCGCGTGACGACGGTGTCCTCCTCGCTGGCTTTGACGATGCCTTCCTTGTAGTTCTGGTGTCCGGCGGCTTCGCGCGTGGCGACGAAGCGCGTTCCGACCACGGCGGCCGAAGCTCCGAGGGCGAGGGCGGCGACGAGGCCGCGGCCATCGGCGATGCCCCCGGCGGCAGCCACGGGAACAGGCCTGATGGCATCGACAACGGCAGGCACAAGGGGGAAGGTGGCCACCCGGCCGGTGTGCCCGCCGGCTTCGGTGCCCTGGGCGACGACGATATCGACACCGGCCTCGGCACAGCGCACGGCCTGGCGAACGTTGCCGATCATGGCAAGGACCTTCATGCCACGCCGGTGCATCTCTTCGACAAGAGGGCCGGGGCTGCCGAGACCTGAGACGAAGATGGGGACGTTTTCATCGAAGATGACCTGCATGAGCTCGTCGACGCCCGGGGCGCCTTCGGCGAGGAGCAGGTCGACTCCGTAGGGCCGGCCGGTGAGCGAGCGGACGCGCTGGATCTCGTCGCGGAGCTGGGACGGGGGCCAGAAGGCCGCTCCCAGGATGCCAAGCCCGCCCGCATTAGAAACGGCGGCGACGAGGCTGGATGAGGAGACGGTGCCCATCCCGGCGAGGATGATTGGGTGTTCGATTCCGAGCATTTCGGTGATGGCGGTACGCATGGCGGCCTCCTACTGGCCCGTGAACCTGGGCTGGCGCTTTTCGATGAAAGCGGCGGCGGCTTCGCGGAGGTCATCGCTGTCCATGGAGATGGCTTCCAGGAAGGTGGAGGCGTCCAGGGCCTGGTCGACCTGGGCGCGGAGGATCCGGTTCATGGAGTACTTGGTCCAGCGGATGGCCTTGGGCGCGGCGAGGGCAAGGCGATCGGCCCAGGCGAGCGCGGTGGAAAGAACCTGGTCCTGCGGGACGGCGCGGTTGACGAGGCCCAGGCGCTCGCCTTCGGCGCCGGTGATCCAGTCGCCGAGGAGGAGGTACTCCTTGGCGCGGGCCCAGCCGATGAGCATGGGCCAAATGATGACGCCGCCATCGCCGGCGACGAGTCCCATCTTGGTGTGGGTGTCGGCGAAGCGAGCCTCTTCACCGGCAATGATGATGTCGCAGCAGAGGGCGATGGTGGCGCCAAGGCCGGCGGCGTCGCCGTTAACGGCGGCAACGATGGGCTGTTCGACTTCGAGCAGGTTGTGCATGAGCGTGCGCACGGCGCGGAAGGGGGTTACCGGCCCCTTCGGCAGGAATGAGCCGTCGTCCATGGAGCGGGCATCGCCCCCGGCGCAGAAGGCGCGCCCGGCGCCTGTGAGGACGATGGCCCGGAACGATTCGTCGCTGCCCAGCTCATGGAAGACGCGTTCGAGCTCGCTGTGCATGTCGTTGTCGATGGCGTTGCGGCGTTCGGGCCGGTTGAGGGTGACGAGGGCCACGTCGTTTTCGCGGCGCTCAACGGTGATGTAGCGATAGTCGTTGTAGGTGGGCAATTGAGTTCCTTCCGTGGTGGTGTTAGAGCGAACCGGACCGTTCTTTTTCGATGAGGAGACGGCGCAGGATCTTCCCGGATGGGTTGCGCGGGATAGCGTCGACAAAGGCCAGCGCGCGCACGTGATGGATGGGGTTGACGCGTGAATTGACGTAGGAGAGCAGGTCATCGGCGCCGGCGGTGGCGCCGGGGCCCAGGACCACGCAGGCAAGAGGGATTTCGCCCGCCTCGGCATCGGCGCGGGGGATGACAGCCACGTCGGCGACGGCAGGGTGGGTGAGCAGGACTGCCTCGAGGTCAGAAGGCGCAACCTGGTGGGCCTTGTAGCGGATCATCTCCTTGAGGCGGTCGACGATGGTGAGATAGCCGTCCTCGTCGAAGCGGCCGAGGTCACCGGTGCGGAGCCAGCCATCGGGCATGAGGCAATCGGCGGTGGCCTCAGGGCGGCGCCAGTAGCCGCGCATCACCTGGGGGCCGCGCACCCAGACCTCACCCTGGCCGCCGGGAGGCACATCCTGCCCGGTCTCAAGATCGACCAGGCGCTGCTCGGTGTCCGGGAGGGGTGGGCCCACGGTTCCGCGCTTGATGCGGTGGATGGGGTTGATGTTGGCGGCAGCGGTTGCTTCAGAGAGGCCGTAAGGCTGGCAAACGGGGATTCCGAAGACGGACTCGGCTTCGTCCCAGAGGTCAGGAGGCGTCGCGGCCGCACCGGTGATGATGAGCCGGGTGTAGCTCGTGAGCGAAGGAGCGCCGGCCTTGCGGGCGGCGATGAGACCGCGGAGGGCCGGCGGCGGGGAGAAGAGGGTGTGGACCCTGTATTCGCCGGAAAGCTGGAGGATGAGGGCAGGGTCGAAGCGCGGGATGATGACCTGCGGAAGGCCCATGGCGAAGGCCTGCCCCATGATGGCGGCGAAGCCATAGACGTGGAAGAAGGGCATGTAGTTGAGGAGGCCGGAGTACGGGGGACTCATGCCCGCGGCGAGGGTCTGGCGAAGGTTTGCCACCAGGTTGAAGTGCGAGAGCATGACCCCCTTGGGGGAGCCGGTGGTGCCGCTGGAAAGGACGAGTGCGGCGATGTCGTCGCGGGGAGCGATGGCAACGGGATCAGCGCCGCCGGGGAGCGAGTCGAGGGCGGTCCAGAGGTCATCGAGGACGTGGACGGCACGCAGGGAAGGGGTGCCGGGCCGGAGGGCCTCGATGACGGGACGGGTTTCGGCGGAGACGAAGGCGACGGTGGGCTCGGCATCGCGGAGGACCGGTTCGAGCTCGGCCGGGAGCAGGAGCGGGTTGACGGGGACGACGGTGGCGCCGGCCATCATCGCGCCGTAGAGGGCGACCGCGTAGGCGGTGGAGTTGGGGGCGAGGAACACCACGCGATCGCCGTGTGCGACGTCGGCACGGAGCAGGCGAGAGGCGCGGCGGGCGGCCTCGTTGACCTGGGCGAAGCTGAGGGCCGGGCCGCCCGGGGTGATAAGGCAGGGGCGGGCCGGGTGGCGCGTGGCGGCCTCTTCGAGGTAGCGGAAGAGGGGAACTTCGGGGTAGGGGTGCAATGAGTACCAGGGGCTTGTGATCATGGGTCTTCCCCGGAAAGTTATCGCTCACTAACATCTACTCTGACAGGCGGCGACTGTCAATACCAGCAGGCGACTTTCGGCCAGCAGCCGCGTTGCTCAGCGGGCAGGTGGCTAATAGTCTGAGGATGGCCTTCAAGGAGTGACGTTGACCACGCGGGATAGCGAGCCATCGCGGGCGAACGGCCGGGGACGGGGCGGCGGCAGGCGGAAGAGCATCCTCTCGGCGGCCGAGCGGCTGTTTGCCGACCGGGGCTATGCGCGCACTTCGATGCGGGAGATCGCGGGCGCCGTTGGAGTCACCGATGCGGCACTCTACAAGCACTTCGAATCCAAGCGCGAGATCCTGGAGGTGCTCTACGAGGAGCGGGGCTTCTTCCGCGCGATGGATGAGCTGGAGAGCCTGAGCGGAAAGCCGGGCTTCGAAGAGCAGTTCCGGCGCAACACCATCGCGAGCACGGGCCTCTGGGAAGCGAATGCCGACTTCCTCCGGGTGATTTTTACGGAGGCGCTCATTGCCGATGCGATGGCGCTAGACGCGCACCTCGAGCTGATGAGCCGGTGGCGCCGCGGGATAGAGCGTCTGTTCCTCATCTACGCCGGGCGAGGCGAAGCGGACCCCGCCGATGCGCCTCTCGTCGCGCGCCTGGTGGTCAGTCTCTCGTTCGGGGCGTACATGGACCGCCTGTTGCTGATAAGGCACGGGCCCGAGCCGGTGGCGTTTGCGGACCCGGGATTCCGGGAGGAGCTGGCGAACGAGGTGGTCCGCCTGATCGGGTCGTTCAGGCGGCCGGCGGCGAGGTGAGGCGGGTCAGGGGGCGGTTCCGGCCAGTGACTGGTTCACGATGCGAAGGAGCTCATCGGGGGTGTAGGGCTTGGCGATCACGCCCTTGAAGCCGTAGCTCTGGAAGTTGGCCATCACGGGGTCGTTCGAATACCCGCTGGAAACAAGGGCCCGAACCCCGGGGTCGATTGACAGCAGCTTCTCCATGGCAGCCTTGCCGCCTACGCCTGCCGGCACGGTGAGGTCGAGAAGCACGAGGTCGAAGGGCCGGCCGGTTTCAAGGGCCCTGGAATAGAGCTCAACCGTCTCAGCGCCATCGCGGGCAAGGACAACTTCGTGCCCGAAGCGGCGGAGGAGCTCGCCAATGACGCGCCTGATGGACTCTTCGTCGTCCATGAACAGGATACGGCCGGTCGCGGGCGTTGGCGCGCTTTCGGGAACGGCCTCCGAGGTGGCGGGCTGCCCGGCGGCCGGGAAGTAGAGGTGGAAGCACGCCCCCCGGCCCGGCTCGGATTCGACTGCGATATGTCCATCGTGGTTGCGGACGATAGAGTACGAGGCTGCCAGGCCGAGGCCGCTGCCTTTCTGCTTGGTGGTGAAGTACGGGTCGAACACCCGGCCGATGATCTCGGCGGGGATGCCGACGCCGTCGTCGCAAACGGTGATGCGCACGAAGCGCCCGGGCCCGAGCGGGACGCCGGGGACCTGGCCTTCACGCTCGAACTCGACGTTTTCGGCGGATATGCGGATGGCGCCGCCGGCGGGCATGGCCTGCTGGGCGTTGATGGCCAGGTTGCTGATGACCTGGCCTACCTGGCCTTCGTCGACCAGGGCGTGCCAGAGGCCGCGAGGAAAGTCGAACTCGCAGGTAACGTTGCTGCCGGTGAGGGCGAAGGTAGCTGACTGGCGGACAAGTTGAGGAATGGCCGCGGCCTTGCGCAATGGTGCGCCACCCCTGGAGAACGTCAACAGCTGGCGCGTGAGGCTGGTGGCGCGCAGACAGGCCTGCTCGGCTCCAAGGAGCTTGTGGGCGGCCTCGCTACCTTCGGGGAAGGACAGGCGAACCAGGCCGATGTGGGCAACGACGGCCGCAAGCGAGTTGTTGAAGTCGTGTGCGATTCCGCCGGCGAGCACGCCGAGGGACTCCAGCTGGCTCGCTTTCTGGAGCTCTTCTTCGAGCCGCTTCTCGGCCGTCACGTCTCGGAACACGAGGACGACCCCGTGGATGTTGCCGTCGCGGTCGCGGATAGGAGCGGCGCTATCGTTTAGCACGTACTCGGGGCCCCCGCGACTCAGAAGCACGGTGTGGTTGGCGAGCCCGGCGACGCGACCGGTGGTGAGGACTCTCACCACGGGGCTTTCGCATGGTTCACGGCTGAACTCGTTGACGATGCTGAAGACTTCGGAGAGCGGCCGGCCTGCGGCGGAGGCCTGGTCCCAGCCGGTCAGGGACTCGGCCACGGGGTTGAGGCGCTCTACCATGCCGTGCCGGTCTGTCGTGATGACGCCATCGCCGATGGACTGAAGGGTCACGGCCAGGCGCTCGGTGGTTTCGGCCAGCTGCTGCTCGATGCGTTTGCGCCGGACGAGGGCGCCGAGCTCGGCGGCGACGGCGGAAACGATGGCGACCATCTCGGCGTCCTGCTCTCGCGTTTCGAGCAGGAAGAAGCCAAGAACCGCGAGCACGTCTCCCCGGTCGATGATGGGGACGCCGAACCCGGCCCGGATGCCAAGGGTGGCGGCGATAGCCGACCGGGGGAAGACGTCGGCAGAGAGGGCAGAGGTGTCCTCGTGCCAGGCGGGCGCACGCCGCTCCCAGACGGTTCCGGGCAGCCCGTGACCCCTGGCGAAGGTGTAGCCGAGGGTGCGCTCGCGGAAAGCACTGCTGGCCGGCCCGGAGCCGTACCACACGGGGCTGAGGACCAATGCCTCGTTGCCGGCAGCGGGAACCCACACCTCGCCGTATTCCCAGCCCGTTGCCTGGCAGATCTCACTGATGGCGACGGCAAGGGCCGAATCGAAGTCTTCTGCTTCGGCGATGGCCTTCATGAGGGCAACGAGGAGGTTCACCTCCCGCTCGGCGCGGCGCCTCTCGGTCACATCGGTGGCAATGCTTATGAAGCAGGCGATTTCGCCGGAGGCGGCGCGGACCGGCGTCACGGTGTGCTCTTCGGTATAGAGGCGGCCGTCCTTTCGGCGGTTGGTGACATCGGCGCGAAAGGGCCTGCCCGAGTTGATGGTGTTCCAGAACTGTGCGTAGAAGGCGTTGTCGTGCCTGCCCGACTTGAGGATGCGGGGGTTCTGGCCGGCGACCTCATCGGCACTTTAGCCAGTCAGCCTTTCGAAGGCCGGGTTGACGTAGATGATGGTGCCGTCCGGGGCGGTGACCATGACGGCTTCGGCCGCCTGGGCAACAGCGACGGCGAGGATGGCGTGGAGCGGAATGGCGCCGGCCGGCCGGTGGCGTCGCCCGGGTCCTCTGCGATACCACCCCGAGCGACTGAGTCGCCAACCTGCATGTCAGTGTCACTCATTCTCCACCTGCGCCCGGCGATGTTGGTAATTAGATGTCAGGAAGTTAATGTCTGTGATTCAGAAAGTCCAGCCCTTACAGCAAGATCAAATTGCTTCATTCACATAGTGTCAGTACGCGATACTGTTCCTCCTGCGTTAACTCGAAGTGACGGGCGTTGGAACTCTTGCACCGTTGCCGGGTTAGACTTCGCGGGGGACCGGCGACGGCCGGCCTCGGCGAGGAGGAGATAGATGGACCCGTACGGCTACGGCGAGGCGCAGCTCCAGATTCAGCGCACGGTGCGCGACTTTGCGCGCCGCGAAGTGGCGTCGGGCGCGGAGGAGCGCGACCGGCTTTCGCAGTTCGATTACGGCCTCTATCGGAAGCTCGGGGCCCTTGGAGTCCCCGGAATGCTCTTCCCCGGAGAGTTCGGCGGAAGCGGCGCGGACCATCTCTCGTTCTGCCTCGCCATCGAGGAGCTGAGCCGGGCGGATGTGGCGCTGGCGCTCACGATGTGGGTTGGAACGCAGGGGGCCCAGACCCTTTCACGCCTGCATGACGAACGGCGCGAAGCGTGGAGGGAGCGTTTCGTTTTGCCAACAGTGCGCGGAGAGATGGTCGGCGCGGGCGCGATCACCGAACCGGACGCCGGTTCCGACACGGCTGCGATTCGCACGACGGCGGTGCTGGATGGAGACGAGTGGGTGTTGAACGGGGCGAAGATCTTCATCAGCAACGCGGGGCTGGAGAACTGCGGCTTCGTAACACCTCTCTGCCGCACCGATGAGGGCTTCGGCCTATTCCTGGTGCCGAAGGGCACGCAGGGCTTCCGCATGGGGCCACCGCTCCGGAAGATGGGCCTCCGCTCATCGGACACGCGCGAACTCTGGTTCGATGATTGCCGTATTCCTGCCACGCACCTTCTCGGTGGACGGGGGTCTGGCCGGGCGGCGATCGTAGGCGGGGGGTTTGCGCTCACCCGCATCTACATCGCGTCGAACGGGGTGGGCGCGGCGGCGGAATGCCTGGACCTGGCGCTGGCTCACGCGCGGTCGCGGAGTGCATTCAAGCGCACCATCTCCCGGTTCCAGCACGTCCAGGCGATGCTGGTGGAGACCGCGGTGGAGCTCGAAGCGGGGCGGATGCTTCGCGACAAGGCCTGCCGGATGCACGAAGCCGACCTTCCTTATGCAAAGGAGGCGGCCATGGCAAAGCTGTACTGCACCGAGATGGCCAAACGGGCCGCCGACCACGGGGTGCAGGTCTTCGGCGGGCTGGGGTTCATGGATGAGACGCCGGTGTCGCGCTTCTACCGGGATGTACGGGCGCTCACGATCGCGGAAGGCACGAGCGAGATCCAGAAGCACATCATCGCGCGCGAGATGGGGTGCTTTTCCCCGGTCTGACGCTCAGACCAACCCGACACTGGTGAGAAAGGCGCGCACGCCGCGGACGCCTTCGTCGGGTTCGTGCTGGTTGATTTCGAGGGTGTAGCGCGGCAGATGACCGAGCCCGGCGACGATGTACTCCCAATCGACATCGCCTCTGCCGGGCGCGCGGTGATCGCCGATGCCGCTCACGTCGTGGATGTGCGCGCCGATGGTGCGCCGGCCGTTGGCCGCGAACCAGGCGTGGCGGTCCACGAAGCCGAGGCGGTGGAGGACTTCGGCGTGGCCCATGTCGTGCCAGTAGCCGGCCTGCGCGGGGACGAGGCCGGCGAGGAGCTGGTCGTACTCGTGGGGGAGCGGGATCTCGTGGAAGTGGTAGCGGTTCTCAAGGCCGAGAGCGATTCGCCACGGTTCGGCGGCCCTGACAAGCTCAAGGAGCGATGCGCGAGCGGCGGCCAGGTGGGGTTCAGCTTCACTTCGCCGGGCGGCGATGGCCGCGTGACGGAGCGCGGCGGCCTGTGCGTCGTCGGCGATGCCGGAATCGATGAGCCGGCGGAGCCGGTGTTCTTCGGGGAACATGGCGGGCAGGCCGGTGACCTGTCCCAGGTGGACGACGACGCTGGAGGCGCCGATGCGCCCGGCCCATTCGATGCTCGCGCGGGCGTAATCGACGGCAGCGCGACGCTCGCCGGGGTCAGTGGAGGCGAGGTTGAGGTGGGAGTTGCCACGGCCATCGTGGTGCTGGACCCACGGCGCGGGCTGGTGCACCGAAGTGACGGGCAGGACGTTCGCTTCGAGCACCTGGCGCAGTGTTTCCTCGCGGGTGGAGTGGCTGACCTCGATGGAGTCGTATCCCGCCTCGGCGGCGAACCGGGCGAAGTCGCCCCCGTGGGCGAAGCGGTCCTGCTGGGCGAACATGGTCGAGAGCGCTAGGGCTTTCATTCTGTTGGCTTCCCCCTAACGCCGGCGTGGGGCAGGCCGCCGAGGCTGAAGCGCCGTGCTGCCAGCAGGAGCGTTGGCGCGGCGACGGCAACGATGAAGCTCAGCCAGATCCCGGTTGCGTCCTCGCGGCCGAGGATGGGAACGGCGAGCCCCCCAACGACGCCGGTGAACACGGCCAGCGGCAGGTAGTGGAGCCCTGCTGCCCCGCGGGTCCAGACGGAGAGCGCCAGCCAGGGGGCAAGCCCGCAAAGAGCCCAGCCGGTCACGAACAGCGTGAGGAAGATGGCGTCGAAGAGCACGTCCTAGACAAGCCGCACGATATCGAAGTAGGTGACGATGAGCACGCCGAGGAGGAGCAGGGCGAATCCGGTGAGATGAACGAGCGCCTCTTTCTCGGGCGCGATGCGGCGACCCCCACGGATGATCTCGACGAGCACGAAGAACATGCGGCCACCATCGAGCATGGGCAGGGGCAGGGCGTTGAAGATGGCGAGGTTGAGGCTGAGGAGTGCGCTGAACTCGATGAGGGGGCGCCAACCCTGCTCCTTGATGAGGTTGCCGGTGGTGTCGGCGATGCCCACGGGCCCGGTGAAGGCAGGCTGGTCATCGGCGGCGCCGCCGCCCCCGCCGATGCGAACCTGGATTTCGTTCTTGGTGAGGATGAGCGTCTCGGCCAGGGAGGTCACGGCCTTCGGGAAGGCCTCCCAGGGCATGTACCAGACGCTCTCCGTAAAGGGGTACCGCAGCTGGCAGTTGATGGGATTGCCCTCGGCGTCGATGTCGCCGCAGACGACCGGGGCGCCGATGCGGATGCCGGTGGGCCCCTGGCCTTCGGGCGGGTGCCAGCGCGCGTACACGTGAGCGGTGAGGGTGGAGCCGCCGCGGTTGATGACCCATTTCTGGGTCTCGCCGATGTTCAGGCGGGTGGCATAGACGAGCTCACCGGTGTTGCGGACCTCGTGTCCCTCGACTTCCAGCACCATGTCGCCGGGCTGGAGGCCCTGCTGGGGCTCGCTCCCATCGCGCATGGCGCCGGTGATGCGCGCCTCAGCAGCAGGCGAACCGGCGGCGACTTCGGTGACCTGGGCCATGCTCAGGTCCCGCTCGCGGGGGATCATGAGCCCAATGGCGAGCAGCGCGACGGCGAGGACGACGTTCATGGCCACACCGGCGAACATCACGGTGAGGCGCTTCCAGCGCGCGGCCGCGGCGAGCGAGCGGGGGTCGGTGGGGTCCTCTTCACCGAGCAGGCGAACAAAACCACCGATGGGCAACCAGTTGATGGTGTACTCGGTCTCTCCGCGTTTCCAGACGAGCGACTTGATGCGGGGCGGGAAGCCGATGCCGAATTCGAGGACCTTGATGCCGAAGGCCTTGGCGGCGAAGAAGTGTCCAAGCTCGTGGATGATGACAAGGGGAACAAGGAGGAGGAGGAAGCTTCCTCCTCCGCGGAAGATGCCAACGGGGTCTATCTGGAGGAAGAGAACGCTCATGCCATCACCGCGCGGGACGCCTCGGATGCGGCCTTCCGGGCCCATGCATCGGCCTCCAGGACGGCATCGAGGCCCGGCTCACTAACCGGGTCGTGGGAATCCATCACCTTCTCAATAACGGCGGGGATATCGAGGAAGCCGAGGCCCCCGGCAAGGAAATTAGCGACGGCCACCTCATCGGCGGCGGCCATCACGGCGGGCATGGTCCCTCCGCTGCGGCCTGCCGCCATCGCTAGCGAGAGGCACGGGAAGCGCCGGATATCGGGGGCGCCGAAGTGGAGGGTGCCGATGCTGGCGAGGTCGAGCGGGGGAGCGGGCGGCACGGGCATCCTTTCAGGGTAGGAAAGGGCGAGCTGAATGGGGAGGCGCATATCGGGGAGCCCGAGCTGAGCCTTCACGCTGCCATCGCTGAATTCGACGAGGGAATGGATGATTGATTCCCGGTGGGTAATGACTTCGACCTTCTCCATGGGGACATCGAAGAGCCACATGGCTTCGATCGTCTCCATGCCCTTGTTCATGAGGGTGGCGCTATCGACGGTGATCTTCGGTCCCATCTTCCACGTGGGGTGGTTAAGCGCCTGTTCAGCGGTTACGGCGGCAAGCTGGTCGCGGTTGAAGTCGCGGAAGGCGCCGCCGCTGGCCGTGAGCAGGATGCGCCGGATCTCGTGGCCGTCTTCGCCCCAGAGGCACTGCCAGATAGCGGAGTGCTCGCTATCGACCGGGCGCAGGTCGCCGCCTCCACGGGCCATGGCTCCGCGCACGAGATGACCGGCCATGACGAGGGCTTCCTTGTTGGCAATGGCGACGGGCCTGCCCGCTTCGAGCGCTGTTAGCGTGGGCAGGAGCCCAGCGGCGCCGGCAGTGGCGACGAGCAGGAGGTCCACGTTTGGGGCTGCGGCCATCTCGGCCATGGGGAGCCATTCGGTGCCCGTGACGGCGAGCGCATCGCGCAGGGGAAGCGAGTCGTTTTCGGACCACACGTAGGCGGGGGAGAACTCGATGACCTGGCGACAGAGCTCGTCGACATTCCTGCCGGCTGCGAGGGCGACGACTTCGAACCGGCCGGGGAGCTGCCGGATGACATCAAGCGCCTGGCGCCCGATAGAGCCGGTGGAACCAAGAACGGCGATGCGCTTGACCCCTGGAGTCACGCATCCATCGTATCTCGTTGCGCGCGTCCACTGCAGCGCGGCCGCCGCGCGTATCATGGGAGTGTGACAGCGGGCGGGTCTGACAGTCACTTGATTGAGGCAGCCATCCAGGAGCGAGGGCGGGAGCTGCTCGCCGCGGTGGAACCCGAAAGGCTCATCGTTCTGAGCCCGGGGTGGTGGCAGGAACGGCTCATGGAGTGGGCCGGGAACGACCCGGAGTTTCGCGTCAAGCTCCTGCGTTTTGTGGACGTTCTGCCTGCCCTGCGCACGAGCGCGGCTGTGGCCGACCACGTGCGGCAGTACTTCCGGGACGAGTCGCCGCTGCCGGTGCGCATGGGGTCGGCGATGGCTGGCGCAGGGCCTTTCCGGCCGGTCCTTTCGCGGGTGGTACGGCAAGGGGTGTTCGCGATGTCGGGGCGGTTCATAGCGGGGGCGACCCCGCGGGAAGCGCTTCCGCGGCTGCGGGAGCTTGGGCGGCAGGGAACGGCGTACACGATCGACCTGCTGGGCGAGGCGACGCTTTCGGAGGCAGAGGCGGACGCGTATGGGGCCCGCTACCTGGAGCTGATGGAAGTCCTGGCACGGGACAGCGTCGATAGCGCCGCCCCGCGGGAGATTCGCCAGCCGAACGTTTCGCTGAAGCTCTCGGCGTTCACCGCGCGCTTCGAGCCGGCGGCGCCGCGAGCCACGTCCGAGGCGGTGAGGCGACGGTTGCTGCCGCTGCTGGTGGGCGCGCGTGCGCTGGGCATCTTCGTGAACATTGATATGGAGCAGTTCCGGTTCAAGGACTTGAGCCACACGATTGCCGAGGACGCGCTGACCACGGGAGAGCTCCGGGACTGGGACGGCGCCGGGATCGTGGTGCAGGCCTACCTGCGCTCGGCGGAGGACGACGTAAGGCGACTCCGGTCCCTTGCCGAACAGCGTGGCGCGCCGCTCACAATCCGGCTCGTGAAGGGCGCCTACTGGGACGAGGAGGTGATTGTCGCGGGGCAGGAGGGCCACCCTGTCCCGGTGTTCGAGGCGAAACCAGCGACCGACGCGAGCTACGAACGCTGCAGCGAGCTGCTCGCGGCCGCGTATCCGGCGCTCCGGCCTGCCTTTGGAACACACAACCCGCGCAGCATTGCCCAGGCGATGGTGCGCTGCGAAGCCGCGGGAATCCCGCGCGAAGACATCGAATTCCAGTTCCTGTTCGGGATGGCCGAGGGATTGCGGAAGGCGGTAGCGGGGATGGGCTATCGAACGCGGGTCTACGTCCCGGCGGGGGAGATCATCCCCGGCATGGCGTACCTCGTGCGGCGGCTGCTGGAGAACACCTCGAACGAATCCTGGTTCATGCACCGGCACGAAGAGGGCGACGCCGGCATGGCGCTGGCCCCTCCCGCCGCGGCTGAGGAGGTTCAACGGTCGGCTTCGGAGGCGTTCGCGAATCACCCGGCGGCGGAATTCCACCTGCCCGGCCCTCGGCGGGAGATGGAGGCGGCCCTCGCGGCCGCGCGGAAGCGCTTTGGCTCGCACTACCCGCTTCTCATTAACGGGGCGGAGGTGCAGACGCAGGGTGAAGATGGCGTGCGCTGCCCATCCGAGCCTGCAACCGTGATGGGGCTGGTGGCACGGGCGGGCGCGGAGCAGGTTGAACAGGCGGTGGAGGCAGCGAGAGCGGGGTTCCCGGGCTGGCGCGACAGGACAGCGGCCGAGCGGGCGACGGTCCTCAGGCGGGCGGCCACCATGCTGGACCGGCGCAGGTTTGATTTCGCAGCGACGATGGTCTTCGAGAGCGCCAAGCCGTGGCGGGAAGCCGACGCGGATGTCTGCGAGGCCATCGACTACCTCTGCTACTACGCAGACGAAGCCGAGCGCCTGGCCGGGGGCCAGCCGCTGGTGGAGCCGCCCGGGGAGACCAACACGTGCCTGTATGAAGCACGCGGTGTGGCAGCGGTCATCGCGCCGTGGAACTTCCCGCTTGCGATCATCGCGGGAATGAGCTCGGCTGCGCTGGCGGCGGGGTGCGCGGCCATCCTGAAGCCGGCCGCCCAGTCACCGGTGGTGGCATCGATGCTCGTGCGGCTGCTGCAGGAAGCGGGCGTGCCCGGCGGAGTGGCGCAGTACCTGCCGGGCCCGGGAAGCGAGACGGGGCAGGCGCTGGTGGAGCACCCGGGAGTGGACGTGATTGCCTTCACCGGGAGCAACGCGGTGGGACTGCGAATCATGGAGACGGCGGCGAAGGTCCGGCCGGGTCAGCGAAATGTGAAGCGTGTCATCGCGGAGATGGGTGGGAAGAACGCCATCATCGTGGACGACGATGCGGACCTGGACCAGGCGGTGGCGGGAGTGGCGGCTTCGGCGTTCGGTTACGCGGGTCAGAAGTGCAGCGCGTGTAGCCGCGTGATAGTGATTGGATCAGCGTACGAGGAGTTCCGTTCGAGGCTGGCGGCCGCGGTGGAGAGCCTGGTTGTGGGACCGTCGGAGGACCCGTACACGTTCGTGCCGCCCGTGATTTCGGCAGAGGCGCGGGGGAAGATCGAGAGCTACATTGCCATTGGGCTGGCAGAGGGCAGGCTGGTTGCCCGTGGTCCGGCGGGGGAAGGCGGGCACTACGTGACGCCGCATGTTTTCGAAGGGGTGCCAGCGGATTCACGATTGGCCCGGGAGGAGGTCTTCGGGCCCGTGCTGGCGATGTTCCGGGCGGGCTCGTTCGAGGAGGCTCTGGCGCTGGCGCTGGACTCGCCGTTTGCGCTCACCGGGGGCGTGTTCTCGCGCAATCCGCGGCACATCGCGCTCGCCCGCCGGGGGTTTCGCACAGGGAATCTCTACATCAACCGCGGCATTACCGGGGCGAAAGTGGGCAGGCAGCCCTTTGGCGGGTTTGCGATGTCGGGGGCGGGGGACAAGGCGGGCGGGCGCGATTACCTGCAGCAGTTCATGTTCGCGCGGGTGATCACGGAGAACACGGTGCGAAGGGGTTTCGCAGGGTAGGCGCGCGGGCCCTTACGCGCTGCCGGCCGCCTGTTCGTCCATCTGCAGGCGCCTGCCGACGCGAACGGCAATAGCGGCAGCAAGTCCGAAGGGAAGGCCGACGAGGGCCGACTGCAGGAGGACCGTGGCGAAGGCGGGGCGACTGTCGATCTGGATGTCCAGGTATCCCGACGGGTGCACGGAGCAGATGAGGTCTCCGGTCCCGGCTGCCGCCTTGATGACGGCGACGCCCCCCGGGGGGACCGTCCAGGCCCCGACCTTGTGGCCGGCGACATCATTGTTGCGGACCACGAGCTCGCGGTTGCGGCCCAGGGAAAGGGAGTTGGGGATGAAGGGCGCCGGTTCGCCGCGAGCCACGGCGGCGGCGGTTCCGGCTGGAATGGTGAGCTCGGCGACGTCGTTGCCGGCGGCGGCAGGTTCGAGGAGGGCCCACCAGATGATGCTGAGAAGAAACCCCAGGGCAAGGCCGGCGCCCAACCAGCCTGCCCAGAAGCGCAGGCCGGCGAGCTTCTCACCAGGCTTCGCGCTTTCGCTCACGGCCGGCGCTCCGCCCCTAGACCAGGTAGAGCGTCGGATAGAAGAAGATCCAGACGATATCGACGAAGTGCCAGTACATGATGGTGCCCGAGATGGGCCAGTGTTCCTTGCTGGAGAAGCGGCCGCGGCCAAGCTGGATGGCGACGAGCGCGAGCAGCCCCACGCCGCTCAGGACATGGCCGGCGTGGACGCCGGTCATGGTGAAGAACACCGTGCCGAAGGCCTCGTGGCGGGAGAACTCGGCGGTTGCCCATTCGTAGCCGACGCCAAAGGCGAAGACAAAGCCAAGGGCGATGGTGCCGAGGAGCCACCACATGGCTTCGCCCCGCCTGTCGTGTTCGATTGCGGTTTCGGCCATGTAGGCGGTCACGGAGCTGGTGACGAGGATGGAGGTGATGCCCACTCCGAGGGCCTGGTCGAGGTGTTCCCGTTCGATTCCCTCAAGGAAGAACCGCGCGGACATGAGGAGGCCGAAGAGGATGGTTTCGGAGAAGAAGAAGAGCCAGAGGCCGGCCCGCTTGATTCGGAGCGTGTCGTGGGGAGCATGGGCTGCATGAGTCGCGGCTGCCATCAGTGGACCTCCCCGCGCCAGACGCGTGAGATGTGCATGAAGTAGTAGGCAATGGGTACGGCTTCGGCGAAGGTGCCGATGGTGAGCAGCGAGAAGCGAAGCTGCTTGTGGTCGACCCACTGGGCAATGGAGAAGTCGACGGCGATCAGGACCAGCAGCCACACTGCCATGATCCAGCCAATCCTGTAGCTACCCATTGATGATGCCCCCTACCCGGCCTGGGGCCGGCATTGCAGAGATGGTGAACGGGGTCACTGACCGCCTCCGCCGCCAGCGGGGAGGGTTGCCGCGCCCGGGAAGACGGCGTGCACTGAGCCGGGCACCCCGTAGTCGTAAGGATGGCCCTTGACCAGGGGCGGCTCGGGGAAGTTCTCGACGGGAGGTGGCGAGGGGATCTGCCACTCGATGGTTCGTGCGGCCCAGGGGTTGGCCTCGGCAACCGGGCCGCGGATCCAGGAGTAGACCATGTTGTAGACGAAGACGATGAAGCTGGCGCCCAGAAGGAAGGCGGAGATGCTGACGAAGAGGTTCACGTTCTCCAGGGATTCCGGGTAGTCGGCGATGCGACGGTTCATTCCCTGGATGCCGGGCCAATGCATCACAAAGAAGGTGACGTTGAAGCTGATGAACATCCACCAGAAGTGGAGCTGGGCCAGCTTCTCGTTGTACATGCGGCCGGTCATCTTGGGGAACCAGTAGTAGATGCCGGCGAAGAGGCCGAAGATCTCTCCGCCCACGATGGTGTAGTGGAAGTGGGCCACAACGAAGTAGGTGTCCTGCAGGTGGATGTCGGTCGGGACATCGGCAAGGAAGATGCCGGTGACGCCACCGCAGGCGAAGTTGAAGATGACGGCGAGGCCGAAGAGCATCGGCGTGCGGAGCCAGAGCCTGCCCATCCAGATGGTGCCCAGGGCGGCGAGGAACACGAGCCCGGTGGGGATGGAGATGGCCTCGGTGGCGACGAGGAAGGGGCCGTGGAGGTAGTTGGGCATGCCCGAGGTGAACATGTGATGGGCCCAGACGACTCCGCCAAGGCCAAGGATTCCGAGCAGGCCACCGACGGCATAGCGGTAGGCAAAGAGGGGCTTGCGAGAGAAGTGGCTGATCACTTCGAGGGCGATGCCGAACCCGGGGAGGACCATGATGTAGACGGCCGGGTGGGAGTAGAACCAGAAGACGTGCTGGTAGAGGAGCGGGTCGCCGCCCGTTTCGGCGTTGAAGAAGCTCATGCCGGCGATGCGATCGAGCAGGACCATGAGGAGGGCGACGGCGAAGCCCTGGGTGTAGAGGAGTGCCATCCAGGAGGTCACGAACATTGACCAGACGAAGATGGGGAGCTTGCCCCAGGTTAGGCCGGGAGCGCGCATGTAGATGATGGTGATGATGAAGTTGAGGCCGCCCAGGATGGACGTGAGGCCGAAGGTGATGACGGCGAGGCCGAAGAGGACCTGGGAGCTATCGGTGACAACGGACAGGGGCGGGTAGGCGGTCCAGCCGTGCTCGATGCCACCGAGGAACGGGGTGGACAGGAGCATCGCGGCGACGGGAGGAATGAGCCAGTAGGTGAGGGCGTTGAGGCGCGGGAAGGCCATATCTTCGGCGCCGATCATGAGCGGGACGAAGTAGTTGCCGAGCCCGCCGACGACGGCAGCGACCGCCACGGCCACCATAAGGATCCCGTGGAGCCCCATGACGGCGTTGTACTGGTCGTGGTTGAAGAGCTGCATGCCGCTTTCCATGAGCTCCCAGCGCATGAGCATGGCCCCGAGCCCGGCGAGGAGGAAGACGATGATGAAGGTGACCAGGTACTGGAGGCCGATGACCTTGTGGTCGGGGCTGAAGGTGAAGTAGCGCTGCCAGCCGGGCGCCTTACGCCAGTAGGTGCGCAGGCCGAACCATTCCCTCCCCCAGGCTCCCCACATGCCGACGCCCATGAGCCAGCCGATGAGACCGAAGACGTAGCCGAAGGTGATGCTCACCTGTTCGTCGTAGGCATCGTGGCCCGTCAGGCCGCGCACAATGGCGACAAGACCAAGGCCGAGGTAGAAGCCGATCAGCCCGGTGCCAAGGCCACTGGCGACGGAAAAGAGTGCGTACATCTATTCCTCCTACTGGGCCGTTGCGGCGGGCTTCTGGCTTTGCAGCCACTGTTCGAACTCAGCGCGGGGCACGACGCGCACGGGGAAGGTCATGGTTGAGTGGTCGAGCCCGCAAAGTTCGGCGCATTGCACGCGGTAGGCGTCGTCGTCTTCGAAGCGGCCCAGCGCGGTCGTCTTCACGGTCATGTGGGTCGTGCGCCCGGGGAGGGCGTCGATCTTCATCCGGAAGGCGGGGATCCAGAAGGAATGGATGACGTCGGTCGACTCAATCTCGAACTTCACGTGGGTGTCGACGGGCAGCACCAGCTCCTTGCCCTGGGCGGTGCTGACGGTGACGCCTGCATCGGCGTATTCCATGGTCCAGGACCAGCGAAAGCCAACGACACGAACGACGAGCTCGGCATTGGATTCGCCCCAGCCGTAGCCGCTCTTGTCGGGCTGAAGCTCGGCCAGGCCGGTGAGCCCCGGGAAGATCATGACCGTCAGGGCGAGTGACCCCGTGACCGCCAGCCAGACCCGTGGACCGAGCCCGGCGCCGCGGTAGGCGGGACCATCTTCCGAGGGTTTGCCAAAGCTGCCGAAGCGGATGACGCAGTAGAACAGCACGGCAATGACGAAGGTGAAGACGGGCATGCCCATGACGATGAGGATCCGGAAGATCCGGTCGAAATCCTCGGCTTCGCTCGACCCCACGGTGGGGTAGAGGTCGGCAAGGGCGAGCGTCTCTCCGATGGCAGTCAGAACTACCCAGACCGCAACCGCTGCGATTACATGCCGTCTCACAGCCACAGACCTCGTCGGGGCGGGGAGAGCCTGGCGGCGACAACCTGCTTCATGATTCATCCCCCGGAAAAGGGCAACCCGCGGATCACTCGCAGCCGGGCAACCATCTTGAATATGGACAATTGACCCAGCTTAAAGCGGCGGCGGGCTAACCTCGATGCGCATCATGAATCGGAGAACGGTCTTTGTGCAAGCGACCGCTGGGGCGGATGGCGATACACTGGGCCCCGGGGCGATTAGCTCAGCCGGTCAGAGCACCTCGTTTACACCGAGGGGGTCGGGGGTTCGAGCCCCTCATCGCCCACCATCTACCACTGGCGGCGGTTCGCGGGCAGGGTCAATCCGTGAAGACGGTGACGTAGACCCAGAGGCGCCCGCTGGGGACAACGGCCACGCCCACCCTTCCGAAGCGCTCCTCAAGGATGTTCGCGCGGTGGCCCGGGCTGGCCATGAGCCCGTCGAATGCGGCCGGGACGGAGCGCGTTCCCGGGTAGTTGTTGCGGGCGAGGTTTTCGCCGGCCAACTGGTAGCGCCGGCCGCGAAGGGCGAGCTCCGAGAAGGCGCTGGAACCATCGGGCCCGTAGTGGTCGAAATACTGGTTGGCCACGAGGTCGCGCGCCCGGACGAGCGCCACCTCATCGAGTTCGGGGTCGCGAACGAAGGGTTCCCGGCCTTCCCGCTCACGTGCGCCGTTCATGAGCCTTATGAGCTCGTCGCTCTTTTCGGGTGATGAAGCCGGGCCGGTGGTGGGGGCGATACCGGTGCTGAGCGGCTGAACCTCACGGGCGGGTTCGACCTGCTGCGGGAGAGGGAGGGCGGGGGAAGGCGCCGTGGCAGCAGGAGACGGATCCGGCGACGGCGCCTGGCTCACCGGGGTCTCGGGAGCCGGTTGCACGTTGGTGACAGATGTTGGAATCGCGTTGGAGAAACGCGGGTTTGGGGGCGTGGCTGCCGATGCTACAGATGCGGGCTCATTGGCCTGCACGGCACCGGCAGGCAGCCAGGCGCGACCGGCCACCAGAGCGGAACTGAGCGCACCGCAAAGGAGGACCGCGCCGAAGGGTGTAAGAACCCTCATGCAGTAGCTGTCGAATGGGGGAGCCGTGCAGCACATTGGGGATTTGCCCGAGTTCGCGGGGAGGCTGAGTGATGGAGCGCGTCAAGACATCTGTCGAAGGGCCTGGCCTGCCACCGTTGGTCGGAATGCGTGCGGTGGTGGTGTCGGAGGGTCTCGAACGGGCCTATGACCGTGCTCGCGGGCTGGAGGAGATGGGATACCGGGTGGCGGCCTGCGGCGACCCCGGCGGGGCGCCCGGTTTCGTGGCCGAGCTGGAGCCCCACGCGGTGGTGGTGGACCTCGGGCGCGAGGTGGGGTTCCCGGCGGAAGTAACCGCTCGAATCCGTGAGGTGAGCGAGGCAGCCTTGATCGTTGTTGGCTGCACGGGGGCACTGGGAGAGATGCTTCGGTGCTTCGAGGCCGGCGCCGATACGTATGCCCGCCCCAACTGCCACACCGAGGAGATCGACCTCCGCCTGCGAGCGGCATTCCGGCGAATGGACCGGCACTCGAATGAGGACCGGCCGCGCCAGGCGGAGGAGAGGGCGATTCTCAGCGTCGGGGAGATAGAAATCGACCCGGCGGGCCAGGTGGTACGCAAGCGGGGAACGGTGGTTCCGCTTTCACCGACGGAATTCAGGCTGCTCATGACGCTGGCCGAGCACCCGGGAGAGGTGGTCCCGTCGAAGGCGCTGATTGCCCGGGTATGGGGAAACCAGTACTCGAGCGAGACACACTACCTGCGTCTTTATGTCCGCTACTTGAGGCAGAAGCTGGAAGACGACCCGAGCCATCCCGTCTACATCGTCAATCGCTGGGGCTCGGGATACGCGCTGGAGGCGCCACCGAGGGCGGCGTGACGGCTAACTGATTTCGCGCCGCATGATGGGCCGGCGCGCAGAGCGGCGGGCCACTTCTTTGAAGCCGGCCTCGCGGAACATGGCGAGCACGCCGGTGAAGGCGCCGGCGTTGGTCACGGGGCCGGTTGATTCGTCGAGGGGGTAGCCTTCGACCACACTCGCCCCCCGGGAGACGGCGTGCGCCACGGCAGCCTGGAGCAGAGCGGCGCCCACACCCTTCCCGCGGCTCCGCGGTTTGATGTAGAAGCAAACGATTGACCAGGCGGGGGAGTCATCGACGCGCTTGAGCGTGGGAGACCGGTTGAGGCGGCCGAAATCCTCGCGGGGGCCGATAGAGCACCAGCCAACGGGGACGCCTTTTTCGTAGGCGAGGAGACCGGGGACGCGTTCGCTCGCGACGATGGCACGGAACTCCTCGCGGTTCTTCTCGCCGGCCTTTGCAGCAAACTCGGACGCGGTCTGTCGCCACCACATGCACCAGCAGCCGCTGCTGGCGCCGTGAGCGCCGAAGAGCTGCACGAGATGGTCCCACCGTTCGGGCGTGAGTGGATGCACCTGGATTGACGGGCCGGCCGTCATCTCGATCCTCCCAAGACCGGGCGTGCTGGAAGCGAAGGCTAGCACGCGGGCCGCCGGGGTGGACAGCAGATTCACCGGGCGGCAATGATCGGTGGGACAGGGAGGCGCTGATGACACCCCACGAGATCCTTCGGAACGGCCTGCGCGACGTGCACAAGATGCTTGACACGGTGGCCGATGGCATGACCGCGGACCAGCTGAACTTTCGGCCGGCCGAAGGTGGAGTGAGCGCCTTCTTCAGCCTCTGGCACTATGTGCGAACGGAAGACAACATCGTCAACTACGTAGCGCAGCGCAGGAACACGGTCTGGCTTGCGGGCGCCTATGACGAGCGGTTCGGGCTGCCGCGCACGAGCCAGGGGACGGGCATGACCAGCGACGAGGCGAATGCCATCCTGATCACGGACGTCGGAGGCTGGCACGAGTACCAGTCGAAGGTGTGGGCGGCGACTGACGAGTTCCTGGGGGGACTTTCCGCCGAGGAGTTCGACCGGCTGAAGGTGACCATCAAGCCGCTGGGCGAGATGTCGCTGTGGAACGGACTCTTCGGGGTCTGCCTTACGCACGGTTATCGTCACGTGGGCGAGATCGAGTACGTTCGCGGCGTGCAGGGACTCGGGGGGCTGACAATCTGACCCGGGCGTCGCCCGCGGGGAAGAATCACACGTACAAGAGCAGGGAGCAAAGGGGAGAGATGAACGAGCCAAGCCCGGAGTCGATGCGCAAGATGTGGAACTACGCCGAGAAGTACGCCGCCAAGTCGGGTACGTTTCTGCACCCTGACCGGTTCATCACCGAAGGCGTGGTCCTGGGCCTTGCAGCGAACATCGACCAGTACGGGCGGCCGATTTGCCCGTGTAACTTCTACCCCTCAAAGGACGCGGACGGCACGTGGCCGGAGGGTCTCTACCTGCCGAGGGAAGAGGAAGCGAAACGCCGGACGTGGATTTGCGCGTGCGACGAGATGCAGATCTACAAGTACTGCCACTGTCTGCTCTTCGTAACGGAAGAGGGGCTGCCAATCACCGAGTATCTGCCGGAGGACCACGAAGGCCGGGAGATCTACGGCCTGGTGAAGGACCCCACGCCCGGCCAGGGTCGCGGCCTCTGGCACGCCTTGCAGAAGCAGCAGGGAGCGGAGTAGCCCGCTACTCGTATCCAAGGGCGGCCTACGGACAGCCGCCCTTGGACGGGGCTACGTGGGAAGGATGCGCGCGGCGCAGGGGGTCACGCGGCGGAGTTCGCAGCCTCAACGGCCTTCTTCGCCGCGTCGGCGAGTTCGCGAGCGCGGATGACCTTGAGGCCCGACTCTTCGAGCAGCTTCTCACCTTCGGCGAGGTTGGTGCCGATCAGCCGCATGACCACGGGGACTTTCAGGTCGAGCTGCTTGCTGGCTTCGATGACACCCTGGGCGATGATGTCGACGCGCGCCATGCCGCCAAAGATGTTGACGAGGATGGCCTTGACCGAGGGGTCTTCGATAATGACTTTGAGCGCGCTGACCACGCGCTGGGGGTCGTTGACGGTGCCGATGTCGAGGAAGTTCGCCGGTTCGCCGCCCGCCAGCTTGATGGTGTCCATGGTGGCCATGGCGAGGCCGGCGCCGTTGACGACGCAGCCGATGTTGCCATCGAGCTTGATGAAGTTGGCGACGCCGAGGTCGCCCGCCATCACCTCGAGGGGGTCTTCTTCGTCCTTGTCGCGTAGCGCGGCGATTTCCTTCTGGCGGAAGAGGGCGTTGTCATCGACGTTGACCTTGGCATCGAGGGCAACCACGCGGCCATCGGTGGTGACCACCAGGGGGTTGACTTCGACCATGCTGGCGTCGCTGGCTTCGAAGGCCCGGTAGAGAGCCTCGATCAGCTTTCCGAACTGGGCCGCCTGGTCGTCCTTGAATCCGAGCCGGGTAGCGAGCCGGCGGCCAACGTAGGGCTGAAGGCCGGCGCCGGGGTTCACGCTGACGCGAACGATGGCATTGGGGTTGTTGTGGGCAACGACCTCGATCTCCTGGCCACCCTCCGTGGAGGCCATGATGAGGGGGGCGGCCGCTCCGCCATCTATGATGATGGCCAGGTAGTACTCCTTCGCCACGTCTGTCTGCTCGGCGACGAGCACATGCTTGACGAGCTTCCCTTCGGGACCGGTCTGTACCGAGACGAGGTGTTTGCCGAGGATGGCAGCCGCCGCCGCTTCGGCTTCGGCCGGGGTATCGGCGAGGCGCACTCCGCCCACGCGATCGCCCTTGACCTGCCCGGAGTTGTTCGCGGGGTCTGCGACAAGGCGCTGGAACATGGCGGCCGTCTCATTCGAGGCGACGAGGCGGCCCTTGCCGCGGCCCCCGGCATGGATCTGGGCCTTGACCACCACTTTGCCGCCGAGCTCCTGGGCAATGGCGCGCGCTTCGGCGGGGGTGGCGGCGACGCGGCCGCGGGGGACGGGGACGCCATGCTTCGCGAGCAGGTCGCGGGCCTGGTATTCGTGGATTTTCAAGCTGGTCTCCGGGAGGGGTGTGCGAGCCAAGCCTACCAGCGGGTGGCGGTAACCGGTAGAGGCGGTGGCTGGCGGAGAGGGTGGGATTCGAACCCACGGTGGTGTTGAGCCACGGCCGTTTTCAAGACGGCTCCCTTAAGCCTCTCGGGCACCTCTCCGCCTTCCATTATGGGACTGCCGCGGGCGTGGCACTAACGGTTTTCTGCTCTTAGCACTGTTGACAGGCGAGTGCCAAGGCCGGAACAATTTGAGTCACAGCCCACCCGCGGGTTACCTGAGGGAGCCAGCCATTCAGCGGGTGCAGGGATTGCCGATGCCGACGTACGAATACCACTGCCCTGCGTGCAAGGCCACCTACGACCTCCAGCAGAGCTTTTCCGCCGAAACCACGCACACCTGCGAGGAGTGCGGCAAGGGGATTGCCAAGCGGGTGCTCCACGCTCCGCGGGTGGTGTTCAAGGGCAGCGGCTTTTACGCGACCGACGGCAAGAGCCGCTCGACGTCGGTTTCCGACACACCCTCGACAGAAGGCGCAGGCAAGAGCGAGGCGCCGCCTGCAGACTCGAGTTCCGAGGCCGCTGCTGCATCGTGATTCACGATCGAATGATGTTCGTAACTGAATAGGCGATTTGCCGCTTGAGCATGGGACGCCTCTTACCGCTATACTGCCCGGTAAATGGCTCAGCCCGCGCGAAACCGGGAGCGGTTGGGGAGTGGCGCCATCACGCGCGCCCTGATTGTTCGCGCTGCCACTGAGCTTTTCGCGAGAGATGGGTACGAAGCCACGACGGTCAAGGCGATCGCCGAGCGCTGCAACATCACGGACCCGGCGCTCTACTACCACTTTCGCTCCAAGCGCGAAATCCTGGATGCCATCTGGACCTGCGTGCCGGCCGACATGGTGCCGGTGCTGCATGAGTCCAGCCTCTCGCAGGACGAGCTGGCGGACGACATCGAAGAGCGCTTCTACGCGTGGGCACGAAGCTGGGCACACCTGCGAATCCTGCTCGAACAGGTGCTGAGCGGAGACACGTGCGCGACTGGTTTCCGCCAGGGGCTCCTCGACCGGTTCCGGGCGGGGACTCTGCCTTCGGCGCAGGCTCTCTACGGCGAAGCCGGGGAGCTCGTCCTCGATACTGTTTTCCACGCCGTGTGCGGTCTTCTCTACGACACCGTCCTGCAGCACGGCGACGAGTTCCGGGAGGTGGTGAACCAGGATTCGTACCGCCGGCGCCTGCGCCGCATCATCAAGCAGGCTCTGCCATGCCAGCCTCCCGACAGCCAGCGGTAACCCCGGCCCGCCCGGAAACAGGAGCCGGAGCCGCCGACCCGCGTGCTGGCGCGGGTGCGGCGAAACGAGGGGGCGATGCGACGCGCACGCGCATTCTCGAAGCGGCGCATGAGCTGTTCGCCACCAGGGGGTTCGACGGGACCACGGTGAAGGACATAGGCGCAAAGGCGGGCCTCACCGACGCCGCGCTCTACTACCACTTCCGCTCCAAGCGCGAAATTCTCGATGCCGTCTGGCAGATCCCGGAATCGAGGATGCTGGGCGACGTTCCGTCCGGTGAGGCAATGGGGCCCGAGGTGCTGGAACACCTGGTCGACGTCATGTTCGACGGTGCAGTGGCACGGGATGGATTCCTTCGCCTGATGGCGCGCCAGGTGCTGGCGCGCGACCGGACAGCCATGGCGCTTCGCAGCCAGACTATGACTGTCTGGAGGCAGTACATGGCGCGGCACTTTGAGACAGCATTCAGCGCCGAAGAATCGGCCGCGATGGCTGACTCGCTTGCCATGCTCATTCACGGCATCTACATGAACACCCAGATTGACCATGGCAGCGGCACGGCCGATGTGATTCGCGACCCGGCGTTTCGCGACCGGGCAAAGGCGATGGCCCGCACGATGTTTCCCCTGGGGAGGGCATGCACTGCCGAGGGGCCGTGCGAGCAGTAGTACAGCGCGTTTCCTGCGCCAGGGTGACCGTGGCCGGGCGAACTGTGGGAGAGATAGGAGCGGGGTTCGTCGTGTTGCTCGGCGTATCTGCTTCAGACACAGAATCCGACGCTGTGAGGCTCGCAGCGAAGGTGGCCGGGCTCCGCGTCTTCGAAGATACGGCGGGGAAGATGAACCTCTCGCTTGCCGATGCCGGTGGCGCCGTGCTGGGGATCAGCCAGTTCACGCTCTACGGAGATGTCCGGCGAGGGAAGCGCCCTTCGTTTGACCGGGCTGCATCCCCGGTGGTGGCGCGGGAGCTCTATGAGGCGTTCTGCGCCGCCATCGAGGGCGAAGGGATTCGCTGCGAGCGGGGGGAATTCGGCGCGCACATGGGAGTTGAGCTCGTGAACCAGGGGCCGGTGACGCTAATCATCGATACGGAGGAGCTCGACCGTCCGCGCCGGGCTTGACCGCAATGGCGCCGCGGCCGCAACGTTCGAAACACACCAAGGCACGAGGGCTCCCTGCCGATGCGGATGAGCAAGCTGCTCCTGAAGACCCTGCGCGAACCGCCGGCCGATGCCGAGCTACCGAGCCACCGGCTTCTGTTGCGCGCCGGCCTGGTGATGCCGCTGGCGGCGGGGCTCTACTGTTTCACGCCGCTTGGCTGGCGCACGGTGCGCCGCATTGAGGCCATCATCCGCGAGGAGATGGACCGAAGCGGCGCGCAGGAGATCCACCTGCCGGCGCTGCACCCTATCGAGCTGTGGGAACAGAGCGGCCGGGCCGAGGCCATGGGGCAGACTCTGTTTCGCCTGGCCGACCGCAAGGAGCGGGGGTTTGCGCTTGGACCCACGCATGAGGAGGCGGTTAGCTTCCTTGCCTCACGCTCGATCCAGAGTTACCGCGACCTCCCGGTGACGCTCTACCAGATCCAGACGAAGTTCCGCGACGAGGCACGCCCCCGAGGGGGGCTCATCCGCCTGCGGGAGTTCATCATGAAGGACGCTTACAGCTTCGATGCGGGCTGGGAGGCGCTCGACGAGTCGTACCAGCTGGCTTTCGAGGCGTATGTGCGGATCTTTGCGCGGGCCGGGGTGCCAGTAATCCCCGTGGCAGCGGATTCGGGGGCAATTGGCGGCAAGGACAGCCAGGAGTTCGTCTTTCTTTCGGAGATGGGGGAGGATGAGGTGCTGCTCTGCCCGGGCTGCGGGTACGCGGCGAATGCGGAGAAGGCGGAGTTCCAGCCTCCACCACCGCTGCCCGGAGATGCGGCCCCGCTTGAGAAGGTGGCGACGCCGGGCCAGAAGACGATTGCCGGCCTCGCGGCATTCCTGGGAGTCGAACGCAGGCAAACGTGCAAGGCGGTCTTCTACCGGGTAGACGGCAGGCCAGTCTTCGTGGCGATTCGGGGCGACCTGGATGTGAACGAAACGAAGCTGAAGAACCTGCTCAAGGCGCGGGAGATCGAACCACTGGACGACGTGGCGGCTCGCGCTGTGGGGCTCGTCCCGGGTTCGGCCGGGCCCGTTGGCCTCACGGGGCTGGAGATAGTGGCAGACGCCAGCGTGACTGGCGCCCCCAACCTCGTCGCCGGGGCAAACGAGGACGGCCAGCATTACCGGAACGTGAATCACGGGCGCGACTGGAGTGCCGGTGCCATCGCTGACCTTGCTCTCGCACGGGCGGGTGATGCCTGCCTCAACTGCGGGGCCGCGCTGGAGACGCGCCGGGGAATCGAGATGGGCCATGTGTTCAAGCTCGGCACCGTCTACGCGGAGTCGATGGGAGTTTCGTATCTCGATGAGAAGGGTGAACGCCAGCCCGTTGTGATGGGCTGCTACGGCATCGGCCTGGAGAGGATGCTGGCGGCAGCCATCGAGGCGAACCACGATGAGAACGGCATCACCTGGCCACCGGAAGTCGCGCCCTACGACGTCCACATCGTCGCCCTCAACCTCGACCAGGCGCCAGTGGCCGAGGCGCTCGCCGCCCTCGAGGCGGCGCTCGCGGAGGCCGGGCTATCGGCCCTCATCGACGACCGCGACGATTCCGCCGGGATCAAGTTCAAGGACGCGGACCTGCTGGGCATGCCGGTTCGCATCACCGTGAGCCCTCGGGCGCTGGAGAAGGGGGGCGTGGAGTTTCGCGCGCGGCGCACGGGCGAGACACGGATCGTCGCGCTCCGAGAGCTGGCGGGAGAGGTAGTGGCGGCTCTGCGAGGAGCGCGCGTCTGAGACACGGGTTCCGCTCCGGGCGTTAGCCCTGCGGGCGGCGCGTGCTATACTTCGCAGGGAACGCATTCCTTTCGGGAGTGGGCCCTCGGGTCCACTTTTTTGTTGAGGTTATGAAGAACGAGTTTCTGCTTGCCATAGGCCAGCTGGCCGCGGAGAAGAACCTGCCGAAGGAGATCGTCTTCGAGGCGGTTGAGGCGGCGCTGACTTCCGCTTACAGGCGAGAGGGCGAGAACGCTCCCAACATCTACGCGAAGATCGACGCGGAGTCGGGCGATATCCACGCGTACATGCAGAAGACGGTTGTCGAAGAGGTTGAAGAGCCGAACATCGAGATCGCTCTTACGGAGGCAAGGCGCTACAAGGCCAGCGTGGCCCCGGGCGATGTGCTCGACTTCGAGATCAAGATTCCAGACCATGCGGGACGGATCGCTGCGCAGACGGCGAAGCAGGTGGTGCTCCAGCGTCTGCGTGAGGCAGAGCGCGACGCGGTTTTCGACGAGTATGCGGGTCGCGAGAACGAGGTGGTAATCGGCACGGTGCAGCGCATCGAGCCGCGCCAGATCATTCTCGAACTGGGCCGGGGGACAGAAGCGGTCCTGCCGTTCAGCGAGCAGGTGAGGAACGAGCACCTGCGCTCGGGACAACGCGTGAAGGTGCTGCTCCTTGAAGTGCAGAAGGCGGTGAAGGGCCCCCAGATCATCGTCAGCCGTACGCACCGGAACCTCCTGCGGCGGCTCTTCGAAACGGAAGTGCCCGAGATTGCAAGCGGCACGGTGGAGATAAAGTCGATCGCGCGCGATGGCGGGTACCGGAGCAAGGTCGCGGTCCATTCGCGCGTGCCGAGCATCGACCCGATAGGCGCCTGCGTGGGCATGCGCGGTTCACGGATCCAGAACATCGTGAACGAGCTGGGTGGCGAGCGGATCGATGTCATCAAGTGGGATCCGGACGCGGCGAACTTTGTTTCGAACGCGCTCAGCCCGGCCCAGGTGGTGGACGTTGAGGTCGACCCGGAAGAGAGGCGAGCCACCCTGGTGGTGCCCGACCGGATGCTCTCGCTGGCGATTGGCAAGGAAGGGCAGAACGCGCGCCTGGCGGCGAAGCTGACGGGCTGGCGGATTGACATTCTCAGCCAGTCGGCCGCGGAGGCGCGGGCCCGGGGTGAAGAGGAACAACCGAGCTCATTCGAGGCGTTCGCCCCCGGTGAAGTCCCGGATATTGACATCATCCACGAGGTGGAAGAGGCAGTCGTGGAGGTGGCGGAGGAGCCAGTGCACGTTGCTCCGCCGATTGCGCCGCCAGCACAGGCGGAAGTGGTGGAGGAAGAGGTCACTTCGTTTGCCGATGCGCTTGCCGGGATGCCCATTCCCCGGGGCGAGGAGCGCGAGTCAGAGGACTACGGCGACGAGTACGAGGAGGAGGAGGAAGAAGAGGAGTATGAGGTGCCCACGATGGTTGCGCCCGAAGCGCGGCCGACCACCATTCGCTTTGCCGAAGATGTCCTGCCGAAGGTAGCGGAGGAGACGCCGGAAGCCAAGAAAGCTTCAACGAAGAAGGTGAAGCGCGCGGCGCGGTTCGAAGAGGAAGAGGAGATGGAGGACGTGGACTACTCGGGCCGCATTCACTAGGGACGGGGCGATGATGGCAGCGAAGGGAGCACGTCCCCGGCACGTACCGCAGCGCACGTGCATCGGCTGCAGGGAAGAGGCGGGCAAGCGGGCCTTGATCCGCATTGTGCGAACACCGGAACAGCGTTTGCTGGTTGACCCAACGGGAAAGGCGAACGGGAGGGGGGCCTACCTGCACGCCAGCCGGCCCTGCTGGGAGAAAGCGCTGAAACGCGGTACGATAACTCACGCACTCAAGTTCACCCCGGCGAAAGAAGACGTCGAGGCGTTGCAAGCCTACGGTATGTCGTTGCCGGCTGAAGAAAGCGAAACCTGATGTCGGCACAAACCTCTTCGACCCGGCCGGTGACGATACCGATGGCGCTAACCGTGAAGGAACTGGGCGACCTGCTCACGGTGTCTCCTGTCGAGGTCATCAAGCGGCTCATGACCAACGGGGTCATGGCCTCGATGAACCAGACAATCGACTACGAGACGGCGGCCGTGGTGGCGGTGGAACTGGGATGGGACCCGCAGGAAGAGGAGGCGGTGGAGACTGCGCCGGCTCCCCCCCCGGTGGAGGAAGAGGAGGCCGACGATCCTGCGAAGCTGCAGGAGCGGCCGCCGGTGGTGACCATCCTCGGGCATGTCGATCACGGGAAGACGAGCCTGCTCGACGCGATTCGCAAGACACGCGTGGCCGAGGGAGAGGCCGGGGGCATCACGCAGCACGTCGGCGCCTACCAGGTGGTGCGGGACGGCAAGAAGATCACCTTCATCGACACCCCGGGGCACGCGGCCTTCACGGCGATGCGAGCGCGCGGGGCCCAGGTGACGGACATTGCCGTGCTTGTGGTGGCGGCTGACGACGGCGTGATGCCGCAGACCATCGAGGCGATCAGCCACGCGCAGGCGGCGGGCGTGCCGATGATCGTCGCGATCAACAAGATTGACCTGCCGGGGGCGAACCCGGACCGCATCAAGCAGCAGCTCACCGAACACAACGTGGTGGTTGAGGACTACGGCGGCGACATCGTCACGGTGCCGGTGTCGGCGACCAAGGGCACCGGGATTGACGACCTCCTGGAGTCAATCAACCTGGTGGCCGAGATCTCGGAGTTGAAGGCCAACCCGGACCGGCCTGCGTTGGCCGTTGTGGTTGAAGCTGAGATGGATTCGAGCCGCGGCCCCCTGGCCACGCTGCTTGTGAAGAACGGCACTCTCCGGCAGGGCGATGCGATTGTGGCGGGGGAGATCAGCGGGCGAGTGAAGGCGATGTTCGATGACCGGGGAGAACGCATCCGGGAGGCGGGGCCATCGGCGCCGGTAGTGGTCATGGGCCTCGAAGAAGTTCCCGAGGCGGGCGAGCGGGTACGCGTGATTGCCGACGAGAAGACGGCCCGGCAACTGGTTGAAGAGCGCCGGAGGGCGCGCGAAGCTTCGGAGCAGACGGCACACGCCCACGTCAACCTCGATTCGCTCTTCAACGAGATCAGCGCGGGCAAGCTGAAGGAATTGATCATCGTTCTGAAGGCCGATGTGCGGGGCAGCGCGGAGGCGATTCGCGCGGCCGTGGAGCGCCTGAGCACTTCGGAAGTGAAGGTCAAGGTAATCCACTCTTCGACAGGGAACGTGAACGATTCCGATGTGATGCTGGCGGAAGCTTCGAACGGGCTCATCCTGGCGTTCAACACGAAGGTGGACCCATCGGCGCGGAAGCGGTCGGACGCTACGGGGGTGGACATCCGCTCCTATGGCATCATCTACCAGCTTCTCGAAGACATCGAGAAGGCGCTCGCGGGGATGTACGAGCCCGTCTTCAACGTCGTGATAGACGGCCATGCGGAGGTTCGGCAGGTATTCAAGTCGAGCAGGGTTGGTGGCATTGCCGGGTGCTACGTGACGGACGGGACGATCCGCAGGGGGCTGCACGTGCGGGTGCTGCGCGGCGGGCAGGAGATGGCCAAGGGCCGGTGTGAGGGCCTCAAGCGCTTCCAGGACGATGTGCGCGAGGTGCAGACGGGCTACGAATGCGGCGTGGTCGTCAGCGGCTTTGAGAAGTTCGCTGAGGGCGACGTGCTCGAGTTCTTCCACGAAGAACGAGCCAACTAGCCCCTGGCCGCGGGGAGACAGCGATGAGCAGGCGCACCGAACGCGTCAATGACCTGCTGCGCGAGCAGTTGAGCGAGCTTATCCAGCGCGAGGTGAAGGACCCGCGGGTGGCCCGGGGCCTGGTATCGATCACCGAGGTGCAGGTTTCGCCGGATCTGCGGCATGCCACGGTGTATGTGTCGCACCTGGGTGACTCCGGAGAAAGGGAGGAGGCGCTCCGCGGGCTGAACGCAGCCGCGCACTTCCTCCACACGGAGCTCATGCACCGGCTCAAGATGCGGAGCGTGCCGGAGCTGCTGTTTCGCTTCGACCCCTCGATAGAGCGGGGCGCGCGCCTGGCCTCGCTGATCAGCGATGTGGCCGGGCCAGGACCGGGCAGCTAACAGGTGGCGCTGAACGGGATTCTGCTGGTCGACAAACAGGGCGGTTGGACCAGTCACGATGTAGTTGCGAAGGCAAGGCGACTGACGGGCCAGCGCAAGATCGGGCATACGGGGACGCTCGACCCCATGGCGACGGGGCTGCTTGTGCTCTGCCTGGGGAGCGCGACGAGGCTGGTGGAGTACATGGTGAGCCACGACAAGCATTACGAGGGGCTAATCGCCCTGGGGGCAACAACAGCCACGGACGACGCGGAAGGGGAGATCCTGGCGAGCAGGCCGGTACCGGTGCTGAGTGACGAGCGACTGAGAGAACTCGAACGGGGGTTCATGGGAGAGCTGCAGCAACGGCCGCCGGCCTACAGCGCGGTGAAGGTCGCCGGCCAGCGGGCGTACGCGGTGGCCCGGCGCGGGGGCGTGCCGGGGCTGGCCGAGCGCCGGGTGGCCGTGCATGACCTGAGGCTGGAACCAGCTGGCCCGGGGCTCCTCTCGGTGCGCGTGCACTGCGGCCCGGGCACGTACGTGCGAAGCCTCGCCCGCGACATTGGCGAGGCGATCGGGTGCGGGGCGCACCTGGCGGCCCTGCGGCGGACTGCCAGCGGAAGCTTCCGGGTGGAGAGCGCCGTGACGCTTCAAGAGCTGGAAACGCTGGCGCAGGCAGGCCTCGTGGAGGAGGTGATCCTGGCGCCGGACGAGGGATTGGCCGGCTCAGGCGCGGCTATCGTGACAGTCGAGCGGGGGCAGCGGCTGCGCCACGGGGTCACGTTGCCGCCGGTAGCGCGGGAATCGTGGCCAGCGGCAGCGGCACGGGTCTACGACGCCGGGGGGAGCTTCCTGGGAGTAACGAGAGTTGATGAGAGTGGCCGGATTTGGCCGCTGAAGATGCTCCCGGATTAGGTCGCGACGCGTTATGTCTGCTTGCAATCCTGAGAAGGGGGTTGACAGGCTGAAAAGCGGGTGTATTCTGCCTTTGGGCCCTCAGCGGGTGCGCAAGTGCGTAGACGCTAGATCAATTCTTTTTGGGGCCCCCCGGGTTGCGCTGACCAGGCGGCAACCAGAGGAGGAAGAAATGGAAGCGTACTGTCTGAAGTGCAGGACCAAGCGCGAGATGAAGAGTCCGAAGCCGATCACGATGAAGAACGGCAAGCCCGCCACTGAAGGCACGTGCCCGACCTGTGGCACCAGGATGTTCAAGATCGGAAAAGCCTAGGAGCGGACACAGCGCGGTGAAAAGAGGCGCGACTCCGTGGACCGCGCCTCTTTTCGTTCTCCCGCGAGCCGGCACTACTGCTCGTGCAGGAGGCTGATGACCCTGTCGTGAAGGGCGCCGTTTGTGGCCACGGCGCTATCGCCTACGGAGCGGGAGCCATCCCAGGTGGTGAGCCTGCCACCGGCTTCGGTTATGACGGGGTAGAGCGCGGCCACATCCCAGATATTCATCACCGGGTCCAGCATTACGTCGGCGCGGCCGCCGGCAACGGCGAGGTAGCCGTAGCAGTCGCCCCACGTTCGGAGCAGGCCCGCGCCGGCGGTCAGCCGCTGGAAGGCGCCGGGGTGCCGTTCAGGGAGGCGCTTGAAGCTGGTCATCAGCACGGTTGCGTCGTGGAGGTCGGCCGTTTCTGATACGCGGGCCGGGGACTGGTTGATGAAGGCGCCCGTGCCCCTGGCCGCATAGGCGGTCTCGCCGGCGGCGTGGCAGGCGATGACGCCGGCCACGGGTTCGCCATCAAGCTCCAGGGCAACGAGGGTGCCAAAGAGCGGCACGTGGTGGATGAACGACTTCGTGCCATCGATGGGGTCCAGGATCCAGCGGTGACGGCCATCGCCGGGGGTTTCGCCGAATTCCTCGCCAAGGATGGCGTGGCTGGGGCATTCGCGCAGCAGGAACTCCCGCATTGCCAGCTCGGCGCGCCGGTCGGCATCGGTGACGGGTGTCCTGTCGGCCTTCAGCTCGACGGGGATTCCCGCGCTGTAGAGCGGCATGATGACCTCGCCGGCGATAGCGGCAGCGCGGCGTGCGATATCGAGCAGGTTGGCGAGCTCGCTCACGGTTCAGCGGTACCGTGCAGTTAGCTCGTCGAGGCGCGTCTTCAGCGCCGGGTCGAGCGGGCTTTCCAGGGCAGCGAGGGTGCCGGCCAGCTGTTCCGGGCGGCTGGCGCCGATGATCGGCGCAGTCACCGCGGGATTGGCCAGGACCCAGGAGACAGCCATGGTGGCCAGGGAGAGACCGGCCTCGGCGGCAAGGGGAGCGAGCTGGCCGACGGTTTCGAACATGTCGTCGTGCCAGTAGCGGTCCTGGTAGCGCCCGGCGGCGCTGCCGAGGGTAAAGCGCGTCCCTTCGGTAGGGCCAGTGTCAATACGGTGCTTCCCGGTCAGGAGGCCGCCGGCGATGGGGTTGTAGGGGATGACGCCGACCCCCTCTTCGGAGCAAAGGGGGAGGAGCTCCCGTTCTATTTCGCGGTGGAGGAGGTTGTAACGGGGCTGAACGGAATCGAACCGGACCAGGCCGAGCGTCTCGCTTCGGCCCAGGGCGCGCGCCACCTGGTAGGCCATGAAGTTGGAGCACCCCACGTACCTCGCCTTGCCTGCCCGGACCACGTCTTCAAGGGCCCGCAGGGTCTCGTCCATGGGGGTGGAGTGGTCGAACTGGTGCAACTGGTAGAGGTCGACGTAGTCAGTCTGGAGGCGGCGGAGGGAGCCATCGATGGCATCGAGGATGTGCTTGCGCGAGCTCCCCTGGTCCCAGCGGTTCGGTCCCATGCGGCCGAAGCACTTGGTGGCGACGACGTAGCGGTCGCGCTTCCCGCGCAGCCAGCGGCCGACGATCTCTTCGGTGCGGCCGACGGTCTCGAGGGAGCCGCCGATGGGATAGACATCGGCGGTATCGATGAAGGTGACGCCGGCTTCGGCGGCGCGGTCGAGGATGGCGATGGAGGTTGGCTCATCGCACTGGAGGCCGAAGGTCATGGTGCCGAGGCAGAGGCGGGAGACGCTGAGGCCGGTAGCGCCAAGCCGGGTGTGTTGCATAGGGCGATTGTACGGAACCCGGCGGGATCACGCCGCGAAGGCGGGAGAGGGGCGCCCAGCAGCAACGGCTGCTATTCCACCTCCTGCGAGGCGCATGGGCACTGACCGTTCTGATAGCACGGCAGCGAGATGATGAAGGTGGTTCCTTCTCCAGGGGAGCTCGTTACGGAGATGGCGCCGTTGAGATTCGCCACGATTCCCTGGGCGACGGCGAGGCCAAGGCCGGTGCCCTGGCCAGGAGGCTTCGTGGTGAAGAATGGCTCGAATATTCGGGCGCGCGTGGCTTCGTCCATGCCATGGCCGTTGTCGGCCACGGTGATGACGGCCTGACGGCCCACGCAGGTGAGGGCCAGCCGCACCTCGCCGCCGCGGGGCAAGGCATCGCGAGCGTTGAGCACCATGTTCAGGAGGGCTTGCGTGAGCTGCCCCCGGTCGCACTCAACGACCACGGGTTCGGGTGGAATCGAGGTTCGGACGGCGGCTGTGCGCCGCAATGCAGGGGTGGCGAGGTTTGCGACCTCGGTGATGACCTCGCGGAGATCTGCCGGGATGAGGTTGGCGGTACCACCCCGGGCGAACGCGAGGACGCGTCCCGCAACTTCGGCACCGCGGCGGGCAGCGAGATCGATTGTCTCCAGGTACTCGCGCTCATCCGGCCCGAGAGCCGGGGAACGGCGCAACGCGCCGGCGACGGTCAGGATAGTCGCAAGAACGTTGTTGAAGTCATGGGCGATGCCGCCGGCAAGGATGCCGAGGCTCTCCATTTTCTGCGACTGAACAAGCGCGCGGCCGGCGACATCGAGGTCGGTGACGTCGGTCGCGACGGCCACGAATCCGTCGAAGTCGCCCTCGCCGGACTGCAGGGGTTCGGCGCGGATGTCGAGGGTGCGGTCCGCGACCTGGAGGCGTTCGGCGATGGCTTCGCCGGCCTGAACCCGTTCGTAGATGGAGCCAAGGGGGGTGAAGGCGAGCGTAAGGGCATGAATGTTCAGGCCGACAAGCTGCCCGGGCGCGCCCCCGAGGTCGCGCAGGCCCTTACCTTCGCTGAGGACAATCTCGCCGTGACGGTTCACCTGGAGGAGGATGACCGGGGCATTCTCGGCGAGGGTGCGCAGACGCCGCTCGCTGCGAGCGAGGGCGTCCTCTGCCTCCCTGCGTTGGGTGGTGTCACGGAGGAGGAACCTGATGCGGTGCGGGTTTCCCTGTTCGTCGAGCAGGTAGGACCCCTGGACTTCGCAGGGGAGCCAGGCGCCGTCCTTCCGGCGAATGCGAACGTCGTAGAGTTCCTGCGCCGGGGAGTGCTCATAGCGTTTGCCCGCTCCCGTGCTGGCGGCCAGGTGCCGCTCGCGGACTTCGACAACCATCTGGACACCATCGTCATCGAGAAGGCTGAAGCCGTTGAGCCCGGCCTGCAGGTCGGCTTCGTCGAAGCCGAGGAGGATGCGCGCCATGCGGTTCATGTACGTGACGCGGGCGGTCCCGACTTCCGCTTCGATCATTGCGGGCATGAAGTAGAGGAAGTAGTCGTACTCTCGCCTGACGGCAGCAAGCTCCGCCCTGAGGCGTTCGACCTCGTCCGGCTGCCGGGGGCTCATCGCCGGCCGGCCGCTGCGGATGCGCGGGGCGTTGGCAGCCGGTCAAGGACGGACAGGAAAACCAACGTCCCGCGATTCACGCTCCAGGGAGTCCGGCGGCCGGCAGCCATCCGTCAGATCATCATCCCGGGAAGGCCCAACAGAGAATAGGGGAAAACCCCTTTGCCCGGGCCCGGACATGCCCTGTCAACAAAGCAGGCGAGGCGCGAAGGAGTGGGCCGTCACGACGGGAGCACGCTTTCGTCGCAGAGCGCCTGGAGGGCGGCCGCCCATGCCTCAACGGTCTGTGCAAGGTCATCCTCGGTGTGGACGGAGCTTGTCGTGCCGCCGTTGCCGAAGAGATGGACTCCGCGCGTGAGCAGGGAGAGGTTCAGGAGTCTCTCAGTTTCGCGCGAAGACCCGGCGGAGAGGAGTTCCAGGGGGAGATCACGCGGGTCATAGTCGCGCGGCGTGGGAACGGTGTCGCCACCGAGGACGATGCGGAACTCGCTCGCCTGGCCGTAGACAAAGCCCGGCAGGCCGAGGCGGTGCAGTTCGGCATTCATCCCGGTCCGGAGGCGGGAGGCGAGGGCACGCGAACGCGACTGGTGCCTGCCATCGGCGATCTCGCGGAGGCAGGCCGTGCCGGCGACTGATGAGAGCGGGTTCGCATTGAAGGTCCCCGGGTGACCGACTTTCTCCGCATGTTCACCGGGCGCCGGGAAGGCGAGCTGGTCGAGGAGGTCGCGGCGGCCGGCAACGGCGCCACCAGGGAAGCCACCGGCCAGGATCTTGGCGAGCGTGGTGAGGTCGGGGGAAAGGCCTTCTTCCTGCTGGATCCCGCCCGGGGTCCAGCGGAACCCGGTGACGACTTCGTCCATGATGAAGAGCAGCCCTCGCTGTCGGCAGAAGCTTTCGAGCTCTTGCAGGAACCCGCGTGGCAGCGGGATGGTTCCGGAAGAGGCGCCTGCCGGTTCAACGATGACGGCCCCGATATCGTCGCGGCCGGCAACGGTTTCGCGGACGACGTGCATCTGGGGCGCGACCACCACGACGGTATCGAGGGTGGCGGCGGGCACCCCGGGAGGGGCAGCGGCGCCATAGCGGGAACTGCCAATAACGTAGTCGTGCCAGCCGTGGAAGTGCCGGTCGAACTTGAGCACAGCGGGCCTGCCAGAATGCGCGCGAGCGAGGCGGAGTGCCATGAGGGTGGCCTCGGTCCCGGAGCTGGTAAAGCGCACGGCCTCCGCCGAAGGCACCAGCCGGATGACCTCTTCGGCCCATTCGATCTCGGCTTGGTGGCTGGCGCCGTAGTGCGTCCCGCGGGAGAGCTGCTCCGCGGCGGGGCCCATGACCGCAGGGTGGTTGTGCCCGAGGAGGAGCGCGCCGTGCCCCATCACGTAGTCGATGTACTCGTGCCCATCCACGTCCCACTTGCGCGAGCCCTGTGCACGGGCGGCATAGATGGGAAACGGCCGCAGGTAACGGCTGTCGTGGGTTACGCCGCTGGGGACCACACGGCGCGCGCGCTCATACAGCGCCCGCGAGGCGGGATGCGCATCTACGTACGCCTGTTCGATACCCATGAGACTCCTCCTGAGGCAAATGATAGCGCCCGTGGCGGCAGCCGCTGCGGAGAGCGCGGCGGATGTTCCCCAACATCTACGAGAGCGGCTACAGTGACAGGCAGAGATGGCGAGGGGCGAGATGAGCCGGCATTCTATCCTGCAGATGGGGAACCTGCTGATGGTCCAGGAGAGGGAGCGGTTCCTCTCTCGACTGCTTCACAAGCACGGGATCGATTCACTGGAGGAACTACGGGCGTTTGAGGCCGGGTGCTCCACCGGGTACAACCTTCGCCTGATGGTGCAATGGGGGGCGCGGCCTTCGGAGCTGGCCGGCATTGACATCGACCCGGCCACTGTAGCGTATTGCTCCCGGAATTCGCCTGAGATCCGGGTGCACACGGGGAGCGCGGACCGCATCCCCGAACCGGACCAGCAATTCGACCTCGCCCTGGCGTTCACGCTCTTCAGCAGCGTGCCCGACGAGGATGTGGCGCAGGGCATCGCCCGGGAGCTGTTTCGGATAACCCGGCCGGGGGCCTGATAGTGGTCTACGACATGCGGCGGCAGAGCCCCGGCAATCCCAATGTGCACCCGGTGGCCGAGGACGACATCCGCAGGTGGTTTCCGAAGTGCCCGTTGCGGACGAGATCGATAACGCTCGCACCGCCCATTGCCCGGTTCGTGGGGCGCTATGCACCATGGCTCTACGGCCCCCTTGCGGCAATCCCTCCGTTGCGGACGCACGCGATGTATGTGCTGCGGCGCCCGGCAACTCCGCCATTCGGCGTGGTGAACACGACCGGCGGGAGATGACCTAATCTAGCGATGCCGGGCGGCAAGGCTGGACCGGACGCGGGCAGTGGCCGAACATCTACCTAGAGTCTGTGACTATGGTAGTCTAGGAGAAGACTATGGGAACCTACGACATCGGCGTTATCGGGGCTGGACCCGGAGGGTATGTCGCTGCCATTCGCGGCGCGCAGCTGGGGCTCAGGGTGGCCCTCTTCGAGCGCGAGCGGGTGGGCGGACTCTGCCTGAACTGGGGCTGCATCCCCACCAAGGCTGTGCTCCGCAACGCCGACGTCGTGAATCTTGTGCGCGATGCCGGGAAGTGGGGCATCACCACGGGTGAGGCGAGCTTCGACCTGGGCGCGGCAATCGATCGTAGCCGGGCAGTCGTCGACCGGCTGGTTGGCGGCATCGAGGGACTGCTGCGGGACAACGGGGTCGATGTGATTGGCGGCGAAGCGACGATCCCAAGGCCGGGCACGATCACGTGCAAGGGCACTGACCACGAGGTACGGAACACGATTATCGCCACGGGCGCTTCGACGCGGATGCTCCCGGGCGTGGCAGTGGACGGCAGAGTGGTGCTCACGAGCCGCGAGGCACTGGAGCTGCGCACTCCCCCGAAGCAGGCGGTCATCATCGGTGCGGGGCCCGTGGGCGTCGAGTTCGCGCACGCGTGGGCGAGCTACGGCTCGCAGGTGACCCTGGTGGAGATGCTGGATTCAGTCCTGCCGCTCGAAGACCCGGACATTGGCCGCCAGCTGAAGCGGTCGTTCGAGGCGCGGGGAATGAAGTGCCTGCTGAAGACACGGGTGGAATCTGTTGCGGTTTCCGACGGCGCGGCGACAGTGACCGTATCGGGACCGGACGGTGAGCAAGCGATTAGTGCGGGGGTGGTCCTGGTGGCCATTGGCTTTGTTCCGCACACGCAGGGGCTGAACCTTGAGGGAATAGGGGTGACCACCCAGCGCGGGTTCGTCACCATCGGCGATAGGATGGAGACCAGCGTGCCCGGGATCTCTGCGGTGGGCGACGTGACCGGGAAGCTGATGCTGGCGCACGTGGCTTCGCAGCAAGGGGTGATTGCGGCAGAGCACATCGCAGGACGCAAGACACCGGCGCTCGACTACGTGCAGATGCCGCGAGCGACGTTTTGCCAGCCACAGGTGGGTTCGATCGGCTACACGGAGGAGCAGGCGAAAGACGCGGGCTACACGGTGAAGGCGGGACGATTCCCCTTCACGGCGCTCGGCAAGGCGGTCACGACCGGGGAGACGGAGGGCTTTGTGAAGGTAGTGGCGGACGAATCAACCGGGCAGGTGCTCGGGGTTCACATGATTGGCCACGACGTGAACGAGCTCCTGGGTGAGGCGACGATGGTGGCCCTCCTGGAGGCGACGACAACGGAGCTGGGCTTCGCCGTACACGCCCACCCGACGCTGGCCGAGGCGCTCAAGGAAGCAGCCCTGGCGGTTTCGGGCGAGGCGATCCACATCGCTCACCGGAAGGCGGGCAAATCCGCGGCCGGGGAAGGGGCAAAGACCGTATGACACTGGAAACCGCCGTGACCGGCGCGCCAGGTGAGCCCGAGCTCCCGGCCGAACAGCTTGAGCGCTTCCTCTACGAGATGGCCTTCATCCGCCGCTTTGAGGAGAAGGCGGGGGAGATGTACACGCGCGGCAAGATCCGCGGCTTCCTGCACCTGTACACGGGGCAAGAAGCCTGCGCGGTTGGCGCCATCCACGCTCTTGAGGAGCGCGACAAGGTCATTGCCCACTATCGCGACCACGGTCACGCAATTGCGAAAGGCGTGGACCCCAAGCGAGTGATGGCCGAGCTCTACGGGCGCGCGGACGGGACGAGCGGCGGCCGCGGGGGCTCGATGCACATCTACGACACAAGCAAAGGGATGATGGGTGGTTACGCGATTGTGACGGCCCATCTGCCGGTGGCAGTGGGCCTGGGGCTGGCTTCCTCCATGAAGGGTGAGGGATTCGTGACGCTCTGCATCTTCGGAGATGGAAGCGTGGGGGAGGGCGAGTTTCACGAGGCGCTCAATCTCTCGGTGCTCTGGAAGGTGCCGGTTATCTTCTTCTGCGAAAACAATCTCTACGGCATGGGGGTGAGCTTCGCGGAGTCGCTTTCAACGGAGATTCCAAAGCTCGCAGCGGCGTACAACATGCCGGCGGTTTCGATCGACGGGATGGACGTGCTGGAGGTGCATCGCGAAACGAAGAAGGCGGTGGAACACTGCCGGTCGGGGAAGGGGCCCTACTTCATCGAGGCGATGACCTACCGTTACCGCGGGCATTCGATGTCGGACCCCGAGCTATACCGGCTGAAGGACGAGATTGAGGAGTACCGCCGCCGCGACGCGATCGAATCGCTTCGCCTGTACATGCAGGAGCGGGGGCTGGTAGATGAACAACGCTGGCGGCAGATTGAGGAACGGGTAGAGCGCGACGTGGAGGAGTGCGTTGCATTCGCGGAGGCGAGCCCTCAGCCGGGGATAGAGACGCTCTTCGAACACGTCACAAAGGAGAGCGGGGATGACTGAGATGCGTATGCGGGACGCTCTGCGGGAGGCATTGCGCGAGGAGCTGAAGCGCGATTCCCGGGTCTTTCTGATGGGTGAAGACATTGGCGCGTACGGTGGCTCTTACGCGGTCACCAAGGGGCTGCTAGAGGAGTTCGGCCCGGAACGCGTGCGAGACACGCCGATCGCCGAGTCGGGGATTATCGGAGCGGGCATAGGGGCAGCACTGGGGGGCCTGCGGCCGATGGTCGAGCTAATGACGATCAACTTCAGCCTGCTGGCGCTGGACCAGATTGTGAACACGGCCGCCAAGCTCCACTACATGACGAACGGCCAGATGAACGTGCCCATGGTAGTTCGCATGGCGAGCGGGGGCGGGAGCCAGCTGGCCGCGACGCACAGTCACAGCCTTGAGGGGCTCTACGCGCACTTTCCGGGGCTCAAGGTGGTTTGTCCTTCGAACCCGGCGGACGCCAAGGGTCTCCTGAAGCGCGCATTCCGCGACGACAACACCGTCGTCTTCATCGAGCACACGGCGAACTATGGCTTCCGTGGCGAAGTCCCCGACGACCCGGACTACCTGGTTGAGTTCGGAAAGGCGAACATCCTGCGCGAAGGCTCGGACGTGACCATCGTGGGCTATTCGGGGAGCGTTCACCAGGCGCTGCGCGCGGCCGCCATGCTCGAAGAGCAGGATGAGGTCAGCGCCGAGGTGGTCGACCTGCGCACGCTGCGCCCGCTGGACATGGACACGGTGATCAAGTCGGTGAAGAAGACGAACCGCGCCGTGATCGTGGAGGACGCCTGGAAGTTCGGCGGCTTTGGAGGGGAGCTGAGCGCGCAGATCATGGAAAGGGCATTCGACTGGCTCGACGCGCCGGTGGCACGGGTCTGCAGCAAGGACGTGCCCATGCCCTACAATCGCGACCTGGAGTTCGCCGCGCTGCCATCGGAAGAGGACATCGTCGAAGCCGTCCTCGCCATGTTCTAGGAGCCTGCCGTGAGCATCGAGATCACCATGCCCCAGATGGGCGCCGACATGACCGAGGGCATCCTTGTGCGCTGGGTGAAGGCCCAGGGCGACCACGTGGGCCGGGGCGAAATCATCGCCGAGATCGAGACGGACAAGGCGACAGTCGAGCTCGAAGCCTTCGAAGAAGGGGTGCTGTTGCAGCTGGTCGCCGCCGAGGGCGAGACCGTACCCGTAGGCGACGTCATCGCCGTCCTGGGCAGCCCGGGCGAGGCCTCTGCGCCGGTTCAGCGCAAAGAGCCCACGGGGGCCCCCACCAGGAGAGACTCATCGAAACCGGTTGAGGCCGCGCCCGAAGAGCGGGTACCGGTCTCTGCCGGGGCGGAAGCTGCGGAGGCAGATGGCGGCCGGGTGCGGATTTCGCCGGTGGCGAGGCGCATGGCTTCTGAATCCGGGATTGACGCGTCGTCGTTGCCGGGGTCAGGCCCGGGCGGCCGCATCCTGAGGCGCGACGTGGAGGCTGCAATCGCGGCGGGGACGGCCCGGGCCGAGGTGCGCCCTCCGCGTCCGGCCGCGGCCGCGGCGCCGGGCGCGAACGAACCGCTCTCGAAGATGCGGCAGGCAATCGCGCGGCGGATGTCTCAATCGAAGCAGACGCAGCCGCACTACTACCTGACGCTCGACATCGACATGACGGCGGCGCTCGCATTCCGCGAGCAGTTCAACCAGGCGGCAGGCGAGGGCGAGCGGGTGACGATCAACGACCTCGTGGTGAAGGCATGCGCGCTGGCGCTCCAGCGGCACCCGAAGTTCAACGCCGAGTACAGCGATGCGGGCCTTGTCTATCACGAGAGCCTGAACATCGCCATCGGCATTGCGCTGGACGAGGGACTCGTTGCCCCTGCGCTTGTCGACTGCGGGGGGAAGACGCTCGGCGCCATTGCGCGTGAATCGAAGGACCTTGTCGAGCGCACCCGGAGCGGGCACCTTCGCGCCGACGAATACGGCTCCGGGACGTTCACCATCACGAACCTGGGGGCTTACGGCGTGGAGATGCTTATCGGGATCATCAACCCGCCGCAGGCGGCGATCCTGGGAGTGGGAAGCGTGATGCCGCAGGCGGTGGTACGCGATGGAGCGGTGGTGGCGCGGCAGGTGATGAAGGTGGCTCTCAGCGCCGACCATCGTGTCACGGACGGTGCCGAAGGGGCCCGCTTCATCAAGGAAGTCCAGGGGTTGCTGGAGAACCCGGCAAGCCTGGCGATGTAGGCGACCGGCTCACATCCGGAAGACGCCCCACTTGGTTTCTTCAACGGGTGCGTTGGCTGCTGCCGCAAGACCGAGCGCAAGCACGTTGCGGGTCTCGCGGGGGTCGATGATGCCATCATCCCAGAGGCGTGCGGTGCTGAAGTAGGGCGAGCCCTCGTGCTCGTAGCGGTCGATTGTGGGGGCCTTGAAGCGAGCCTGCTCCTCTTCAGAGAGCTGGTCGCCGCGGTCCAGCCTCACCTGGAGGAGCACATTCGCGGCCTGCTCTCCGCCCATGACGCTGATGCGAGCGTTGGGCCACATCCAGAGCTGGCGGGGGCTGTAGGCGCGGCCGCACATAGCGTAGTTCCCGGCTCCGAAGCTGCCGCCGATGATGACGGTGAACCTGGGCACATTGGCGCAGGCCACGGCGGTGACCATCTTGGCGCCGTCCTTGGCGATGCCTGCGTTCTCGTACTGCCTGCCCACCATGAAGCCGGTGATGTTCTGGAGGAAGATGAGGGGCGTCTTTCGCTGAGCGCAGAGCTCTATGAAATGCGTCCCCTTGAGGGCGCTTTCGCTGAAGAGAATGCCGTTGTTGGCGACGATTCCCACGGGGAAGCCTGCCAGCCGGGCGAAGCCGCAGACGAGGGTGGCTCCGTAGCGCGCCTTGAACTCGTGGAAGCGCGATCCATCGACGATGCGGGCGATCACCTCTCGCACGTCGTACGACTGGCGCATGTCGGCGGGGATGATGCCGTAGAGGTCCTCCGGGTCGTGGAGAGGCTCCTCGGGAGCGGTGAGGTCCCAGGGGGCGGCGACCCGCCGGGGGATACTGGCCATAATCGAGCGCACGATGCGGAGGGCTTCGCCGTCGTTTTCGGCGAAATGGTCTGCCACGCCACTGATGCGGGTGTGGACGTCGGCCCCGCCCAGCTCTTCGGCGGTGGTCTCTTCGCCGGTGGCGGCTTTCACCAGGGGGGGGCCACCCAGGAAAATGGTGCCCGTTCCGCGGACGATGACGGTCTCATCGCTCATGGCGGGGACGTAGGCGCCACCGGCCGTGCAGGAGCCCATGACCGCGGCGACCTGGTAGCAGCCGAGGGCGCTCAGCGTGGCCTGGTTGTAGAAGATGCGCCCGAAGTGCTCGCGGTCGGGGAAGATGTCGTGTTGGAGGGGCAGGAAGGCGCCGCCTGAGTCGACCAGGTAGATGCAGGGCAGCCTGTTCTGGGCGGCGATCTCCTGAGCGCGGAGGTGCTTCTTGACGGTGAGGGGATGGTAGGTTCCGCCCTTGACGGTGGCATCATTGGCGACGATCACGCACTGGTGGCCGGAGACGGTACCGATGCCCGTGACGATGCCGGCGCCCGGCACGTCATCCTCGTAGACCCCGTGAGCGGCAAGGGGGCTGAGCTCGAGGAAGGCCGTGCCTTCGTCGAGGAGCAGCTCGATCCGTTCGCGCGCAAGGAGCTTGCCGCGGGCATGGTGGCGAGCCACGTATTCTTCGCCGCCACCGCGAACAGCCTGCGCGAGCCTGTCTTGCAGACCGGCTACAAGCCGGAGGTTGGCCTGCCGATTGACGGCATAACGCTCATCGGAGCGGTCTACCCTGGTAGAAAGTGCGGGGATGTCGTGCCAATCCATGCGCCGAAGGTTACCCGGAGTGCGGGGGCCGCGCACGGTTACCTGGCGAGCACTGCCACGATGGCAAGCGCCGAGCTGCTCAAGAGAACCCCAAACACGGCCCGGCGGAAGAGGTTCTCATCGACGCGCCGGTAGAGGGCGCTGCCGCCCAACACGCCTGCGGCAAGCGCAGGGAGCCCGGCGCCGACCTGGAGCCCGACGTCGCGGTCAATTCGCCCGGCCGCCGCGAACATCACTGCGCCGACAAGCCCACCGGCTGTGAAGAAGGCGGCGAGAGTCGCGCGAAAGCGTTCGGAGACGAGGCCCCGCCCTTGCAGGTAGATGACCACCGGCGGGCCCGACATGCTGGTGCTCATGCGCAAGACGCCGCTTGCCAGCCCGGTAAGGGCGTCACCGAACAGGCCGGCGGCATGGAGGCGCATTCCGCGCGCGAGAAGGATCGTGAAGACAATCACGGTTACGGCGATCACGACCTGGAGCACGTCGGGATCGATCCAGACGAGTACGAGCAGGCCGAGCGGCATGCCGACCAGGGTGCTGACGAAGAGATTCGAGCCCGTTCGCCACTCGACATGGCCGTGGCTGCGGACGAGGAGGACGGCGCTGAGGAAGGTGCCCAGGACGTTGGAGACGACGACCGCGTCCTTCGCGCCGATGACCATCACCAGCGGGGGGACGATCATGAGCCCGAACCCGAGGCCCGTGAGCGACTGTACAAGCGAGGCGCCGGCAGAGAGCAGGAAGATGGCCACGGCCTCGACGGGGGTCACTCAACGGTTGTAGCGGCCCCCGGCGCTACGGGCGACCGGAGGCGATGGCCGGGGAGCGTGGGGAATGGTCAGCGCCGGAGCCGTGACAGGTGCGTCTCTTTCCCTGTGACGCTTCGAACAGGCTCGGGTATTGTTGAAACATGGAAGTCGCAAACGAGCTCATGGTCCGCGGGATTGTCGTCGGGGTGTTCCAGGAGAACTGCTGGATCGTGGGCAACCGGAGGACGGGGGAGGCGATCTGCATTGACCCCGGTGACCAGCCGGACGAGGTGCTCGCACTGGCGCGGGACATGGGGGTCACCATCAAGCTGATCGCCAATTCGCACGCGCATGTGGACCACATCCTGGGGGTCCACGGGGTGCATTCGGCAACGGGGGCCAAGTTCCTGCTGCATGCGGGCGACCTGGAGCTTCTCCGGAATGGCTGGCGTGGGCTGGGGCAGCGCTTTGGAATCGACATTGAGCAGGGTCCACCCGACCCGGACGCGTTGGTGGTGGATGGCGATGAACTTGAAGTCGCGGGCCTGAAGCTGAAGGCGATTGCGACGCCGGGGCACACGCCGGGGAGTGTGAGCTACTACACCGAGGGGATGCTCTTCAGCGGCGACACGCTGTTCCGGGGCTCAATCGGTCGTACGGACCTGCCCGGAGGGTCGTTCGAGCAGGAGATGGACAGCATCTGTGACCGGCTGCTGACGCTCCCCGACGATACAGTCGTGTTGCCCGGCCACATGGACGAGACGAGCATCGCGTTCGAGAAGAAGCACAACCCGTTCGTGCTGGAGTGGAAGTTCCGCCGGGGAGAGATGGGTTAGGAGCGATGGCGGTGATGTCCCCGGCACAGCGCGACGCCTTCCTCCGCGAGACGCGAATCGCTACCCTGGTCACTCTGCAGGCCGGCGGCGCCCCGACGGCCGTGCCCGTGTGGTTCGAATGGGACGGGAAGACGATACAGGTGTTCACTTCCCGCCGCAGCGCGAAGATCGCGCGCATTCGCTCTGACGCACGCGTCTGCCTGGCGGTCGCGGAGCCGGTGGGAGTTCCAGAGGCCTGGGTGACGGTGGAGGGCACCGCTTCGATTGAGGATGAGGGCGGGATGGAACTCGCCCGCCGGCTGGCTGCCCGGTATTACACTCCAGACCGCGCGGCCGCGGCGCTGGCCTCGTGGGAGCGCCAGGCCGATGAGTGGGTCGTGATAAGGATCACGCCCACGCGCATCGCTTCAACGGGACCGGCCTGAGTCGCGGAAGTTGAGGTAGTACTTGCTTGGGGTGGGGCCAACCTGTCCCTGGTACTTGCTTCCTGCCTGCTTTGAACCGTAGGGGTGCTCGGCGGGCTCGGTGAGCGTGAGGAACGAGATCTGGGACACCTTCATCCGGTGGTAGAGGGTGATGGGAAGGTTGGCCACGTTGGATAGCTCCAGCGTGAGGGCGCCGTCCCAGCCGGGGTCAACGTACCCCGCGGTTGAGTGGATGAGCAGCCCCAGGCGCCCGAGGGACGACTTCCCTTCCAGGCGGCCGACAATGAAGTCGGGGAGCCGGACGCGCTCGTAGGTGACGGCAAGCGCAAACTCGCCGGGGTGGAGGATAAACGGCTTTTCGTCATCGATTTCGACCAGGTCGGTGAGGTCGGGGTACTCCTGTTTGACGTCGATAAACGGGATGCGGGCATTGCGGAAGACGCGGAAGAGATTGCCGAGGCGCAAGTCGACGCTTGCAGGCTGAATGGCGTTTTCGCCGAGCGGGTCAACGACGATGTTCCCGGCTTCGATTTCGCGGCGGATGGAGCGGTCGCTTAAGACCATGGTGGCATTCCCCGGGTGAGTTACTGAAGCGTACGGGTTTGCGGCGTTTCGGTGCACCCTCGGCAGGTCCGGGCAATGCACCGGGGGGAGCGCACCGCTTAGAATCGGTGCTGAAACCAGGGAGGGAACGTCATGGCTGGACCGCTCGAAGGCATCAAGGTTGTGGAGATGGGGGTGTGGGTGGCAGGTCCTTCGTGCGCGGCGATCCTTGGGGACTGGGGCGCACAGGTGACGAAGATCGAGCCGCCGGAGGGCGACCCATTCCGGGGGATCTTCGCGGGCCTCCTGAACCTGCCGGCAAACCCGCCGTTCGAGCTCGACAACCGTGGCAAGCGCAGCATTGCCCTCGACCTGGACAAGGAGGACGCGCGCAACATCGCTCGCGACCTGATCGATTCGGCGGACGTGTTCGTCAGCAACATGCGGCCGCGGGTGCTAACGAAGTACGGCCTCGATTACGACACCGTCGCGAGGACCAACGCGCGGCTGGTGTATTGCCAGGTCACGGGTTACGGACCCGATGGGCCCGACGCGGACCGCGCCGCCTATGACATCGGCGCGTTCTGGAGCCGTTCGGGGATAGTGGCGAGCCTGACGGTGGAAGGGAAGGAACCACCGCAGCAGCGTGGCGGGATGGGGGACCACATGACCGGCGCCAACGCCGCCGGGGCCATTTCGGCCGCGCTCTTCGCGCGCGAACGCACAGGGCGCGGGCAGCGGGTGGCCGTGTCTCTGATGCGGGTCGGCGCGTACATGGTTGGCTGGGATACGAACACGAGCCTGAGATTCGGCACGCCAACAGTGCCCTATGACCGGTATCACGCCATGAACCCGATCATCAACAGCTTCCAGGACAGGGATGGGAAGTGGTTCTGGCTCCTGTTGCTACAGGCAGACCGGCACTGGCCGGACCTGCTTCGCGCTCTCAACGCCGAGCACCTCGACAACGATGAGCGCTTTACGAACATCCCGAACCGCATGGCGAATGCGGACGCCCTTGTACGCGAGCTCGATGCCATCTTCACGAAGAAGAGCCTGGAGGAGTGGGCTCCCATATTCGACAGGGAGAACGTGTGGTGGGCGCCGGTGCAGAGCCAGCTCGACGTGATTGCCGACCCGGTGGCGAACAACGCGGGCGTGTTTGTCTCGGTGGAGAGCCCGGATGGCCCCATGAAGCAGGTGGCGACGCCGGCTGACTTCTACGGAACGCCGGTGGAGGTGGGTGGCTGGGCGCCGGAGCTGGGGCAGCACACGGAGGAGATCCTGCTCGAGCTTGGCTACGACTGGGACCGCATCATTTCGCTGAAGGAGCTGGGCGCCATCCCGTAGGCGGGCGTGGCGAGAGCGCGGCGGATATGCCAGTATCACGGTGCCCTGTGCCGGGCGGAGGCACTGCCAGAGGAGGTTCGCCATGGGCTTTGCCCTTTCGAAGATGCAGCTGAAGAGCACCGCTTTCGAACAGGGGGCACGTATCCCCACCAGGCACACCGGCGAGGGAGACGACGTTTCGCCGGCGCTGGAATGGAGCGATGTTCCCGACGGTACGCGGTCGTTCGCGATCGTCTGCCACGACCCGGATGCGCCGCTGGTCTCACGCGGGACATACGGATTCGTCCACTGGGTGCTTTACAACATACCCGCATCGGTGACGAAGCTGGCGGAAGGCGCGGGCGGCTTCACGAGCGGGAAGTCGGACTTTGGCCGGGAGGGATACGGCGGTCCGATGCCCCCGAACGGACACGGCACGCACCACTACTACTTCTGGGTGTTCGCGCTCAACCAGGAGCTCAATCTCGAACCCGGCCTGAGCCTCTGGCAGCTGCTGGAGAAGATTGAGCCCCATTGCATAGGCATGAACCGGCTGGTGGGGACGTACTCGCGCCAGTAGGGGCGAGGGCAACGCCCCGGTGAGCGCCGGTGGTATTATCGCCGCCGCTGGAAGTGGCCAGCCATGAAGGCAGCCTGGCCCGGAGGTGCAGCGTGACAAGTACACCGGTAGGCGTGGTGCGCCAGATATGGCGCTACCCCGTGAAATCGATGCTGGGAGAAAGGCTGGAAGAGGCTACCGTGACCACGGGCGGCATCGAAGGCGACCGCGGCTGGGCGCTCCGGAGCACCGAGACGGGCAACGTGCTATCGGCGAAGAAGTGGGCGCGCCTGCTCGACTTCCGCAGCTCGTACGCCGAAGCGCCGGCAGGGGACGTCCGGGTCTTCCTTCCCGGAGGAATGAGCGTGCTGGCGAGCGATGCCGGGGCTTCGCAGGCGATCTCCGAAGCGCTCGGCACACCCGTGCTGCTGGAGCGCGCGGCCGAGGGGGTGAAGTCGAAGGCCGACATCGACCCTGCGACCGTCTTCGGGGAGGTTCCCATCGAGAATATTTTCCCCACCTACACGAGGGAAACGATGCCGCCGGTGTTCAGGCTGCCAACGGGGACGTTCTTCGATTCGGCGGCGGTGCACGTCCTGGCAAGTGGAACGCTGGAGCACATGCGCGCGTTATGTGGCGAGGCCACCGTGATCGACACGCGCCGTTTTCGCCCCAATATCTACGTGGAGACGGCGCCGGGGGCGGCCGGGTTCGTGGAAGACGAATGGGAAGAAGGTGTGCTCCTGGCCGGGGAGGCGGTCCGGATTGTAGATATGCACCCGGCCCTGCGTTGCGTTATGACAACTCTTCCGCAAGGTGGCCTGCCGCGAGACCCGGCCGTGCTGCGGGCAGCGGCGAAGAACCACGATGTGAACGTGGGAGTCTTCGCTTCAGTCGGCTCGCCCGGGCGTGTGCGGGTGGGGGACCCGGTCTTTCTCGAGAGCTGAGCGGAGCGGCCGTCAGGCGAGCGCGGCCACGGCCTCGATCTCGATCATCAGCCCTTCGGCAGCGAGCGACGTGACGCCGATGAGCGTGCTGGCGGGAGGGTCTCCCTGGGGGAGGACCTCGGTGCGCGCATCACGGAAGGCGCGGTAGTCGGACTGTGTGTAGTTCACGATGTAGATGTTCATCTTGACGATATCGGCCGGTGCGGCGCCGGTGGCGGCGAGGGCGGTGACGAGGTTGCGGAGCGCCTGCGTGGCCTGTGCCTTGAGGTCGCCGGGGCCGACGATGGCGCCCTGCTCGTCGATACCAACCTGGCCGGAGACGAAGACGAGCTTGCGCGCGCCTTCGACGCTGACGGCGTGGGTGTAGCCGCGCGGCTGAGCCAGGCCCGGCGCGTTGATGAGTTCCCTGTTCATGGTGCCTCCCGGGGACGATGAATCGGAGGCACTGTACGCCATCAAGGGACCCGGGGTCTTGTGGCGCCGGGAAAGGCGCATGGCCAAGGCGCGCCGGATACCGTGTGTAGCCCTTCGTTCATTGCGTTCCGGTGTGGGTGGCAACCAGCCTAACAAATCCTTACTTGAAGGGTATGGCATTGCCATGGCAGTGAAGCGCATTCCCCAGCTCTCGAAGGTTTCGCCGAAACCTGTTCGAGATACGAGCAAGCTGAAAGCGGCGGCGAAGAAGGCGGCCGAAGACGACGATACGCCGAACATCACCCACCAGGGACCGGGCACAGGGAAGGCGGGAGCGGTCGACCCGAAGGCAAGTGCGGCCATCCTGAACTCGGGCAAGTCCACGTCGACCACGACGGCCGAGACGAAGACACCGGTATCCAGCGCGAAGACCAGCGAGGTGGAATCGGCCAGCGAGACGATTCGCAACAGGCTGGTGGAGGAGAAGCTGAAAGGCGGCGCCAGCGGGGACGAGAACACGGGAACGCTGACGACGCCGCGAATGCCGGGTGAGCAGTCGAACGACAGCGGGACGGCGGGCTCGGGCACCGGAAGCGGCTCGGCGGGGGCCAGCTCCGGGGCCAGCACAGGCAGCGGGGCAGGAAGCGGGAAGGCGGGTTCGGAAGCCAGCGGAGGCTCCGGGGGGGCAACTTCGGAAGGCGGGAAGGATCAATTCGGCCTGGGAGCTGCCGCGGCCAAACTGGATGCGGCCACCGAGGCCGCGCTCTCGCAGCTCGATGCGGCGCGGCCGGACCTAAAAGGTGGCCTGGACGTCTTCGGCGCGAGGACCGGAGCGGCGACCTCTTCCGGTTCGAGCACCGGGCACGAGGGGCAGCTCGCGGCGGCAGCCGAGGCAAGCAAGTTCAACGACCCCAGGGAATCGGACGACCCGGGCGCGGAGCACGCGGCCGACGCGGTGGGGCAGGTCACCAGCGGGCGGGGTTCGGTTGGGTCGATGTTCGGCCAGCGGCTGGACGATGCGAAGAGCGAGCTGGGGTTGATGGAGGGGTTGCTGGGCGACGCGACGTCGAAGGCGAGCAGCCCGAGCGTGGCCAAGAATCCGGCGGTGGACACGCTCGACAACGTGGTTGGCGCCGCGACAGGGTTTGCCGGGGTTGTGAGCTACGTAACCGGAGGAGCAGCTGCGGCCGAAGCAGCGCTCGCAGCAGGAACTGTCGCATCGGCTCCATTGGTGGCCGGCGTGGTCGCGGTTGGAGGCGGTTCGTATCTTGCGACAAGAAAGCTCGATGATGCGACAGGCGCAGGCGACGCCGTGGTCGATGCTGTCGTAGGGCTCACCGACTCGCGGCATGTCGATGCCATGAAAACGGCCATCGCCGAGCGGAACCGCGTCGCAGCCCAGGCCGAGCGGGAAGCAGCCAAGAACTCCGGCCAGTCGACGGCACCCGTTGCTGATGACCAATCGACCGAGCCCGACCCGAACGGCCAATCGACCGAGCCCGACCCGAACGGCCAATCGACCGAGCCCGGCGTTGGGATGCCGGACCCTGACGGCGGGATGCCGACGCCGGCGCAGATGGCCTTCAGGGCATCGCTGCGGGCGGCCCTTGGCATACGGCCGACGGGGAGCGGCGATATCGACCCGGCAGATAGCGACGCCGTCAACACCGCGTCCGGGCTGGGCCCACTCGCGGGCGCGGCCAACAACAACCAGGGGCTCATTGGACAGCCCACGGGATCGGACGCCGCGGTTGGCGGCACGATGCACGCGCCCGTCACGGGCACGGACGTGGACCCGGTTGAAGGGAGCGCGTACACGGGTCCGGCTCTTGGTGGGGAGCCGGAGGACCTGGAATTCGGCACGGAGACGCTGCCGCTGGACACGCTCCCGCGGTCTTCGAGCAGTAGCGACAGCTCAAGTGACGACGACAAGGAGGAAGACAAGGACGACGACGACTGAAGCCTGAGCGCTTCGCAGCCTGGCCCGGGGGAACGCGGGACAGCTTTGCTGGTCTCGCGTCCTTGCGCGACTTACGAACGGCCGCCCAATCAGCTACGCTTTGTGTCCACCAGACCCGGGAAGCGGGGCCTGGCCGGAGGCGGCGTATGTCCGAATGGGCGGTCCTGCTGCGCAAGGCGCGAACGGACATCGGGATGTCGCGGCCGGCGCTCGCGGCGGGAGCGGGCGTTTCGGCCCAGACCGTGAAGGCGTACGAGCTGGGTCTGCGGCGGCCTTCGCAAACGCTCCTTTCGGCGCTCCTCGATGTGCTTGAGCTGGACAGGCGGCTGCGGAACGAGATCCTGGTGGGCGCCGGGTTCGCACCAGACGGGGGGCAGCTGGGCCCGCACAACCCGGACTACATGTACACGGTGGAGGAGGCCCGTTCCCTGATTGAGGGCCATCCCTGGCCGGCGTGTGTGGCCAGCGAGATGATGGAGGTGGTTGCGGCCAATCGGGCTGCCCAGCGCCTGTGGGGGGTCGACCTCGACCATGAGTTTGCCAGCCCCGTCGAAAGGAACCTGGCGACGTTCGCCACCAACCCGCGATTTGCTGACCACGTGAAGAACTGGGAAGCGGTGACGTCCGTGGCGATCGGGGTGCTGAAGGGGCATCATCGAGGGGCGGTCCCGCTGCCGGAATCGGCAACGGCGTATTTCGCCGCGGTCATGGAGCGGGTGTTCGACGGGAACCCGCGGTACGTGCGACGGCTGCTGGATCTCTGGGACCGCGTGCCGGCGCGCACTCCTAAGATCCGCTGGTTCTTTGAAACCGTCTGGTCGGACAACGTGGCTGGCGAGATGCGCTTCAAGGTCTCGGTGGCGATGGCGGACGAGCCGGGCGGCCTGACCTTTCACGACTGGATCCCGGCTGACGCGGAGACCTGGTCCCGGTTGGACACACTTGTGCGCGGTTGTGGAACACGCGCCATTTCCGGTGGAGGTGCCGGTCAGTAGCCGGAGCCGGGCAGGCTGGCGCAATTGCCGCTCCCGGCAAGGACCGAATGGTCGGCGTTGACCACCACAACGCAAAGCTGTTGGGCGCCCTGGGGCCGGTCGGCGGTCTTGTAGCCGGTGAACGGGCTGGCCCCGGCGTATTCCATCCCCGAGGACGCCGGGGCGGTGTTGAAGTAGAAGTGCAGGTGCCGTCCCGCCAGCGCAGGCGAGAAGCCTGAGACCGTGAAGACCGCCTGGTAGCTATCGCCGTAGGTTGTGACGCCGGAGATGGCGGCCGAGGCTGGCTGCACGGTGGCGGTCGCCGTGGGCGGCGGGGTGTTGGTGGGGGCAGGGGTTTGGGTGGCAGTGGGGCTGGGCGTGGACGCCGGAGCGGTCGCCGGCAAGGTGGCAGTTGCTGTGGCGGCGCCGGGCGAGATCGTGGGCGAGGCGCTGGCCGCCGCTACCGGTGAGAGCGTGGCCGCGGCAGTGGCTTCCGGGGAGCTGCCCGCGGCGAGGGCGCGGTCCTCTTCGCGGCCGCCGCCATTGTTACCGCGAAGAAGGAGCGCACCGAGGCCCGCGACAACGGCGACGGCAACCGCGAAACCTCCGAGAGCGAGGAGGAGCCGGCGCGGGGGAGCACCGAAGCCAAACCGGTCACCGAGGCTCGTGGGCACAGGACCGGACGCTGCTCCCGTGAACGCCATGGCGGTAGCGGGAGCGGGAGCGGGAACAGGTTCGGGCGGGAGGGCCGGTGGCCGGACCTCCGTTACGGCCGGGGCGGAGACCGGTGCGGGCGTCCCTGCAACAGCCGGGCCCTTGTCCAGGTGAGCGCGCCCGAAGATGGCGGCGCCCAGGGCGATGGCGTGCTTGGGGTGGGCGTCAATGGCGGTGGGGCGCCCGGTTGCCTCGCGCACGAGTGCTCCGACCAGGGGGATCCGCGAGCTGCCACCGACGAGCAGGACGCGGTCGACCTCTTCGACCTTGAGGCCGGCGCTGCGGATGGCTCGTTCAAGAGCAGCGGTAGTCTCGCGCAGGCGGGGCCGCACCATCTCCTCGAACTCTTCGCGGGTGAGCCGGACCTCAGTTTGCCGCGAAGGGAGAAGCACGGGGATGACACCTTCGGTATCGGAGGAAAGCGCTTCCTTGGCCTGGCGGCACTCTTCGCGGAGGCGGTTGGCAGCGGCACGGGCGGCGGGGTCGGCGGGGTCGAGCTGTTCAAGGGCCCCTCCGGTGGCGCTGTTGACGAGGCCGAGCACCGCCTGGTCGAAGTCGATGCCGCCGAGCCTTTCGAGCCCTTCGGCTTCGCCCAGGAGCTCGAATCCGTCGGCGGTCTTGCGCAGGACGGCGGCATCGAAGGTGCCGCCGCCGAAGTCGTAGACGGCCACGACGGCCCCGGACTCCAGGCGTTCCTGGTCGGCGTAATGGACCGCGGCGGCTTCGGGCTCACTGAGGAGCACGGCCTGTTCGATCCCGGCCTGGCGCACGGCCTGGCGCAGGAGGTCGAGCTTGTAGGGGCCGTAGCTTGCGGGATGGGTGACGACCACCAGGGCGGGCGGCTCGCCGCGTTGCGTCACCACCTGGTCGACGACGCTCCGCAGGAGGTGGGCGTAGAGGGCCTCGGCGCCATAGGGAGTGCCCCCCAGCAGGAGAGGCACCGGGTCGCCGAGGCGGCGCTTGAATTCGCGGGCGGTGCGAGCGGGCTCGGTCTGGGCGCGCCGTTCGGCGGCCTCGCCGGTCAGCACCTCGCCGTCGGCGCGCAGGAGGACGACGGAAGGGATGGACGCCGCGTGCGAACCGAGCTGGAAGATCTCCTGGCGCCCGTTCGCATCGACGGCTGCCGCGGTGTAGGTGGTGCCCACATCGACGCCGATGACGTAGCCCACGATTCCGTCTCCTCTCCGGTCGCGGATTGTACCGTTTCGCGCTTCACAAATCGTAAAGCGATCGGCTACGCTCAGTGCCCCTATGGAGATCCCGGAAGGCAGCGAGGTTGCAACGGCGCTCAGGGAAGCGACGAACTACGCGGAGCTGGCGGCCTCCGCGGCCGCGGCAATGGGCCGGGACGACCTGGCACGGCGGATTGCCCTGGCAAAGGTGCGGCTGGACAACCCCGACGCGACCATCGCGGTTGTGGGGGAGTTCAAGCAGGGCAAGAGCTCACTGGTCAACGCACTCCTTGGGGCGAGCATCTGCCCGGTCGACGATGACATCGCCACCTCGACGCTGACGGTTCTTCGCTACGCCGCGGAACCGCGGGTGGTGGCGTGGCGAGTCGAAGGCGCCGAGAGAACGAGGCAGGAACACGGCCTGGAGGAGCTGCCCCGGCTGGTGACGGAACAGGCCGAGGCAAGGGGAAGCCGGCTGGAGCTGGTGGAGGTCTTTCTTCCGAATCCGCTCCTGCAGAGGGGCGTGACGCTTGTCGACTCGCCGGGCGCGAACGGGATTCGTCCGGGCTATACGTCGATCGTCCTTGGCTACCTGCAGGCGGTTCACGGGGCGATATTCGTTTCCGACGCTTCCTCACCGCTCACGCATGAAGAGCTGGCGTTTCTCAGGAGCGCGGCGAGCGTGGCGCCGGCAGTGGTGGTAGCGCTTTCGAAGATCGACATGTTCCCGCACTGGCGCGAGATACTTTCCGCCGACACGGGGTTGCTGAAGGCAGCGGGACTGGACATCCAGGTCGTACCCGTCTCGTCGGCGCTGCGGGAGGCGGCCCTGTCGGCCGGGGACGCGAGCCTGAACGAAGAGAGCAACTTCCCGGCGCTCATCGAGTTCCTCGACAGGAGCGTGGTACAGCAGGCGATGAGCATCGCGGTGGGGGGCGTGATCGATGCGGCCATCCTCAGCCTTGGGGAGATGCAGGTGGCTACGCGAGCGGGGCTGGAGGCGCGCCAATCACCGGAGACGGCGGAGGAGAGGCTCCGGGCGTTTCGCGAGGCGAAGGAGCGGCTCGACCGGTTGCGCCAGGGCAGCGCCAGGTGGACCACGGTCATGAACGATGGCCTGGCGGAACTGGTGGCGCGCGTGGACCACCGTTTCCGCCGGCGGATGCGGGACCTTCAGCGTTACGTCGACGACCAGCTTGCGAAGGGTGACCCAAAGGCGACGTGGACCGACCTGACGGCCTACGTGCGCGAGCAGGCAGCAGACGGCGCTCGCGAAGTGGTGCGCGACATGGAGGCAGGCGCCGATGAGGTCGCGCGGCGGGTGACTGCCTCGCTGGAGGAAGAGGACTTGATGATTGGGTCGGCCGTCGGGTCGCGGCAGGCGCTGGACCTGTCAAAGTACTGGGCGCCCCGGCCGCTCACGAAGCAGTCAATCGCGTCGAGCGCGGGCATGGGCCTATCGGGGCTGCGCGGCGCGCAGGGCGGGCTGATCCTGCTCGGGATGATGTCGGGACTGGCGGGAATCGTGTTGTCGACGGGCCTGTTGCTGGGAGTGGCGGCATTGTTCGGAGGCAAGCAGATACTTGATGAGCGCAAGAGGCAGGTGACCGTGCGCCGCCAGGAGGCCCGGACGGCGATTCGCCAATTCATGGACGAGGCTGAGTTCGAGGTCAGCAAGGCGATGCGTGACCTATCGCGCGAGCAGAACAGGCGGCTGCGGGACCACTACCAGGAGCGCATTGCGGAGCGGATGCGCACCTGCACTGAGGCCGTGGCCACCATGGAGCGCGCAACGAAGGAGAGCGACACCGCGCGCAATACCCGTATCAAGGAGCTGCAGGAGCAGGACTCACAGATAGGCTCCGTCCTCGAAGCGTTGCAGCGGCGCCGCAGTGAGCTTTCGGGCGCCGGGGCACGGCCGTGACCCCGACACTGATCGGGCGGGTCGATGCCGCCTGTACGCGGGCGATGGACGAGCTGGGCGACAACATCATCGCGGATGACATCCGGCGAATCCGGGAGGGGCTCCACCAGCCGCTGCGGGTAGCCATCGTCGGGCGCATCAAGGCAGGCAAGTCGACGCTGCTGAATGCGCTCCTGGGGGAGCGGATAGCGGCCACCGACGCGGGGGAATGTACGAGATACGTCTGCCACTACCGCCACGGCCTTTCGTACGAAGTGGAGGCCGTGATGCCGGGAGGGGCAAGGGTGAGTCTGCCCTTCCGACGTGGGGAAGATACGCTCGAAATCGGCCTTGAGGCGGCTCCCGGGGGGATCGATCGGCTGGAGGTGGCCTGGCCATCGAGTGCGCTGGCCAGAATGACGATCATCGACACGCCCGGCATGGGGTCGACCAGCGAGGAGGTCCGGGTCCGCATCGCCTCCTTCCTGGGGGGCGAAGATGAGCGGTTCGCACCCGAAGCGGACGCGGTGGTCTTTCTCATGCGCCACCTGCACCGGACCGATCTCGAACTGATGGAGAGTCTGTACGACCAGTCGGTGGTTTCCGCCTCGCCGGTCAACGCGGTGGCGGTGCTTTCCCGGGCAGACGAGGTGTGCGCTGCCCGGCCGGATGCCATGGAAGCCGCGCGGCGGATCGCGGACCGGTACGCGGCCGACCCTCAACTGAGGGGCGCGGTCGCCGACGTGATTCCGATGGCAGGGCTGCTGGCCGAAACCGGCGCTACGCTGCGCGAGTCGGAGGTTGCCTGGCTGCGGCAGCTGGCGGAGATGGACAAGGCGGAGTTGCCGGCGTTGCTGCTTTCCGTCGATCGCTTCCGCCAGGCGGAGCTGGGCCCCCTGACGGGTGAGGTGCGCGAAATTCTGCTGCGCCGGCTCGGGTTGTTCGGCGTGCGCTTCGCCCTCCAGGAGATCTCGGAGCGACGGGGCGAGACGGCGGTCGCGCTGGCACGAGCACTGATCCAGGTCTCGGGGATCGCGCGACTGCAGGCGCTCATTGACGAGTACTTTGCCTCGCGGGCAGGGCACTTGAAGGCGCGCTCGGCGCTGCTCCAGCTCCGTTCGGCGGCGCGGTCAGCGGAGGAAACCAGCCCGGGCGCGGCCCGATCAATCCGAACATCGATCGAGATGGTGGAGGCATCGGCACATGAGCTGGCCGAGCTGAGGCTTCTGCATCTTGCCCTCACCGGCGCGGCGGGGCTGAGCGAGGATGAGGTGGTGGAGATCCGGCGCCTGGTTTCGGGGAGGCCGGCCGCGGGACGATTGGACCTGCCCGAAGACGCAACGAAGGAAGCGCAGGGGCAAGCGGCACTTGAGCGTGTGGAGCGGTGGCGACAGCGAGCGGCCCATCCTCTGGCCCCACGAGACTTGATGACGGCGTGCGAAATCGCTACACGCTCTTACGAGGGCATCTACGCGGGGACGCTTGCCGAATAGGAACGTCGCGGACACGCGGCCAGTGGTGTGGGCCCTGGGGCGCGGCAGCCGGGCTGCGATTCGGCGGGCGAAGAGTGCGACAAGAGGAAGCACCACCGTGGCAGAGCGCGACATGGGCAACGCCTTTGGCTCGTGGAGCGAAGAGGTGGGGGCGACTCCCGGGATGCGGTGGCTTACCATTCGCTCTGGATGGCAGAACCCCGCGACCTTGGCCAGTTAAGAGATATCGCAGCGGAGGCGGTCGGCGAACCGGGCCGGCGCCGATTCCGTCTGACAGCGCTCGGCGAGACGGGGGAATTCGCGTTGATGTGGCTGGAGAAGGAACAGCTGGCAGGCCTGGGCGAAGCGATTGGCACGGTGCTGGCAGGGGAAGGATACCGGCAGGCCCCTGTTCCACTGGACGATACCCGGCCCAGAGCGGAGTACCCGGTGACTCCGGACCACGAGTTCCAGATCGCCCAGCTTTCGATGGGAGTCGACCCGCGTCGCGGCAGGATGGTGATCACGGCGGCCGGTCCCGAGGATGCCGGGGGGCCATCGGTGTCAATGACGATCGACTTCCACCGGAGCCATGAGCTGCGTGAGCAGATCTCGGCAGTTGTTGCGGCTGGGCGGCCGCCGTGCCCGCTCTGTGGCGGTCCAATCGACCCGGGTGGCCACGTGTGCCCTCGCAGCAACGGGCACCACGAACCGGCCTAAGAGCAAAGCCCCGGTCAGTTTGCCGTGGCGGTTGCCGCCGGGGAGGAAGTCGCAGAGGGCGGTGACGGGCTGGCCTGCGGAGGAACAGCGGTCCCGGTTGGAGCAGGGGAGGGGCTGCCTTCGGCTGTTGCGCCCGGGGAAGGTGATGCCGAGGGAGATGGCGAGGCGCCCGGGGTGGACGTGGGCGACGCGGGGGGAGTGGCGGTGCCAGTCTCCTCGGGGCCGGCCTCCGGCTCGGGAACGTAGTGAGGCGGAGGTTCGTAGGGTGGGATCGGCGGCAGGTCCTTCACCACCGGTGCGACCGTCACGAGGCTGTCGGGGCCGACCACCTCGATGAAGATCGGGCCGCGGTTGAAGGCGATTTCGCGGCCGCCGGCAGTGTAGAAACGAGTGCGGGCAGTGCGGTCGGCTTTCTTCCACTTCCCCTCGATGGCCTTGCCGTCGAGGAAGACAGTGGCCGGCCCCTCGCCGACCTGTCCGAGCAGGACATGCCCGCTCTCATCTACCACTTCCCAGTTGACGCGCATCACGACGATGTTCTTGAACCGCAGCTGCTGCCCGGAACGGGCATCCACGTGGGGGCCGCCGGATTGGAATCGGAGGTAGGAGCCGGATGCTGCGTCCCAGTGCCATTGCACCAGTTGCCAGGGCACGCGGTAGTCGCGGAAGTTCACCTCAATCCCGGCGGCGGCCGGCAGGTCCGGGACAACTTCGCCACCGTCCTTGAAGAGCCATGGTTCGACCTTCGCCGGCCCTGCGATGCCCATGGTCGAGGCTATCTCGCGGAGCTTTGCGGTATCGAGAACGAGGTTGTACGGGGCGTAGCGCGAGGAATCGCGGTGGTAGGCTGCTTCGGCGCCCGAGCCGAACGCGGATAGCCCCTTGATTCCCCATTCGGCGATCTGGCCCACGGCATTGGCCTCGTTGTCCGTGTTTGCTCCCCCGGCATAGGCATAGAGGGCGTCGAGCTCGCCGGCCCAGATGACAAAGGGCGTGCGCGCGGACCTGACGGGTTCCACAAAGCTGGCCTCCTGCCGCCAGAAGACAGCCATGAAGCGGGTGATGGTGCCTTCGACGAAGGCTTCGAACACCAGGTCGGCGCGGTCGAGGCCGCTGTGGGGCATGGCGGAAGGGCTGTTGTCGATCATGACGGCGAGAGGAAGGAGGTTCTTGCGTGCCTGCCACTCCTCCTCATTCATGAGCACGCCATCGATGGGGGCCGCGTTTCGAACCGCGGTGGCCGAAGGCGTGGCCGTGGAAGTGGCCGGAGATGTGGGGGTTACAGTGTTCGCAGGCGACGGAGAGTCCGAGGGCAGTGGGGCCGAAGCGGAGCCACCGCGTACAAGGAGGACGAGCAGCACGGCCACCCCACCTGCAACACCCACGCTTGCCACAAGGCCGAGCGCGATGCGCTTGCGACCGCTAACCTTCCGCCAGAAGGGCATAACCGGATGCTACGCAGGCGGAATTGTTAGCACCAGCAGCGGGCACCACGAGGATAAGACGGATGGCGCCCCGGGGAGAGAGACGCGATGAAGCGAATTGGGATCCTGACCAGCGGGGGAGATGCACCGGGAATGAACGCCGCGATCCGGGCGGCGGTGCGCACCGCATCGACGAGGAACATCGGGACGGTGGGCTACATTGACGGCTTCTCGGGCTTTGTGGCGGGTGAGTTCCTGGAGCTGGACGACCGGGCGGTGGGCAACATCATTCAGCGCGGAGGGACGTTCATTGGAACGTCACGCTGTCCCGAATTCCTCGACCCCGGAGTGCGAACGGCGGCCGTGCACCAGATGCGGGCTGCGGGGATCGACGGCCTGGTTGTTGTTGGCGGCGACGGCAGCTTCAGGGGCGCCCGGGCGCTTGAGATCGAACACGGCGTCCCGGTTGCAGGCATCCCGGGCACCATCGACAACGATGTCTACGGGACCGACGAGACGGTTGGCTTTCACACGGCGGTGAACACGGCAGTGCTGGCGATCGACCATGTGCGCGACACGAGCGAATCGACCGGCACCATGTTCTTTGTGGAGGTCATGGGCAGAACCAGCGGCGCAATCGCGTTGCACACGGCGCTGGCAGGAGGAGCCGCGGGCGTCCTGGTGCCCGAAGCACATGAGGATATCGCCCACCTCCTGGACCAGCTTCACGCGTCCATCGAGAGAGGGAAGAGAAGCCACATCGTGGTGGTGGCGGAGGGCGACCGGGCCGGGGGCGCCTTTGCCGTGGCCGAGCTGGTGGGGAAGCAGATCGACCACCCCTACCGCGTCATTGTGCTCGGGCACATTCAGCGTGGAGGCCGGCCGACTGCGCGCGACCGCATTGTGGCGTCGATCTCCGGGGCGCTGGCCGTGGAAGGGCTGGCGGCGGGACGCACGGGCTTCATGATTGGCATGCAAGGGGGACGGGCTGTCGAGGTACCGTTGTGCGACGTGGTGGAGCAGGCGCACCCGGAACCGGAGTACGGCCTGCTGCAGCTGGCGCAGACCCTCGCGGGGTGACGGCGGTGGCGCTTTCGGGAGAGCCCGGGCGGGGGAGCCATCCTCAGAGCGTGCAGCCACCCTATACTCTTGGGGATGAGCGTGACCTACATACTTGCGATTGACCAGGGAACGACAAGCTCCCGGGCCCTGGTTGTTGATGGGCAGGGGGCGGTATGCGGCCGTGGGCAGGTGCCGTTCACCCAGCATTTCCCCCGGCCGGGGTGGGTCGAGCACGACCCGGACGAGATCTGGTCATCAACGGAGACGGCGATTGCCGATGCGCTCAGGGCCGCGGGAATCGGGCCCCAGGACCTCGCCGCGGTGGGCATCACCAACCAGCGAGAGACCGTCATCGCGTGGGACCGCACAACGGGCGAGCCGCTGGCCCGCGCAATCGTCTGGCAGGACAGGCGCACAGCCGGGATCTGCGGCGAGCTGCGCGCTGCCGGGCACGAAGAGGCGATCGGAGAGGCAACGGGACTGACGCTCGACCCGTACTTTTCGGCCACGAAGCTTGGGTGGCTGCTCCGCGAGAACCCGGGCATGCGAGAACGTGCGGAGCGAGGCGAGGTTGCCGCGGGGACGGTCGACTCATGGCTGATCTGGAGGCTGACAGGCGGCCAACAGCATCTAACCGACTATACGAACGCGAGCCGGACACTCCTGTTCAACATCACCAGGGGGCGCTGGGACGAACGCCTCTGCGACCTGTTTGGAGTGCCGCGGGCAATGCTGCCGAAGGCGCAGCCCTCGCGCTCGCCGTTCGGGGAGACCAGCGAGCCGGTCTTTGGCGCGCGTGTTCCCATCACGGGCGTGGCAGGAGACCAGCAGGCGGCGCTCTTCGGGCAGGCGTGCATAACTCCCGGCCAGGCGAAGAACACCTATGGCACGGGAAGCTTCCTGCTTGCCAAAGCGGGGTCGAAGGCCTCAACGCCATCGCACCGCCTCCTGCTTTCGATTGGCGCGAATGCGGGGCTCCAGGGCCCCGAGTACGTTCTCGAAGGCTCCGTCTTCGTGGCCGGGGCGCTCATCCAGTGGTTGCGAGACGAGCTCGGGATAATCGAGCGAGCGGAGGATGTGGAAGCCCTGGCAGAGACGGCGCCGGACAACGGCGGGGTGACAATCGTCCCGGCCTTCACGGGGCTTGGCGCGCCCCACTGGGATCCCCGCGCCCGTGGGGCGATCCTGGGGCTTACGCGCGGCGCCGGGCGGGCGCACATCGCGCGAGCGGCGCTGGAAGCGATTGCCCTTTCCAGCGTTGAGCTCGTGGAAGCGATGAACGGGAGCCTGCCTGCCCCGATTACGGAGCTCAGAGTGGATGGGGGCGCGGCGGCGAACAACCTCCTGATGCAGATGCAGGCCGACCTCGCGGGAATCCCGGTGGTGCGTCCCGAGCATACAGAGTCGACCGCCATGGGCGCCGCCTACCTGGCGGGCATCCAGGCCGGCGCCTGGGCGAGCCCGGCCGAGGTCTCATCGCTCTGGCGGGCAGACCGGATCTTTGAGCCCAGGATGGGCGACTCGGAGAGGGCCGAACGCCTGGGAGAGTGGCGGCGGGCGGTGGAACGGACTCTGAACTGGGCGACGGAGGAGTGAGTCTGACCGCGCACTCCGGGATGCCTGCAGACCCCGGCACAAGGCGAAGGCTCGCGGCCATTGCCATGGGGCCGCCGCTGGATGCGGCCATCATAGGTGGCGGCATCAACGGATGTGGTATCGCGGAGGATCTTGCCGCTCGAGGCCTGCGGGTGGCGTTGTTCGAAGCGGATGACTTCGGGTTCGGTACCACGTGGCGTTCGACCAAGCTCATCCATGGTGGTCTGCGCTACCTGGAGCATGGTGATGTGCGGCTGGTGTTTGAGTCCCTACGCGAAAGGGCGTGGCTGCTGCGGGCGATGCGGCACCTGGTGCGTCCGCAGCGCTTCGTGCTCCCCCGGCTCCCGTGGACGCGGCGCCCGGCATGGCAACTCCGCGCCGGGCTTGCCATGTACGACCTGCTCGCCCGCGACCGGGCCGTTCCGGGGCACCGGAACCTTTCTCGCGAGTCAACTCTGGAGCTGGCGCCGTGGCTACCAGGGGAGACAAGCGGCGGTTTCACCTTCTTCGATGCACGCTGCCTTGCCCCTGAGCGGCTCGCGCTTGAGCTTGCGCTGGCGGCACGCGGACACGGGGCGGTGATCGCCAATCACAGCCCGGTGCGCCGAATCGTGGAGCGCGAATGGCAGGTGGAGGCGGTGGAGGTGGAACACGGGAGCGAACGCTTCACGGTGCCGGCCCGGACTGTCATCAACGCCGCGGGGCCGTGGGTTGATGATGTGAACGCACATGCCGACAAGCCTGCCCCGGGGCTCCTGGATATGACTCGTGGCACCCACATCGTGGTCGAGACTGTTGAGCCCGTGGGCAAGGAGGCAGTTTTCTCAACGGCCCGCAGTGACGGCCGCGTGATATTCGCCGTCCCGCAGGATGGCCTGCTGCTCATCGGCACGACGGACTTGCGCTGGGAGGGTGAGCCCGGCGCAATCCGGCCCACGGCGGAAGAGGCCGGGTACCTGGTTGAGGAGGCGCAGGCGCTCCTGCCCGGACTGGGCATCGACCGGGACAGTGTGCGCTACGCCTACGCCGGGCTGCGCCCACTTCAGAAGCTCAAGGAGGGCCCCGAAACGGCCATGACGCGGCGTCATGTGATCACCGATCACGGCCAGCAGGGGCTGGCACGGGGGCAGTACAGCGTGGCGGGAGGCAAGCTGAGCACCTTCCGCCCGATCGCGAGGGAACTGGCCGAGAGGCTGGGAGCCGGGCCACGGCTGGAGCAGGAACCGGGCACCGGTGGCAACCGGGAGTGGTTCGAGGCCCTCAAGGAGTCTGGCCTGCCGCTTGCGACCAGGGAGCACCTGCGACGCTACGGGTTAGCGGTGGAGCCGGTGCTGGCCGGCGGAGAGCAGGTCATCTGCGCGCATAGCGGAGCCATCGCCGGCGAGGTGGTGCATGCCGCCCGGACCGAGGCGGCGGTTACACTGGCCGACGTGCTGATGCGGCGGACAGGTGTGGCGTGGGCATCGTGCCGTGGACTCTGCTGCCACCGCGAGGCCGCCCGTGCGCTTGCGCCTCTCCTGGACTGGAGTGCCGAGCGCGAGGCGCAGGAGGTGCGCTCGTATGAGGTGGCCGTGGACTATCATCTCCCCGGAATGGATTCCCTTGCACTGGCAGGCGCCGCCCATGCATCAGCGTGACGAGCTGGACCGGGCCATTGAGGCCGCGGCGAGGGAGATGGCGAGAGCCAGCCACGCGGTCGCGCTTGTGGGCGCGGGGCTTTCGGCAGAGAGCGGCATCCCAACCTTCCGTGGTGGGGAGGGGCTGTGGACGAAGCTGGGCGAGCCCACGTTCGACGGTTGGGAGCTCTTCAACGAAGACCCCGCGGCATGGTGGCAGCGGGCGATCGACTTCAAGGAGGAGTTCGCCGACTTCAACCGCGCAATCGACGAGGCGAGACCGAACCCGGGTCACCTGGCGATGGCAGACCTGGAGGCGATGGGCCGGCTTGCGCACGTCATCACCCAGAACATCGACAACCTGCACCAGCGGGCGGGCTCACGCCACATCACCGAGATTCACGGCAACCGATACCTTGTGCGCTGCATGAGCTGCGGTTCGCGGGACCGGCTGGAGAGCGTTCGGCTGGACCGGCTCCCGCCGCTCTGCCCGGAGTGCGGCGGATTCATGAAGAACGACACGGTGATGTTCGGCGAGCCCATCCCCGAGGATGCCCTGCGGGAGTGTTACCGGCAGACGGCGCTCTGCGACCTGTTCCTTGTCGTGGGAACATCGGCGGTCGTGTACCCGGCGGCCGAGTTCCCGGTGATGGCCTGCAGACGAGGTGTTCCCCTCATCGAGATCAATCCGGAAGAGACGCCGCTAAGCGGCCTCGCCGAGGTGGTAATCCGCGCTTCCGCGGGTGAGAGCCTGCCTGCCATTGTCGAGAGGCTAAAGGCCGGCACAAGCAGGAGTTAGGGCGCCGGATACGCGAACGGTGCAGGCGCGGACCTCAGTTGCACTGGGTGAATTCGATCTGGTGACCGGGGAACGTGCCGGGTGCGGCGCCGGCGGGCAACTCAATCACGCCGTGCGCACCGCGCCCTCCAAAGGCGAGGCCAATCCAGGGCCGCACATTGCGAGCGACGCGGGTGACCTTGAGGTCGCGGTCGAAGAACACCGCGTCAATTGAGAAGAGCATGAACATCATGTGAATCGAGCCGCAGGGCTGGATGACGAGGCCATGCCCGTTGCCCAGGCGGCGGCGAAACATGAGCCCCCAGAAGCGAGTCCATGGGTTGCGGGCTTCACCGGCAGCGGTTGCCAGGGTGACGCCGGCGGTGGTGTCGCGGATGGCGAGCATTCCCGGCGGCTACTTGCCCAGGTTCATGACCTGGAGGATAGCGGGACCGCCGATCACAACCATGATCGCCGGGAAGATGAAGAAGACGAGCGGGAAGACCATCTTGATGGGCGCCTTGAAGGCGGCTTCTTCAGCCCTCTGGCGCCGTTTAGTCCGAATGACACCGGTCTGGACGCGGATGACGGTACCGATAGAGATACCCATCTGTTCGGCCTGGATGATGGCGTTTACCAGCGACCTCAGCTCATCGACGCCTGTGCGGTTAGCCATGTCCTGGAATGCGTCGCGGCGGGCCCGGCCCATGGTTATCTCCCGCATGGTGCGGGTGAGCTCGGCTGCGAACGGGCCTTCCACCTTTTCGATTACGCGCGAGAAGGCAGCGTCGATGCCGAGGCCCGCTTCGACAGAGGCGGTGATGAGGTCGAATGCATCGGGCAATGAACGCCAGATGGCCTTCTGGCGCTTCTTGATCCGGGAACCGAGCCAGAGCCTGGGACCGTAAAGGCCGAGAACCACAAGCCCGCCCCAGTAGAGGAGCACCATCTGCGAGGGTGTCCCCGCACTGAGGAAGAACACCGCCACCAGCACGGGGAAGAGGCCACCGGCGATTGCGAGGATGACGAGGAACTGGCCCGCGGTGAGCTTCAGGCCTGCCTGCAGGATCGACGTTTCGAGACGCTCGGAGATGGACGAAGGGAGGGCAGCATTGGCGCGGCGGCTGACGTTGCGCAGGAGTGGGCGGAGTACCCGGGCCGAGAACGCAGCTTCAGCATCGGGGAGCGCCTCTCGCCGGCGCTGGTAGCGGAGGCCGCCGAGGCGAACGTCCATGGCGTTGTTCTCGGTCCGCGCGAGCAGGCCGTAGGCGGTCAATGTCACGGAGAAGAACGTGGCGAATGCGATCAGAAGAGCCATGGCATCAGACCTCGATGTTCACGATCTTGCGGATGACGAGGAAGCCGAGGACCTCCATCACGGCGGCCGTGCCCAGCATCATCCTTCCCGTGGGGTCGGTGAAGAGCAGCCCGGTGAAGTCGGGGCTGATGGCCATAAAGATGATGAGCAGACCGATCGGGATTCCGCCGATGACGAAGCCGGTGAGCCGCTGCTGCGAGGTCAGCGTCCTGATCTCGCCGCGGATGCGCTCGCGTTCGCGCATGGTGTGGGCGACGTTGTCGAGGATTTCGGCGAGGTTACCGCCGACGGAGCGCTGAATTAGCATTGCCGTGATGACGATGTCGACATCGGCACTTCCGATGCGCTCGTTGAGAGCGGAGAGCGCCTGTTCGACGCTGGCGCCAACGGCGATGTCACGGAGGGTGCGGCGGATCTCCACCGCGAGTGGGTCGGGGAGCTGCTCGGCCGAGGCTTCCAGCGCCTGGAGCAGGCCGAAGCCCGCGCGAAGGCCGCTGGCGAGCATCTGGAGCATTTCGACCACCTGGCCCTCGATTTTTCGCTTGCGGGAAGCGATTCGCAGGTTGAGCCAGACGCCCATTCCCATGAAGCCCAGCAGTGCCACGCCAATGGCGAGGACGGGAATGGGCAATAGCAGCACTCCGATGGCGCCTGCGGCGAGGGCAATAATGAGGCGCAGGATCAGGTACTCGCGGGCGTTGAGGGTGAGCCCCGCACGCTCCAGCTGGGTGGTCCACTTCTGGGAGATGTTGGCCGAGACGACGTTGACGCCGCCCAGGCTGATGCCGCCGCGCTTGCGGAGGCTGAAGGGTTCTGCCTGCCGGGCAGCGGGTACGTTGGCGCCGGCATCGCGCAGCCTTGCGAGGCGGCCCGTGGCCTCCGCCGAAATGGCGCCGAAGCCCGTGAGCCACAGGGTCACCGTAAAGGCGAAGGCGCCGGTTGTGGCAGCAGCGAGGAGGAGGATCGGTGTCATCTCACCATTCCTTTCCGCCATCGAAGAGGTGGTTGGGCAGTTCGATGCCGGCCATAGCAAACTTCTCGACGAACGACGGCCGGAGGCCGGTTGGCTGCATGGAGCCGCGCACGCGCCCATCGTGGTCGACATGGTCGAGCTTGAAGAGGAAGACGTCCTGGAGAGTGATTACCTCGCCTTCCATGCCGCTGACTTCGGTGACATGGCTGACTTTGCGGGAGCCATCCTGGAGCCTCTGGACCTGGATGATGACATCGATGGCCGAGGCTATCTGTTCGCGGATGGCGCGCATCGGCAGGTCCATTCCGGCCATGAGGACGAGGTTCTCCATGCGGGCGATGGCGTCGCGCGGGTTGTTGGCGTGGACGGTGGAGATGGACCCTTCGTGACCGGTGTTCATGGCCTGGAGCATGTCGAAGCATTCAGGGCCGCGAACCTCGCCGATGATGATGCGGTCGGGGCGCATGCGAAGGCTGTTTCGCACGAGGTCACGCTGGTGGATGGCGTTCTTGCCTTCGATGCTGGGGGGGCGCGCTTCGAGGGTGATCACGTGCTCCTGCTGAAGGCGGAGTTCGGAAGGGTCCTCGATGGTGACGATTCGTTCGGTGTTGGGAATGAACGATGAGAGCGCGTTGAGCATGGTGGTCTTACCGGTGCCGGTACCACCGCTGATGATGATGTTCAGCTTGGCCCTGATGCACATGGCGAGGAACTCGGCGGTGGCGTCGCTGAGGGCGCCGACGGCAATGAGGTCGGCCATGCGCATCTTGTCGGCGCGGAACTTGCGGATGGTGATGCTGGGCGCCTTCGGCGAGACGGGCGGAATGGTGATGTTGACGCGGGAGCCATCGGGAAGGCGGGCATCGACCATGGGGCTCGACTCGTCGATGCGGCGGCCGAGCGGCGCGACGATGCGTTCGACAATGCGCATCACGTGCTGCCTGTCGCGGAAGCGAGCGGGGCTGCGGAAGATGCGTCCTTCCTGTTCGAAGAAGATCTTATCGAGGTCGTTGACCATGATTTCGGAGACGGCCGGGTCGCGGAGGAGTGGTTCCAGGGGGCCGAGGCCGAGCACCTCATCGGCGACGGCTTCGACGAGCTCGTCGCGGCTCATTCCTCCGAGCTGGATCTGTTCCTGGACGATGAGCTCACGGGCGGCGCGAACCACGGCATCGCGCTGGGAGCCGGGGTCGAGGCCTTCGAGAACGCCGTGTTCGAGCTCTTCGATGAGCAGTTCGTGGAGCCGCGTCTTGGCGGCCTCAGCCTGGGGGTTGCCTCTTGTGGGGACTGTAGCAGGAGTGCGGTTCTCCATCGAGCGGCGGCGCATCGCCTGGTCGGGAGCGGGGTCGGGAGCCGGGGCGGGGGTTGGGCCGGTGGTGCCGGCCGGCCGAAGGGGCAGGGGGCGTACCGGGGGTGGAGCGGCTTCGGGTTCCGGGTGAGAGGGGAGGTCAGTGCCCGCGCCCCAGCGCCGCCGGGATGCCCCGAACTGGCCGGAGGGCCGGAGTCGCGGCGTGAGGGCGGGTTCGTCCGGGGGGTTTGGCGCGGACTCATGAGCCGAGGCGGGAGAGGAATCGCCCGCGGATTCGGCCTGGCCAAAGCGGCGCCGGGCGCCGGCCCAGCCGAACGGCCGGGGCTCCTCGCCAGGGGATGAACGGTCCTGCATTGGTTCTGACACGGATGGCCTTCCTTCCCGGCTGCGCGCCTAGGCCGATTTCCGGAACAGGGGGCGAAGGAGCTTGCCAAAGCCGCCTCCACCTGCCTTGTGGCCGTTGGCTCGATTTCGTACGCCTGCAAGGGCTCGCGCGACATCGCGGATTTCGCTGGAGACCTTGCTGTTGGGCTTGCTCATGACGATCGGGCGTCCGAGCTGGGCGGACTTCACGACCTCGTTGTCCTGGGGTATGCGCCGCCAGAGCGGGGAGTCCAGGGTGCGTTCGACGTCTTTCTCCCTGACGCCGGTGTCCATCCCGGCGCGATTGAGGACCACCTTGACGCGCTCTTCATCGTTTCCAAAGCGCTCGTGGAGCATTTCGAGGGCGAGCACCGTGTCCTTGATGCTGGCCATATCGAGCGTGGTGATAAGGAGGATCATGGTGCCAACTTCGATGGCGGCGGCGACGATTTCGTTGAAGGTTCCGGGGGTATCGAGGATGACGAAGTCGTGGGTCTGGGCGAGCACGTCAACGACATCGCGGATGTGCTGAGCGTGGAGGTTGCGCCAGTCGCTGGGCCGTGTGGGTGCGGGAAGGATGTAGACGCCGGATTCGTGACGTACGAGGTAGTCGCGGAGGGTGTTGCGATCGACGCTATCGAGGTTGCGGGCGAGGTCGGCGATGGAGCGCTCCACGGGGATGTCCATGGTGATGGCAACGTCGCCGAAGCGTGTGTCCATGTCGACGAGGGCCACGGTCTGATGGGCCTCGGTGGCGAGGGCGACGGCGAGGTTGGAAGCGATGGTGGTCTTGCCGATGCCGCCCTTGGCGCCAAAGATGGTGATGATGGTGCCCTGGGGGACGGGGTCTTCGAGCTCTCCGCGGCGGCGCATTGCTTCGCGCTCCTTGCGCTCAAGCACGCGCATGATGGAGGATTCGACCTCCTCTTCGGAGAGTGGTTCCTGGAGGTAGTCCGATGCGCCGGAGACCATGGACTGGCGCATCAGGCGGATGTTGGCCTCGGTGGAGTAGACGATGACGGGCAGGTCGGGGAGGCCATCGGTCAACCGGCCGAGGGTCTGCACGGGCCTGACGAGCGGTTCTTCGATGCGCATCAGGACGATGTCGGGCTTGAGCTGGAAGGCCAGGGTGAAGGCTTCCACGCCGTAGCCGGTGCTCGCAATGACTGAGAGTCCGAGCATGTTGAGCATCTTCTGGACCTCTCCCGCGCTTTCGCGGTCGGGGTCTACCACAATCACCTGCGGCACCCTGGCCATTGGCTGTTCCTCCACCGTCTTCGCTGCCCGGGACCACCGGGCGCCTCTGGTTCTGTGTGGAAAGGCGCCGCGATTGCCGGCGCCCGACCACGGGTTCTCGATATGGGGCGTTGCCGCCTACTTCTTCTTCAGGCCTGCCAGGACGTCATCGAGGCTCCAGGAGGTCGCTCCGCTGAGCCGGGTGGAATCGCCCTTCTGGCGGGGCATGAGGCGATACTGGGCAACGTCGTCCTTGATGGCGTCGACAATCGCGATGCCGGCAGCGAGCTCGGGCGTGAGTGCGAGGGTGACCGAAACGGCCTTCTCGTAGGTCTCGGCGTCCTTGAGGGGGTCGCCGGTGGAGACGGGAGCCGTGGCCCCTGTCGCGGTGCCGGCATCGCCAGTGGAGCCTTCCCCGTCGCCGGCGCCCTGGCCGGATGACGTCTTCTTTGCATCGAGGTTGGGCACGGACTTCACGAGCACCTGGGACATGGCAAGGATTTCGACATCCTCGGCGATGACGGCGCCGGTGATCTTGGGCTTTTCTTCGCCGGTGAGCGGGTCAACTTCGGTGAGGGTGAGGATGGCGAGCACGTCGACCCGGTCGCCGGGCTGAATGAGGCCGGAAGCGATCCACGCCTCGTGGGGGACCTGGACCGAGATGGCGCGCATGCCATCGGGGACCTTGTAGGCGACGGTGTTCTGGCCTTCGAACGAGGTGACCTTGGCGAGGAGCACCTGTTCGCCTGCGAAGAGCGGGGTTGTGGCCACCTTGCCCACGAGGTCTTCGGCCTTGGCGGCGCCGCCGGCGAGCACGAGGCTCTTCGGCAGGGTTCGGGTCGTGAGCATGTCGGCGGAGATCTTTTCGCCGACGTTGACGTTCCTTGACACCACAACCACCGACTCGGCGCCATCGCTGGGGCTCAGGGCCCTGTCGGCGCTATCTCCGCCACCCTGGCCGCTGAGGAACGCGAAAACCAGCACGGCGCTCAACAGGCCGAATACGGCTGCGAGCATGAGGACTGCCCGGTTGCGCGATGAGTTCCCCGCGACTGCTGTTATTGAACGTGCCATAGTACTGGTCCTCCCATTGGAATATCGGCGCGGGGGTCACCCCGCCACAGGCCGCAGGGGCAACTCTTTCGGCCCTGCGCGAGCGTTTCTTAGAACATGGGGGAGAGCCTGGTGGCACTCCCCCATGTGAATCGGCCGCATGGAACTGGTGGCTTACCTGACCAGTGCGATGTGCGTCTGGGCTGCGATGGCCTCAAAGGCGTCGTCGAGTTCGGCGGTTGTAGGCGCCTTGTAGTAGGTGCCGCCGCCGGCGGCGGCAATGTCTTCAAGGATGCAGTCGAGCACGCCATCGCCGAGGCCGATTGTGAAGACGATGATGTCGGCGGCCCTGGCAACAGCGGCCTGGTTGATGGAGTCGTTCACAGCCCCGGTAGCGGTGGCGGGACAGCTCGACGGCGAGGAATGATTGACGGTGGAGCAGCTCGACGAGTTGTAGCCGTTGCTGCAGGAGACGTTGGGGATACCGTCGGTGAGGATGACGAGGACCCTGACAGCGTTCGCCCGTTTGCCCGATCCATCAAGGATCTGGCGGCCCATGCCAATGCCGTGGGCGATGTTCGTGGACCCGACCGGATAGAGGATGCTGTCCATGGCCGAGCGAACGTTGGCGAAGTCGCTGGTCAGGGTGCGCCGGTTTGTGGCCGAGGTGGAGTACGATGCCAGCCCGATCTTGTCGTACGCCGGGTCAAAGAGCGTGGTGAAGTACTGGGCGTTGGAGATGGCAGAATCGAATGGCTGGTGGGGGCCGTTCTGGGACGTCGTCGCCTGGTAGTAGCTGGCCTGGTTGCAATAGTCGCCCGTGCTGCTATACCCGGTGCGGTTGGCCCAGACCTCGGCATTGGCGGCGTGGGCCTGCATGACGGTGGGAACACCGGTTGACTGGTTGGTGCGGGCCCGGGTGACAGTGAGCTGTTTGGCGGCGGCGTTGACGGCCGTGATCTGGAAGATCTCGTTGTCGATCTGGATGATGCCGGCGCGGAAGTTGCCCGAGCTGGAGCGCTGCCAGTAGGGGGTGGTGGAGTTCCACGAGGTGCCAAAGTTGCTTCTGTTGGTAGACGAGGATGTGCTGGTGAAGATGCGAACGTCGTTGAGCGTGATGGTGATGCTGGAGCCGGTGCTTGCGGGGATGGAGGCAGCCAGGCGCGGGAAGGCAAAGCCGCCCGCGGGGGTGAGCCGCCCGGGGCTCATACGGTAGGAGCTGCCGCTCTCGGTCTGCGTGTAGGAGTCAAAGCACATTGACCCGGAGATGTCGAGGACGACGGCGATATCGAGTACCTGGGATTCGGCGTCCCCTTCGGCCCACACGTGCCAGTTGTTGATGCCGAAGATGCGGGCGAACCAGGTGGGGATGTCGGCGTCGGCACGGACGCGAATAGCCTTGTTGCCGGCTGGGTAAGAGACGGCGAGCTGGACATTGTCGCCCTGGCTGCGGATGAAGCCGCTGTTTGCGATCCAGTATTCGCTGGCCTTGTTCGCGGCATCGGTCTGGCTTGGCATGCTCTGGGCCGCGGCGAGGGCGGCGGCATCGACGGCGGCCTGCATTTGGGTGCGCGCCCAGAGGAGGCGGCCGACGTCAATGCTCAGGGCCACGATGCCAAGGAAGGCGATGAGGCCGGCTGCGAACAGGACGAGAGTCGCGCCAGCCTCGGATTCATCCTGGGGGCGGGTTCGCACCTTTCCAGACATCTCTGCTTCTCCTTGCCGGGGTTGCACCATGCGCTATTCGAGCCGCATTGAGGCGGTGCTTGTGATGGTCGGCGCGTTCAGTGTCCCCCCACTGAGCAAGTTCAAGAGGTTCCCGATCGGTGTGACGAACTGGAAGTCGTAGCTGAGATCGACAACGATGGGCTGACCCCGCGGGCCCTGGACGTTGGTCACGGTGATCGTCAGGTCAGTGGTGTCGACACCGGTGGCGCTATCGAGAATGCGCTGCTGGATGTCGGTGAGCGGCTTCTGCGTGGCGCCGACGCGGGCGCCTTCGCGGGCGGCGTTCGTGACCACCAGCCAGGTATAGAAGCCGCGGCCGAAGTCCACGAGCGCGAAGAGCATCATGAGCATGACCGGCAGCACAAGCGCGAATTCGACCAGCGCCTGTCCGGCATCGGTCCTGCGAAAACGCCGGAGCAGCCCGCGGAGGCCACCGCTGGCGGCTGCCAATCCGGTGTTCGCATCATCCAGGTTCATGCCGCTGTCCACGTTCGCCCCCTGGTCCTTCTCATGGCCCGGAAATGAGGAGCGGGGTGGGGCGATGGAAATCGTCCCCACCCCGCCAGTGTTCTGTGACGCTCTGCTAGAAGGCCGCGTTGACGGCGCCGAGCGTGTTGTTGATGTTGCCGCCCAGGGCGGTGAGGGCGATGATGCAGGCGACGGAGATGAGGGCGAGGATGAGGCCGTATTCGGCAAGGCCCTGGCCCTCTTCGTCACGGTGGGTGAGCTGGATGTACTTCCTGGCGGCCCAGTTCTGAAGCTTCGACATGTTTGGTTCCTACCTCTTCCTTGTTTTCGGGATATCCCCGTGGTGTTTGTTCCGCCGGCAGTTCGCCCGGGCCTCCCCGGCCATCACCCGCTGGCATCGACCCCCAACCGCTCGGGGTTCCGACCGCGTGGTGCTGGCCAATCCCTCACGGCCGTTCCTTCGACCCCCTTCCGCCCGGGGTGGCCTTCGAAGGACCGGGCCGCCTGGGTCCGGCCGCTCCACCGACTGGAGCTACTAGCAGAGTCGTCTGCAGAAGCGAGCCCTAAAGGCCTATCACCGGGTGTTCACGGAATTTCCCCATAGCGGTGGCGCCGGGAATCCGCGGGCATCGTGGACTTAGCCTGCGGCGATTCCTGCCGAATCTAGATGTGAGCGGAGACGCTGTTCACCATGGGCGGCGGGAGAGGTAGCAAATGCAGAGAACCGGCGCCCAATCCCCTTATGGCAACGCAATAGGAGAGAGACTGGGCCGCTACAGCGCGATGGCCCAGGACGCGGCGCTAATCCTGATTGCTGCTTTCTTCTTCTATGCGCACATCCGCCGGGTGGTGGGCGATGGCGCCTACACGAGCCTGCCGTTTGTGGTTGAGCAGGCGCTGCTGGTGGGGTTGTTCCTGACGCGGCGGCGGAGCAAGGCCACGTCGCGGCGGCTCATCGACTGGGTGGCCGCGGCCGGGAGCTGGTTGCCGTTCGCGTTCATGCCGGTTGACGGGGTGTGGGACGGCCTGGCAGTAACGGGCACGGGAATCCAGATGGCAGGCCTGTGCCTGACAATTGTGTGCTTCACGGCGCTGGGCCGGAGCTTTGGGATTGTGGCGGCGAACCGGGGGCTGAAGGTGAACGGCCCGTACCGCATCGTGCGTCATCCGATCTACTTCGCGCACGCGGTGACGATGACGGGGTTCGTGGTTGCCAATCCGCACGCGTATAACGTTGCCCTGTTCGCCGTGATCATGGCGTTCCAGGTGTACCGGATGAACGCCGAGGAGCGAGTGCTGACCGAAACGGGCGACTACGCCCAGTACGCGCGGCAGGTGCGCTGGAGGCTGGTTCCCGGGGTCTACTAGGTGAAGCGGCCGGGCCAGACCAGGACGAGCGCCGCTCCGAGGGCGAGGTACGGCCCGTAGCTGAAGTATCGCCGGGCGCCGCCGGTGGCGAGCAGGACCAGGCTGGGCACACCGGCGGCAACGACGCCCAGGAAGAGGGCAGACATCGCAGCCGGCCACCCGGCAAGCAGCCCGATGAGCAGGATGAGCTTTACATCGCCAAGGCCGAAGGTGGTGCCGCGAACCTTGAGGATGGCGCCGAGGAGCAGACCCAGGGAAAACAGGCCAGCGGCCACGGCGACGGCGAAGGCGGCACCCAGCCAGACGCCCGCAACCGAGCGGTCGGGCCAGGCCCAGCAGAATGCAGCGGCGGCCACCAGGGACGGGTAGAGAAGCCGGTTGGGGATGATCCGGCGTTCGAAGTCGGTGCTGGAGAGCACGGCGAGCACGAGCAGGAAGCAGGCAGTGAGAACGGCGGCACCGGGCTCGTAGTGGTCCGGTCGCAGGGCCAGCGCGGCCGCGATGGCACACGTCACCGCCAGCGCAATGCGGTACCGGAGGAGCCGGGTGCCGCTCATTGGATGGTCCCGGTATTCGGGCTGCCGGTAGAGGAGATGCTGCCAGCCTGCCGCAAACCAGCCAAAGGTGAGCCCGGCGGCGCCTGCCACCAACATCACGGCGACTTCCACGACGGCAACTATGTGCGGAAGCGGCCGTTGCCACAACCGGGAGCACCTCGAGAGCGGTACACGTGCGCCTGGTGGCGGGGTACACTCCGCCAATCCCGCACCCGGAATGAGCCCTGATGACCAAACCGATCGACTGGGACGCAGCCACCAACGAGGCCGTGGGCATCCTTCGTGAGTACATTCGCATCGACACTTCGAACCCGCCGGGCAACGAAGAGCGCGCAGTCGCCTTCCTGGGCGGGATCCTGGCCTCGGAAGGGATTCGCTACGAAACAGCGGCCCCGGCGCCGGGGCGGTCGAATCTGATTGCCCACATTGGACCGGGCACGGGAGGTATCTGCCTCCTGAACCACACAGATGTGGTGCCGGTGGAGCGGCAGTTCTGGGGTATCGACCCCTTCGGCGGTGATGTACGCGATGGATACATCTGGGGGCGCGGAGCTCTAGACATGAAGGCCATGGGCGTGATCGAGCTGATGACCGTGATTCTGCTCAAGCGGCAGGAGGTTCGCCTCAAGCGTGCGGTCACCTTCCTGGCAGTGGCCGATGAGGAGGCAGGAAGCGAATTCGGGGCTGCATGGCTCGAACGGAACCGCCCGGACTGGCTGGATGCCGAGCTAGTAATCAACGAAGGGGCCTACGGCGTTGCAGACCTGGCAGGCGGCACCACGCCCGTGTTCTCGTTTGCACCGGGGGAGAAAGTCCCCCTCTGGCTGCGGCTGGTGACGCGCGGAAGGCCCGGGCACGGCTCGGTTCCGCATGGCGACAACTGCGCGGAGCGGCTGGTGAAGGCGCTCGACCGCATCCGCAACTGGCAACAGGAAGCTCGGGTGACGCCAGTGATGCGGGCTCATTTCGAAGCGCTGGCCGCGGCAGGGCTGGGCCCGGGAGGCAGCGAAGCGGCAATCCTCGCCTCTGCTGCCGGGAACCCGGCCGCGCGGGCACGGTTGGCGAACACCATCTCGCTCACCACCATCTCAACGGGGGTGAAGGTCAACGTCATCCCCGCGGAGGCCAGTGCAACGCTCGATTGCCGTCTGCTCCCGGATGCCGACGCGGACGAGTTTATGGCGGCGCTGGGCGCGGTTATCGATGATGAGCGGGTTGAGGTGGAGGTGTTGAACCGCTACCAGGGGGCGTCCTCGCCGCTCGATTCCGAGTTCACGCGGACGGTAGCCGAGGTCTGCGCCGAGATGGTGGAGGGGGCCCGGCTGGCGCCTGAGCTGACACCGGGTTTCACCGACTCGAGGATCTACCGTGTGCGGGGGACGCCGGCCTACGGGTTCGTGCCGTGTCTGCTGCCAATGGAGGACCTGGCAACGATTCACGGTCACAACGAGCGGATCAGCATTGAGAACATTCGCCTTGGGCTGCAGGTGATGTACGAGGTGGTGCGAAGGCTCTGTTCGGCCTGAGCGGTGGTCAGGCTTCGCGAACGGCGGCTTCGAGGCGTTCGGTGGCTTCGGAGTAGCTGGTGCCGGGCTCGAAGGTGATCGGCGCGCCGATGTTGACGCGCACGCGGGCACGGGGATGCGGCAGCCACTTTCCCTCGTAGAAACCAGGCCGCAGGACATCGATGCGCATGGGGAGCACGGGGACGCCTGTCTCGACGGCGAGCAGGCCGGTGCCGCTCTTGAAGGGCTGGGTGGGGCCAAGAACGGTCAGCTTGCCCTCGGGGAAGATGAGCACGTTCCAGCCTTCTTCGAGCATCCTGGCGACGTGCTCAAGGCTTTCGCGGACGCCGCTGCCCTCCTTGGCAAATGGGAAGGCGTTGCCCAGGAGGCTGGCGGAGAAGCCCCGCAGCCGGTTTCCGAAGATATCGCTGGCGGCAGCGGCAACGGCCACACGCTGGCGGAAGGAGGCGGGCATGCTGCGCAGGAGGAGGGAGTGGTCCACGTGCATGTTGTGGTTGCTGACAATGAGGCACGGCTCGTTCAAGTCCCGGAAGCGGCCACGGCCGCGCACCTCGACGCTGTAACCGAGGCGCAGGAGAGGGAAGACGATGCCCGACATGAGGGCTCGCCGGAGCCAGCGCACGGGCCGGCTCCGTGGCCAGCCCGGGAAGCGATGGGTCTTCGGCCGGCGTTCGCCCCGCTCCGTCATTGCTCGCAGGTCCGCCACGGTGGTCTGCGGGCCGATCTCCGTGTCATCAACAAACACACCTATCTCTTCTTCGATGGCCGACAGCAGCTCGACCCTCCCCAGGGAATCGAGGCCCAGGTCAGCGCCGAGGGTGTGGCTTTCGAGGATTGCGCCTTCGAACTTGCAGCACGAGGCTACCACGCGCCGCAGCTCGTCGGTGTCAGCGGCGCCGGCGGCGGGGGCAGGCGCTGAGACCTCGAGGCCTTTCAGATAGTCAGTAACGAGGTTCTTGCGAACCTTGAGGGTGTGCGTGCGGGGAAAATCCTCTTCCGGCCAGACGGTGGAACCCATGATCTGCTGGCGGTCGTCGAGCTGAGCGTTGGCGGCGCGCACGGCCTGTTCGGCGGCGCCGGGCTGGTGCTCAATGAGAACGGCGTGGACCCGGACGTCGCCATCGCGCTCCAGGCCGACAACCACAGCATCGACGATACCGGACTGGCGGCAGAGGATTCCCTCAATATCCTCGGGATAGACGTTTTGCCCATCGGCAAGGACGATGAGGTCTTTCTTGCGGCCCTTGAGGAATAGGTATCCGTCCTCGATGTAGCCGAGGTCGCCGGTCCTGTACCAGTCCTCGTCAAAGGCAGCGGCGGTGGCGGCGTCGTTGTTCCAGTACCCTTTGAAGATGTTGGGGCCGCGCGTCTGCACCTCACCATCCTCGGTGACGCGGACCTGCTGGCCCGGCAGCGGGCGGCCGACGCTCTTCAACCTCCGGTCGTTGCGGGGGTTGATGCTCACAATCGGGGCGGCCTCGGTGGCGCCGTAGCCTTCGACGATGGGGATGCCCATTGCCTCCCATTTGAGCTGCACTTCGGAATCGAGGGCGGCGCCGCCGCTGGCGATGAAGTCGATCTGTCCCCCGAAGCGGCCAAGGACAGAACGGAAGAGCGTCCGGCGCGCCCTGGGGGGAAGGGGAGCGGCCAGGCGGCGCAGCCTGTTGAGCATTGCCATGCGCCCCTGGTTTGTGGCTTCGCGCTCGATGCCGTTCATGAAGAGGGAAAGGACCTGGGGCACGGCGATGATGATCGTCGGCTTCCAGTCCTGCATGACGCGGGCGAGGGCTGCCGGCTGGCGGCTGGCCGGGTAGTAGATGGAGGCGCCGGCGGAGAGCGCAGCGTGGCAGCCACCGGTCTGTTCGAACATGTGGCTCAGGGGCAGGAGCGAGAGCAGGCGGCTGTCGCGGGAGATGTGAATCATCGTCAGCGCCGCCTCGACGTTGGAGACGATGTTGTAGTGCGAGAGGACCACGCCCTTGGGGTCGCCGGTGGTTCCCGAGGTGAAGATGATCTCGGCCGTGTCGTCGCGGCCGATGGGAGCGGGTGCAACCCTGTCGCCGGCGGGGAGGCGGATCGTCTCCATTTCGACGACCGGGACTTCGAGTTCACGCAGGATGGCTGCCTGGTCGTGCCCGGCGAAGGCGAGAACGGGCTCGGTCTGGGAGACAACGCGCTCGACGAATTCGCGCGAGCTCCGCACGTCGAGCGGAACCAGGGCACCCCCTACGAGGAAGGCGCCGAACATGGCCGCCACCCAGTCGGGCTGATTCGGCGCCCAGAGGAGCACGCGGTCGCCTTTCGCCACGTGCCGCTGGGACATTAGGCGGGCGTAGGCGTGGGCCCGATCTTCAAGCTCGCCGTAGGTGTAGCGAATGGAGCGGACCCCGAGCCGCATGAGCAGGGCCGGCCGGTCGCGGTTCTCCCTGGCAGTCTGTTCGAGCAGGTCAACGAGGGTATTCACGATGGACCCACGGGGAGGGTTGCCGCGAACTGGCGGACCTGGGCATCGGCGCCCGTGAGGATGGGACGGAAGTGGCTGAAGCAGAGCGTGTCGAAGTCCAGGGTGGCAAGCTTGCGGACCGAGGCCGCTGCGGCTGCCATGTCCTGCGTGAACAGGCGGCTCGGCAGCATCAGCCGTCCAAACTTGAACTGCATGGCATCGCCGACAAGCAGCAGGCCGCGGTTCGGGAAGTGAATGGAGATGCTACCGGCGGTGTGGCCGGGAGCATGCACGATACGCATGCCTCCAAGGGCGGGAAGCTCGTCGCCATCGTTGAGGTGAACGTCAACGCGCGCCGAACCGGGGTCCTGGCGCAGCAGGTAGGGCTCGCAGATCCTGGCCAACAGGGGATGGATGAACGGGTTGGGAAGCGGCTCGTCGCTCTCGACGTGGGGCGCTTCGGCGAGGTGAACGCCGGTGCGGGCGTTGACGTGTTTCTGCAGTTCGGGCAGCCCGCCGACGTGGTCGATGTGGTAGTGCGTGATGACGATGTGCTTGATGTCTTCGGGCGAGCGGCCGATCTCTTGCAGGGCCTTGAGCACGCGGATGCCGGATCCGGGGTTGCCGGTGTCGATGAGGGTGATCTCGTCGTCAACGATGAGGTAGGCGCGGGAACCGCGCGTTCGCACCTGGTAGAGACCCGGCAACACCTCGCGGGTGAGGCGAAACGGCGCCGGCTTCATTTCGTCCCAGCGTTCCTGCCAGGGGCGTGCTGTGGCCTGTCGTGGAGGCATGGGCAAAGCATATCAGGAACGAAGGAAATGCCCGCAGCAGGGGCAACCGGGTTCCCGTGGTTCGTTCGGAGAGGTACCTTAGGTGGCCATGACAAAGCAATTCAGCGGCGAATGGTCCCTGGTTCTCGGGGCATCCAGCGGGTTTGGTGCGGCCGTGGCGCTCGAGCTGGCGCGGAACGGGTCGAACATCCTCGGAGTTCACCTGGACCGCCGCCAGGCAATGCCGGCGGTTGAGGCGATCATCAGCGGCATCGAGAAGCTGGGCGTTCAGGCGAAGTTCTTCAACATCAACGTGGCAGATGCCGAGAAGCGGCAGGCGGGGGTGGCAGAGATGGCAGCGCTTGCGCGCCGGCCCCTGCGCGTGGTCCTGCATTCGATTGCGTTTGGGACGACCGGGCTGGGACTTCTACCAGACTCCAACGGCGCAGCGCTGAGCCAGAAGCAGATAGAGATGACGCTGGACACGATGGCAAACAGCCTCGTGTACTGGGTGCAGGACCTTTACAACGCGGGACTCGTAGGGAAGGGCACGCGCATCTATGGAATGACGAGCGCAGGCAACCAGCGCGTCATCCCGGGCTATGGCGCGGTGTCGGCGGCGAAGTCGGTCCTCGAGTCGCACCTGCGGCAGCTCGCGGTGGAGCTGGCCCCGCATGGGGCCACGGCAAATGCCATCCAGGCGGGGGTCACCGACACCCCGGCGCTGAGCAAGATCCCCGGGGCCGAACGGTTGCGCGAATTCGCCCGCGGCGCCAACCCATCGCAGCGGATGACGACGCCCGAAGATGTCGCCCGCGTGATCGTGGCGCTTTCAGCTGATGGAACGGAGTGGATGACGGGAAACGTGATTCGGGTTGATGGGGGAGAGGATCTCGTGATCACGCCCTGAAGTGCTGAGCCCCGAACAACAGGAGAGGCTCCCCGGGAACGAGGAGCCTCTCTTGTTGGAAGCGCAGGCGGCGGAGGGGGAAAAGTGATAGCAGAGCGATTCAGGGAGGGACGGACCAGCCAGCCTGCGCTTCTCTTTGGAACAATGTGAATCCTATCACAAGTGGAGAGATCATCAAGGGGCGAATGCATCGAGTTTTCGATAGGGGGGCGGGCCGGGTTCGATTCGCCGTCTTGCTTGCCGGGCGGTAAACACTCCCCGACAATGTGGCAACGAACATTCAAAGGCAGGAAGCGAGCACATGGCCATCAACCTGGGAGACAGCGCACACGAGGCGGCGTGGCGCACGGAGGTCCGCGGATTCATCGACAGGGAGACGCCTGCGGCACTACGCGGCAGCGGCGAGATGGGGGAGGGTTCACTGTTCGGGCGCCTGGGGGCGATCAAGGAGTGGCGCGACAAGGTAGCGGCGCGGGGCTGGATAGCACCTTCGTGGCCGGCGAAGTACGGCGGCGCGGACATGTCCATCGTGGACCAGTTCGTGATGAACGAGGAGTTCGCCGAGGCGGGGGTTCCCGGCAACCTGGGCGGCTTCGGGGTAATGATGATCGGCCCGACCCTGATCGAGCACGGGACCGAAGAGCAGAAGGCGGAGCACCTGAGCCGCATCCTCAAGGGTGAGGTGATCTGGTGCCAGGGGTATAGCGAACCGGGCGCCGGGAGCGACCTGGCCGCTCTGCAGACGCGTGCCGTGCGCGACGGCGACGAGTATGTCATCAACGGGCAGAAGATCTGGACGACGGGCGCTCAGTTCTCGGACTGGATGTACATGCTCGTGCGAACGGACCCGGACGCGCCGAAGCACCGGGGAATCACCTACCTGCTCGTCGACATGAAGAGCCCGGGCGTGACCGTTCGGCCGCTGACCACGCTGGCAGGAACGCAGACTTTCAACGAGGTCTTCTTCGAAGATGTGCGCGTTCCGGTGCGGAACCGCGTTGGCGAGGAGAACCGGGGCTGGTACGTGGGCACGACGACGCTCGACTTCGAGCGCTCGTCTATTGGCAACGCCATCGGGGTGCGCAAGGTGCTGGAAGGGCTCATCCGGCAGGCGAAGGAAGGCAGTGAGGTCTCGTTTACGCGGAACCCGAAGGTGAAGGCCGAGTTCGTTGACCGCTGGATTGAGTGCGAGGTGGCGAAGATGCTGAGCTACCGGGTCGTGAGCATGCAGGTACGGGGGCTGATCCCGAACTACGAGGCAAGCATGTGCAAGATGTACTCGAGCGAGCTGCAGCAGCGAATCGCGACGCTTTCGATGCACCTTTATGGAATGCACGGTGGGGTGCGCAACCGGGCCTCGATGGGATACATGCAGGCGGTCAGCTCGACGATCGCGGGCGGTACCACCGAGGTGCAGAAGGGAATCATCGCCACGCGCGGGCTTGGACTGCCGCGCGGCTAGGTGACGACCGGGACACCGGGCGGCCGCGATTGGACCCGGCCGCCCGGATGTGCAGCAGCTGACGTGACCGCCCCGGGTGTCCGATTATGAGCCATGGGCTATGACAAGTGAGGCGCGTTGCTGTGCGGCAAGGGAGCGACGCCCGACGGTGAGAGGCAGGAATGTGATGGCAGGATTGAACCGTGTGTGCGGGGGCGCGGGATTCCGGCTCGAAGGACCGGGCGGGGTCGCGGGTCTGATAGAGAGCCCCTGGAGAGCCGCATGGTGACCTGGCAACGGCCTTCGGGGCTGGCAGCCGCCACGGCGAGCGCGCTACGCGAACGAGTCGGGATGAGCGCACGGGGTGGTGTGGCTGCGCCCGAGCGTTCTGCGGACGGAGAAGGTTACCAGCGCGACGAGAACAAGAGACTCGTTTCCGTGCTCGAACGGTGCCCGCTGCTTGCCGGTCTGGAACGGCGGGAGGTCGAAGACATCGCCGCTTTGTGCCGGTTCCAGCCGTTCCCGGCACAGGCGGACATCTTCGTTGAGGGCCAGGCTTGCGATGGGCTGTGGGTGCTGGCATCGGGGCGGGTGCGGCTCTACCATTCCGCGGCCGACGGGCGCCAGCACGTGGTGAGCTTCCGGGGGGAGAGCTCGGCCCTGGAGCTGGGGCCGGCGCTTGATGGCCGCACGTACACCGCCACGGCCACCGCGCTCGAAGACTGCGTGCTGGTCTACGTTCCGAAGGCCGTCCTTTCGCACCTCGCGCGCAACTACCCTTTGACGGTGAGGAACACAATCGAGCAGCTCTGCCTTGAGCTGCGGCAGCGTGACATCGCCACGGCGGTAGCGACTCTCAAGGACGCACGAGGCCGTATCGGTTGCACCCTGCTGCAGCTGGCGCGCCAGTATGGCCATCGTACCCCCGGCGGGGTACGAATTGGCTTCCGGCTCACGAGGCAAGATATTGCGGACCGCTCGGGGGTGACCATCGAGACAGCCATCCGGGTGCTTTCGGACCTCCAGAGGCAGGGCGTGCTGCGTACACAGGCGCAGGTGATCGAGATCCTGGATGTGCGACGCCTCCAGCACCCGACGAACTGCGGGGAGTGCCAGTTCGACTGCTCGGTGTTTGGGCAGGCGGCGTTCGGCGGTACGGCCAACCTGCTCTGACCCCGGGTCTGTACTGACCTAAGGTGATCGCCGTCATGGTGCGGAGACGGCTGTGCACCGCTACTTGCACCATGGGCTGGCTACTTCGTGATGTCATCCGTGGCGAACCGTTCGCTGCACGGCGCTCATGCTGACGGCCCAGCCGGAGCTGTCCGGCTGGCGCGGCCGCTTCCCGGCTCTCCAACACCGGGACTTCCGCATCCTCTGGTTTGGGATGTTCTTTTCGAGTGCCACGATGATGTTCCAGTTCTATGCGCAGGGCTGGTTCATCCTGGGCATGACCAGCTCGGCAGCGTTGCTTGGCCTGCTCGGGGTATCGCGAGGGACCGGGATGCTCGTGTTCAGCCTTTACGGCGGGGCGCTGGCCGACCGTATGGACAGGCGCACGCTGCTCATTGTCACTCAGTCGGCGGCGTTCGTTATCTATGGCGTGCTTTCGGTGCTGGTCATCACCGATCACGTGGGACTGTGGCTGGCCTTCGGGCTAATCTTCCTCTCCGCCTCGGTTGAGTCGATGGACGCCCCCACGCGGCAGGCGCTGGTGCCTCTGTTGGTGCCGCGCGAGCACCTGCCCAACGCGGTTGCCCTGTTCATCGCAGCGCAGATCAGCGCCTACGCGTTTCTGCCGCCGATGGCGGGGCTCGCCATCGAGACCATCGGCACGGGAGGCGCGTTCGCGATCAGCCTGATCGGGCACGCGGTGGTGGTGGGGGCGCTGTTGACGCTGAAGGTGCGGGCAATGCCGCCGGCGAGCGCGCAGAGTGTCGTGCGGAGCGTTGGAGATGGCATCAGGTATGCTGCGGGGCGGCAACGGGTTCTCTGGGTGCTGGTCTTCGGGATCTTCGTAGGGGTGCTGGGCTTTCCCATCATCTCGACCCTGGCCCCCTACTGGATGAAGAACGAGCTTGGGCTGGGAGCCGGGGGCTGGACGTTGATGGGGTGGATCTGGGGGCTGGGGACGGTGGTGAGCACGGTGACGCTCTCCACGAGAAACACACCGCGGCACCTGGGGCGCATCATCATTGGCGCGACAACGGGATTCGGGCTGACGCTGGTGGTGTTCGGCCTGACGCGGTCACTGCCATTGGCGGCGGCCGCCTGGTGCCTGAACGGCACCTTCTTCACGGCCAACATGATCGCGTCCACATCGCTGCTTCAGATGATTGTGGAGAACCAGTACATGGGGCGTGTTATGTCGCTGCGGGGGATTTCGTCCTCGCTCAACCAGATAGCGGCCGCGCCGCTGGGCGCGGTCGCCGACTGGGTGGGGATGAGCCGCATGGTGCCGGCCGTGGCGACCCTTCTGACCATGCTCATCATCACGCCGGCTGCGGCCAGCAAGACTGTACGGACGCTCGACGCCGAGGCTCAGAAGCCGCTCGAGGATGCGGCGGCGACGTAAGCCGGGCCCGGCCAGGGGTCGGCGCGGCTCCGGGCGGGAGCCGGCCGGTGTGGCGCGTTCGAGCTCACCACTCGTAGAGCGAACACCCCGGGAAAGGGTGGATGCCGCTCCGGCGACACCATTTGCAGGGCGTATGACCAGAGTCATACGCCCCCGGGGCCTGGATCTTCGAAGCTCGCGGATTGCCGGGCTGGCCGTTGCCGGTCCGGTTGGGGCTGCCCGCCGGGCGAGCCGCAAAGCCAGGCCAACCGTCCCGGCTGGGGCCGGGAACCACGAGGGAGAGAGAGTCATGGCAATTGAAACGGTCACACCCGCAGAGATTTCGACGGAGAAGCGCTACCGCGAACGCTGGTCGTGGGACAAGGTGCTGTGGGCATCGCACTGCATCGACTGCTACCCCGGCAACTGTCAGCTGAGGGTCTATCTGAAGGATGGGAAGGTTGTCCGCGAGGAATCAGCGGGCACTTTCCAGACGATTCAGGAAGGCGTTCCGGACATGAACCCCATGGGTTGTCAGAAGGGGGTGGGCTGGTCGCGAATGCTCAACTCGGAAGAGCGGCTGCTCTATCCGCTGAAGAGGGACGGCGAGCGGGGTTCGGGCCGCTGGAAGCGGATCACGTGGGACGAGGCGGCGACGGAGATTGCCGATGCAATCATCGACGCGGTGCAGGAGGTGGGCCCCGAATCGGTGATGGCGCCTTCGGGATGCAACCTGGGCACGTGGGGGGCCGTGGGGCGCGGACAGTTCATGCGGATACTGGGCGGGCTGACAACGGACCTCAACGCCGAGATGAACGACTTCAGCCCGGGCCACTATCTCACGTGGGGGACGTTCGACCCGGTGAGTTCGATTGACGACTGGTTCCATTCGGAGATGGTCTTCATCTGGTTCCAGAACCCGTTCTACACGCGCATTCCGCACATTCACTATGCGCTCGAAGCGCGGTACAACGGGGCGGAGATTGTGACGGTGGCGCCGGATGCCTCGCCGTCTTCGATTCACTCGGACTACTACGTGCCGGTGAAGGTAGGGTCGGACGCTGCATTCGCTCTTGGCATGGCGCAGGTGGTGATCGAAGAGGGGCTGGTGAACGAGAGCTTCGTCCGGGAGCAGACGGACCTGCCACTGCTGGTGAATCCGAAGACCAAGCGCTACCTGCGCCAGTCGGACATGGAAGAGGGCGGCGCCGAGGACCAGTTCTATGCGTGGGATTCGGCGACGAATCAGCCCGTGGCGGCGCCCAAGGGGACGCTCTTCTGGGGTGAGGTTACGCCCGCGCTCGAAGGCGCGTGGACGGTGCAGACCAGGGCCGGCGCCGTGCAGGTGACCACCGTCTTTTCAATGATGCGGGAGCGCCTCAAGGAGTACACGCCGGAGAGGGCTTCGGAGCACTGCGGGGTGCACCCGGACACGATACGGATGCTGGCCCGCAAGATCGCTACGAAGAAGACGAACTTCCTTTGCTGCCTGAACAACGCGGGCAAGCATTACCACGGCGATCTGATTGAGCGCTCGCAGATACTGCTGCTGTCGCTGACGGGGAACTGGGGACGGCAGGGCACGGGGCTTCGCGCGTGGCTGAGCGGGCTGATGGACGGCTGGTTCACGGTGCTTGCGAAAACCAGGCGGGGGCCGGAGGAGATCAGCTCGATCCTCGACATGATGGAGAAGATGGTCGGGTTCATACAGTCGCAGGACCCGACGCTGACGCGTGCCCAGCTGGCGATCATGCAGGCGAAGATGCCGGGGCAGGGGCAGGGCACGGGATTCGTTCCGCCGGTGTTCTGGTGGTATCACCACGCGGGTTACAAGGATGCGTGGCGGAACCGGGAGTGGCATGACCCGAGCATGGCGCGCGAATTCGACGAGTACTTCAACGAGGCGGTGTCGAAGGGCTGGTGGCAGGGGTTCGACCTGCCCCGGGCCGAGCATCCGACGCGCGTGATCATCGAATCGGGCGGGAACTTTGTGCGCCGGACGCGGGGCGGCGGGAAGATGCTGCTCAAGCACCTTTTCCCCGGCCTGAAGATGGTGGTGACGCTGGACGTGCGCATGAGCGGCACGGCCATGTACTCGGACATCGTGCTGCCGATTGCCCACCAGTACGAGAAGCTGGGTTTCGGCATTCCCAGCACCCACACGATGAACCTCACGTTCAGCGACAAGGCGGTGGACCCGCCGGGCGAGGCTCTGAACGAATGGGATGCCTTCGGGATTCTTGCGAAGAAGCTCGAAGAGAGGGCGCAGGCGAGGGGCGTGGAGCCCTACAAGAACGCGCTCGGCGGCGAGCACGATATCCGCGAAGCGCATTCGAAATACACGGCGAACGGACTCTGGACGGACACGGAGGCGATGTTCGACGAGATGATCCGCGACAGCGCTCTCATCGGCACGCTACCCCCGGATGCCAGCCTGGAGGAGCTTCGCCGGAAGGGTTACATGCGCTTCCAGGGGCTCGGGATATCGGCGCGCGCCGTGGCCCAGGCCACTGACCCGAAACCGGACGAGACCTTCGTGCCCTTCCGCAATCATGTGGAGAAGGGCGAGCCCTATCCGACGCTGAGCCGTCGCGCCCAGTTCCTCATCGAGCACGAGTGGTTCATCGAAGCCGACGAGCACCTGCCACGGCACAAGGACTCACCGGCCCAGGGGGGCAACTACCCGTTCCAGCTCACGAGCGGCCACAACCGCTGGAGCATCCATTCGCTCAACATTGCGAACAACGTGATGCAGGACACCCACCGCGGGGCGCCTCACATGGTGATGAACAACCAGGATGCGGAGCGCGCGGGAATCGAAGACAACGAGGTGGTCCGGGTCTTCAACGACATGGGAGAATTCCAGGTGGCGGTGAAGATTTCGCCTTCGGCGGCGCCGGGGCAGGTGATCGTCTACAACGGCTTCGACACCTACCAGTTCCCGAACTGGGCGACGGCGAATGATGCCGAGCCGGGCATGATCAAGTGGCTCCACCTGGCCGGCGGATACGGCCACCTGCAGTACTGGTCGACGGAATGGCAGCCGTGCGCGGTGATGCGCGGGACGCGGGTCGATGTCCGGAGGATCAGGTGACAGGGGGCGTTCTTGTGTCATCTGCGGCAAGGTGCCGGGGGGCGTCGCGAGCTTATTTCGAGGGCAGTTTCGGCCCATCCCGGGGGGAGTCTCTGATATATGACGACAGTCATACCGATAGCCGGGCCTGCGCCAGAACATTGCCGGCATGACTAGCCAAACGTCTACGGCACCAACATACAACGGCTGGCAAGATCTCTATCGCAAGAAGTGGGATTGGGACGGCGTGTTCTGGGGAACGCACTGTGTGGACTGCTACCCCGGCAACTGTCCGATGCGCGTCTACGTCAAGGACGGCATCGTCTGGCGTGAAGAGCAATCCGGCTCCTTCAACACGATTGAGCCGGGCGTTCCCGATTTCAACCCCATGGGATGCCAGAAGGGCGCCTCGTGGAGCCAGTCTCTCTACGGCCCGGACCGGGTGATGTACCCGCTGAAGCGGGCCGGCGAACGCGGCGAAGGCAAATGGACCCGGGTATCCTGGGACCAGGCGCTCGGCGAGATCGCCGACTCGCTGATCGATGCCATTGAGGAGCAGGGTCCGCACGCCATCGTGCACGAGGGCACGCCCGAGATGGCCACGGTCGCACCCACTGGCCGCTTCTTTTCGACGCTTGGCGGCCTTGGGCTGGACCTGAACGGCTCCATCAACGACTTCTCCATCGGCCTCTACGAGACGTTCGGCAAGTTCAGCCCGGTCTCGTCGGCCGACGACTGGTTCCATTCCGAGGTCGTGCTGATCTGGCACATGAACCCGATCTACACGCGCATCCCGTTCTACCACTTCATCGCGGAGGCACGGTACAACGGGGCGGAAGTCATCAACATTTCGCCGGATGTGAACCCGTCGCACACGCACGCTGACATCCAGGTGCCGATCAAGGGGGCCTCGGACCAGGCGTTCGGCCTGGCGCTGGTGCAGGTAATGTTCGAAGAGAACATCGCGGACTGGGCGTTCCTGAAGGAACAGACCGACTTCGGCTACCTCGTTCGCACCGATTCGCGCCGCTACCTTCGCCAGACTGAGGTTGAGGGCCAGGGCCGCGAGGACCAGATGTACCAGTGGGTTCCCGGCAAGGGGCTTAAGCTGGCGGACCGCGGCAGCGTGTTCCTAAAGGGGGTCGATATCGCCCTCGAAGGCGTGTTCGATGTGAAGCTGGCCGACGGCTCGACGGTGCAGGTGACGCCGGTCTATTCGCTCTTGAAGAAGAAGCTGGACGCCGAGTACACGCCCGAGAAGCAGCAGGCGATCACCGGGGTCCACCCCGAAATGGTTCGCACGGTGGCGCGCAAGGTCGCTGCCAGGCGAACGAACATCATGCTTGGCTACAACGCCTGCAAGTTCTATCACGGTGACCTCATCGAGCGTGTTCAGTGCCTGGTGTTGGCGGCGAGCGGGAACTGGGGGAAGAAGGGCACGGGCATTCGCTGCTGGGCAGCGGGCATGCACGATGGCCTGTTCATTTCTTCGAACAAGCCGGGGCCTGGCGCCGCGAACACGGAGATCGTTCTCGCAGGGCGTGATGCGGCCGTGGCAGCGATGAAGGCCACCGACCCAACGATGACCACGGAGATAGCCGTTCGCGAGCTGGGAATGCTGGCAGCGCGGATGGAGGCTTCAGGTGGCGGTCCGGGTGGCGGCCCGTCGGGTTCGAGCACTGTCCCGGCGATGATGTGGTACTACCAGGGCGGCTATCGCGACAGGTGGAACAAGAAGGAGTGGGGCGACGAGAGCCTGCCCCGCAAGTTCGACGAGTACTTCAACGAGGCGCTGGAGAAGGGCTGGTGGCTGGGCATGGATAAGCCCCGGCCGGAGGCGCCTCCTCGTGTGCTCATTGAGTGTGGCGGGAACATGCTGCGGCGCACACGCGGCGGCAAGACGGCGCTTCTGCCCACTCTCTGGCAGCAGCTGAAGACAATCGTCACCATCGATTTCCGGATGAGCCAGACGGCGCTGTATGCGGACTACTTCCTGCCGGCGGCGCAACACTACGAGAAGGTATCGTTCCACATTCCGACCCCGCACGTGATGAACCTGACGTTCTCGGACAAGGCAGCCAACCCGGCCGGCGAAGCGAAGAACGAATGGAGCCTGTACGCGGCACTGCTGGAGAAGCTGGCCGAGCGGGCCAAGGCGCGCGGGTTGACCGAATACACGGACCAGAAGGGCTACACGCGCCGCTATGCGGACCTGCCCGGCTACTACTCGATGAACGGGTACCTGCTGGACGAGGACAAGATGGCCGACGAGGCGATACGCGACTCGGCGCTGGCGGGCACGCTGCCGATGGGGACGAACCTCGACACCCTGCGTGAGAAGGGCCACGTTCGCTTCATTGACTGGGGCCTGACGCCGATGGCGCTGGCGCAGGCCTCGCCGATTGCGGCGAACGAGACGCACGTGCCCTTCCGCGATCATACGGAATCGGGGCACCCGTTCCCGACCTATGCGCGGCGGGCGCAGTTCTACATTGATCACCCGTGGTTCCTTGAGGCGGGGGAGGAGCTCCCAACATGGAAGCCGAACCCGAAGATGGGCGGGGACCTGCCGCTGGGCATGACTTCGGGTCACAACCGCTGGAGCATCCACACGATGAACCAGGGCAACTGGGTGATCCTGGGGACGCACCGCGGCGAGGCCGAGGTTTCGGTCAATCCCGACGATGCCGTCGCGCGCGGCGTAAAGGACGGCGACCTGATTCGGGTCTTCAACGAGGTGAGCTCGTTCAAGGTGCACGCAAAGGTCGCTCCGAACGTCCGGCCGGGGCAGGTTGTGTCCTACAACGGCTGGGCGGGATTCCAGTACCCGGACTGGTCGGGCGCGAACGAGATTGAGCCCGGGATGGTCAAGTGGATTGGGTTTGCTGGTGGCTATGGCCACCTTCGGCACCTCGGCACCGAGTGGCAACCGGTTCCATCGGACCGCTGGGTGTCATGCGATTTCGAAAAGGTCAACTGAGGAGAAGCTATGAAAGTCGCAACGGTGAATGCAGGGGCCGACCTGGCCGACCCCGCCTCCCAGGCCTGGAGTGGCGTGACAGCGGAAGCCGTCGCGCTGGCGCCGGTACCCCTGGCGGCGCAGCCCACGGAGTACATCCGCGAGGCGTGGGCAAACCGGGCCTATGGCAAGACGGCAGAGGCCAGGGTGGCTGCGGCCACCGACGGGAAGAAGCTGTACGTGCGCGTGGAATGGGCTGATGATGCGGCGCCGAACGCTGAGTTCCAGGACGCGGTAGGCGCTGTCCTGGGGGATGGCCCGCTCGACACGCTGGGCAGCGCGGCCTCGCCGGTGACGCTCTGGTACTGGGAGAACGGGCGGGGCGCCCTGAACCTGGTGTCGAAGGGCCCCGGGGTGGTCACCAAAGGGGACGCCTCGGCGGTAGGCGGCACGGGTGCGAACAGCGGCGGCAAGTGGGCCGTTGTGGTCAGCGGGCCGGCCAGTGCTTCCAAGGGGAAGCTCGGGGTGGCCGTCTGGAACGGATCGAACGAAGAACGGGCGGGCCTCGCCGCCGTCAGCCGCAACTGGCTGTCGCTCGAGTAATTGCAAGGAGAGATACCGATGACTGCAAGTGCAACGCGGCAGATAGCCTGGGTCTATGACCTGAACAAGTGCATTGGCTGCCAGACCTGTTCGGTGGCGTGCAAAGTGCTCTGGACCCGTGAAGAGGGCGAGAAGCACGAGTGGTGGTGCTCGGTCAACACCATGCCGGGCCTTGGCACTCCCAAGGGCTGGGAGGAGATGGGCGGCGGCATCGACCCCAAGACGGGCAAGCCCAGGGCCGGTCACCAGCCTACCCGGGGTGAGTTTGGCGGCGGCTTCGACTACAACTACTACGAGGTTTTCTACGGCGGCACGGCCGGCAAGGCTCACCTTGAGCCCCAGGCGCCGCGCGAAGGCCGCTGGGCGATGAACTGGGACGAAGACCAGGGAGCCGGTGAGTGGCCGAACTCGTACTTCTTCTACATGCCCCGCATCTGCAACCACTGCACGAACCCCGTTTGTCTTGAGGCCTGCCCAACGGGCGCCCTGGCCAAGCGGGACGACGGCCTGGTGCTGCGCGATGAGGACGTTTGCATGGGTGACCGCTTCTGCATGGAGGCGTGCCCCTACAAGAAGATCTACTTCAACTACGAACGCCGCGTGGCCCAGCACTGCATCGGCTGCTTCCCGCGTATCGAGGCGGGGGTTGCCCCGGCCTGCGTTCGCCAGTGCCCGGGCCGCGCCGTCTTCATTGGCTACATCGATGAAGAGGGCTCAGCGGTCAACAATCTGGTGAAGAAGTGGAAGATCGCGCTGCCGCTCCATGCGGAGGCGGGGACCGGACCCAACGTCTTCTATGTTCCCCCGCTTTCGCCGCACCGGCTGAACGACGATTTCAGCATCGATTACAAGACTCCGCGCATCCCGCCGGAGTATCTCGAATCGCTTTTCGGCCCTGAAGTGCACACTGCCCTCGCCACGCTGAGTTCGGAGATGGAGAAGGTGCGCGGAGGCGGTACGTCTGAGATGCTGAAGACGCTGATCGCTTACAAGTGGCAGGAGCTCCTCGGGCCGTTTACCGTGGATCCTGCCGACATCGTTCCAACCGTCTAAGCACCAGGAGGCATTCGCCATGTTCGTTTACTCACTCGCCGGATTGCAGATCGACGGCGAAGCCAGCCAGGAGATGGAGCTCCCCGATAACGAGACGACGTCCCGTCTCGGGGTGTACCAGGCGATGGCTCGGCTGATGGCCTATCCCGACGCCGACTCGCACTCGGCAGCCGTAGGCGGGGAGTGGCCGGAACGGCTGGCGCACGATGCCAAGCTGCTGCCTTTTTCGTTCGAATTCGGGACCGCCTCGATTGAAGGGGCGGTCTCGGAATCGGACTTCCAGGCCGAGTATCTGCGCCTGTTTGAGGTGGGCTCGGGCCAGGGCGGGCCAGGCGCGCCGCTCTTCGGTGGCGTCTACGGTGGTGGAGACCGCATGAAGAAGCTCGAAGAGGTTGTGCGCTTCTACGAGTACTTTGGGCTGCGTACGTCTCCAGAAGACCCACGCCCGGCCGACCACCTGGCGACGGAGCTCGAGTTCCTCAAGTTCCTGACGCTGAAGGAGGCCACGTCGGCCTCACCGCGGCTGCAGTCTTCGTTCCGCCGCGCGCAGCACGACTTCCTGGAGCGCCAGCTGAACAACTGGCTGCCCGAGCTGGTCCAGCGGACGAAGGCCCAGGAGGCGGCGCCTTTCTGGCAGTGGGCCGTGGGACGCGCGGCAGCGTTCGCTGAGGCCGATCTCGCCTACGTCAAGACGATCCTGGGATAGGTTCAACCGGCCTATTTCAACGGGTACTAGCAAAGAAGCGCAGACTTATGACCACCACCGCTGAGGGGCAATACCGGCAGCGATGGAGTTGGGATAGTGTGACCTTCGGGACACACTGCCTCAACTGCCTCGCGACGTGCCCGTACCGCGTGTACGCGCGCGACGGCAAAGTTCTGTTCGAAGAGCCCGTGGCCACCTTCGAGCAGGTCGACGAAGGAGTGCCGGACTTCAACCCGATGGCGTGCCAGAAGGGGAGCGCCTGGAGTGTGCAACTCGACACGCCGGACCGGCTCAAGTACCCGGTTCGGCGCAAGGGCGAACGCGGCTCTGGCGAGTGGGAACAGATCTCCTGGGACGAAGCGCTCACGGAGATTGCGGATGCGGTGGTTGAAGCAATCGACTACGAGGGGCCCGAGTCCATCGTCTTCGAGGAGACCGTTGAAGGGGGGCTCCTTGGGCAGGCGCCGTATCTGCGCTTTGCCGGGCTCCTGGGAGCGGTCACGCTTGACGCCAACGGTCTCATCAATGACTTCCCGGCGGGGCACCACATCACGTGGGGCAAGTTTTCGTGCGCCAGCTCGATGGACGATACGTTCCATTCGGAAGTCATCCTCATCTGGCATTCCAACCCGGCCTACACATGGATCCCGTACGCGCACTTCATGACGGAGGCGCGTTACAACGGCGCCACGGTGGTCTGCATCGCGCCCGACTTCAGTCCATCGGCGCCGTTCGCGGACAAGTTCGTGCCCATCAAGATCGCCACGGATGCGGCCTTCTCGCTGGCGATGTGCAAGGTGATCATTGACGAGGGCCTGTTCAACCGGGACTTCGTGCTCACCCAGACGGACCTGCCTCTGCTGGTGAATGCAGCCACGCGGCGCTTTCTGCGGGGCTCTGAAGTCACATCCGGGGAGCGTGAGGACCAGTTCTACTGGTGGGACAGCGACGCCGGGCGCATTGAGCAGGCGCCGCGCGGCACTCTGGAGATCGAGGATGTGTCTCCGGCCCTGGAAGGGCGCTGGAAGGTTCAGACGCTCGACGGAGAGGTGGAGGTAACGACGGTCTGGGAGCTCTTAAAGGAGCACCTGGAAAACTACACACCGGAGGCCGCGAGCGCGACCTGCGGCGTCAACCCGGAAGTAATTCGCGGGCTGGCCAGGCTGATAGCGACGAAGCGCACCAAGATCCTGGAAGGCTTCAACACACCGAAGTTCTACCACGGCGACCTGATGGAGCGGGCGATGATCCTGCTTCTCGGGCTGACGGGGAACTGGGGCCGCAAAGGAACGGGCATCCAGGGGCTGGCGCTGGTTGGGCTTGACGGCTACATGCTCTTCGGAATGAAGCAGAAGCGCGGCGTGGCGGAGACGATCCGGGTAATGGAAGGGCTTGAGGGCGCCATCGAGGCTTTGCGTTCACAGGACCCGGAGGCCTCGGACGAAATCCTGGGCTACGAATTACTCCAGAGAGGGACCGTAGCGGGGACGGCGAGCCCGCCCGCCTTCTTCCATTTCTATCACTGCGGATACAAGGACACGTGGAACACGCCGCAATGGTCCGACCCTGCGATGAAGCGAACGTTCGAGGAGTACGTCAGCGATGCGGTGCGGCGCGGCTGGTGGGGGGGGCTGGTGAAGCCGGGACCGAGCTCGGACCCGCAGGTGCTGTTCATTGTGGCCACCAACCCGATTCGCCGGCAGCGTGGGGGAATGAGCACCCTCAAGAAGGAGCTGTGGCCCAAGCTCGAGAAGATCATCGTGGTCGACAACCGCATGAGCGCGACGGCGTTGCAGGCGGATATCGTTCTGCCCGCGGCAATGCAGTACGAGCGGCCCAACCTCCAGTACGCGATCACTCACTCCTTTTCGGTTGGCTTTTCCGATAAGGCGGTGGAGCCGCCCGGCGAGGCGAAGACGGAGTGGGAGATCTTCAAGGCGCTTGCGAAGGTGATCCAGGAGCGCGCGGTGGCGCAGGGTGTGGTGGAGTACCAGGATGGCCGGAGGCAGCCGAAGCGGCTCGATGGCCTGTACGATGCGTTCACACTGAACGGCGCCTATGAGAAAGAGGAGACGGTGCTGGAGGAGTGGCTGAGGGACAGCATCGAAGCCGGCACCCTGCCCGAGAACGGCACGCTCAGCCACCTGCGTGAGACCGGGAGCGTGCGCTTCACGGGGCTGGGCATGTTCGCGCCGGGCCTCTCGCTGGCTGCGGACGTTGAGCCCGATGAGACGGTGACGGCCTTCCAGTGGCACGTGAACGACTTCGTGCCGTATCCAACGCTCACGCGGCGCTCCCAGTTCCTGATCGACCATCCGTGGTTTGCGGAGGCGGGTGAGGACCTGCCCACGCACAAGGACAATCCCAAGCAGGGCGGCGATTACCCGCTGGTGATCACGAGCGGGCATTCGCGGTGGACGGTGCACGCGGTCTCCATGGGGAACCATGTCCTGCATGGCACGCACCGTGGGGAGCCGCTGGCCATCATGAATCCGCATGACGCGGCCGCGCGTGACCTTGAAGACGGCGATATGATCGAGGTCTTCAATGACCGTGGGAACTATCAAATCCGCTGCCGGGTGGCGCCACGCGTGCGCCCGGGCCAGCTGATCGTGTACAACGGCTGGGAACCGCACATGTTCGCCGAATGGAAGGGCGCAAACGAGGTTGAGCCCGGCATGGTGAAGTGGCTCCACCTGGTGAACCGCTACGGACACCTGCGGTACCTGCCGTTCGGCTGGCAGCCTGTCCCGGCTGACCGGTCAGTGTTTGTAGATGTGAGGAAGGCATGAGCGCACCAGCTCCCATATCCCTGACCGCGGAGGAGCACGCTGCCATTGCGCGGCTGTTCGAAGGCGGCAGGCCGGCGTTTTCGCTGCTGTCCACGCTCCGGACGCGGCGGATGGGTCTCGGGTACCGGAGCGAGACCGGCGAGGAGGAGACCTTCGACTGGTCCAGCCGCCTGGCCGTGCGTCAGCGCGAGGGCCCACTTGCCTATGCATCAAAGGCGCAACCGGTTCCCCTTTCGGAAGTGGAAGAGGCGCTCATTGCGTGGGCGGCTATCGGGCCCAACGGCGTGATCGCGGCTGATGTGCCGGTGAACGGCGACCTTTCGAGCCTGCTCTACTGGGCGGGGCGCACGGTTCCGGCTTCCAGCAACGACATGGCGGTGGACCTCTTCATCATCAACGACCAGGGGGTCCACCTCTACCGGCCGGGGCCGGACCGCATGGCGCCCGTGGAGATTTCGGGGCCCGACGACTACTGGAAGATCCTCTACTGGTACCGCAATTGCCGGACGAAGATCATGGACCGGCGGCCAGACATTGGCTATGCGACGGCGCCCCCGGGGACTCACAACGTGAACGCCATGGGAGCTCTCCAGTACAACGCCAACCGCCCGGGGAGCACGTGGTTTCTCCCGGTGGGTGACGTTGGCCTGGAGTGGGTAAACCAGCTGCTCTCCTCGTACCAGTTCTCGGGCTTTTACCTCCAGGACCCCGAGACCGACAAGCCCGCGGGTTGCGACCAGTGGATTCGCCCCGGCTTCCTGGAGGTTGGGTTCCCAATCCCGACATTCGACGAGCTGGCACTGATGCAGCACGTCTCGGAAGCGTCGTGCGTGGTACAGAACATCCGGCTTGCCTGCGAGGCGATGGGCCTTGGGGCGTGGTCGATGGGGGGATACTCGGACGACATGCTGCTGGGCGCCTACCCGGAGGTGGCGCGCGGGCTGGGCTTCCCGCACCTGGAGCGCGACCCGGCGAAGAACCCATCGCGGACGGCCACGTGCCAGGGGCTGCCGGGGATTCTCGACGCGGTGATGACGCCTTCACGCAAGTTCCCGAACGCTGAAGCGCTGGTAACGCATGTGGCGAAGCTACGCTACGAGCGTGGCGCACAGCTTGCCCGTGAGGACAACTGGGCGCTGAAGGTGGGGGGGCCGTACAAGGAAGAGACGCTCCAGAAGGTGATGGAGCATCCGCGCACGCACATCCCGGACTGGGTGGTGCAGGCGGCGATCGACACCGTGAAGTACATCGTGGAGAAGTACGGCTGTGCGCCGGCGTTCATCAACCCGGTGCGGGCGAAGTTCTCGGCGCAGGTGCACCATGTCGACATCGACTACTACCGCCAGTTCCACGCCGGCGACGGCGAGCCTTTCCTGGTGACGCCACAGCTCAGGAGCCATTTCGGCGACTGGCACCCCGGCATAGCAGACCCATACGCAGGGGGAGCGCGCTAGTGCCAACCGACCTCGACACCTGGCTGCACATTGTTTACGCCTACCTTCACGATATCGCCATTGCCGTGTACATCGGCGGGGCGGTGGCAATGGAGTTCGTGCTTGGGCCCGCCCAGGGCTCGATTCCGCCCGCGCAGGCGCAGGTCATGGGACAGAAGACGGCCGACCGGTTCCTCTGGCTGGTCTGGGGTTCGCTCTCTCTCATCATCGTGAGCGCGTTCTTCCGTTTGCAGCACATGGGGTACATCACCTCGGACTGGCCGTTCCTGGAATCGGGGCTGGCGCTTTCGGAGGACTATGGGCGGACGATATGGACGATGTTCGCCCTCTGGTGCGTGCTCTGCGTGAACGGCGCGATCATGACGTTCTACCTGCGCCCACGGCTTGCCGGGCGGCTGAAGGCGGGAACAACGGCGGCCGGGGTGCAGGCAAGCCAGCAGGCGAAGATGGAAGCCGCCAAGTGGATAGAGCGAATCACGCGCGCGGACCTTGTGATTGCCGTTTTCATCGCTCTGCTGGGGGCCTCGCTCAAATGGGGAGGGCTCCTCTAGCGATGCGGCCCGGGGCCCAGCGTCAAGGGAATCCATGGAAACCCTGCTCGCAACCCTGCACGTCGCCGGCTGGGCTATCTACGCTGGCGGAGCGGTAACCATGGAGTGGGTGCTCCGTTATGCGCAGCGCACCATGCCACCTTCGCAGACGGCGGTTGTGTGCAAGCACGCGGGTTCGCGCTACCGGTGGTTTGCCCTTGCGGCGCTGGTGGTGACGGGCGTGACGGGCCTTCTCCTGCTCCTAACGCTTAACGATGGCGACCTGGCGGGGCGCTTCAGCAGCCCCGAGCTGAGCCTGCATGATCCCTATGGCCGCACCGTGGTGCTCCTTGGGGTCGCATGGCTCATCCTGTTGGCAGTGCTCTCATCCATGGCATTCTGGCTGCACCCGGCTCAGGCCCGGCGCTCAAAGCCAGAGATGTCGAAGGAGGAGATCCAGGCCGAACGCGAACGCGTCGGGCGCGCCATCAAGAGGATGGAATGGGCCCTTCGCACGGAACTTGTAGTCTCGTTGCTGGCGGTGGGACTCGGCGCCTCGTTGCACGCCGGGGGCCTTTTCTAGCACTTGTGGAGCCTTTGAATGCCTAAGACAATCGCAATTACCCCATCCTGGTACTGGCCGACAGGGGTTCCCCGGGTCGCCGGGGTGCCGCCGTTTTCGGTGTATGACCTCTGCGTTTCGAGGGGAGCACGCGACCGTGCAGGCCAGCCCGCCCTGGTGGGAGGGAACGTCCGGCTCTCGACCGGCGACCTAAAGGACGAGATCGACAGGCTTGCGCCCGCGATTGCGGCGCGCGCCGGCCAGTCGCGCCGGGTGGTGATCGCGGGCGACCCGACTGTCGACACGATTCTGCTGCTGCTTGGTTCGCTCGCTGCCGGGCTTCACGTGCGGGTGGCGCCGCCGGGGGCGAACCTCCAGGCAATGGCGCAGGAGTTCGGCGCCAGCCTGGCACTGCGGGGTGTCGGGGACGTGGAGCCGGTCCCGGGTTCGCCGCCACCGCCGCTGCCTTCGGACCAGCTTACGGTTCCGGCGGTCACCATCGATGGCCGCGATGGTCCGGTCAATCACTCGCATCGCTCGCTGCTTGCCGCGGCGCTGAGCATGGCGACTTTCTTCGATGCCGACCCCCAGCGGCCCTGGATGGCCTCGCTGCCGGTGAGTCGCTGGGAGGGCCTGGCCTCGGTCCTGATCCCGCTCTATCTCGGGGCTCCGCTGGTGCTCGCCCCGCAGAATGCCGATGCGGACACCGTGGTTGAGACGATAGTGCGCGAGGGCGTTGGCTACGCTTTCACGGAACTCGACGAGGCGGCGGCGCTGACGCGGGATGCCAAGAAGGCGGTGAAGGACGCGCGGCGGATTCTCAACGCCTTCCTTCTCTCGACCCCTGGGATGTTCGACCCGGATGCGCGCCGCCGAGTGAGCAAGGCCTTCGAGTGCCCGGCGCTGACTGTGTATGGGATGCCTGAAACGGGGCCGATCTTCGCATCGCACCAGTCGTGGTACATCGACGAATCCATCGGCATTCCGATCAGCAACGCCCATGTGGTGCCCTCGGACCCGCGCACGGGGCAACCTATCCAGGCTCTCTGGGAGCTGGTGGAATCGGCGGAGGTGACGGTCTGGACGCCTTCGCTGATGGCCGGGTACGAGGGCGCGGAGCACCCCGAACGCTTCGCGGACGACCGTTTCCGGACCGGCATGGTCGCGTCATCCGATGCAAACGGGATGATCTACCTTCTGGGCGGATGACCCACCGGCGCGGTTCAACCAGAAGGCCCGGCTTAACTGCCGGGCCTTTTTCTATGCTGACCGCGGACGAAGGGCCTCTCCGGGCGCGGGAGTCAGACGGCGACGAGGGCTGCCGTCTCCTGCGCGCAGAACGCGTGCAGCAGGTGCACAACGGAACGGTAGAAGGGCGGCGGGTCCTTGCCCTCGATTCGCTTTGCCGCCTCGGCCGACCAGCGCAGCAGGTGCCTTTGAAGGACGTCGGCCTGCGCCGACCGAAGGGCGGCCTCCTCTTCGCCGGGGCCAAGGCCGGCTTCGCGGAAGGCCAGGTAGTGCAGGAACTCGAGCACCGTTGGAATGGCATCGGGGAGGTCATGGGCGTCGGCCGAGACGGTGAGCCCGAAATGCCTGTAGAAGCGCAGCAGCTCTTCCATGGAGTCGCGGCGCGAAGCGGCAAACACCCCGGCGCAAAGCGGCATCGACGGGCCGCCCCCGGGGAGATCGAAGAGGCGAATGTAGTCGCTCTGCAGGCCGATGAACTCCAGGCCGGGGTCGCCGAGGCCGGACAAGGCGGCTTCAGGGAACTGGTAGGGAAGCTCCGCCGAGATCTCCCGGATGGCGTGGAGGATGCGCCCCTCCTGGCAGGCGAGGAGAAGATCTTCCGTGGGGAAGGAGAGCAGCTCGGAGAGGAGCCCGTAGAACTGGCTACGGGCTCGAGCGGTTGCGTTCATGGAACCCAGCTTAGCGTACCGGTTGCCGTTGCAGTTGCGCCGGGTCGACCGTGAAGGGGCCGAGCAGGTCGTTCCAATTGCGCGAGATGAGGATGTCCATGAGCTCGGACTTCTTGCCGGCGGCGACCTTTTCGCGCTCGGCTTCGATGGTGGCCAGGGCCTGTTCGACGCCAGGACCGAACATCTCCTTGAGGTACTCCATGGGGATCCGCGAATTGAGGTCGTCGAACTCGCCGTTGTCCTTGAAGGCAAGGGGGGAGGTTGGCGGGACGTAGTAGACGTTGGGCTCGACGCCGAAGTCGGGCCGCAAGGGGAGGGCGACCTTCCACTTCTTGACGAGCTTGTAGATGTGCCCATCGACGTTGTCGAGGTAGTCGATGTGGCGGACGCGCCCGGGGCACTGCCTGATGCAGGCCGGGGCTACGCCGGCTTCGAGCCTTGGGAAGCACGAGATGCACTTCTGAGCGACATTGCGCTGCTCGTTGAAGTAGATGCGCTTGTAGGGGCAGGCTTCGGCGCAGAAGCGGTAGCCGTGGCAGCGCTCTTCGTCGATGAGAACGATGCCATCTTCTTCGCGTTTGTAGACGGATTCGCGAGGGCAGGCTTCGACACAGGCCGGCTCGCTGCAGTTCATGCAGATCTGCTGGAGGTAGAAGAAGTAGGAGTTGGGGTATTCGCCGCCGCCCATATCCTCGTCCCAGTTCGGGCCCCACTGGGGTGCGGCGCCGTCGTGCTCGCGGGGGTGGAGCGGGATGGGTTCGTCGCGGTTGCTGCCGAAGACGCCCTCGTAGTCGAAGTCCCAGGCCTCGCCCCAGAGGCGCTTGCCCGGGAAGTCGCCGGGGATGGGCTCGCCCTTCTTTGTATAGCCGCCACCATGGGTGAAGACGTCGCGAGGGGTACCGCGGCCGGGGAAGGTGTTGACGATGTTCCACCACTGGTGTTCCATCCCGGCCCGGGTTGTCCAGGCGGTCTTGCAGGCGAGGCTACAGGTCTGGCACCCGAGGCACTTGTTAAGGTCGAACACCATTGCCAGCTGGCGCCGGGAAGGCGCGGCTTTCTTTGCCATTGTGATTCTCCTCTCGCTGACCTCAGCCGACCTTCAGGTCGTGCCAGGCTGGCGTGTGCGACTTGAGCCCGGCGCGTTCGCCGGAGACGCCACTCCAGACAGCGACGCCGATGCGGGTCGATTTTGCGGGCCCGGCGATGACTACGTTCCAGAACCCTGCCTGCCATTCGCCGGTGGCCTGGAGGCCGTGCTTCGCCGCACGCGAGACGGTGCCGAGACCCGTGGCGGTAGCCAGGAAGGGGCCGGGGGCGCCGGCCCGCCAGTACCAGGTGGTTACCGGCCTTTCGGGGCTGCCCATGGTGCTCAGCTCGGCATCCTTACCGTTGGAAGGGAAGATAACGGCGCAGGCGTCGGCGTAGACGTCGTTGTCGTTGATGAGGCGCCGCGGGTCGGGTGCGGCCCATTCGAGCCGCAGCACCAGCTGATCGCCGACGGAGAGCGCCCGGACCGCCACGGAGGGCACATTGCCGCGCTCGCGGTTTGCCCAGGCCTTCTGGACGTAGGCCGAGGGCTGAGCGTCGAGGGGGGTGGGCTGCAAGGGAAGCTTCACTTCGGCCGCGTTCTTCCAGGCGGCGGCACGTGGTGAACGCAGGTCCTCGACAGTCCCGCTGGTCTTGCTGGCAGTGACTGCTGTCATCTGCGGTCCTCGACTTTCTCGATTTCGATGGCAACTTCCTTGGGCACGTGGTTCATGGTGTACGAAGCCATGCGGTAATGAAGCTGGCCGTAGTTGCCCACCATGTTGGTTGGCTTGATGGGGCTTGCGGTGACGTCGTTCTGGGTGGCCCAGTCTCTAAACTGGTATCCCTCCCAGGCATGGTAGACGATGGCCGAGCCAGGCTGCACGGAAGGGGAGACTTTGGCTCGCAGCTCGACCTTGCCCACGTCGTTCTTGAGGCGGATGTAGTCGTGGTCCTTGATCTTGCGCCGGGCGGCATCTTCGGCCGAGATGTAGGCGACGGGCTCACCACGCTGGAGGCGCAGGAGCTGGGGGTTGGCCCTCCAGATGGAGTGCATGCTCCAGCGGGTGTGGCCGCCTGTCATGCGAATGGGGTACTTGCCTCCCGATTGCACGGGCTCCTTGTGGACGAGCATCTCTTCGCCTGCTTCGAGGAACCAGGGGTGATCGATGTAGAACTGCTGGCGGCCCGTGAGGGTGGGCCAGGGGTTCTTCATGTTGACGAACCAGCCGCACTGGTTCATGGGCTCTTCTTCGGTGTAATCGCTGTAGACGGCGTTGAAGTACACGGCAAGCGCTGAAGGCTGGACCTTCTTGATCTTGACCATACCGCGTTCGGCCGCTTTGCCCCAGGCGCCTTCGCCAAGGCCGCTGTTCCGGGTGATGGCCGAGTACTGCATTATGTAGTCGAGCGCCTTCTCCTCGCCTTCTTCGCCCATCAGGTAGTGGCCATCGGCGGAGAGGTCATCGAAGAGGGTCGCGAGGTTGTGGTTGCCGCCGCGGGAGTCGGTATACGGCTCAATGCCGCGTTCGCGGGAGCGTTCCTGGATCTTCTTCGCCAGCAGAAGGGTGATATCCCATTCGTGCATGGAATCGTAAAGGGGCGGCACAGCGCGGTCACCAACGATTACGTAGGGCACGTAGGAGCTCGTGTACTTGATGCCGGGCTTCTCGTAGTAGCCACAGGCGGGAAGGATGTAGTCGGAATAGAGGCCGGAAGTCGACATGCGGAAGTCGCAGGTGACGATGGTCTCAAGGCCGGCCCAGAGGCTATCGCGAATAAGCTTGGGGTTGGGCCAGCGGCGCAGCGGGTTTGGCCCGGAGAAGTAGAGGAACTTCGGCTTGCGCGGCGGCTTTGGGTTAACGGGCTGCCAGTTTTCGGCCAGGGCTTCCTTGAGGTACTGCTTGACCGGTCGCGGGAGCGACGGGTCGTTGTAGGACTGCTTGTGGGCGATTTCGCGCCACTTCTTGTCGTGGGCATAGAGCCAGGGGATGAGCGGCGAGGCGTTCCCCATGCGGCCCATCTGGAAGGTCATCTTGGAGAACTCTTGCATGCTCACGCGGTCGATGGGGAGTTCGCCGGCGGGCTCTGTCTGCAGCCGAAGGCCGCCACCACCGATGCCGCCGCCCATGAGCACGGTGGCTGGAGGGGGCCACCAGGTGGAGACCTTAATGCCGGAGCCGGGCTTGCCGCCCGAGTTCCCGGTGAGCGCGCAGAGGTAGGCCATGCCGCGCTGGAAGAGGTCCGAATGGTAGTGCTTGCAGGCGCCCCAGGAGGCGTAGATCATGGCCGACTTTGCGGCGGCAAACTCGCGAGCGACGCGGGCGATGTTGCCGGGGTGGACGCCCGTGATCTCGGCCACGCGGTCGAGCGGGTATTCGTTGACGCGGTCTTTCATGAGGTCAAAGACGGTGCGGACTTTCACCCGCTTGCCGTCCTTGAGCTTCACGGTGTGCGTGCCTTCGAGCTCGGGGTCGACATCGTCATCGAGCCGGATGGTGCCAACGCTCGATCCCCACGTGCCCGGCGCCTCGGCCCTGCGGCCCGTGTTTGCGTTCCAGAAGTAGAAGATGTTCTCTGAGCCGTCCTCTTCCAGGTCGGACTGGCGCAGGAACTGCTGGGTGTCGGTGCGCACCAGGAAGGGGAGGTCGGTCTGTTCCTTGATGTAATCGGTCTTGTAGAGCTTCTCGTTGATGATGACGTTCAGCATCCCGAGCGCGAGGGCGGCATCGGTGGCGTAGCGGGGGTTTAGCCAGCGGTCGGCGTGCACGGTCGAGGCGCTGAAGTCGGGGGAGACGGTGACTATCTTTGCTCCGCGGTAGCGGGCCTCATAGAGGAAGTGCGCCTCGGGGACGCGCGTGTAGGAGGGGTTGCCAATCCAGATGAGGGCGTAATCGGTGAGGAACCAGTCGTCGGCGGTGCCTTCGCTCATGTAGAGGCCCCAGGCCTGGATGAGCCCGACGGGCAGGTCGCCCACTCCGGCGTAGGAGTCAATCGAGGTGGAGCCAAGGCCGGCGGTGAACAGGTGCCCTTCCATGGGCGAGCCGATGCCGAAGTCCAGGTTCGTGGTCCCGTTGTCGTAGATGATGCACTCGGGGCCGTCCTTGTGGGTGGCCGTGTCGATGAGCTTATCGGCGATCTCGGTGAGGGCCTGGTCCCAGGACAGGCGCTGCCACTTGCCCGAGCCCCGTTCGCCCACGCGCTTCATGGGGTACTTGATGCGCGTTGGGTCATACATTTGGACGCTGTAGACGCACCCGCTGGTGCAGCCCCTGGGATTGAAGTCGGGGACATCTTCGAAGGATTGCTCGTAGGTGGCGTTCTGCTCTTCGCGCCAGACGATGCCGTCTTTGACGTAGGCATCGATTGAGCAGGCGGAGATGCAGTTGACGCGGGTGTGGGTAACCTTGGTCACCTTGTCCCAGGTCCACTCGTCGCGGTAGACGTCCTCCCAGCCGCGGTACTCGTATGGCCGGGCGAGTATCTCGGCGAGGTGCGTGCCGGCGTCGGCAGGCTTGAGGCGACGGAGGGCGGGGGCGGCTGTTGCGGTAGCGGTCATTGGCGGCAGCCACGTGGGGAGTGTTGCTTCATTGTCATCACCCGTTCTGTCAGAGGTTCAGGACTTCTTTGTGGGCGTGCTGGAGGCAGCCGCCGTGTTGCGGGTTTTCGCGCCCTTCGCGGCGACCTTCTTGACGGCTGCAGGTTTCTCTTCGGGTTGGGCGAGCCTGGAGAGGTCCAGGTTCAGGGAAGGTGCGAACATTCGCTGAGGCACTCCTTGACAGGTCCGCGTACCGGCGCGGGGCGCAGATGCGGGAGTCCCGGGGAACGTACGTCCCACGCGAAATAACCGGCATGATCTGCGTCATAAGCACCCCGGCCGGAGGTCTCGCAGGGGGCAACCGCCGCGGACAGAAGCGCTCCCGGGACAGGCTTGAGGCACCTATGATCGGTGTCATAGGGTCTTCCGGGCGCCGATCATAGCCTGATATCTCATCTTCGAGAGGGTTTGCCCCAGCATGAACATGACCGACATCGAGCTCGATCTGACGGACCAGGAGCGTCAGATACGAGATACGGCCCACCGTTTTGCGGAAGAGGTGATGAGGCCCGCGGGGCGCGAGCTGGATAAGCTCGCCGACCCGGCGGACGTCATCAAGAAGGAGTCCATACTCTGGGAGGTCTTCCGCAAGCACCGGGAGATTGGGCTGGCGGACCTGGAGACGGAGACGGCCAGCCTGCCCCCGCGCGAGCGCTCGCGCCTGCGCGCACTCATTAGCGAAGAGATGGGCTGGGGCGATTCGGGCCTTGCGATCAGCCTTGGCGTGGCCAACTTCCACAAGACATTCGCGATGATGTCGGGGAAGCCCGCGCTGATTGAGCGCTGGTGCCAGCCGGGCGCGCAGGACGTGGGGTGCTGGGCGGTGACCGAACCCGACCACGGCAGCGATTCGCTCACGGTCACGGAGAAGCACTTCAGCGACCCGTCGCTCAAGGCGAATTGCATCGCCCGCAAGGACGGGGACTTCTACATCATCAACGGGCAGAAGTCGGCATGGGTTTCGAATGGCACCATCGCCACCGTGGCCGCGCTTTTCTGCACAATCGATGGCGACCAGGGGTTCAAGGGCGGCGGTGTAGCGGTGGTGGACCTTACGCTGCCCGGCGTATCGAAGGGGAAGCCGCTGAACAAGCTCGGGCAACGGGCCCTGAACCAGGGCGAGATGTTCTTCGACAACGTGCGCATCCCGGCGGAGAACATGGTCATCGGGAAAGAGCTGTACGCCCCGGTGGTGGAGAACATCCTGACCATGGCCAACGCCAGCATGGGCACGATTTTCATTGGCGTGGCCCGGGCCGCCTACGAAATGGCAGTGGACTACGCGAAGCAGCGTGTACAGGGCGGTGTGCCGATCATCGAGCACCAGGGTGTGAAGTCGCGCCTGTTCAAGATGTTCATGCAGGTGGAGGCGGCGCGGAGCCTCGCGCGCAGGGTGTACGTTTACAACACAACGAACCCCGGGCTCATCCAGTATTCGATTGCATCGAAGGTGTTCTGCACGAACACGGCCTTCCAGGTTGCCAGCGATGCGCTCCAGATCTTCGGGGGCAACGGGCTCACGAAGGAGTTCATGATCGAGAAGCTGATGCGGGACGCCCGGGCTTCGATGATTGAAGACGGCTGCAACGAAATCCTCGGCCTTGTGGCCGCCGCCCGACTGTAGGAATCGAAGGAAGAGTCTCAGCGAGATGGAACTACGTGAAGCAATTGGCCGGCGGCGCTCGATGCGCTTTCTTGCCCCTCATCGCCCGGTAGAGCCGGAGAAGATCCAGCGCATGCTGGAAGCGGCTCGATTGGCATCGCACTGGGGCAACGTGCAATCGCTGCGGGCGGTGGTGGTGTTTCGGGACACAGCGCCGAAGGAAGTGGTTGACTCGATCGTGGCGCCGATCGTGGGCTACCAGATTCGCCTGGCCCCGGTGGTGATCGTCTGGTATGTGGACACCGACGCCGTGGACGAGCAGAACGATCGCCTGCGGGAGCTGGTGAACGCGGGTGCGATGGGAGTGGGCGAAGGGAAAGCCGAGGCGCTGGAGAAGCAGATCATCCCGATCTTCACGAACATCCTGCCGCGCATGAAGCAGCCGGGCCTGAACGAGCTCGACTGCGGGCAGGGGATCGCCCAGGCGACTCTCATGGCATTCGAGCAGGGGCTGGGGACCTGCCTGCTAGGGACAGGCAACGGGGAGAAGCTGAGGCAGAACCTGGGCCTGCCGGAGAGCTGCCGCATCCTGGTCCTGCAGACGGTGGGCTACCCTGCGGAGAGCCCGGAGGCAGGCGGCCAGCGCCCGCGCCAGCCTTTTGAGAAGCTCTTTCACATGAACGGTTTCGGCAACCCGTTCCCGCGTTCGCCCGAAGTGGTTGAGGAACTCAAGCGTGACAAGCTGCTGCAGGCGCCAGCGCCGCTGCCCTATCGTGAGTCGGAGCTTGAGTACCTGAGGGTTGCGCTGGGAATCAAGGACAACGGTCTGCTGTAGGATAGGGCTACCAGAGAAATGGAAAGGACCAATCGGCAATGAAGATGAATGCGATCATCGCCGGCGTCGGGATGACCCGCTTCGGCAAGCACATGGAGACCGGCCTGAAGGCGCTTGGCGGCGAGGCCGTGGAAGCGGCGATCAAGGACGCCGGCCTGGAGAAAGGGGCCATTGAGGCTGCGTTCGTGGGTAACGCCGCGGCCGGGCTGATCACCGGGCAGGAGTGCATCCGCGGGCAGGTGGTGCTCCGCTCGGTGGGCATCGGCAAGATCCCCGTCATCAACGTTGAGAACGCGTGCGCGAGCGCCTCGACGGCGCTCAACCAGGCGGCCGCGATGATCACGGCGGGGATGTACGATGTGGTGCTTGCGCTGGGCGTTGAGAAGCTCTACCACGAGGACAAGCGGAAGAGCTTTTCGGCCTTCAGCGGTGCGGTGGACGTGGAGGCGCTGGCGCAGATCATGGAGCGGCTGAAGGCCGGCGCGCGTGAAGGCGGGGCGGAAAAGGCTGCCTCGGGGGCAGGCGAGAACCGCTCGATGTTCATGGACATCTATGCTGCGGGAGCGCGTGCGCACATGAAGGCATGGGGCACCACTGTTCAGCAGTTCGCGCGCATTTCGGCCAAGAACTCGTTCCACGGCAGCCTCAATCCGCGGGCGCAGTTCCGGGAGGCGCTGACCATCGAAGACGTCCTCGCGGCGCCGATGATTGCCGAACCGCTCACGCGGCCGATGTGCTCGCCGATCGGCGATGGGGCCGCGGCGGTGGTCCTCGTGAGCGAGAGGAAGGCGCGCCAGCTGGGGCTTACGAACCCCGTGCGGGTCGCGACGAGCGTCCTGCATTCGGGTTGGGACCGCGGCACGGAGGAAAACGGCACGGCGGACCTGTGCGCGAAGGAAGCGTACGAGGAAGCTGGCCTGGGGCCGAAGGACCTGAACCTCGTGGAGTGCCACGATGCCTCGGCGCCGGCGGAGCTGATGGCGTACGAGTCGATCGGCCTCTGCGCCAAGGGCGAAGGGGGCGCGCTGGTCGATTCGGGCGCCACCACGCTGGGGGGACGTGTGCCGGTCAATACTTCCGGTGGCCTCTTGCGGAAGGGTCATCCTGTGGGGGCGACGGGCATCGCCCAGATTGTGGAGATCACCGAGCAGCTCCAGGGCCGCGCCGGCCAGCGCCAGGTTGAGGGCGCGAAGGTTGGCCTGGCGCACAACGGCGGCGGCAACATCGGATCGGATGCGGCCGCGATGTGCGTGACCATCCTGACGCGCTGAGGATGACTCGGGCGGGCCTCGAGGGGTAAGAGGGCCCGCCCTTCAGTTCCGGCAGTGGCAGGTTGGGCAATGCCACACGAGGAAACCAGACTGAGAGCTGTGCCCGGCCGCAAAGGAGACGCCTGATGACTACAGCCTCGGAACCGGCCACCATCGAGGTGCTCGCCTCGGGTACGGCTCCCTACCACAAGATCGACCCGGACGGGTTCCGCGAGTGGGTGCGCGATCACAAGGAGCGCGCGCTCGTATCGAAGCTCATGACCGAGAAGGAAGCGGTCGAGAAGTTCGTTGCCGACGGCGATTACATCACCTACGAGTGCAACTACCTGACCCGGGGGCCCAACTCGCTGCTGCACGAGATCATGAGGCAGCAGAAGAAGAATCTCTGGATCGCCGGGAAGTTCACATACGTTGACGTGGGGATGCTGGTGGGCGCGGGCTGCGCGAGCAAGGTGGACACGGGCTTCTTCCTCTGCACTCCCGCTGTGAGGCAGGCGCTGGACGCGGGCAAGCTGGAGGTCTACGAGTACAGCAATGTGATCATGACGATGCGGCTGGAAGCGGGAGCCCAGGGCATCCCCTTCATTCCAGTGCGATCGTTCGGCGGCACCGATGGGTTCGACCACTCGGGGGCCAAGCTCATCACGGACCCGTACACGGGGCAGGCTACGGTCATCATCCCGGCGCTCAACCCGGACGTGGCGATCATCCACGTGCAGCAGGCGGACAGGTTCGGCAACGCGCGACTTTTCGGCACGGGGATTTCGGATGTCCCGGCGGCACTGGCTTCGCGGAAGGTGATCGTCTCGGCCGAGGAGATCATCGACACGGAGGAGATCAGGTCGAACCCCGGGCTGACGAAGATCCCGTACTGGTGCGTCGATGCAGTTGTGGAGGCGCCTTTCGCCGGGTACCCGGGTACGGTCCCGGGCTACTATGCTTCGGACCCTGCGGTGGTGATGGAGGTGTTCGCCTCCGTATTACGCGGTGCGGTTGAACCATATTTGGAAAAGTGGGTATTCAGTGTAAAATCCCACCAGGAAATGCTGGAGAAGAACGTCGGCGTGGCCAAGCTTCTCGACATGCGAAAGCGTGAAACCATCAGAGGAGGGTACCGAGCATGACCCGGGCAGAAGCTTTCTCAGAGCGCGAAGTGGCAATGTGCAACGTTGCCCGCATGGTGGAGAACGGGCGCACCTACTGGGCGGCCGGCGGCGGCACGCCTCTGTATTCGATTCTCCTGGGCAAGAAGCTGTATGCGCCGGAAGCGCAGTACGTGACCGAGGACGGCGTCATCGCGCCGGAGCCGATGCTTCCCTATGAGCCGATGATGACGATGCTGGCGGCGCGCGCGACCTACCGGGCGCTTGCCTGGGGGACGATGAACACGGCCGGCATCTACTCGCAGCTCGGTTACATGGACTACGGCGTTCTGAACACGCTCCAGGTGGACAAGCACGGCAATATCAACTCCACGTTCCTGGGCGAATGGGGAGCGGGTGGCCGGCGCATGCACGGTCCAGGTGGTGCCGACACGATTGCGGCCTGCTGCTGGAGGACCATTCTCATCACGGATCAATCGAAGCGGAAGTTCGTGGAGAAGGTGGACTTCATCTCTTCGCCGGGCTTCCTGGATGGCAGCGAAGGTGCGCGCGAACGGGCCGGCCTTCCTCGAAATACGGGGCCGTGGCGCGTGGTTACCCCCTGGGGGATGTACGACTACCAGGACCGGCGCCTGCGCCTGATTGCGCGCGTTCCGTGGGTGACGGTGGACGAGATCCTGGCGGAATGCGAGTACCTGCCGCTGGTGGCCCCTGAGGTGAAGGTGCTGGAGGCGCCAACCGAAGAAGAGGTCCATCTGCTGCGAACAGAGCTCGACGTTCGTGGACAGACAACCGATGCCGCCGGTGGCTGGATTATCTGGGACGGAGAGCAGTACGTGCGGGGGAGCGCGGAGTAGCTCACGGGCCGGGGAAGCATGACAGCGCAAGAGGCGGGGCTCCAGGTGGAGCCCCGCCTTTCTGTTTCCGCTCTACCATGGGGGCTTTCAGGCGCGGGGCAGTTCGAGGCCACGCGTGGCGATGATATTCCGCTGGATCTCGCTGGTGCCGCCTTCAATGGTGTTGGCGATGGAGCGAAGGTACATGTACTTGACGCGGCCCCGCATGGGTGCTGCGACCGCCTCGTTGCGGCCATCGAGCTGGCCCCACAGGCCGAGCATGTGCATCCCCGTCCGGTAGATGCGCTGGTTGAGCTCGGTGGTGAAGAGCTTGGCCACGCTCGCCTCGTGGCCCGGCGGGACGCCTTCCTTCGCCTGCATGGAGACGATCTTGTAGCTCATCATGGTGGCCACCCCGGCCTCGACGAAGCGTTCGACGAGCTCGGAGCGAAGGGCGGAGCTGTGGCCAAGGGTGCTCTGCCCATCGCCGGCATGTTCGCGGGCGAACTTCACGATGTCTTCGACGGTCTGGCGAGCGCCAATGGCTGAGCCGATGTTGGAACGCTCGAAGCTGAGAGTGGTTTGGGCCAGGTACCAGCCGCGGTTCTCTTCGCCGATGATGTTCTCACGCGGAATGCGCACGTCTTCGAAAAAGACCTCGTTGAATTCGTGCGTCCCGGCGGCATTGATGAGCGGGCGGACAGTGAGCCCGGGGGATTTCATGTCCACGATGAAGTAGGTGATGCCGCGGTGCTTGGGGGCATCGGGGTCTGTGCGGGCGAGAAGGATCATCCATTTGGAGACGTGCCCGCCAGAGGTCCAGATCTTCTGGCCGTTGACGACGAAATCGTCACCGTCACGCACGGCGCGGGTTTGCAGGGCGGCGAGGTCGGACCCGGCGCCGGGCTCACTATAGCCCTGGCACCAGATGACCTCACCGCTGAGGATTTCGGGCAGGTACTTCTGCTTCTGTTCCTCGGTGCCGTGGACGATGAGGGTGGGGCCGGCAAAGCCAGTGGCGATTCCGCCGGGGCGCGGCGCGCGGGCCTCTGCGAGTTCGCTGTTGAAGATGAACTGTTCCATGACACTCATGCCGGCGCCGCCGTATTCCACGGGCCACGCGGGGGCGATCCAGCGGCGTTCGGCGAGCTTCTTCATGAAGTCGCGGTTGCCCGCGAACGGGTTCTCGGGCGTTGTCTTTGGCGCCTCCTGTTCAATGAAGGAGCGCACCTGGGTGCGGAACGCCGACTCTTCGGGTGTGTCTCTGAAGTCCATGTGGCACCTCGTGCTGGGGAGTATGTGCCGCGATTCTAACCGGGAAATCCGCTAACCGTGCGCCGGGCTCGCCTATTTCTTGAGCCTGACCACGCGCTGGCAGGGCAGGCCCCTCGCCTTGAGGCACGTGACCGGCTCGGGAGTCTCGATGGGGAGGCCCATGGCCTCGTGCCAGCCCTCGATGCGGTCCAGCACCGCGCACTCGTAGGCGTTGGCCATCCCGGCCTTTGTGATGTTGGCCTCGACATAGCAGTTGCCGACGCTCACCTCATAGGACGAGTCATCGATCTGTTGCAGCTTCATGTCGATGAGCGAATCGGGCACGTAGACGTTTCTACCGGCCTGCATGAAGCTGATGAAGTCAGCGACTGTCGCCGGCCGGGCCGAGCCAAGGGCGGTGGCCAGGCGGTAGGCCTCGATGGCGCCAACGGGTTTGACGGCGGCCCGGTTGAGCCTGTTGGCGGCCTCGATGCCGAATTCCATGGCTACGGCCGCGTACCACTTGGCATCGTGGGAGTACCACGTCCTGCGGATGAGATCCTCCCGGGCCTCGGGGGTGAGGGGCAATTCCTGGCTCATGACAATGACCTCCTGCTGGCTTTCTTCAATGCGAGGAGCCCGGCAGGCCACTCCATGGAGTGGCCTGCCGGGCTCTGGGTTCAGGACCTCGGGCCTCAGTTATTGTGATTGACGAATCACTATTCTCAATCTAGAGCCTTGCTTACGGCGTGTCAAGGCACCGGGTACAATTGCCTGCTACCTGGCGGAGGCGTTGCATGGTCTCTTGGAGCAGCTTTGCGGAGTCCGCGCCTGAGCTTGCGCGATTGGCTGAGGAGCGCTTTGCAGCGACCGGGCTGGTGTTGCTGGGAACGCTCCGTGGGAACGGCTGGCCGCGCATCACGCCCATCGAGTACACCATCTGGGAAGGCGAGCTGACGCTGGGCGGGATGTGGCAATCGAGGAAGTGCCTCGACCTCCTTCGCGACGGACGATGCACGCTGCACAGCACAACCTCCGACAAGAGCGGGCAGCAGGGCGACGCCAAGGTGTACGGGCAGGCGACGCCGCTGGCCCCCGAACGGGAGGAAGGGTACTGGCGCCACATCTTCGAGCGCATGAACTGGCGCCCGGAGGGTCCGGCGCACGTTTTCACCATCGACATCGAGGCGGCTGCCTATGTTGTCTTTGAGCAGGAGAAGATGCGGATGCTGCGCTGGCCGGGTCCGCAGGAGTGGATGGACCGCGGCCATTCGGCCTGACAATCGGAGGGCCAGTTCAGCTCGACTTTGACGCAAAGAGATCGTCCAGGTCGACGGCCAACCCCTGTAGCACCGGCTCTGCGGTGATTGTGCCCGGTGCCCGGTGTAGCCCCGACGCTCCATCGGAGCCATCGACTCTGACCGTTCGAGTCTCGGGATCCACGACCCATACGAGCCGGACGCCTGCGGCGCGGTAGAAGTCGAGCCGGTCCAGGATCCTCATCGGACGGTCATCGGGAGAGAGTACTTCGATAGCGAAGTCCGGAGCGACTTCAATGGGCCCCCTGCGGAAGGCGTCCGGATCGGCGGGAAGCCGGTCCTTGAGCGTCACATGGACATTGGGCAGGTAGGATCGCCCGGCGGGCCACGAGATGTGGCGCACTTCGGTCCCAACCCGGCCCTGCCCGGTCAGCCGAAGATGGTCCAGCAGACGAGAGTAGAGGTAGCCAACAAGGTCACTGGGATTCCAGCCCGGTGCGACCCCGGGGACTAGTTCGCCATCGATGAGCTCGGATGGGGGTTCGGTTTCGGGCATGGTCAGGAATTCATCGAGTGTGATCCCGGTTCGAATGGCCATGGAACAAGTACACGGTCACCCTATTGCGGGTCGCGCCACATGAGCCAGATCTTTGGGCCGCCATGGGGCACGGTCATCTCGCCGGTGACGCGGAAGCCGTGCCGCTCGTAGAGGGGGAGGTTCTTCTCCTTCGAGCTCTCGAGGTAGGCCGGCACGCCGTCGCGGTCGCAGCGCTGGAGCACAGGCTGCAGGAGTGCGGAACCGACGCCCTTGCCCTGGTGGGGGGTATCGGCGCCGAGCACGAAGAGGTACCAGTGCGGGGTTTCGGGGTGCCTCTTCTCAACGGCGCCGACGCCGCTCAGTACCATGGGCGCGCGGCGGAGAGTGACGGCTTTGAGCATTGCGGGCAACAGCGCCAGCTGCTGGAGGAGGCCCATCTTCCACTTTCCGGGTGGCGCCCAGAGCGCCGCGCCGTGGAGGCCACTGGTGGTGTAGACCTCGCCGTGAGGGAGGCTGATCTTCTCGAGCTCGATGCGGTGCATGTGCTGGAGGCGCTCGGCGCGCCGATCGTCCTGGGCAACGAACCAGTTCGCCATAGGGTCATCGTCGAAGGCCCGGGCGAGAACGCCGGTGAGGGCGGGCACATCGGCGGGTGCCGCCTTTCGAACTTCGAGGTTCAAGGGCGCCTGGCGAGCAGATTCAACTTCGGCTTGAGCCATGCTGTGCTCCATTTCAGGGGTCCCGGGGCGACCGCGGCCCGGCTACCGGCTAGCATAGTGGGCATGTCAACTGCCAGCGCATTCAACCCGCCGTCTCGCATCCTGATGGGGCCCGGACCCAGCGGCGCGAACCCCCGCGTGGTTCGCGCCATGGGGGCGCCCCTCCTTGGCCATCTCGATCCCGAGTTTCTCCGGATCATGGACGAGTGCCGGGCGATGCTCCGCGAGGTGATGCGAACCGGGAACCAGGTCACACTCGCCACGCCGGGGACGGGGACGAGCGGCATGGAGGCCGCGGTGATGAACCTGGTGGAACCGGGAGACAGAGTGGTGGTTGGGGTTTGCGGCTACTTTGGGGAGCGGGTCGCGCAGATGGCCGAGCGGGCGGGCGGAACGGTGGTTCGCGTTAACGCATCGTGGGGTTCGCCGGTCAGCCCGGAGGCGGTGGCTGCGGCTGTGCGGCCGGCCGGGAAGGTGAAGCTCATCGGCGTTGTCCACGCAGAGACCTCCACGGGTGTCCAGACGCCGGTGGAGCCATTCGCGGCGATTGCGCGGGAGGCGGGCGCGCTCCTGCTGGTGGACTGTGTCACGTCGCTCGGCGGGGTGCCTGTCGAAGCCGATCTCTGGGGAGCGGACGCGGTCTACTCGGGCACGCAGAAGTGCCTGTCGGCTCCACCGGGAGTGGCGCCGATCACGTTTTCGGAGCGCGCCTGGACGGCAGTGAAGGCGCGCGAGACGCCCTGCAACTCATGGTATCTCGACATGTCCCTGCTCGAGGCTTACTGGGACGAGAGGCGCGCCTACCATCACACGGCGCCCATCTCCATGATCTACGCGCTGCGCGAGGCTCTTGCGCTGGTGCTCGAGGAGGGGCTTGAGGCACGGTGGGCACGGCATGAGCGCAATGGGCGCGCGCTCCAGGCCGGGCTGGAGGCGATGGGCCTCGCGCTACATGCCGAGGAGGGATACCGCCTTCCGGTGCTCACCACGGTCCGCATCCCGGAGGGCGTGGCCGATGCCGAAGTCCGGGGTGCACTCCTGCGCCGGAACGGGATCGAGGTCGGAGGCGGGCTGGGCGAGCTCAAAGGCCGCGTATGGCGGGTAGGGCTCATGGGCGAGTCATCGACGGCCGGGAACGTGCTGCTGTTCCTTTCGGCACTGGGCCGGGTACTTCGCGAGCAGGGCTTCAGGGCGGACGTCCGGGCGGCGGTCTCTGCGGCCCAGGCGCGGTTGGCAGGGGACTGAGGGGTGCGCTGCGGGGGGCGATTGCTCGTTGTAAGCGTGCTCGGGCTGCTGCTGGCCACGGGATGCTCCGATTCAGATTCGCCGGCAGCATCTCCGGAGCCCACCAGCGAAGAAGCGACTCCCACGAGCCCGGCCCCGGTCGCGACGCAGGTGACGCCTGTCATGCCGGGGGATGCCCGGTTTGAGGTTGCGTTCAAGGGCCTGCCCAAACTGGAAAGACCCATAGCGATGGTTGAGGTTCCCGGCCAGGCGCGGATGATGGTCGCGCTCCAGGACGGCCGCATCCTGGCTTTCGCGAAGGATCCGGGTGCAAGCACACTCGATACAGTCCTTGACCACCGGATGAAGACCTCGCGCGACGGGAATGAGGAGGGGCTCCTCGGCCTTGCGCTCGACCCGTCGTTCGAGCGAAACGGCTTCCTATATGCGTATTACAGTGCCGTCGGCGGGCAGCGCAGGACGGTGCTGTCACGGTTCAGCACCTCCGGGACCGGCACGTCGCTGCACGCGGAACCGGAAAGCGAGCTGGTGATCCTCGAGGTCCCCCAACCCTTTGCGAATCACAACGGAGGGGCTCTCGTCTTTGGCCCGGACGGCATGCTCTATCTCGGGCTGGGCGACGGAGGCGCCGCCGGGGATCCGCAGGGCAACGGCCAGGACGTGAAGCGGAACCTGCTGGGCAGCATCATCCGGATCGATGTGCGCAACGCGACGGGGGAGCGGCCGTACGCGATTCCGCCGGACAATCCGTTCGTGAACGGCACGGCGGGGGCTCGCAAGGAGACCTGGGCCTACGGCCTGCGTAACCCGTGGCGGATCAGCTTCGATCGCGAGACGGGCAATCTCTGGGCCGGCGACGTCGGTCAGAACGCGCACGAGGAGATTGACCTCGTGGAGAAGGGCCGCAACTACGGTTGGAACGTGATGGAGGGCGCCAGCTGTTACAAGCCGGCAAACGGCTGCCCGCGGGAAGGGCTGACGCTGCCGGTTGCCGACTATCCCCAGGATGCTGGCGCCTGCTCGGTGACGGGCGGATACGTGTACCGCGGTAAGGCGCTGCCCGCTCTCCGGGGCTGGTACGTGTATGCCGACTTCTGCAACGGCGCCGTCTGGACCTTCGACACGGCGGCGGCGGGCCACGGGGACAACCCGGCGGTGACAGTGCTGCGTGCGCGCGGCCCCAGCATCGCGTCGTTTGCAGAAGATGCGGCCGGCGAACTCTACATGCTGGCTTTCGATGGCAAGGTCTACAGGCTCGTTCCGTGACCCGTCAATCAGGCGAGACTGGCCTGCCGACGCCGAGATAGCGTACGCCGGCAGCCTCAACCGCCTTGCGGTCGAGGGCGTTCCGGGCGTCGACCACGAGCGGGGCGATTGCTCTCCAGTCGAGGTCGCGGTAGGCCCGGTGGTTCGCGTGGACGACGGCGACGTCGTAGCCGTTGAGCGGCTCAGGGGCGGGATCGAATCCGAGCTGGCGAACGCCCCCGGCGCCAATCAGGGCATCGTGGCCGTGCACGGTGGCTCCACGAGCGCGGAATTCGCGCAGGAGGTCGACGGCGTTGGTGTGGTGCGTGACGGCCACATCGGGCCTGAAGGTGAGACCGAGGATGACGACCCGCAGACCGGCGAGGCCGCCGAGCAGACTTTCGACGCGCTCGGCCGCGTAGCCCGGCATGGAGTCGTTGACGCTGCGGCCAAGGGCGGCGAGGGAGCTGGGGCCTTCGCCCTGCATCAGGAAACGCGGGTACACCGGGATACAGTGGCCGCCGACGCCGGTCCCGGGGACGTGGATATGGCAGTAAGGCTGGCTGTTGGCAGCGGCGATGACCTCGCTGATATCGACGCCGAAGCGGTCGGCAACCCCGGCGAGCTCGTTCGCGAGTGCGATGTTCAGGTCACGGTAGACGCCCTCGCTGAGTTTGCTCAGCTCCGCCGCTTCGGCGCTCGAAAGATGAATGACCTCGACGCCCAGCGCTTCGCGGAAGAAGGCGGCGGCGCGCTCCCCTCCCCTCTCGTCAACGCCACCAACAACTTTGGGGTACTTGACGAGATCTTCGATGACGCGCCCCATAAGAAGCCGCTCGGGGCTGAAGGCCACGGAGAAGTCATGGCCGAGGCGCAGGCCCCCGCCTTCGAGCAATGGCGCCAGCTCCCGGCGCGTGGTGCCGACGGGCAGGGTGGTATCGAAGATGCAGAGCGTGCCCGGTTTCAGGCCACGCGCGACATCGGACGCGGCCGCGAAGAGGGGGCTGAGGCCGGCCCGGCCGCTGGCGTCGACATCGACGGCGACCGTGAAGAGCACCGTCTCGCAGGAGGCAACAGCGGTAGCGGTGTCGGTGGTGGCCTTGAGGTTCCCAGCCTTGACCGCATCGCGGAGGATACCGGCAAGGCCGTTCTCGTCGGGGATGGGGTTTTCGCCGCGATTGACCTGGTCGACCCGTGCCGGGTTGATGTCGCACCCGAAGACGGTGTGGCCGTTGGCAGCGAGCTTCGCCGCCAGGGGCAGGCCGATTCGCCCGATGCCGACGACGGCGATGTTCAACCGGGTACCACCCCCTCGCCGGCGGCGACCGGCGCGGCAAGCCGCGCGGACTGCACGAGCGCCTCCGCGACTGCGAGGGCGGCGATGCCATCGCGGGCACCGACAGGTGCGGGCAGGCCCTGCTGGATGGCGTCGCGAAAGGCCTCGAGCTCAACGCGCAGGGGCTCGCGGTAGTTGACCGGGTAGCGAGTCATGGGGCCTTCGGTGACGCTGGCAATGGCGCCTTCCTTTGCGGCGGCCGCGTAGTTTTCGTAGAAGGCGAGTGACTGGATGGCATAGTCAGCCACGAACATGCCCTTTTCACAGAGCACGGTGAGGGTGCGCTCCTTCGTGGGCGTGAGCCAGTTGATATCGAGCAGGCCGAGGACGCCGCTGCGGAAGTGCAGCATTCCGGCGAAGAGATCCTCGTTGCCGGTGGCGATGTGGCTCTGGGCTTCGGCGTAGACGCGTTCAACTTCGTCGCCAAGCAGGAAGCGCATTATGTCGATATCATGCGGGGCCAGGTCGTGGATGACCCCGACATCACGGATCCGGTGCGGGAAGGGGCCAACGCGGCGAGCGCGGATCTGGAGGACCCTGCCGCCCTGGCCTGCATCGAGCCGGGCCTTGAGCTCACGTACGGCGGAGTTGAAGCGTTCGATGTGCCCAACCATGAGCACCTTGCCGCATGATTCGGCGGCGGCTGCGATCCGGGAGGCAGCGGCGAGGTCGGCGGCGATGGGCTTTTCAACCAGCACGTTGGCGCCGGCGGTGATGGCCTGAACAGCAACAGCTTCGTGGAGGCCGGTGGGCACGACAACGGAGACCATGTCGGGCCTGGCCTCGGCGAGGAGCGTGGAAGTATCGGTAAAGCCGGGAAAGGCCCTGTTGGCGGTTGCCCTGGCGACGCGCTCTGGGTCCGAATCGGCGACGGCGACGAGCTCGACCCCGGGAAGTTCCGAGAGAACGCGCGCGTGGTTGGCGCCCATTGAGCCGAGCCCGACAACTGCCGCGCGAAGGGGCCTATTCATGGCTTCGAGGGTATCCCGAAAGGCCGGAAGGCGCACGGCCGGACGGCAGTTATGCGTCTATGCGGGAACACCGGCGAGCCTGTTGATGGTGGCCGCGATGTACTCCACGTCCTCGGGGTTCAGGGAGGGATGAACGGGGAGTGAGAGGACGGCCTCGGCCGCGGCCTCGGCGAACGGCAGCGAGAAGTCGCCATGGCCGAGATGCTGCATGATGGGCTGGCGGTGGATGGGGACAGGGTAATGCACGGCGCTGCCAATCCCGGCCTCTTCGAGCGCCTGCTGAAGGCGATCCCGGCCGTGTGAAACCCTGATGGTGAACTGGTGAAAGACGTGGCGGTCGCCTTCACGCACGCGGGGTGTTTCAGCGGTCCTGATGAGGCCGGCCAGGGCCTCGGCGTTTGAGATGCGGATTTCGTTCCACTCTTCCAGGTGGCCGAGCTGAACCGTGCCAATGGCCGCGGCGAGGTCGGTCATGCGCCAGTTGAGGCCGAAGTGCTCGTGCAGATAGCGCCGCTCCTGCCCGTGGTTGCGGATGATGCGGCAGCGGGCGGCGGTCTCGTCGTCGTTGGTGGTGATGATGCCACCTTCGCCGGTGGTCATGTTCTTCGTGGGGTAGAAGCTGAAGCAGCCGGTGCCGTAGGAGCCAACCCTGCGGCCGAGGTGCTCGGCGCCGTGGGCCTGGCAGGCGTCCTCGACCAGGGCGAGACCGTTCTCTTCGCACAATGCGGTGAACTCATCGATGCGCGCGGGGTGGCCAAAGAGGTGGACGGGCATGATGGCCTTCGTATCCGGGGTGATGGCGGCCTCGGCCTTTTCGGGGTCGAGGTTCAGGTCGAAGGGGTCGATGTCCACGAAAACGGGCTTGGCGCCGCAGGCGATGATGCTGGTGGCGCTGGCGATGAAGCTGAAAGGCGTGGTGATGACTTCGTCGCCCGGACCGACGCCATGCGCCTGCAGGGCCACGATGAGAGCGGCGGTGCCGCTGTTGACGGCGATGGCATGCTTCACGCCCAGGTATGCGGCGAAGGCCTCTTCGAACGCGGCCGTGCGGCTTCCCTGGGCGAGCTGGCCGCTTTCGAGAACCTCAAGCACGGCGCGTTTCTCTTCTTCGCCGACGAGTGGCTTTGCAACAGGAATGAAGGGGCGTCCGGATACAGTCACTGCAGTTCCCTTTCGAGTAGCGGTAGGACGTTAGCGCGCGGCGGCGCTTTCGACGGCAGCCAGGCCGGCGCCTGCACGGCCGTAGGCGCGCCCGCAGGTATCGCAAACGAGGGCATCATTGAGGCGCCGGGCGCAGACGCAAACCCAGCCGAGAAGGCGCGCCGGGTTGCCGCCCACGAGCGCATGATCGGGTACGTCCTTCGTCACCACTGAGCCCGCGGCGACGAGAGCCCAGCGGCCGATGGTGACCCCGGGCAGCACCACGGAGCGCGACCCGATGGCGGCGCCGTAGCGAACGATGGTCTGTCCAACTTCCCAGTCGGAGTCCCCTTTGAGGGCTCCGTCGGGGTTGATTGCGCGGGGATAGCGGTCGTTGGTGAACACCACCTCGGGACCGACGAAGACGCCATCTTCGAGGGTGGTGCCATGGTAGACGCAGGAGTAGTTCTGCACCTTGCAGTTCGCGCCGATGCAGACCCCGGCATCGATGTAGACGCCTTTGCCGATGATGCAGCCGGGGCCAATGGTGGCGTCTTCCCGCACCTGGGCGTGGTGCCAGATGCTGGCCCGGTCACCGATGACGGCGCGAGGGCTGACTTCGGCGGTGGGGTGGATGCGAGGGCCGCTCATGTGGCCGCTGCCTCGCCCTCTTCCAGCCGGGGCACGGCGTTGCCATCGAGAGAGTAGCGGCGAGCAACGAGGTGGATGCGGCTACGGAGCTCTTCCATATCGCCCCACATCCCGGCCTTTATCTCATCGATGAGGCGGAGGATCTCGGCCTCGGTGACGTCGACGGAAGCGGTCAGGCGCATGACCTTGGGGTGATCGGTTCCGCGCATGTGCTCGAAGTCGGCGACCAGCTCTTCGCGCAGCTTCTCACCCGGGCGTGGACCGGTGAAAACGACCTCGATGTCGTTGCCCGGGCGCAGGCCCTGCAGCCGGATCATTCGCTCGGCGAGCTCAAGGATGCTGATCTCGTCGCCCATATCGAGCATGTAGATGTTGCCGTGTCCGCCGAAGCTCCCCGCCTGGATCACAAGGCTGACTGCTTCGGGGATGCTGATGAAGTAGCGCATCATGTCGGGGTGCATGACGGTCACGGGGCCGCCGCGTTCGATCTGGCGCAAGAAGGTGGGCACGACAGATCCGCGACTGCCCATGACGTTGCCGAAACGCACGGCGGCGAAGTTGGTACGGGCGCTGTTGCGGGCGAGGGCGATGGTGAGGAGTTCGGCGATGCGCTTGGTTGCGCCCATGATGCTAGTGGGCCTGACGGCCTTGTCGGTGGAGACGAGGACGAACGCGCCGGCCTGGCTGGAGCGAGCGGCGCGGGCCACGTTGAGCGTACCAAGGACGTTGACCCGGAATGCTTCGTCGGGGTGCTCTTCCATGAGCGGGACATGCTTGAGAGCGGCGGCGTGATAGACGAGGTCTGGCCGGATCCGGGCGAAGATGCTATCGATTCGCTGCTCATCGACGACGTTGGCGACCCAGAGCCGAAGCAAGGTCTGACCGGCGATAGGCGTGAGCTCAAGGGAAAGATCGAAGAGGCCGCTCTCGTTGTTGTCGAGGAGGTGCAGCTCGCGGGGCTCGAAGCTGAGCAGCTGGCGGCAAAGTTCGGAGCCGATGGAGCCGGCGGCCCCGGTGACGAGCACCACGCGGTCCTTCACCGATTGGGAACAGGCGGCAAAGTCGATCTGGACGGGGTCGCGGCCAAGGAGGTCATCGAGCGTGATATCGCGCAGAGTGTCGTGGCCGCCGTGCACCCAGTGGTCGAAGCCCGGGACCATGCGGACCGGGACACTCAAGCGCTGGCAGACACCGACGATTTCGCGGATGGTGGAGCCGGATGCATGGGCGATGGCGATGGCAACCACCTCGGCATCGCGCTTGCGGATGACCTGTTCGAGGTGGCCGACGGTGCCAAGCACGAGAAGGCCATGGATGCGGGTGTGGAGCTTGCGGGGGTCATCATCAATGAAGCCGACTGGCTGGTAGTTGAGTTCGGGGTCGGACTGGAGCTCACGGGCGAGCAACTGGCCGGTGCGGCCGGCGCCCACGATAAGGAGTCTGCGCGAAGCGGTGGCGCCCCAGGGAAGCCGGGTAAGGAGCCGGGCGCGCATCTTGACCATGGCCATGCCGGGAAAGACGAGGGCGCCTGCCATCAGCACGACCGAGCGGGGCAGGTCGCGGTCCTGGACGAAGAAGTTGATGGTGAAGATCAGGAGCGTAACGAGCAGCACCGGGCGGAAGAGGGCGAGGATATCGCCGATGCTGCCGTAGGCCCAGACGGTGCGGTAGACGCCGAGAAGCATGTTGGCCAGGACGTAACCGGCGGCGATGAAGGGGAAGACACGGGCGGCGAAAACGGCGTTTTCGCGGGGGACGCTGCCATCGAAGCGGAGGAGGAGGGCGGCGGCATAGGCAACCGCGACAACGAGCACATCGAGCACGATGGCGGCGGCGATGTGGATGGGATCGCCGGCCAGGGAGCGGCGGAGTGCATTTCGCTTCGTTGTGGTTGGGGAGTGAAGCATCAGCGGGCCCCTTTGCCGGTAAGGGCCTGGAAGAAGGTCCGCCAGAGGATGTGGATATCGGTCATGACCGAATGCTGGTCCACGTAGGCGAGATCGTAGTTAACGATTTCGTCATAGGTCAAATCGGAACGGCCGCTGACCTGGGCGAGGCCGGTGATTCCCGGGGGAACGTCGTGGCGGCGGTGGTAGTGCGGTGGGTACTGGGCGACAATCCCGGGGAGCTCGGGTCGCGGGCCGACGAGGCTCATCTGGCCGAGCAAGACGTTAAGGAGATTGGGGAGCTCGTCGAGGGAGGTCTTGCGGGCGAACGCTCCGAGCCGGGTGATGCGCGGATTGTCCGTGCCGGGAGGGCTGAAGATGAAGGTCTTCCAATCGTCGATGAGGTGGGGCTGCACCTCACCGGGGCGTGGATGGCGCATGGTGCGAAGTTTGAAAAGGGTGAAGGACCTGCCCTGCAAGCCGACCCTCGCCTGGAGGAAGAAGGGGTTTCCGCGCAGCTCAATGGCAAGCGCGAGGGCGAGGATGGCGAGAATCGGAAGGACCAGGGGCGCCCCCAGGATGGTCAGCACGAGGTCGAAGGTGCGCTTGGCCATCAGGAGACAGGGTAGGACCGGGAAGGGTTAGAAGCGACGGCGTGGGGGCAGGCCGTGGCCTGCCCCCTTTCGCATTCCGGTAACGCGGTTACCGCTTCGTGGTTTCCGAATCGACGACCTTCGAGAGGTCGTATTCGAACTTACCTGCGGCCTCGTTCCACTTCTGGATGACCATCGCCTCAAGGACCTTGTGGTCGTCCTTGGTGACGATTGATGGCTTGAAAACGAGGTCTGCCTTCCAGTCGCCCTGAAAGGCAAGGTTTTCCAGCGCATAGATGATTGACGATCGATTCAGGTTCTTGCCGGTCACGGTGAGCAGACGCTCCAGGTGCTGAGCCCAGGCCCATGCGACAAGGTGGTAGACGTTGGGGTTCGCCACGCCGTGGTCCTTATAGAACTGAATGACCTTCTGGACTTCCGGGCTCGGGTCGGTCACATCCGGCAGGTAGGTAGCGGAGAAAACGCCGTCCATGGCGCCCTCGGCGAGCTTGGCGACTGCGCTACCGGCAGTGGTGGAAGATGCGTACCAGGCCACCGTCTTGCCCTGCGCTTTGACGCTCTTGAGCATGCCTGCAAACTGCGTGGGGGTGGAATACACGCCGATCACCTCGGCGCCGGCGTTAATGAGCTTCAACGCCTGGCTGGTTATATCGGCGGCGTTGGCCTCGTAGGTCTCTTCGCCGACGAGGGTGAGGGCGGTGCCGGCGCCCTGCTTGATGCCCTCGCGGCCATCCTTGCCGAAGTCATCGTTCTGGTAGAGGATGCCGTACTTCTTGCCCTTGTGCTTGTCGGCCATCTCCTTGCCAAGGATGGCGCCCTCGGTGGTGTAGTCGGGCTGGATGCCGATGAACGTCGGGCCACTGTGGGCCCATTTGCTCGCACCCGAAGCGATGAAGAGACTTGGCACACCCTGCGCTTTGAGGTATTCAGCCACGGCGGAACTGGTTGCCGTTCCCAGCCCATTGAAGATCATGAAGACCTGGTCCTGCTCGACCAGCTTCTTGACGACATTGACGGTGTTCGATGGGTTGTACCCGTCGTCTTCCACGATGAGCTTGACCTGGCGGCCGGCGATGCCACCCTTCTTGTTCACTTCGTCGAAGTAGATGTTCCAGGCTAGCTGGATGGTGTTGTATGTAGCGGCGGGGCCGGTCTTGGCGTAATACGACCCGATCTTGACTTCCTTGTCGGTGACGCCGGTGGTGTCGCCCTTGATGTTGGCTATCTCATCGGCCGGGCTCTTGGTGGCAGCCTTCGTCGGTGAGCCGTCGGCGGTGGTCGCGGCGGTGGTGGCGTGAGCGCAACAATCGTCGTCATCGTCATCGCCGCAGGCAATGCCGAGTACGGGGAGGACCGCGATGATGGCGAGGAGCGCCAGCATCCATGTCTTGCGATGCCACTTCATATTCCAGATTTCCCTCCTGTGTTATGAACTGACCCGGTATGTGCCGGGAGAAGTTCCGGTGCGGTGGGAAGCCCCCAGCAGGCCCCCTCAATGGTCCTTACGGTGAGAGTGGCGAGAACGATTCACTCTAGCTCAAGTTTTCTCGCACATGAAGGGCCATCCGCACGGGGGAGAGACATGACCTGGCAGTCAAAGGAGGTTGTGACCGGGGGAAGGTGTCTTCCCCCGGTCACAAGGGCGCGCGGTTACCGCTTCGTGGTTTCCGAATCGATGATCTTGGACACGTCGAAGTCGAACTTTCCTGCGGCCTGGTTCCACTTCTGGATGAACATGGCCTCAATGGGCCGGTGGTCGTCCTTGGTGATGATGGTTGGCTTGTAAAGCAGGGTGCTCGTCCAGTCGCCCTGGAAGGCGACGTTTTCCATGGCGTAGATGAGAGACGAGCGGTTGAGGTTCTTCCCGGTCACAGTGAGCAGCCGCTCCAGGTGCTCGGCGAAGACCCAGGCCACAATGTGGAAGGCTGTTGGGTTGGCGACGCCGTGGTCCTTGAAGAACTTCACCACCTTTTGAACGTCGGGGTCCGGGTCCGTCGGGTCGGGCGCGTAGCCGGCCGTGATCACGCCATCCATGGCGCCTTCGGCGAGCTTGGCAGTCGATCCAGACGCCGTCACTGATGACGAATACCAGGTAACGGTCTTGCCCTGGGCCTTCACGCTCTTGAGCACGCCGGCAAACTGGGCAGGGGTGGCGTAGGTGGCGATGACCTCGGCGCCGGCATTGATGAGCTTCAAAGCCTGGCTGGTGATATCGGCAGCGTTAGCCTCGTAGGTCTCTTCGCCTACAAGGGTGAGGGCTGTGCCGACACCTTTCTTCAGGCCTTCACGGCCATCCTTACCGAAGTCGTCGTTCTGGTAGAGGATGCCGTACTTCTTCCCCTTCTGCTTTTCGGCCATCTCCTTTCCAAGGACGGTACCTTCGGTTACATAGTCAGGCTGAATGCCGATGATGGTGGGGCCGCTGTTGGCCCATTTGCTGGCGCCTGAAGCAATGAAGAGACTGGGAACACCCTGCGCCTTCACGTACTCAAGGACGGCCATGCCGGTCGGAGTCCCCAGGGCGTTGAAGAGCATGAAGACCTGGTCCTGCTCGACCAGCTTCTTGACGACGTTGACGGTGTTCGAGGGGTTGTACCCATCGTCCTCGACGATGAACTTGATCTGGCGGCCGGCGATGCCACCCTTCTTGTTCACCTCGTCGAAGTACATGTTCCAGGCGAGCTGGATGTCGTTGTAGACAGCCGCGGGGCCAGTCTTGGCGTAATACGACCCGATCTTGACTTCTTTGTCGGTGACGCCGGTGGTGTCGCCCTTGATGTTGGCTATCTCATCGGCCGGGCTCTTGGTGGCGGCCTTCGTCGGCGAGCCGCCGGCCGTGGTCGCGGCGGTGGTGGCGGTGGTGGCGGGAGTGCCGCCCTCGTCGCCCTCGTCATCGTCATCGCCGCAGGCAATGCCGAGTACGGGCAGGACCGCGATGATGGCGAGGAGCGCCAGCATCCATGTCTTGCGATGCCATTTCATATTCCGGGATTCCCTCCTGTGGTATGAACAAACCCCGGCGCGGACCGGGAGAAGTTCCGATGCGGTGGGAAGCCCCCAGAATGCCCCCCTCGTGGTTCATTACGGTGCGAGAGGCGCGAGCGATTCATTTCAATGGCTGACCCGGTGCCGGGGCACGTCCCCGGGTGGTTCGAACCGGGCTTCCGGGGCGGTCCAGCGGCTCGCCCGGAACGTGGTGTGGCGCAGGACGGGACAACGGTGTCGCCCGGGATGAGGCCCGGATCCACCCGTCGAGCCGCGATCCGCGTTCACCGGGCATCACCAGGCGCAGGCGCCCGGCGGCGGCCAATGGCGGGCAGCGAACGCAGCCACAGGAACACGCCGGCCCAGGCATCCTGTGGTGCGACGACCAGCAAGCCAGCTGCGAAGACGCCCCAGACGGGCGCGAACCAGGCGCCGATGGCAATCACCACGGCCACTCCGAGGGCAATAGCGAGCCAGTAGGCGATGGTACGTGACAGGACCCAGGCCTTCGTCTCGTTGATCAGGGCCTTCCAGGAGAAGGAATTGAGGCGTGTTAGCGAGCCCCATACGCCCTGGGGCATGCGGGTCATGACGACGATGAGCATGAGGCCTGTGAGGGCGCCCTGGAGCTTGTCGAAGTCCGTATCGGTGCGGGCGATCTTCTTGATCACCTCAGGGCCCCATTTGTAGCCAAAGGCGCCCACCATGGCGCCGCCGGGTGCTGCGAGGCCGCCAATCACGAGATAGGCGATAGGGTTGATGGAGAGGTTGAAGAGGTCGAAGGACTCAGGGGCGACGAAAGCGACGACCATATAGAGGAGCGCCCCGGCTATTCCAGCGTAGAGGGCGCTGATGCCGAAGGCGGTGACCTTGTAGAGCGCGGTGTTGACACCCATGGAGGTGGCGGCCACTTCGGCATCGCGCACGGCGATGAAAGCGCGTCCAAAGCGGCTGCGCTGGAGGTTCCAGGCGGCGAAAGTGCCGATGGCGGCCACGCCAAAGCAGAGGAAGTAGAGGTAGGTGGCCTGGGCGAACTTCTGCCGTTCCTTTACCTGGACTTCTTCAGGGGCGAACTTCTTCTGTTCGGGGATCTTGGCGATGCTCTCGTTTTCCAGGAAGCCGCCGATGAACCCCGGGGGCTGGGGCTGCTTGTGGAGGCGCAGTCCCTGCACGCCACCGGTGTAGTCCTGCACGCTGTCGAGCTTCAAGACCAGCGGGAAGACGAGGGCGGCCGCGACGGTGGCGATGGCCAGGTACGGCCCGGCCAGCCTGAGGGCGGGGATGCCCAGGGCGAATCCGAAGGCGAAGGTAAGCGCGACGGCAGCCGCCATCGCCGGGAGGAGGGGCCAATCCCAGTGGTCGACAAGGATCGCCACGGCATATGCGGAGAGGCCGACGAGTGCGCCATGGCCGAGGGACATCTGCCCGGTGAGCCCCGTGACGACGTTGAGGCCGTGCAGGAGGAGCGAAAAGACGAGCACCTCCGTCATGACGGCGATCTGGAAGGTATTGAGGGCAAGCCAGGGGGCCATCACCAGGAGCAGGGCAATGACCAGCAGCCACCAGCGCATATCGTTCAGGGCGACGCGGATGGCAACGCCAAGAACCCAGGCAATGGCCACAACGATGAAGGTAGAGAGGCCCGCGAAGACGTCGTTTCCGGTGCCGCCGTAGAGGTACCAGGTGAAGAAGAGCAGCGTCGCCAGCACCACGGCCTCGGCCGGCGACGGGATGAAACGTTCTATGCCCTGCCGGTAGTTGCCCGTCATCTTCATGTCTAGACCTTCTTCACAACTGGCGAGCCAAAGATGCCCGTCGGTTTGACCATCAGGATTCCAATGATGAGGCCGAAGGCGACGATGTCGCTCCATTCGGACCCGATGTACTGCACGACCATTGTCTGGCCTATGCCCACGGCCAGGCCTCCCACGACCGCGCCGAGCGCGCTATCGAGGCCGCCGAGAACGGCAGCGGCGAAGGCATAGAGCAGGACGCCAAGCATCAGGTTTGGCGAGATGCCAGCCACGGAGGGGGCAACCAGCATGCCGGCGAGGCAGCCGATGGCCGCGGCCAGGCTCCAGCCCAGGGTCAGCATCTGGCCGGTGTTAATGCCCATGAGTTCGCTTGCCTGCGGGTTCAGGGCGGCGGCCCGCACGGCAAGGCCCAGCTTCGTCCGCTGGAAGAACACGTAGATGGCGAACATCATGGCCACGCCCACAATCAGGGCGAAGAGGCTGTGCTGGCCGAGCTTGAAGAGCCCGAAATCGACAGCGTTGCCTTTGAAAGGCGCGGGGTAGTTCTGGGGTACCGGGCCGTAACGCCAGTTGGCGATGGAGTTGACGATGGCGAAGATGCCGAGTGTCACGATGACGGCGTTGAGAAGGTTCTTGCCCTCGCTGGGGCGAATGATGAGCCGTTCGATGAGCCCGCCCATGACAAAGGCGATGGCGACGGTGCCAATGACAATCAGCAGGTAGCCAAGCCTCGTGCTCCCATCGGATTCCGAGCCGAGGAAGAGTGGTATGCCAAAGACCTCCGGGTGCCAGTTGAGGATGTTGATGTGCCTTTCGATGCTCAGGAACGGAATCCAGGAGAAGCTGAGCGGGCGCGAAATCGACCAGCCGATGTAGGTGTTGAACATGGCCATTTCGCCCTGGGCGAAGTTGACGATGTCGGTGGCGCGGAAGATGAAGACGAGGGCCAGTGCGAGGAGGGCGTAGAGCGCCCCGGTGCTTGCGCCAATTGCGAGTTGGTCAAAGAACGTTTCCATCGTGCTCCCTAGTACCCCAGGTACGACTTGCGCACGGTTTCGTTCCGCGCAAGGTCCGCGGCGGGCTCATTCACCACCACCCGGCCCGTTTCGAGGACGTATCCGTAGCTGGCGACCGAGAGGGCGAGTTTGGCATCCTGCTCGATGAGGAGGATGGTGACGCGGTCCTCTTCGTTGATGGTCCGGATGATCTTGAATATGTCCCGGACCACCAGGGGCGCGAGGCCGAGGCTGGGCTCATCCAGCAGAAGGAGCCTGGGGCGGGCCATCAAGGCCCGGCCGATGGCGAGCATCTGCTGTTCGCCGCCCGAGAGGGTACCTGCCACCTGGTTCCGGCGTTCGGCGAGACGCGGGAAGTAGTCGAACACGCGCTGGAGGTCGGCCTTGATCCCGGGCTTGTCCCTGCGCGTATAGGCGCCAAGGCTGAGGTTGGCCTCGACGGTGAGGGTTGCGAAGATCTGCCGTCCTTCGGGGACGTGGCAGATGCGCTGGCGGACGATCCAGTCGGCGGGTTTCCCGTGGATCGGCCGGCCTTCAAACAGCACTGTCCCGGCGGAGGGGCGCAGCAGGCCAGAGATGACCCGCAGGGTGGTCGACTTGCCTGCGCCGTTGGCTCCCAGCACTGTGACAATCTGCCCCTCGGGGACCGAGAGGGAGATATCGTGGAGGGCTGTCACCGGCCCGTAGGCGGCGCGGATGTTCTTGACCTCAAGCATTGGCAGCTCCCCCGTTCATCTCCACCCCGAGGTATGCCTCCACCACTGCCGGATCGTTCTGGACTTCAGCGGGCGTGCCACTGGCGATTCGCTTCCCGAAGTCGAGGACGACCACGCGGTCGGAAATGCCCATCACGAGGCTCATGTGGTGTTCGACGAGGAGGATTGTGAGGTTGAAGCGGTCGCGCATGGCCTTGATCTCCTGGCCAAGCCTGGTGACCTCCTCATGGTTCAATCCGCCCGCGGGCTCATCGAGCAGGAGCAGGGTGGGCTCACCAACCAGTGCGCGGGCGGTTTCGACGCGCTTCTGGATGCCATAGGGGAGGCCGCGCACGATCTTGTCTTTGTGCGGCGTCAGGCCCAGGTACTCCAGGACATCCAGCGCCCGCGCGCGGGCTCCGCGCTCTTCATTGGAGACGTGGGGCAACCGGAACGACGACGAGACCGGGTCGACATTGAGCAGGTGGTGTTGCCCCACGAGCACGTTTTCGAGGACGGTCATGGTGGGGAACAGCGCGAGGTTCTGGAACGTTCGCGTGATTCCCCGTGCGGCGATGCCGTAGGCGGGGACCGAAAGCAAGTCGTGCCCGTTAAAGGAGATGCTGCCCCGGTCGGGCTTGTAGAGCCTTGTGATGCAGTTGAACATCGTGGTCTTGCCGGCTCCGTTGGGGCCAATCAGACCGACAATGTGTCCCTTCTCGACCCCAAATGACACGTTATCCAGGGCCACAAGGCCGCCGAACGATATGGTGATATCGCGGACCTGAAGCAGGGAAGAAGCTTCGGTCATGCCACCCTAACCCTCCTCATTTGACAACGGGGCATTCTAGGGAGGCGCGTTGGGTTAGCACAAGGCACGCGCAGAAGTTTCGACTCTTCGGCGCCGGGGTGTCGAGGTTCGAAGATGGAGGGGGACGGGTATACGGCGGCTGGAGTGGAATGTAGGATGGATCCATTCGTAATCCCGGGGGATCGGATGCCACGTCCCGCTTTCCTCGCAGCAATGTCGATTCCGTTCATAGTGGCCGTAATCCCGGCGGCAACCATATTCGTGACCACACCCACCGAGGTGGGGCAGGAAGTGTACACGATGGACTCCCCGATCCCGGCGGGCACCACCGTTCACACGGCGAGCATGCCGGTGGCCCCGGACTCTTGGGGCGCGCAGGTGGCGTACGGGATTCCTACCACTGTGCCGGTCGCCTGTGATAAGGCATCGATTCCGGCTATCGAAGGATAGCCGTTACGGGAGGCTGTGGTAGCATGCTGCGGGAGGTCCCAATGCAGCATCCGCGGCCAGTGCAGGGAGGGCATCCCCTGCGAGATGACCCGCGAAACGGTTTGCTCCCGGCGCCCGGTGCAAGGGAGTTGCGGGCCGGCGTGACACGGGTTTGCTCATGACGGCTGCCCGGCCTCGCCGCCCACGATCCCGCGAAGCGCTCCCCGACTACCTCCTGAGCGAGCAGCAGCTCGAAGACATGTACTACTTCATGCTCCTCTCGCGACGCCTGAGCGAGCGCATGATGGCGCTCAACCGGCAGGGGCGCGCCGCGTTCGTGATTGCCGGCGCCGGCCAGGAAGCGGCCCAGGTGGGGGCGGCCATGGCCCTCAAGAAGGGCACCGACTACCTGGCGCCCTACTATCGGGACCTGGGGATGAACCTCGTCTTCGGCATGGATGCGCGCGAGGCGATGCTCAACCTGCTGGGCAAGCGCGACGACCCGAACAGCTTCGGCCGGCAGATGCCGTCGCATTGGGGCAATGCGGCGCGCCGGATAGTGACGCAATCGAGCGTGGTGGCGACGCAGCTCCTGCACGCCACCGGGATCGGCCTGGCAGCAAAGCTCAGCAACGACCCCATCGTGGTGCTCACCTGCTGCGGTGAAGGGAGCACGAGCCGCGGGGACTTTCACGAGGCTCTGAACTTCGCCGCAATCCATCGCCTCCCGGTGATCTTCTACATCCAGAACAACGGCTTCGCCATCAGCGAGCGAACGGAGAAGGAGATGCCGGTCGAGAACGTCGCCGACCGCGCACGCGCGTACAACATCCAGAGCGCGGTAGTCGACGGGATGGACTGCGTGGCTGTCTACCAGACTGTGCGCCCGGCGGTTGACCAGGCGCGGCGTGGTGGGGGGCCTTACCTGATAGAAGCGAAGTGCTACCGCCTGTGGCCTCATTCGAGCGACGACGACGATACGCGCTACCGTCCGCGCAAGGAGCTTGAGGAGTGGGCGAAGAAGGACCCGCTTCTGCTCTTCCGCAACCGCGTGGAGACGGACGGGGTCTTTCCCCGCGAGGACCTGGACGAGATTGAGGCGCGCGTTGAGGAGGAGATTCGCGAGGCCGTGCAATGGGCGCTGATGCAGCCCGATCCGGCGCCTGAGGACGCGCTGGGCCACGTGTACAAGGAGCTCTGAGCAATGGCCGAGATGACGGTCATCGAGGCGATCCGGACGACGCTCGACGAAGAGCTGGCGCGCGACGGCCGCATCTTCATCCTGGGCGAAGACGTTGAGGCCGGGGGCGTTTTCCGTGCCACGGAGGGCCTTGCCGCGAAGTACCCCGGGCGGGTGATCGATTCGCCGCTAGCGGAGTCATCAATAGTTGGCGTGAGCATCGGAGCGGCCCACTATGGCCTTCGCCCGATTGCCGAGATCCAGTTTGCAGACTTCATCCACGCGGCGTTTGACCACCTGTGCAGTGAGGCTTCGCGGTGGAGCTACCGCACGAAGGGGGACGCCTGCCTGCCGATGGTGGTCCGCACGCCCTGGGGCGGGGGTGTGCACGGTGGGCAACACCACTCGCAGAGCATTGAGGCGTACTACACTCATTTGCCGGGGATAAAGGTGGTGGCTCCTGCATTCCCTGCCGACTACCGCTCCCTGCTCAAGGCCGCCATTGCAGACCCCAACCCGGTGCTCTTTCTCGAACACAAGCGCACGTACCGGCTCATCCGCCAGGACGTGGCATCGGCCCCGGCAGAGACAGTCATCGGCAGGGCGCGCGTGGCCCGAAAGGGAGGGGACCTCACCATCTACGCCTATGGGCTGATGCTTCACGAGTCGCTGGCGGCGGCGGCAGCTCTTGCCAGCGAAGGAATCGAGGCGACCGTGGTTGACCTCCTCACGCTCCAGCCGCTCGATGTGGAGACGGTCCTCGAAACGGCGAAGGCGACCGGAAAGGCGCTCATCGTCCACGAGGACACGCTCACGGGCGGCTTTGGCGGTGAGATTGCGGCGCTGATCGCGGAGCATGCCTTCGAGCACCTGGACGCGCCCGTACGCCGCCTCTGCGCGCCGGACATCCCGGCGATGCCGTATCACCCGAACATGGAGCACTTCTTCATGCCCGACCGCGAGAAGATAGCCGCCGCAGCGCGTGACCTGGCTGCCTACTAGAGGAGGCCTTTCCGTGGCGACCGTGAAGATGCCGCAACTTGGTGAGAGCGTCACCGAAGGCACCATCCTGAAGTGGCTCAAGCAGCCTGGCGAGGCGGTGAAGCTGGACGAGCCCCTGTGCGAGATAGAAACGGAAAAGGTAACGGCCGAGCTGCCCTCGGAGTTCGAGGGTGTGATGGGCGAGATCCTCGTCGGAGAAGGGGAGACGGCGGCTATTGGGGCGCCGCTCTGCACGATCGCGGTGGCAGGGGAAGGACGATCCGATGCACCGCTGCCGACGTTCGCTGCTTCACCGGCGGGGGGCTGGACGGGCGGCCCAATGGCGATTCCCCCGGATGAACCGGCCATTGCCACGGTGGGCGCGCCGGACCTTGCGGTCTCACAGCAGCCGGGCCGCGCCGCTCCGGCCGAACCATTGCACGGACCTGATGATCGTTCGCGGTTCTATTCGCCCGCGGTGATGCGGCTGGCGCGAGAGCACAACATCGACCTTGCCGGGATGCGCGGTTCGGGTGTGGGAGGGCGCATCACGCGGAAGGACGTTGAGGCGCGAATCGCCACGGGAGAGCCGGCCGTTGCGTCCACGGCGCCTACAGGGGCCTCATTTGAGGTTGTCCAGTTCACGGCGACACGCCGCACCATCGCTGACAACCTCAGCCGCTCGAATGTCGAAGCGCCACAGGCATGGACGATGGTGGAAGCCGATGTCACGGGCCTTGTGGCCCTGCGAGAGCGCGAGAAGGAGCGCTTTGCCCGGGAACACGGCATTGACCTGACGATGCTGCCCTACTTCACGGCCGCTGTTTGCGAGACGCTGAACGAGTTCCCGATTCTCAACTCACGCTGGGAGGGCGAGGAGTTGCACCGGTACCGGGCGCTCAATATCGGGGTCGCGGTGGCCACCGAACATGGGCTCGTGGTGCCGGTGATCCACAATGCGGGCGAGATGAACGTCACCGGGCTCGCGCGGGCGATTGCAGACGTGGCCCAGCGCGCCCATAACCGCAAGTTGCGGGTGGAGGACGTTGCGGGCGGGACGTTCACGGTCAACAACACGGGCGCGTTCGGTTCGATTGCCTCAAAGCCGCTGGTCAACCACCCGCAGGTGGCGATCGTCTCGATGGAGAGGGTTGTGAAGCGGCCAGTGGTCGTGGAAGGTGATGCAATCGCGATCCGCTCGATGGTCAACATCTGCCTGGCCTTCGACCACCGTGTGATGGACGGCCTTGAAGCGGGCGGTTTCCTGGCGAGCCTGAAACAGCGGCTGGAGAAGATCTCGTAACGGCCGGTGTGGACGCTGCCCGACCAGGTGGCGGTGGGCCGAATGCGGGTCCGCCGGGGCTGTGGACTTAGAGGGCGGGCCGGACGATTGTTAGCCCTTCTTTGGCTGTGACTCCAGGGCGCGGCCGATTACCATCCGCTGGATCTGGTTGGTGCCTTCGAAGATCTGGAAGATCTTGGCATCGCGCACCCATTTTTCGACCGGGTGGTCGCGCATGTACCCCTGGCCGCCCAGCACCTGCACGGCATCGACGGTGACCTTCATGGCCATGTCGCTGGCGAAGCACTTGGCCATGGAGCCCTCGGCACTCAGGTAGGGGACGTTGGCGCCACCCATCCAGGCGGCACGCCACACCATGAGCCTGGCCGAGTCGACGGCCATGGCCATGTCGGCAAGCATGAAGCTGATGCCCTGGTTCTTGACGATGGGCCGCCCGAACTGCACCCGTTCCTTCGCATAGTCGAGAGCATACTCGTAGGCGGCGCGACCGATGCCGAGGGCATAGGCGCCAACCACGGGCCGGGTGCGTTCGAGGGTCATGAGCGCGCCCAGGGCGCCGGGGCCGCCGCTTCCGCCACCGGAGCCTTCGGCGGGGCTTCCGCCGAGCTTGTAGCTGGCCGGGACGCGGCAATCGTTCAGCACGACGTTGGCGGTGTGCGAGGCGCGGATGCCCATCTTCTTCCAGACGGTGCCGGATTGCAGGCCGGGCGTGCCCTTCGGAACGACGAAGCAGCTCAAACCGCCCCAGCCTTTGGACCGGTCCTCGGTGGCGAAGACCACGTGCACATCGGCGATGCCGCCGTTGGTGATGAACTGTTTCTCGCCGTTGAGAACGTAGTCATCGCCGTCGCGGGTGGCGGTGGTCTGGATGTTGGAAACGTCGGAGCCTGCGTCGGGCTCGGTAAGGCACATCGCTCCGAGGTGGACTTCGTTCTCATCGGAAGCGATCTCGGCGAGCCAGCGGTCGCGCTGCTCGGGCGAGCCGGTGGCAGCGATAGCCGCGGCGGCCAGGCCGGAGGAGTTGATGGCCAGGGCAATGCCGGCGCAACCCCAGGAGAGCTCTTCGGCGATGATGGAGGGCACCAGGGCTGAGGTGGTGGCCAGCAATCCGCCGGACTTCGAGATGCCGAAGCCGATGCCCGCGCCCTTCTTTATCAGGTCGTAGGGGACTTCTTCGTGCTCATCGTAGTAGGAGGCCGTGGGCCGGATTTCCTTTTTCGCGAAGTCATGCGCGACCTGCTGGATCATTCGCTCTTCTTCGGAGAGTTCAAGGGAGACCACAACGCACCTCGCTCATGAGACTTTGGAAGCATGGTAACAGGCGCTGTCTCAGAACCAAGGTCAAAGGGGTGAGGGTGCTGATTGACCGGCGGCCCATGGCAACGGGAGTCCGCGTTTGTGCCGCGCGGACCTGCGCGAAACTCGTCCTCAACGGCCCATCAACCTGCTTCGGGGCTGGTCTCAAAGGCTTCGCCGGGGCACGATACTGATTCGCACGGGCCGCGAACACAGCCTTGAGCCGGCGGTGAGGCCCGCGTCCCTGGGAGCGACAAATGGCAAATTTAGCCAAACTGAACTGGTCAACTGATCGCCAGCGGCCTGAGACGCATGATCTTCACACAAATTCGGTGACTGCAGCATGGACAGGCCAGAATGGGGCCCCCTATGATAGCGCCGCCCCTGAACCTGACGGTCACAACTCGAGGTGAGCAAGGTAATGGACGACTGCATCGCCCAGTTTTTGAATTTCCTCGCGGTCGAGAAGAACGCCTCGAACAACACGATCGCCGCATATCGGAATGACCTCTCACAGTTCGAGCGGCACGCCGTTGCCGGGGGCGGGGGAAGGCAGCGGCGCACCTGGAAGGAGGTCGACAGTGACACTGTCGTGGCATTTGTCGACGACCTGCGCAACCGCTCCTACAAGGACGCGACGGTGGCGCGGAAGGTAGCGGCCGTGAAGTCGTTCTTCGGATTCCTGGCCGCGGAGGGGCTGGTGGACCAGGACCCGACGGAGAACCTGCGCTCGCCCCAGGTGGGGAAGAGCCTTCCGCGGGCGCTGACGCCGCGGGAGGTGGATGAACTGCTGGAGCAACCCGCGCGCAAGAACTCCCCCGAGGCACGGCGTGACAAGGCGATGCTTGAACTGCTCTACGCGACCGGGCTCCGGGTTACCGAGCTGGTCAGCCTCGATCTGGCCGACGTGGCGCTCGAAAGCGACCCGGTGACGGTCCGCTGCGTGGGCAAGGGCGATCGGGAGCGCGTGCTTCCGCTTCACCAGCGGCCTGTCGATGAGCTCCGGCAGTACATCTTCCATGTGCGGCCGCGGCTGGTTCGGGCGCGGCGCGAATCCGCATTGTTCGTGAACCGCCGTGGGGATCGGCTCACCCGGCAAGGTTTCTGGCTCATCCTCAAGAACTACGCACGTGCTGCCTGCCTGGACAAGGCGATCACCCCGCACACCCTGCGCCACACCTACGCGACACACATGCTCTCGGGCGGGATGCCGCTCCGCAATGTGCAGGACGCCCTGGGCCACGCTTCGATATCCACGACGCAGATTTACACTCACATCACTGACCAGCAGAAACACGAGCAGTACGACAGCGCTCATCCCCGCGCCTGAAGAGAGCCGTCCTTTTGCCGGTATGCAAAGGCCCGCCGAAGCGGGCCTTTCTGGTGAGCGGGTTGCCGGCGGCGCCATCGCCTAAACTGGTTTGATGGACCCTGCACATTCCTTGCTGGAGGCTCTGCAGCGACCGCAGGCTGCCCCGGCGCTTCGAGACCTCGATCGCGCCGGCGGACTCACCCTGCTGATCCCCGAGCTTGAGGCCGGGCGCGGCTTCATTCAGCCCGAGCGGCATTACTACGATGTGCTCGACCACAATCTCGCCGCCGTGGCAGCCATCGATGCGGTCCTGGGCGAAGGAGAGGACGGCGAGGAGTTCTTGCGGCACCTGGGCTGGTTCGATGTCCGCATGTCGCTGGACGGCGAGATCGAGGGGACGCCCCTCAGGGCACTCGTTCGCCTTGCCTGTTTGTTGCACGATGTGGCCAAGCCTCACACTGCCACGCGGGGGGATGACGGCCGGCTGAAGTTTCCGCGTCACGGTCCGCGCGGAGGGGAGCTGATGGCGGAGAGGCTCCCCGCGCTGGGATTTGGGCCCGCATCAACCCGCCTTGTCTCGGCGCTCATCAGGTACCACCTGCGGCCCGGGGAGCTGGTGAAGTCGTGGCCGCCGACCGACCGGGCGGTACGGCGCTTTGTGAACGACCTGGAAGGGCACGTGCTGCCGCTGCTCCTTGTGAACCTGGCGGATGGGATGGCGACACGGGGGCCCGGATACACGCGCGAGAACTTCCGCAGGCATTGCGGCTTCTTGAACTACATCCTGGCGCGGTCGTGGGCGGTGGCGGGCGAAGACGACCCCGGTCTTATAACGGGCGATGACCTGCAGGCCGAGCTGGACCTCGAAAGTGGACGCTTGCTGGGGGCCGTCCTAACATCGGTTCGCCGGGCACAGCTCGAAGGCCTCGTTTCGGGACGGGAGGAGGCGCTGCAAATGGCGCGCGTTGCCCTGGCAAGCCTGAAGGCCGGAGACGGCCAGCCGGGGTTAGCCCCGGAGTGACAGGCGGGAGAGACTCCAAATGGCCGTCATGTGGAGCGTTATCTTCTACACCGTCCTGGCGGTGGCGGCCTTCTACTTCATCCTCTTGCAGCCGGTTCTCAAGAACCAGAAGGCCCAGCGCAAGGCCGTTCGCGAAATGCGCATTGGCGACGAAGTTGTGACAACAGGCGGAATAGTCGGCGAAGTGAAGGATGTTGTGACTCCACCCGATGGCCCCACGGAGATAATCCTGGAGATTGCTCCCGGCGTGCGCGTGCGGGCGCTCACCGATGCGATTGCACGCCGGCTAACCACCCTGGAGCCCGAGCCAGCGCTCGAACGGAGCGACCCATCCAGCCAGGAGGCCCCCGAGCCCCGTGCGTAGCACTTCGACCGTTGCCCTCTTTCTCTTTGTTGTCGTCCTGACGGCTGCCGCGGCCATCGCCGTGTGGCCGAGCGAGCCCGGGCGCTACCTTCCCGGCGATTTCTGGCCATCGGGCCGCGGCGTCAAGGTTGGCGGCTGGGAACGTGAAACCATGCGGCTGGGACTGGATCTGCGCGGTGGTTCGTACCTGGTCCTGGAGGCAGACCCGCCAGACAACTACGAAGGCGACCTTGGGGAAGCCCTGGACGTAGCCCGTGAGGTGCTCGAACGCCGGGTGAACGAGTTCGGGGTTTCAGAAGCGGAGGTTCAATCCGCCAGCGGCAACCGTCTGACGGTGCAGGTGCCGGGCATGTCCCTCACCGATGCGCAGAACCTCATTGGAAAGACGGCCCAGCTCGAGTTCCGGGTGATAACCGATGCGAACGAGGTGGTGCCAGCGACGGGGGTTGTGAACGGCCAGACGCTGACCATGAGCGGCCAGTACCTGAAGAGCAACACCTACCCTTCGCGCATTTCCACGACGTACGCGGTGAACTTCGAGACGACGAGCACGGGCGCGAAGCTCATGGAGCAGATCACCACGCGTGCGCTTCAGTACGCCGAGAACGATCCACGGCGGCTCTTGCTCATCTACCTGGACGACCAGGAGATCTCGAGCGCCGTGGTTCAGAGCGTCATTTCGGACCAGGGCCAGATAACCGGGCAACCGTCGTTCACGGCATCGCGCAACCTTTCGAAGCAGCTCAACGCGGGCGCCCTGCCCATTCCGCTGAAGACGATCCAGTCCAGCGAAGTTAGCGCCACCCTTGGCGAAGATTCGGTGAGGGACTCGGTACGCGCGGGTGAGATAGGGCTGCTTGCGGTGGCGTTGTTCATGATCCTGTACTACCGCCTCCCGGGTCTGCTGGCGGCCCTTGCGCTGGGCGTCTACACGGCCCTGACGCTGGCCGTTTTCAAGCTCTGGCCCGTGACGCTGACGCTTTCGGGGATTGCCGCCTTCGTGCTCTCGGTGGGCATGGCGGTGGACGCGAACATCCTCATCTTCGAGCGAATGAAGGAGGAGTTACGGCGAGGCCGTACCTTGAATTCCGCGATCGACATCGGGTTCAGGAGGGCATGGACGTCGATTCGCGACTCAAACGTCTCAACGTTCATCACCTGCCTGATCCTCTACTGGTTCGGTGACCAGTTCGGGGCGGCGCTGGTGAAGGGTTTCGCCCTGACCCTGGCAATCGGCGTGGGGGTGAGCATGTTCTCGGCGATCACGGTGACGCGCACCTTCCTGAAGATGGTGGTTGGGACGCCTCTGGCGCGTAACCACTGGCTCTTCAACGCCGAGGAAACGAAGTCCGCCGGAAGTGGGCGAGCCGCCGCTAAGGCACAGGAGGGTTAGGGATGCTCGACTTTGCCGGCAAGCGCTGGTGGTACCTGGGCGTCTCGCTCATCCTGTTCCTGGTGGCGGCTGTTATCCTCGCCATTCCGCCCCGTCTCGAGGGTGGTATTGAATTCACCTCGGGCTCGTCGGTCACCCTTGTCTTCGAGCAGCAGGTCGAGCAGGAAGACCTGCGGAGCGCGCTGGCGGACCTCGGCCACGGCGAGGCGCGCATCCAGGGCGCCGGTGCGAACGAGTTCCTGATTCGCACGCGGGTGCTGGAAGGGGCGCCAAGCCTGGGTTCTGCCGAAGGGCCCGTGCAATCGGGGGAGATCGACCAGATCCAGGCGGCGCTGGCAGAGAAGTTCGGGCCCGTCACGAGGAAGGATTTTTCCACCGTCTCGAGCACGGTCTCGACCGAAATCGCGCGGAACGCGACCTTTGCGGTGATTGCGGCGTCCCTGGCGATCCTCGTTTACATCTCGCTGGCGTTCCGGCACCTGCACAAGCCGTGGCTTTTCGGCACCGCCGCCGTCATCGCACTCGTGCACGATGCGGTCATGATTCTGGGGCTGTTCTCTCTGCTGGGTAAGTGGTTCGGCACGCAGGTCGATACGGGGTTCATCACGGCGCTGCTGACGGTGATCGGGTTTTCGGTGCACGACACCATCGTGGTGTTCGACCGCATACGCGAGAAGGTGACGCACGACCCGTTCATTCCGTTCACGGAGGCAGTGAACGCGAGCCTCACCGAGACGCTGGCGCGTTCCATCAACACGTCGTTCGTGGTGGTGCTTACGGTGGTGGCGATGCTCTTGATCGGCGGCGTGACGATTCGCAACTTCCTGCTTGTGCTTCTGGTTGGGATTGTGAGCGGCACGTATTCGAGCATTGGAATCGCGAGCCAGTTCGTGGTGGCCTGGGAGAACGACGACGTTGGGAAGTTCTTCCGCAGGCTGACAGGCCGCAAGGAAGAGCCTGAAGCGGAGCTGGGGCCCGCAGCTTAGCCGCTCTGAAGGAGCGGCAGGGGCTAGCCGTAGAGCCCGGAAGGGGATACCTCGCTCGCCGGGGCGGCGCCGCGCAGACGGTCGCGGAGTGACGCGCCGGGTGTCCGCGTGGCCGGGAGGTCGGGGGGACGCACCATCACCGGCATGGGCAGGGCGTGCCCGAACACGAGCGCCTGCTGACGGCTCTCCAGCGAGGCGATGACCTGCCTCAGCCCTGCGCGGCCAACCACACCGCCAACGAGCGCTTCAACATCGGCGTCGCTGTCGAGCTGGAAACAGAACCTGGTACCGATCTGGGAGAGGACTTCACTATCGATCTGGCTGGGGCGCTGGTCGATGACGAGCAGGGTTACGTTGTATTTGCGCAGCTCCCGGGCAATCTGGCCGAAGATCGACTGGCCGGCGAGTGCACGGTCGACGAACTTGTGCGCTTCTTCGATCACGATGACGAGCCGGTTGGGCTCCCGAGCGCGGTCGCCACGGGCGGCCTCCTTGGCCTCCTGGTACTTCTCCCAGATGCGGCGCGAGAGCATGTTCGCGACGAGCATGTAGCTGGTGAGGTCGTTACCGAAGCGCCCGAACTGGACGACCACGGACTTACCGCCCTGCAGCATGTTCACAATCTCGTTGATGACGCTCCCGACCTGGCTGCCGCCGCTCTGCACGAACTCGCGCCGGGCGAGCTTGCGCAGGCCGCGGCGCAGGCTGTCGAAGGAACCGGGATGGACGCCCAGGCGGGTGGCAACGCGGTTCCAGTTGATGTCGTCGGGCTGTTCCTCAGGTTTCCACAAGGTCTTTACGACGCGTGGCGAGGGGGCATCGGCAAGGATTTCGTCGAGCCACGAATCGCCGAAGCGGGCGGAGCATTCGTAGGAGGCATCGACGGCCGCCGGGGTTGAGGCCAGCACCTCGCGGACGGCCTCCAGGTCTTCGGGCAGGATATCGCGGGTGCCGATTGTCACCCGGCCGTCGACGTTGATGGCGTTTCGTTCGAGGGAGTAGACGCCAACCCCCTGGGGATGTAGGCCCTTGAGGGAGGAGCGTTCGCCACCTTCGAACTTGATGCGCTGCCCGTAGTCCGGCCAGCCGAGTACTGAACCATGGCATCGAGCAGCTGAACGGCGATGACGGTCTTGCCCGTGCCGCTCTTGCCGAAGATCCCGGCGGAGCGTTCGAAGAGCTTCTCGATGTCGACGCACACCTCGACGCTTTCCATGCCGAGGGGTGTTCCAAGGCTGATGCCCGCGCGGTCGCCGACGGCGAAGGCGGCATCGATGGCCTCCTGGCCGGCCTGCTCGACGGGCGCGAAATGGCGGGGAATGCGCCGGGCGCGGGCGTTCTCACCGCTTGCCTGGTTCACCTCAAGGTAAGGGGTGACCTCGATGGCGGTGTAGACGCCGGTATCCAGCAGCACTTCGCGAAGGAGGGCGCTGGCGGGGTCGTTCCCGGCTGGCGGCGGCCAGGAGGTGGGACCGCTTTCGGCGGAACGCAGGAGCACATCCGTAACCATTCCCAGCAGCTGACCGCCACCTTCAAGAGGCGCCATCACATAGTGACCGATGGCGGTAGGGGCTCCGGGGTCGAGCCGAACTTCGATGCTCTTCGTCAGTGAGCCGCCAACGACGACGCCGAGGTGCTTTGCGCTGCTCATTCTCCGAGCCCCCTGATGATGCTGGTGAGGCGAGCGGGGTCGGCCCGGAGCAGGCGTGCCAGTTCCTTGCCTGCCCGCACGGTGAACTCGCGGGCCTCAGCCGCGAATGCGAGCGCGGCGGAACGCACGGCCGCGGCGACGGCGGCATCGTCGCAGCCCGGGGCGCCCAGCAGGAGCGCCAGGAAGGCGCCGTCACGGGTGAGCAGGGCGACTTCGGCATCGGTTGCCGGTTCGACGCGGGCGAGGAGTGGCGGGGGCAGCGGGGGCAGCGATGCCCGGGCCTGGTGGCCTTCGATGTACCCGCAGCTCACCACAGAGACCCGGGTCCGCAGGAGCAGGCGGATTTCGGGGTTGCCGGCCATCACCTGGGCGGCGGTTTGCCCGTCGGCGCCGCGCGGCTGCAGGGGGCGGGAGGGGTCTTCTGGGCCGCTGGCGGAATCTGTGACCACGCCGGCGGCCACGAAAGGGCCCTCACGCACGGCCACGAACTGACCCAGCCGGAACGGTTCTTCTACATATCGCTCGTAGGCGCACTGGAAGGTGCGCAAACCAGCCTGGACCACACGTGGAACGGGCGCCGTCACAGGCCTCTCCTCCTCTTGCTCATCTGCTTGCTGTTGGTGGCGGCACGGAGGCCGTGGCTCGACGCCTCCGCCTCAAGCGCCCGGCTAAAGGCCTGCCGGTCTCCCCCGGAGATCACGGCCTGCTCATGGGCTTCTTGGAGCGCCCGCGGATACCCATCGCAACGGTGGCACTGGTCAACAAGGGTGGCGTGCAGGCGCGCCACCTGTTCCGCGGTAGTAGCCCAGCGGGGGAGTTCCACGCGCGCGATGTCGCCGCCGATACGGAGGTAGAAGAAGCAGACATCGTGCTGGCCGGCGAAGAATTCCTCGACGCGCCGGACGCGCTCGCTGGCAGCCCGGAAGACGGCCGAGCGTTCACCATCGCGCAGACGGGTGGCAAACAGGTGGCCATCGCTGCCGGGCCAAGCCATGCCATCGGCCGCGGCAAGGGCGCGGAGGCTGTTGACGACGTCGCTTGAGCGCGACCCGGAAACATAGGCGCCCACACCCGTGCGTCCGGGGCAGGAGGCCAACCGGTCGAGGGCCAGCCTGGTGCGGCCAACGAGCTCGCGCCGGGTGGAGTCGGCAACCTGCCGTGAATCGAGGTCCCAGGGGAGGAGGGTTCCGTCGAGCAACAGGACGGTGGGGCCGCCGGCCGCACTTTCCTCCGCCAGGCGGGCGCCAGTCTCAAGCTCAACGACATCGCGCAGGAGATTCACGCCCCAGGCGCGGGGCCCTGAATCTTCCATCCCCGCGTCCTCCTCCCCTTCGGATTCGGGAGCCGGTGGGCCGACGGTGCAGTGCGCGCCGAGGGCGGCCTCATGCGCGGTGCCGTAGGGCAGGACGGCGAAACCCACGTTGACCACGTAGCACTGTACAGGCGCGAACCGATCGGGCTCGATGCTTGATCCATCGGCGGCCACAACGGTCACAGGGGTGAAGGGTGGTGCGGGCACGACCGCACCGGGGGGTTCGAGAAGGGACACAGCGTAGGGCTGCGACGAGCCTGTCATCGCCGCCCGGATGCGCGCATCGCAACCTTCCGGGTCGGCCGACCAGGACGAGAGTGCGGAGCCGGCGACCTTCAACCCCTCGTTCATGGATTCGAGCCCCGCGGCGTAGGCGGCGACTACAGCGGGCAGTTGCGGCAGGACCTGTTCCATTCTTAGGGTCACCGGGTCACCTCCGCGGGCTCGCGCAGGACGCGGACGTCTCCTTCGCGGCGGGTCACACGCCGGGCGTCGAGGTGTTCCAGGAAGGCCTGCGCGTACTTGCGGCTCGTCCCGAAGAGGTCTCGCGCCTCGGCCAGGCTCAGGCTCCCGTGCTGGATGATGTGCGCCCTGACGCGTTCGACCATAGCCTGGAAGACTCCGGCATCGAAGAAGACGCCCGCGCCGGAGTCAACCGCCAGCCCCTGTTCAACGAGGTAGGCGAGCACCGCAGGGGCAGGAAGGTTCTCCGTGGGTGGGCTGAAGCCGCCTGCTTTCAGCGCCGCAAGGAAGCGTCCGACCTCGGCCTCCTGCGTGGGAGAAAGCGCAACCCGGTAGCCTCGCGGGGCGAGGCCGCCTCCAGTGCGTTCTTCGAGGCGCCCGGCGCCCAGGGCGCGCGCAACGACAGCATCGAATGTGGCAGCATCGAGCCGGGCGCTGCTGCGGACGTGTTCCCGCGGGGCCGCAGCGCGAAGGGCGTTGACCCGAAGGAACTCCTGCACGGCCTCCAGGGCACGAGCGCCCGAGGCATCGAGCCAGGCGGTTGAGTAGAGCCGTTCACCGGCGCGGGTGCAGACCCCGGCAGAGAGGGCCTCAGCGACTGCCTGCTCAGCGTCGGCGGGTTCCAGGGCGAGCGCGCCAGTGACGGCCGCGCGGTCGAGAGGCCCGCTGGCCAGCAGGTCGGCCAGGCGTTCGGACGGGCTGCCCTGGAGTTGGCGGGCGAGCGCCTGGAGCACGGGCGCATGGAAGCGCCGGCGCCGGGGAGGATTGACCGAAACGATGCGTCCGCCCGCCACAGTCTCGTTAGGGGTGCGGAGGATGCAGTGGTCGCGAGCGGCGACGGCCACCGGCGAAGCCAGCACCACCTGTGCCCAGGCCTCCTGGCCGGGAGGCAGCTCGTCGCGGTCCAGGAGGCGCACCTTCCCCTCCGATTCGCTCGTGGCACTGAGGAAGGTGACTCCCGAATCGTGAGCCAGCGGGTGCGTCAGCATGGTGGGGGCACGGAGCAGAACGTCAACGGCCGTTACTGGTCTGAGCGAGCCGGGCAGGGAGAGCACCATTCCCCGGCGGAGGTCCTCCGCACGAATGCCGCTCAGGTTCACGGCGGCGCGGGTCCCGGGCTCAAGACGCTGCACCTTCGACCGGTGCCGTTGCAGGCCACGGATGCGAGCGCGGAGCCCGCCCGGCTGGAACTCCACTTCCTGGCCAACCTCGAGACCACCATCGATGAGTGTGCCGGTAACGACGGCCCCGAAACCCTGGGCGGTGAATGCGCGGTCGATCGGCAGGCGGGGACGGCCGAGGTTTCGCTTCGGAGGTGTGGCATCCAGGGCGGCGTCGATAGCGGCCAGGAGCGCCGCCAGGCCCTCACCCGAAAGGGCGGAGACGCGCACGCGGGGCGCACCGGCCAGGCGGCTCCCGGAAAGGACGTCATCGACTTCGGCTTCGACGAGGGCGGCGTACTCTTCGTCTACGAGATCGCACTTGGTCAGAGCGACAACGCCGGCCGGTACATCGAGCAGGTCGAGAATCGCCAGGTGTTCGCGCGTCTGGGGCATGGGGCCTTCATCAGCGGCGACGACGAGAAGGGCAAGGTCGACACCCCCGGCGCCCGCAAGCATGTTCTTGATGAAGCGTTCGTGCCCGGGCACGTCGACGATGCTCACCTCCCGCCCCGAGGGGAGGGTAAGCCAGGCGAAACCGAGGTCGATGGTGAGCCCGCGCTCCTTTTCTTCGCGCAGGCGGTCGGGGTCGATACCTGTCAGCACGCGGACAAGCGCGCTCTTACCGTGGTCCACGTGTCCGGCGGTCCCGATAACGTACATTTGTTCGGTATTCTACAGCCCCGGGCCCTTTGGCAGGTGGCTGGCAGTTTCCACTTCGAGGAGCCCCGAAAGGGGCTCCGAGTAGCGCACGGGGAAGCCCGGCACTACCTCTTCCAGGGCGCGGAGGCGTGAAGGGAGGGCGGCAAGAGCGACGCGGCACCGCTCCCGCGCCGCGCTAAGTGGCGGCGCCGGCGAAGTGCGCCGTCCTTTCGCCATCACGCACTCGAGCAGGGGTCTTCCTCCGGCGGGGGGTGGTTCGGCTTCCAGGGCTATGAGGTCGTACTCCAACTCGCCGCCGCGCTCCATGCGATAGACCTGCTTTCGACCGGGCAGGGTGCGCTTGCCGGACGAGAGCTTGATTTTCGGGCCCTGCGGGTCTTCTACGAGCTTGTAGACGCCCCCGAGGGCAGGGGAGTCGGCGCTGACTCCGAGCTGCGTGCCCACGCCGAAGGCATCGACCGGCGCGCCGCGGGCGAGGAGCCCGGCGATACGGAACTCATCCAGGTCTCCCGAAGCGAAGACCCCCACGTGACCGAGGCCGCCTTCATCGAGGATGTGCCGTACGCCGACGGCGAGGCCGGCGACGTCACCAGAGTCCAGGCGCACCCCCTGGATCTTGATGCCCTCGGGTTCGAGAAGCTTCGCGGCGCGGACCGCGTTGCGGGCCCCTTCGAGGGTGTCGTAGGTATCGATGAGGAGCGTCGCATTGTGCGGGAAGGTCCGGGCAAAGGAGACGAAGGAGTCCACTTCGTGTTCGAATGACATGACGAACGAGTGCGCCATGGTCCCGCTGACAGGGAGGCCGTAGACCTGCCCGGCAAGCACGTTCGAGGTTGCGGCCGCCCCACCGATATACGAGGCGCGTGCCGCCTTGAGAGCGGCATCGGCGCCATGGTCGCGGCGCGGGGAGAAGTCCACGAACTGCCGCTGACCGCAGGCAATGGCGACACGTGCGGCCTTCGACGCTATTAGCGATTGGAAGTTGAGGCAGTTGAGAAGGAATGTCTCGACGACCTGGGCCTCGATGAGCGGTGCGGTCACACGGACGACGGGCTCTTCGGGGAAGTAGGCTTCGCCTTCGGCGATGGCCGAGACTTCGCCGCTGAAGCGCAGGCTGCGGAGGAAGCGGAGGAATTCGTCTTTGAACAGACCTAGCGATTGGAGGTAGGCGATGGCTTCATCTTCGAAGTGGAAGTCTTCGAGGTAGCTGAGGGCGTCTTCCAGTCCGCAGGCGATGAGGAAGTTGCGGTGAGGGGGGAGATGGCGAACGAAGAGGTCGAATGTCGCGGGATGGTTCATCCTGTGTTCGAAGTAGGATGCTGCCATGGTCAGCTCATAGAGGTCGGTGAGGAGGGCGGCATTCGCCCCCGTTACCCACAACGGAGAGAACCTCGGAGCCGGTTACTCAATGGTGACGCCCGCCCGGCGCATTTCGTCGAGCGCTCTCTGGCCATCGCCGGGCTTGAGGTCAACCGGGCGAACGGCCTGCTGAATGACAACGGTGGAGAAACCCTTTCGCACGGCATCGAGGGCTGTGGCCATTACGCAGTAGTCGGTCGCCAGGCCGACGACAACCACGCGCTCGATGCCGGCGTCATGCAGCATGGCCGAGAGGCCGGTTTCGGACTCGCGCCCGCTGTCGGGGTCGCGCACGGTAAAGCCCGAGTAACCATCTTCACCGCCGGCACCTTTGCGGATGGTCTCACCTTCAACCTTGAGCCCGGGGTGGAAGGCTGCGCCCCGGGTACCGCGGACGCAGTGGACCGGCCAGGCGCCGCCATCCTTTGCGAAGTGGGGCGTATCGGGCGGATGCCAGTCCTGGGTGTAGAACACCAGTGCGCCGGCAGCACGAGCGAGCGTCACCTGGTCATTGACAAGGGGCACGATCTCCTCGCCGCCGGCCACCGAAAGCGCCCCGCCGGGGTCGGCGAAGTCGTTCTGCATGTCGACCACGATGAGAGCGGTCTTGCGGTCGTAGCTCGCCACGGTTCCACCTCCGTGCGCGGCAAGGATAGCACCCGCGGGGACATCACCTGCTGGTGAAGACCTGCACCTGTTCCCCTGGTTCGAGCGAATCGGAGAAGCCGCCACGGGTGTACTCGCCAATCACGCGGCGCCAGAAAGCGATCGCGCCCTCGTTGCGCGGCACCTCCGTCACCTCCCATTCGCCGCGAAAGCGATCGAAGATGGCAAACGCCGCGCCTCTGCCCACGCCCCGGCGACGGAAGCGGTTCAGAACGAAGAACTCGCAGAGGCGAAAGTCGCGGCCGGGCGTCATGTGCGCGAACGGCGCCTGCCCAACGAAGGCGAACCCGGCCGGGTCGCCATCGGCCACGATCACAAGGGCGTGTTGGAGCGGGCCGCCCGCCAGCCAGTCGTCCAGGTGGTCGGGGCGCCAGAGGCCGTCGGCGCCCAGCGAGTAGTAGTCCGTGAAGGCGGAGAGGTCGTGAAGATAGAGCGGGTACACGTTGCGCACCCACGTTGCGAGGCCGCGGGCCGCGACCGCAAGCTCAATCTTCATGCGCGGGTGTTCCTGCTCGCAGGTGGGCGAGGACGCGTACCGATACCTCGCCATGCATGAGGCGGCCAGCGCGGGTCAGGCGAACGCCGCGGCGGTCGCGCTGGAGCAGGCCGGCAGCCTCGCACTCGGCGAGCGGCGGTCCGATGACGTCGTCGAGGCAGGCGCCGAAGCGGGCAGCGAAGGCGGCGGGTTCGAACCCCTCCGAGAGCCGGAGCGCGAGGGTCACCCAATCGAAAATCGCAGTTGATCGTTCGGGGACGGAGGCCGAAGACACGGCGGCTCGCGGGCCGGAGGCTGGCCCCCGGAGGGAGCGCACATATTCGCGGGGGTGGGCGACGTTCTCGTAGCGCTCGCCGTTGAGGTAGCCGTGGGCGCCTGCCCCCAATCCGAGGTAGTCGCCGTCACTCCAGTATGTGATGTTATGTCGCGATTTGTGGCCGGGACGGGCCCAGTTGGAGAGCTCGTACTGCTGGAATCCCGACCGGCCCAGCGTGGTCGTGGCCCTCTCATACAGGTCCGCGACCGTGTCCGGGCCGGGCATGATGACGCTCCCTTCGCGGACGCGCCTGCCGAGCAGCGTTCCGTCCTCCACGGTCAGGGCATAGAGAGAGAGGTGATCGGTGTTGAGAGCGAGCGCCCGTTGCAGGGTCCGATCCCAGGCGGCCGCGCCCTGCCCGGGCAGGCCATAGATAAGGTCGATGTTGACGCTGGCGATGCCGGCGCGGCGGGCGTTGGCCACGGAAGCGTCGATGGCCTCGGGCGAATGGATGCGATCGAGGAAGCGCAGTTCCTCGGAGTCGAAGCTCTGGGCACCGAAAGAGACCCTGTTCACTCCTGCTTCAGCCAGCTGCCGGAGGTCGTCCGGGCCGGTTGAACCGGGGTTGGCTTCGATGCCGATCTCAGCGTCCGGGGAGATAGTCGCGGAACTGCGCAGTGCATCGATGATTGCCGTGAGATCGCCCGGGGGCATCTCGCCGGGTGTCCCGCCTCCGAAGACGATGGAGGTGATGTTGCGGGCCGCGACCTCTTCATGCCGCAGTTCGATCTCGCGCAGAAGCGCCCGGGTGTAGTCGCGCTTCAGGCCGTCCATACCCGCGTAGGCGTTGAAATCGCAGTAGCCGCACTTGACGGTGCAGAAGGGAATGTGGATGTAGACGGCAAGCGGGTTCACCGTTCGAGACCGAGGTGGCTCCGAAGTTCGATGACGCGATGAGTGGTGATGCCGTCGACGCCCCAGGAGGCGAGGTCTGCGGCACGTGCGGGCTCATCCACAGTCCACGCTACCACCTTCAGGCCGCGATCATGCATCTCGCTGACGAGTCCCTCGTGGAGCAGGCTGTGACGGCAGGAGACGCCGGCCGGGCGCAGGTCGCGGTCGACCACCGAACGGAAGAGATCAAGCTTGGCCTGCACGTCGATGGAGTAGTAGAGCTCGACTTCGGGGGCCTTCTCCCGGAGGCCGCGGAGGACTCCCCAGCGCTGCGACGAGGCGACCACGGGGCCGATGCTGTTGGGCGCGGCATCGAGGGCGGAGCGCACGAGCCGGGAAGGCTGATCGCGCCCGTTCTTGAGGTCGAGGAAGACGCCGGTTTTCCCGGCGGTCTCCACGAGCAGCTCCTGGAGCGTGAAGGGCTGGCTCGGCGCGCGGCGGACGGTAGTCCATTCTTCGAACCAGAGGGGCAAGGGGTAGAGAGCCCTCTCGTGGCGCGCCTCGAGGCGCCCGCGATGGGCCCAGAGGTCGACCTCCACGAAGTCGGCGACCTCTTCGATGGCTGCCCGGACCTGGCGGGCGGTGTTTCCCGCCATGTGGGCGATGAGCGCGGGGCCGTTGCGGGCGGGGATCGAGGCCGCCAGTCCGGCCGGGGCGGCAGACATCAGGGAGCGACGGCGCTCGGCTGGTTTCCCACCGGATGCCGGGGCGAGACCTGCACGTCACCACGGGCGATACCGCGCAGGAGAGCCAGGTCGGCGACCTGGTAGCCGCCTGCAGCGGGCGCAATGGCACCCATGGAGACGAAGCGGCTGAGGAGTGCGGTGACGGTTTCGCGGCTGGTGCCGATGGTCTGGGCGAGCTCCTGGTGAGTGAGACCGAGATAGACGACCTCGCCATCCTGGCTGCTGAGGAGGGCATCCGCGAGCCGGGCGGAGACGGGCTTGGAGACGATGTTCATGAAGGTTTTCTGCATTCCGGCGAGGCGCCGGGCCATGAGCTCGGCCATGGCAAAGCCGAGCCGGGGTGACTGCTGCAGGAGGTGGGAGAAGTCCTCCCAGGAGATGCTGACGGCGACGGTCTCCTCGATGGCCTGGGCGCAGGCAATCCTCTCGCCGCCTTCAACGATTGCCATGTCGCCGACAATCCCGCCGCGGCCAACCAGGTCAAGGATGATCTCCTTGCCGTTCTCGGCCACCTGGTAGGTCTTCACGCGGCCTTTGAGGAGGAGGTAGACCCGCTCCGCAGGGTCGCCCGAGGAGAAGATTATCTGTCGCGGCCGGAAGCGGCGCTCGGTGAGGAGCGGGATGAGGCGTTCGAGCTCATCATCGGAGAGGACGTTCATCACCCGGCTGAGCTGACGCAGGTACCACGCGATCGATCTCTGCAGAGCCTGGTGACCACGCGCCGGGCGGACTGGCATTTCGGTCATCATTCGGTCTCCTCCGGGTCCCCGTGTCGCGAACGAAGCTGGTCGAGGAGCCTGATAGCCCCTGAAACGGCTGCCCTGCGGCCGCCGCCGTCAACATATCGTTCGAGGTCTGCCAGTGCGAGAGCCGGCCGGCCCATGCGGTAGTGGAGCATTCCACGCTCTCCTACGAGGGCAGCGTTCCATGGTTCAAGCCTGAGCCTGAGCTCGACGGTGGCGAGCCACCGCTCGAGGTCGCGACTTTCGCGGAACAGCCCGTGAAGGTTTGCCAGGAGGCGCTGCAGGATCTGGCGGCGCGTGACGGCGCACAACATGGAGTCCGGCGTGGCGCCTCCGAGGCTGGCCGAACGGAGCCCGGCGAGGAGCTCCGCGCGGTCGAGGCGCGCGCCCTGGTTCAGGGGATCGATGTATATCGGGTCTTCGGGTTCGCCGCAGCGCACGATGAAATGCCGGGGATAGCCCACACCGTCGCAGCGCAGGCCGGCTCTCTGGGCGACTTCCATGTAGACGAGCGAGAGAGTGATGGGGATGCCTTCGCGGCGATCGATGACATCGGAAAGGAAGCTGTTGATGGGGTTCTTGAGGCCGGCGGAAGCGCCCTTGAATCCCAGCACGGTGAAAAGCTGGTAGTCAATGGCATGGGCCAGCTCACTCGCCCCGGCCCCGTGACCAGCGTGCTCGAGCACGGCCTCGCCGACGAGGTCGAGCTTGCGGGCGTAGTCGTGGGGGTCGAACTCGCGGCCGCTCAGGCGGGAGACCGACATGGCGGCGCCGAAGAGATCAACATCCCGGTCGTGGCCGGCTATGGCCTGGGCGAACTCGTCGAAGACAGCCGTAAACACCTGAGCCCAGTATACGAGCCCCGCGTCCGACCCGGTAATTCGCCCCGCAACCGGTTGTCAAACGGAAGTGGTTGCTTCAGGGGCTTTCGAGGCCATGGGCTTCAAGGAGGGCTGCGTTGGCCATCACATCAGCGGTCGGGCCATCGGCTACCACGCGGCCGTCGTCCATCACGATCACCCGGGGGAAGACGTCGGCGACGAGGCGCATGTCGTGGGTGCTGACGAGCAGGGTCTGAGGGAGGCTTCGCAGCAGGCCGATGAGCTCCCTGCGGCCACGGGGGTCGAGTCCCGCGGAAGGTTCGTCCAGGACAAGCACGCTCGGCTCCATGGAAAGCACCGTGGCCAGGGCAACGCGTTTGCGCTGGCCAATCGAAAGGTGGTGGGGCAGACGCCGCTCAAAGCCGCTCATGCCGACGGCGGCGAGGGCTGTTTCAACCCGCCGGTGGATCTCCTCGCCGGGAACGCCCATGTGCAGGGGTCCAAAGGCCACGTCTTCGAAAACGGTGGGGCTGAAGAGCTGGTCATCCGGGTCCTGGAAGACGAGTCCAACCTCGGCCCGGATGCGCCTGACGGTGGGGCGGCCGACAAGCGTGCCGCCGATTCGGACGTGGCCGTGAGATGGGGTGTGAATGCCGTTGAGGTGGAGCATGAGTGTGCTCTTGCCGGCGCCATTGGGGCCGATGAGGGCGACTTTCTCGCCCCGCCCTATGGTGAGGTCGATGCCCTTGAGGGCCTCCATGCCGTCGGGGTAGAGAAAGTGCAGGTGCTCCACTTCGATCCATCGCGAAGCGAGGCTGGCATCGAGGCCCGGCGCCGTATCCGGCGATGAGCCGTTCATGCGGTTGGGAACCAGAGCCGGGCTGCGACCGAGAAGCCAGAGAGGCCCGCAGCTACCGTTCCAAGGGCGAGCCATTCGCCGCTGCGGAGCTTGCGGCCGCCCATGTGACGAATTTCGCCGCTGAACCCGCGCGACTGCATGGCGGCATACACCCGCTCGCTTCGTTCGTAGGCGCGCAGGAAGAGCGAACCGACCATGGAGCCCACGACCTTCGCGCGCCAGATAACGGAGCCTCCGGTATGGCCGTCGCGAGAAGCCGAGCGTGCGGCCCGGGCGCGCATCATGCGGCTTGATTCCTCGGCCAGGACTGCGATGTAGCGGTACATGAAGCTGATGATGGCGACCATGAGGGAAGGGAGCCTCAACCGGCGAAGCGCATCGACGAGCTCGTGGAAAGGGGTGGTGAAACTGAGGAGCAATGCTGCCTGCACGCTCACCCAGCTCTTGAGGGCGATGGTGGCGAACATCTTGAGGCCCTCGCCGCTGACGGTGAGTGTGAAGAGCCGGAGGTCGACCTCGCCAAGCGGGTCAGCCTGGCGGGTGAAAACGAGGGGCGCGGCAGCGAGCAGGAAGGGGAGGGCGAAGAAGGCTCCGGTGGTGGTTCGCAGCCACCCCACGCGCGCGGCGGCCGAAGCGATAACGACAGCCGCCCACGCGAGAGCGAGGGCCGCGAAGGCTCCCACCGGAAGCAGGCTAAGCGCGAGGATGAACCCGGCCGTGGCGATGAACTTCAGGCGCGCGTCGGCGGCGTGTATGGCGCTTTCGCGGGCGAGGTAACGGTCGAGGCTGAGTGTGCTCACTGACTCCTGCGGGAAAGCATGCGCCCCGCGAGCACCATCAGCGCGAAGACGATGGCGACGCCGATGAGACCAGCGAGCACCGTCGACGCGTCACCGGAGAGGCCCGGGACGGAGTAGTCGGGGAGCCACTCCCAGCGGGCGCCCTTCGCGGTATCCAGGAATTCCTTGTCTTCGGCGACCCGCTCGAGCCCGTCCGGATGGGAAGAGGCAAGGGGCGCCAGGATCACCACCACGAGCGCCGCGATGGCAACCCCGGCGACCCACCAGTAGCGCCGGAGGCGGGTTCGCGCGCCGCCTGATGCAGGAAGCGGGTGCTGTATGGTCATTGCTGGCTCCCCTGCCCGGCGAGCGCCGGGCGAGCGATATGGAGGAGGTCGCCGCGGGTGGCGGCGATGAAGCTGAGGGCGGCGACAGTAATCACGGCCTCGCCGATGCCGATGAGCGCGTGAACGCCAACCATGGCCGGGAGGGCGACGCGCAGCGAAGTGGTATCGGAGAGGGCGAGCTGGAAGGAGACGAGGACGGCGGCAATGACCACCGAGAGCCACGCCGCAATGGCGGCAGCGGGCAACCGGGCCCGCTTTTCGCCGCCCAGGACGGTGGCGAGGACGCGGTAGAGGAGGTAGCCGCCGAAGGTGCCGACGACCCCCATGTTGAAGATGTTGGCGCCCATGACGACGAGGCCGCCGTCCTGGAAGACGAGCGCCTGGACGGCGATGACGCAGGCCATCACGAGGGTACCGGCCCACGGTCCGAGGAGGACGGCCACCAGCACGCCACCCATGAGGTGGCCGGATGTCCCTCCCGCAACCTGGAAGTTGAACATCTGGGCCGCGAATACGAAGGCTGCCATCACACCCATCAGGGGTACGGCCTTCTCATCGAGATTCGCATCGGCGCGCCTGACGGCCACCGCGAGGGCCAGCACCGTAACCAGCCACATGACGGCGGCGATGGGTGTGGAGAGGAACCCATCGGGTGCGTGGAGGAGGAAGAGGGGCGGAATGGACATGCTACTACCCTTGCCGAGAGAGCTAGTGCGCCGGGCGCCTGCTGTGGAAGCGTATCGTCCCGCTAATTGCAACTCTTTGCAACTGCAACTTGCTGGCTTTCCCTGTTCTGCGATCTTACAGGCGCCGGGCGGGTCTTGCCAGCTTTTTCCTGTGAAATGTGTGTGAACCGGCGTAGCGGAGAACCGGACGGGGCCGTTGCCGCATAAGGGGAGCCCTCTTATGGTTCCGATCATGCACCCACCGGCCCGCTACAGGGTTGGCGACTTCGACATCGCGGTCATTTCGGATGGATACATCCGGCTGGATGGGGGCGCGGTCTTCGGACTCGTGCCGCGGGTGATGTGGGAGCCTGTGATAGGGGCGGACAACATCGACGCCCAGCATCGGGTTCCCCTTGGGCTGAACTGCATGGTTGTGCGGCGGGGCAAGGATGTGCTGCTGGTGGAGACCGGGATGGGCAACAAGCATTCGGAGGCGGTGCGGGAGCGATCGTTTCCCGGGGACTATGGCCACCTGCTTTCGGCCCTGGCGCGGCTGGACCTTGCGCCGGAGGACATCACGGCCGTGGCGAACACCCACCTGCACACGGACCATTGCGGCTGGAACACGGTCCGGCGCGAAGATGGTGAGGTGGTACCGACTTTTCCAAACGCCCGCTACTTCGCGCAGGAAGGCGAGTACGAGGTGGCGATGCATCCCAACGAGCGCACGCGCGGCACGTATTTTGCGGAGAACTTCGAGCCGCTCGTGCGAGGGGGACGCATGACCCTGGTGAGGGGCGAGCACCAGGTGATGCCGGGCGTCCAGTTTCTCCCCACTCCCGGTCACACAGCGGACCATGCCTCCATTGTCCTCACGTCCAGCGGCGAAACGGCCATCTACACGGGAGACCTTGTCCACCATGCCACGCAAATGGAACGCCCTGCATGGATTGCGGCCTTCGATGTCCTGCCGCTGGTGAGCCTTGAAACCAAGAAGGCGCTGGCGGAGCGGGCCATTCGAGAGCGCGCATTGCTGGTGTGCGTCCACAACGCTTTTCCGGGGGTCGGCCGCCTGGTGGAGGAGGATGGACGCCGGAGGTTCGTGCCGGAGTGAGCCAGCCGCAGGCATCGCTCGCCCGGCTCGCCCTGCGCGAGCATCACGCCGCGGCCGGGGCGAGGTTCCGCGTCGGTGGCCTCTGGGAGCTGCCGGCGGACTACGGCGACGCGCAGGCCGAGCATGCAGCCCTCCGCTCAAGCGTCGTTGTTTTCGACCGGTCCCACCGGAGCCGGATCCTGGTGAGCGGGACGGACGCAGCCGACCTGCTTGGCCGGGTGTTCGCGCGCAATGTGATGGGGATAGAGGAAGGCCGCGCGGTCCGGACATTCGCCCTCGACGAGTGCGGGCTGGTGGGCGATATCGCCCTGATTGTTCGTACGGGCGCCATTTCGTACCTGGTCTGTGGCGAGCCCGGACAGCGCCAGTGGACGGTGGCCCGGCTGCAAGGCGCCAAGGCAGAGGACTTCGATGCCCGGGTGGAGGATCGGACCCTTGCGACCTGCACGCTGGCAGTGACCGGACCTGGGGCGGAGGCCACGCTCAGGGAGCACGTTGCCGATGCCCTGCCGGCCGCGCTGGAGCCACTCCAATCGGTCGCATTCGAGTTCCATGGTTTCCGGGCACTCGTCACGCGCACCAGCGACACGGGCGAGGATGGATTCGAGTTCGTGCTCGCGCCGGCGGCCGCGCTCCATCTCATGCAGATCCTGGGAACTGCGGGAGTTCTGCTGGCCGGCGATACGGCGCACGAGACGGCACGCATCGAGGAGTGCATTCCCGCTTACTCTCCAGACCTGGAGATTGGACTGACGCCTGCCGAAGCGGGTCTCGACGCGCTGCTGGGCATCGGCGGGAGCGCGGCGGAGCGCGTCCTGTGCGCGGTAATCCTGGAGAACGAGGTGACAGCCGGGACGCCGGTCATGGCAGGCGCCCTGGCGGTGGGGGAAGTCCGGTCGTGCGTTCGCTCTTTCTCTCTTGGCGCTATCATCGCACTGGCAGTAATCGATCAGCGCCACTCATTCCCGGGCGCGGCGCTGGTGGTGGGCGGCCGTCCCGCAGCCGTTGTTGCCAGACCCTTCTATCGCCGGAGACGCGAAGCATGACTTTTCCTTCCCCCGAATTCGGGTCCTACTACGAGCCCCGCTGGCCGGCCGTTGTGGAGTTGAACTTCAGCGACGAATGGCGCGCGCGGTGGGTTGATGAACGCGTTCTCCCCGAGGACGCGCCGGTGGACTACGCCTACGTCATCGTGTGGATGGGGGGTTTCGGTTACGTCACCCGCTCAATCGGCGAGACGGTGTGGCGCACGGTAGAAGGCGCCCCCGGAGCCGGCGAGAAGCCGCCAGCGTTCGTGAAGCGCATCACACGGGAGCAGACGGGGGCCACCGGGCAGTTCGAGCTGGTGGGCTTCTTCGAATGCAAGGCAACCAGCCACAACCCCTCGTTCCCGCCGGGCGCAGTCAGGGTGCGGCCTCTCTACTTCGTTCTCGCCAGCGAGGTGAAGGACCTTGGCCGTGAATCGCCGTACGAGCGCCGCCGTCTGCCTGTAAACGAGCACCTGAAGGCGCTGCGGCAGCGATACCCGGAGTTCGAGACGTACCTGGGGAAGGCAGCAGATCGCTACGCCATGCTTCGAAAGTGATGGGCGGGCCGGCCGAGGTCATTCACCGTAGATCCGGGTGAGCAGGCCGTGAAGGTCGGGGTCGTACTGGCGGAGCCACTCCCGGTCGCGCGCGCCGGCCGTGTCGCTGTGCAGGAAGTAGGCCTGCGTGGCTTCGGCGAAGTACTCGTTGACGTTGCTGGCGGCGTAGGTGTTCCTGTACTTGCCGGCATCGAGAGCGGCCTGGTAGAAGATGCGAACGTCGAAGTAGTCCGCGGGAAGCAGCGCCCACCCCTGCACCAGGTGACCCAGCTCGTGGTAGAGGATGTTGAGGCCGCGGCAGGGGCCGCGGCGGTTGCCCGTCATGTCGAGCTCATCAACCGCAACAACGGGGTAGTCGGCGCGGTCGGCGATACCGCAGGCCGAGTGCACGTCGTCGCGCGTTAGCGGGTCGAGGCAGGCGAACTCGGGCAGCTCATCGAGGGCCACGCCATCTTCGGCGATGACGATGTAGGCGCCCTCCTCGGCGAGGCGCTCTTCCAGGTCATTGCCCGAGAAGAACCGCTCAATGGTAGCGATGGCTTCGTCGAAGGCGCGCTCATCGACGGCGGAGCTCCCCACCACGGCAATCCCCAGCACCTCCCGCTGCCGCGTGTACTGGGGCGCGTAGATGCGCGGCTCACCGGGGTCGGGCCTTCGAATCGACCCCTGGCAGACCGAACCGGACGGCATGAGGGCCGGGTCTTGCGGGGTCAGGGCCGGAGTCTCCGAAGGGGTTTCGATGGAACTCAGACTACCTTCAGCGGGACCGCTGCGGGCGGCGAACAGGGCGACGATGGCGACAGTGACAATCGCCAGGGCAGCAACCGGCATCAACAGCGCTATCCGGGTGGGCACGCTCTTAGCATCGGCGAAGCGGGCCGGGCCTGAAAGCCAGTCCCTTAACCTCGCGTTTCGGGTGGGAAGCCGGCTACTGCTCGATGCTCCAGCGGACGTTGACGTTGACGGTCAAAGACCCGGTGCCCGGCTCGATGGGGGTCTCGAAGGCGGAATCGGACTTCCCACCGGTGGCAGGGGCAAGCCTGTATTCGGGCGAGGGCCCCGGGCTCTGCACCTCCGAGATGGCAAGCGGATCGCCGAGCTTCACACCTCCGAGCCTGGCCAGTTGCTCGGCCTTCGCCTTCGCATCCTTCATGGCCGCTTCCCGTGCCTGCTCGAGAAGTGCATCGGTGTCTTCGATGTCGAACCGGATGTTGTTAACCCGCGCGTCGTCGCCGCCCGCTTCGACGGCGTCATCGAGGACCTTGCTGAAGGAGTCGAGCTCGCGAACCGTCACTTCGACGGTGTTGAAGACGCGGTAGCCAATGACTCGCGGGTTGTCGCCCGGCTTGCTGTAGTCATATTCGGGCTGGATGCTGAGCCCGGTGGTCTTGATGTCCTTGCTGTCGATGCCGTTCTTCTTGAGCGAGGAGATGACCGCTTCAGCAGCCCGGGCGGCCTTCTCGCGTGCGGCCGCAACCGTCTCTTCACGGGATTCGACACCGACGTTGAAGAACCCTGTGTCGGGGGCGGAGATGACCTCGCCCATGCCGCTCACTGTAATCCCGGGCGCCTCCTGGGATGGCTGCACGACGTTGGTGGTATCCCCGGTACATCCAGCCGCGAGGAGTGCGGTACCGGCAGCCAGTGCCGCAATCAGAGGGACGACCAACCGCTTGGCATTCATTCTCGTTTCCTATCTCCTGACTCTTGTTCGAATTGCGAGGTAAGCGACGACCGCCCCGGCGGCAACGAGCACCAGGGAAATGCGGGCGACTGGCATCCAGTCTCTGCCAGAGCCGTCACCGGCCCGGCGAAGTGGCTCGCCTTCCCGTTCGCCGCCATCCAGGGCTCCGGCGCCGTTCCCGGTTGCCGTTGTAGCGCCGCCGGCAATGCTCTTGGCCTGCGGAGTAGCGGCAGTGGGATCGGGGGCGGGCGACTCGGCGCCCTGGCCCGAGACGCCACCCGTGTCATAGGAGGGAAGCGACCCGGACTCCGCCGTTGCCTCGTTCCCTGGTGTTCCCCGGGGAGCGGACGAGCCGGCGGCCTCCTCCCCGGTGCTGGAGGCGTCATCCCCGGCGGCCATGGGCGCGGCGGCGCCGCTTCGGCCATCTTCTCCCGAACCGCCGAGGTCGACGACGAACAGACCGATGAGGCCGATGATGGCGACGCCCGCGGCTGCCTGGGCCATGCGCATGGCAAGCCGCGGCGTCCGGGCGAGGGCTGGCTGAGGGCGAGGCTGGAGCGCGAGCATCGCGGGTGTGATGGCGAAAGACCGCGGGGCGGGCGCGACGGGAAGGGTTGCTGAGAGCATCTCCTTGAGCGCCCGCTCAACGGACAGTGCCTCGCGGCACCGTTCGCAGGCCTGGAGATGGCCGACGAACCGCGCGGCCCCGGCCTCCGGCAGTTCACCGTCGGCGTAAGCCGCCAGGCCGGCCTCCCAGCGGCCGTGGCCCCGGAGTCTCCCAAACCACCTCATTCGCTCACCTCTACCTGTTCAAGACGCCGGTAGGAATCAAGTAGTTCCGGCCGGGCGGTGAAAACCTGGCGCAGCTTTTCCCGGCCGCGATGAACCCGCGACTTCACGGTGCCGAGCGAAGCGCCGGTGATCCCGGCCACTTCTTCGTAGCGGAGGCCCTGGAGGTCGACGAGGGCGACTGCCTGGCGCTGGTCCATGGGGAGGGTGAGCATTGCTCGCTGGACTATTTCCGAAAGCTCCACGTTCTCGACCACCACATCGGCGCCCGGCGACTCATCTGGAACCTCAACGGGGGTATCGAAGGTGCCGAGAATCTCATCGAGAGACATGGCGACGTCTTTGCGTTTGCGGCGGCGCCATTGATCCTTGCACTGGTTTGCCGCGATTCGCATGAGCCATGCACGGAAGCTTGGCCCGGCGAACCGGGCAAGCGCCCGGTAGGCGGAAAGGAACGTCTCCTGGGAGGCGTCCTCGGCTATCTCACGGTTGCCAAGGAGGCGAAGACAAAGTGAATAAACGGGGGTCTGATAGCGCTCGACAAGCCTGTTGAAGGCGTCCAGATCTCCGTCTCTTGAAAGTGAGACGAGTCGCTCGTCGGACTGCCCTGGCTCCGCGCTCATATGGCGCGAGAGTAGGTCAATCAACTGTAAAGGGCGATATGACCATCGCGAACGGGGCCGCGAGGAGGCTGTGATACCCTGATGGCAATGCAACACGAAGAAGAAAGGCCCGAGGACAGGGCCCCCGGCGAACAAGAAGCAGCCGAGGATGGAGGCTGGTACTTCGACCTCCCCGGCGGCGCCTGGGAGCGCCAGCAAGAGAAGAACAACGAGCTGCGGCGCCGCATCATCGAGAATGTTGAGGGCCACGGCCGCAACCTGCCCCTGGATGACGAACGGCGGAAGCGCGGCATCTTTGGTTCGGGGAGGAAGAAGCAGGACGGCGACTCCCCCGCCGAAACGCGAGGGGGCACGTACCGGTTCGGGCGTGGCGACGACGAAGGGGCGGGAACGGATGGGCCCCTGGAGGAGACTCCGCCGGCACCGGGCGCGCCACCACCACTTCGCCTCAGGCGGCATGAAGCGTCACAGGCGCCGGACATCGATGAGTGGAGCACCGAGCCATCGGGCAGCCCCTCGCTGGAACCAGCCACAGACGAAGAGCCAGCATCCCGCTGGGAGGTGCTCTTTGGAATTCCCGCTCAAGGTCAGACGGCAGCGGGACCGGAGGCGAATGCTGGTTCGCCCGGCGCCCCGGAAGATGAGCTCGCGGGGGAGGAGTCCACGTCGCGCTGGGACCGGGCCTTCGGCGCCCCAGCAGACGGGGGCCTCCTGGAGGGCATGCGCAGCTGGGCGCGGCGAGAACCCCTGGAAACCGACCCGGAAGTGTCCCCGGCGGCTGCGAGCGGGGACGAGTCCTTCCCGCCGGAGGCTCCGGCGGAGTTGACCCATGGCAGCGCCTCCGAACCGGAGGGTACGTCTCGCTGGGATTCGATGTTCTCGGCGCCGGCCGACGACGGCGGGATGCTCGAGGGGATGCGGCGCTGGGCACACGGAGGAGCGGCCGAGCCCCGGCCGGGGGATTTCGAAGGCCAACCGGATGTGCCGCAACTGGCACCTGATGAACCATCCGTGTCGCCAGATAGAGGGAGGATTCCGGAGACCTCCGCGTTCGAATCGGCCAGTGCCCCGGTTCTATCGTTTGAGCCATCGCCCATCGGCCCCCTGCCGTGGGAGGAAGAGGACAGCGCCGGCGCCGAGTCCGGGCTTTCGGACGGCAGAATGGCGGACGAGTACCACACCGGCGAGCAGCCACTGCGGGAGTCGCGGCCATCCGTGCCCGAGACTCCGAAGAGGCCGGGATTCCTGGGGCGCCTCCTTGGCCGCAAGCGGGACGTGGCGCCAGGCGGAACGGAGCCCGGCGAGGTGGTCTATGCACTCGGGCCTACCGGCGGCTGGATAATGCCCGGTGAGGACGAGAGCGGCGATATCCAGGCCGGCGCAGAGGCTTCCGAGCAGCCCGCGTCAGACTGGCTGGCCCCGGAGGAACTGCTTTCGGACTGGACGCCGCCGGAGGAAGAAGAAGCGGGGGAAGCCGCATTCCAGGTGCCGGCGGACACGCAGCCGGAGCCCGCATTCACGTGGGAGCCGCCAGCAGAGGCAGATCAGGAGCCCGAGGCCGCATTCACGTGGGAGGCGCCGGTCGAGGCTGAGACGCAGCCCGAGCCCGCATACACGTGGGAGCCGCCGGTAGAGGCCGAAGTGGAGCCCGAGCCCGCCTTCACGTGGGAGGCGCCGGTTGAGGCCGAAACACAGCCGGAGCCCGCCTTCGCGTGGGAGCCGCCGGTCGAGGCTGAGGCCCAGCCCGAGGCAGCGTTCGCGTGGGAGGTGCCGGTCGAGGCAGATCAGGAGCCCGAGCCCGCCTTCACGTGGGAGGCGCCGGTCGAGGCTGAGACGCAGCCGGAGCCCGCCTTCGCGTGGGAGGCGCCGGTCGAGGCTGAAGTGGAGCCGGAGCCCGCCTTCGCGTGGGAGCCGCCGGTAGAGGCTGAGCGAAAGCCGGAGCCCGCCTTCGCGTGGGAGCCGCCGGTAGAGGCTGAGACGCAGCCCGAGCCCGCCTTCGCGTGGGAGCCGCCGGTTGAGGCTGAGCAGGAGCCGGAGCC
>QEVS01000005.1 GCA_003577245.1 bacterium | reverse complement strand
TGGCCGCCTGCCCGCGCAACGCCATCTACAAGCGCGAAGAGGACGGCATCGTCCTCATCGACCAGGCGCGCTGCCGCGGCTACCGCAAGTGCGTGGAAGCCTGCCCCTACAAGAAGTCCATGTACCGCCCCAGCACGCGCACGTCGGAGAAGTGCATCGCCTGCTACCCGCGCGTTGAAGGCAGCGACCCCCTCACCGAGGGCATCCCCATGGAGACCCGCTGCATGACGGCCTGCGTGGGCAAGATCCGGCTGCAGGGGCTCGTGCAGGTCGATGCGAACGGCGAATGGATTGAGGACCGCCAGAACCCGCTCTACTACCTGGTGCACGTGGCCAAGGTCGCCCTGCCCATCTATCCCCAGTTTGGCACTCAGCCGAACGTGTACTACATACCGCCCCGCTGGGCGCCGCGGCCCTACCTCCGCCAGATGTTCGGCCCCGGCGTGGACGACGCCATCGCGGCCTACACCAACCCCTCGCGCGAGACGCTCGCCGTGCTTCAGCTGTTCCGCATAACCCAGCGCATCATCTTCAGCTACCGGGTGGAGCCGGGTCCGAAGTTCGGGGAGATCACGGTCGCCGGCAAGGTGCGCGAGCTCTTCAACGACACGGTCATCGGGTTCGACAGCAAGGGCAAGGAGGTCACGCGCGTGACCGTCCAGGAGCCGGTGATCGAGCGCGCGGGCCAGCTCAACTCGATATGAGCAAGAAACAGGCCGCGCCACCGGCGGACGCACCGGGCGAGCCTGATGCATCGCAGGAGGGCCTCCTCGCGCGGGCCGTAGTCTACGCTTTCCTCAGCCGCGTTTTCGCCTACCCGACTTCGGAGCGGCTTGCCGAGCTGAGGGCGCGATTCGCGCCCGCGGTCGCCGAGGTGGACGGTCTCCCGGGCGAGGGCGCATTCTCCGCGCTGGTGGGCGACCTCGAACGCCCCCTGGATGAGCTGCAGGCGGCCCACCGCGCTGCTTTCACGCTCACGGCTTCGAGCGACTGCCCGGACTTCGAGACGGCGTACAGTTCCCAGGACGTTTTCCAGCAGACCGCCGTCATGGCCGACGTGGCGGGCTTTTACCGTGCGCACGGCCTCGAGGTGGGCGGCCCGGACCGGGACCGGCCCGACAGCGTGGTGGCGGAGCTGGAGTTCATGGCGGTTGTCGCCCTGAAGGAAGCGCGTGCGCTGGCAGCCGGGGACGAAGAGAACGCCGCCATCTGTCGCGAATCGGGGGCGCTGTTCCTTCGCGACCACCTGGCCTGCTGGGGCGAAGGGTTCGCGCGGCGCGTCGAGCTTTCTACGCAGGAGTGGCCCCTCTATCCCGATGCCGCGCGGCTGCTTGCGGCGTGGCTCCGGCAGGAGTGCGAGAGCCTGGCCATTGCCCCGGCGCAGCTCTTCGAAGAACCAATGCTCCCGGTCCCGGTTCCCGACGACGGCGCCTGCCCCACGGGCGATGAGGCCGTCGACGGAGACTCGTAGCTCCTACGCTCGCCGTCTTCGGTTGGGGATGAACCACCGGGGTTGAAGGAGGCTGCGCCGCGGTCATGAGCGCGCGCGGGCAGACATTCGCCGGTCTGCTTGCTTACGCCCTCACCGGCCGCGGAGGCGGGGGTCGACCTCGTCGCGAATGGCGTCGCCGGCCAGGTTGAAGCCGAGCACAGTGAGGGTGATGGCGGCGCCGGAGAGCACCGATTCCCAGGGGTGGAGGTCGATGGAGTTGCGGCCGGCGTTCACCATCTTGCCCCAGGTGGTCTTGTCGGCGGGGCCGAGGCCGAGGAAGGAGAGCGACGCCTCGGCGAGGATGTAGGCGCCGATGCTGATGGAGAAGACGACAAGGACGGAGGCGAGCACGTTCGGCAGTACGTGCCGGAGCATGATGCGGAAGTCGCCGGCGCCGTAGGAGCGCGCGGCTTCGACGAAGGCGGTCTGGGACACGGCGAGCACGGACGAACGGACGATGCGGACGGAGACGGCGAAACCGAGGAAGCCGAGGGCGAGGACGGTGAGGAAGAGGCTCGGCTGGTCCATGACGGAGACGATGAGCATGAGGAGCACGAGCCCCGGGAAGGCCTGGATGGCATCGACGAGGCGCTGGATGATGAGGTCGAGCTTGCCGGAGAAGTACCCGGAGACGAGGCCCACGAACGTCCCCGAGAGCACGGCGATAACCGATGCGCCGACGCCGATGATGACGGCGAGGCGGGCGCCAGTGACGATGCGGGCGTAGAGGTCGCGGCCGTAGGCGTCGGTGCCAAGCCAGTGGTCGCCGCCGAGGGGGCTTTCCCAGCGGTCGAGGATGTGGGGCGAACCGAGCTCGGGGTCCTGGGCGATGTCGAGAGGATTGGCGGTGGGGTTGAACTTCGGATTGGCGGTCTGGAACTGGGTGTTGTCGTCGTAGCGCTTAATCCACGGGGCGAGGATGGCAACGCCCAGGACGAAGATGACGAGCAGCACACCGAAGGCGCCGAGCTTGTTCCGGTTGGCGAGCCGCCCGGCCTGGCGCATCACGCTGCCGAACGTGCGGCGGCGGCCGAGCTCGGCGGCGCCGGATTGAAGTGTTGAGGCTGCCTGTTCAGTGTGGGCCACGATGCGTTTCCCTAGGTGTAGCGGATTCGCGGGTCGAGCCACGCGTAGAGGATGTCGACGAGGAGGTTCATCGTCACCAGCACGAAGCAGATGATGATGACGGTGCCCTGGAAGGGCGGGAAGTCGCGGAGGTTGAGCCGGGCGAAGAGGAAGCGGCCCATGCCGTCGATGTTGAACATCGTCTCCAGGATGATCTGACCGCCCACCAGACCGCTGATGGTGAGGCCCATGATCGTGATGACGGGCAGCATGGCGTTCTTGAGCGCGTGCCGGATCCAGACCGTGTCATCGCGGAGGCCCTTCGCCCGGGCGGTGCGGATGTAGTCCTGCCGCATGACCTCCAGCATCTGCGAGCGCAGGAGCCGCATGATGCCGGCGCCGCCGGCGATGCCGCCGGCGATGGCAGGAATGATGTAGAGCTGGAGGGCACGAAGCGGGTCGGTCCAGAAGTGGGGACGGCCGAGCACGTCGATTTGGAAGAGGTCGAACTTGATTACGGCCAGGGAGAGGAAGATGGCGACGACGAAGACGGGCATGGCTACGCCGAGGATGGCCACGCCGCGCAGCAGATAGTCGATCCAGGTGTTCTGCTTGACGGCGCTGATGACGCCAATGGGGATGCTGATGGAGAACGAGATGAACAGGGTCATGATGCCCAGCTCGAGGGTGGTGGTGACGCGGCGCCCGACCTCGGTCCAGGTGCTGAGCTTGCTTTCGTAGGAGTGGCCGAGGTCGCCGCGGGCGAGCTCACCCATGAAGTCGATGTACTGGCGCCAGAGGGGTTTGTCGAGCCCGAGCTCGTGGCGTGCGAACTCGATGGCCTCGACCTGGGAGGCGCCGGTCATGGTGGAGGCGATGCGCTTCTGGGCGAAGTCGCTGGGAAGGGCGTGGGTGCCGAGGAAGACCATGGTGGCCACGAACCAGAGAACCAGGACATTGAGCAACAGGCGTCGAATGATGTAGTTGGTCAAGTCTGGTTCCCCGGCCGTGGCATCATGGTATCAGGCTGCCTGGTGGCCTAGCCGAGCTTGCGGTTCTTGACGGCGTCCGAGTAGCTGGGGTCCTTCGGGTCCAGCCACGACTGCTTGAAGGCGAGGTGGGCGCCGGCGGTGTTCCAGTAGCCCGCGCCCGGCTTTCCGGCGGCCGGCTGCGTCTTCAGGGGAGCGTGGGCGTAGTTCCAGCGGGCGCTTCGGCTGATGTAGTTGTAGAGGATCACGGCGCCATACATGGCGTTCTCCATGAGGATCTTCTGGGCATCGAGGACGAGGGCGCGCGCCTTGGTGAGGTCGGCCGTCACGAGCGCTTCGTCAAGGAGCTTGTCCAGTGCCGGGTTGTTGACCTTGCTCCAGTTCTGGCTGCCCTTGGAGTGGAAGGACGAGTAGAGGTCGCGCCTTGGGTCGGGGGAGTTGACGGCGTTCGTCCAGGCGATCCAGTTGGGGTACTCGCCCTTGGGCAGGTTGGGGATGATGTCGTCGTTGTAGGTGCACTTGGTGGACTTGAACTGGGAAACACCGAGCGCGTCGTTAAACATCTTGGCGATGATCTGATAGGTATCGGGCCAGACGGAGGTCCAGGTCTCGACACCCTTGATATCGACTTCCCCGAGGGCGGGGCCGCCGCCGGCGTTCCAGAGCTCACGCGCCTCCTTGATCTCGATAGCACGGTCGGTGCGGTAGCCGGGGAGCTTGATGAGGTCGTCGGGCTTGATGGCGAAGCCTTCCTGGAGCCACGTTACGGCGCCGCTGACCTGGCCGAGGCCCTGGTGGAAGGACTGGATCAGGGCGCGGCGGTCGACGGCCATATTCATGGCCTTCACCAGGCGCGGGTCCTTGAACTGCTTGTGCACGTTGAGGTGCATGAAGACCGTGTTGGAGATACCTGTGAGGATCTCCCCCATGTTGGCCTTGTTCTCGTCGATGACCTTCTTCGTGAGCGAGGCATCGGGGGAACTCCAGGCGTCGACGAGCTTCTGTTCGAAGGCGAGCCGGTGGGCGTTGGGGTCTTCAAAGAGCCCCCACGGGTTGATGGCGCCATCGAGGTGAGGGATCCCCTTATCCCAGTAGTTGGGGTTCTTCTGGAGGACGATGTCCTTGCCGGTGCGCCACTGCTTGAGGATGTAGCCGCTGGTGCCGGGCATCGCCTCTTCGGTGAGGGTCGTGTGGCTTCCCTCGAACTTCTCCGTCGCTTCGCGGTTGGGAACCCCGGCGAAGAAGGCGGCCTGCCGGATGAGGAAGGTCCCGTTCGGGGCGGGGAGGGTCATCTTGACGGTGTAGGCATCGGGGGTCTCGACCTTGACGCCGGCGTAGTCGGACTGGAAGCGGAACTTGGGGGTGCTGCCATCGACGAGCTTGCCGGCCTGCTGCCGCTCGACGTGCCACTTGATGTCGGCCGAGGTGAGCTCGCGCCCGTTGGTAAGGGGCGTGTTCTGCCACTTCACGCCCTTGCGGAGGTTGAAGGTGTAGACCGTGGCGTCCGGGGTCTCCCACTTCTCGGCGAGGTCGGCCTCGAGGTCGCCCGCGTCGGGGTTGGAGAAGCGGACGATCTTGCTGAGGACGGAGCCGGAGAGCCAGCCCACTTCGTCGCGCTGGCCGCGGTGAATGTCGACGGAGTCGAACTGGGACCCGCCAAGGAAGACGGAGCGGGCGATGCCGCCGTCGACGATGGCCGAGGTGGGTGAAGCCGCCGCTGTTGACGCGGCGGTCGGGCTGCCGGCGGCCGTAGTACCGGCCGCGGTCGTGGGAGTAGCGTCGTCGTCATCGTCGCCGCAGCCGACGAGGCCGAAGGCGGCCGCGCCCATACCAGCCGCGGCCGCCCCGCCAATGACCCGCCGGCGCGAAACCCGGCTGGAAGCGGCGCGCCTGGTCCAGTAGTTGCTGTTGTCTCGCATTGCTTGTGGTTCTCCCCCTGAATTCATGACAAACGCGCAGAGCGCAAGCGTCTGTAAGTCAGTACGCCCCTGCAACTCGCCCGGATGTGCGCATGATACGGCCCTTCGCGTTGGGGTCCACTGCCTTCACCGTGCGGCGGCAGGCCGGGCCCGGGGCGTTGGCGAACGCCGCTTCCGTGCCATGACACCGGGCCGTTCACCCCTGGGGAGGGCGCCCGATACCCGGTTAGGCATTCTGGCGCGACAATATGCCCGGCCGGGGACACAGGGGCCAGTAGAGGAGGGTAGCATGAGCACGTACAGCGAACGGTTCACATGGGATGCGGTCCACTGGGGCACGCACTGCGTCGACTGTTACCCGGGCGGCTGCCCGATGCGGGTATTCGTGAAAGACGGCGTGGTGGTTCGCGAGGAGCCTTCGGGCACCCTGCCGGTGATCGACCCGGCGGTGCCCGATTACAACCCGATGGGGTGCATGCAGGGCGCGAGCTGGAGCCGGTCGCTGAATGGCCCGGACCGGGTCCAGTATCCGATGAAGCGCGCGGGGAAGCGGGGCGAGGGGAAGTGGGAGCGCATCTCGTGGGACCGTGCGCTCTCGGAGATCGGCGATGCCCTGGTGGATGCGATCGAGAGCCATGGTCCGCGGTCGATCGTCCGCGAGGGAACCCCGGAAGCGGTGGTTGGCGGCCCCACGGCGAGGTTCTTCGGCATCGTCGGCGGGCGGACGATGGACCTCAACGCGGTCATCAGCGACTTCAACAGCGGCGTTTACGCGAGCTTTGGCAAGAGCCATGTTGAAGGTTCGGCCGACGACTGGTTCCACTCCGAGCTGCTCGTGATCTGGAACAGCAACCCTGTCTACACGCGAATCCCGTTCTACCACTTCTTCAGCGAAGCCCGGTACAACGGCGCGGAGATCATCAACGTTTCGCCCGATGTCAACGCTTCGCACACGCACGCCGACTACCAGGTGAACCTGGAGGGCGCGACCGATGCCGCCTTCGGCCTTTCGCTGGTGCAGGTGATGTTCGCCGAGGACATCGCCGCCTGGGACTTCATGCGCGAGCAGACTGATATGCCGTTGCTGGTGCGGACCGACAACTACCGGTACCTGCGCCAGGTGGACGTGGAGGGGCAGGGAAGGGAGGACCAGCTCTACCACTGGCTTCCCGGCAAGGGCCTGGTGGCCGCCGACCGGGCGAACCTCAAGTTGAACGGCGCAAAGGTGGCGCTCGAAGGGCGATTCGAGGTGCGGCTGCACGACGGGCGCACGGTCAGCGTGGAGCCGGTGTGCGCGCTGTTGCGGCGCAAGCTTGACGAGAGCTACACGCCCGAAAAGCAGCAGGCGATCACGGGCGTGCATCCCGAGACGGTGCGCATGGTGGCGCGGAAGATAGCAACCCGGAAGACGAACATCTTCCTGGGCATGAACGCCTGCAAGATGTACCACGGGGACCTGATAGAACGGACGATGTGCCTCGTGCTGGCGGCAAGCGGCAACTGGGGCAAGAGGGGAACCGGGCTCAGGACGTGGGCGGCGGGGCTCCTCGACGGGGCCCAGATCGCAATGAACAAGCGCGGGCCGGGAGCGCAGGCGGCCGAGGCGGTGATAGCGGGCAGGGATGGCATCCTGGCGAAGCTGAAGCAGTTCGATCCCTCGCTGGTGAACGACGAGCTGGCGATGTGGGAGCTGACCAAGGGGCGCCGCGGCATCCTGGGCATGCTGGACGAGCGAACGGGGGACGATGTCCCGGCGGAAGCCAACACCCCGCCGGTGTTCTGGTGGTACAACCAGATGGGCTACGGGGAGCGCTGGAACAACCCCGAATGGAGCGACAGCTCGATGGTGCGCACGTTCGATGAGTACATGGCGGCCGCCATCAAAGAGGGCTGGTGGGACGGCCTGGACCACCCGCGCAAGGAAGAGACGCCGCAGGTGTACATCGAATGCGGCGGGAACATGATCCGCCGGACGCGGGGCGGCAAGAAGGCGGCGGCAGGGCTCTGGTCGAAGCTGAAGACGGTGATCGCCATCGACTTCAAGCTGAACATCACGTCGCAGAACGCGGACTACTTCCTCCCCGCGGCACAGCACTACGAGAAGATCGCCTTCTCCATCCCGGGGCCGTTCGTGGCGAACCTGACGCTGGGGGACCAGGTGGTGGCACCGGCGGGCGAATCGCGCAACGAGTGGGAGATCTTCCTGGCAATCCTTGGCAGCATGGCGGAACGGGCGAAGGCGCGGGGTCTCGAATCATTCGCGCTGCCCGACGGGACGCAGGTGCGGTACGACCAGCTGGTGGCGGGCTACACCATGGGCGGCTACTACAAGGACCAGGAGGTGGTGGCCGACGAGCAGATTCGCGATTCGGTGCTGGCGGGCACGCTGCCGGAAGGGACCACCCTGGCGAGCCTCCGCGATTCGGGCTTCAAGCGGTTTACCAGCATGGGTATGAGCCCGGCGATGCTGGGGCAAACCACCGACCTTAAGGCGGACGACGTGATCACGCCCTTCACGGGCCACGTAGAGCGGGGCGACCCCTTCCCCACCTACTGCCGCCGGGCCCAGTTCTACATCGACCATGAGTGGTTCCTGGAAGCGGGCGAGGAGTTCCCCACGTACAAGCCCAACCCCACGATGGGGGGGCAGTACCCGCTGGGCATGTCATCGGGCCACAATCGCTGGTCGGTGCATTCCATGAACCACTTCAACGAGGTGGTATTGGGGACGCACCGGGGCACGCCGAGCGTGATGGTCAACAGCCGGGACGCGGCCTCACGCGGCGTCAAGGATGACGACCTGGTGCGCATCTTCAACGACGTCAGCGAGTTTCGCGCGCGGGTGAAGGTGGCTCCGAACGTGAAGCCGGGGCAGATCATTTCGTACAACGGCTGGGAGCCGCTGCAGTACGCGAACTGGTCGGGAGCGAACGAGATAGAGCCGGGCATGGTGAAGTGGCTGGCGCTCTCCGGGGGCTACGGCCACCTCAAGTACAACGCTCTCAACTGGCAGCCGGCGCCAGCGGACCGTTGGGTGCGGTGCGACTTCGAGCTGGCGGAGGGCTAGCAGCCGGTTTCCCTTCGGCGGCAGCGCTGTCATCGCTCTCGCCGTGCACGGCGATCGCGCCGCAGGCAGGGGGCGGTATATGCTTGCGGTGCAAGGGGAGTAACCGAGCGCCCACCCCCGGGCGCGGTAGCTGTCGTCAGTACGCCCAATTGGGCCGGCACTACAAGCGAGGTATCCTCGCCCGGTGAGACCTGGCTAACCACACATGGTGCGGCCGGGTCTTTTTTCGTCCACCACGGCCGCCCGAAAGGGGTGTCAATTGCTGGACGAACTCTTCGAGATCTTTGAGCGCGACCGGGACGGCCGCAACGAACGCGGGCAGGAACGCGGCGGGATTCGCGGGTTCCTGGGCCGCCTGTTTGGCGGCGATGACGATGACGGCGACGAGGATCGGCCGCGCCGGGGGCGCAACCAAGCTGGAGAGAGTGCGGCAGACACGGAGCGAACCCGCCGCGAACGTGACCGGGCCGGCTCCTGGGACGACTAGTCTCCCAATCGCTTCCCACCAGGGTGTGGCCCGCCGGGTTAGCTGACGGGCCATTCACGCTATTGCCGGATGTCAGAGGTAGCAGGAGGAGCACATGGATGAGCTGAACGCCGACCTTATCTTCGCCGCCCGGATGGCGCTGGCGGCGGCGCTCGCGTTTGTCATCGGCTGGGAGCGCGAGAGCCAGGGCAGCGCCGCCGGGGACCGGACTCATGCCATGGTCGCGCTGGGGGCAGCCGCCTTCACGAGCATCGGCGTGGAGTCGTTTCCGGCCACGGCCGAGAAGCTGATCGCAGGGGTAGTCACCGGCGTCGGGTTCCTGGGCGCGGGGATGATCATGCGCGAAGGCACGAATGTCCGGGGACTAACCACGGCGGCCGGGATCTGGGCGGTCTCGGCAGTTGGCGTGGTTGTGGGCGCGGGTGAGTACATCCTCGGCGTCATCCTGGCGGCCCTCATCCTGCTGATCCTGAGCTGGGAAAGGCTGCCGTTCCTCTCACGCGTCGGCAGAGTGAAGCGGCACCTGGAGGCCTCGGAAGAGCGCAGGGAGGAGCGCCGGCAGGCATAGCAACGTGCTGCGCCGGCCGCACGCCTCTAGGAACCGGTCACCCTCGCTACACCAGCATGAGCGCGGGCTCTGAAAGGAGCTCGGCGAAGCGGGCGGCGAAGCGAGCGGCGGGCGCGCCATCGACCACGCGGTGGTCGTAGGTGAGGCTGTAGGGCATGACGGGCCGAATCACTACCTGCCCATCGACGGCAACGGGCCTGTCGCTGACGGGCCCGATGGCAACGATGGCCGATTGTGGCTGGTTGATGATCGGGGTGCCCACGAACCAGCCGGCGCCCACCGTGGCCAGGTTGGTGACGGTGAAGGTCCCGCCAGACACGTCATCGGGAAGCAGGCGGCCGGCGCGGGCCTTCTCTATGAGGGCGGCGAGCTCCCTGGAGACCTGCCGGATGGGTTTCTGGTCCACATTGCGGACCACGGGCACGATGAGCCCGCCTTCGATCCCCTGGTCGAGCGCCACGGCCACGCCGATGTTCACGTCGTCCCAGACCTTGACCTCGTCGCCCACGATGCTGGAGTTGAGGATGGGTACGTCGCGGAGGGCGCCTGCGGCGGCCATGATGATGAGGTCGGTGTAGGTAGCGTGGAAGCCGAGCGACGCCTCCTGGGCGAGGAGCTTCTTCCGCAGCGCCACGGTTCCGCTCATGTCGGCCTCGCCGATGTAGGTGAGCTGGGCGGCCACCTGGAGGCTGCGATGCATGTGCTCGGCGATGGCGCGGCGCATGCCCTTCAGGGGAATGGTGGCGGCCACGCGCTTGCCTTCGATGGTCTCGCCGGTGGCCGGCACGGGGACCGGAGGTGTTGCCGCCGGAGCCGCAGCCTGCCTTGAGGCGATGGCGCGCTCAACGTCCTCGCGCACGATGCGGCCATCGGGACCGGTGGGGTTGATGGTCGAGAGGTCGACCCCGTGCTCTTCGGCTATCTTCCGTGCGGCAGGAGAGACGCGGACGGCGCCCCGGCCGGTGGGCTGACCGGCCTTCCCGGTCCCGGCAGCGGGGGCCGGTTCCGCGGCGGGAGCATCTTCGGGCTCGGGTGTGGTGGTCATGATGACCGGGGTGCCCTTCGCCTGGAGGGCGGCGAGTTCACTTTCAGTCTCGGCGAGGAGCCCGATCACGCGCCCCACGGGCACGGTTTCGTCTTCGGGCACGAGGATGTGCAGCCATCCAGAGTCCTGGGCTTCGACGTCCCAGTTCGTCTTCTCGGTCTCGATGGTGACGACGACCTCGCCGCGGCTGGCATGGCCGCCCTCGGGGACCTGCCATTTCACGACCGTGGCATCGATCATTGCCATGCCCAGCTTGGGGATCGCGATGTGCCCTGGCATGCCTAGACCTTGAGGGCGCGGCCGGTGACCGCTTCGATGGCCGCCAGGATGCCCGCGGGCTGGGGCAGCACGCTGGCCTCAATGAATCCGCCGGGGATCGGCAGGTTCGCCGCGCAGACCCGTTTCGGGGGCGCGTCGAGGGCGTCGAAGGCGCGCTCCATGACCTGCGTGATGATCTCGGCGGCGACGCCGCAGCGCTCGGTGTCCTCGTCGGCCACCACCAGCCGGCCGGTCTTCTCGACGGAGCGCACGATGGCGTCGATATCGAGAGGTTCGAGTGTCCGCGGGTCAATCACCTCGACGCTGACGCGCTCCTTCACCTCCTCGGCCACGCGCAGGGCGTGCTGCACCTGGAGGGCGGTAGCCACGACGGTGACATCGGTGCCCTCGCGCTTCACGTCGGCGACACCGAAAGGCACGGTGTACTCCTCGTCGGGCACGGGGCCACGGAGGCCGAGCAGGCGCTTGTGGTAGAAGAAGACGACGGGGTTGTTGTCGCGGATGGCGGTTTTCAGTAGGCCCTTGGCATCGTACGGCGTGGAGGGCACGGCAAGCTTGAGGCCCGGGGTGTGCATGATGAGCGACTCGGGCGACATGGAGTGCTCGGGGCCGTTGCGGGCGCCGCCGCCCATGGCCGCCATGTACACGAGCGGGAGGTTTACCTTGCCTCCGTGGGCGAAGCGCCACTTGGCAGCGTTCACCAGCACTTCGTTGCCGGCGATGAAGATGAAGTCGGCGAACATGAAGTCGGCCACGGGCCGGTAGCCGGTCATGGCGGCGCCGAGGGCGGTCCCTGCCACGGCGGTCTCGCTGAGCGGCGTATCGATGACCCGTCCGGGGCCAAAGCGCTGCACGAGCGTGGAGGTGACGCCGAAGGTACCGGCCTGCACGTCCTCGCCGACGACGAAGACCTTCTCATCGCGCGACATCTCCTCGATGAGCGCTTCCTGCATGGCGATGCGGTAGGGGATCTCTCTCACGGTGAACTCCTTGGTCAGCGGGCGTAGAGCATTTCCTGGAGGACGGACGGGTCGGGCTGTGGGCTTTCGATGGCGAAGCGCTCGGCGGCGTCCGCCTCTTCAGCGGCGTCGGCATCTATGCGGTCAAGCTCGCCAACAGTGGCAATCTCCTCCTGCAGGAGGCGTTCGCGAAAGAGGAGGAGCGGGTCGCGCTTCTTCCATGCCTCGACCTCATCGGGCGGGCGCAGCTCGAAGTGGGAGACATCGGGGGCGCCCTCGGAATGGGCGCGGAAGCGGTAGGTCTTGCACTCGACAAGTGATGGGCCCTCGCCCGCGCGGGCGCGTTCGACCGCCCACTGGACCGCTTCATGGACGGCGACCACATCCTGCCCGTCGACGATCTTCGAAGGCATGCCGTAGGGGATAGCGAGGCTGGCGATGTCCTCGCTGGCGAAGGCGTCCTTGAGGGGCATGAACTGGGCGTAGAGGTTGTTCTCGCAGACCCAGACGATGGGCAGCTTCATGACGGAGGCCATGTTCATGGCCTCGTGGAGGGTGCCGCGATTGGAGGCGCCATCGCCGAAGAAGCAGACGACAACCTGTCCGCGGTTACCCATTTTCGCTGCCACGCCCCAGCCAAGTGAGACCGGGAAGGCGGAGCCGATGGTGCCGGAGAAGCCGAGCAGTCCGTGCTCGGGATCGACGTAGTGGAAGCCGGCCATGCCATTGCAGGCGCCGGTGGCCTTGCCGAAGTGCTCGGCCACGAACCCTTGCGGGGAGCCTCCCTTGGAGAGGATGTGGGCAATGCCGTGCCCCCGGTGGTGGAACCACACGTAGTCATCGGGGCGGAGGAAAGCGCAGCCGCCGACGCCAACCGCTTCCTCTCCGAGGCCGCTGTGGAAGAAGGAAACGGTCTTTCCATCGGCGATGCCCTGGACAATCTTCTCATCGAAGCGGCGGGCGCGGACCATGTTGGCGTAGAGCGTCTTCATCTGGCTGGAAGTGAGGGGCATGGGTCAGCCTCGGCAGAGATCCTTGCCGCGCGCCGATGGCCTGGATCGCACGCGCCGCAGAAGGTTGTCTTACGCTACGCGGCCATGCATGACAAGTGGGACGGGCACTGGTGGAGCGCCGATGGCCGAGCAGGAGCGGCGGCCAGCGGCGGGGGAAGGGGCTGTGCTGAGACCCCCGGCGGAAGCGGAAGGGAACCGGTGCACGCGCCGGGCAGCCCGGGCGCCATGCGCAGGGGTCAGAGCGGGCGGAAGCGAGGGAGAGTTATGTCGCTATCGATTTCGTCCCACTCGACCCGTACGAGCATCCCGGGCCGGATCTCTTCATTGGCGACACCCACCAGGTTGCTGGTGATCATGGCGCCGCCGCAATCAAGGAGCCGTACCACGACGGTGTTGTAGGGCACGGCCTGGGCCACGGCCGGGTGGATGGCGCGATGGGTGATGGTCCACGTGTAGACCTCGCCGACGCCGTTGGACTCAACGTTTTCGTAATCCCACGAATGGCACTCGAAGCAGACGGGCGCGGGAGCAAAGCGGAAGCTCTGGCAGCCCGTGCAGCGCTGGACAACAAGGCGGTGTTCGCGACAGGCCTCCCAGAAGTCGCGGGTGTCGGGGCCGATCGCGGGAAGAGGCATCTCGGGACCGAAGAAGGCCATGGGGCAGGCTCCTAAGAGAAGTGAGGGCAGCAGCGCGGGCCGGCGGCGGAACGGCCTACCGCCTCAGGATGAGCGCGCTGGAAGGCATGGCAGAAGGCCCGGAGGTGACAAGGCAGGTGTTCGCGCCCTCAACCTGGCAGGTGGAGTCGCCGCGCATCTGCCGAACCCCTTCGATGAGGTTGTTGAAGCCGTGGATGTATCCCTCGGCAAGGCCCCCGCCGGCCGTGTTGATGGGGAGGGCACCGCCCGGCCAGGCGATGGCGCCGCTTTCCACGAATGGACCGCCTTCGCCCCGGCGGCAGAAACCGAAGTCCTCCAGGGCCATGAGGACCTGGCCGGTGAAAGTTTCGAAGACCTGGGCGACGTCAATGCCGGCCGGTCCAATGCCAGCACGGGTGTAGAGGTCGCGCGCTACCTCTTCCATGCCGGCGGTATTGAAGCGTCCCTGGTGGCGGAGCTGGTTGTAGAGCTGGTCGGGGCGACCGCTGCCCTCGGCGGCGGCAAGGAGGTACACCGGTGGCTGCCGGAGTGAACGCGCCCGCTCGGAGGAGACGACGACCACAGCGCCGGCGCCATCGGCCTCCTGGGTGCAGTCGTGGAGGCGGTAGGGGTCGGCGATCATGGGGCCGTTCTGATGGTCGTCAATGGTAATAGGGCGGCCGCAATGGATGGCGTTTGGGTTGCGCTGGGCGTTGGCGTTCTGGCTCACGGCGATTGCGCCAAACTGGCGGCTGGTGGTTCCGAAGTCGATCATGTGGCGCCGGGCCTGCATGGCGTAGAACTGGTTGGGAATGAAGGCGCCGAAGGGCTGCAGGAAGTCCCAGCGGAAGGCCTCGTTGCCGCTCACCCTCTCGGCGCTGGTGATTGCGCGGCCGGCCTGGGTGGGAATGAGCCTGCCGCTGAGCGACCTGTAGGAGACGACGACGTCCGCCGCACCGGAAGCGATAGCCATGGCCGCATGGTGGATGGTGCCGGCAAGTGATTCCCCGCCGCCCGGGTAGCGGTCCATGAAGCGGGTCCGGGTGACTCCCAGGGTCTGGGCCAGGGTGTAGGGGTCGGTGGTTTCGATGCCGTAGGTGACGAAGCCGTCGATTTCCTTCGGGCTGAGGCCGGCATCTTCGCAGGCCTTGAGCGTGGCTTCCACGGCAAGCGAGAAAGCTGTGCGTCCGCTGGCGCCAGCTCGCGCAAAGCGGGTGTGCCCAATCCCGGCGATGGCCACCCGGTCCCGGAGGTTCCATTCCATCAGGACCCATCATTCCACGAGGCGGAGAGGGAAGCCAATCAGACCCCGCGCCGGTGCCAGGGAGTACGGCCCCCGCGGTCACCAATAGCAAGAACCCATCACGGCGGGCGATGAAAGGCCGTCTTAGGGCCTTTGAAAAGAATCACAGGAAACAGCGATGTGGGGCCGGACCCCCGGGACGACCATTCAGCCAGTTTCAAACTGGAGGAAGGAAATGCGTTCCGAAACATCCATCCCGGCAAGCAGGCGGCTTTACCAGAAGCCGGCAGTCTCGGCCGCTGCGGGCATCGCCCTCGCGGCAGTCATCGGTCTTGCAATCGCCCTGGCTTTCTTCGTTCGCGACGAGGGCAGGTCCGGCGAGACCGCAGCGAATGTCGCGGTCCAGAGCGGTGCGACGGGATCGTCGAGCCAGCCAACGTCTGCGGGCGAACCGGTCGCTTCTGCGAGCGGCGAAGCCGTGGACACCAATCTGCACGTCTACATTTTCGGCTCGCAGGGTGAGGCCGACGCCTTTGCGGAGGTGCTTGCGGGGTTCGATTCCCTTATCGCCTCCCAGGGAGGGACGCGGCTGCTGTACGACCTCGTCGTAATTGATTCGCCGGCGACAGAAGCGACGATGATGCAGAACGTGGCAGAACTCCAGGCCATCCGGGAAACCCTGGGGGCAGGAAGTACGCTGGTGCACGACAACCGGTGAGCCAACCGCGCGGCAATCCCGGGGCCGGGCAGTCGAAAGGCTGCCCGGCTTCCTTATCTGCTGGACGGGGCGCCCCGGGCGCCGGTGGTCACCGGAGAGGACGGTCCACCCCGTGCCGGAAGACCCAGGCCGACATGAGCGCGAAGCGGATCACGGTTGCCACGCCGCCCGAGCCAACCGCGAGGAAGGTCTCGATGAGCCGCCGGGGCTCATGAACAAGGCTGAGCGCAAGGTGGAGCGTGAGAGTAGAGGCACCCAGTCCGAGCAGGTAGGCGGCGCCGTAGCGGGCGCTCTGCAGGGCGAGGGGATCACCGTTAGGCTCGAAGGTGAACCTCCGGTTCGCCCCGAAGTTGAAGGTCATGGTGAGGGTCAGCGCCACGATGTTGGCGGCGAGCGGGTCCAAGTACACCCGCCCCAGGGCGTAGAGCCCGATGAAGGCCACCGTGCAGGCAGCACCTATCAGTGCAAAGGAGAGGAAGGAGCGCGCGCCGCCCCGGATTCCGGACGTGGACAGTGGCGCCGCCCAGAGCCTCCGGAGCCGTTCGCCCGCCTGGCTGCGGGTCACCGGTTTGGTCTCACGGGCGGATTGTAGCTTCGGAGTGGTTCTCATCCAACGGATTCCGGCCGGTGGGAGGGGTTCCCTCCGCCTCGCCCCTGGCATCCGTGCGCCGTATTGTTGGCGCCGCGGGCCGGGCGCCGGGAGCGGCCATCCCGGCGCGATGGCAGCGGAGGGAGCTGAAGCTGTTGGCACACTTCCGTGACCGATGGGCGGTCCTTGGGCTTGCTGCCGCGTTTGTGCTCGCGCTTGCGGTCTACTGGCCGGGGCTGACTTCGCCCTTCTATGGGGACGACTACCGCTATCTCCTGGCCTCCCGCGACATGTCGTGGGGCTCGTTTCTGCGAGACGCATTCTACCCGTGGGCGGACCCCGCCGGTTCCGAGATCGCGGCGGACCACTGGCGACCGCTGTCCTGGACCTGGTTCCGGGTTCAGTACCTCTTCTTCGGCGAGGAACCGCCGGGATACCACCTCACGAGCTTCGCCGCCCACCTTGCCGGGGTGACGATGGTCTGGCTGCTGGGAAGGCGGCTCTCGTTCCACCCCGCAGGCGTTGCTGCGGCCACCCTGGCTTTTGCCGTTCACCCGGCCGGGTTTGAGTCGGTCGTCTGGATCTCAGCCCTCAGCCTCGTGGGCTTTCCGCTTGCGCTGGGCGGACTGCTCACCTTCATGGTGGCGGTGGACACGCCCGCGCGGCGCCGGCGCTGGTGGCTCCATGCGGCGGCGCTCTCCTTGCTGACCGCCGGGCTGTTGAACCGCGAGACCGTGGTGGCCATCTTCCCCACGCTCGGGTGCTGGTACCTGCTGGTGGGACGGCGCAGGAGCCCCGGGGACATGCGCGCCTACCTTCCGCTGGTGCCTTACGTCGTGCTCGTCGCGGTCTATGCGCTGGTGAGCACGTGGTTCTTTACGGTGCGAAGCGACCAGAAGCTGAGCGCGGACTTACAGTCCCTGGAGAACGGTTGGCTTTACGTGCGCCAGGCGCCTGTACCAACGTCCATGGAAGGCAATGCCCTTGTGACGTGGGCGCAGCAAGGGCTTGGGCTGGCGGTGATGTGCATTCCCCTGTGCGCGGTCGCCGCCCGGAGACGGGTCCTGCTCGCGCTCTCGCTCGGGTTCCTGGGCTCCATTGTCCCGTATGCAATGTTCAACGTGGGGAGCGGGCCGCGCTACTTCTATTTCCCGGGCGCTCTTTTCGCCCTGGTCGTGGGGTCGGCAACGACGGAGGTCACGCCGCGATTGAAAGGGGCTTTTCGCGGCCAGCATGCCGTGCTTGCGTCGAGGGCAGGTCTGCTGGCCGTGGCCGCTGTGGTAGCAGTGGTGGGGAACCGGCGCGTGGACAACTTCGTGGAAAGGGTGCCGGACGTCCAACAGCAGTGGGTGAACGACCTGAAGAGGAACTACCCGCAGCTGCCCGACGGCGGCACGCTCTACGTGACCAACGTGCCTTTTCGGATGGGGCTGCTGAACGGGTTTGTGCTGCAGCCCACGGTGGACTATCTCTACCCCGAGGGCACCCACAGGGTGAAGATGTTCTACCGGGTAGACCTCGAAGATGTGCGTCCGTGGCTCGAACCGAACGACAGGCTGTTCGTATTCGGAGAGCAGTGACCTGTCCGGCGGCATGCCGGCGCAGGAACGGGCTGCAATTGCGGCCGCAGGCCCGGGCGGTTAGCCTTCGGTGATTCGAGGCTGGCCCGGCGGCCGGCAGCAGCAGGAAGTCATGGAAGTCTTTCGCACACCCGAAGAGCGCTTTGCGGGGCTGCCCGGCTTTGCGTTCGAGCCGCATTACTGCGAGGTTGCCGTCGATGGCGAGCCGTTTCGCATGCACTACGTGGACGAGGGCAGCGGAGAGCGCGGTGTTGCTCTCATGGTCCATGGCATGCCCACCTGGGCTTACCTCTACCGGAGGATGATCCCTCCGCTGGTGGAAGCGGGGTTTCGCTGTATCGCGCCCGACCACATCGGTTTCGGGCGGAGCGACAAGGTGCTGGACGACGACTGGTACACGATTGAGCGTCACAGCATCGCTCTGCGGTCGCTGGTGGAACGGCTGGACCTCCGGGACGTGACGCTCGTATGCCAGGACTGGGGCGGACCGATCGGGTTGCGCCAGGCAGTGGACATGCCCGCCCGCTTCGAGCGGCTGGCAATCATGAACACGTGGCTTCACCACGAGGGTTTCGAGTACACGGATGCGGCCCGCCGCTGGCAATCGCTGTGGCAGGAGGGCGGGCCGATGGTTGCGCTCCAGGGTTGCGGACTGGTGATGCAGAACTACCTGGCGAACTTCCCGCGTGGGGGGGCCGAGCCTCTCACCCCGGGCGAGGCCTTCGCCGTGTATGAGGCGCCATTCCCGGACAACAGGGCGAAGGCCGGGCCTCGCCGCTTCCCGCTTTCAATCCCCATCGATGGACAGAATGCGGAAGTGGCGCGCGAGGGGCAGCGATGCTGGGATGCGCTTCTGGGGTGGCAGAAGCCGGTGCACTTCATCTGGGGCACGGCCGACCAGATCTTCAGCGAGTCGTGGGGCCGCCAGTGGGCCTCGCACTTTCCCCGGGCCACGTTCGACGCGCTGGAGGCGGGCCACTTTCTCCAGGAGACTCACGGCCAGGAGATTGCCGCGATCCTGCTCGCACGGGTCGCGGGTGAAGGGACGGCAGCGCCGTGACTGAGCGCCTCGAGATCGTTTTCCTGGGAACCGGCAGCCCGCTGCCCAGCGCCGACCGTTGCGGGGCCGGGAACGTGGTGGTGGCCGGTGACACGAACGTGCTCGTGGACTGCGGCTGGGGGGCAGCACGGCGGCTCGTGCCCGCGGGTGTGCGGCCTGCCTCCATCGGCGTCGCCCTCTTCACGCACATGCACACGGATCACATGACGGACGTGCCGGACTTCCTCTTCCAGCGCTGGACAGGCGGAGCGACGGTGCCCCTCCGGGTGTTCGGACCGGAGGGGACGCAGGAGATGATCGATGGCTTCCTGCTGGCCCTGCGGCGCGACATCGGTTACCGGCAGGCGCACCACGGCGACAAGCTCCACCCGGACGGCATCCGCGTGGAGGTGACCGAGGTGCCCGCGACGCTGGAGCCGCACCAATTCCTTCGGATGGGAGGGCTTTCCTTCGAGAGCTTTGAGGTGGACCACTTTCCGGTGGTCCCTGCATTTGGTTACCGGGTGAGGTTTGGCGGGCGTTCGGCGGTGCTTTCGGGGGATACAGCGTTCTGCGAGACGCTCGCGGCGGCCGCGGAGGGTGCGGACATGCTGGTTTGCGAGGCGCTGAACGCGGGCATGGTCAACCAGCTCATAGGCATGCTCAGGTTCGCGGGGCGCGAACGCGAGGCTGCCCTCATGGAAGACGTGCCCTCGTACCACATCGCCACCGGGGAGATCGCGGCGCTTGCCGCCCGGGCGGGCGTGGGAGAGGTTGTCCTTTCCCATCTCATACCGCCGATCCCCAACGATGCGGAACGGGAGGCGGAGTTCATGGCCGGGATGGACGCGACCTACCGGGGCCGCGTTCGCGTTGCGCGTGACATGCAACGGATTGAGGTGACCCGGCGGAGAGCATAGCCGGCGCGGACGGCGGCCGGACCGCAACGTACAGTCGGCGACTGAATGGGGCCCGGGGTAGCCCGGCGGCGGTAGAATAGGCAGCCGGGATTGCAAAGATGGCGCCTGAACACTCTGAGTCCTTCGGCCAGCGGCTCCGGAGACTGCGCCTGGCGGCAAGCCTGTCGCAGGAGGCCCTGGCTGAGCGTGCTGGTCTGACCGCGGCAGCGGTGGGAGCCCTGGAGCGGGGCGACCGGCGTTACCCGTTTCCGCACACCGTCCGGGCGCTTGCGCAGGCGCTCGGGCTTTCGGACGCCGACCAGCGCGACCTCTATTCGGCCGTGCCTTCCCGGGGGAGAGCAGCGCGGGAACGGGCGTCCGGAGACGGCCATACAAGCGCGGATCGCTCCGGGTGGGAGGGGCATCCGCCGGCGCCGTTGACCCCGATTGTTGGACGGGAGTGGGACATCGCGACGGTCCGCGTGCTGCTGCGCAGGCCCGAGGTGCGGCTGCTCACGGTCACCGGCCCGGGCGGGGTGGGCAAGACCCGGCTGGCCCTGGAGATTGCCAACCGGGCAGGAATGGACTTTGCCGAAGGTGCGAGGTGGGTCGGCCTTGGAGGCGTAACGAATCCTGACATGGTGCTGGAGGAGACTGCGCGGGCGCTGGGGTTGCCTGAAGAACGGGATGCGCCGGTGATTCAGCGCCTGGTGGGGTACCTGAAGGGGCAGGAGATCCTGCTCGTGCTCGACAACATGGAGCACCTGCTCAATGCCGGGCCGGCACTGGCACGCCTGCTGGAAGCGTGCCCGGGGATCACACTGCTGGCGACGAGCAGGGAGCGGTTGCGGATCCGTGGCGAGCACGAGGTCCAGCTCCGGCCGCTCGGGCTCCCGAGGGAGGGGGCCGAAAGCGCAGAGGATATCGGGAGTGCCGATGCGGTGAAGCTGCTGGTGGCGCGAGCCGCTGCTGTGAGGCCCGGTTTTGGCGTCACAGGCGAGAACGCCAGGGCACTCTCGGCGCTTTGCAGGCGACTTGACGGCCTGCCCCTTGCCCTTGAGCTCGTGGCCGGGCAGCTGAAGCTCATATCGCCTGCCGAGGTGCTCGAACGGCTTGCCACGGGCAAGGGGGAGGTGGCGGGTGGCGCGCGGGACATGCCGGTGCGCCATCAAAGCCTGGATCTGGCAATCGAATGGAGCCACGCCCTGCTGGACCCCGGCGAGAAGGCGCTGTTCCGGAGGCTCGCAGTCTTCGTGGGCGGGTTCACCGCCGGCGCGGCGGAGCGGGTCTGTTCAGACGGCCGGCTCGCGCCGGGCGCAATCGTCCCGGTCCTCGCGTCGCTGGTGGACAAGAGCCTGTTGCAGGCGCTCCCCGGCCAGGCGTCGCGCTTCGGGATGCTGGAGACGGTGAGGGATTTCGCCGCAAGGAAGTTGAGAGACTCCGGCGAGGAGCCCGGGGTGCGAAGTCGCCACGCTGCTTTCTTCGCGGGACTGGCCGAGGAGGTTGAGCCGGAGATGCAGAGCGGGCGCCGTGACCCTGCGCTGGGCCGGCTCGACCTGGAAAGGAAGAACCTGGCGGCGGCGCTGGAGTGGTCAGCCGGGGGTGGCGATGTCTGCGTGGGACTGTGCATCGCCGGGGCCCTGGCCTGGTACTGGATCTTCCGGGGCGCTCATGCGGAGGCCCGTGGCTGGACGGCACAGCTGCTCGAACGTCCACATGACGATTGCGAACAGTCCTCCGTGGGGAGGGCGCTGGCAGCGGCATGTGCGGCGGAGTGGAAGCTCGGCCGCCTGGACAGCGCCCGGCTTCACGCGGAGGAGTCGGTTGCGGTGCTGCGCGGCACGGACAACAGACGCTGGCTAGCGCTGGCGCTGGCCCTCTGTGGGCTTGTCGCGGTCCATGATGGCAGGCCGCAGGAAGCCGTTCCGCGGCACGAGGAGTCATTGGCGCTGTTCGAGGGTCTCGGGCACCGCTGGGGCATGGCGTACGCGACATCGAACCTCGGTGACGCCTGCCTGGCCACGGGCGAGCCGGGAGCGGCCCGTGACCTTTACCAGCAAAGCCTCGAAGGATTCAGGCAGGCGAACGACCATTGGGGAGAGGCGATCGTCCTTCACACCCTGGGCAATGTCGCCCTGCGAGAAGGCAGCCACGAGATGGCGGTTGAGCGCTACACGGCCAGTGTGGCCCTGTGCCGCGAACTGGGGAACAGGATGGAGGCGGCGCGCGGACTACTTGGACTGGCGGCCGCCGCGCTGGCAATGGCCAGGCTCGAGCTGGCTGAAAGCAGCCTCACCGACAGCCTTGCAGCCTGGCAGGACTTCGAAGACGCGGATGGCATCGCCATGTGCATGACGGGGCTGGCTGCTGTTGCGGCACAGGAGGGCCAGGGGGAGAAGGCAGACCGGTTGCTCAAGGACGCCCGGAAGCGCGTCGCCGGTCGTCCCCGGGTGTACATGGTGGACCCGGGCATCTTCGACGCGTACCTGGGTGGCTTGCAGGGGTAACAGCGCCTGCGGCCCGTCATAATGCGTGGCGGAGCGGCATGGGAACGCCGCGGTGGGGTATATTCGCCGCGCGATCCCGGCAACGATTGGAGGTGCGCGGTGACCGGCACTGAAGTGCTCATCGATGGGCTGACGTTCCCGGAGGGGCCACGCTGGCATGACGGCCGGCTCTGGTTTTCCGATTTCTACTCGCACCGCGTGATTGCGGCCGATGCGGACGGCGTGGCCGAAACGATCGTCGAGGTGCCGGGACAGCCATCGGGGCTGGGGTGGCTTCCCGACGGGCGCCTGCTCGTCGTATCGATGACTGACCGGAAGCTGATGCGCCTGGAGGCGGGCGGTCTTGTGGTGCATGCCGGACTGTCGGGCATCGCCACCTTCCACTGCAACGACATGGTGGTGGACAGCGTGGGGCGCGCCTACGTGGGCAATTTCGGGTCCGACTATTCGACCGGGGAGCCATTGCAGGCGGCGAAGCTGGCGCGTGTTGACCCCGATGGCCGGGTGTCTGTCGCGGCCGAGGGGCTGATGTTCCCGAACGGCGCCGTAATCACCCCGGACGGCGGCACGCTGATTATCGGGGAGACGTTTGCGCGCTGTCTGACTGCGTTCGACCGGGACGCCGGCGGGACGCTCACCAACCGGCGCACGTGGGCAGACCTGGACCCGCACTTCCCGGACGGCATCTGCCTGGATGCGGAGGGGGCGACCTGGGTGGCCGACCCGCGGGGAAACGCCGTGGTCCGCGTGGCTGAGGGCGGAGCAATCCTGCAGATGGTTTCGACGGGGGACCGGGGGGCGTTCGCGTGCATGCTGGGCGGCGACGACGGCCGCACCCTCTTCATCTGCACGGCAGCGGGCTCGGGCGAAGCGGCGGCAGCGAGGCGCTCGGGGCGGATCGAGTTCACCAGGGTGGATGCGCCCCACGCCGGCTGGCCATAGGGAGCAGCGGCGCAAGAGAGTGTCGCCGGCAGTGAGAACAGGCGAACGGCCAAACGCCGCGAGCCAGCCGTCGCGGACGCTGCGAGGGCAAAGCATGTACGGCCAATTAACCGGTTGGCACGGATATCCTGAAACGCTATAGACTCAGGCGATGGCATCCAGTGGCCGCGCCAATGGCAGGGGGTTCTCGCTCGCGGACCTGTCGACGTTGTTCGACAGCATGGTCGACGGTGTTTACGCCGTTGACTCCGGGCAGCATGTCGTCTACTGGAATGCGGCGGCCGAGGGGATCACGGGCGTCACCCGTGATGAGGTGCTGGGCAGGCGGTGTTACGACGTGATGGCCGGGACCGACCTGGCGGGCAGGTGCTACTGCCGCAGCGATTGTGACACCATCGTTTGCGCGCGACGAGGCGAGGCGGTGTCCAGCTACGACGTGCTCGCCCGGCCCGGCGATGGGCGGCTCTGGATCAACGTGAGCATCCTGCCAGTCTGCGCCGCCGGCTTCGACGAGCCCCTTGCCGTCCACATCTTTCGCCATATCAGCGGGCCCCGGATGTCACCGGTTCTTGCCGAGGATGCGTTGGCCGCGGTGTCGCACTATGCGGGGGGAGCCCCGGTGGCACGTCCCGGCGAATCGGCCACCGACCACCTGACGCCGCGGGAGATTGAGGTGCTGCGCCTGATCGCGGCGGGGGCCTCGGTCCGGGCCATCGCCCTGGAGCTCGTGATCAGCCCGGCGACGGTGCGGGCTCACATCGAGCACCTGATGAACAAGCTGGGGGCGCACACGAGATTGCAGGCCGTTGTAGTTGCTGCCCGGCGTGGCCTGCTCTAGATCCGCCGGGGCCGGGCGTCCGGATGTGCGACTAGTGCATTTGCCCGATGCGAGCGGTCGACGCTCCTTCCTACCGTCGCTCTGGAATCGTACCGAGCGTCGCATGCGGCAGGCCCGGCGAGGCAGGCCGGCAGAGAAAGGAGCCAGCGATGGCAACACCCACGGAAGTCTTGCAAAAGGGCCTGGAGCGAGGCTGGAGCCCGGTAATGGTGCAGCGAGCCCTTGCCGTCGGCGTAACGGCCGACGCCATTGACCGGGCGATGGAGATGGGCCTTTCGCTCAAACAGGCCGAGCAGCTCATCGCACGTGCCGAGGCGGCCCAGAAGGGGGAGTTCTACACCCCCGACCAGCAGGAGTACATCGAGCGCGTAAAGCAGGGCCGGTACCACCTCGAATGGCTCACCGACAAGCGGCCGCAGTGGGGCGTGAAGGCGGAGCGGCGAGACTCGAGGCGCGGACTAACGTTGATGGACATCAACCGCGAGTTCGCGGGCGATGCAGAGGACGCGCCCGAGGGCCGGAGCATGGCTGCCCGGGGCTCGACGCTCGACATCGATACCACCTACCCCGACATGGGCTACATCTACAACAACAAGTACCAGGTGTGGTCCGACAACGTGGTGCCGCTTTATGAAGAAGCCGTCCAGCGCCAGTGGAGTGCGACGCGCGACATTCCGTGGGAGACGCTTCAGCCCCTGCCCGACGACCTGGAGCGGGCCCAGTGCCAGATCTCCACGTTCCTCACGGAGGTGGAGATGATCGCGAGCGACTTCCCGGCGAAGTGGCTGTGGCGGATGAACCAGCACTTCCACGAAGTGAAGATGTTCCTCTGCACGCAGGCCATGGACGAGGCCCGTCACCTGGAGGTGTTCCGCAAGAGGGCCCTGGCGAACGGCGGCGGCCTTCTCCGCTGCCGGGCCGACACGGAGATGGGGCTGGCGAGCATTCTCCTGGCGCCGACGTACATCCAGGGGTCATTCCTCATGCATGTGGGCGGCGAAGGGCTTGTACTGGACATCTTCCGGGCGGGTGAGTTCCTGGCCCAGAACAAGTGCGAGAAGGAGATCTACCGGCTCTGCATGCAGGACGAAGCGCGCCACGTTTCGTACGGCACGATGCACCTCAAGTACTTCCTGGAGCATCACCCCGACCGGGCCGAGGCCGAAGAGGAGCTCCACGTGGTGGCCGACGCGTTCGAGCGCGGCTTCGCGACTTTCCTCGTCAACCCCTGGATCATCGAACCGCTGGCGGTCCTTGCCGGGGGCGGGATGGCGCACATCGACCGGGGCATGGAGGCGGTGAAGATCGTCTGGCGGCGGATTGTGGACGAGTACCTCAACCGCTGCGAGCTTGCAGGGTTCGACAGGCGTTCGCGCATCAAGCTCCCCGCGGCGCCGCCCTATTGATGGGGCTCGAAGTTCATGGGCAGGCAAAGGGAAAGGATGCAGATGCGATGACCACAGTGACAACGTGTACGTTCCCCTCGACTCGCTGGTTCGAGGCGGTTGGCGAGGTGGCACGGCGGGACGAGGAGACGTTCCGCAAGCTCGGCTTCATCGACACCACGCTGGGCGTTTCCGTGCTCGGCGGCGGCCCGGCGGGAGGGGACCGGACGTTCGTGCTGAGCTTCGGCGCCTATACTCTCGACGAGGTCCATGAGGCTGCGGGAGCAGAGAGCGTGGACTTCACCCTGCGCGCCCCCCTGGCCGCGTGGGAAGAGATGATCCGGAACATCCGCGAGAATGACGGCGCCGACCTGCACCACACCCTTAACTACCTGCACTTCGGTGTGATCGACCTCGTGGCCGAAGACCAGTTGAAGGCCGACCTGTTCTTCCGTGTCAACGGCAGCCTGCAGGCGTTCTTCGATGCGTCGGCGGGCGTCGAGACCGAATTCCCCGGGTGACCGGAATGGGGGAGAACGGTGGTCGCGCGCCGGAAGGCGAGAGCGCGACCACCTACGTCATTAGCTCGGACTGCATGAGTTGCGGCGTCTGCGAGTTCATGTGCCACACGGGGGCCATCGTGCAGGCGCCCAACCAGTTCATCATCACGAAGCAGCTCTGCGACGGGTGCGCGGAGTGCGTGCCGTACTGTCCTGCCGAGGCAATCGTCCGGCGGGACAGGCTCACCGAGAGGCAGGAGGACACGGTGCGGGCGCGCCTGCGCCAGGTGCTCGGGGGAGGTTGACGGACAGGGGCCGCGAAGGCGCCCGGCCGGGGAGTCACGAACGGGCCTTCTCCAGGACTGCCCTGAGCGCCGGCTCAAGGTGCGGGTGTTCGAACTCGAAGCCGCTCTCCTGCAGGCGGGCGGGAACCACCCTCTGGCTGGAGAGCAGAAGCTCATCGGCGGACGGGCCGAGCAGGAGGCGCAGCGCGAAGGCGGGCGCGGGAAAGAGGGCGGGCCGGTGCAGGACCCTGCCCAGCGTGCGGGTGAATTCGCGGTTGGTCACCGGCGAGGGCGATGCCACGTTGAAAACACCCGCGAAGCGGCGTTCGAGAACGTGCATGGTGGCGGACACGGCATCATCGAGCGTGATCCACGACATCCACTGGCGGCCGTTGCCCAGCCGGCCACCGGCGCCCAGGCGGAACGGCCGCAGCATGCGCGGAAGCGCGCCTCCCTGCCGTGAGAGGACGATGCCGAAGCGGAGGAGCGCGGTGGGTGCGCCGTGTTCCGCCGCGCGGCTGGCTTCCTTCTCCCAGGCTTCGGTGAGGTTGGCGAGGAACCCGGCGCCCCGGTGCGCGGTCTCGTCGAGCGGCTCATCGGCGCGATCGCCGTAGTAACCGATGGCGGAAGCACTGACGAACGCTGGCGGCTTTTCGAGCGATGCGAGCTGCGAAACAAGCAACCGCGTGGTTTCGGTGCGGCTGCTCACGAGCGCCCTGCGGCGCGAGTCACTCCAGCGGCCCGAACCTATTGACTCGCCCGCAAGGTGGACCACGGCATCGACGCCCTGGAGCGCCCCGGGCCTGAACCAGCCGGTGGCCGGGCTCCAGGTGGAAGCAGGCGACTGCGGGTCTCCGCGCACGACAGGGAGGACAGAGTGCCCGGCAGCATCGAGGCGGCGGTGCAGTTCCGTGCCGATGAGGCCCGAGCTGCCGGTGATCGCCACTCTCATTGCGGTTTTGCCTCGCGCCCGGTTGTGTGGCCCCGGGGACGCTCGTTCGAGCCAACAGCACCAGCATAGAACTGCCGGCCAGCGTGCGCCCGTTCCCTGGCGCATTGCGAACCAGTCGTCCCAACCAGCAGGCCACCACGCCGAAGCCGGGGTCCAGGTGCCATTGGACCCGGGGCAACTCCATGGGCGCTCTGTTGCAGTTTCGCACTCTTCTTCGCTTCTTTCTGCGGGCGCCCTTACGCTGAGCGAATGGAGGGCGCTGGTGCTGCTGGGAGTTGACCTCGAAACGCTCATCGAGACGATCGGCTATGTGGGGCTGTTTGCGATTGTGTTCGCGGAGACAGGCCTGCTGGTGGGGTTCTTCCTGCCCGGCGACACGCTTCTCATCACCACGGGGCTGGTGGCACAGCGGGGCGTGCTCGACATCCGCATCCTCATCCCGCTCCTTATCGTGGCGGCGGTTTCGGGGGATGCGACCGGGTACCAGATCGGCAAGCACACAGGGCCACGGATCTTCAATCGCGACGACTCGCGGCTGTTTCACCGGAAGCACATAGAACGGGCGAAGGGTTTCTACGACCGGCACGGCGGCAAGACCATCGTGCTGGCGCGCTTCCTCGCCATCGTGCGTACGTTCGCGCCCACGGTCGCGGGAGCGGCGCAGATGCCGTACCTGCGGTTCGCGATGTTCAACGTGATTGGCGGCGTGGCCTGGATCACGTCGATGCTGCTCACGGGGTACTTCGTGGGCGAAGCTGTGCCCAACCTTGAGGTCTTCTTCCTCTTCGTGGTCGGCTTCTTCTTCGTTGTGTCGATACTTCCCGGGGCATGGCACGTGTGGCGCGAGAGGAAGAAGGCGGGCGCAGCGGGAACCGAGCCCCCGCATGCGGGCGTTGTCGAAGGGGACGAGGTGGCGTAGCCCTGGAGGCCCGTGGGCTTGCACTCACGAAGGGACGCAAAGCATTAGCATGGAGGCCACGGACTGGATGCGGGCAGGCTTGAGTCCGCGGAGGAGAAGATGACCAGCCCTGTCGCGGTTGTGACCGGCGCCAGCCGGGGAATAGGCAAGCAGCTTTGCATGGACCTCGCGGGGGCGGGTTACGACGTGGTCGTGGCGGCCCGCTCGTCGGCCGACAGTCCCAGCAGGTTGCCGGGAACGATAGAAGAGACCGCGGAGCTGGTCCGCGCGCACGGCCGGCAGGCAATGGTGGTTCCGCTCGACGTTCGCGATGAAGAGGCCGTGGCGGCGCTGGCCGAGAGGGTCTACGGCGAGTGGGGCCAGTGCGACCTGCTGGTGAACAACGCCGCGATTGCCGTGCCCGGGGCCACGCTCGAACAGCCGACCAAGCGCTGGCGGCTGGCGGTCGATGTGAATCTGAACGGCCCCCTGTACATGATGTACTACTTCTGCCCGCGCATGGCTTCGGCTGGCGGAGGACGCGTGGTGAACATCTCCTCGATCGCGGCAGTGACGCCGGAGTTCGGGCGGGTGAGCTATACGGTGACGAAACGCGCCCTCGAAGCGCTCACCGAGGCGATGGCGAGCGAGCTCGTGGGGAGGGTAGCGGTCAACTGCATCCGCCTGGAGCTTGCCGTCTGGAGCGAAGGGTTCACGTCAACCCTGCCCGGCGAGGACTTCAGTGATTTCGAGGACCCGGTGGTGATGTCGGACGCCACGCTCTGGCTGGCGCGCCAGCCGCTGGATTACACGGGGCACATCCTCACGGTGGGTGAGCTGCGCGAACGCGGGCTGGTGCGAGGCGTGACGCGCATCGGCGACAGGGAGGGGTAGGAACGCAGTGCCCTTCGCTGCCGTCAACGGGATTGAGCTCTACTACGAGGTACACGGGCCGGAGAAGCCGCTCACGGACCCGGTCGTGTTCGCACATGGGGCAGGAGGAAGCCACCTTTCGTGGTGGCAGCAGGTGCCGCACTTTGCCGGGACGCATACCTGCGTGACTTTCGACCACCGCGGATACGGGCAGTCGATCGATGCGCCAGGCGGCCCGGGAGGCGGGTCATACGTTGAGGACCTTCGAGGGCTGCTGGACCACCTCGGCATCGAGCGGGCGAACCTCGTTGCCCAGTCGATGGGCGGCTGGACCTGCCTCGGGTTCGCGCTTCGCTACCCGGGGCGCGTGCGGCGGCTGGTGATGGCGGACACGCATGGCGGGCTGCAATCGCCGGAGATAGGGGCGGCGTTCGCCTCGGCTGCGCGTCCGGCACTTCCTCCGGGAGTGCACCCGGCCGCCGGGGCGCGCATGGCTGCAGAACAGCCGGCGCTCGCCTTCCTCTACGCCCAGATCGATGCTCTCAACCGGCCGCGGACGCAGGCCGAGCTGCTGGCGATGCTCGCGGCGGCAGGTGCGCCAACGGCCGAGGAGGTGTCGACGCTCGAGATCCCGGTGCTGTTCATTGTGGGGGAAGAAGACGCGGTCATCCCTCCCCGGGTCATCGAAGCAGCGGCAAGGCTGGTGCCGGGAGCGCGTGTCGAAGGCGTGCCGGCGGCCGGGCATTCGGTGTACTTCGAGCGGCCCGGGCGGTTCAACGAGCTGGTTGAGCAGTTCCTGGCGTAGCCCCTGCTACTGGTCGTCGCGCGAGACCCCTGGAGCTACCGCGCAGCCGATGGACGTGATGCACCGCATGGGTCTTGGCGCCTGGGTGGGCTGGACGGTGGCCGTGGGCGTGGGGGTGGGCGCCTGCGGAGAGCAGCTCTCGGGGCCGGTGTTCGAGTACTGGGGCGCCTGGACGGTGCCCTTGAGCGAGGGGTTGTAGTAGTCCTGGTACTTCATGGCGCCGCCCTGGGTGATCTTCACCTTGAACGACGTCTCTCCGGGCGCGATATCGCCGGTGTCGAACAGAGGGGGCGACTGCACACCGACGTCGGGTATTATGACGCGCCTGACGGTCGTGCCGACGTTCTTCCACATCACATCGTCGTCACGGCTGACCATGCAGAGCGAGGGGTTGAAGCCGGTTTCGCTGATCTCGATGACGTACGGCGGGTCGGATGCCGACGCGGGCTGTGAGCTGCCGAAAACGAGAGAAAAGAAGCCTGCAGCCGCTACGGCGACCGAAACCGCCACCAGCAGCAGCCGGTAGAGCTGACCTGACATGCCATCCCCGATTCCTCACCCCGCCACGGGCAGAATCAAGTTACAGCGGCGGGGGCTTGCCGCCAACCGCTGATGTGCGCCAACAGAGTCGCTCCACTGAACTCAATGGAAAAAGATGCCGGCATCGACGATGAGGGTCTGGCCGGTGACGCTATCGGCGCGGCAGAAGGTAACGGTCTGTTCGGCGATGTCCTCGGCGCTGGAAGCGCGGCGGAGAATGGCCCGGTCGCGGGCGCCCTGGGCAACTTCGGGAGGGAGGCGCAGCGCCATGCGGGTGTTTTCGACGAGGCCGGGGGCCACGCAGTTCACGGTGATGGCCGGCGCCAGGGCAACGGCGAGGCAGCGGGTGAGGTGAATGAGAGCGGCCTTCGAGGTGGCGTAGGCAATCGAGCTGCCCCCGGGGCTGAGCCCGGCGACGGAAGCGATGTTGACGATGCGCCCTCCCCCGGCGGCGCGCATGTGCCGGGCCGCGGCGCGTGAGAGCTGGAACGGACCGCGCACGTTGGTGTCATAGACCCGGTCCCAGATGTCGGTGGTGAGGGCGTCCAGCTCGGGGAAGGGGATGCCGATGTTCCAGGCGGCGTTATTCACGAGGATATCCAGGCGGCCGAAGTGCGCCGCGACGGCATCAACCGCGGGGTCGATGGCATCGATGTTCGCCTGGTCGCATTGGATGGGAAACGCGCGGCGCCCGGCAGCCTCCACGTCCCGCACGCAGGAGGCGGCGCCATCGGCGTTCCCCACGTAGCCGACCGCGACATCCACCCCGGCAGCCGCGAGGGCGCGAGCGATAGCGCCGCCGATATCGCCTGAAGCGCCCGTGACCAGCGCAACCTTGCCAGCCAGTTCCATAGTTGACCTCCCGGTGAGATGCGGCCGATTCTACGGGGTGCAGGGAGCGTGGCAAGGTCAGTCGTGGCTGGCGAAACGCTCGTCGGGCTTGAGCGCCCCGGGGGTTACCTGCCGCACCATGCCGTGCTGCGTCTCGGCCCAGGCCTCGAAGCGGGGCTGCCAGGCCTCGACTGTCAGCATCTCCGTGCCATCGAACCAGCGGCCGGTGATCTCAACGAGCCAGCGGAGCGGGGCCACTTCCTCGTCGGAGCCGTAGCCCCAGGCGCGGGGGTCGTCGACGAGGCGGGCCCAGACTGAGTATTCGTGCTCGGCGGCCCAGTCCTGGGCGAAGTAGTTGCGCGACATCTGCCGGAGGAGCGAGGCAAGGACGCTCCGGACAGCCGTCTCGGGGTCGCCGGCAGAGGCATTCAGGGCGCCAAGCAGGGCCTCGGCGGCGGCATTGCCACCGGCGGCGCCCTGGCTGGCCTGCTCCCGCAGCCGGGAAGGTTCGAGCGATGGCATCAGCCGGCCTCCTGCGCCCGGCGCGGCGGGCTGCTCCCGGGACACTGGCGCGGCCCGGCACGTTCCGCCATGACCTGAATCACCTGCCTACTCCTCGCCGATGGGCTTGAGGAAGGTTGTAGGGTCGATGATGATCCCCTGCCCGCTTGGGAGGAGTGCGATCTGCACGTTGTCGGCGAGCTTCTGGACGGCCTGGAACTGGATCAACTCCGGCGTGATGGACTCGGTGAGGAGCTTGTTCGCGTCGGCCTGGCCCCTGGCTTCCTCGCGAAGGGCATCGGCCTTGCCGATGGCCACCGCCTTGGCCTGCTGGGCCTCGGCCTCGCGTTGCTTGATGCGCTCCTGCTCACGCAGGGCGTCCTGGGTTGCTATCTGCTTCTGTTCGATGGCGCTCTTGAAGGCGGGGGAGAACTCAATGCTGGTGATGAGGAGGTCCTGGACTTCGACTGAGTAGGGCGCTAGCTCCGTGGCAAGGCGTTCGAGGACGGCCTTGCGAATGGGCTCGCGGTTGGGGGCGACGTCTATGGCCTCGTATTTGACCGTCTCTTCCTTGAAGAAGTTCTGAATGCGCGCTTCGACCAGGCGATCGAACCAGCGAATGCCCACGGTCCGGTAGAGGTTCTGCACGGCCTTCTTGGAGACGGAGTAGTTGACGGAGGCGGCGATGAAGACGTCCTGGGTCTCCTTGCTGAAGCACTCAATGTTCTCGAAGTGGGCCCGCTGCACCTGGACGCTGGCGACGCGCATCGACTGCCAGGGAGCGATCAACTGGAGGCCCTCGTCCTTCTGGCCGACGATGGAACCGAACTGGTAGACGACGCCGACGTGGCCGGCTTCGACCTGGCGAATTGAGGCGGCTGCCGTGTGGAGGCCGGCCCAGAGGAGAAAGAGCACCCCGGCAGCGGCCATGACGACCAGCCCCCGGAGGGCGGAGGGGGTTCCGGGCTTCGCACTTCCCCGGGTCAGGGCGCCGACGGCGAATACCCCTCCGCAAACGATGACAGCGATTACCATGCTGACGATCCAGGCCATCTGGGCTTTCCTCCCGGCGTGCTGAAGGAACTATACGGGAGGAGGGAGGAGGGAGGAGGGCGTCTACTTCATTGCGATGAGGACGATGTCGCGGGCGATGGGGCCGGCTTCAACGGAGCCCGATTCCCCCTCGTCGAGAACGACGGCAGCCAGGGCGCGGGGCTCAGCGGCAGGGGCGTAGGCAACGAAAAGGACGTGCTGCTGTGTGCCGACGTCTTCCGCGGTGCCGGACTTGCCGGCGAAGCCGGTGTACCCGGCGTTCCAGAAGGCGGCCGAGGCGGTGCCGAACTGCCCGGCCACAAGCGCGAGCCCCTGGCGGAGGTGGGCGAACTGGGGTTCGGTGAGTGGCAGGGCGCCGCGCGGTGTGGCCGTCTCGGTGGCCAGCAGCACCGGTGCCCGCAGGGTTCCGGAAATGAACGTGCTGTAGGCATTGGCGAGCTGAATGGGGGTAACGAGCAGGTCGCCCTGGCCGATGCCAATATTCACCTCATCACCGGGGTACCAGGATTCGTTCCGGGTGCGGCGCTTCCACTCGGCGTCCGGGACCAGGCCATCTTCTTCGGGCAGACCGACGATGCCGGTAGCCTTGCCCAGGCCAAAGGCGCGCGCCATTTCGGAAAGAGCGCCGTCGGTGTCGTTGTAGAGTTTGAGCGCGATTTCGTAGAAGACCGGGTTGCAGGAGCGCATGAGCCCTTCGGCGATGGTGAGCATGCCCTGGGCGCCCTCCCAGTTCTTGCGCGGGGGGTCGACACCACGCCAGATGGAGCCGCATTCGAAACGGTCTGAGGGCGTGTAGCCGCCGAATGCGAGCCCTGCGGCGCCGGTGATGAGCTTGAACGTGGAGCCCGGCGAGTAGAGACCGGTGGTCGCGCGGTTGGCCAGCGGCGAGTTCGGCGCCTTCGTGATGGCATCGAGGGCAGTCTTGTCGTTGCGCTCGAACGCGTCGGGGTCGAACGACGGCGAGCTGTTGAGGGCAAGGACGGCGTTCGTGCGCGGGTCGATGGTGACAGCGGCGCCTGCCCGGGCGCCAAGGCGCGCCTGGGCGGTGACGAGGGTGGCAGCATCGAGGGTGGTGGCGACATCCTTGCCCGGCACGTAGGCGGTGGAGCGGATGGTCTCGATGGTTTCGCCGTTGGGCCCGGCAAGGCGAAGCTCCGCGCCCACCCGCCCGGCGAGCGTTTCTTCCAGGAATGCCTCGAGTCCGACCGCTCCAACGCGGTCGCCGATGCGGTACCCCTGCCCGCGCCGTTCCGCCAGCTCTTCGGCAGTCAGCTCGCGCGTGTAGCCGACCACGTGGGCGGCCGAAGGACCGAGCGGGTGGACGCGCTGGGTCTCGAAGTAGAGGAGCACGCCGGGGATGCGCGCCAGCTGGGTGGCCTCTTCAAGCTTTGCATCGGCAACGGGCCCGACGGCCACGCGCTGGTTGAGCCCCGCGGTGCTGTTGAAGGCGCCGTTGACCTGGTCGGCGGCGAATCCGAACTCGATCAGGCGGTTGCTGAGGAAGCCCCGGTCGGCGACCACGGAGCGGTTGAGGCCAAGCATTCGCACCTCGCGGGTGATTGCCAGCGGCTCGCCCTTGCGGTCGAGGATGGCGCCACGCTTGGGGCGCTGGATGTCGCTCTTGAAGCGGGCGGTGGGCGTCAGACGGGGGTGGATGGCGGAGGGTTCCCACGCTACCTGGAAGCCACTGGACCCCTTTGTGAGGGGCAGGGAAACCTCGTAGTCGAACTCTCCGAAATAGCTCGTAGCCAGGTGGACGGCGAAACTCGCACTGTCCTCCTGCGCGGAGCGGACAGATGCGACCAGCTGCGAGAGCGTGACCTCGACGGCGAAGGAATCGTACTCTGCATTGAAGATGTCGAACGGGAATGCCTGCCGGGCTGCAGGGGTCAGGAGCTCCCAGAGGGCGCGGGTGTCGCCGAGTGTCCAGGCCTTTGCCCAGGCCTCGGCGGTGGCCCGTGGAGAGCCGGCCTCGGGCGTTGCGCTCGCGGCAGGCGCGCTCTCAGAGTCACCGGTGACGAGGCGATACCCGGCAATGGCGCCACCAACGACAAGTCCCGCGATGATGGCGGCAAGGAAGGCCCCACGCATGCGTACTCCCGGCCGAACCCGGCTACCCCGCGCGCTGATTGTAGCAGTGGCCGCGTTTCTTGCGCTGGCCCTCATCGCGTGTGGCGAAGGTGGCCGAAAAGGGGGAGAGAACGGCAACGAAGGGCCCGGCCTCCTTGGGCCAACCGTTGTCCGGCCCGGCCCCGCGGGTGAACCGCGTGGTATCCGCATCGGATTCAGCGCGCTTCCGCCGGAAAGGACCACGGAGGCCTACATCGGCGCGTTTGCCACGGCGGCACAGTACGCGGACCTGATCCTGATTCAGCGCGCGCCCCCGTGGGAGGACTTCATGGCAGGGGGGCAGATCTCCCAGGGCACGGAGGACACGACGCTGACGGAGCTGAAGCTGCTGAAGCAGTACAGCGGGCTGGAGCTCTTCTACGCGATCGACCCCACCGACGGGGTGGTGCAGCGAAGCCGCATCGCCAACCTGCCCGCGGGAGTCGACCCGCAGGTGGGCTTCGAGGACCAGTCGCTCCGGAACGCATTCGTGGCCTACGCGGCCTATGTGGCGAAGAACTACTCGCCCGATTACCTGGCGCTGGGCGTTGAGATCAACATGCTCTACGCGCGCGCGCCAAAACAGTTCGAGGCCTTTGTCTCGCTCTACCGGGAGGCGTACACGGTGGCGAAGGCGGCCAGCCCGAAGACGAAGGTCTTCCCAACCTTCCAGCTCGAAGACCTCGAAGGGAAATTCGGAGATGTGCACCCACCGCAGTGGGAGGTGCTCGACCCGTTCCGGGGTCACATGGATGCGCTGGCGATCAGCACTTACCCGTACCTGGGCGACCACCGGAGCGCGGCCGAAATCCGGCCGGACTACTACTCCCAGCTGAAGGCGCGCTGGGATGGAGAGATCCTCATCTCCGAGGCCGGATATGCCTCGCAACCGGTGGAAGGGGAGGCGAACGTCGGCACGGAGGAGGATCAGCTTGCGTTCCTGCAGCGGTTGCTGGGCGACGCGGAGGCGAACGGCTTCAGCGCGGTGGTCTGGCTGGCAGCGCTGGACCCGGCGTTCGCGGCAGAAGGTGCCGCGGCCGTGTTCAAGGACGTGGGCCTGCGCAAGAGCGACGGGTCGAACAAGCTGGCCTGGGGGACCTGGGAGGAATGGGCACGCCGTCCGCTGAAGTGAAACCCCGGTGACGCAGATGGCTGAGTGGCAACTCTTCAGGTGGGCCGGCTTCTTCGGGGCGGCCGCCCTGGCGCTCACAGCGTGGGTGATGATTGAAGGCACACCGCTCCCGGGAGATGTGCGGCTGACCAGGGCGGTCCAGTCGCGGGAGAGCTTCGAAGGAGCCGCGAACCTGGTGAACGGGTTAGGGTCGTGGAGCTGGGTCCCGTTCGTGGCAGCGGGGGCAGTGCTGCTGCTGGCCGGGCGGCTACGCCGGTTCCGGTGGACTGCCGGGCACCGGCACCGGGAGGCGCTCTACACCTTCATCGCCGCGCTGGGGCTGCGCTTCGTGGATCAGCTGCTGAAGGCGATCGTGCAGGCGCCCCGGCCCGTCGAGGAATTCGGCGTGCGCGTGGACAGGCTGCGCGACACCCACGGGTTTCCGAGCGGACACGTCTACAGCGACATGCTCTTCTTCGGAACGATGGCGATCTTCGCGGGCGCCTATCTCCCGCGGCGAATGGTGCGGCCGGCGCAGGCACTGCTGCTCGGGGTGATCTTGCTCGCGGGCCCTGCGCGCGTGTTTGCCGGAGCCCACTGGCCGAGCGATGTTGCGGGCGGTTACCTGTGGGGCGCGGCGGCGCTCTGCCTGGCCGCCGGTTATGGGCGCTGGGCCGCGCGCGTGGCTTAGGGACTCCTGGTTTGCACGCGCGTCCCCACTGGACAGGGAGCGGGCCGGTGTGTCATACCAGCACCGCTAATAGTCCAGGGGCCGGGAGCGCTGGTGTTCTTGACCGGGCGCGCCGGTTCCGCGGGCAACCGATTGCGGAGGCGAAGCACATGGCAGATGCACCACGCATGCCCTATGAAGGGCTGATCGCCGAGACGGTGACGTACCCGGGGATGAACGGCGACCGGATCGACGCTTACCTGGCGCGGCCGCTCGGCCCGGGGCCGTACCCGGGAGTGATCGTGATTCCCGAGGTGTTCGGGCTCGTGACGCACATCAAGGAGGTGACGAGACGAATCGCGGCCCGGGGCTACGCCGCGATTGCCCCGGAGTTGTACACGCGCGTGGGGCCGCCCGACCCCACGGACATGACCTCGGTGGGACCGAAGATGATGGCGCTCGCCGACGCCCAGGCAGTGGCCGACCTTGAAGGAGCGATCACCTTCCTCAAGGACCTGCCGCAGTCGAACGGCCGGGCCGGCGCCATCGGCTTCTGCTCGGGCGGGAGGCACACGCTGCTGCTCGCATGCCACAGCACCAGGCTCGACGCAGCAGTGGATTGCTGGGGTGGCCGCACGGTCGAGGGCGAGGTCACAGAGCTGCGGCCGGTGCTACCGATCGACCTGATCGAGCACCTCTGCTGCCCGCTCCTGGGGATCTTCGGGGAGGAAGACACGAACCCGACCGTTGAACACGTGGAGCGGTTGCGCGCGCGGCTCACCGGGCACAAGAAGGAGTTCGAGTTCAAGGTTTATCCGAACGCTGGCCATGCGTTCTTCGCGGATTACCGGCCCAGCTACCGGCAGGAGGCGGCTGTTGACGCCTGGATGCGAGTGTTCGACTTCTTCGACAAGCACCTGGCAGCGGCCGCAGGGTAGAGCGAGCGTGACGATTGGAGCGCTCGTTGCCGAGGGCGCGGGCCGACTGCCGCCGGGTCAGAAGCTGGAAACGCGGCTACCGGTGCGCACGTTCGGACGGACGCCAGAGCTGGACCTGGAGAGCTGGCGAATCGGCATCTTCGGCCTGGTGGAACGCGAGGTAGAACTGGGCTGGGGGCAGTTCGCAGCGCTTCCCCGGGCGGAGGAAACGAGCGACCTGCACTGCGTGACGCAGTGGAGCCGCCTCGGCAACAGATGGGAAGGGGTACGTTTCAGGGACCTGGCGGCGCTCGCCCGGCCGCACGGCGAAGCGCGCTTCGCGACCATCCATTGTTACGGGGGTTTCACAGCGTCGATGGACCTGGAGGGCCTGATGGCCGATGACGTGCTGCTCGCCACCGGGCTTGACGGCCGGGACCTGACGCCCGACCACGGTTGGCCAGTGCGGCTGGTGGTGCCGGCGCGTTACGCGTGGAAGAGTGCGAAGTGGGTGATGGGGATTGAGCTGACGGCGGAGGAAGCGCCGGGGTTCTACGAGCGAAGGGGCTACCACCTGCGTGGCGACCCGTGGGCGGAGGAACGGTTCTGGCCTGAGCTGGACCCGGGTTTCTACCTGACGATAGCTGTGTGCAGCGACAGGCTGTAGGGGTCAGCGGCTCGGCGGAAGCGGTTCCAGCTGTACCCGAACACCCCGATCGATGGGCACCGGCTGCCACTGGACGGGCCAGTAGCGGAGATGGCCGTAGCCGCCGGCGAAGTGCAGCCACTTGACCATGCCGGGCTCGATATCCATGGGCCCTCGCCAGCCGGGGAACTGGTAGGGGTCCCAGCCGTTGTAGACGATCACCTGTCCGGGCCTGGCAGTGGGCGATAGCTTCGCGTGAACACGAAACTCCCCGACATCGTTCCAGACGCGCACCTCAGCGTCATCGGCGATCTTGAGGCGGGCAGCGTCGGCGCTATTGATGACGATGTGGGGGCGCCCGCGGTGGGTTTCGAGCATCAGCTGGTTGGTGATGTTCATTGAATGGATGCTCCAGCGGCTATGTCCGCTGGTGAGCTCGTAGGGGTAGTCGCCGCCCATCTTCGGGCTGTCCTTGTGCCGCGGCAGGGCTTCATCGGCTTCGAGGAACCACTCGTGATCGATGTAGAACTGGGCGCGCCCGGTGAGGGTGGGGTAGGGGACCTTCTTCTCGGTGTGCCAGCGGAAGGAGACGAAAGCAGCAGCGGGCTCGATGTCGGAAGCCTGGTTGAGGGCATGGGGCATGGTCTCGCCGATGTGCTCGATGCGCGCGAAGCCTTTCTCGCGGAGGCCGGCAAGGCCGATTCCCGGTTCGAGGGTGCCGGTGAGCGCGGTGTCGCGCATCCATTCCTCCACAAGCTGTTCTTCCGTCTGGAGGCCGTGGCTGTAGCGCTGGTGGAGGTTCTCCAGCAGCACCGGCATGCCGTTGGCGTCGCTGTACCGGGCGAGACCACGGGCCTTTGCTCGCTCTTCGATGGAGCGGGCGAGGAGGCCAAAGATCTCCCATTCCGGCTTCGATTCGCCCGCGGGGGGCGCGGCCCTGTCGGAGAAGGTGAGCGCCTGGAGATCGATGCTGGGCATGTGGAAGCTGAGCTTCTCGTAGTGCTGGGCAGCGGGCAGCACGTAGTCGGAGAGCATGGCGGTGGTGCTCATGCGCCAATCGACGGAGACGATTGTGCGAAGCCCGGGCCAGAGGTGCTTGAGAAGCTGGTTCTGGCCGCCGCGCTGGCGCCGGAGGAGATTGCCCCCCGCTTCGATGAGGACGCGAGGGGTGGCTCCCGGCCCGGGGCGGGCAACGCCCTTCCACCATCCCCGGTCGACTGCCTCGTCGACGTAGTCCGAGAAGGGGCGTTTCATGGAGGGGTCGTTCCAGGCGGGGTTGTTCCAGTTCTCGCGGTAGCCGCAGTGGTAGTACCAGAAGAAGGCCGGGGGGACCATGCGGGTGGCCCCGGCACTGGTGAGGCGGGCGACCATCTCGATGGCTGCCGCCTCGTCGGTGAGGTCGGGGTCTTCCGCGCGGAGCATGGCGCGCACACCGGCGACCATCTGCTCGCGGCCGGCGAGGGCGCGTTCGGCGGCTTCGACGCCAGGACCCTGCTTGGCGCTCATGAGGTTCGGGCCATCGAAGTTGGCGAGCGACCAGCTCCACATGCCAGTGCCGGTGCGGCCCCAGTTCCCGGTGAGGGCGAGGAGCAGGAGCATGGAACGCTCCATCAGGTCGCCGTGGAAGTGCTTTACGAGGCTCATGCCACGTTCGACGAAGGTCCGGCGTGAGGCGACCTTGCGGGCGAGCATGCGGATGACATCGGGATGGACGCCGCAGGTTGCTGTTGCGGTCTCGGGGGTGTAGCCGGCGAGGCGCCCCCGGAGGAGGTCGAAGGTAGTGACCAGCTCGACGCTGGCGCCATCGCGGGTCTCGACGGTGGCTGCCCCGCTGAGGAGGGGTTCGGCGCCGGCCGAGGCGAGGCTACCCCTGGGGGCGGGGCGCGCGCTGCCATCGGCGCCAAGCCAGTAGAACTGGTTCTCACGGCCGCCTTCGCGGAGATCGCACTCGCGGAGTAAGCGGCCGTTGTCGCGCCGGACGAGGAGGGGGAGGTCGGTCTGCTCGCGAATGAAGAGGGAATCGAAGAGGCCTTCGTCAAGAATCACGCGGCACATGGAGAGGACGAGAGCTGCGTCCGTCCCAATGCGAACGGGGATGAAGTAGTCGGCGTGGGAATGGGAGGGGCTGCAATCGGGGGCGATGAGGACTACCTCGGCGCCGCGGTACCGGGCCTCGGAGATGAAGTGGTAGAGGGGGATGCCGGTATAGGCGGGGTTGGAGTACCAGAAGAGAATGAGCTCGGACTGGAACTTCGATTCGGGGCTGACGGCGTTGTGGAATTTGCCCCAGGTGATGAACTGCCCGTGTGAGAAGTCGTTGATGTCGCCATTCACGTCGGTGGCGTTGAGGCCGAGGAGCTCGCTGAAGAGCCTCGAGGCGGACCAGCCGGCAGTGATGCCGCCTTCCGCGGCGCTTGTGATGCGCAGGACCGCTTCGGGGCCTTCGGACTCGATGGTTTCGAGAATGGAGCCGGCGATTTCGCCGAGGGCCGTGTCCCAGGAGACGCGCTGCCAGCGGCCCTCGCCGCGCTCCCCGGCGCGCTTCAGGGGATAGAGCACGCGCTCCTCACCGGAGAGGGTCTTGCTCCAGCCGGCGCCCTTCTGGCAACCCATGGGGTTACGGTCAGGGGTGCCGGGGACCAGGACAGGCATGGTGCCGGACGGCTCTTCGCGCACGACCTGCCCGTCGCGGACGTAGACGCGGTAGAGGCAGTTGCCGGGGTAGCAGTCCACGCAGTGGGTGCCCCAGGCGTGGGAGTCCCACTGCCAGCGCTGGCGGTATCCGGTGCCGGTGGTGGACGTGGTGGAATCGAGCGATTGGTTGCGTGTCATGCCGGGGGCCTCCGGACGCACAGGTTAGCACCGCTGGGCCTGCCGAGGCGAAGCGGAGGACAGCGACGGTGTGGCCGGGTGGCACTCAGTGGCGAAACACGGTATGAATTGGCCACATAGAGGGGGTGGGAATGGAAGTCCTGCGCTCACGCCTCGACACGAGGTCGGAAGGGTACCAGTCGAACCGGACGGCGATGCTGGAGAAGCTCGCGTACATAGAGACGCAGCTCGAGCTTGCCCGGGCGGGCGGCGGCGAGCGGTCGATTACGCGGCACCGTTCGCGCGGCAAGATGCTGATCCGCGAACGGATCGAGATGCTGCTCGATCGCGACACGCCGTTCCTGGAGATGAGCCCGCTGGCCGGCTGGGGCTCGGAGTTCCCGGTTGGAGGGGGACTGACGATGGGGATCGGGACGGTCTCCGGGGTCGAGTGCATGATCCAGGGGAACGACCCGACGGTGGCGGGCGGGGCAATGACCACCTATGCGGCGAAGAAGATCATGCGGGCGCTCGAGGTGGCGCGGCAGAACAGGCTGCCCTACGTGCAGATGGTTGAGTCGGCCGGGGCGGACCTACGTCGCTCAACGGATTCGGCGGAGGCGGAGATGGCACGGCAGACGGTGCACTTCGCCGAGAGCGGGCGCTTCTTCCATGACATCACCGAGCTTTCGGCGATGAAAGTGCCAACGATGTCGATCGTCTTCGGAAGCTCGACGGCAGGGGGGGCGTACCAGCCGGGGATGTCGGACTACAACATCTTCATCCGCGGCAAATCGAAGGTGTTCCTGGGCGGGCCGCCGCTGGTGAAGATGGCCACAGGGGAGGAATCGAACGACGAGGACCTCGGCGGCGGCGAACTGCATGCGACGAGGTCGGGCCTGGCGGACTACCTGGTGGACGACGAGATGGCGGCAATCCGGAAGGCGAGGCAGGTAATCGCGCACTACAACTGGCGGAAGATGGGTCCGGGGCCGACGATGCCGGCCGACCCCCCGCTCTACGATGCGGAAGAACTCCTGGGGGTGGCTTCGTCCGACCTGCGCATCCCGTTTGATATGCGGGAGGTGATTGCGAGGATTGTGGACGGTTCGCGGTTCGAGGAGTTCAAGCCGCTGTACGGGAACACGCTGGTGACGGGATGGGCCTCGATTCACGGCTTCCCTGTGGGGATCATCGGGAACAACGGCGTGCTGTTTTCGGACTCCTCGGAGAAGGCGACGCAGTTCATCCAGCTCTGCAACCAGGTCGACGTGCCAATCATCTTCCTGCAGAACATCACGGGGTACATGGTGGGGCGGATCTACGAAGAGGGCGGGATCGTGAAGAACGGTTCGAAGATGATCAATGCCGTTTCCAACTCGAACGTGCCCCACATCACGGTGATCGTGGGGGCGAGCTACGGAGCGGGGAACTACGGGATGAGCGGGCGAGCCTACGATACCCGATTCGTGTTCTGCTGGCCGATCGCGAAGATCGCGGTCATGGGGCCGCAGCAGCTGGCGGGAGTTATGTCGATCGTGCGCCGGGGACAGGCTGCGGCCGCCGGAGCGCCTTTCGACGAAGAGGAGGATGCGAAGGTGCGGGCGGCCGTGGAGGACCGGAGCGAGAAGGAGTCGCTCGCGCTCTTTGCGACGGGACGCGTGGCCGACGACGGAATCATCGACCCGCGTGACACGCGGACAGTCCTTGGGCTGACACTCTCAGCTGTTCACAACAACGAAGTTCGCGGTACCAGCAGGTACGGCGTGTACCGGATGTGACCCGATGAAACGAATTAGCAGGCTTCTGGTCGCGAATCGCGGCGAGATAACCCGGCGCATCATGCGCACCGCCCGCGAGATGGGGATCGAGACGGTGGCCATCTACGCCAGCCCCGATTCCCATGCTCCGTTCGTGCACGAGGCGGACGAGGCTATCGCCCTGGGAGGGGCCACAGCCACGGAGACCTACCTGGACGTGGCGAAGGTGATTGACGCGGCCCGCAGGTCGGGGGCAAACGCAATCCACCCGGGCTACGGCTTCCTTTCGGAGAACGCGGCCTTCGCGCGCGCCGTGGTGGAGGCCGGGCTAATTTGGGTTGGGCCATCGCCGGAAGCGATAGCGGCCATGGGCGATAAGCTGGCAGCCAAGCGGCTGATGATGGCCGCCGGGGTGCCGACGCTGCCGAGCGTGGAGGTGCCGGGAGACGGTGCCGCCGACCTGAAGAGCATCGCCGCGCCCATTGGGCTGCCCGTACTTGTAAAGGCGGCTGCCGGTGGCGGTGGGAAGGGCATGCGCATCGTACACAGCGCCGGGGAGCTGGCGGAAGCGGTGGCCGGGGCCCAGCGCGAGGCCCTGGGCGCGTTCGGGAACGGCACCGTATTCCTCGAAAGGTACCTCGAGGCGCCGCGGCACGTGGAAATCCAGGTGCTGGGCGATTCACACGGGAATCTCATCCACTGCTTCGAACGGGAATGCTCCATCCAGAGGCGGCACCAGAAGGTCATCGAGGAGGCGCCATCGCCGGCAATGACGCCGGAGCTGCGAGAACAGATGGGGCTCGCGGCGGTGACGGCCGCCCAGGCCATCGGGTACACATCGGCAGGGACTGTGGAGTTCCTGCTCGATGCAAACGGTCAGTTCTACTTCCTTGAGGTGAACACGCGCCTGCAGGTGGAGCACCCGGTAACAGAGGCGATCACGGGGCTGGACCTCGTGCGCGAGCAGATCAGGATTGCGCAGGGCGAGCGGCTCGATGTGCGCCAGGGCGACCTGGCAATCTCGGGACACGCCATTGAGGCGCGGCTCTACGCGGAAGACCCTGGGAACGGGTTCCTGCCTGCCACGGGCACGGTTCTTGCCTGGGAGCCGCCAGCGGACCCGCCCGCGCGCTTCGATTCCGGCATTGAGACGGGCTCCGACGTAACGGTGCACTTCGACCCGATGCTGGCGAAGGTGATTGTCCACGCGGCCACGCGTACCGAGGCCGCGCTCAGACTGGCGCGCGTGCTGGAGCGGACCCGGGTGCACGGTGTGACCACGAACCGCGACTTCCTGGTGGCGACGCTGCGCCACCAGGCCTTCCTTGCGGGAGACACGACGACGTCCTTCATCGAGAAGCACGAGCCCGATCGGGTGCGCAGGCCCTCGGAGAGCGAGGTGCGGGCTGCCGCGCTCGCGGTAGCACTCAGGGAGCAGGCAGAGAGGCGCAAAGAGGCATCGCTGATGCGCACTCTGCCTTCGGGCTGGCGCAACAACCCGAGCCAGATGCAGGTAACCGCCTTCACACACCACGGCGAGGAGGTCAGGGCAGGCTACCTGTCGCAGCGCGACGGGAGCTTCGCCTACGAGGTGGCAGGTACGCGCGGCGTGGCCCGGCTCCACCGGGTGGAAGGCGATGCGGTGGACATCGAGGTGGACGGGACTCGCCGGGTGCTGGCAGTGACGGGAAAGGGCAATCAGTTCTGGGTCCAGGGGCCTTCAGGAGAGGTACAGCTCACGGAGCTCCCGCGCTTCCCCGAAATCGAACAGGAGGAAGTGGCCGGGGGGTACGCCGCACCAATGCCCGGCAAGGTGGTGTCGATCCACGTCGAGCCGGGCGACGCAGTGAGCCGAGGGCAGCTGCTGGTGGTGATGGAGGCGATGAAGATGGAGCATCGCATCACGTGCGTGGAGGAATCGGCGAAGGTGACCGAGGTGCGGGTTGCGAAAGGCGAACAGGTGGAGGCGGGACAGATGCTGGTGGTGGTCGAAGGGAGCGGCTAGGGGAGCGGCCGAGGAAGCCGCTGGCTGCCGCTACGACATGGTGAGGCCGCCTGAGACGCTGATCGCCTGGCCGGTAACGTAGCTGGCCGCGGGCGAAGCGAGGAAGGCGACCATGGCGGCGACCTCAGCGGGGCGGCCGGGCCGGCGCGAGGGGATGAGGCGCATGAACGATGCCCAGCCCTCGGGTGACAGGCCGGGCGGCGGGCCGGGCGATTCGCGCATGGGCCCCAGGCAGACGGTATTGACGGTTATGCCATCGCGCGCGACTTCACGCGCGAGCGACTTGGAGAAGGCGATGACCGCTGCCTTGGTGCCTGATTGCACTGTCTCCATGGTGGCGCCGATTTTGCCGGAGTCGGAGACGAGGCTGATGATTCGCCCATAGCCTGCGGGGATCATGTGGGCGAGCGCGGCACGTGAGGCGTAGAGGACGCCTTTGAAGTTGACGGCGATCATGCGGTCCCAGGCCTCTTCGTTGTCGTCCATGAAGCGCCGGAGGTGGTCGTGGGAGAAGCAGTTGACGAGGATATCGAGGCGCCCAAGCTGGCTGACAGCCGCTTCGACAGCCTGCTCAACCTGGGCGCGGCTGGTGACATCGGCGGAAACGAACTGCGCAGCCGCGCCGTTGTCGCGGAGACGGGAGGCCAGGGCCTGGCCTTCGGGGGCACGCCGCCCGCTGAGGACGAGGCTGGCGCCCTGGGCGGCGAGCTCCTCGCAGATGGCAGTCCCGGCGGTGCCCAGGGCGCCAAGAACGAGCGCAGTTTGTCCCGTCAGATTCATGACGACCTCCCGGCCGGTCAGTCCTTTTTCGTGGCAGCGTCTGCTTCGCGGAAGACGCTGTTGGCTACACCAAGGCCCTCTATCGCCGCCGGGAATCCAGCGTACACGGAGACCTGGAAGATGGCTTCGCAGATTTCGGAGCGGGTGAGCCCCAGGTTGAGCCCGGCGACAATGTAGGCGCGCAGCTGCCCGAGCCTCGAGAGGGCGGTGAGGGTGGCAATGGAGATCAGCGCACGCTGCTTGAGATCGAGCCCGGGCCGGCCCCAGACATCTCCCAGCACGGTGGAAACCGAGAAGGCGCTCCAGTCGGCGGCGATTTCGTCCGGGTATTCAAAGCGCGGGGCAGCAGCAGGAGCGCCGGGGGGGAACATCTGCGATGCCACCTGCATGCCACGCGCAAGGCTAGGATCCGGTTGGGCGGTCATGGTCAGGGACCTCCTGTGATGCGGCAGACAGCCGCGCGGGATGCATGGAGCGTTGCGGGCCCGCGCCGTGCCGGCGGGGCTGTCGCCTACGCAGGGGAGAGGACGAAGACGTTGAACTCGCGGTCGCTGTACTTCTGGAAGTGGCCCCAGAGAGGGAAGTGCGCCGTGAGGGTGGGCCAGAGCTTCGCCCGTTCTTCGCCCGTGATCTTGCGCGCGTTCACCTGCCAGCGGCGCTCATGGAGCTGGACCCAGGCGCGGGGAGTCTTTTCCAGGTTGAGCGACCAGTGCGGGTGCATGCTGAGGCCGGCAAGCGAACCCACGACAATGATGTCCTCTCCCCGGTCAAGGTAGTTGACGGCGGTTGTCACTTCCTTCCCGGACTTGCGGCCAATAGTCGTCAGGATGATGGTGGGCCCGCCCTGGGTGGCGTCTTCACCCTGGCCGCCGCTTGCACGGTAGCGTTGGGCATGATCAAGGCCGGCAGAGCGGACGTTCGCCCGGCGGGCCGGGCAGCGGTATAACTGGCAGCGTGACACACACGGGGAGCGACGCCCTCGCCGCCGAGATGGCCAGCATCGTCGGAGAGGCGCACGTCCTGCTCGACCCCGAATTGCGGGCCTCGTACGAGACGGACTGGACGCGGCGGTACTCCGGCCGGTCGCGCTTCGTGGTTCGCCCGGGTTCAACGGAAGAGGTAGCAGCCGTGCTGCGGGCCTGCGAACAGGCGAGCGCGACCGTGGTACCCCAGGGTGGGAACACCGGCCTTGTCGGGGGGAGCGTGCCGCGGCGAGGGGAGATCGTCCTCAGCCTGAAGCGGCTTGACCATCTCGACGCAGTTGACGAGGAAGCGGGCGAGGTGACGGCCGGCGCCGGGGCAACACTGGCGCGGCTGCAGGCACATGCCCGCGATGCGGGATGGGCGTTTGGTGTGGACCTTGCTTCGCGAGACAGCGCCACCATTGGCGGAATGATCGCCACGAACGCGGGCGGGATTCGGATGATGCGCTACGGGCCCATGCGGGCGCAGCTTCTCGGGATAGAGGCGGTGAAGGCAGACGGCAGCGTCATCCGGCGCATGCCCGGGCTGCGCAAAGACAACACGGGATACGACCTTGGGGGCCTGTTGAGCGGAAGCGAGGGGACTCTCGCTGTGGTTACGCGGGCGCGGCTGCGGCTGGTGCCGGCGTTGCCAGCGCGTGCCGTAGCGCTGCTGGCGGTGCCCGATGTCCGCGCGGCGCTGTCGGTCGCCGCACGGATCCGGGCCTCGGTTCCTTCAGTGGAGGCCCAGGAGGTGTTCTTCGCCGAAGGCGTGGAGCTGGTATGCAAGCACACGGGCGCCCCGATGCCGTTCTCGCAGGCGTACCCTGCCTACCTGCTGGTGGAATGCGCCGCCGCAACAGACCCGGCCCCCTCGCTGGTGATGGCGCTCGATGGGGCGGGCGAGGTGCTCGACAGCGCGGTTGCGACAGACCGCCGCCTGCGGGACGAGCTGTGGCGTTACCGGGAGCGTCACACCGAATCGATCAGCGCCGAGGGCGTGCCCCACAAGCTCGACATTGCTCTGCCCCTGGGGGCGTACGCGGAGTTCGAGCACCGGGTGCGGGGGGCCGTTGCGGAGGTGGTCCCGGGCGCGCGCGCAATCCTCTTCGGGCACATTGGAGACGGCAACCTGCATGTGAACCTGCTCGGGCTGGAACCGGACGACGAAGGGGCGGATGACGCGGTGCTAATGCTTGTGGCCGGACTCGGTGGCAGCATCAGCGCCGAACACGGGGTGGGCGTGGCCAAGACTCCCTGGCTCCACCTCACGCGGTCGCCGGCAGACATCATGACCATGGCGGCGATCAAGCGGAGCTTCGACCCCCGGGGGATTCTCAACCCCGGGGTAATCCTGCCCATCGAGCCAATAAGGCCGCGGACCTGACGGCGCCTCAGGGGAGCGGAGGGAGCGCGCGGGCGCCCTGGCGAATGGGTGCAGCAGAAACGGTTGCGGCGTGGTGCGCGGGCGGGTCGAAAAGGGCAGGCGTGTCACCCGCCGGGGCCCGGAAGCGGGTTTGACAAGCAAGCCGGGCGCTGGCCACCATGGCGGCAGTGCCAGTTAGCGCATGGCAACGGGGATGAGAGTGCTCGCGAAGGTGGCGGCGGCCTGTTTCGTGGTCGCCCTGCCGGTGTTGTTCGTGACCAGTAATGTTCGCATTCTCGCGAGTGACGCCGGCTTCTACGAGTCCGGGCTTCGCAAGCACGATGCGGACCGCGCGACAGGGATTGCACTCGCCGAGCTCGACCGGTCGGCCCAGGAGATCATCGAGTACTTTGAGAATGACGCGGAGACCCTGCGCATCGTGGTGAGTGAGAACGGGCAGGAAGCGCCGCTTTTCAATGCTCGTGAAGTGGAGCACATGCGCGATGTGAAGTCGCTGGTCCGGCTCGTCTACCGTGTGAACGAGATCTCGCTGGCCTTCGTGCTGGCCTACGTGACGGGGGTCTTCCTTTGGGCGCGGGAACGGCCGTTGCGGGAGCTGGCATGGCTGGCGCTGGGCGGCGTAGGCGCAGGCGTGGTTGCGCTTGGGGCGGTCGGAGCACTTGCCATCACGGGGTTTGATAGCGCCTGGACGCAGTTCCACGAGCTGGCGTTTTCGAATGACCTCTGGCAGCTGGATCCCGACACAGACCACCTGATCCAGATGTTCCCGGAGAAGTTCTGGGAGGAAGCGACGCTAACGGTGGGAGTAATGGCAATCGCCGAGGCGGTTGCCACGGCGGCTCTTGCCACGGGCTACCTGCTCATCGCAAGGCAACAGGGCGGGGACGATCGGGAACGTGCGCGCGCAGGCCCGGGAAGCTAGTTGCGGGCGGCAGAGCAGGCGCAACCGCCGCCACCACCGCAACAGCCACCACCCATGGGCATTTCAGCCATGCCCGGGCCAGCGCCCCGAGACACGGCAAACGCCGAGAGGGCCCGTTCGGCCTCATGCCCGCGGTCGCATGTGACTGCGATGGCGGCTTCGGTCATGGGGCGGCGCCGCTCGAAGCGGGTTCTACAGGTGGGACAGTAGTATTCGTAGATTGCCATGGGGAGAGTCTAGCAAATGGGTGCTCAGGCAGCGCGGCCGGGTCGGCGGGCCGCAGGCGGTCGCGAGGCGCCAGGGGCCGCATCAGCTGCCCGTTCGGGCTGGCCTGCCGGCGTCGGGTTGACCAGCTGGTCATAGGTGAACACAAGGTCCCGGGAGTCGCGGGCGTAGAGGGGAGCGGCCGGGAGGGATGTAGAGCGGGCGCCGGCGAGAACAGCGCGCGTGATCTCGTTGGACGGCTCAACCCAGTGCTCGCCGAAGAAGCGTTCGCGCAGTGACTCGCGCAGCCTCGACCATAGACTCGCCATAACCGGTAGACCATAAGCGATGAATGCCGGGCTGGCAACTGCGCCATCACGCACCCGCTTCGGGGAGGGCAGCGAGGAATGCGAGCACGATGCGGTTCCACTCATCGGCGCGCTCGAAGTAGGCGGAGTGCCCGGCGCCGGGGATTTCGTGGTGGATGGCCCCTATGACGAGTGATGAAGCCTGCCTGACCATCTCGGGCGAGGTGATGCGATCGTGCTCGCCGACGATGAAGAGGACGGGAATCCCGAGATCGGAAAGGAACCCGTGCATGCTGCCGCGATAGGATGGTGGCGGGCGGCCGAGCATGCCCCTGGGGCGGGGAGGATTCAGGGCGTTTATCTGCCGGTACAGGAGAGCCAGAGCGGGTTGTGCCTGTTCGAACTCGCTGGCGAGCGCGTGCTCACGGAGGTTGCCGTTGCCACGAAGGTCTCGAAGCTCGTCCTGGATTTCGCGGACACGGTCATCGGTTGCGCCTGCGGTGGTACCCGAAAGGACGAGGGAACGGATCTTCCGAGGCGCCAGCCGGGCGAGGCCAGCGACGGCTCGCCCTCCCATGGAGTGAGCAACGACGTGGGCATGTTCGATGCCGAGGTGGTCCATGAGCGCGATGAGGTCGGTGCCAAAGGCCCAGCGGCCGGCCGCCACGTCACCGCGGCTCAGCCCCCAACCGCGGGCGTCGTACACGGTGCAGCGGAAGCTGCGGCTGAACTTGGGGAGCTGTTGCCACCAGGAGAGGTGGTTTCCGCCCGCGCCGTGCAGGAGCACCAGGTCATCACCGGCGCCGTGCTGCTCGAAGTAGAGCCGGGTCCCGTTCACGCTGGCATAGGGCATACCGGGAGTCTAGCGGCGGAGAGGGATGACCGCACCCGGGTCCGGGGGTTTGCGACACAAAGCGGCGGCAGTGGTAGCTTGCGCCCATGAAGGTGGATGCCGTGATCGTGGCGGCGGGCGTATCGACCCGGTTTGGGCCGGCGGACAAGCTGTTCGCTGACCTGTGCGGAAGGCCCGTGCTGGCGTGGTCGATAGCAGCGTTCGCGGCCGCTGCTAGTGTTGAACGTGTAGTCGTGGTAACCGGGGAAGGCTCTCTCAAAGGTGTTGAGCAGGTACTGCTATCGGCAGCCGGGGAGAAGCCCGGCCTGGTGGTAGCAGGCGGCGCGAGACGGCGCGACAGTGTGGAAGCGGGCTTGCGGGCGGCCCGGTCGCGCTATGTTGCGATCCACGATGGCGCCCGGCCGCTTGTGACGCCGGAGCTCATCGAGCGCTGCATTGCGGCGGCAGAGGGCAGGGCGGGGGCAATCGCGGCCATCCCGGTGACGGACACGGTGAAGGAGGTTCGCGACGGCATGGTGGTGGGTCACCTTGAGCGTGCGATGCTCTGGGCGGCACAGACTCCGCAAGTGGTGCTCCGGCAGGCGTGGCTGGACGCGGCAGCAGCCAGCGACGATGACGAGACGGACGATGCGGCAATGCTCGCGCGCTTTGGGCTTGAGACGGCCGTGGTAACGGGCGACCCGGGCAACCTCAAAGTGACGCGGCCCCTCGACCTGGAGCTTGCCGCTGCCATCGTGCGAAGTGAGGGGCGATCGAGTTGCGGATAGGACAGGGAGAGGACATCCACCGCGTGGACGAAGGCCGTGCGCTGGTGCTGGGCGGGGTCATCATTGAGGAGGGCCCTGGGCTGGCCGGGCACAGCGACGCCGACGTGCTGATACATGCAATCACCGATGCTGTGCTCGGTGCGCTGGCGCTCGGCGACATAGGGCAGCATTTCGCGCCGACGGACCCACGGTTTGCGGGAGCGGATAGCGCGGACTTCTTGCGTGCGGCCATGAAGATGGCAAGAGCCGCTGGCTGGGAGCTGGTGAACCTGGATGCAACAGTCCGGGCCGAGCGTCCGAAGCTCGCGCCGTACATCCCGCACATCAGGCAGCGACTCGCTGAGATTGCGGGCGTCGACCCCGGGGCAGTGAGCGTGAAAGCCAAGACCGCTGAGGGCCTGGGGGCAGTTGGCCGCGGCGAAGCAATGGCAGCAACCGCCGCCGTCTTGCTTGCGCCGGCTGGTTGACCGGTCCGGGATGACGGGGGAATAGACGGGGCCTCCCCGGATTGGGAGGCCCCTCGTGTTGGCCTGCACGGGACGGAAGCGGGCTACTCCTCGTCTTCTCCGACCTGGAAGTCTTCGAGGTCGTCCTCGTCGTCGTCCAGGTCGAGAGCGTCGTCGTCGTCACGGTTGATGGTGGCGATGCCGGCGCGGCTGCTCCTTGCGCCCGATTCCATGGCCCCAAGCATTCGCTCTAGCTCGGCTTCCTCTTCGAGGAGAAGCGACTCGGGCAGGTCGAGCTCGGCGATGTGCTCGCGGCGAGCGACCTCGATATCGGCGCGCGCGGGGATGAGCTTGCCGATGATGACGTTCTCCTTGAGGCCGAGCAGGCGGTCGATCTTGCCTTCGATGGCCGCGTTGGTCAGGACGCGGGTGGTTTCCTGGAATGAAGCTGCCGCCAGCCATGAATCGGTGTTGAGGGACGCCTTGGTGACTCCGAGGAGCACGGGCTGCCCCGTGGCCGGCTCACCGCCTTCGGCGACCACGTGGTTGTTCATCTCGGTGAACTCCCGGCGATCGATGAGATCGCCCGGAAGGAGGCCGGTATCACCAGGATGATCGACCTTGACGCGCCGCAGCATCTGGCGGGTGATGACTTCGACGTGCTTATCGTTGATGTTCACGCCCTGGGACTTGTAGACCTTTTGGACCTCTTCGACCATGTACTTGCGCACGGCTTCGGGGCCCTGGATGGCGAGGATGTGCTGCGGGTTGCGGGCGCCTTCAGTGATCTGGGCGCCTGCGGTCACAAGGTCGCCGGTCTCGACAAGGAGACGCGCCGCCGCGGGAATGGGGTACTCGCGTTCCTCGCGCTCCTCGTAGATGACCTTCAGTGGGCCCTTGCCGGAGGGCACGCGGACGATGCCCGAGATGCGTGAGATGACCTGCGTGCCGGTGGAGGCAACGTCGCGGGGTTCGGTTCCGGCCGCATTTGCGGCTGCGGCGAGGACGGTGCCATCGGAGACGTGCTCACCATCCTTGCAGAGGAGCTCGGCGCCCCTGGGGATTTCGTACTCTTCGACGTGGGAGAACTGGTTCACGATGCGAACCACGCGCCTTTCGTTCTCCTGAGAGACCTCCACCAGGCCGTCGATCTCGCTGATGATTGCCTCGCCCTTGGGGGCGCGCGCTTCGAAGATCTCTTCGACGCGGGGGAGGCCGCTGGTGATGTCGGCAACGCTGGCGACGCCACCGGTGTGGAAGGTGCGCATGGTTAGCTGGGTCCCGGGCTCGCCAATGGACTGGGCGGCAATGATGCCCACGGCAGTGCGCAGTTTTACGAGCTCACCGCGGCCCAGGTCGCGGCCGTAGCAGAGCGCGCAGATTCCGCGCTCGGCCTCACACGACAGGGGCGTGCGAACAAATACGCGCACCAGTCCGCGCGTGTCGATGGCCAGGGCCAACTCCTCGGTGATCTCTTCGTTCCTGTCGCAGAGGACCTCGCCGGTGTCTTCGTCGACGACCGGGGAGGCAGCGTAGCGGCCGATAACGCGGTCGGCCATGGTTTCGAGGACGTCGCTGTTCTCGCCGCGCTCAATCCAGAGCCCGGTCATGGTGCCGCAATCCTCTTCGAGGATGATGACGTCCTGGGCGACGTCAATCAGGCGCCGGGTGAGGTAGCCGGAGTCGGCGGTGCGAAGGGCGGTGTCGGCGAGTCCCTTGCGGGCGCCGTGGGTGGAGATGAAGTATTCGAGCACGGTAAGGCCTTCGCGGAAGGAGCCGCGAATGGGGAGCTCGATGACCTTGCCGTTGGGGTCGGCCATAAGGCCGCGCATGCCGGCCATCTGGCGGATCTGGGTGATGTTGCCCTTGGTGCCGGAGCTGGCCATGTAGTTGAGCGAGCCGTACTCGGGCATGCGGTCCTTGATGGCCTTCTCGATTTTCTTGGTGGTTTCGCTCCAGACTTCGACGGTTCCCTGGTAGCGCTCATCATCGGTGATGAGGCCCATCTGGTACTGCTCGACCAGGTTATCGACTTCGCGGTCGGCCGCTTCGAGAAGCTGCTCCTTCTCGCGGGGGACCTGGATTTCGTGGATGGCGATGGTGACGCCGGAGCGGGTGGCGAAGTGGAAGCCGGTGTTCTTGATGCGGTCAACGATCTCGGCCGTAGCCTCGCCACCGAGCTGCCGGTAGCAGGCGGCGACAACGCGCCTCAGGTTGGGGCGGTCCATGGTGTCGTTCTGGAAGGGGATCTCTTCGGGCAGGACTTCGTTGAAGATGATGCGTCCCACGGTGGTTTCGAAGAGGTAGGGCTTCAGCTTTCCGCTGGCACCGGGCTCCGGGGTGGTGGTGACGCCGCCAACGACGACGGGGCGGGTGGTGCGCACCATGATGCGGGCACGGAGGCCGATGATTCCCAGGTCGAAGGCGAGCTTGGCCTCTTCGAAGGAGCCGTAGAGGCCTGCAATGGGGCGGCCATTCTTGTCGACCTGGTAGGCGCCGCGCGCGTTCTCGTCGGTGTCGGTCATGTAGTAGCAGCCGAGCACCATATCGAGCGAAGGGGCGACGATGGGGTCCCCACTGGCGGGTGAGAGCAGGTTGTTGGTGGAGAGCAGGATCTGCCTGGCCTCGGCGACGGCCTCGCGACTGAGGGGGACGTGAACGGCCATCTGGTCGCCATCGAAGTCGGCGTTGAAGGCCGAGCAAACGAGGGGATGGAGCTGGATGGCCGAGCCTTCGATGAGGATGGGCTGGAAGGCCTGGATGCCAAGGCGGTGCAGAGTGGGTGCGCGGTTGAGGAGCACGGGGCGGTCGTGGATGACCTCATCAAGGACGTCCCAGACCTCGGGGCGGGCGCGTTCGACGATACGCTTGGCGCTCTTGATGTTGTGGGCGAGCCCCTTGGCGACGAGCGAGTGCATGACGAAGGGCTTGAAAAGCTCGAGGGCCATGCGTTTCGGCAGGCCACACTGGTTCAGACGCAGTTCGGGGCCGACGACGATGACGGAGCGGCCGGAGTAGTCGACGCGCTTGCCGAGCAGGTTCTGGCGGAAGCGACCCTGCTTGCCCTTGAGCATGTCGCTCAGGCTCTTGAGCTTGTGGTTGCCGCTGCCCGAGACGGCGCGCCCGCGGCGGCCGTTGTCGATAAGGCTATCGACGGCTTCCTGCAGCATGCGCTTTTCGTTGCGAATGATGATTTCGGGAGCGCCGAGGTCAAGGAGGCGCTTGAGGCGGTTGTTGCGATTGATGACGCGGCGGTAGAGGTCGTTCAGGTCGCTGGTGGCGAAACGGCCGCCATCGAGCTGCACCATGGGGCGCAGGTCGGGGGGAAGGACGGGAAGGACCTGGAAGATCATCCAGGTGGGCTTGTTGCCCGAGTCGAGGAGGTCTTCGACGACATTGAGGCGCTTGGTGGCCTTCTTGCGGCGCTGGCCGCTGGCCGTGAGGATCTCCTGCTTGAGCTTGTTGCGGAGGGTATCGAGGTCGAGGCGCTCGAGCACGCGAAGAACGGCTTCTGCGCCCATCCCCGCCTTGAAGATGTGGCCGAAGAGGTCCGAGAGCTCGCGGTAGCGGGTCTCGGCGAGGAGCGCCACCCGGTCATCGGCGACAGGGTCGGCGAGGTCTTCGAGATCGCGTAGGCGCTCCTTGTACTGCTCTTCGACCTCATCGCGCACTGCTCGTTCGCGCTGCTGGAGGGGGTTGAGCTCGTCATAGAGGGCGGCCTTGGCGTCGTCGAGCGCCGTATCGGCAAGAAGGCTTTCGGCGGCCTTCATCTTGTCGGTTTCCTTGTCGAATGCCGCCAGGCGCTTGTCGCCTTCCTTCTGAACGCGGCCGACGGACGCTTTGGTGATCTTCGCGCCGGCTTCGAAAATGACATCGCCGAGGAGTGTAATTCCGCTTTCCAGGGGGCCGCCAAGCGCGGCTTCGGCCTGCTCGACGGCACGGCCAACGGCGGCTTCGAGGGCATCGCGGGAGATCTTGCGCTCGGCTTCAATGCGGGTCTGCTGTTCGAGAACGCGCGCCTGGAGCTTGGCGTTGGCTTCTTCGAGCTCTGCTTCGAGCTTCTCACGGCGCGGACGGATCTCGGCAACGCGCTCCTCGATGACGTTGGCCATCTGCTCGCGCACGCGGTTCATCTCCACCTGGCGAGCGGCGTCGTCTACTTCGGTGATCATGTACTGGGCGAAGTACAGGACCCGTTCGAGGTTACGGGGGGAGATGTCGAGCAGGAGCCCGAGCTTGCTCGGGGTGCCTTTGACGAACCAGATGTGGCTAACAGGGCTGGCGAGCTCGACGTGACCCATGCGCTCGCGGCGCACCTTGGCACGGGCGACCTCGACGCCGCACTTGTCGCAGACGATGCCCTTGTAGCGGACGCGCTTGTACTTGCCGCAGTAGCATTCGAAGTCCTTGGTGGGGCCGAAGATCTTCTCGCAGAAGAGGCCGTCTTTTTCGGGCTTCAGGGTGCGGTAGTTGATGGTTTCGGGCTTGGTGACTTCGCCATAGGACCAGGAACGGATCTGTTCCGGGCTGGCAAGGGCGATGCGAACCTGGTTGAAGTCATTGACTTCGAGCATTGAAAAGATCCTCCGCTTCGAACCCTGAGAGGTTGATGCCAAGCTCAGGCAAGTCGCTGCCGATGTCTTCAAGGAAGGTGACGCTTCCTTCGTCGTTGGAGACTTCAACGGAGAGGCCGAGGCTCTGGAGTTCCTTGACGAGAACCTTGAAGGATTCAGGAACGCCGGGCTCAAGGACATCTTCGCCCTTGACAATGGCCTCGTAGGTCTTGACGCGGCCCACAACGTCGTCGGACTTGACGGTGAGGAGCTCCTGGAGGATGTGGGCGGCGCCGTAGGCTTCGAGTGCCCAGACTTCCATTTCGCCGAAGCGCTGGCCGCCGAACTGGGCCTTGCCCCCGAGAGGTTGCTGCGTGATGAGCGAGTAGGGGCCCGTGCTGCGGGCGTGGATCTTGTCCTCGACCAGGTGGATGAGCTTGAGCATGTAGATGTAGCCCACAGTCACGGGCTGGTCGAAGAGCTCGCCGGTCCGGCCATCGCGGACGCGCATCTTGCCGTAGAGGGGCGGCGGAACGCCGGTCTCGGAATAGACGGCCTGGGCGAGGGCCTGGAGGTCATCGAGCCGGGCATTGGCGGGGAACTCGCGGCCGGCTTCCTTGAGGAAGATCTCCATGCAGGCGCGGCTGGCAGCGCCCGGTTGGGGGCGGGTGAAGACGGCGTGGCCATCAAATCCCCGTTCATTGAGCCAGTCAACGGCCACGCCGGGGTTGAAACCGCGGTCGCGGGGGTCGATGTAGTAGACGGCCCCTGATTCCTGGGCTATCCAGGCGCGGGCAAGGGAGTCGTCGATGGAGATGTCGTCGGCGCCATCGAAGACGGGGCTGATGGCACGGAAGCCGAGGGCATTGGCGGCCCAGCCGAGGTGGGTTTCGAGGACCTGGCCGATGTTCATGCGGCTGGGGACGCCGATCGGGTTGAGGATGATATCGATGGGGGTGCCATCTTCAAGGTAGGGCATGTCCTCGCGGGGGAGGATGCGGCTGATGACGCCCTTGTTGCCGTGGCGGCCTGCCATCTTGTCGCCTTCGGAGATCTTGCGGCGCTGGGCGATGCTGACGCGGACGAGCTTGTTGACGCCCGCGGGGAGAGTCTCGTGGTCGTCGCGGCTGAAGACGCGGACTTCGATCACCTTGCCTTTTTCGCCGTGGGGGACGCGCAGGCTGGTGTCCTTAACCTCACGGGCCTTCTCGCCGAAGATGGCGCGAAGGAGCTTCTCTTCGGCCGTGAGCTCGGTTTCACCCTTGGGGGTGATTTTGCCGACGAGGATGTCGCCTTCGCGCACCTCGGCGCCGATACGGATGATGCCGTCCTCGTCCAGGTCCTTGAGGCTTTCCTCGCCTACGTTGGGGATGTCGCGGGTGATCTCCTCAGGGCCGAGCTTGGTATCGCGGGCTTCCACCTCGTGCTTTTCGATGTGGATGGAAGTGAACTTGTCTTCGCGCACCATGTTCTGGCTGATGATGATGGCGTCTTCGAAGTTGTAGCCTTCCCAGCTCATGAAGGCGCAAAGGACGTTCTGGCCGAGGGCGAGGTCTCCGCCCTGGGTGCTGGAGCTATCGATGAGCGGGTCGCCTTCCTGGAGGCGCTGACCGCGTACCACAAGGGGCCTCTGGTTGAGGCACGTTCCCTGGTTGGAGCGGGTGAACTTGGTGAGGGGATAGGATACCTGGCCATAGGCAGGGTCGTCGTAGCTGACGACGATGCGGGCGCCGGTGGCTTCGATGACTTCGCCGGGGCCGGCTGCGACGACGACATGGCCGCTATCGACGGCCGTGCGGCGTTCCATGCCGGTGCCAACAAGGGGGACTTCCGGACGGATGAGCGGCACCGCCTGGCGCTGCATGTTCGAGCCCATGAGGGCGCGGTTCGCGTCGTCGTGTTCGAGGAAGGGGATGAGGGCGGTGGCGACGGAGACCATTTGCTTGGGCGACACGTCGAGGTAGTCGATCTCCTCGGGCGGGGCCATCTTGAAATGCTCGTGGATGCGCATACCCACGCGGTCTTCGACGAAGTGGCCTTCGGTGTCGAGGGCTGCGTTGGCCTGTCCAATGATGTACTTGTCCTCTTTGTCGGCGGTGAGGTAGACGATCTCTTCGCTGACGAAAGGCCGGATGGGAAGGCGGCGGCCAAGCTTGAGGATCCGCTGGGCCATGGCGTCGTCAATGGTCTCACCGGCCCTTGCGAGGACGTCGCCGCTGCTATCGATGATGTCCTCGCGGAGAACCCGGTTTATTGCGCGGGGGTCATCGGCGGGGAGCTCGCGCACTACGCGGCGATAGGGCGTTTCGATGAAGCCGTACTCGTTGAGACGGCCGTAGGTGGCAAGGGAGCCGATGAGGCCGATGTTCGGGCCTTCGGGAGTTTCGATTGGGCAGATGCGGCCGTAATGGCTGTAGTGGACGTCGCGGACATCGAAGCCGGCCCGGTCGCGGGAGAGGCCGCCGGGGCCGAGGGCGCTAAGGCGGCGCTTGTGGGTGAGCTCTGCCAGGGGGTTGGTCTGGTCCATGAACTGGGAGAGCTGGCTACCGCCGAAGAACTCCTTCATGGCGGCCACCACCGGGCGGATGTTGATGAGGGCGCTCGGGGTCGCCTCTTCGGGGTCGGTGATGGTCATGCGTTCGCGGACAACGCGCTCCATGCGGAGGAGGCCGACGCGGAATTGCTGCTGGATGAGTTCGCCACCGGCGCGCACTCTGCGGTTGCCGAGGTGGTCGATGTCATCGGCGTGGCCCCGGCCGTTATTGACGTTGATGAGCTCGCGGACGATGCCGAGGAGGTCGTAGGGGCGGAGCCAGCGCTGGGTGGTGGGGTCTTCGAGCTCAAGACGCGAGTTGAGCTTGTGGCGCCCAACGCGTCCCAGGTCGTAGCGGCGCGGATTGAAGAAGAGCTGGTTGATGAGGAGGCGCGCATTCTCGGGGGTTGGCGGGTCGCCCGGCCGGATGCGGCGGTAGAACTCGATCAGAGCCTCGTGCTTGTTCTTGCTGGGCTCTTTCGCGATGGTGGCGATGGTGTACTGGTGGACGTCGTGGGTATCGACGTCGCTAAGCATGGCCAGGAGGCGTTCATCCGTACCGAGGTCGGACTCGAGGGGGCGCAGCTCGGCATCGCGGGCCTTCTCGTCCTCAGCGGCCTGTGAGGCTTCGAAGCGGTCCTGGGCGGCGAAGTACCGTGCAAAGCGCGGGTTATCGCGGTCGCCGGGGAGGAGGCCGGGAACATCGATGGCGCGAAGGAGGCTGGTGACGGGGATCTTGCGCTTGCGGTCGACCTTGACGGAGACGAGGTCGCGGTTCGAGGTTTCGAACTCAAGCCAGGCGCCACGGTTGGGGATGAGTTTGCCGTAGCAGAGGCGGCGGCCGCTGGCGGGGTCTGTTTCGAGGGTGTAGTAAACGCCCGGGGAACGAACGAGCTGGCTGACGACCACGCGCTCGGCGCCATTGATGATGAACGTTCCCCGTTCGGTCATGAGGGGGAAGTCGCCGAAGAAGAGGCGCTGCTCCTTGATTTCGCCGGATTCCTTGATGCGGAGCTCGACGTCGACGAAGAGGGGCGCGGCGAAGGTCATGTCGCGCTCGCGGCACTCATCCTGGGAATGCTTGGGCTCGCGGAACTCGTAGTCGCCGAAGACGAGGTCCATCTTGGAGCCGGTGAAGTCCTGGATAGGCGAGATCTCGCTGAGGAGCTCGCGGAGGCCTTCACGCTTGAACCAGTCGAAGTTATCGAGCTGGATTTTGATGAGGCTGGGAATTTCGAGGACGTTGGGGATTCGGCCATAGGCCTGGATGTCGAGGGGGACAGAGACACCCCCTCGCACCACGCCGCGCGCAGTGGTCATCCTGCAGCTACTCCTTCAGGACTTATGGTGCGAATGACGCAATGGTTTTGTGTAAATGCCGGAAAAGGGTTGGGGAAACGATGGGCATGGCAAGCCGTCTATTAACGTACAGCGCGGGGAGGGCTCGCGTCAATCGCGACCGGTAGCCTACGGGCACGGGAAAGGGGCCGGCCCGGCAGCCGTCTCCTTCGTTTGCGGTGGCGCCTCCCCGGTCAGGCGACGGGTGCCGGTTCGCGCGCTGCCTGGATAGAGAGACCTCCGTCGTCTCCCGGCTGGCGGTCGACGACCACCCTGTCGCCGGGGCCGAACTCGCCGGCGAGGAGCATCTCGCTGAGGCGGTCCTCGATGTTGTCCTGGATGACGCGGCGGAGGGGGCGGGCGCCAAAGACCTGGTCGTAGCCCTTTTCGCCGAGCCAATCCTTGGCCTCAATTGTGACTTCGAGGGCCACCCCTTTGGAGGCCAGCTGCTTCTCGACCTTCTTGAGCTCGAGGTCGACGATGCTGCGGATGTTCTCACGCGTGAGCGAGTGGAAGACGACGGTGCTATCGATGCGGTTGAGGAATTCGGGCTTGAAGACGTTCTTGAGCTCGCCGAGAACCTTGTCCTTCATGCGGCCGTAGCGGTCTTCCTGGGACTTGATTTCCTCCTGCGAGACGGCGAAACCGAGGTTGCTGTCGCGCTTGATGAGGTCGGAGCCGACGTTCGAGGTCATGATGATGATGGTGTTGCGGAAGTCGACCTTGCGGCCCTTCGCATCGGCGAGGCGGCCTTCATCGAAGATCTGGAGGAGGAGGTTGAACACCTCGGGGTGGGCCTTTTCGATCTCGTCGAGGAGGATGAGGCAGTAGGACTTGCGGCGGACGGTATCGGTGAGCTGGCCTCCATCGTCGTAGCCGACGTAGCCGGGAGGGGCCCCGACGAGGCGGGAGACGGTGTGCTTTTCGCTGAACTCGCTCATGTCGAGCTTAATCATGTTGTCCTGGGAGTCGAACATGAACTCGGCAAGGGCGCGGGCGAGGTGGGTCTTGCCTACACCGGTGGGGCCAAGGAAGAGGAAGACGCCGATGGGGCGGCGCGGGTCCTTGAGGCCGGCGCGGGCGCGGCGGACGGCGCGCGCGATGGACTCGATGGCCTCGTCCTGCCCGATGACGCGGGAGCGGAGGTTCTCTTCCATCTTGAGGAGGCGTGCGCTTTCCTCGCTGGCGATGCGGGAGACGGGGATGCCGGTCCACATGGAGACGACTTCCGAGATGTCTTCGTCCGAGACAATGGGAGTGGCGATGCCTTCTTCGCCTTCTTCCCATTCGCCCATCTCGCCGATCTTGTCCTGGAGCTTGATTTCGCGGTCGCGGAGCTCGGCGGCGTACTCGAACTGCTGGGCGGCGATGGCCTGCTCTTTTTCGCGGCGGAGGCTTTCGAGCCCCTTCATGGCCTCTTTGAGGGAGGGCGGGGTGGCGGCGCGGCGAATGCGCACGCGGCTGGCGGCCTCGTCGATGAGGTCGATGGCCTTGTCGGGCAGGAACCGGTCGATGACGTAGCGGGCCGAAAGCTCGGCGGCGGCGGAGAGAGCAGCGTCGCTGATCTTCAGCTTGTGGTGATCTTCGTAACGCTGGCGGATGCCGCGGAGGATCTCGACGGTCTCTTCGACGGAGGGCTCATCGACGATGATGGGCTGGAAGCGGCGCTCCAGGGCGGCGTCGCGCTCGATGTGCTTGCGGTACTCATCGAGGGTGGTGGCGCCGATGCACTGGAGCTCGCCGCGAGCGAGCGATGGCTTGAGGATGTTGGCGGCATCGACTGCGCCTTCGGCGGCCCCGGCGCCGACAAGCATGTGGAGCTCGTCGATAAAGAGGATGCAGTTGCCGGCTCCCTTTATCTCTTCGACCACCTTCTTGAGGCGCTCTTCGAATTCGCCGCGGTACTTGGTCCCGGCGACGAGCGAGCCGATGTCGAGGGTGAGAAGGCGCTTGCCGTGCAGCGTCTCGGGGACGTCGCCGCCGACGATGCGCTGGGCGAGCAACTCGGCGATGGCGGTCTTGCCCACGCCGGGCTCGCCAATGAGGACGGGGTTGTTCTTGGTTCGGCGGGAGAGGATCTGGACCACGCGTTCGAGCTCGTTGGAGCGGCCGATGACGGGATCGAGCTGGTTGTTGCGGGCGGCCTGCGTGAGGTCGATGCCGAGCTGGTCGACGGTGGGGGTGCGAGTGGCCTGGCGGGCGCCGGACCCGGAGGCGGCGGCCTGGGGCGCCGACTGGCTGAGGATGCGGGTGGTCTCGGCGCGAACGCGTTCGAGGTTGACGCCGAGGCTTTCGAGCACGCCGGCGGCGATGCCTTCGCCTTCGCGGACGAGGCCGAGGAGCAGGTGTTCGGTGCCGATATAGCTGTGGTTGAGGCGGCGGGCCTCGTCCACGGCGAGTTCGATGACCTTCTTGGCGCGGGGGGTGAGGCCGATTTCGCCGAGGACAGTGCGGTCGCCGCGGCCGATGATGAATTCGACAGCGGAGCGGACCTTGTTGAGTTCGACGCCGAGGTTGGCGAGGACCTTTGCGGCCACGCCATCGCCTTCGCGCACAAGGCCGAGAAGGATGTGCTCGGTGCCGATGTAGTTGTGGTTGAAGCGGTGCGCTTCTTCCTGCGCCAGGGTGAGGACCCTGCGTGCGCGTTCTGTGAATTTATCGAATCTATCGGCCATCTAGCGTTCTCCCAGCCTCACTGGCTACACCTGTCGGCGACTACGTGCCTTCTGCAGCAGCGTCCTCCCTGGCGTCCTCTCCCTGGTCAGGCGATGCCTCGCCTTCACCTATCTTATCCTCTGATGCCGCCGCAATCTCAACTGCCTCGGTGGGGCTGGTTTCGGCCTGCGCAACGGCTTCTTCGGCAGTGGCTGCAACTGCATCTCCACCATCTTCCGACACGGCGGCATCTGCTGTCGCGTCGGGGAGATCCTGACCTGGGCCGGCGGCAGCCCCAGCATCCGTGGGGGCGAATGGCGAGGCGCCTTCGGCGTTTTCGAGCGCCTGCGCAAAGGCGTGAGCGAAGGCGGACACCGGTTCGGGGTCGCGGGCGACGGCGCGCTCGATGGCTTCCTGGGCGGTTCGCGGTTCGGTGCGCGGTGCGGCACCGGCGACGCGGGCGGGAAGGCCGAACTGCTCTCGAATGTCATCGGGATAGTCGATTACGTGGCCCTCGTGGTCGAAGGCGAAGCCCATGGCCTCGGCGTCGGCGCGCGCCTGCCTGAGGCTGAGGCCGAGGCGGTGGCGGTCCTTCTCAATGCGCACGAGCTTGACGGGCACGACGTCGCCTTCCTTCACAACATCTCTCGGATGTTGGATACGACGGTTGGAGAGCTCAGAGATGTGGATCAGGCCTTCGACGGGGCCATCGAGCCTCACGAAAGCTCCGAACGCCATGAGCTTGGTGACCCTGCCAATGAGGATCTGCCCGATGACGTAGCGGTTGACGGTCGAGTCCCAGCGTTCGGGCTGGGCGCGCTTGAGAGAAAGGGAGATCTTCCGGGTTTCCTGGTCGACCTTGAGGATGTAGGCCTGGACTTCATCGCCGATGGAGTAGAGGTCGCGGGCCTTCTTGCCGCGCTCCCAGGTGAGCTCGGTCATGTGGGCAAGGCCATCGGCGCCGCCGAGGTCAACGAAGACGCCGAAGTCGGTGATGGAGGAGACGCGACCGGCGCGGATCTCGCCTTCCTGGAGTTCGTCGAGGATGCGATCCTTCTGAGTTCGGCGGAAGTCGGCCATGGCAGCGCGCTCGGAGAGGATGACGCGATTGCGCTTGCGATTGAGCTCGATGACCTTGAGCTGGATGGGCTTGCCGACGAGGTTGGCGAGCTGGGCAGCGGCCTCGGGGTCGTCGCGGCGGACGCTATCGATCTGCGAGAGGGGAACGAAGGCGTTGACGCCATCGACGTTGACGAGGATGCCGCCGCGGTTGTGGCCGGTGACCTGGGCTTCGAACACGGCGCCACTCTCGTAGCGTTCGGCGAGGAGTTCCCAGCCCTCTTCGCCGCGAGCGCGGTCGAGCGAGACGATGGCGTGACCTTCGGCGGAGGATGGCTGGAGGACCATGACGCGCACGGTGTCGCCGGCCTTGAGCCTGGCGGCGCCATCGACGCCGAGGGAGAGCATCTCGTTCTGGGGGATGACGGCCTCGGTCTTGGTGCCGACATCGACGATGAGGCCATCGGGGGAGGCGCCCATGACCATGCCTTCAACGATTTCGCCGCGGCGCAGCGTGCCAGGCTGGGCGGCCTCGAGATCGAGGAGGGCCCCCATATCCATTTCTACCGGTTCGGCAGGCGCCGGTTCGGCAGGTGCCTGTTCTGCGGGCAGAGCAGCGATCTCGGCTTCAGGGGTGCTGGACTGGGCGGTATCTGTTGACAACTTCGGGGCTCCGTTTGGGGGCAGACTCCCGGTAAAAGGGAGTGGCCCGGGGGAATTGCGGCGGTAGCGCAAAGGAGATTGTAGCAGCGGCCGATCGTTCCGCGAAAGCAAGGCCGCGGAGTGCAGACCGGGGAGCGCCCCATACCCGGCCCTGTGCGCCTCACAGGGCGGTAACGCACTCTCAACCTGCCTGCCCGATCCGCCGGGTTTGTGATGGGCGACAATGCCGGGGCGGGGCAGACTGCGCCCGGGATATGGAGGGCCACCTGAAGCAGCAAGGCGGGCAGTCGCGCGGGCCCGTTGTTCCGGGCACTCCTGGCTCACCATCGGCGCGATGGAATCGGCGGATGGTGCTGGGGCTGGCCGCGGCGACCGGGGTCGCCGAGGTTGCGGCCCTGGCCGCCTCTCCGCCGCTGGGAGCAGCACTGCTTTCGACAAGCGGGTTGCTCTGCCTGTTCGCGCGCCGGGGAATGAGACTGGAACGGGTGTCGGGGGAGGGCGCATCGAGCCCTGCAGGCTCAATGCGGATGCAGCCGCGGCTCGGCGACCGGGAAACGGACCTGACCAACCGCGCACACCTGCTGGCCGTGCTGGAACGTGAGATGGCGCTCGCGGTGCGGCACACACAGGCAATGACGCTTGCGGTTGTGGAGGTGAAGCTGGCCGGGGAACGGCAACCGGAACTGGACCCGGCGGCCTTCCGGAGCATGAGCCTGCACGTAGCATCGGCCCTCAAGCGCATCTGCCGGGAGTCCGACTTCATCGCCCGGCTGGAGGGGCCACGGTTTGCGGTGGTGCTCACGCCGTGCAACGCGGAGCAAGCGTTTGTTTTCACCGAGCGGGTCCAGGTGGCGGTGGAGAACCGGCCGTTGACCATTCAGGGTGAAGCGGCGGGCCACGCGAAGGTGTCCCTGGCCATTTCCACGGCGGAGCTGGACCGTGGGCGGTTTCGCAGCCCCGCGGAGTTCCTGCGAGCGGCCGGTGGGGATGAGCGCACGACCGCGGCAATGGACCCTCGGCCGGTGCGCGGGAAGCAGTCCGCTGCGGCGGACGTGCGCGACCTGCGGAGGCAGCTGGTGCGAGGATACCGCGCCCGCGAGACAGACAACGGAGGGGTGTGGATCAGGGCACGAGCGGCCCGTACAGGCTGAAGCGGGCAAGCCGCAAGAGACCAGAAGAGGGGGCAGCACAGTGCTGCCCCCTCTCGCGGGCGATGGGCTGATGACGGCCTACTGGGCCTTGCTTGCCAGGTAGGCAGCGAGCGGGGTCTGTGCGTTCCACATGGGAACCGCGCCTTCGATGCTGCTGATCCGGGCCCAGTTCGACTGAATCCACTCCGCATCCTTGACCTCGTCCATGCCGGCTTCGACAACCGGGCCCTTGACGAGGGATGCGCGGTTGAAGCGGCCTGCACCGGCTTCGATGACGAAACCGCTGTCGGCGCAGTCCTTCGAGACAAGGTAGGTGACGGCGGGGACGACATAGTCGGGCTTGAGCTTGTCGACCAGCTCCTGGGGCATGACGGTCTGGGTGAGGCGGGTGCCAGCCACGGGGGCGATGGTGTTCACGTTCACGTTGTACTTGGCGCCCTCCTGCTTGAGGACGTTCATCAGCCCGAGCATGGCCGTCTTGGCGGCGCCGTAGTTCGCCTGGCCAAACTGGCCCCAGATGCCCGAGGAGGACGAGGTGAGGACCACGCGCCCGTAGGCCTGCTGGCGGAACACGGGCCAGGCAGCCCGCAGCACCGTGAACGAGCCCTTGATGTGGACCGCGAACACCTTGTCCCAGTCGTCTTCGCTCATGTTGTGGAAGGCAGTGTCGCGGAGGATGCCGGCGTTGCAGATGACGACATCGAGGCGGCCGTAGTTGTCGATGGCCGTCTTGACCATGTTGAAGCCGCCATCGTAGCTGGCGACGCTGTCGTAGTTGGGGACGGCTTCGCCGCCCGCGGCCTTGATCTCGTCAACCACTTTCTGGGCAGCCGAGCGGTTCTCGCCCTGGCCGTGGGGGTCACCACCAAGGTCGTTTACGACGACCTTCGCGCCGCGCTTCGCGAGGTCGAGCGCGTAGGCGCGGCCGAGTCCGCCTCCGGCCCCGGTGACGAGGGCCACCTGGCCTTCAAATGAGATAGCCATTGTTCCTGGGTTCCTCTCCTGTGTGGTTTGCCGTGCGCAGGGCAACGGCACCGGCGGGCACTCACCGAACCGGGCCGGGGCATTGCGCACGAGTCAGCAGACGAAGGTTACCAGCTAAGCGGGCTAATTTCTGCCTGGCCGGAGTTGGCGCACCCCGGCCTGTCTATCAGGCGCTGAAACCAGGCCTCGGTACTGATGACGCGCCAGGTGAGAACATCGGCGGGGCGCTTCTGCAACCGCTCCCTGAGTCCGCGCACGGCGAGAGGCTTGAAGATGGTGGTCCGCCGTTCGGCGGCGGCGAGGAGGTCCTCAATCCAGGGCCGAAGTGGGCCATGGACCCATTGGCGCTGAGGAGGCGAGTAGGCGAGCTTGTCTCGGCGGTCGAGGATCTCATCGGGGACGATGCCGCGCATCGCGTCGCGGAGCACCACCTTGGTCACGGCGCGGCGGAGGAGCATATCGGGCGGAAGGCCGAAGCAGTATTCGATGAGCCGGTGGTCGAGGAAGGGCAGCCGCACCTCTCGGCCGAAGGCCATGCTGTTGCGGTCGGCGTAACGCAAGAACTCCGGCAGCTGGGTGGCGGTTTGCCAGCGCACGAGCTCGTTTCGGAGACGATCAGGAAACGGATGCGTGGCGTCGGCATGCGCGGGGGCGAACTCGCGGTGGAGGTCGTGGGAGACGACGCCGTTTGAACGGTAGTAGAACTCGGCGAGACGGTCGCGCAGCGTTTCGGGAAGGGAGTAGTAGGCGGCGAAGAGGGCGGGCTGCCTTATGGCACGATAACGGCGGACGAAGGAGAGGACTTCTCTTGCCACGAGGTCGAGGCGGCCCCTGCGCGCCCAGTGAGCCCAGAACATGCCCTGTGCCTGGTCGTAGCCTGCGAGCAGCTCATCCGCACTCTGCCCATCGAGAAGGACGGTGGTGCCCGACTCGCGCGCAAGCCGCATGACGAGCCATTGCGCGAACGGGCTGGTACTGGCTATGGGTTCTTCCTGGTGCCATTGAAGGTCCCCGAACTCCTCCACGAAGTGGTCGGGTTCCACCCACACTTCGTGCGGCTCGGCATCAAGTTGGCGGGTAAGGGCGTTGATGTAGCGCCCTTCGTCGTGGGCCGGGGAACGAAACCGCGCGCTGAAGGTCCGCTGGTGGACGAAGTGCGAGGCCTTCTGAGCGTTGATGGTGGCCACGATGCTTGAAGAATCGATGCCGCCGCTGAGCGAGCTCCCAACGGGCACATCGCTCCGCAGCCGGACGCGAATGGCATCGAAGAAGAGCTCGCGAAAGCCCTCGGTTGCCTGCTTGCGTGAGGCCGGCACGGGGGCGCTCGTGGGAGACCAGTAGCGCCGGCAAACGGGCCTGCCGGCCGCGTCCACGATCATGTAGTGGGCAGCGGGCAGGTGTTCGATTCCATCGAAGAAGGTGGCCTCGTCGAGGTCGAGGTCGCCGCGCGCGAGGTAGCGGAAGATGGGCTTGCGGTTTGGCCGCCGGAGCTCGGGTCTTACGGCCAGGATGGCCTTCATCTCGCTCGCGAACACGAGGCCCTTCGGAGAGCGGGCAAGAAAGAGCGGCTTCTCTCCGAAGCGGTCGCGGGCAAGGAACAGCTCCTGCTTCCGGCTGTTCCAGATTGCGAAGGCGAACATGCCGTTGAGACGAGCAAGGCAGTCGTGCCCCCACTGCTCATAGGCGCGGAGGAGCACCTCGACGTCTCCCGAGGAGCGGAAATCGTGGCCCAGGGCCTTCAGCTCGGACCGGAGTTCAAGGTAGTTGTAGATCTCTCCGTTGAAAACGAGCGCGAGACCGGCGGCCTCATCGACAAAGGGCTGGCCGGATGCTGGCGTGAGGTCGATGATGGCGAGGCGCGTGTGGCCGAGGGCGATCCCGGGCGCGAAGAAGGAACCGTCGCCATCGGGTCCCCGGTGGCGCAAGGTATCCACCATGGCTGCGATGTAGCCTGGCGGAACGGGTTCGCCCCCGGCGCGAAGGATTCCGGCGATACCACACATGTCGTAATTGGGAACTGCGCCGGGGGCTCGCGGAGGAGCATGGCCCCCTGCGGGGCGCCATAGCTGCCTTGCACGGGGCCCCAGACCAGTCCTGGCGCATGTTAGCAGCCCGCCCGCCTACAGGCGGAGCCGCCTCACGTGCGGGGCATTATAGTGGCGCTGATGGCAACAGACCCGGGAAATGATGGCTCTCCGGATGGAGGAACCGGGGACGACCTTACCCTCAAGCTGCTTCGCGTTGCAGCTGCGCCCGGAGAATCCGAAGGCAGCCTCCTGCTGCGCATGGAGACGACGCGGGGAGAGATCAACGGCGTGTTCCACCCTGTGGAAGGGGGCACGGGCGCGGTGGTCTGTGTGGGCGGCGCCATGGGTGGCCTGGATGGGCCCGCGGATGCCCTCTACGGCGCCCTGCCGGCCTTGCTTGGCGAGGCGCGCGTGAGTGTGCTGCGGCTGGAGTACAGGACACCCAACAACTTCGAGGAGTGCGTACTGGACGTGCTGGCCGGTTGTTCGTTCCTCAGGGGGATAGGGGCTTCCGAGCTGGTGCTGGTGGGGCATAGCTTCGGCGCGGCCGTTGTCATCAAGGCGGGACAGTTGCACCCGGCGGTGACCGGTGTGGTTTCGCTTTCGCCCCAGCTTTATGGGACGCGCCAGGTGGAGGAGCTGGGCAGGCCCCTGCTGCTCGTGCACGGGATGTTGGATTCGGTGCTCAGCCACGAGGCGAGCGAGGACATCTACCGGCGAGCGCTCGAACCGAAACGGATTGTGCTCTACGCAGAAGCGGGGCACTCGCTCATCCAGGTAAGGGACGAACTGCGCGCACTGCTGGCAGAGTGGATCCCCGCGCGCCTTGCCGGCGCGGTGATGGAAACGGGCCGCGACGAGTTCGGCCACAGCCCGTGACTCGTTCGACGCGCTAGAATCATCGCGTGGGCAACACCATCCGCATTCGCGAGGCCACGCTGGCCGACGCGGCGCTGCTCTCGGAGATCGAGCGCAACTCGCCGCTCGAATTCGCCGACGGCAGCTCACTGGCCATCGACCGGGGCGACGACTACTTCGCCTCGGCGCGACTGATGGGAAGCGTGAGGGCAACGCTAGCCGAAGTTGATGGTGAGCCGGCGGGCGTTTTCTGCACTACGGTTCACCCGGCGCTCATTGGGGGAGAGCGGCGGCGGATGCTCTATTTCCACCATACCCGCATCCTGCCCCGGTTCCAGGGGCTTGGAATTGGAAAGGCCCTCGCCGATGACATGTTCGAGCACTGGAAGGGGCGTTTCGACTCACCGTACTGGTATATCTCTCCGCTGAACGCACACTCGCAGGCCTTCGCTCGCAGCGCCCCGAATAAGTGGAGCTTCGGGCCGGCGTGGGTCTCGCTTCCCTGCGAGGCGAACGCGGGACCGCCGTGCGGGCGCCCGGCTACGCGCGAAGATGCTGATGAGATCGTGTCGATCCTCAACACGGGTCACGAGGGTGAGGAGATGTTCTTGCCTTACACGGCCGATTCACTCGCCGAGAGGCTGGGGCGGGGCCCCGAACAGTACGGCTGGTCCAGCATCTGGATCGCGGAGGGGGCGGTCGTAGGAGTGTGGCCCGAGGGGAACTGGATCGGCACACGCGTCACCGGCTCCGACGGAACCACGACGTTCAGTCGCAGTGGCGGCGCGGTGCTGGATTACGGCTTCCTGCCGGGTGCGGGCGGGCAGCTGCGCGATCTCCTGCGGGCGTGGTGCTCGTGGCTCCTTGAGCAGGAGATGGGGGAACTCACGGTCTTCACGTCCATCCATTCGCGCTCGTGGCCTGTATTCCAGGCGATGAGTGCGAGCGTTTCTCAGTTCGACTTCTGGACCGCGGCGATACAGGAGCCGGCCAACGCCCGTGAGCGGGGACTCTACGTGGACCACATCTACTTCTAGCAGGCGGGGCTGGGGCGGGGTGGCGATGCGGCTTCGCAATTGCCCGCATGCCATAAGAAAGGCTAGCGCGTTGAGAAGGACGTGTGTTACTTTACGCGTCCGGCTGAAGGAGGTAGTTGTCGGCGGGGTGGCCGAAACGTTTAGCCAGAAGAAGAGGGGCTTGGCGCCATCTCCCAAAGCACCAAGCCCCGCGATGCCCGAATGCTTCGGGCAGAGCAGTCCTCGCGGACTCAACGCGCTCGGCTAGATAGCTACCTCCTTTCAGCCAGCTTCGCTACTGCCGCATTCCCTCCAGCACTCAGTGAATTGAGCGACCGGATGTTCCGGCGAAGGAACGCGGGCAGGTCTGCGTCTTCCAGCGAAGTCACACCGGGCAGGCCGATTTCGACGAACTTGCGGACTTCGCGCGGGTCTTCGAGTTCCTGTGCCCTGGGCGGGAACCCGGTGGCGATCACCGTCATTTGCACGGATTCGCCCACCTTTGGATCGACAACTGTGCCGAAGATGATGTTGGCTGAGGGGTCCACCACCTCGGCGACGACGCGCGCGGCCATGTCGAGCTCGCGAAGCTGCAACGTGCCGTTGTGGGTGATGCTGTAGAGGACGTTGAGGGCGCCGTCGATCGACTGGTCAAGGAGCGGGCTGGTGGTGGCGGCGCGGGCGGCGTCGGCAGCGCGGGCATCGCCCGAACCGGTGCCCACGGCGAGGAGGGCGGGGCCCGCCTCGCTCATGATCGTGCGGACATCGTTGAAATCGAGGTTGATGGAGCCGTTCTGGCTGATGATGTTCGAGATCGACTGGATCGCCTGGCGCAGGACCTCGTCGGCGGTCTCGAAGGCCTGGTCGACGGTAGCATCGGGCGGGCAGATCTCCATGAGGCGCTCGTTGGGGATGGCGATGAGGGTATCGACCTTGTCCTTGAGCCGGGCGACGCCGTCTTCTGCCTGCCGGCGGCGGCGCGCGCCTTCCCAGGCGAACGGCCTGGTGACAACACCAATGGTGAGCGCGCCGCAATCCTTGGCGATTTCGGCGACGACGGGAGCGGCGCCGGTGCCGGTACCGCCACCCATCCCTGCTGTGACAAAGACCATCTCGGTGCCGCGAAGGATCTCGTAGAGCTCGTCGCGGCTCTCGTCGGCGGCGCGCTCGCCACGGGCGGGGTCACCACCGACGCCGAGGCCCTTGGTGAGCTTTTCGCCAATGCGAATGCGGGTGGGGGCATCGGAAGACATCAATGCCTGCGCATCGGTGTTGCAGGAGACGAATGCGACCCCCGGGATCTTGGCGCGAATCATGCGGTTGACTGCATTGCAGCCACCGCCGCCCACGCCGACTACCTTGATATCGGGAAGCAGCTCTGCATCGTAACGGAGACTCATTGTGCGGTCCTTTCCTTTCCTGAATGACTCCTCGTGGCGGGCGAAGTCGATGAAGCTCATTCGGGGTCCCTCCCTGCTGGAATTCACTGGGGCATAAGCGCCCTTCCGATGGCGGCGATGCGCCTGAAGATGCCGCCCACGGGCATTTCGAACCCGGGGGAAGGCAGGTCTGCCGGCCGATCGCGCCCAAGGAGGGCGTATTCGGCGAGGCCGATGGATGTTGCATACGCGGGCGAGCCGACGAGGTCGGTCATCCCGGAGTAGCCATGGGGGCGCCCGAGGCGGGCAGGAAGGCCGAGGCGCGCTTCGGCGACTTCGGGGAGGCCGCGAAGCAGCGAGCCTCCCCCTGTCAGGACGAGGCCGGCAGCGATCTTGTCGAGGTAGCCGGCGCGTTTGAGTTCGAGGCCGACCATTTCAAGGATCTCCTCGCTGCGGGCCTGGAGGATTTCGCAGACGTGGACGAGGGGAACGACCTTCTGTGTCTGGGTGCCGAAGGCCTGGATCTCCACGGTCTCGCTGTTCATGGAGGAGTCGGCGTAGGCGGCGCCGTACTGGCACTTGACGGTCTCGGCGCTTTCCCATGGGCAGCGAAGGACGCGCGCCAGGTCATGGGTGAGGTGCGAGCCGGCGATGGGCAGGCAGGCCGTGTGGGCGATGGCGCCTTCATCGAACACGGCGACGGAGGTGTTGGCGCCGCCGATATCGACCACGGCGACTCCCTGCATACGCTCCTGTTCCTGGACAACGCTGGTAGCGGAGGCGAGCGCCTCGAGAATCATGTCGTCGACCTGGACGCCGGCGCCTTCAACGCACTTGGTGAGGTTCTGCACGGCAGAGACGGCGGCGGTGACGATGTGCGTTTCGGCATCGAGCCGGCCGCCAAACATCCCGACGGGGTCCGAGACGGGGTCGGTGCCTTCGACCCAGTAACCGCGGGGCAGGACATGGATTACCTGCCGGTTGGTGGGGATGCTTATCTGGCCGGCGGCCTCGAGCACGCGGGCGCGGTCGTCGGGGCTGATGGGACGGGAACGGTCGGGGATGGCGATAATGCCGCGGTTGTTCTGGGACTGGATGTGATTCCCGGAGACGCCCACGACGGCGCTGAGGATGCGCATGCCGCACGACTGCTCGGCTTTTTCGACGGCGATGGCGATGGCATCGCGGGCCGACTGGATGTTGTCGATGACTCCCCGTGAGAGCCCCGAGGCGGGGGCAACGCCAAGCCCGAGGATGCGCGTATCGCCGTTCTCGCCGACATCGCCAACGATGACGGTGACCTTGGTCGAGCCGACATCGATCGCGGCCACTGTCTGGCGTCTTCGCATGCTCATTTCCGTTGCCCCCCTTTATTGCAGGACCGGCCGGTTGCCATACCGGAGGTCCACAGATGTGTAGTTGATTCCCTGCAGCTGGGCCTCGCGGCGGAGCGCGGCCCAGACAGCGAGCTTGTAGGCGATGGAGCTGGAGTCGCCGAGAAGAGCGGACTCCCCGGTGGCTGTTGTGACCTGGACGCCCTTGCCGGCGAGGTGGGCGACCTCGGTGACGGTGGTGCCGAGCTGGCGGGGAAGGCGTTCGTAGATCTCGGCCGCGGCATCGACGGCCTGGTAATCGACGCGGTCGCCCTGGCGGAGGCTGCCGGCGGCAGAGCTGCGGATGACAGGGGCGCCCGCTCCCGGCGAGACGGTGCCCAGGACCACACCGTCGCGGTCGATGGTGTAGCGGACACCGCCCTGTTCCCAGACTCCCCACGCCTGCCGTTCCTCAACGACCACGCGGAGGGTGGCTGGCCAGCGGCGCTCAACGTGGGCGGAGTAGATGAGGGGGTGCTGGTAGAGAGCCTTCTGGGCGGTCGCCAGGTCGGCCGTGAACATGCTTTCGCCGAGGAGGCCGGTGCTGATGACGATGACATCAGCGCCGATGCGTTCGTTGCCGGCGACCTCGATGTTGTTCACGCGGAAGAAGGGCGAGGCCCAGGCCCAGTAGCCGGCGCCTCCGAGCATGGCAACGAGCCCGGCGAAGGCCAGGCCGAGAAGCCACCTGCGGCCAGGCCGGGGAAAGCGGAAGAAGCCGCGGCCCCCGCCCGACGGCGGCTGACCGTCTCCGCGGGGGCGGCGCACTATCATGCGCGGGGCCTTTTCGCCGACGGTCTGGCGGCCGCGCCGGACAATCATGCGGGGGAGCCTGGTGGGCTGGCGGTTACGGCGCACAATCATCGCCCCGACCTCCGCGCGTGGCGCTCCAGGGCCAGCTCCAGGATCCGGGTGAGAAGGTCCGGGTAGGGGAGCCCGGATGCCTCCCAGAGCTTGGGGAACATGCTGATGCTGGTGAACCCGGGGATGGTGTTCACTTCGTTGGCGATTACTTCGGACCCATCGCGGACGAAGAAGTCCACGCGGGCGTAGCCTTCGCAGCCCATGACGCGGAACATGCGCAGGGCAAGCTCACGAACCTCGTTTGCGGCGGCGGCGGTCAGGCGAGCAGGGATAAGGAGCTGCGTGCGGGAGGCAGGATCGTACTTGCTCTCGTAGCTGTAGAAGTCGCGGTCGGGGACGATCTCGCCGACGATGCTGGCTTCGGGGTGTTCGTTACCGAGCACCGAGCATTCCACTTCCTGGCCCACGATCGCCTCTTCGACGACGGCCTTGTCGTCGTAGGCGAAGGCGGCGCGGAAGGCTTCAGCGAGGTCTTCGCGGGAGAGTGCGCGGGTCACGCCAACGCTTGACCCGCCGTTGGCCGGCTTTACGAAGCAGGGGTAGCCGAGGGTGGATTCGATGTACCGGACGGCGGCGGGCTCGTCGGAGGCAACCTCCCAGCTGCGGACAACGCCGTAACGTGGGACGGGGATGCCGGCCTCGTGGAAGAGGGCTTTCATGAGCGCCTTGTCCATGCCGATGGCGCTGGCCGCGACGCCTGCGCCCGCGTATGGAAGGCCGGCGATTTCGAAGAGGCCCTGGAGAGTGCCGTCTTCACCGAAGGTACCGTGGACGAGGGGGAAGGCGACGTGGCAGGAGTCAAGCGCCACAAGCGCCTCGGACGCACGGAGCATAGGCCGGCCGCCACCGAAAGCACGCGCCCCGGCGGCGAGGGCCTGGCCGGTTTCGCCTGGCGTCAGCCACTCCCCGGACCTGGCGATGGCAATGGGCACGACCTCCCAACGTGCCGGGTCGAGAGCAGACATCACGCCGCGGGCGCTGACGACGCTCACTTCGTGTTCGCCGGAGCGGCCACCGAAGATGACGGCCACGCGCTGTCTGGCCATCACCAGGCCCCCACGAAGGCAACTTCGCGTTCGAGCGTGACCCCGAAGGATTCGCGGACGCGGCGTTCGGCCTCACCGACGAGGGCGGCGACGTCGGCGGCGCGGGCGGCGCCTTCGTTGGTGAAGAAGTTGCAGTGCTTTTCGCTGATGGCCGCGTCACCACGGCGCGCACCACGGAGCCCGACAGCCTCGATGAGCTTCCAGGCCGGACTCTCGGGCGGGTTCTTGAACATGGAGCCGGCGTTGCGGCCGCGCGGCTGGGCCGCCAGGCGGCGGCGATCGAACTCAGCGACGCGTGCCGTGATTGCAGCGGCGTCGCCGGGCGTGAGGGAGAGCTCGCACTCCAGGACAGCCTGGCCGGGGAAGCGCTCTCGCGTGAGCGCGCTGCCACGGTAAACGAGGCCGAGCTCCGAGGCATCGACCCAGCGGTCGCTACCGTCGCGGTGGAGGATACGGGCGCGGGAGAGCACGTCGGCGAGGCAGCCACCATAGGCGCCGGCGTTGTACACGACCGCGCCGCCGAGGGTTCCGGGGATCCCGGCGGCCCAGGCGAGCCCATCGAGCCCGAGGCGGCACATTCGGCGGGCGAAGGCGGCGAAGCTGACGCCGCTCTCGACCAGGTAACGGGCGCCGCCCTGGTCGCGCTCCGCCATGGAACGGTTGTCGAGGACGACCCCGCGGATACCGGCGTCGGAGACGAGGATGTTGCTGCCGCTACCGAGGACGAAGATTTCGGCGCCGGCCTCGCGAGCGGCGGTGGCGGCGCGGGCCAGGGCGGCGGCGCTCCTGACGGTGACAAAGATGTCGGCCGGGCCGCCGATCCCGAAAGTCGTGTGGCGGCTCATGGGCTCGGCGCGCCGGACTTCGCCCGCGGCTTCGAGTTGTGCGACGAGTCGTTCCGGGGCGGTCATCGTAGCAGCTCCAGGATCCTGGGGCCGACTTCGAGAACGTCCCCGGCGCCGATGGTGAAGACGACATCGCCGGGGCGGGCAAGGTCGGCTGCCATGCGGGCGGCCTCGTCGAAGCCGGGTGCGTAGGATGCCGCCGGCTCGCGGATGGCGCGGGCGAGGTCGCTGGCGCTGCGCCCGGCCACGGGGGTTTCGCGGGCAGCGTAGGTTTCGAGGACGATGAGGGCGTCAAGGTCGCTCCAGCACCTGGTCCACTCGTCCCAGAGGTAGGAGATGCGGGAGTATGTATGGGGCTGGTAGACGCCGATGATGCGCCGGCCCCCGAAGCGGGCGCGAGCGGCTTGGAGGGTGGCGCGGACCTCGGTGGGGTGGTGGGCGTAGTCATCCATGACCACGACGCCGCCTTCTTCGCCAACGAACTCGAAACGCCGGTGGGCCCCACGGAAGGCATGGACGGCCGGCCGGATGTCGCCGAAACCGACTCCGAGGTGGATGCAGGCAGCGGTGGCAGCGAGAGCGTTGGCAATGAAATGCCGCCCGGGCTGGCGAAGCTGGAGCTGACCGAGGAGCTTTCCCTGGCGGAGAACCTCGAAGGTGGTCTCGCCCACGCCCAGGTGGGGATTGCCGGCGCACCAGCTTTCGCGCGGGTCGAACCCGTAGGTTTCCACGGTGATGCCGCCGTTGCCCGCTTCGTGGACGACGCGCATGGCGCCGGGGTCATCGCCGCAGGCAAGGAGGAGACCACCGGGCTTCGGCTTGCGGGCGAACTCCACGAAGGCCTGGTGGTAGGCCTCGGGCGTGCCGTAGTAGTCGAGGTGGTCGGGCTCCACATTTGTGATCACGGCAAGGTCGGGGGTGTATTCGTGGAACGCGCGGCGGTACTCATCGGCCTCAACGACGCAGAGGTCGCCTTCGCCCGAGGCGGCGTTGCCGTTGAGGTCGATGCTTTCGCCACCGAGGAGATACATCGGCTTGAGGCCGGCTTCGGAGAGGATGAAGGCAACCAGGCTCGAGGTGGTGGTCTTGCCGTGGGACCCGGCGACGGCGATGACGCGCTTTCCCTCCATGAGACGCGCGACCATCTCGGCGCGGAGGATGACGGGGATTCCGCGCTCGCGGGCGGCAGCGATTTCGGGGTTGTCGTCGCCCGCGGCCGCGGTGGTAACCACCAGCGCGGGCGAGCCGAGATTGGCTGCGCTGTGACCGGCGTAGACCCTGGCCCCCAGGCTTTCGAGGCGAGCGGTAAGGCTGGAGGGGCGCAGGTCGCTCCCGGTGACGGCGATGCCGCGCTCAAGCAACAGCTGGCCGATTGCGGACATGTGCATGCCACCAATGCCGACGAGATGGACGGGGCCGCGGATGTCGCTCATTGCCGTGCCACCTCGGTAATCAGGCCGGCGATCGCGTCCGCGGCGCCTGGACGCGCCATGGCGCGGGCGGACTCGCGCATGGCGGCGAGCCGCCCGGCGTCACCGAGCAGCGCCAGCAAACGATCGGCAAGGCCGGTGAGGGCATCTTCTTCGACGACCTCGGCGGCGCCGCCCTGTTCGAGCCAGCGCGCGTTGTCGCGCTGGTGGCCGCCGGCGTAGCGGCCGGGCACGAGGACGGCGGGGAGGCCGGCGGCCGGCACTTCACCGAGGACGCTGGCGCCGGCGCGGAAGACGCCGAGGTCGGCGCCGAGCATGAGGAGCGGCAGATCTTCCCGGTAGGGGTCAACGTGGTAGCGCTCACGCAGGCCGGCTGGAAGCGCGTCGCGGACGGCCCGGGCGGCGGCGAGGTCCGCGGTTCCGGTCACGTGGTAAACGATGGCGGCCGTACAGAGGGGGGCGGCAGAGGCGAAGATGGCCTGGTTGATGGCTCGTGCGCCCTGGGTGGCCCCGGCAATGAGGAGGACGGGGTCGTGGGCAGCGAGACCGAGCATCCCGCGCGCCTGTTCGCGACTGGTTTCGAAGAAGAGCTTCCGAACCGGGTAGCCGGTGACGATGGTCTTGCGCTGGGGCAGATGCGCGAGCCCGGCCTCGGTGGTGGTGGCGATGCGTGTGGCAAGGCGCTGCTCGGCGCGGACGGCCCAGCCCGGGGTCACGTCGGGGAGATAGACGACGAGGGGACGCCGCAAGACGCGCGCGGCTACGCTGGCCGGGAAGCTGGCGTAGCCGCCAGTGCTGAAGACGGCATCCGGGCGGAAGGCACGCAGGCGCTTGAAGGCGACCACCACGCCCCGGGCGAGCCGGACAAGGCTCCCGGCGAGGCGAAGGGGACCGCGTCCCCGGACGCCGGCCGCGGGCACGGGGATGAAGGCGACGCCGCGCGACTCGACCATCTCGCGCTCACCACGGTCATCGGGGCCGAAGAAGCAGACTTCTGTGAGCACCCCGTTGCGAGTGCGGAGCGCATCGAGGACGGCCATGGCCGGGAGGATGTGCCCACCAGTACCGCCGGCGGTGAGAGCGAGCCTCATCTCTGCTCCCTCCTGACGATCTTGCGGTCGGGCGCGACCTTGTGGTCGCGGTCCAGATAGCCGCCGCGATCGGTGCCAAAGCGGGAGATGCTCACGAGCACCCCGGCGGCAAGCAGCTCGGCGGCAAGGGCGTTGCCGCCGTAGCTCAGGAAGGGAAGGGGCACGCCGGTGAGAGGGATGACGCGCGTAATTCCGCCGATATTCATGAGGGCCTGGAGGGTGAACCAGGTGGTGATCCCGGTGGCGACGAGCATGCCGAACTGGTCGCGGGAGCGCCGCGCAATCTGGTAGCCGCGGACCATGAAGGCCATGAAGAAGAGCAGCACCGTCATGGTGGCGATGATGCCGAGCTCTTCGCCGAGGATGGCGAAGACGCCGTCGGTGTGGCTTTCGGGGATGTAGAAGAACTTGGCGCGGCTCGCTCCCAGGCCGAGGCCTGAAATGCCGCCGTTGCCCATTGCCATCAGCGCCTGGAGGGTTTGGAAGCCGTTGCCGAGGGGGTCCGCCTCGGGGTTGAGGAAGGCCGACATGCGGTCGGCGCGGTAGCCCTCCCTGAGGGCGAGGACGAGCATGACCACCACGCCCGTGGAGCCAAGCGCAACCATCTGGAGGAACGACGCTCCCGCGACCCAGAACATGGTGACGGTGATAAGAAGGAGCACGAGGGAGGTGCCCAGGTTCGGTTCGAGCATGATGAGCACGGCGACCGAGCTGATGATGAGGACGAAGGGGACCAGGCCGTGCTCAAAGCTGCGGATGCTGTCGCCTTTGCCGGCAAGCCATGCGGCGAGGTAGATGATGACGGCGAGCTTGGCGAACTCGGAGGGCTGGACCGTGAACTCGCCTACTCCGATCCAGCGGCGGGCGCCGCCGCCTTCGATGCCGATGATGAGCACGGCCAGCAGGGCGCCGATGGTGGCGATCATGATGGGCACGGCGAAGGTTTCGTAGCGGCGGTAGTCGGTGCGGATGGCTGCGACCATGAGGAGGCAACCGAGGGCAGCCCAAATGACCTGCCGGGTGATGTAGTAGTTGGGCTGTCCGAACCGTGCCAGCGCGATCACGAAGCTGGCGCTGTAGACGGTCACCAGTCCAACAACGAGCAGGGCCGCCGTAAGGGCGAGGAGCTGGAAATCCGGGCGGCCCGGGACCCACTGGCCGGTGCGTGAGGCAGCTATGGCGCCACCTCCTTGTTGAAGCCGGGGAGCGCCGCCACCAGGTCGCGGAACGCCTGGCCGCGGACTTCGAAGCCGGGATAGGCATCGAAGCTGGTGGCCGCCGGCGAAAGGAGGACCACGTCGCCGGGCCGGGCGAGGGCTGCAGCCCTGCTGACGGCGCGATCCAGGGAGGGGACGAGCTCGGCGGCGACACCGGCAGCGGCCATGGCGTTGCGGAAGAGGGCTCCTGATTCGCCGAAGCAGACCACGGCGCGGCACCGTTCCCGGGCAAGCTGCTGCAGGCCGTCGAGGGGCAGGTTCTTTTCCCGCCCGCCAAGCAGAAGGACGATCCGCTCGTCGAAGGAATTGAGGCCCGCCATCGTGCGCTCGGGTGAGGTGGCGATGCTGTCGTTCACCCATGTCACCCCACCTGCGCTGCCTACGAGCTCCAGGCGGTGGGGCACGCCGCGAAACGAGGCAGCGGCAGCGGCGATGGCAGGGTAGGCGAACCCGGCAGCAGCCCCGATGGCGCAGGCCATGACCACGTTGGCCAGGTTGTGCCTCCCGCGCAGGCGGATACTGGCGGCAGGCATGATCTCGTGCAATCGCCGGCCCTCGCGCACCAACACGCGATCGTCTTCCATCCAGGCGCCATCGCCCGAAACCTCGCCGGCGAGGGAGGTCCAGCGGACCCTGCCGCGCGCCGAAGTTGCGAGGGCGCGGCTCGTCTGGTCGTCGGCGTTCAGGATGGCGACATCGTCGCTCGCCTGGTGGGCGAGGATATTGCGCTTGAGCCCGACGTACTCATCCCAGTTGAACTGGTCCAGGTGGTTGGGAGTGACGTTGGTGACGGCAGCGATGGCCGGCGACTGGCCGGTGTACTGGAGCTGCGTGTGGCTGACTTCGAGGATCACCGTGGTGGTGGGCGCTATCTCTTCGAGGCGCCCCAGGAGCGGCTCGCCGATGTTCCCGCCCACCACATGGGGGATGCCTGCCTCGGCAGCCATGGCGCCCACCAGCGCGGTTGTGGTGGACTTGCCGCTGGAACCGGTGATGCCAATAACACGGCCGGGGCAGAGCTGCAGGAAGAGGCGCATCTGCGAGGTGACGGGTACGCCGAGGGAGCGGGCCCGGACCAGCGCCGGGCTGTGGCGGAGGACCGACTGGGATACCGCGACCAGGTCGAAGCCATCGGCATCAAGCAGCGGCTTTCCTGTCACGACGGCATCGAGGCCGGGTGGCGGAACGGCGCCCGCGTCCGCCAGCTGGGAGTCGCTGCGCGTGTCGGACATGGTGACGCGAGCGCCCTGGCGGAGCATCCAGGTGGCGAGGTCGCGGCCCTCAAGTCCGAGCGAGTAGACGAGCACCCGCTTACCGCGGACGTCGGGGATGCCGTTGCCGGCGGCGGCGGCTGCGGACATGCTCATTCGGGCACCGCCAGGGCGAGGGCGACACCGAGCATGGCGGCAGCAATGCCGAGCACCCAGGCGCGGGTCACGACCTGCGTCTCGGCCCAGCCCGATTCCTCGAAGTGGTGATGGAGGGGCGCGCGCCTGAAGACCCTCTTGCCGCCGCTCAGGCGGAAGTAGCCGATCTGGATGATGTTCGAGAGGGCTTCGAGAACGAAGACGATGCCAATCACAGGCAGAAGGAGCCAGTGGCCGGTCATCAGCGCCACCACGGCGAGGCTCGAGCCGAGGGCGAGGGCGCCGGTATCGCCCATGATCACGAGAGCCGGGTGGCTGTTGTACCAGACGAAGCCCAGGTTCGCCCCGGCGATGATCATGGCGAAGGTGGCGACGAATTCCTGCCCCTGGATGAAGGCGACGATGCCGTAAGCGATGAAGGCGATCAGGGTGGTGCCGCCGGCTAGAGCATCGAGGCCATCGGTGATGGCGACGGCGCTGGTGGTGGCAACGATGGCAGCCACGGCGATGGGAATGTAGAAGAGCCCGAGCTGGTAGTGTCCGGCCCAGGGCACGTTTATCGATTGGACGTCGAGCTGGTCGTAGAGGACCCAGGCGGCGCCGATGCCGAGGACGGTCACGAAGGAAGTCTTGAAGCGCCAGGACAGCCCTCCCTGGCGGCGGTGCTGGAGCGTGCCAAGGTCATCGATGAAGCCCGTAACGCCGGTGATGCCAATCACCGCCAGCGGCAGGAGGATGGAGCGGTGGTTCCACCAGTCGACGGCCACGGCGGTGACGATGAGGACAGGGGCCCAGATCATGAGGCCGCCAAAGGTGGGAGTACCCGCCTTCTTCTGGTGGGAGGCCGGCTGATCGGCGCTGATCTGCTTGCCGGCTTTCTGGGAGCGCAGGTAGCGGAGGATGGGCAGTCCCAGGACAAGGGAGAGGAGGAAGCAGACGACGCCGGAGATGAGGGCGTGAATCATTCCCGTCCCTCCAGCACCGGCAGAATGGTCTCGAAGGCTTCGCCGCGCGAGGCCTTGACCAGGACCTGGTCACCCGGGCGGAGCAGAGCGCGGACAGCGGCTGCCGCCTCGTCCTTGCCGGCGAACCAGCGGGCATCGGACAGGCCGGCGGACTTCGCTTCCTGGACCGTGGAACGGCATTGCTCGCCGACGGCGACCAGGATGTCGCAGGTCTCGGCGGCGATGGCGCCGGCGCGGCGGTGCTCGGCTTCCTCGTAGTCGCCGAGCTCAGCCATCCGCCCGATGAAGGCGATGCGGCGACCGTCGAGGCGGCCGAGCAGCCGGAGAGCGCCGGCGAGAGAGGCGGGGCTGGAGTTGTAGCGATCGTCGAGGATGATGGCCCCTCTGTCACTGAGGAGGACGCGGACGCGTCCTCCCGTTTCGGCGCTCTCCACGGAGGCGGCAGAGTCCTTGAGCGACATCCCCAGCGCGATGCACACGCCGAGAGCCGCAAGGGCACCGGGAACCACGTGCACGCCCGGAATGCGGAGGCGGACTGTGGCACGGTCGCCTGCGAAGGAAACGGGAAACCGCGAGCCGTGCAGTCCCAGGTCTTCAATCTCACCACGGCGCAGGGTTGCCGATGCGGAGGCGCCAAAGGTGATGGTGCGGGCGCGCAGCCCATCGGCGGCAGCGGCGATCAGCGGGTCGTCCACATTGAGCACGGCGGTGCCAGACGGCGGAAGCCAGCGTGCGAGGGAGAGCTTCTCGGCAGCGATGGCTTCGATGCTGCCGAGCTTTGAGACGTGGGTGAGGCCGATGTTCAGGACGACGCCGGCTTCGGGTTCGGCGATCTCGCAGAGCTCAACGATCTCGCCGGGGGAATCCATGCCCATCTCCAGCACGGAGACCTCGTGATCGCGGCGGAGGCTCATGAGTGCGAGCGGCAGGCCTTCGCGCGAGTTGAGGTTTCCCTCGCTGCAGTGGGTGCTAAAGCGGGACGAGAGCGCGGCGGCAGTGAGGTCCTTCGCGGTGGTCTTGCCCACGGTGCCGGTGATGCCGGCGACCCGCGGGGAGCATTCGCGCCGCCATGCGTGGGCGAGCTGGCCGGCTGCGATGGTGGTGCTGGGAGCAACAACCACCGTCTTGCCGGGGGCGACCAGCCCGGGGGGCGCCTGGCAGATTGCCGCGACCGCCCCGTTCGCGAGCGCATCTGCAACGTAGAGGTTGCCATCGGTGTGTTCGCCCTGGAAGGCGGCAAAGAGGTCGCCGGGACGCACGCGGCGGGAATCGGCGGTGCCGCCGGTGACCGGCACGACCGCTCCTTCGATCACGCGGTATCCCCGGTCGGACATCTTTTTCGCGACGAAGGCGGTGGTCATGTGGGCGGTCACCTTGAGGCGTACCTGGCCGCATCGGGGCGGACGTTGAGGTAGGCGAGGATGTCGTCGGCGAGCTTCGCGAAGATGGGGCTGGCGGCCTGGGTCCCGGTCATCAGGTCGTCGTTCTCATCGAGCTTGACAAGGACGAGGATCTGGGGGTCATCCGCAGGCGCGAAGCCGATGAATGACGCCACCTGGCGGTCGTCGTAGCCGTTGGGGATGGGAACGTTGGCGGTGCCGGACTTGCCGCCGGCCGAATAGAGTGCGGGCGCGCCGGGATAGATGCGCCCCTCAGGGTTGACCACGTCGTAGAGCATCCGGCGGATGGTGGCGCTCGACGTCTCCGAGATCGGATGTCCAACAACCTCGGGGCGGATGTCTTCGCGGACGCCATTGGCGCCGACGAAGGCTTTCGCCAGCCGGGGCTTGATGAGGCTTCCACCGTTAATGGTCGCGGCCACGGCCGAGAGCATCTGCAAGGGGGTGACGCTGATGGATTGGCCGAAGGACTGGGTCGCCAGGTCGACGGGCGACCAGTCGTTATCGGTTGGACGGCGGATGATGCCGGTGGACTCACCGTTCAGGTCGATGCCGGTGGGTGTGCCGAAGCCGAAGGCATCGAGGTATGAGTGGAAGGTTTTCTGCCCCAGCTTTTCCACCATGAAGATGGCACCGGTGTTGATGCTGTGCTGGAGCACCCCTGTCATGGTCTGCGTGCCGTAGACGCTATCGTCCCAGTTCTTGATGGGGATGTCGTAGATGTAGGCAATCCCGGTGTCGACGTAGGTCGTGTCCGGAGACACCACACCGGCATCAATGGCCGCGGCGGCGGTGATGACCTTCATCACGCTGCCGGGCTCGTAAAGATCGGAAACGGCCCGGTTGCGAAGGAGGTCTCCCTGGCTGGCGTCGTTGAGGTTGAGAGTGCTGAACTTGACGCCTGGGCTGGTGGCCAGGGCGAGGATTTCGCCCGAGCGGGGGTCCATCACGATGATCGCGCCGCCTTTGGCGCGATGATCCTTGATGCCCTTCTCCAGCCAGTGCTCGGCCTGGCGCTGGATATAGCGGTCGATGGTGAGGACGACATCTCTGCCCGGCTGGGGGTCTGTGACCACGTGTTCGCCGAAGGGGATGGGGTCGCCGGTGGTGTCGCGTTCGAAGATGGACTTGCCGGGCTTGCCCTGGAGCAGGTCGTTGTACTGGGCTTCGATGCCGGCAAGGCCCGTGTTCTCCTGGCCGATGATCCCCAGCACGGAGGCGCCTGTATCGCCTTCTGGATGGATGCGCTCGGTGTTCACGATGGCGGTGACCCCGGCGATGGAGCTGCCCAGGATGAGGCGACCGGTTTCGTAGTCAACGTCGCGGGCCACGGGGACATCGCCAGTGCCGCCGGAGCGGACCATTTCGCGGATCTGGGAGGCGGCCGAATGATCGAGGGTCACGTCGTTCGCGAGCAACCGGGCGAGCTGCTCCGAAGCTTCGAGGGCGCGCGCGGGGTCCTGCCAGGAGCGGGGACTCACGTAGATATCCCAGGTGTCGACGCTTGCGGCGAGAACGTTGCCGTTGCGGTCGAGGATGGAGCCGCGCCGGGCATAGAGGGTCTCGCCGGCCTTGAGCTCTTTGGCGGCACGTTCGGCGTAAGCCTTGTGCTGAATGACCTGCACCTGGACCAGGCGTGCGGCGATGACGAGGGTGAACGCTGCGAAGAAGGCAGCGGGCACCCACACGCGGCGAGTCCCTCGAACTCGTTGCTGCGCCATAACCGAACGCGCCTCCGGCCATCCCCGCGGAGCGGGGGTGGCAAGTGTTTTCAGTCCGGCAGCGGCAACCACTTGAGGAGCGATTGCCACCAGGGTTCCGGGTCACCCGTTTCAGGGGTGGCCCTGGGGAGATACTCTGCCGGCAGCTTGGCCGGCGCCGGACCCGGCTCATCGACCGTCACGAAGTACGGGGACGAGGCGGGCGAAAGCCCTATTTCAAGTGCCCGCCGCTGGATGCGGGTGAGCGAGGCGAGGCGGGCGACGTCGGATTCGAGCAGGCGGATTTCGCCATTCAGGCGAGCCTGTTCGGCACGCGTGCGCTGGATTGCGAACCCGTCATCTGTCGCAGTGCTGTTCTGAAGGACGGGGAGCATCGCGCTCACACCAACCACAACAATCGCAGCCACCACCCACCAGTTGATGCGCCCCAGGGGAGAGGGGAAGAGGATTCTCCGCCCTGCTGCCCCGAAGGGATGGTTAATTGCTGCCATTTTCGCATCCTTGACAGGCGGCCGCCCGGGCGGCGCGGCTACGGTGGAGGCGGTGGAGCGACGAAGCGCGCGTCGCTTCCATGGTCAGGAGATCCGTTCGGCGGCGCGCAGCACGGCGCTCCGGGCGCGGGGGTTAGCTGCCACCTCTTCTTCGCCCGGGCGAATGGGGCGGCGGGTGAGGTCACGCAGGGTGGCCCTGTGCCCGCAGCGGCAGACCGGGAGTGCGGGCGGGCAGAGGCAGCCGGTGGCTTCGCGCCGGATGTACTGCTTCACGATGCGGTCTTCCAGGGAATGGAAGCTGATCACGGCCAGGCGGCCACCGTGGGCGCGGCCTGGTCCAAAGCCAAACAGGCTGTGGGCTTGCGGGAGGGCCGCGTCAAGGCTGTCGAGTTCGCCATTGACACGGATCCGGAGCGCAAGGAAGACCTGGGTGGCGGGGTGAATATGGGTTCGGCTCCTTGCACCCCCCACAGCCTGTTTGACGGCTCTGGCTAGCTCCCACGTCGTCCCCAGGGGACGCGCGGCGATGATTGCCCGGGCGATGCGGCGCGGCATGGCGACTTCTCCATAGTCGCGGAGAAGTGCGGCAAGAGCGGCCTCGTCCCAGGTGTTGACGATGCCGGAGGCGGTTTCGCCCCCGGAGGAAGGGTCCATCCTCATATCCAGCGGGCCGTGCAGAGAGAAGGCGAAGCCACGGCCCGGTTCATCGAGCTGGAGAGAGGAGATGCCGAGGTCGAGCAGGACGCCATCGACATCGCGGAAACCTTCCCGGCCGGCGATGGCGGCGAGGTCGCGGAAGTTCCCGTGCGCAAAGCTGACCCGCCTCCCAAACGGAGCCAGCCTTGCGCGCGCGAACTCCAGCGCATCGCGGTCCTGGTCGATGCAGAGCAGCCGGCCGGATTCACCCATCCTCTCGGCGATGGCCGAGCTGTGTCCGCCGAGCCCGGTGGTGCAGTCGATGAAGACGCCTCCGGGGCGCACGTCGAGAAGCTCGATCGTTTCGGCGAGCAGGACGGGGGTATGCGTGGGTGGCAGTGTCATAACACTCACGTTAACCCACCTGGCCGTGCGCGGATTGGAGCCTGGACTGCTGCTTGCGGAGGCCGATTTCGCCCAGCACTTCGGAGCGGGTAGCGGCCAGGGCGTCGAGCTGGGCCTCCCATGCACCCCTGTCCCAGACTTCGAGGCATTCGCGGGCGCCGACGACGGCGACATCCTTGGTGAGGCCGGCGTACTCGATGAGGCGCGGGGGGATGAGCAGGCGCCCCTGCGCGTCCTTTTGGACATCAAAGGTGTAGCCAGAAACGGCGCGCCGAAACATGCGGCCGTTGGCGAGCTCAATGGGAACCTCATCAAGGAGAGCCTCGTGGCTCTCGTAGCCTTCAAGGGTCCAGATTTCGATGCAGCGTTCGACCCCGGGGATCATGACGGCGCCGGCGTTGAAGTCTTCGCGGTAGCGCGGGGGGATTGCCACCCGGCCCCGGTCCAACTGGTACTCGTAGTTCCCCCGGAACGACATCAGATCCCCTTCTCCCTGGGCGGTGTCCACCGCACGTTTCCACCGGCCTGGCTCGCGGCCCCCGGTGACGAGGGATGCGAACCACTTTCCCCCATCCACGGTACTCTATAGCCCCCGTTTTCCCCCTGTCAATCGTTTCGTTCTCCATTTTTCCCCAGATAGGGTGTTCCCCTACCACACAAGGCGACTGCCACGGAGGTGCGCGGTAGGATCGTGAGCATGGCCAGGGTCGGCATCCTCACGGCTTCTGATAGCGGCGCTCGCGGCGAAAGGGTCGACGCCAGCGGCGACTTGGTTGCTGCCCGCTGTGTGGAAGGCGGGCACACGGTGGTGCGGCGGGAGGTACTCAGCGACGACCGGGCGCTGCTGGTGGAGGCGCTCGCGCGGTGGTGCGACGAGGGCATTGCGGATGTGGTCATCACGACGGGAGGAACGGGCCTGACAGCCCGGGATGTGACACCGGAGGCAACGCGGGAGATCGGCGAGCGCGAGGTGCCGGGGATTCCCCTTGCGGTAGCGCTGGAAGGGCTGAAGAAGACGCCCTACGCAGCGCTCTCTCGCGGCGTGGCCGTGACCCGGGGGGCGACGCTGGTGGTCAACCTGCCGGGAAGCCCGAAGGCTGTGTCCGAGGGAATGGATGTGCTGTTGCCGCTGCTGGAGCACGTAGCCGAGCTCCTCGGCGGACCCGTCAATCACGATGGCCGGCAACTGTGATGAGGATTGACGTGCTGACGCTTTTCCCGGAGGCGTTCACCGGTCCGCTTGATGTATCTATTGTGAGGAGGGCCCGGGAGGACGGACTGCTGGACCTCCACGTGCATGACATCCGGGAGCACGCGACTGACCGGCACCGGAGCGTGGATGACTACCCGTTTGGTGGCGGTCAGGGGATGGTGATGCGGGTGGATGTGCTGGACCGGGCGCTCGGGCACGTGCAGTCGCTGGGCACGGAAGCCGGCCTAGTGGTGTTGCTGACACCCGCCGGTGAGAGGCTCACAGACGCCCTGGTGCGCGAGCTTGCCACGCACGGACGGCTGGTTCTTGTCTGTGGGCGCTACGAAGGGGTGGACGAGCGGTTCGCCGAGCACTGCGTGGACCGCGAGATCTCGATTGGCGACTACGTCCTCACCGGGGGCGAGCTGCCGGCGATGGTGCTAATAGATGCGGTGGCCCGGCATGTGCCCGGTGTGCTGGGCGATGAGGTGTCTCCGGAAGAGGAATCTTTCGTGCAGGGGCTGCTCGAGCATCCGCAGTACACCCGCCCGGCGGAGTACCGGGGCTGGGCCGTGCCGGAGGTGCTGCTCAGCGGGCACCATGCGAACGTTTCAAAGTGGAAGCAAGAGCAAAGGCTGAGGCGAACGAGGGAGCGGCGGCCGGACCTCCTCGATGCCGGCGGTCACTTGCGAAAGCCGGATGAGCGCGAGACCGGTGAGCTTCAGAGCGACGGAGCCCCGTGACCGGTGGCGACAATGTGGCGAAAGGCCTGGTTGGACAGAGACCCGGGCCGGGCCGTCACTATCCGCTCCACGGTTTCTGCCCCCTGGAGCCCTAGCTCTCTAAGGACGAGCCCGGCCACCAGGCCGCTGCGGTTCATGCCGTGCTGGCAAACGACGTAGAGGTTGGCCGGGACGGAATCGTTGCGGAGAAGGGCATCCGCGACCTCGCGCGCAAGGTCGCGGATGGCAGCGAGGGAGGGCGGGACAGCGTCGAGATCGGGGAAGACGCGCGAGAACCAGCGGGCAGCGCCGGCGCGGAAAGCGGGGGGCATGTCGCCGGCGCAATCAATGACCCAGGCGGCGGTGACGGAATGGAGATCAATTGGAACGCCATGGGCGGTCTGCGCGCCCCCCATCCAGATGGCGGCGGCTGAGAGCTCACCGCCGGGTGCAAGCAGCGAAGCGCGAGGAATGGCTGGTTCGCGGGGGGGTGCGGGAAGGGGTTCGAGCACGATCTTAAGGATGGGACAGGGCGCGTTCAGAGGGAAGGGCCTTTGCGCAGGGGTAGCAAGCAAGTACTTGCTTGCCTCATACTGGCGGAATGGAAGCGACCAAAGGGAGAATCCTTGACGCCGCCAACCGTCTCTTCCTGGAAGGCGGGTTTCGCGGGGCCACCACCCGGCGAATCGCCCGCGAGGCCGGGGTGAACGAGGTCACGCTCTTCCGGCACTTCGCCAGCAAGGAAGAGCTGCTGGCAGCGGCCGTGGAGCATGGCGCCGAGCAAGGGATTCGCCAGCTTGCCGTGGGAGTGCTGCCCCCGGAGCCGTCCGACGTCCGCGGGGAGCTTCGGCGCTTCCTGCTGGCGACACTCCAGGGGTTCATCCATCGGCGCCCCGCTATCTGGATGGCGATGCCAGAATGGGAGGACCACCCGGCATTGCAGGAACCACTCCTGCGCACCGCGACCCACGTGTTTCGCGAGCTGCGGTCCTATATCAAGGAGGCGCAGGTGCGCGGCCTCCTGCGGTCGGACCTTGGTGTTACGGTGATGACCCAGGCCATCATGGCCACGGTCTTTGCCGATGGGCTGCTGCGCGGCATATCGCCAGAGCGCTTCCCGCTGCGCCCGGCGGCGAGCGTCGATGCATACCTGGATATCCTGCTGGAAGGTCTGCTTCCGCCGGGCAAGGAGGGAACAGGCGAATGATTGGGCTGCTTGAGATGCGCCGGCGAAAGTTCCAGTTCGGGCTCATCGCCATGATTGTGATGCTCATCTCCTACCTTGTGCTGATGATCAACGGCCTGGGCGTTGGGTTGAATGTCCTGGCGGGGAGCGCCCTGCGTAACTTCAACGCCGATGCCATCGCCTACTCGGAGAGGGCGGGGCTGAGCGTAATCCGCTCGGAGATGAGCCAGGAGTCAGTGGACAGGGCCCTTTCGGCGCCCGGCGTGACGGCCGCGGCGCCGCTCGGGTATGTGGCGGCAAACTACAGCGATAGCCGGGGGAAGATTCGCTCGGCGGCCTTCCTGGGATACGACCCCGGGACCATCGGCGAGCCACGGGTCACCTCCGGGCGAGCACTGACGGCGGGCGACGGGAACGGGCTGCTCGCCGACCGGAGCTTCCTGAAAGCGGCCGGCCTCGATGTGGGCGACACGGTGGAGATCGGACTGCGCCTGGGGGTGCGAACGTTCACGATTGTGGGAGAGATAAACGAGGGGGCGTTCTTCTTCCAGCCGGCCGTCTACATCCTGCGGGACACGTGGAGGGATCTGAAATACGGCGACATGCCGGCCGCGGAGCAGCCAGCCGCGAGCATCGTCCTCCTGAAAGGCAAGGGCGTGACTGGCAAGTTCGATGACTATGAAGCGGTGAACAAGGAGACGGCGTTCGCGAACATTGAGGGCGTCTCGGGCCAGCAGTCGACGGTGACCTCACTGAGGGCGTTCGGCTATGTGATCGGTGCGCTCGTCATCGGCGTGTTCTTCTACGTGCTGACCTTGCAGAAGATTTCGCAGATCGGTGTGCTGAAGGCCCTTGGCGCCAGCTCGTTCTATCTCTTCCGGCAGGTGCTGGCCCAGGTCGTGGCCGTGCTGGCGATCGGGCTCGCCGTCTCGCTGCCGCTGGCCTGGGCAACAGAGCGGGCGCTGCAGCGACTGCCCGAATCGGTACCGATTGCCTTCACGAACGGCACGTTCGTGACGACCTCGGCCCTGCTGTTTGTCACGGGCCTTGGCGGCGCGCTCTTTTCGGGACGGCAGGTGGCACGGGTCGACCCGATTATCGCCCTCGGGCAGCAACAGTAGGGCACGGCAATGACGGCGACGCTGGAGGTCTCGGGTCTCAGCAAGACATATGGGAGCGGGGAGCAGGCGGTGCACGCGGTGCGCGACGTTTCGTTCGCCACGGAGCCGGGCGAGTTCGTGGCGATCGTGGGGCCAAGCGGTTCGGGGAAAACGACGCTCCTGGCGATGATTGGCGGGTTGCTGACACCCACGCACGGGAGCATCAGGGTGCGCGGGCGGGATATCGCGCACCTTCGCGGACGTCAGCAGGCGGAGTACCGCCGGCGCTCGGTGGGGTACGTCTTCCAGGCGAACAACCTCCTCCCCTTCCTCACAGCGCGGGAGAATCTGATGGTTGTCAACGCCATTGGCAGAGGTTCGCGGCGGGCAGCCTCGGCCAGAGCGCGACAGCTCCTGGAAGAGCTGGGGCTGGCCTCACGGGCCGGCGCGCTCGCAACGCAGCTAAGCGGGGGCGAGAAGCAGCGCGTGGCCATTGGCCGGGCGCTGATGAACAACCCGGAGCTTGTGCTGGTGGACGAGCCCACCGCGAGCCTCGATTCGCAACGCGGACGGCAGGTGGTGGAGTCGCTCATCAGCGAGGTGAAGGGACGGGACAAGCTCGGCATCATGGTGACCCACGACATGGAGATGGCTCTGCTGGCCGACCGCATCCTGGAGATGCACGACGGCGAGCTGCACCAGCGCGCCCGGGGGGCCTAGGGATGGCGTCGTGCGGTTGCCTGCGTGGCGCGAGTGGGTGATCCTCAGATTGTGAAGACGGCCTTGATCACAGGCATCACCGGGCAGGACGGCCGCTACCTGGCGGAGCACCTGCTGGGGCTCGGCTACCGGGTAGTGGGGATGGTGCGAGGGCAGGACAACCCTCGCCGCGCGCTGGTGGAGGCGGAGCTACCGCAGGTGGAGCTGGCGCAGGGCGACCTGCTGGACAACGCCTCGCTCATTTCGCTCGTGCGCAAAGTGCAGCCGGACGAGGTGTACAACCTGGGGGCGGTTTCGTTCGTGCCAATCTCGTGGAACCAGCCGGATCTGACGGGCGAGGTCACGGGGCTGGGGGTGCTGCGCATCCTGGAGGCGATCAGGCAGGCAGGGGGCGAGGATGGGCGCATCCGGTTCTACCAGGCTTCGAGCTCGGAGATGTTCGGCCGGGTGGCGGAGTCACCCCAGAATGAGAACACGCGCTTTCACCCGCGCAGCCCCTACGGCGTGGCGAAATGCTACGGGCACTACATCACGGTGAACTACAGGGAGTCCTACGGGCTCTACGCGTGCAGCGGGATACTGTTCAACCACGAGTCGCCAAGGCGGGGGCCCGAGTTTGTGACCCGGAAGATCACGCGGGCGGTCGCGCGCATCAAGGTGGGCAAACAGAAGGAGCTGGCCCTGGGCAACCTGGAATCGAAACGCGACTGGGGTTTCGCGGGCGACTACGTGCGGGCAATGCACCTGATGCTGCAGCAGCCGGCGCCAGATGACTACGTGATTGGCACGGGCGAGGCGCATTCGGTGCGTGAATTCGTGGAAGTGGCTTTCGGTGCAGTGGAGCTCCCGTGGGAGGAGTTCGTGCGCACGGACCCTTCGCTGATTCGCCCGGCCGAGGTTGACCACCTGCGGGCAGACTCAGCAAAGGCTAACAGGGCGCTGGGCTGGCGGCCCACGGTGGCCTTTCCCGAGCTGGTGCGGATGATGGTCGAGGCGGACCTGCAGGCGGAGGGCGCGAGCGGATAGCGGCAGCACCGTATCGGGTGTATTGTCCTTCAGCGTGGGCGCGCGTGCAGCAGGGCGCCACCAGAGAGGCCCCGGATGAGCCTGGAGCTGACCGTCGCCGTGATTGCCTTTGCAGTGGCGGCGCCTCTCACATGGATTCTGCGGCTCCCCACGAAGGCGAGCCGGAGGCTCGAAGCTCATGTGCCGCGGGTGGGCGGCTTCAGCATTGTGGCGGCCTTCATCTGCGCTCCCCTGGTGCTTGCGATAGTTTCGACGCAGGGCCGGGAGTTCATGAGGGAAGACTGGCGCGAGTTCCTGACGCTGGTGGTGTGCGGCACGCTCGTCTTCATGGTGGGCGCGAGGGATGACTTCCGCGACCTCAACTGGAAGACGAAGTTCGGGCTTCAGATTGTGGCAGCGGTGGGACTCTATGTTGGCGGCTACCGCATTGGCGAGATGACGATGCCCGTGGGGGGCAAGGTAGCGCTCGGGCCACTCGACGCCGTGGTCACGGTCTTCTGGGTGGTGCTTGTAACGAACGCGATGAACCTGATAGATGGTCGCGACGGGGTAGCGGCCGGGATTTCGGCGCTCATTGCGGGGACGATGGCTTATGTCGCGTGGGACCTTGGGCACGAGCTGATTGCGCTGCTGTTCGGGGCGCTGGCGGGGGCCTCGCTCGGGTTCGTGCCATTCAATCTGCCAAAGGCGCGGCGCTGGCTGGGCGACTCGGGAGCGTACTTCCTGGGCTTCACAATCGCGGGGCTGAGCGTGGCAGGGTTTGTGGACTCCACCGGACGCGTGCCGCTCTACATTCCGCTGGTTGCGCTCGGGCTGCCTGTGCTCGACGCGGGGATTGCCTTTCTGAGGCGATTCCTCGATGCGCGCCACCCGATGCTCTTCGACGAGGACCACTTCCATGACCGGATCGAGCGGATGTTCGGCCTTCAGCCGCTCCATGTGACCCTCGCGACTTACCTGATCACGGCCGTGTTCTGTGGGGCCGCCCTGCTGCTCCACGTCTGGTACAAGAGCGCCGGCTCGGCCGTGGTGGGAGCTGCGGTCCTGCTGTTCTCGCTCGCGCTTGTGGCGACGCTTGGCTACCTCCGCTCGATGTGGAATTCGGTGAGGGTGCTGGAACTCCGCGGCCGCAAGCAGGCGAGCGCGGAGTCGGGCACGCAGTAGGCCGGGGGCCAGGAGCGGAACGGGCTAAACAGCGGCAAAGATTCGCTGTCTCAGCCGCCGCAGAGTGTAGGACACCACGTGGACGCCGAGCCGGGCGCCAATCCCGGCAGCAGTAAGGGCATCCATTGGGATGCTGCCGCGCATGTGGCGCCGGTAGTAGGTCCACATGCCGCGGTGGTGGGCGTACATGGCGCGGTAGGCGGCGTGCTTTGTGCTGCCCCCAACGCGGTGCTGGATGCGCGCGGCAGGGAAGTAGCGCACGGCGAGCCCTGCATCGTGGACGCGGCGGCAGTAGTCGACATCCTCGATCGAGAAGAAGTAGGCAGGGTCGAGCAGGCCTACACGGTCGATGGCGCGGCGGTGAATCAGCATGCAGGCACCGGAGACCCAGTCTACCTCGCGGACGTCTTCGTGGTTCCACTCCGTCATGAGATAGCGCTGCGACCACCGGTTGCCGGGAAGGAACCTGGTGGCGAGCGAGTGCCTGTTGAAAAGGGCGGTGAGATGGCCGGGGAATGCCCGGCAGGATGGCTGGATGGTGCCATCCATGTTCTCGATACGGGCTCCGAGGACTCCTGTGTCGCCGTTGTCGCGCAGGTAGCAGGCAGCCGCATCGAGGCCGGAGTCGAGAACAACAGCATCGGGGTTGAGAAGGCAGACCACATCGCAACCTGGCAGCGCGCGGATGCCGGAATTGGCAGCGGCGGCGAACCCGAGGTTCGAGCGCTCTTCGATGACGGTGACGGCCGGAAACCTCTCGCGCACGGCTTCGACCGTTCCATCGCCCGAGGCGTTGTCCACAACGACGGTGGCCGGCAGCGCATGAGGAAGGTGCGCGGCGAGCGACTCAAGGCAGGCGAGGGCGAGGTCGCGGCAGCGGAAGGTTACGATCACGATGCCAGGACTCACGAGCGCAGCACCTCGTGGTAAAGGGCGGCGGTCTCGGCAGCCGCGCGTTCCCAGGTGAATTGCGAGGCGAGTTCACGGCAGGCAGCGCCCACCTCGGCCCGGCGCCGGGTGCTGTCAAGCAGGCCGGCCATCTCACGGGCGATCGCCGCGGGGTCGCGGAGGGGAACGAAGATGGCGGTGTTTCCCAGCCACTCGGTCATGGCGGGCGCGCGTGCGGAGATGACGGGGGTTCCGCAGGCCATGGCTTCGAGAGGCGGGAGGCCGAAGCCCTCGTACAGGGAAGGGAAGATAAGGGCAGTAGCGCCCGTGTAGAGGGAGGAGAGCTCAGAGTCGCCGACGTAGCCGGCGAAGGTCACGCGGGCGGCAACACCGAGGCGTGCGGCTTCTCGCTGGAGAGCCTTCGAGAGAGGGCCCGCGTTGCCTGCAAGCACCAGCCGGGGCGCCGGCCCACGTTCCTTCAACTTCGCAAGGGCGCGGATGGCATCGACCGCCCGCTTGCCGGGCTCGGCCGTTCCCACGCAGAGGAAGTAGGGCTGTTCGACGCCAAAGCGCTTGAGGGTGGTGTCCACTTCGCTTTCCGGGGCCGGTCCCCAGCCTGCGCGCGGGGCCTCGGCGATGACGCGGACCTTGCCGGCCGGGTAGTTCAGGTACCGTTCGATATCCAGCGCCACGGCACGCGAGGGGACGATGAGGCAGGTGGCGCGGCGAGAGGTTTCGGCCAGGGCGCGGTAGTAGAGGCGGCGGTGGAGCGGGTAGCGGCGCGGGATCCGGTAGAAGGTGAGGTCGTGGACGGTGGCGATGCAGGGGATGCCTGCTCCGAAGGGGACGGAGAAGTGGGCGCCGTGGTAGACGTCGACGCCGGCCTTCGCCATGAGGCGGGCAAGCCGCAACTGCTCCCAGGAGGTCCGGCGAAGCGCACCTCCGGCCGGTGAAGGGATATCGGCGTCGTAATGGGGAGAGGCAACGAGCAGGCTGAGGTCGTCGCGTTTTCGGAGGGCCGCGGCGAGCTCCAGGGTGTAGACGCCTGCGCCCGCGGGCCTTGCCGGCACTGCGCTGGCGTTGAGCAGGACTCGCGGACGGCGCCCGGTCACGTTGCAGAATGGTATGCGCGGAGTGCTCAAGGAGACAGCGGCATATAATCACGATTCGATGCGAGGGTTAGTGCTGGCCGGGGGAAAGGGAAGCCGCCTGCGGCCGTTCACGTATTCGGGCGCCAAGCAGCTGGTGCCGATTGCGAACACGCCCGTGCTGCACTTCCCGGTGCGTCAGCTGGTCGAGGCGGGAATCACCGAGATTGGCATTATTGTCGGGGACACCGGTCAGCAGATCCGGGAAGCGATGGGCGACGGCCCGGGGTTCGGAGCGCGGTTCACCTTTATCCCGCAGCCCGAGCCGCTGGGCATCGCACATGCGGTCGCGATCGCACGGCCGTTTCTCGGAGAAGAGCCCTTCATCCTCTACCTGGGTGACAATGTGTTGAGCGGCGGGATAGTGGGGTTCGTGGAGCGGTTTCGAGGTTCGAATGCCGCGGCCGCCGTCATCCTTCGGCAGGTGGCAGACCCGCGGGCTTTCGGAGTAGCCGAGATGGAAGGCGGCAGGCTGGCGCGGGTGGTCGAGAAGCCATCGATCCCTCCGAGCGACCTGGCGGTGATTGGCGTCTATGCGTTTCGAGGGGCGGTATTCGACGTGATAGACCGGCAATCGCCGAGCCCACGGGGGGAGCTCGAAATCGCCGACAGCATCAACGGGCTGCTGGCCGCCGGGCGGCCGGTGGACGTTTCGCTGACCGGGGAGTACTGGATCGATACCGGGAAGATGGAGGACATGCTTCACGCCAACCAGGTCATCCTCGATTCAATGCCGGGACAGATTGAATGCGGCGCCCGGCTGGTGGACTCGGAGGTCGAGGGTGCGGTTTCCATCGGCGCGGGAGCGGAGGTCGATGGGTGCCGGCTCGTGGGTCCGCTGGTCATTGGCGCGGGCGCCCGGCTGAGGGGCTGCCGTATCGGCCCTTATGTCGCGATCGGGGCGCGCTGCGAACTCACGGAGGTGGCAATCAGGAACTCCATCGTGATGGAGGACAGCATCATCGCCGCCTGCCCGGAGATCGCGGATTCGATGATCGGCCGGAACGTGCGTGTGGCCGGGGCGCCGGCCGGGGCCCGGCTGACCCTGGGCGACCATTCACGCGTGGAGGCAGCAGAATGAGGGTGCTGGTGACAGGCGGCTGCGGCTTCATTGGCAGCCACGTGGCCCGAGCGCTGGTGGCGGCCGGCCACGCGGTGACGAACCTGGACGCGCTCACCTACGCTTCCAACCCTGCCAACGTTGCCTCCATTGCCGCCCATCCGCGCTACCGCTTTGTAGAGGGGAACATCTGTGATTCCGCGCTGGTTCGCGAGCTTGTCGCGGACGTGGACGTGGTGATCAACTTCGCAGCGGAAACGCACGTCGACCGCTCGCTCCTGGACCCCGGGATATTCGTGCGCACGGATGTGGAGGGGGTGGTTTCGCTGCTGGAGGCGGTGCGCGCCACCAGGACGGCGAGGCTGGTGCACATGTCGACGGACGAGGTGTTCGGGTCGCTGGCGCCGGGGGTGGAAGCGGAAGAGGAGGGGCAGTTCGCCCCCACAAGCCCGTATTCGGCGAGCAAGGCGGCCGCGGAGCTGCAGGTGCGCGCCTACGCCGAGACCTACGAACTGCCGGTGACGGTGTTGCGCTCGTGCAATGTGTACGGGCCAAATCAGCACATTGAGAAGTTCATCCCCCTTTTCATCACGAGGGCGCTGGCGGGTGTGCCCCTGCCCCTGTACGGGGATGGGCTGCAGGAGCGCGAATGGATTCACGTGGATGACATTGTTGCGGCGGTAGGGCTGCTGCTGGAGCACCTGCCCGGCGCAGCGGGCGCGCACGCGATTCACATCGGTTCGGGAGAGCGTTTGCCCAACCGGGTTGTGGCGGAGGCGATCTGCAGGCTTGCCGGCCGGGACGAGTCGCTGATCCAGCGGGTGGAGGACCGCCCGGGCCACGACCGGCGTTATGCGCTCAACAGCCGGCGCCTTCGCAGCCGCGGCTGGCGCCCTGCCGTGCGCTTTGAAGAGGGGCTGGAGCGCACGGTACGCTGGTACGCCGGCAACGCGGACGCCTGGGCGGCAGCGGAGAACCCGGAGTTCCGGGAGTACTTCGCCCGCCAGTACGGGGAGCGGCTGGGCGCGGTCTGAGTGCGGGCAGGAAGGAGCTTGCTCTGAGGCCACTCACCGGCCGACGATCGTGGATATGGATGGGAATGGCAGCCTGACGGGGCTCATCCTTGCCGGGGGCAAGAGCACGCGCTTCGGCTCGGACAAGGCCTCGGCGGTCGTGGCCGGCAAGCCCATGCTCCAGTGGGTGGCGCAGGCGCTGCAGGTGGCGTGCGACCGGCTGGTCATCGTGCGAGCAGCGGAACAGGTGTTGCCGCGGCTGGAACTGGCGAAATCCGCCGTGGTTGTTGAAGACCGCTGGGAAGCGCGTGGACCGCTCGCAGGGCTGGCGAGCGGGTTGCCCGCCGTGGAGACCGACTACTGCTTCGCTGCCTCGTGCGATGCGCCCCTGCTGCAACCGCGGCTTGTGCAGTTCCTGGCGGACCGGGCCCGCGGCCACGACGTCGCACTGGTGGAGGTGGCACGGCGCCTGAACCCGCTCGTAGCGGCCTACCGGGCAGCGACATGCCTGCCCGGCTTCGAGAAGGCCGTGGAACGGGGCGATCTCAAGATCACCGATGCCTTCGCGGGCCTTGACGTGCTTGTGGTAGACGAGGGTGAGGCATCGGCGCAGGACCCGGGGCTGTTCAGCTTCCGGAATGCGAACCGGCCAGATTCGCTGGAGGAAGTTGAGGCAATCCTTGGTAGACGCGGCGCCGCGCCTCAGTGACCGGAACCGCCGCCCGGGGCAGGCGAGGAAGCGTGTGACCCGGCGCTGCCGGAAGCGGCGAGATAACCATCGGCGAATTCGTGGTTCACGTGGAGCACTCCCTCGTTGAGTTTGGCGAACGGGTAGTCACCGGTGATCTCGGGGAGCGCATCGGCATCGGACTGGGCGGCGATGGTCTTCCCGGCGGGGACGTAGCGGCCATCGGCGATCGTGACGCCGATTACCTTCGCTCCCGGCTCGATGACCACGTTCTTGCCCACAACTGCCTTGAAGACGAGCGCCTGCATGCCGACAAAGGTATTGTCGCCGACGGCGGCGGGTCCGTGGACCTGGGACTGGTGAGCGAGCGAGACATTCGAGCCCACGTAGACGGCATACTTCTTGCCGTCTACCGTCACGAGGTTCTTCTCGACGAGCTTGCCCTGGGCGAAGGTCTCGAGGGCGTGCAGCATGACGAAGTCCTGGACGTTGGAGCCGTTGCCGATGTGGATGGGCTGGCCCTCATCGCCGCGGATGCTGGCGAATGGAGCGACGAAGACGCCGGTGCCGATTTCAACGTGGCCGATAACGGAGGCCATCCGGTCGACGTAGGTACCGGCGCCAACGACGGGGGTCTCGATGGTCGGATTGAATGGAGCGGGCACGTTGGGGCGCAACTCAGCGGCTGCGGAGGGCGCCTCTGCGGGAGCTACGGAGTCGCTGCCGAACCAGGCCTGAAAGGCCATGTAGCCAGCCAGCAGCAGCACGGCAAGGATGAGAGCGCCGTTGACGAGCTGCTGGTGGGTCCAGGTGTGGACGGCCATGAGGCCGGGCAACTTCGGCAGGTCGAAGGCGAAGCGAAGGGTGAGCCCGCCCTCGGTGCGGCGTTCGACACCGAGGGGCGAGCCTGCCGCGCCCTGGCTGATAGGGATGATGCGCGGGTCCGCCTGCTCTTCGAGGGGAGCTTCGGTCCCGGTCCATTGCTCGGCTGCGTCTGCCATGGTGGCGGCGCTCCTGTGGTGGTGTCCACAGCAGGTATCGGCAGAGGCCGCGGGAACAAGCATCGGGCAGATTCCCTACGGGACCGGGGGCGGCGGTGAAAGGAGAGCGGGTTCCCGGGCGCCCCGGAGGGCGCCACGCGGGGGCGGGGCCTTCGGTTGACACGCCTACCGGGCACCCTATGATCGAGAGACGGGCCGGGCGAAAGCGAATCGTCATCGGCCGGGATCAACCGAGACGACCCCCGCTCTCCCCAGGGGAGTGGCTGGTGGAGAGGTGGCAGGTAGTGACAACCCTTGAACGGCCGCGCACTGTCGGCGAACTGAAGGCATCGGGCTACAGGGTTCTTCCCGTGCGTGAGGAGATGAGGAAGAACCTCATCGAGAAGATGCGCCGCGGGGAGGAGCTCTTCCCCGGGATCTTCGGATACGAGGAGACGGTCGCGCCCCACATCGTCAACGCCATCCTGGCGGGGCAGGACGTCATCTTCCTCGGGGAGCGGGGACAGGCGAAGTCGCGGATTATCCGCTCGCTGACCTCGTTGCTGGACGAGGCGACGCCCGTGCTCAGGGGCTGCGAAATCCCGGAGAACCCGTTCGCACCGATTACGCGGGCCGGGCGGGACATCATCGCGGCCCAGGGCGACGATGCGGAGCTCGATTGGCTCACGCGCGACCAGCGGTACGGGGAGAAACTTGCAACGCCGGACATCACAATCGCGGACCTGATCGGTGAGGTGGACCCGATAAAGGTGGCGGAGGGCAAGTACCTTTCGGACGAGCTCACCATTCACTACGGCCTGATTCCGCGGACAAACCGGGGGATCTTCTGCATCAACGAGCTGCCCGACCTGGCGGAACGGATCCAGGTGGGCTTGCTGAACATCCTTGAGGAGCGGGATGTGCAGATCCGGGGGTATCGCATCAGGCTGCCCCTGGATGTGGTGGTTGTGGCGAGCGCAAACCCTGAGGACTACACCAATCGCGGGCGGATCATCACGCCGCTCAAGGACCGCTACGGGGCGCAGATTCGTACCCACTATCCGATCAAGATCGAGCATGAGATCGGCATCATGGACGCCGAGCACCACCCGGTCCCGGCCGACTTCAACGTGGTTGTCCCGGCGTACATGAAGGAGGTCATCGCGGAGGTGAGCCGCCTCGCGCGGCGGAGCCCGGATGTGAATCAGCGTTCGGGGGTGAGCGTGAGGGCCAGCATCGCCAACTACGAAAGCCTGCTCGCGAACGCCCTGCGCCGCTCTATCCTCACCAGCGAAGAGGTGATTGTCCCCCGCGTGAGCGACCTGCCGTACATCGTGCCCACGCTCACGGGGAAGGTGGAGTTCGAAACCGTGGAGGAAGGGCGCGAGGAACAGATCATCGAGAAGCTGATCCAGAACGCTGTGGTGGCTGTGTTCAACCGCCACTACAACCTGGGGGAGCTGGAGCCCGTAGTGGCCCGGTTCAAGGCCGGGACGGCGGTGGAAGTGGGCGAAGGCGTGGCCAGCGATCAGTACACGAGGCTGGCCCAGCAGATTGACGGGCTCGCCGCGGCGGTGCAGAAGGTTGCACCGGGTGCACCGGCGCCAGAAACGGCCGCCGCGGTGGAGTTCATCCTGGAGGGTCTGCACCTGAACAAGCGGCTGAACAAGGACCGCGTGGGCGGCAGGGTCCAGTACCGGGGATGAGCTGGAGAATCGAGCGGCTCGCGACCGATGGCCCCCTCTTTGAGGGGGCCATTGACGTCTACTCGCGTGCGTTTGCGCAGCCACCCTACAGCGACCCGGGCCGCGGCGACGAAATACGCTCGCGGATGGTGGAGGTCCATTGTCTGCGAGAAGGCTACAGGGCCTTCTGTGCTGTCGAGGGTGAAGGGTGCGTGTTGGGGATGGCCTACGGCTACCACGGGCTGCCGGGACAGTGGTGGCACGACACGGTGGCCGCGGCTCTCTCGCGCGCGGCGGCGAATCGCTGGCTTTCAGATTCGTACGAGGTGGTCGAGGTTGCGGTAGCCCCGGAGCACCAGGGGCGGGGAGTTGGGGCCTCGCTCATACGGGAGCTTCTCGACGGGCGTCCAGAGTCAACGGCCGTGCTGAGCACGCGCGCGGATAGCCGTGCCCACGTTCTCTACGGCCGCCTGGGATTCGAGATCCTGACCACGATGCGCTTCGCACCCCGGGGAGCGCCCTTCTACGTGATGGGGCTTGGCCTCAACGCCGCGGGGGGGGTGAAGTGACCGAGGGCGCCTGGAACCCGGACCAGTACCAGCGCTTCCGTGCCGAGCGCAGCAAACCCTTCTTTGACCTGCTGGCAATGGTAGCGCCGTGCCCCGGGGGGCAGGTGGCCGACCTGGGCTGCGGAACGGGAGAGCTCACCACGGCGTTGCACCGGCACACCGGGGCTGCCGGGACGGTGGGGATCGACAACTCGGAGACGATGCTGGCACGCAGCGCGCCCTATGCGGGCGGCGGCATCCGCTTCGAACTGGCCGGCATTGCGACGTTCGAGCCCAGGGAGCCGCTGGATGTGGTCTTTTCGAATGCAGCGCTTCACTGGATCAGGGGGCACAGGGAGCTCTTTGCGCGGCTTGCCGGGATGCTGAAGACCGGGGGTCAGCTGGCGGTGCAGGTCCCGGCGAATCACGGCCACCCATCTCACACGATTGCCGATGAGGTGGCGCGCGAGGAGCCCTTTGCGAGCGCCATGGGAGGGTACGAGCGGGGAGTTCCCGTGGAGGAGCCCGAATGGTACGCGGAGACGCTCGACGAGCTCGGCTTCAGGGAGCAGTCGGTGCGCCTGCAGGTGTATGTGCACCACCTGCCATCGCGAACGGAGGTCATTGAATGGACGCGAGGCACCCTGCTGACGGACTACGAGAAGAGGCTATCGCCGGCGCTATTCGAAGCCTACCTGGCACGCTACAGAGAGCGTCTTCTGCCACTGTTGAGCGAGGCAGAGCCGTACTTCTACCCGTTCAAACGAATCCTGATGTGGGCGAGGAAGTAGGCCACCGGCGAGCGCCCGGCAGATCTAGTAGGGCTGGTTCTGTTCGAAGAGACGGCGGGGGTTGTCCACCGTGAGCTTGCGGATATCTGCTTCGCTTACGCCGCGCTCGCGCAGCATCGGAATCACGTCGAGCGGGATGTGGGTGTAGTTCCACCTGGGAAGGACGGTATCGGCGATACCGGGGGGAATCATGTCGATGTGGCAAGAAGCGTCGTGCGACACGGTGATCCGGTCTGCATGGCCCTTCTCAATCAAGGCGGAGATCATGTCGGCGCGCTGTTCAGAGGTGCGCGGCGCCGGCAGGCCGATCCGGTCCATGCCGCAGGTGGCGCCCGATTGGACGATCTGCTCGAGGTAGGAGAGGTCGTCGGAGTCGTCGGAATGGCCGATAACGACGCGACTTAGGTCGACGCCCTCTTCTTTGAAGACGCGGATCTGGTCGAGGCCAGTGCGGCCGGCAGCGTAGGTATGCGTGCAGATGGGGACGCCCGTCGCCCGGTGAGCTTTCGCCGAGGCGCGGAGCACGCGCTCGTTCATGGGATGCATCTCGGGTTCGGTGGCGCACTTGATGACGTTCGCGCGCACGCCTGAGCGGCCAATGCCGGTGGTGATATCGCGCACGAAGAGGTCCACCATCTCCTGGTCGGGGCGATGATGGAAGTAGAAGGGGACCTGGTAGTAGAGTCCGGTGGCCACGATGATCTGCATCCCCGAGCGCCGGGAGGCCTCGGCGATGAAGGCAGGGTCACGGCCCAGGTCAATGGGGGTGAGGTCCACCATTGTGCGGACTCCGGCTTCGCGCGCCTTTGTCAGGCGGGCGACGGCATTCTCCATCTGGGAGGCACGGTCGAAGAGCTCGGGGTACTGCTGGTACATGGGCGGCCACAGGACGAGGACATGCTCGTGCATGAGCGTGAAGCCCATGTTCGCCGTATCGAGGGGCCCGGTTGCAGACTGGATGATGGACACGTGCAACACCTCACGGAGGTTTGACACACGATAGCGGCCACGGCACGTGGGTGAAAGCCGGGGCCCGTGCCGGCGTTCGGCGGGCCCCGGCGCTTTCGAAAGCGGGAGCGGTCCCTGCTAGGAGCCGCCGCCGAGGGCGCCCACGGCATCCGCGGGAAGCGGCTCGGAGGCCGGGACCGGCTGGGGCAGGGCGACCCTCCGGCTGCCTTTTTCGGCAACACGGTAGATTAGGCCCCGGCCGCGCGCGAGCTTTGCCTGGGCATGGAGCGCGGGCAGGCTGGCGAAGAAGAAGGTAATCACGGCCATCAGCGGCCACATGGTGTACTGGGCCAGGGCGGCCCAGCGGCTGACGTACCGGGGCCTGCGGGGGCGGGTGAGGGTTTCGATGATGATCATGGCGATCAGCGGGAAGAGGCAGAGGGCAACGAGGACACCCACCAGGTTGACCCACATGGTGGGCTCCACAAGGCCGGCGGAGTCGAACGTGAACCACTTTGAGGGGTGGATAATCTGCTCGGGGTGCCAGCCCGTCCCGGGAATCTGGTAGCGGTTAGTCCACCAGTGAGGCAGAGGGGCATTCAGGGCGCCGGCCATGCGGGCCGGGAGGAGAATGCCGAGAGTCACCAGGTACCACTGTGCTGCCCACATGACGTGGACCTTGGTCACAGCCCCGGCGAGCAGGAAACGTCGACGGAGCCCGAGGGGAGAGCGCCGCCCGGTGGCAGCGCGCCAGGCGTAAGGGATGTCGCTCGCGCCCCAGGCGTGGCGCACGCTCTGGTGATAGTGGGCCTTGAGGGTCTTGAAGTAGCCATCGGTGAGCACGCAGTCGTTGCCGAGGGGCAGGTAGAGCGCCTCGACGTGAACGCTGTCGCCGAGAGCGAAGCAGCATTTGAGGTAGACGTGCCAGTCCTCGGGGATGACTTCTTCGTCCCAGTAGTCGACCTCGTCGAGCATCTTCCAGCTCACTGAGTAGCACGAGGTGGGGAACTTCACGCTCCCGGGCATGACGAGGTTGGAGAGGCGATTGATGCCGGAAAGGCCATCGGGGATGCGGAGCGGTGCGGGAATGTCCCAGATGTTGTTGGAGTTGAAGATGGTGGGCTGCCAGAAGGTGCGGTATCGGTCGCTGTTGGTCAGGAAGAGGTAGTTGAGAGCTGCGAAATGGCGGGGGTGGAAGACGGCATCGGCATCGCAGCTGGTGATGGTGTACCGCTCGATGTCCTGGCGGCGGCGTTCGATGAGGAAGATGCGCGCTTCGCGGGCGGCCCATGCTTCATTGGAGCCCTTGCCGGGTGTCTCGCCAGGAAGGCCCGCCGGGTGGAAGGTGGCGAACATGTCGCCGAAGCGCGCGCGATAGCCGGCGATGAGGCGGGCGGCCTTGGCCTGGGCTTCCTTTTCGCGGGCTTCCATGGCCATGACGACAACGAGCTGCCAGGCGTTCTGCTGGGCGGCGAGGGAATCGAGGGTGCGGGAAAGGCTCTCTTCGCTCTCGTTGTAGTTGGGGATGATAACCATGTGCCGCGCCCAGTCCCATGCGGGCGCCTCGGGGCGCCGGGCCTGCCAATTCCGGTAGAGGGCGGGCCAGTCAACCCGTTCCCAGCGCCGGATGCGGCGAAGGCCTACCAGGCAGGCGATCGCCACGCCATAGGAGCGGATGAACCAGTAGCTGAAGAAGAGCAGCGTCCCGATGGCAAAAGCCCAGGGCGCGTAGAACGGTCCCCAGAAGATGGTGGAGATGAGGAAGAGTGATAGGGCGAAAGGAATGATGTTCCAGGCCCGCTCGCGGAGTGCTGAGCCGGCAGTCAGCCCTGGGATAAAGGTCCCCTGGGCGTCAAGCGCCCCCTGCGATGCTCGCCGGGCCAAAATGGCCATTGTCAGAAGGCCCTTCTAGGGGTCTTCCTACGCCGCCGAGGTTAGCTGCCGGGCTACGGCCGGAGTTAGCCGTTCCGCACTGTGCCGGACTCCAAGAAGTCGCGGCCCTTGCGGATTCGCCCCAAGGAACTGGTTCCCCCGTTCCGCCGAAGCGGACTAGGCGCGCGATCGTCTCGCTGAAAGCATGCTTGACCCGGAACTGTTCAGTGTCAAGCGATTTCCACCCGGTTTCTGCAAGCAAAGGGCGCGGAAGAGCGGGTTCTGCGCCGGCTAATCCCTTGCCACGAGGGGCACAAAGACCCGGTAGGGCAGGCCTGAGCCGGGAGGACCGATGGTCACCGTATGGGTGCTGAGACTGCCCAGCCGGGCATTGCCGGCAGACGTGAGGGTGACGGTGAAGGTCTCGCCCGCGTCATCGGCAGAGTCGGCAAGGGTGGAGATTGTGATGGTGCGCGTTTCGCCGCTGGCAGTGCCGCCGAGGAACGAAAGCGTCCCGGCCGCGTGGGTGAAGTCGCTGCCGCCGGTGGCGCTACCGTTCACGGTCGAATACTGCACGGTGGCGCCGCTCGCGGTGGGCAGACCATCGGACGTGGTGAGCCTGACCTGTAGCTGCACTGAGCCGCCTTCCTGGGCGGTGCTGGCCGAGACGGCGAATTCGATGGTCCTGACCTGCGCTGCGACGGTCACGGGGGCAAGCTCAGAGGTGGCGCTGCCGGGCGTGCAGGCGCCTGTACAGGCCATGGCGGAGATGTTGGAGAGGGGAACTCCGGCCGGGATGGTAGCGCTCCAGGCGCCGGAGCCGCCGGCCTGCACCCGGGTGAGGTATTCGGCCTTGCCACCGGAGGCGGCGGGGTCGGCATAGGAGATGTAGACGAGTACAGAGCAGTCGGTGCAGGCAGTACCGCTCACCATGCCGCCGGTCCGTGACGTGATGGTGGGATAGTTGAGAAGGCCGTTGGGGCCGGTATCGGCGTCACCGGCGTCGTTGGCCGTGGCGCCGTCGTTCCCAAGGTCCACGGGGAGCCCGCCGTTGGCGCCGCTCAGGTAGGGGGCAAGGGTGTTGCCAGAGGCGCTGCTACCCACAACCGCCATGCCGGCGAGGCCGTTTCCGGCCACAATCCCGGGGCGCGCGACCACACCCGTCGAGTCGCTGACGAGAACGCCCTCCCGGGTATTGCCGATGGCGATGGAGGTGTTGAAGCCGGTGCCGATGGACGTGCTCCGCCCGATCTTCGTGCCGGGGGCAGATTCGATGTAGACGCCTTCGCGGGTGTTGCCGGAGATGAACTGGAGGATGAGCGAGCCATCGCCGCCAACGCGGTTGTCTGAACCTTCGAAGATGGCCACGCCCGCCTGCCCGTTGGGGATCTTGACGGCGCCGCTGGCGTCCAGGCCGATGTTGTTGCCTTCGATGAGGTTGTTGGAGGTGGCGGCGTCGCGGATGACGACGCCGGCATTCTTGTTGCCGCTGATGAGGTTACGGTCGGCTGCGCCTGCGCCGCCCACGGTGGTCCCCGTGGCGCCCGACTGGAGGGTTACGCCTTCGGCGCCGTTGGGGACAGCGGCGGAACCGAGGCCGTTGGTGCCAATGCGGTTGCCGGCGATGACCGTCCCGGCGACGCCGGCGACAAGCACACCCTGCGCGCCGTTGCCAGAGATGACGTTGCTGCGCACGGTGTTGGCGCCTGCGCCGGTGGAGATCTCCACGCCGGGTCCGCCATTGGGGGCGGCCACCTCGCCGCCGGGCTTCAGGCCAATGATGTTGCCTATCACCGTGTTGGCGGTAGTACCGGCGCCAACGATGTAGACGCCCGCGCTGGTGTTGCCGCCGATCACGTTGGCTTCGCCAGCAGGGCCGGGGCCAACCTGGTTTCCGGTGGCTGCGGCAAAGAGGGCTACGCCGTAGCCGTTGGCAAGGGCAACGCCGGTCGAGGAGAGGCCGATATGGTTGGTGTGAAGGACGTTTTCGTCGGCGCCATCGATGGTGACGCCATCGCCGGCGTTGCAGCCGATGACGCTGCCGGCGACCGTGGCCGCAGTCACCGAAGCGCCGATGTAGACGCCGCTGCCACCGTTGCCCACGGTGCAGGCCGTGTCGGCGCTGGTAGCAACGCCAATGCTCGAATACTGGACCTGGTTGCCTGTGCCCGAACCGATGAGGACACCGTGGCGGCCGCTCGAACGTGCTCCAATCCCGAAGAGGACGTTTCCGTTTCCGGCGACGCTGAAGGCATCACGGGGCGCCCCGGTGACAGTCACCAGGCTGATGTTGTTCCCCGGCGACGTTATGACCAGCCCATCGGTGTCGGCCCCGGCGGCGGCGGCATCGATGATGGGGAGGACCGCTCCGCCGTTGATGGTGAGCGCGGCGGTGTCATTGATGACCGGGAGTGGCGCCGCCAGCACGATCACCGGGGACACGCCAAGGGAGGGGGCGAACTGGATGAGCTCGGTCTTCCCGGCGCCGCAGCCGCCGGTGATGTTGCCGGCGCCGCTATAGGTGCAGCCCTGGGTCTGCGCCTGCTCCTCCGGGGAGATGTCGATTGTGAGGGCGCCGGTGGCGATCAGAATGGCCTCGCGGAGGGTAAGGACCGAGTCAGGCAGGTCGGTGTCTTCGAGGCTGTTGACGGTGAGAACGGCATCGGGACCGGCAGCCCGCGCGGGGGCGTACAAACGGGCCGCGGGCAGCAGCAGGCAAAGACCGGTCAGCAGCACTACGCGGACCGGGAGCGGCAGGGGAAAAGCTGGCATCTGTTCGCTCGGAGTTGTTGAGGTTTGACGGGTCAGGCGCGCCGGGGCGCGGGGACTGCCCGCTCACACCATACAGGACGGGGGCAAGTGCCTTCGACAACAGCCCCGGCTGGTTGCGAACGGGTGGGAAGATGGATGCCGGGCGTGATGTTGAGGCCGCCAAGCGCGACCACGGGCTTTCGCGCTACCCTTGCAGGCGTGGATTCGGGGCTGACACGTCGCGAACGGCTCTACGCTGAACTGCGCGAAGTGCGCTTTTCGCTGGAAGTCGCGGGCGAGCGCGTTCCGGGACTGATGTTCCTCCCGCCCGAACCAGAGGGACCGCTGCCGCTTGTGCTCATCCAGCACCCTGCAACTTCGACCAAGGATGACTACTTCGTGGAGGAGCCGGCGAAGGCGTGGGCGAAACGTGGCTGGGCCTGCGCCGGCCTCGACGCGCCGTTGCACGGAGAGCGCACGGTTCACGACCCCATGGCCATCTTCCGCGACCGGGGCCGCTTTCCCGCCATTGCCGCGCAGTTTGCCGCGGAAGTAACAGCGGCGATTGACACGCTGGCGGAGGCGTACCCGCTGGACCTCTCAAGGCTGGGGTTCGTGGGCTATTCGATGGGAAGCATGCTCGGGATCCCCGCGGTGGCGGCGGACGGCCGGTTCAAGGCAGCGGCCTTCTGCCTCGTAGGCGAGGGTGGCCTGGCGGGTCCGGCGTCGGGCCCGGGCTCCCATGTGGGAGGGCTGGCCGGGGTTGCAGTACGAATCGTAGGCAAGACGAACGACGAGCTGATACCCCGGCAGGCTACAGAATCGCTTTATGAGGCGCTCACGGGAGTGAAAGACCTAGTGTGGCTGCCGGGGGGGCACTTCGAGATCGGGCCGGACGTGATCAGGGCGGCGGGGGACTGGCTCAAGGAGCACCTCTGAGTGAGCGGCCGGGCGGCCCCCCGGAGGTTCCCGGCGCGAAAGGCCAGGCTGGCGGGCATAACGCGCCCGGTCGTCGTCCTGGGGCTGGTCTCGCTGCTGGCGGACCTCTCGAGCGAGATGGTATACCCGCTAATCCCGCTTTTCGTCACGGGAACGCTGGGGGCGCCGGCGCTGGCGCTGGGTGTGGTCGAAGGGGTGGCCGAAGGCACGGCAAACCTGACCAAGATGCTATCCGGGAGGTGGGCGGACAGGGCCGGCAGCCGGAAGCCGTTCGTGGTGGGCGGGTATGCGCTTGCCGCACTGGGGAAGGGAGTGCTCGCGCTGGCGCCGGGCTGGCCAGTGGCACTGGGGGGCAGGGCGTTCGACCGCTTTGGCAAGGGGCTGCGGACGGCGCCCAGGGATGCCATGCTGGCCGACTTCGCAGAGCCCCGTTACCGCGGCCGCGTCTTCGGCTTCCATCGAGCCATGGACACGCTGGGGGCAGTGGCCGGGCCGCTGGTGGCGCTGGCCCTGATAGCCCTGCTCGAGGACCGGCTGCGCCTCGTGATTGCGATCGCGGTTGTGCCCGGTGTGGCAGCAGTGGTCGCGCTGCGCTGGCTTCCCGAACGGCAAGCGGACCGGGCGGCCGATGCCCGTGATGGCCGGCGGTGGAGTGAACTGCCGGGCCGGTATTACCTGCTGCTGGGGATCACCGTGCTCTTCATGCTGGGGAACTCCTCGGATGCGTTTCTCATCTTGAGGGCCGAGAACCTCGGGCTAACAACGGCGATGGTTGTGCTCGCCTACGTGGCCTACAACGCGGTGTACGCGGCGCTTTCGCTGCCTGCGGGAGTCATCTCCGACCGGATCCCGCGGGCATGGCTTCTCGTGGCGGGCTGGGCGGCCTTCGCGGCCGTATATGCGGGGTTTGCTCTCGCAGGGGATGGCGCAGCGGTGTGGCCGTTGTTCGTGGCTTATGGCGCCTACATGGCGATGACGGAGGGGGTATCGAAGGCGCTGGTGGCGGACATGGCGCCTGGACCGCTGCGGGCAAGCGCCATGGGGCTTTTCCAGGGAGTGGCGGGCCTGGCGGCGCTGCTTTCGAGCGTGGCGGCGGGGCTTCTCTGGGACCAGGTGGGCCCCTCCGCGCCCTTCTACCTCGGAGCAGCCTGCGCACTGGCAGCCGCTGTGGCGCTGGGTGTGTTTGTTCATGCCGGGGCCATCCATCCGCCTTCCGCGGCGACCCAGGCAGGCGGCTGAACCCGCGCGCGCGTATACTCCGCCCACAATCAACACCCGGGGAACGTGGCATGGGCAACTTAATCGACGGTGGCGAGATGATCGCCCGCATGATCAAACAGGAGGGTGTGAACCACCTGTTCACGCTCTCGGGCGGGCATGTGCAGAACATCTACGAAGGCTGTCTGAACAACGGCATCCAGGTCATCGACACGCGGCACGAGCAGTCGGCGGGGCACGCCGCGGACGGGTATTCACGCATCACCTTCAAGCCCGGCGTGTGCGTGGTGACGGCCGGGCCCGGGGTGACGGATGTGGTGACGGCGGTGGCCAACGCCTACCAGGCGTCGAGCCCAATGGTGGTCATCGGCGGCCGTTCGCCGATGCGCGAGTATGACATGGGGTCACTGCAGGACATTGAGCTTCAGCGCGTGATGGAGCCGATCACAAAATGGTCGCAGACGGTGCTTGAGGCCCGGCGGCTGCCCTACTACATGGCGATGGCCTTCCGTGAGGCAATGACGGGACGGTTCGGGCCGGTCTTCCTGCAGGTTCCATCCGACGTGCTGTTCAGCAGGGTGGACGAGGACCAGGTGCACTGGCCGCGGAGCTACCGCACGCAGGGAGAGGTGATGGGCGACCCGCAGCTCATCAAGGCCGCCGCGCAGGCGATAAAGCAGGCCCGGAAGCCAATGATCATGGCCGGTTCGGGGGTGTTCTGGCACAGGGCGCACAGGGAGCTGGCCGAGTTCGCGCGCGCCGCGGACGTGCCGGTTTACACGAACGCGATGGGCCGCGGCACCCTGCGGCAGGAGAACCCCAACTTCTTTTCGCTTTCGCGGAAGCCGGCTTTTTCGCAGGCCGATGTGATTGTCATCCTGGGGACGCCGATCGACTTCCGGTTGAAGTACGGGCGCGCGCCGGCGTGGAACCCCGAAGCCCAGCTCATCCAGATCGATGTCGACCCTCGCGACATCGGCAAGAACAAGGACTTCGGCATCGGGATTGAGGCGAATATCCGGCAGGCGCTGTTGCAGCTCACGGCGGAGATCGGCAAAGGCGACCACGGGGAGTGGATGCAGTATCTGCGGGGGCTGGAGGGGATGGCGGATGCCCAGCGCGAGGTCTTCATGAACTCGGATGCGATGCCGATTCACCCGCTGCGGCTGTGCAAGGAGATCGCCGAGTTCGTCGATGACGAGACGATCGTGGTCGGAGATGGTGGGGACATCGTAGCGCTGGCAGCGAGCGTGCTGCCGGTGAACAACCCGGGGCAATGGATGGACCCGGGGCCGTTCGGGACCCTTGGGGTTGGCACGGGCTTCTGCATGGCGGCGGCCGTGGCCGCACCAGAGAAGAAGGTGCTGATGGTGAACGGCGACGGCACGTTCGGGCTCAACGGGTTCGACTTCGATACCTTTGTGCGGTTCAAGATGCCGATCGTTTCGGTGATCGGGAATGACCGCTGCTGGCACCAGATCTATGTCGGGCAGAAGGCCCAGTACGGCGCGGGCCGGACACCGGCCACGATGCTCGGTGATAACGCTCGTTATGACAAGGTAGTGGAGGGGCTGGGCGGCCACGGCGAGTTCGTGGAGCACCCCGAACAGATAAAGGCTGCGATCGCGCGAGCCTTTGACAGTGGCAAGCCTGCCTGCGTGAACGTGCTCACCGACCCGGAGCCGGCGGGCGTGAAGGGCGGGTACGAGTTCAAGTAGGCCTGCGCTCCAGGACCACCACCGGAAGCCGCGGGATCGACGGCCCTGGTGCCCCGTTCCCTGCCCGGTCACAAGGGCTAACGACGGGGACCGGACCTCGCGCGTCACCGGCCGGAGCGCATTGGCCGGCCGAACCGCCAGGCGGAGCGGAGGTCAGGCCGTTCGGCGCCCCTGTATGTAGTCGACCAGGTACTGGATCTCGACCTCCTGGTTGAAGCTTATCCAGCGGATGAGGTCGCCGATGGAGACGAGCCCGACAACTTCGTGTTCCTCCACAACGGGGAGGTGGCGGCAGCGCTGGTGGGTCATGATGGCCATGGCCTGGTCGACGGGTGTTGAAGGCTCAATGACCACGAGGTCTGTGGTCATGACGTCGGCCACGCGCGTGTTGTCGGGGTCACGGCCCACGCCGACCACACGGCGGAGCACATCCCGTTCGGTGAAGATGCCGACAGGGTCGGCGCCGTCAAGCACCAGGAGCGCGCCAACGCCGTTGTCGTTCATATGGCGGACGGCTTCGCGGACGCTCTCACCGCGTGCGACCGTGTACACCTGCCGCCCCTTGTCGGCGAGCACAGCGCTCACATGACCGTGCATGATGCCCTCCTTGACAGAAGTCCTCCTTCTATTCTCCGACCGCTGTCAACAGGGTTTCGGCCATGCTCAGGAGCGCTTGAGGCTGGCGAGCTTGAAGTTGTCCCAGGTGACAAGGCGGGATGGGTCGAAGCGTACCCAGCGCCAGTTACGGCCGCGGGCGGAGGCGTCGTTGCGGCGCGGCTCGCCGGGCTCACCGTGGCCACCGGCGTACTTTTTCCCCATCTGCATGCGTACTTCCTCGAGGTGCGGGTCGGCGGCCTCGGCGGCGGCGTCTTCGAGGACGGTGGCGGCGCCCTGGAACATGGCGCCCTGGAGCTCGGGGAACCGCTCGTTGCGGTCGACGAGGACGGTGGCAACGGGGTTTGTGCGAAGGTTTTCGACCTTCTGGCCGCGGCAGTAGGTATAGATGCTTCCACCGGCCCAACCGAACCAGAGCGGGGTGAGGTTGATGCGGGAGCCCGGCCCGATGGTCGCGATGCGCATGTTCCACGAGGAGAGCATCAGCTCATCGAGCTGTTCGGGTGTAAGGGAGAGTGCTTTGGAGATGGGCATTCGAGGCCTCCGGCTTCAACTTCAATGTGGGCAGATGATACGATGGCTTTCGGAACCGCGCGGGTGTGGTTCAATGGCAGAATGCGACCTTCCCAAGGTTGAGACGAGGGTTCGATTCCCTTCGCCCGCTCCAGCGATATTTCGTCCAGGGGCCCCGGTTGACCGGGGTCTTTGCGTTTCTTGATGGCAGCCCAAGAGAAGAGCCCGGTAGCGGCCAGGCTACCGGGCTCCGAACACCACGCTGGGAACTCCCGCGCGGGAGGCGTGCTTTCTGGTCAGGCGGCGTGAGTGCTCTTTCGCTGCTCTTTCGGACGAGGGCGGTTGGCCACATCGTGCGAGCGAGTGGCGATCAGGTCTCGCTGGGCACGCCTGAGGAAGTCGCGGACTTCAATCTCGCCCTCGTAGCCAGTGATGGATACGACCGGGTAGACCCGCCCGGCGTGCTCGAGGGGGATGCAGGAGCCGAGCGCAACGAGGGCTGAATCGGCCTTGTCGGCGGCGGTGCGATCGCGCTCGTCAGAGACGATGGCGGCGAAGATTGAGCCCTGGAGGCGGGCCGTGAAGTCGCCATCGCCCATTGCCTGGCGGAGGGTGCGGCCGATGGACATGAGAACGCGGTCCCGGTTGTCGCCGATGTTCTCGAAGCCAACGATGTCGGTGAGCACGAGCGAGAAACCGCGTCCGTTGCGAACGGAGCGCATCATTTGGCGGCGCAGCTCGAAGACGAAGTGGCGGCTGTTGGGAAGCCCGGTCTCGTCGTCCTCGTAGATGCGGCCGCGCATCTTTTCGAGGGTGCGGTGGAAGCGCCGGCCCTGTTCGGACTCCTCGTACCAGAACTGGACATGAGCGGCGACGAACAGGGCTGAGGAAAGCACCAGGGCAATCCAATGCCTCGATGTACCGGTGGAGATGATGGTCTGGGCTTCGATGGCGAAGACAACGAGCCAGAGCGCGAGCGTGGTCGGCCGCGACCAGCGCAGGATGGCCGGGGTTTCAACCGACCCGAGCGTTCGCTGGTCCGCCGATGGGAACAGGAAAGCATTGAGAGCCTGGGGCTTGTTCACGCACGATGCTCCGATGTGTCTAAGGTAAACGTCGATCGGAGAGTGCATGCCCGGTAGCCCGGGCTCTGTAAAACGCGTGTAAATCGTGAGGCGAATGGCCGTCAGCGGCGCGGTGGCAGTGAGTCGAGATAGGCAGCGATTGCCGCGGCCGCGGTGCGTCCGGCAGCGAGCGCTGTGACCACGAGGTCGGCGCCGTTTACGTTGTCGCCCCCGGCAAAGACTCCGCGCCGGGTTGTCCTTCCGCTTTCATCGACCTTGATGAGGGCTTTGCGGTCGGACTGGAGGCCACGGGTGGACTGGGGGACGAGCGGGTCGGCGCCGTAGCCAATGGCGATGACGACGGCATCGGCCGGGACAATGAACTCGCTGCCCTTGACGGGTACCGGGCGCCGGCGGCCGGACTCATCGGGTTCGCCGAGGTCCATGCGCTGGCACTCCACGGCCTTCACGCGGCCATCGTCATCGCCAATGATGCGCACGGGAAGGGTGAGCATCTCAAAGCGCACGCCCTCTTCGCGGGCGTTCTTGCGCTCCTCGGCGCGGCCGGGCATCTCGGCTTCGGTGCGCCGGTAGACGCAGGACACGTTCTGCACACCGAGCCGGATGGCGGTGCGCACGCAGTCCATGGAGGTGTCGCCGCCACCGATCACGACGACGTTCTGGAGCGCGGGCAGAGGCTCGCGCAGGTGGGCTGGAAGCTCTTCGGGGGGGAGGTTGCCGCGGACGAGGAAGTCGGTGGCGCTATGGACTCCCTGGAGCTCCTCGCCCTCGATTCCCATCTCGTTCCCGACGCCTGCGCCGGTGCCGAGGAAAACGGCGTCGAACTCACCGTCGAGCATGCCGTCGATGGTGATGTCGCGGCCCACCCAGGTATTGAGGACGAACTTCACGCCAAGTGATTCGAGGTGGGAGATGTAGTCATCGACGATGCTCTTACGCATCTTGAAGTTGGGGATGCCGTAGACGAGGACACCACCGGGCTCGGGCCAGGCCTCGAACACGGTGCACTGGTGCCCGAGCTGGGCGAGCTGTTCGGCAACCGCGAGGCCGGCGGGACCGGAGCCAACGATGCCGACCTTCCGGCCCGTCGGGTCGGGCGCGTACCTGAGCCTGGGGTAACCCTGGAGCTCCTGGCGCTGGTAGTCGGTGCAGAATGCTTCGAGCTTGCCGATGGTGACCGGCGGTTCTGCGCGGCCATCGGGGCGGATGGCAAAGCCGACCACGCAGGCGCCCTCGCAGAGCTTCTCCTGGGGGCAGAGGCGGCCGCACATCTCGGGGAGGTTGCTCGTTTCACGGAACTTGTTGGCGGCGCCAATGATGTCGCCAACTTCGAGCAGAGCGAAGGCGCCCGGGATGTCGTTGCCGACCGGGCAGGCCTCCTGGCAGGGAGCGGAAGGGCACTGCAGGCAGCGGGATGCTTCAATCGTCGCGGCGGCGGAATCGAAACCAAGGTAGGTCTCGTCGAAGTTGCGTTTGCGTTCGTTCGCATCCTGCTTGGGGACGGGCTGGACACTGATGGCAAGGCGGCGCTGGACCTGGTTTGTCATAGGCTGCAGAAAGGCGTCGCGAGCGGGGGACCGGTCGCGGGGCCAGGGTTCCTCGGATTCAACAGGGTGTACGGAGATCGTGCTTGGGAGCCGGGCAGCGTGTCAACGAGGCGAGGGGCGATCGGCGGAGGCGCCGGGCTTCTGGCGGTCCTGGTATTCGCGGTCGGCCCGCTTCCCACGGTAGACACGCATATCGATGGCCCGGGTCACGGTGGGGGTGATACGGAAGAGCAGGCGGGGCTCGGTCTGCATGTTGGCGAAGAACGCCTCGACCTCGGAAGAGCGTCGCGGGTCGTTGCGTCCGACGTACTTCTCGGCGAGCTCGCGGGAAATGGGCCAGATGTCGAAGTCGGGCAGGGTGAGCACCTCGGCGATGCCATCGAATTCGACATGGCCGGGGACAGGCTCGGTCGCCTCGATGCAGAGCGACACGCGGGGGTCGCGCTTGATCTGCTGGCACCAGACGCGGGTGTGGGTCCCGGTGACCCAGATAACGCCATCTTTCCAGAGCCACCAGACAGGGACGGTGTAGGGGCGCCCATCGTGGCGCAAGCTGGCAAGCACGCCAATGTGGGGCTGCTGGAGGAACTCTTCGAAGACGGCGGGCTGCATTCGCGGCATGGGAGACGCTCCTTGCGACTGAGCGGGCCTGTCAGGAGAGCTCGTAGCGCGGCGGCTCTATCCACATGCCGGCGGGAGGGTTCTCCTGAGCGCGCAGGAGGGCGCGGCGCTGCCCGGCTTTCATTCTCTCGGCCTGCTTGATTACGCGCTCGCGGAAACGGGCGTGCTCCACCTCACGAAGCTGCCGGGCGGCGCTCGGATTGCGCGGCTTGCCGGGATAGGCCTTGATGCGCCCTTCGTCTTCTAGCTGCTTGAGGTGGCTGCGGACGTTACCGTCGGCGGCGAAGCGGAGGCGCGTGTCGATGTCCGGGTAGAGGTGAAGCATGATATCCCAGCTGGTCTGAGCACCGCCCCTTGCAAGCGCGTCGAGGACCTGCCGTTCGCGCATGTTGCGGTGGTCGATGTAGGACTGGAGACGCTCGCGGGGGTCGTGCACGAGGGGGCCATGGCCGGGGCAGATGACCTTGAGGTTGGGCAGCTGGAGCAGCATGGCCAGCGTGTGCCTGTATTCCCCAAGGTCATTGACGGTTGTGGTGGTGCTTCCCAGGAGCGTGTCGCCGGTGAAGAGGACGCCATCTTCTTCGAGGTAGTAGCAGACGGAATCGACGCTGTGGCCCGGCGTGACGAGCACCCTGACGCGGGCGCCACCGCCCATATCAAGGACCTGCCCGTCGGAGAGGCGGCTCACGCCCTGCGAAGGGAGGCGGCCCTTGAGCAACGGACGGGCATTGCCGGGGATGGCCACTTCGGCGCCAAAGACCTCGCGAGCCCACTTCAGGTTGCCGCTGTGGTCGGAGTGGTGGTGAGTGATGGCGGCAATGGCGACCTCGGTTCGCTCGGAGGCGGCGAGGTAGCCGCGCAACATCCAGCGGTAGCGCTCGATCGCTTCCCCGGAGTCAATCGTCAGCGCCTGGCCATCGCCCACCAGGTAGATGTTTGTGAACTGGGGATGCATGGGGTTGTCATCGGGGACCCGGACGGCGCGGACGTGGGGCGAGACGTGCATTGGCAGCTCCTCAGGGGGCATCGTGGGCAATGGCGGAAGCGAAGGCAAGCAAGGGAGCCGGGGTTCTCGCACAAGTGCGGCGCGAACCTTACGCTTTCGCGATGACGAGACCAGCAACCGAACGCCCGGCGTTCAGGAGTATGTTGCGGTCGTTCGGGCTGATCGGAGCGATCAGCTTCGGCGGGGGGAGGGCGGCGTACTTCCAGGATGAGCTCGTCCGGCGGAGAGGCTGGATTGATGACGACGAGTTCCTGGAGGCGGTGGCGGTGAGCCAGGTGATCCCGGGGCCGAACATCGGCAATCTCGCGGCGTATCTGGGGCAGCGGCTTCGTGGGGTCAGGGGAGCGGCGCTGGCGCTCGCCTGCCTGGTGACCCCTGGTGCGACGGCGATCGTGGCGCTGGCGTGGCTCTACTTCAACGGCATGCCCACTTCGGTAACGGAACCGGTGGGGATGGGCGTGGCCGCGGCGGCGGCAGGGCTGGCGGCGGCGGCGCTGGTGAGGCTGAGGGGAGGGCTGGGAGGGGTGCCGGGGGTTCCCGTGGCCGTACTCACATTCGTGCTCTTCGGGCCGATGGGATGGCCGATCTACGCGGTGCTGGCGGTCTGCATCCCCGCCTCGCTCGCGATCACGATTGCGCGCCGCCGATGAGCGAGCTGCTCGAACTTCTTTCGGTGTTCGCGCGACTCAGCCTCGTGGCGTTTGGAGGCGGGATCGGCATCCTGCCCGAGATGGAGCGCGAGGTGGTGGGAACGCACGGCTGGGTGACGCACAGGGAGTTCGTCGACGCGTTTGCCCTTTCGCAGGTCACGCCGGGGCCGGGGATGTTGATGGTGGCGATGATCGGCTACAAGGCAGCCGGCCTCCCGGGTGCGGCCGCGGCCAGCGTGGGGATGTTTGTCCCCGCAGCGACGGTGACGTGGTTCGTGGCGGACCGGTGGTCGCGGCTCGGCGACCACCCGGTGGTGGAGGTGGTGCGGCGCACGCTGGGCCCGGTCGCGCTCGGGCTGCTGGGAGCGGGCGTCTACACGTTGTTTCGCATTGGAGTGGAGGGGGTGGGACCGGCGATCGTAGCCGCGGGGGCGTTCCTGATGGTGGCGTGGTGGAATCGAAGCCCGGCGCTGGCGGTGGTGCTGGGAGCGGCGGCGGGGCTGGTGTTCTTGCGATGAGCCAGGGCGGTGCTGTCATGGCGCCCCCGGCAGGATTCGAACCTGCGGCCAGACGCTTAGAAGGCGTCTGCTCTATCCCCTGAGCTACGGGGGCCCGGCTTCATTCTAGCCCGCGAAGCCGTTCGCACCTACTTGACAGGGGTGAGCCCCGTACGTAACTTGGGCTAAAGTTGAGTTCCTGACTCTACTTTATTCATTTCGACCCGGCGTCGCAGGCCTGCAGGAGCTTCGGCCCCTGCGCCGGAGGGCCGCCGCCCGGGCCCGGAGGGGAATTGGTCATGACGCAGACACAGGAAAGCCAGCCGGCGACCGCACAGAAGCAGCTCCACCACAGGGTCGTGGTGGTGGGCGGGGGCAATGGAGGCATTAGCGTGGCGGCGCAGCTGCTTCGCAAGTCGAAGGGGCTGGACGTCGCCATCATCGAACCTTCGGACAAGCACTTCTACCAGCCCCTCTGGACGCTCGTCGGAGGGGGCGACGCCAGTCGCGAGGCGACCGTCCGTCCCGAGGGTTCGGTGATCCCGAAGGGCGCCAAATGGATCAGAGACGCGGTCACGACGTTCCTGCCCGAAGAGAACGCCCTGCTCACTGAGGGTGGTGCGAAGGTCACCTACGACTACCTGGTGGTCGCGCCGGGCATGCAGCTCAACTGGGGCGCTGTGAAGGGGCTTCCCGAGGCGATCGGCAAGGACGGCGTCTGCAGCAACTACAGCTATGAGTATGTGAACAAGACCTGGGAGTTCATCAGCAGCTTCAAGGGCGGGACGGCGATTTTCACCCACCCGGCTACGCCCATCAAGTGCGGGGGCGCCCCCCAGAAGATCGCGTACCTGGCCGATGACGCCTTCCGCAAGCAGGGGGTTCGCGACAAGTCCACAATCATCTTTGCGATCGCCAATCCGGGGATCTTCCAGGTGGAGAAGTACGCGAAGACCCTGCGCAAGGTGATCGAGCGCAAGGGCATCGATGTCCGCTACCGCACGCACCTGGTGGAGATTCGGCCGGACACGAAAGAGGCGGTGCTCGCCAACCTGGACACGAAGGAGGAGACGGTGGTCAAGTACGACCTGTTGCACGTGACCCCGCCGCAGAGCGCCCCGGACTTCGTGCGGAACAGCCCGCTGGCCAACGCCGACGGCTGGGTTGATGTAGACAAGAACACGTTGCAGCACACGAAGTACCCGAACGTGTTCTCGCTGGGCGATGCGAGCTCGCTGCCGACGAGCAAGACTGGCGCGGCCGTTCGGAAGCAGGCGCCGGCGCTGGTGAAGAACCTCCTGGCCCTGGTCGAATCGAAGCCGCTTCCCGCCAGCTATGACGGCTACACCGCGTGCCCGCTCGTGACCGGCTACGGGAAGCTCGTGATGGCCGAGTTCGACTATGAGCTGAAGCCGAGGGAGAGCTTCAAGATCGACCAGTCAAAGGAACGGCGGACGATGTACTGGGTGAAGAAGTACGGTCTGCCGCGCCTCTACTGGAACATGATCATGAAGGGTCGTGCCTGAGCCTGCCGGTTGAATCCACCTGCCAAGGCGGGAGCCCGAAGACGGTGGGCTCCCGCCTTTTCGCGACGAGCGCGTTTGCGGCGCGGGGCCGGAATCGCTACCGTACGCGCGAGAAACATGGGGAGGGCGGATGATGCCCGTAGCAACCGCGCTAGCGAAGAACCTTGCCTTCTGGCACTGGTACCCGGACCTGCTGACAAAGGACCTCACCCCCGAGCAGCTTCGCTGGCAACCAGAGGGGCATGACAGCTCGATCATCTTTGCGACATGGCACACGTACCGGGCGGCGGACGAGCTCGTGCACGGTATGGTCTTCCAGCGTCCGAGCGTCTTCGCGGCCGGCGGCTGGGACAGGCGCCTGCCCGTGGCCGATACCGGGGCGAGCCCCTTCGGGAACGGGATGACGCGAGCCCAGATCGCCGCCCTGGACCTCGACATGGGCGAGCTCTGCGCCTACGCCAAGGCGGTTGGGGACAGCATCGTGGACGGTCTTGCCGGGATGAGCGACGCAGATGCGAGCGCCGAGCTGGCGCTGCCGTTCTTTGCCGAGGTGTACCCGGGATATGACTGCATGTCAAAGCTGGACGCCGTGGCCTTCTTCGCCATCGGCCACACGGCCGAGCACCTGGGCGAAGTGCAGATGCTGAAGGGCCTGATGGGTCTCAAGGGCGCGCCACTGTGAGAGGCGCGGGTTGAGGCGCTGCGGAGGTTTGGCCCTGTCCGCGGCCCAGGCCGCCTTCCGGGTGCGTGGCCCCTACCGGTTGCCGTAGCTCACGCCCAGGCCCGCGCGCGCGTCGGACTGGATGCCGTACTGGGGGATCGGGTAGCGGAGGCCGTTGGCGGCCAGGCGCTGCATGCCTGCAATGGCCTTCGGCAAGAAGCGCGGCGGCATGGCCATGAGGAGCTCTTCATCGAGGACGCCCCCGTAGCGCCGCTCGGCGAAGCAGGGGATTGAGAGGCTCGGCTGGCCGGTGACGAGGGCGCGTCCCCAGGAGTCGGCGCATGAGGATTCGCCCACCACGCTCCAGTCGAACTTGCGGTAGCCGGACCACTGGAGGCCGTTGATGAGGATGATCATCTGCCCCGGCGTGGCGTAGATGAGGCAGATGTCGGGCGGGTCGAGCCGTGCAGATACGAGCGGCGAAACGGCGAAGGCCTGGTAGCGCCCGTAGGGCACGACTGACATGGCAGCCTGGTGAGCGGCGCTATCGGGCAGGGTTTCGAACCAGACGCCGGTCATGGCCTGGCCCGAAAGCCATTGTTCGTCCTGGGGATGGAGGCCGAGGACGGCGCCGCACTGGGCGCCCGAGAGGTCGGCCGCCGTGGCGCCGACAGTCCACCCGAGGCGGGCAGCCTGGGCGACCACCTGGTCGGCGGTATGGACTGCCTGCGGGCGGCGGATCTTCGGGATGGCTTCCATCTCCGCTACCGTTTCGAAGAGCTTCATGCCGATGGGGGAAGTCTTCAGGCGCAGAAGGCGGTTGAGGTCGTCGACCAGGGCAGGCCAGTCGTATGTAGCCGGTTCGGGCAGGCCGACATCGCCGGGCGGGATTACTGTCAAAGCGAGCCTCCGAAGGGGGTGCGAACGAGCTTAGGCCCCGGGGGAGGCCGGGATCAACAGAATGGGCCGCGGGCAGCCTCAGTCAGGAAGCTGCCCGCGGCAGGAAGGGGGATGGCTGAAAAGGCGAGCCTACCCTATTCGGGAACCTTCTCGAAGTCGCAGCGGACCCAGCGTTCGGCCGGGACGGGCTGCCATTCGACGCCGAGATGCTGGAGATGGCCGTAGCCGCCGGCGAAGCCGATCCACTTCACCATGCCCGGTTCGATTTCGTTGGCGCCGGACCAGTTCTTGTACTGGAACCCGGCCCAGCCGTTGTACGAGATGACCTGGCCCGGCTTGACGTTGGTCGCGACTTTGGCGCGGGCGACGAAATCGCTGACGTCGTTGAAGATGCGGACGAGATCATCGTCTTTGACACCCCGGGCGGCGGCGTCATCGGTGTTGACCTGGACAAACGGTTCACCACGGTGGGTGCCGAGGATGACGTTGTTGGCCTGGTTCATGGTGTGGACGGACCAGCGGTTGTGGCCGGAGGTGAGGCCAAGAGGGTAGATACCGCCCATGTCCGGGTTTGGCTTGTAGACGGGAAGCTCCTCGCCGGCCTCAAGGAACCAGTCGTGGTCGATGTAGAACTGGGCGCGTCGGGCATAGGTGGGGAAGGGGTCGCCCCGTTCGACGTGGTCGCGGAAGGGAACATGGGTCTTGTTAGGCTCGATGGGCGAGGCCTGGGAGAGGCCCATGGGCGCCAGGCCCCAGTCGATGAAGCGTACGTGGCCCTTTTCGCGCAGGGTGCTGAGCGTGGTGCCCATGGGGATGGTGCCGGCAAGGGCGGTGTCGCGGACGATCTCATCGATGCGAGCGTCCTCGTTGTCGAAGTAGCCATTCATCGAGAAGGCGCGGGGGAGGCCGGCGTACTCGCGATAGACGCCGTTGTCGCCGGTGTAGCCAGTGAGGCCGCGGCTGGCGGCGACCTGGGCGATCTTCTTGGTGAGCAGGTCGAAGAGCTGCCATTCGTCCTTGGCTTCGCCTGGAGGTGCGGCGGCGCGGTCGCCAAGGGTGAGGTTCATCACGTGCGGGGTGGGCATGCCGAACGTGATCTTCTCGTAGTGCTGGGCAGCGGGCAGGAAGTAGTCGGCGTAGAGCGCCGTCTGACTCATGCGGAAGTCGATGGTGACGATGGCCTTGAGCTTCGGCCAGAGGGTATCCAGGAGGGCCTTCTTGCCACCTCGGGTGCGGCGCAGCATGTTGCCTCCGCATTCGATGAGGACACGGGCGGGCTTCTCCGGCCGCGGCGAATCGAGACCGTCCCACCAGCCCTTGTCGAGCGCTTCGTTGAAGTACTCGTCGAAGCTGCGGGCCATGGTTGGGTCGTTCCACTCTTTGCGGTTCCAGCGCTCGCGATAGCCGGCCTGCCAGTACCACCAGAAGGCAGGCGGGGATGAAGTACCACCGCCCACGGGCACCTGGTCGGTCTGATTGATGCCACCGCGCTCGTTCCCGGCCATCTTCTTGCCAAGCTCGCGGATGGCGATTTCGGTGGACATGGTGGGGTCCTGGGCCTTCATCATGGCAACGCCGGCATCGCGAGCGGCGAGAATGATCTCGCTGTTGGCAGCGCCGGGGCCTGGCTTGGCCATGGCGATGGCGGTGCCATCGATCATGGCGGCGGCCCAGCAGCGGATACCGGTGCCGTGCTTGCCCCAGTTGCCGCTGGCGGCGAGCACAAGGCACATGGTCCGTTCGATGAGGTCACCGTGGTAGAACTTGCAGGCGTTGTAGCCGAGCATGATGTTCGTTCGCTTCGTGGCGATCTTGCGAGCGAGCATGCGGATGGTATCGGGGTGGACGCTGGTGATGGGGAACTGCTTTTCGGGCGTGTACTCCTCGTCCAGCTTCTTCTTGAGGAGCGCGTATACGGGCGTGACCTGGACGGTTGAGCCATCGGCAAGCTTCACATCGAAAACGCCATCGAGGGCAATATCGACGCCCTTGAGGAGCATGTTTCCGCGATCGGCCAGCTTGAGGCCCTTGCCGGGGACCCACTGGTACATCTGGTCCTCGCGGCCCTTGCCCTCGACCTCGGTCTGGCGGAGGTAACGGCGAGAGTCGAGGCGAATCAGGTAGCCGAAGTCCGTCTGTTCCTTGAGGAACTTCCAGTCGGCGATGTTCTCATCGCACATGACCTGGACGAGCGCCAGGGCGAAGGCCGGGTCGCTGGCGCCGTTGATGGGAACCTGGTAGTCGGCGTGGGTGTGGGAAGGGTTGATGTCGGGGGAGATGTTCACCACCTCGGCGCCGTTGTAGCGGGCTTCGGCGATGAAGTGATAGAGATGGATGCGGGTGTAGACCGGGTTCATGTGCCAGAAAAGGATGAGCTCTGACTTGAACCAGTCGTCGGCAGAGGAGGTGGGGCTGAACTTGCCGAAGGTCTCCTGGAGGCCGATGGAGAAGTCGTTGATGGAGCCGTTGAGGTCGAGGTAGTGGCCGCCGACGACGGAGAGGAAGCGGCGCATGCCCTGGGAGCCGCCGCCTTCGGGCGTGCCTTCCTGGACGATGGAGCTGGAGCCAACCTCGTTGATGGAATCGATGATGACTTCGGCGATCTCGGTGAGGGCCTGGTCCCAGGAGATGCGGTTCCACTTGCCTTCGCCGCGCGCACCCGCGCGCTTCAGGGGGTACATCACACGGTCGGGGCCGTAGAGGGACTGGCTCCAGGAGGCGCCTTTCTGGCAGCCCATGGGGTTGAAGTCGGGGACGCCCTCTTCAATGACGGGGAGAGTGCCAGACTGCTCCTCGCGCCAGACCATGCCGTTGCGCACGTAAACGCGAACCGGGCAGTCGCCGGGATAGCAGTCGACGCAATGGGTGCCCCAGTGAACGGAGTCCCACTTCCACTTATCGCGGTAGACGTCTTGCCAGCCTGTGTATTCGGTAGATGCTGCGGAGGTGCTCATAATGGAGGTTTATGGACCTCGTCGTGCGGCACTACCATGACCGCGATCATGCCTTTTCAGGCGAGGTAGCCTTCTCTGACGAGGATCTCGGCGAGTTGCCCGGCCATGCCGCTTCCGCCGCCCGAGTCGAGCGTCTTTCCCGCCCGCCCGGACATGCCCCCTGACATGAGCTGCCGCAACCGGTCAGCCGGGTTTGCGGACGCCGAGGGCTTGAGGAGGTGCCGGGTGAGGGGGCGAGCGGGGCCATACTCCAGGATTGCCGTTCGCTCGGAGGGGCCTGAAAGTAGGCCCGTTTCACCCGGGAGAATGGCTGCAACCGGGCGCTTGCGCGCAGCGAGCCTCCGGGCGAGTGGCGGTACGAGCCCCGGGGTGGGCATCCGTGCGGTGACCAGCACGGCCCTTGCGGGGAGAGCGAAGCGGCGCCTGCGCCCGCCATCGCCGCGCGTTTGCGCCACGAGCCCATCGGGACCCGTCTCGATCGCGGTGACCTCGGCCAGCAGAGGCAAGGTGAGTGCCTCGGCCACGGCGCCGGGGAGGACGCCCGAGCCATGGTCACCGGCCGGGCCGCCGGCAATCACCAGCGATGTGTCCCGGGGAATGGCCGCGGCAAGGGCAGCGGCCGAAGCGGGGATATCAAGGGGAGCGAACTCATCACTCCAGGCGCGGGCGACGTCGTCGGCACCAAGGGCGACGGCTTCGCGGAGGGCGGCATCCCATTCGCCCGGGCCCGCGGCCACGGCCGTGAGCCTGGCGCCCGGGGAGCGGCGCATGAGGTCGAGCGCCATGCCCAGCGCCACGAGAGAGGGATCGTCAATCCGGAGCGTGCTGCCCGTGACCCCGGCTGCGAGCTCCGGGTCGTCAATCACGCGCAGGAGCACAACGACGTTCACGTTTGCGCTCCTGCGATGGCGGCGACGCGGGCCATACCAGGGGCGCGTGCCTTGAGGTCGGCAATGAGCGCGGGAATGACGTCGTTCAGGTCGCCCACGATGGAGACGTTCGCAATTTTGAAGATGGGCGCCCGGGGGTCTGAGTTGATGGCCACGATGAATGACGAGTCGCGCATGCCGAGCGTGTGATGGATGGCGCCGGAGATGCCGCAGGCGATGTAGAGGCGCGGAGAGACTGACTTGCCGGTGAGCCCGACCTGGCGGGGATAAGGCGCCCAGCCGAGGTCGACGGCGACTCTGCTGGCGCCCACGGAGCCTCCGAGCAAGGAGGCAAGTTCGGCGAGCCGTTCGAAGCCTTCGGGCCCGCCCACGCCGCGGCCGCCGGCCACCACTACGTCGGCCTCGGTCACATCCATCTCCCACGGCGTGAGACGTCCTTCGGAGAGGAGCGTGAAGGGTGACTCCCGGGGCGTGCCGATGGCCTGCACCTCGGGCGCCGAAGTGGCCGGCGGAGGGGCGCTGTCGGCGTCGGGGTTCACCACCACCAGCGCGGGGAAGCGGCGAATGGACAGGTTGGCCGTGCGTGTTCCGCCGATAGCCGGGCGCGAGACAATGGGCAGGCCATCGCGGGTGCGCAGAGAGAGCGCCGAGGTCACCACCGGCAGTCCCTGCGAGACGGAGATGCGGCCCGCAACCTCGCGGAGGAGCGCGGTGTCGCCGAGGAAGACGAGGGTGTAGGCGCCATCGCGAAGGAGATCGAGGGCTGCATCGTAAGCGGCGAGCCCGGGATCGGAGCGCCAGGCGCGTGCCCAGCGCCCCGGCGGGGCCGATGCAGCACCGGCTATAAGGATGTCGGCCTCGGCGGCGTTCTCGGCCGCGTACTTCTGCGCCATTCCGGCGGCGGCCGCGGCGCGATGGTGGATCGCCCCGGCGTCACCCTCACAGATTGCGAGGATGCGCCCGGCCACTATCAGCCCCTCCGGCCGGGGATGTTGATGAGGGCACCCAGGTCCTGCGGGGCATCAAGCGAACGCGCGGCAAGGTGCCCATCGAAGGTGGCTGCCTCCAGCCGGTGGGGGCCGGTGCAGTCGCCGATGGCGCGCACGGCGGGGTGCTTTTCGGCGAGCTCCCGGTAGAGCGCGTTATCGGGCAGGATGTTGCAGCAGAGCACCACCGTGTCCACGGGCCGGGTCTGCTCCATCGACGAGTAGAAGTTGTAGAGGGTGATCGAGGTGGGTGTAATCGACCTCGCCCAGGTGGTGGCGGAAAGCTTCACGCCGAGGGTGTGGACGCGGCGGAGGGTCGACGTGCGCGTTATGGGTTCGGCGTGCTTTCCGACTTCCAGCTCGCGCGTGCAGACTTCCACCTGCTTGCCCTGGGAGGCGAGCAACTCCGCCACGTTGAGGCCCTGGATATGGTGCTCGTCGTCGAGGATGACGACGTCCTGCCCCACGCTTGCCACGCCGTTGAGGACGTCCCATGCCTGGACAACGTTGGGGCTGTCGACTCCCTCGATGTGGTCGGGGACGAGCGGCCGGCCGCCGGTGGCCACGAAGATGTCGTCGGGGTTAAGGGCGAGCACATCGGCGGCGGTGGCGCGGGCCCCCAGCCGGACATCGACGCCGAGGCGCTTGAGCTCGACGCTGAAGTAACGTCCCACTTCGGCAAAATCGGTGCGGCCGGGGCCCCTGGCGGCGATGACCGTCTGCCCGCCGAGCTGGGGCTCTGCTTCAAAGAGCGTGACGGAGTGGCCGGAGAGCGCGGCCACGCGGGCAGCCTCGCAGCCGGCAGGACCGCCGCCGACCACAACGAGCTTGCGCGGGTTGGAAGTGCGGCGGAAGTCGCCCCAGTGGAGCTCGCGGCCGATGGCGGGATTGATGGAGCAGGTGATCGCCTGCATCTTCTCGATGTGACCCCAGCAACCCTCGTTGCATCCGAGGCAGTGGCGGATCTCATCGAGCCGCCCTTCACGGGCCTTGTTGGGAAGCTCGGGGTCGCAGATGTTGGCACGGGTCATTCCGACGATGTCGGCCTGCCGGTTCTCCAACACCTGCTCGGCCATCACCGGGTCGTTGATGCGACCGATGCAGACGACGGGGATATCGAGGACTTCCTTGGCCATGGCGGCGAGATAGACGAACGAACCGCCCGGGTAGTACATGGGCGCGATGATCGTGTCCTTCGATCTGTAGTTCCCAACGCTGACGCTCAGGTAGTCGAGCTGCCCACCGGCGGTCAGGTAGGGAATCATCTTCGCGAAATCTTCGGAGGTGTAGCCGTACTCGGTCATCTCGTCGCCCGAGATGCGCATGCCGACGGTCCAGTCCTTGCCGACTTCGCTGCGGATGGCTTCGATGATCTGAAGGGGGAAGTTGAGCCTGCGCTCGAAGTCGCCCCCGTACTCGTCGTCGCGCTGGTTTGAAAGGGGCGAAAGGAACTGGGTGATCAGGTAGCCGTGCGCGCCGTGGATCTCGGCGCCGTCGACCCCGGCCTCGCGCAGGATGGCCGCGCCGCGCCCGTACCCGGCGATGACCTCGCGGGTTTCGGCGGTTGTCATTTCGTGCGGAACCGCCCACGTGTCCGGCTGGGAGACCGGAGAGGGGGCCCATGGCGAGCCGCCGGCGAGCATTCCCCCCTGGGCTCCCGGGTGCCAGAGCTGGCAGACGAACTTGGCCCCGTGTTCGTGGATGGCCTCAGTGGCCGCGCGGAATTTCGTCACGGCGGCCGGCTGGGCGAACGTGTTGCCGGTTGAGTAATGAATGCCATGCACATGCGAGCCGATGAGGCCGATACCGCCCTTCGCCTTTCCCACCCAGTAGGCGATTTCGCGGGGGCCCGGCAGGCCATCGGGGTCGGTGAAGACGGTGTGGTGCGGCGTGCTCATGATGCGGTTCCGGATCGTGAACGAACCGACTTTCAGAGGACTGAAGAGAAGGGGAAAGTCTGCCATCCTGGGTGCTCCCTGAACTTGGCCGACGCCGGGACGTCCGCCGGGTGGTGCCTCTTGCAAGGTCTGGAAGCCGGTGCGACCGTGCGCTTGCGCGGGTCGCCCCTTTGGAAGGGGTGACGGCGCCATTCGGGTGGCCGTGGAGTCCCGCGGAGCGCCCGGAATGGGCCGAGGCCCTGTGTGCCGACGCTATTCCCCGGTCCACGGCACGACTATGACGGCGGTCATAATCACATCCGCGACGACGGTGCCGGCGCCGAATGGGCATTGGCAAGCAGGGCCTGGACCGCCAGCCCGACCGGGCCACGCTCGTCGTGGATGGCAGTCTGGATCATCCCGATGCCGTAGGTATGGGCGCCGCTATGAGCATCGAGACAGATCCATTCGCCGGCGGCCTCGCGGTGCAGGTAGAGGGTGATGTCGGCGTTGATGAAGCCCATGTTGCCGTCCGCGCGGATGTGGCTCAGGCCGTTGCCGAAGTCCGATGTGGCGGCCACGCGCACGAGCGGCGTCATGGCCTCGCCGGCCACGAGCGGGAAGGGGATGCGGATCCAGGCGGCGGAAGGCCCGCCACCGGGGGCGCCGGAGACACGCCGGACTTCGATAGTGGTGTGGAAGCCTTCCCAGCGGGGAGGAAAGGCGGCCACGGATAGCCCGGTGGTGGCGATCCCGGCGGGCCCGTGCGGTGGCGGGCCATCGATGAGGGCGTTCGGGGGCAGCTGGATATCGCTGCGGTGAAGCATGAGCCCCGCTGCGCGGCTCACCTCTATGCCATTGGCGATGAGTGACGCCTCGACAACCTGGATGCGACGGCCTGCGCGGACGACCTGCGTGCGGACTTCCAGGGGCACCTTGGGCACGGGCCGGAAGAGGTCGACGGTGAGGCGCACGACCATCATCCCCGGGAGGGGCCTGGCTCGCTCGATGGCGCGCGCGAGGAGGCCCGCGGGTGGCCCGCCGTGTAGGACATCGGGACCCCAGGGGCTGCTGGCCCTTTCGGTGGGCACAAAGCGCTCCCCATCGTTGAAGAAGATGGCTTCGGTCAAGCTGGCAATTTCCAGGGGTGAGCCGCGGACGTACGGCACACGAGGGGTATGTGAATCGATTGTTCCCCGTGGTGGCGGCGCCGGGCAAGTTGACCGCTCGAGTTGACAGAAACCATTCCACGCGACAGTCTCGCCGTACTTCACAATTCCGTGAGGCGCAGCCATGCAACCTGCCCCTGCCGCCGCCCCGGCCGAATCGCCGCCGATCACCCGGATGCTCGCCGAGAAGGTGAGCGCCATTCGCTTTGAGGAGCTCCCCCCGGAGGTGGTCTTCCTCGCTCGCCAGTGCCTGCTCGACTGGATGGGGGTTACCCTCGGCGGCTTCAACGAGCCGTTGGCCGGGATCCTTCGGGCTGATGCCCTCGAACAGGGCGGGCACCCGCAGGCGACGCTAATTGGGTCGGGTGAACGGGTGACAACGGCGCAGGCAGCGCTCGTCAACGGCGCGGCCTCACACGCGCTGGACTTCGATGACGTGCATCTGGGGATGAGCGGGCACCCTTCGGTTCCGGTGATTCCGGGGCTGCTGGCCCTGGCCGAACAGCGCAGGGCGACCGGCCGGGACTTCGTGGCGGCGTTCGTGGCCGGTTTCGAGATGGAGTGCCGGGTTGGCGCCCTGGTGATGCCCGGCCACTACCAGGCCGGCTTCCACGCCACGGGGACGCTCGGTACCTTCGGCGCGGCTGCAGCCTGCGCGCACCTCATGCAGCTCGACGCGGACCAGTGGCGGAATGCGCTGGGCATCGCGGGCGCGCAGGCGGCGGGCCTGAAGTCGATGTTCGGGACCATGTGCAAGCCATTCCATGCCGGGAAGGCGGCTGCGAACGGGCTTCTCGCCGCTTCGCTGGCGGCGCGGGGGTTCACTTCGAACGCGGACGTGCTGGAGACAGCGCAGGGATTCGGCGCCACGCAGACAGGCACGCTTTCGCCGGAACGGGCGCTCCGCGGGCTCGGCGAGGACTACGCGATTCGCGGCACGCTCTTCAAGTACCACGCCGCCTGCTACGGGACACATGAGACGATCGAGGGGGTGCTTCGCCTGCGCGAGGAGAACGGTCTGGACGCGGCAAAGGTGGATGCTGTGGACCTGCTCGTTCCGCCAGGCCACCTGGCGATGTGCAACATCCCGGAGCCGGCCACGGCGCTGGAAGGCAAGTTCAGCCTTCGCTTCACGGCGGCGCTCGCCCTGGCCGGGCGCGGGTCGAGCGAGGCCGCCTTCACCGACGAGGCCGTTCATGACCCCGCCCTTGTGGCGCTGCGGGACCGGGTGACTGTGCGCCCGCGATCGGAAGAGCAGGGCGTGGCAATCGGCGGCGGAACGGATGTGACCGTCCGGCTTCGCGATGGAGGGGAGCTGCGCAAGCGCGTCAACCTGGAGATCCCGGCGAGCGACCTGGGCCAGCAGTGGCGGCGACTGGTGGAGAAGTACCGGAGCCTTGCAGAGCCGGCGATTGGGCCCGCGCGGGCATCTGCCCTTCTGTCGGCGATTGAGGGTTTGGAGGGCGCCGATTCGATGGCGGCTGTTGCAGAGCTTGCCACTGCCGGTCCGGCAAGGAGCGCCCCGTGACCGGGGAGGCCATCGGCAAGGCCAGGAAGTGGCCCAAGGGTCACAAGTTCGAAGACTTCGCGGTGGGCCAGGTCTATGAGCACCACTGGGGCCGCACAATCAACGAAGGCGACAACAGCCTGTTCTCCACGCTGACCCTGAGCTACAACCCCCAGTACTTCAACGCCGAGTTCGCGAGAGCGCACGGTCACCCGGGAGTGGTGGTGAATCCGCTGCTTGTGTTCCTCACGGCGTTCGGGCTTTCGGTGGAGGACCTGAGCGAGGCCGGGGGGCTGTTCCTGGGCGTGGAGAAGCTCTCCTACGAGCGGGCGGTGTACCCGGGCGACACGCTCACCGCGCGGAGCACGGTCACGGACACGCGGGAATCGGGGAGCCGGCCGGACCACGGCATCGTCACGTGGCACACCGAGGGGTTCAACCAGCGCGGGGAACGGGTGATCGGCTTTCACCGCACCAACCTGATCATCAAGCGCGGAGGCTAACCGTGGGCTACATGACCGAAGAGCGCCGAATGATACAGGCGACGGCGCGTGAGTTCGCCATGAAGGAGGTGCTGCCGATCGCCAACGAGCTCGACAGGGTCAAGGGCGACATCCCGATGTCGCTTCGCGACAAGATGGCCGGGCTGGGCTACTTCGGCATGCGCATCCCGGAGGAGTACGGGGGGCTGGGGCTCGGTGCATTCGAGTACATCATTGTGGCTGAGGAGCTGGCGCGGGCGTGGATGAGCGTGGCGAGCATCATCGCCCGGGGGAACGGTCTCGGGGGCGGGTTCACGAGGGAACAGCGGCAGGCGTACCTGCCCCGGATGGCGCGCGGGGAGTTCCTGGGCGCGGTGGCGCTTTCGGAGCCGGAGGCAGGCTCGGACCTGGCGAATGTCCAGTGCAAGGCGACGCTTGACGGCGACGAATGGGTAATCAACGGGAACAAGATGTGGTGCACCTTCGCCGACGGCGCCGACTTCATGACTGTGCTGTGCCGGATAGGAGAGATGGACCCGGCGAGGCGCCACGCGGGCACCGCGCAGTTCTTCTTCGAGAAGGAGCGGGGAACGCTGCCACCGGGGATCAGCGGCACTCCCATCCACAAGATCGGGTACCACGGGTGGAAGACATGGGAGCTGCGATTCGAGGATTTCCGCGTGCCGCTCTCGGCGCGCCTCAGCGCCGACCGTGGCGATGACGCGGGCTTCAAGGGGGCGATGGGGTTCCTGGAGACGGCCCGCGCGCACACGGCGGCGCGTTCCATCGGGCTGGCTCGCGGCGGGCTGGAAGACGCGACCGCCTATGCGAAGCAACGCGTGCAGTTCGGCCAGCCGATAGCGAAGTTCCAGGCGATTCGCTTCAAGCTCGCGGAAATGGCCGCCGAGATCGAGGCCGCCCGCCAGCTCAACTACTTCGTCTGCGACGAGATAGACTCGGGACGCCGCTGCGACAAGGAGGCCGCCATGGCCAAGTGGTTCGCCAGCGAGATGTCGGAGCGAGTCACAAGCGAGGCGTTGCAGATTCACGGCGGCTATGGCTACACCACCGAGTTGCCCATCGAGCGGTACTGGCGGGACGCCCGGCTCACGAAGATCTTCGAGGGGACTTCGGAGATCCAGCTCCGCATCATCTCGGACCGCGTAATCGGTGACCGCTGATGGATCGGAAGCTGAGCAGCCTGACCGGCCGGGACAACTACTTCGAGGACTTCGTTCCCGGGGCGGTCTACGAGCACGCGCGCGGCAAGACTGTCACCGAGATGGACAACGTGCTTATCACAAACCTCGTGATGAACACGGCCGAGGGGCACTTCAACGAGGACAGGATGGCGCGCGGACCACTAAAGCACCGCATCGTCTTCGGTGGCATTACGGCTGCGATGGTGATCGGGCTGGCGATGCAGGACACGGGCGAGAACGCGCTCGCCGAGCTCACGATGGACGGCGTGCGCTTCAAGACCCCCGTGTTCCATGGCGACACGCTCTATGCCTATACAGAAGTCCTGGGCGTCGGCGATGCAGACCGCCCGGATGCGGGCGTGGTGCATTTCCGCCACATCGGCCTCAACCAGGACGGCCGCACGGTGTTTGAAGGCGAGCGACGGGTGTTGATGAAGCGGCGCAGCCACTGGGGTGACCGGTGAGCTACGTACTTGCCCCCGGCGCGCTCGATGGAGTCCGGGTCGTGGACCTGACGCAGATGCTTTCGGGGCCTTTCTGCACGATGCTGCTGCGGGACCTGGGAGCGGACGTGATCAAGGTCGAGCCGCTGACGGGCGATCCTGTGCGGGAGAACGCGCGGGCGCCGGGGGATACGGTCCGGTCTTACGGCGGTTACTTCCAGAGCATCAATCGTGGCAAGAAGAGCATCGCCATCGACCTGAAAGCGCCCGAGGGGGCCGCGATTGTCCGGCGTCTCGCAGATAGGGCCGATGTGCTGATGGAGAACTACAAGGCCGGAGTGATGGAGCGCCTTGGGCTGGGGTACGAAGGCCTCGCGGGGGAGAATCCGCGGCTTGTGTACGCCTGCATTCGCGGTTTCGGGGACCCGCGCACGGGCGAGAGCCCATACGTGGACTGGCCGGCGTTCGACGTGGTGGCCCAGGCGATGGGAGGCCTGTTGAGCATGACGGGTGAGGGACCGGGGCTGCCGATGCGGGCCGGGCCTGCCATCGGGGATATCGTGCCGGGGATGATGACCGCGCTGGGCATCGTGGCCGCGGTGTTTCGCGCATCGCGAACAGGGCAGGGCCAGTTCCTAGACGTCGGCATGTACGACACGGTGCTGGCCCTTTGCGAGCAGATTGTCTACAGGCACTCCTACCTGGGCGAGGTGACGGAGCCTTCGGGGAACGGGCATCCGTTTCTTTGCCCGTTCGACGTATTTCCTGCGAGCGACGGCCACGTGGCGATCTGCGCGCCGCTGGACCACCTGTGGCAGGAGCTCTGCCGGGCGATGGAGCGGCCGGACCTCGCCGCCGACGAGACACTTACAAAGGCGGCCGACCGGGCCCGCAACTGCCGCCGGGTGAGGGCGGAGCTATCGGCCTGGACTTCGGCGCGGACGAGGGCGGAGATCGTGGCGGCGCTGGGCGGGCGTATCCCCTGCGGGCCGGTCAACTCCATCGTGGATATCGTCAACGACCCCCACGTGGCGGCCCGCAAGATGCTGCCCGAGATTGAGCAGCCGGGCATCGACCGGAAGGTCCGCGTTCCGGCGAGCCCGATAAAGATGACGGTCACCCCCGCGGGTCCGCGAGGGCGCGCGCCGCTCCTCGGTGAACACACGCGTGAGGTACTCGCCCAGGCTGGCTATTCGGAAAGCGACGTGGCAAGCCTGTTCGCCAACGGCACGGTCCGTTGAGCACTCCTGGAGCAAGAGCCATGCGCCTCCGACGTTCCGAGCTCTCTACCCCTGGCAGCAACGAAAGAATGATGGAGAAGGCGGCCGCGAGCAGTGCCGACCTGGTCTTCCTGGACCTGGAGGACGCAGTCGCGCCCAACGAGAAGGTTGGAGCGCGGGGGAAGATCGTCTCGGCGCTGCGGACGCACGACTGGGGACGGAAGACGCGAGCCATCCGGATGAACAACGTGGAAACGGAATGGGCGTTTGAGGACGTGATCCACATCGTGGAGGAGGCTGGCGAGGTCCTGGACATCATCATCATTCCGAAGGTGAAGAGCGCCGAGGACGTGCGCTGGGTGGACACGCTGCTCACGCAGATCGAGCGCAAGCACCGGTGGGAGCGTCGCATCGGGCTCGAAGTGCTGATCGAGGAGGTGGAAGCGATGGTGAACGTGGAGGCGATCGCCCGGTCGACGCCGCGGCTGGAGGCGCTGATCTTCGGGCCCGGCGACTACTCGGCTTCACAGGGCGTGCGGGTAGAGGCGGTGGGCGGCATCAGCAAGGATTACCCCGGCGACGTCTGGCACTACGCCCGGAACAAGGTGGTGATTGCAGCGAAGGCGGCGGGCATCGAGGCGGTGGACGGGCCGTTCGCGGACTTCAAGGACGAAGAGGGGTACCGCAGGGAGTGCACGCGAGCGGCGGTGCTCGGCTTCACGGGGAAGTGGGCCATCCACCCGAGCCAGGTGGGAATCGCAAACGAGGTGTTTTCTCCCACTGAGAAGCAGGTCGAACGGGCGCGGAAGATGATCGCCGCCTACGAAGAGGCGGAACGGCAGGGCCTGGGCGCGGTTGCCGTCGATGGTGTGATGGTGGATGCGGCCTCGGCACGGCTGATGAGGAACGTGACGACCAAAGCCGACGCCATCGGGATGTGAATCGCGGCAGCATTGACAGGCCCCGGGGCGGGGACCTAGTCTCGGTCCTGAACTGACAGTGATGTCAGTTTCACTTCGCGCTACGGCACGGAATGGAGGAGAGCGTGGAATTCGGACTCACCCGGGAACAACAGGCATTGCGCGCGGAGATCGATGCGTGGCTCGATGAGGTTTCGCCGCTGGTGGGAGAGTCCCTGGGTACCGAGATAGCGGACTTCGACGCTGCGCAGACGTTCACGCGTCTGCTGGCGAAAAAGGGCTGGCTGGCGCCGTCATGGCCGCGCCAGTACGGCGGCATGGAAGCGACGCCGATGGAGCAGGCGGTCTTCGCTGAACGGTATGCGTACCGGCGAGCGCCGACGGGATTGACCATCGTCCCCATTGGCCTCGCCGGGCCAACCATCATCCACTTCGGGACCGGGGAACAGAAGAGGCGCTTTCTGCCGGGGATCACCTCCGGCGAGACGGTCTGGTGTCAGGGTTTCAGCGAGCCCGGAGCCGGCTCGGACCTGGCTTCGCTGCAAACGCGCGCGGTCCGCGACGGCGACTCGTACGTTGTGAACGGCCAGAAGATCTGGACATCGTTCGGGCACCTGGCGGACTGGTGCGTCCTGCTCGCGCGAACGGACGTTGAAGCGCCCAAGCACCGTGGCATCAGCTACTTCCTGCTGGATATGAAGTCACCGGGGATCACGATCCGGCCGTTGCTCAACCTTGCCGGTGCGCACGGGTTCAACGAGGTGTTCTTCGACAACGTGCGCATTCCCTCCGAAAACCTGCTGGGAGAGGAGAACCGGGGCTGGTATGTGGCCACGGCGACGCTGGACTTCGAGCGTTCGAGCATTGGCGGGACGGCTGCCACGCGGCGAACGCTCGATGACGCGATTGCGGCAGCCAGGGCGGGGGCGTTCCCGGGCTTCAGGCAGGCGCGCACCAGGCTGGCGGACCTGATCATCGCCTGCGAAGTGGGGCAATGGCTTGGCTACCGCGTGGCCTGGTTACAGGGCACGGGCGCGATTCCGAACTACGAAGCGAGCGTGGGCAAGCTCTTCGCGACCGAGCTCGCGCAGAGGGCCGCGAATACCCTCCTGGATGCGGCCGGCATGGGCGGGCAGTTGCGGACGAGCGACGGGCGCGCTCCGCTGAACGGGGCGCTCCCCGAGGAGTACATGCACCTGGTCTCGATGACCATTGCCGGGGGCACCAGCGAGATCCAGCGGGGAATCATCGCCACCCGCGGGCTGGGATTGCCCCGGGGCTAACTGGCCTCAGGAGGCAGCCGGCACCTGGCAGTACGAGCCGCACCAGTAGACGAGGGGCGAACGCTCTCCGTTGTGCCCCGCTGCCCGCACATCTCCCACGAAGATTGTGTGGTCGCCGCCCGGGTGCACGGCGGCGAGGCCGCATTCGACGTAGGCAAGGGCGTCCTCGAGAACAGGGGCGCCGGTGACGCCGGGCCGGAAGGGAAGGCCCGGCGAGTTGACGCGTGCCGGCGGACGCCCTGGCCGGGCGTACTCGTTGGAAAGGTCCTGTTGCTCGGACGAAAGGATGTTCACGGCGAAGTGGCCGCTGGTGGCAATCATCTCCGTGAGGCGGCTGTCGTTCCGGATGCAGACGAGCACCTGGAGGGGATCAAGCGAGAGCGAGGTGAACGCGCTCGCCGTGATCCCGTGCATTTCGTCCTGGAGCGCGGTGGTGATGATGGTCACACCGGACGCGAAGCGCCCCACGGCCTGCTTGAAGGCGGCCTTGCCGGGTCCGCCGGGATCGGCTTGCATCAGCAGACCGCGGTGGCGTCGCCGGTGATGAGGACCTCGCCCTTCTGGTTGAGGGCAACCACCTGCACATCCACCTTTCGCTCCCCGGCCTCTTCGTAGCGGCGAACCACGCGCCCTTTGCAGACGATGTCGTCGCCGGGCCAGAGGCGCTGCGTGAAGCGAACCCGGTAGCGGCGCAGGCCCTGGACTCCGAGCCAGTCGCTCACAAGCCGGCCCAGCACGCCCGCGGTGAACATGCCCTGGCCGAAGACCGTTTCGTTCCCGGCGGCGCGGGTGAAGTCGTCGTCGTAGTGGATGGGATTGAAGTCCCCCGAAGCCCCGGCGTAGCGCACGAAGTTGACGCGGCTCACCTTCTCGACCCTGATCTCGGGGGACTCGGCGCCTTCGATGGCCGAGTCCCAGTCCAGCTGCTTCATGCGTTCAGCGGCCAAGTTCCTACTCCTGCACAGTTCCACTGGTGACGATGGTCACGGTCCGCACGGTGAGCACGAGCTCGCCCGCGGCGTCGCGGTACTCGGTGGCGATCGGGTAGAAGGTCATGGTCCCTCCGCGGCGGCCCTCCTTGGCGAAGGAGGGCTCCGCCTTCGAAGCACCGTAGAGCCTGTCGCCGGCAACCACGGGCCGGTGGTAGATGAACTCCTGTTCGCCGTGGAGGACGTAGCGCATGTCCAGGCCTTCGGGGATGGCCTGGGAGCCCGGAGGCTGGAAGAACGATGCACACATGGCGAAAGTGGGCGGCGCCGGGACAGACGCGAAGCCCTTCGCCCGGGCGCTTGATTCGTCGTGAAAGACGGGGTTGTCATCGGTGACGGCAAGCGCGAACTCGTGGACCTTGCCGCGTTCGATGGGGAATTCGAAGGAGTCGGGTGCTGCCATTGCTATCCCTGCGCAGCCGGGATGGGGGCCGGGTTGACGAGGCCGCGGCCAAGCGAGTTGGGGAACTTGCGCGCGATCTCGTCGACGCTCCAGGTACCTTCGGAGGTCCAGATGGTGCGGATCTCTTCGGGCTGGGACATCAGGCTGATGTAGCCGCCGCCCACCAGGAAGTCGTAGCCATTGACGCCGGCGGCGTCATCGGTGGAAAGGTAAACGACGAGCGGAGCGACCTGTTCGGGGGTGAGCTCGGCCATGCCATCGAGCTGCGGCCCCGAAATCCCGGCGGCCTTGGCGCGCTCCGCGGCCTCCATCATCTCGGGGCTGAGCACGAGCCTTGTGCCCGCGCGGGGCCGGATGGCATTGCAGGTGACGCCGTACTTACCCATGTCGCGGGCCACGGTGCGGGTGAGGCCAACGATGCCTTCCTTAGCAGCCGAGTAGTTGGCCTGCCCCATGTTGCCAAGGCCCGATTCGGACGAGGTGTTGATGATCCGGCCCGAGCGCTGCTGGCGCATTACCTGGGTGGCGAAGCGCGTGGTGGTGAAATGGCCCTTGAGGTGGACGGCAATGACGGCATCCCATTCCTCCTCGGTCATGTTGAAGACCATGCGGTCGCGGAGGATGCCGGCGTTGTTGACGAGGATGTCCAGGCGTCCAAAGGAGTCGAGGGCGGTCTTTACGATGTTCTCGCCGCCTTCCATGGTGGCGACGGTGTCGAAGTTGGCAACGGCTTCGCCGCCGGCGGCCTTGATTTCGGCCACGACCTTGGCGGCGGGGCCGTCGTCGTGGCCGGTGCCATCGGGGTTCACGCCGGGGTCGTTGACGACCACCCGGGCGCCTTCCTTGGCGAACAGGAGGGCTTCGGCGCGTCCGATGCCGCGACCTGCCCCGGTGACGACTGCAACCTTGCCCTTGAGCCTTTGTGCCATTGTGAACGCTACCTGCCTTTCGCTGTGCTTACTGTGCTTGTTGGACGGTGTCCGGTGTTTGCCAGTCGCCTGTTCCGGGGAGCGGCCGGCCGCGGACCTTCGCGAGATCTGATATTGACATCAGTGTCAGAATCCGTACCATGCGGACGTCTGGCCTGTCAAGCAATAGCAGGGATGAGGCCGGGCAGGGATGGAGGCCGGCGAGCCTGGAAATGGGCCGTCAACGCTTTGCATTACCAGATCAGGAGGGCAAGAGAACAGGAAATGGGACCAAGGAAATGGCTGCTCGGGCTGATAGCGGTGCTGGTGATTCTGCCATTCACCGCGATTGCCTGCGGCGATGACGACGACACGGGGGACGAGACCCCACAGGCCACGGCCACGACGGGTGGTGGAGCAACTTCGCCGACCACGGCGGCCACGAAGAGCACCCAGGATGTACTCGCGGGCATCAAGGGCGACACCACGGGCGTGACCGATACCGAGATCAAGATCGGTTCGCACTACCCCAAGACCGGCCCGGCGGCGGCCTACTACGACCTCGCGGTAGCCTTCCAGGCCTACTTTGATGACGTGAACAAGAAGGGCGGCATCAACGGGCGGAAGGTGAAGTTCCTCATCGAAGATGACGGCTACAACCCGACGAACACGGTGACGGCGGTGAAGAAGCTCGTGGAGCAGGACCAGGTGTTCATGCTCTTCGGGCAGCTGGGAACGCCTACAGCCGCAGCCGTATCCCAGTACATCAAGGCCGAAGGCGTGCCGAGCTACTTCGTGATGTCGGGTCACCCGATGTGGGCGACATTCGGGCCGGCCTACAGCCCGCTCAACCCCGACTACCTCGTTGAGGGCCGCGCGATTGGGACCTACGTCGCGAACTCCTTCAAGGGCAAGAAGGTCGGAATCCTCTACCAGAACGACGACTTTGGTAAGACCGGGCGCGAGGGGACGAAGACGGCGATGGGCAGCGCGGTCACCATCGTCGGCGAGGAGACGTATGAGGCGAATGCGCCCGATATTTCGAGCCAGGCTCTGAAGCTCCTCAACGGCGGCGCCGAGGTCCTCATTGCCTACGCCACGCCGGCCCAGCTGGCCGGTGCGCTCAAGAACGTCAAGGCGCAGGGAAAGACGGTCACCTGGGTCTCCACCGGCGTGGCCGTCTCCAGTGCGACGGCGAAGCTGGCAGAAGGCGCGATGGACGGGGTGATCACGGTGGGCTACCTGCCCGACCCCTCGGAAGCGGCCACCAATCCCGGCCTGAAGAAGGCTCTCGATTTCCTCAAGGCAAACGGGGTCGCCAACCCGAACTTCTTCCATCTCGTTGGTTTTGAGCTGGCAGAGCACCTCGAGAGGCTGCTCACGGCAACCGGGAAGAACCTGAACCGGGAGTCGATCGTCTATGCCTTCGAGAACGTCGCCTTCCAGGGAGACTGGAAGTGCACGATCTGCTACTTCCCGACAATCACCAACAAGGATGACCATCGCCCGATTGAAGCGATGTTCATGCAGAAGTGGGATGAGGCCCAGAAGAAGTTCATCCGTCTCGGTGAGACGATGAACCTGGAAACCACCAAGAAGTAACGTGCCCTCGCGGGGGGCGTGTCCCGCGGGGCACGCCCCTCTGCCTTGCGGCATCTGATGGTAATGGGGAAGGTACAGGCAGGGGCGTACCATCGACCGGCAAGGCACTCCTGCCGGGGCCGCGATACCCTGCCGTGATAACCTCACCTGAGTGCGAAGGGATTCGCAGGAGCGTCTGAATTGGCTGGACCGAGGCAACGATTGGCGCCGGCAAGAGGCGCTCCGAGGGGCGGGCGAACGCTGCCGGCGAACGGCGCAGGCCGCGCGGCAGCGACGCTGGACACCCGCCAGCGCATCCTCGAGGCCGCCCGGCAGGTGTTCGCCCGTTACGGGTACGTCGACGCTTCCATCGAGCACATCGTGACGCTCTGCCATGTCTCGCGAGGCACGTTCTACTACTACTTTAAGAACAAGGAAGACGTCTTCGAGCAGCTGGTGCGGACGCTGAGCCAGGAGATGGAGCGGGCGAGGGTCTCTTCGACCTCGACCGACCCGTTCATGCGCATTGAGGCCGCCAACCGCGCCTACCTGGAGATGTGGGCCGCGCACCACGACATCATGGCGAACCTGTTCCAGATCGCTACCATCGACGCGCGGTTTGAGCAGTTGCACCGCGAGATCCAGATGCGCTTCATCGATCGCATCCGGCGGAACCTGGAGCGGGAGCTGGCAGCCGGCGAGTGCCGGCCGCTTGACCCGGTGGTCGCTTCCCATGCTCTTGGCGGGATGGTGGACTGGTTTGCCTACCGCTGGTTCGGGACAGGGGCTATCGGTGTCGAACATGACGAGCTCGAACACGTGGTCAGGGAGCTCTCAGAGCTCTGGTACCACGCGCTCTATGGCTGCCGGCCGCACGAAGGCGATTCGGACTGTGCGACGCGGTAGTCTCCCGGCGTAGTGCTACGCCACCACATTTCCTCCAGGTTCAGGTAGATGGATTTTCGATTCGCTCCCGAAGAAGCTGCCTTCCGCGCCGAGGTGCGCGAGTTCCTCGCCGCCGAGCTGCCGGTTGACTGGGAAGGATGGGAGGCGCTGGAGACTCCGCCCCGCGAGCACGAGGATTTCGCTCAGAACTTCCGGCGCCGCCTGGTTGAGAAGGGCTGGTTTGGGATGGCGTGGCCGCGGGAGCACGGCGGGCAAAGCGCTTCGATCATGCGGCAGGTTGTCTTCAGTGAGGAGATGTCCTACCACCGCGCTCCCACGGGGTTCAGCATGGGACTGGCGTGGGTGGGGCCGGCACTCATGCTCTTCGGCACGCCTGAGCAGAAACAGCGTTACCTTGCGCCAATCGTTCGCGATGAGGAGGAGTGGTGCACGCTCTATTCGGAACCGGGAGCGGGCTCGGACCTGGCGGCGCTGCAGACCAGGGCGGAACGTGACGGCGACGAATTCGTGATCAACGGGCAGAAGATCTGGACCTCCGGCGGGCACCGGGCCCGGCTGGGGTGGCTCGCCGCGCGCACAGACCCGGCGGCGCCCAAGCACAAGGGCATCAGCATGTTCGTGGTGGAGATGGACCGCCCGGGCATCACCGTTAGGCCGCTGGTCAACATGGCGAAGATGCACGAATTCAACGAGGTCTTCTTCGATAACGTGCGGATACCGGCGGCGAACCTTGTGGGAGAAGAGAACCGTGGGTGGTACCAGCTGGCGGTGGCGCTGGACTTCGAGCGGACCTCGGTGGCGGAAACGGCGGGCTACCGCCGCCTCATCGACGACCTGGCCGCCTACACTCGGCAGCACCGGGACCGTGTCCCGCATTCCCGCCGTCTGCAGCTGGTAGAGCGGCTGATCGAGGTCGAGGCAGCCACGGCGCTGGCCTACCGGGTTGGCTGGCTGCAATCGCAGGGGAAGGTACCGAACTACGAGGCTTCGCTCGTGAAGACGTTCGGCGCCGAACTCGGACAGCGGGTGGCGTTGACGGGGGTCAACCTCCTCGGCATGGGAGGGCAGCTGGAGCGCGGCGTCCGCCGGGCACCGCTCTTTGGCCGGGTAGCGCGCCTTTACGCTTTCTACGTTTCGTCCACCATCGCCGGTGGCACGAGCGAGGTGAACCGTTCGGTCATCGCCACGCGCGGACTGGGCCTGCCTCGCGAATAGACCCCCTCCCGACCCCATTCCCCTGCCCATCCAACCCGGGGGCCGCATGCCGTATGCTTCGCGCCACAAGGCACACCCGGTAGGAGGCTGGCAGGAATGGAGCGCACACGCGTCGGCAGCATCGATGTGATCGCCCTGGTGGATACTGTACAGGCCTACCCGGCCGCGGGCGTGTATCCGAAAGCGGCGGACGTCGCCAGCAGGTACAGCGGCTACCTGGACGGCGAAGGGCGGGTGGAGCTCAACTTCGGCTGCTTTGTGCTGCGCGATGGGGCGACAACGATCCTTGTGGACACGGGGCTCGGGCCGGAATCGAACGGCCAGCTGCTTGCCGAACTCGCTGCCGCGGGCGTTTCCCGCGAATCGGTGAACGCCGTCATCTTCACCCACCTGCACATGGACCACACGGGATGGAACCTGGACCGCGCCACAGGGAAGCCGAACTTCCCAAATGCGCGCTACCTGGTGCCGAAAGGCGACTGGGACCACTTCGGCGGTCAGAACGACCAGTTCTTCAAGCGCGACGTGGCGCCGCTCGAGGCGCTCGGGCGGCTGGATCTGCTCGAAGGCGAGCGGGTGCTCACGCAATCGTGTGTGGCCCTGCCGACGCCGGGACACACCCCCGGTCACACGAGCGTGGTGATCAGCTCGGCGGGGGAGAGGGGCTTCATTCTGGGGGACGTGGTCATCTCACCAATCGATGTCGCGGAACCATCACTGGAGAACAGCTTCGACTGGAACGGGACAATCGCGGGCGAGACACGGCGGCGCCTTCTCGACCGGCTGAGTGGCGATGGCTCGCTGGTGGGTGGGAGCCATCTGCCCGCGCCGGGACTGGGGCACTTCGTCCGCGCGAACGGTGCGACTTCCTGGAAGCCGTTATAGCCGCCCGCCAGCAGTGATCAGGCGATTGCGCCGGCCTCGCGCAGGCTGGCGACATCTGCATCGGAGAAGCCCCATTCGGCGAGCACCGCACTCGTGTCCTGGCCCGGGAAGGAAGGCGCCTTCGTGACCCTGGGCGCGGTCCGGCTAAAGCGAGGAGCGGGTGCGGGCTGCAGCTTGCCATCGAGTTCGATGAAGGCGTTGCGCGCCTTGTTGTGGTGGTGCTCGTACGCTTCGCCAATGCTGAGGACGGGCGCGAAGCAGACGTCGGTGCCCTCCATGATCTGGCACCATTCGTCGCGGGTCTTCGACTTGAAGATGGCCGCCATCCGGGTCTCCATCTCTGACCACCTGGACATATCGTGCTGGTGGGGCAGGTCCTGGCCGGCGAGGCCCGTGAGGCGAATGAGCTCGGCATAGAACTGGGGCTCGATGGAGCCGATGCAGATGTACTTGCCGTCGGCCGTCTCGTACGTGTTGTAGAAATGGGAACCGGTGTCGAGGACGTTCGTGCCCCGCTCGTCGCGGAAGACGCCCGCGTGGCGCATGCCGTGGAAGATTGCCATGAGGGCACTGGCGCCATCGACCATGGCAGCGTCGACAACCTGGCCCTTGCCGGAGGCCTGGCGCTCGACAAGGCCGCAGACAATGCCAAAGGCAAGCATGAGGCCGCCGCCGCCGAAGTCGCCCACCAGGTTGAGCGGGGGAACGGGGCGCTCGCCCTTGCGGCCAATGGAGTGGAGGGCACCTGTGAGGGCGATGTAGTTGATATCGTGCCCGGCGGCGTGAGCGATGGGGCCTTCCTGCCCCCAGCCGGTCATGCGGCCGAATACAAGCCCGGGATTGCGCTGGAGGCAGACATCCGGGCCGAGGCCAAGCCGTTCCATGACACCGGGGCGGAAGCCTTCGATGAGGGCATCGGCCTGTTCGATGAGCTTGAGGGCGGTCTCCACACCCTGGGGGTTCTTGAGATCAATCCCAACGCTGCGGCGGCCGCGGGCCATGATGTCGGTGGAAGAGTTACCGAAGACTTCGGGCATGACGCGCTGGGCGCGATCGATGCGGATGACTTCGGCGCCCATGTCGGACAGCATCATGGCGCAGAACGGGCCGGGGCCGATCCCTACCATCTCGACGATCTTGATACCTTTCAGCGGTCCCATGGGGCCTCCCTCTTCGAATGTGCTCAGAACCGGGGCGCTACTGACTGCGGCCCAGTGCGATTTCAAGTGCGCGGAAGACCTTTTCGCGGGTCTCCGCGGGGTCGATGACGTCATCGATGTAGGCCATGCCGGCCGCCATCCAGGGTGCTCCAGACTGGTCCCACTGGTCGATGAGGCCCGCATGCCGGGCCGCAAGGGCCCCGGGATCGGCGCCGGGATCTGCGAGCTCGTGGCCGAAGGCGATCCGGACGCCGGCCTCGGGCGCCATGAAGCCGATGCGCGCAGAAGGCCAGGCGAAGGTGAACGTATTCGGCCCCCAGGAACCGGACATGGCGGCGAAGGCCAGTCCGTAGCTCTTTCGCACGATAACGGCAATGCGCGGTACACGGCAGTTCCCCAGCACGGTCATCACCTGCATCATGTGCCGGATGATTCCGCTGTGCTCGGGTTCCTTGCCGATGAGCACGCCCGGGACATCGTGCAGGAAGACGAGCGGGATGCCGAAGGTATCGCACATCGAGAGGAAGCGGGCCATCTTCTGGGCGGCGGGGACATCAATGGAGCCCGCCTTGAACATGGAGTTGTTGCCTACAAGCCCGACGGGGACGCCGCCAACCCGGGCGAGGGCCGTGACAAGCGAGCGGCCGTAGCCTTCCTGGAACTCCACCATCCGCCCGCCGTCAACAATCGCCCTGACGACGCGCTTCATGTCGAAGGCGCGGTTACTCTTTTCGGGGACAATGAGCCTCAGGTCCTCGGAGCGCCGGTCGACGGGGTCGTCCGGCTCCTGGATCGGTAGCGGCTTGGCGGCCGAGAGAGGCACGAGGCCAACGAAGTCGCGGATTGCGGCCAGCGCCTCGATCTCGGATTCGCAGACTCTGTCGACCAGACCGGTCACGCGGGAGTGCACATCGGGACCGCCCAGCTCCTCTTCTGTGACCTGGCCACCGGTGGCGGCTTCCACGAGCGCGGGGCTCGAAATCGAAAAAGAGCTGGTGCGGGTCATGACGGCGAAATCGGCGATGCCGGTGTTGAGCGCGGCACTGCCGTAGCTCTGGCCGAGGACGGCGACCGCCATGGGCACGCGGCGTCGAGGGTCGCTGGAGTGTCCGCGAATGGAACGCATGCCGCCCGTCTTCGCCATTACCCAGCCCATCATGTCGCCGACGCGCCCCCCGCCACCTTCGGCGAGGTAGATGAGCGGGTAGCCTTTCTCTTCCGCGAAGTCGCGAACGCGGTCGCCCTTGCGGAGGGCGGCCTCCATGCCGTTGGAGCCGCCGAGCACGGTGGCGTCGTTGGCCTCGATGGCGACCATGCGCCCATCGATGCGCCCGTAGCCCGTGATGATGCCGTCGCCGGGCGAGCGTTCGGCCCGTTCGGGGTCCTCGGCGTGGGCAAGGGCGCCGAGTTCCACGAAGGTCCCCTCATCGACCAGCGCGTTGGCGCGTTCACGGGCCGTCATTCGCCCGCGGGCGTGCTGGCGCGCGACCTTGTCTGGCCCTCCCAGGCCGTCGGCCCATGCGCGCCGCTCGGCGAGCCGGGCGAGCTCGGCCTCGCGCTGGGGGCGGCCACCGGGGGATTCGTTCGCGTTCAAGCGGCATCACCCGGCCGGGGTGCTGGTGGGCCGGGGCGGAAGAATGCTGTCAGGCGCTGCCGCATCGCTTAGAATGCCTCTCCACAGGACGCTGGCCCCGGGAAAAGCCGGAACCTGGCAGGATCGTGACGTTCTCCGGGCAGACGGGCAACCCCCGGAGAGGCTTCCCCCGGGCGAGCTGAGCTCGCCCGGGGGCCACAGGGAGGGGAACCCGGCCAAACCGGCCGGCACAGGACCAGCCAGGGATGGCCGCGTTCTTGCTAGACGATGCCGGCGGCCTGTTTGGCTTCGCGCTTGGCGGCTTCGAGGTCGAAGCTGCGCATGACGACAATGCGCTGGGCGGCGATGCCGCCGCCGGCCTGGACGGTGGTCACGAGCTCCCAGCCTCCGTAAGCATCGGCAGTGCAGTCGCGGACGAGGTTGTAGAGCCTCATGCGGTCCTGGACATTGACGCCCGGGCGGGTGTGCAGGTACTTCTCGAGGTAGGGGTGGAGCTCCGGGTTCCGGTAGTCGGCTTCGGTGGGGAGGGTGATCACGAGCCCGCCGGCAATGTCGTGGAGGATGCGCACCATGTTGTTGAAGGTGCTCGCTGCATAGAACTTGCCGACGTTGATGGCGACCGGGTCGGGGTAGACCATGCCGGTGTCGCTGGTGCAGTAGTTGTGGCGGGCGTTCTCAAGGCTCATGCGGAGGATCTCGGCGTTGAAGACGAGCTCGGCGATCTTCTCCTGGATGTGAGAGGCGCCGGCGATCCCGTTCCATTCGGCGATGAGTGCGGCCATGCCGACCATGCGGCGGGCGCGGGCGGCAAACTCGATGAGGCCGCCAACGCGCTCCCAGAGTCCAAGGGAGTTGGCGTAAACCCCGGCGAGCGGCGTCTCGCCTGCCAGCAGCACGCGATCCCAGGGGACGAACACATCATCGAAGATGACGAACCCTTCGGGGGCGTTCTTGTGGACGCTCATGGGGTAGTCGAAGTTGCTGCGCCCGGGTTCAGCCCAGGCGCGATTGATGATCTTGACGCCCTTTGTATTCGCGGGCACGGAGAACGAGACGGCGTAGTCCTCTTCGCCGGCGCTCATTGCCTTGGTGGGCATTACCACCAGCTCGTGGACCATGCTGGCGGCGGTGATATGGAGCTTCGCCCCGCGCACCACGATACCGTCCTTGTTGCGATCGATGATCCGCAGGTAAAGGTCCGGGTCGTCCTGGTCGACGGGACGGCGCGAGCGGTCGCCCTTGGCGTCGGTGATGACCTCGGCCGCGCGGAGGTCGTTGTCGCGGCAGAGGCGATAGAGGCGCTCGATGTTCTCGGCGTATTCAGGCTTGATGGCCGCGACGGCGCCCTTGACGTTCCAGAGTGCCATGAGGACCTGGGTGACCATGGTGCTGGGGCCGCTGATTTCGGGCAGCTCCATCCACGCCTCAAGGTCTTGCTCGGTGCGAGGAACCTGGAAGATGCGGTGGGCCTGGGTGCCGCTCTCGGTTTCATAGAGCCGGATGTGGCGAGTGGCCGGGTCGTCGTAGATGTAGTCGGCGGCACAGACTTCGATAGGCTGCTGGAACCAGGGGTGCAGCGTTATGTCTGGCACACGCTCGCCGTTGATGTAGGTCTCGCGGCCATCGCGCAGGCTTTCGCGGTATTCAGCGGGAGTCTTGAGGGGCATGGCTACCTCCGGGGGGAGATGCTGGAAACTGACACTGATGTCAGCGTCGAATCAAGATGGGATTCTTCCGCAAAGCCAGGCGCCTGTCAAGCGAGATGCAGGGGGCCGGTGAAGCCCGGATGAAGGCACCGTGGCAAGGGGAGCCGGGACGCGGCTGCTATGGCGCCTGCGGAGATGCGGCGGTTCAGGCGGGCAGCAAAGGGGTAGGAGCGGCGACGCGCACGAGCCGGACCGGCCCGATCACGGAGCCCGGAAACGAGCAGCGGCGGACCGTCTCACATGGTGAGGACCACGGCGCCGCGCACTTCTCCCCGGGCCAGCCTCGCGAGCGCGCTGTTCGCCTCGTGCAGGGGCGAGGTCTCGAACTCGGTGCGTACGGGGATTTCGGCCGCCAGTCGCAGGAATTCGCCGGCATCGTTGCGCGTGAAGTTCGCAACGCTTCGCAGCTGGCGTTCCCACCAGAGGTGCTCGTAGCCAAATTCGGGGACGCGGTCGAGGTGAATGGCATTGATGGCCACCGTGCCGCCACGGTCGAGCGCCTTGAGAGCGTTGACCACCACATCGCCAACGGGCGCGAAGGTGATGGCCGCGTCGAGGGGGGAAGGGGGCCGGTCATCATAGCCGCCGGCCCAGGAGGCGCCCAGGGCGAGCGCGCGGGACTGTTCGCCCTTTGAGCGCGTGCAAACGAACACTTCGCAGCCCCAGTAGACGGCGACCTGGATTGTGAGGAGAGCGGACGCGCCAAACCCGTAAAGGCCCAGTCTTCCACCGGGCTTGATTCCCGAGACCTTCAGCGAGCGGTAGCCGATAACGCCCCCGCAGAGCAAGGGGGCCGCAGCTACATCGGCGAAGCTCCCGGGAATGCGCAGGGCGAAGCCGGCGTTCACAGTCACCGCTTCCGCGAACCCGCCGTCGCGATCCCAGCCGGTGAAGCGCGCATCGAGGCAGAGGTTTTCCTGCCCGGCGAGGCAGTGAGAGCAGGAACCGCAGGCGCCGCCGAGCCAGGCGATCCCGGCCCTTTCCCCCACGAGCCACCCCTCGACCCCGGCGCCGATGGCAGCGACCGTGCCAACCACCTGGTGTCCCGGGATGATGGGCAGCCGCCGCGGGGGGAGGTCCCCCTCGGCCAGCTGCAGGTCGGTGCGGCAAATGCCGCAAGCGGCAACCCGGAGGGCAAGCTCGCCGGGGCCGGGCACAGGCGAGGGCACCTCTCTGAGAGAGAGCGGCGTCTGTGAAATGGGGCCTGACCTTTCAAGCACGGCCGCGCGCACGGGTGGATTCTAGCCGCCGCCGGGGCCCATGGCAGCGCTTCCCGTAATGGGCAGCAGGGCCGCGAGCTGTCGAAGCAAGTCCAGCCGCTCGCGATGCCAGCGGCTGGCAAGGCCGCTGGAGCTGGGGATGACCCAGGGGACGGAGGCGCCAATGCGTTCGGGCTGTTCGCCGTAGGGGCGGTCCGCGAGAATGCGCGAGGGGATCTGGAGAGCGTGACGCCCGAAGTGCTGGTAGATGCCGCGGCCACTGAACACCACGATGCGTGGCTGACTCTGGAGCAGCTCGCCGTGGAGGCGCTGGGCCCCGTCCACGATCTCTGCGCGGGTCAGCTCCCCGGCGCGAACGGTAGGCCGGCAGCAGAGGTCAACGAAGCCGATGCCCGCCTCCTCCATCAGGATGGCGTCGTCGTTCGCGCCAACGTCGCGATGCACAAGGCCGCTGGCGTTGAGCTGGCGCCAGAAGACGTTGCCGGGACGGGCATAGTAGTGTCCCGCCTGCGCCGAGAAGATGGCCGGGTTGTAGCCCACGAACACGAGCCGCAGGCCGGGACGCAGGTAGTGGGGAAGGCTTTCGGGGACTGGCATGGAGGTCATTCGGCGAGGGCGAAGCGGACACGCGGGGTGGAGAGGTGCAGGGATTCCGGATCGCCCGTTCTCCCGGCGGGGATATGGAACGAGACCACCAGCTCGCGGCGAACGCCGAGCTCAAAGTCGAGGCTGGAAGCGGAATCACCCGGGACTGGAGGCTGCGCCTCTATCCAGTCGCCGCCGTTGGAGAGCTGGAGGGAGAAATCGGATGCCTCAAGGCGCCACGTCTTGTTGGTCAGCGCCTGGAGCCTGATGGCGACCTCCTGGCCGTTGCGCTCGACGGCCAGGATAGAGATCTCCCTGGCATCGCCGCTATAGGACTGGCCGAACCCCACCTTTGTCTCGCCATAGACGGAGCGGAGGATGGGCGGGAGGGCGTAGAAGGCGAAGATGGCGCCGATGGCGATGCCAAGCACGGCCCCCGCGGTGATGCAGCCCCAGCGGCCGCTCGTATCCTGGGGCGCATGGGGCTCGATGCGGCGGCGTTGCGGAGAAGCCATCCTGACAAGGCTACACGGGCGACGGTCAGACAGCAGGTGGTATGACCGTGGCCTCGCCGTCGACCACGAGCTTGCCATCCTGGTTGGTGACGGTGGTCTTGAACTTCGCCCATTTGCGCTGCTCGAGCTTCCCGGTGCATTCGACCCGGGCAGTCACCGTGTCACCGATAAAGACGGGACCGCGGAATTGCAGGTTCTGGCCAACGTAAATCGTGCCGGGCCCGGGGAGCCGCATGGCGAGGACGGTCGAGACGAAGGAGGCCGTGAGCATGCCGTGGGCGATTCGCTGCTTGAACATGCCCCCGGCGGCGGACACGGCATCGACATGGGCAGGGTTGAGGTCCCCGGTGATGCCTGCAAAGAGGTAGATGTCAGATTCGCTGATGGTCTTCGTGAAGGATGCGGAGTCGCCGATCTGGAGCTCGTCGTAGGTGGCCATGAGCGAAGAATGGCAGACGGCGGAGGAACGAGAAAGGCGGAACCGCCGGGTCCCCGGGGCCTCACGTGGCGGAAGGCTTGCGGGCGAAAACGGTCACGCCGCGGGTATCGAATTCCCGGGCGTCGGATTCGTGCTTGCTGCCCGAGAAGACATCGACTTCGTTGGACATCACGGTGTCGACGAAGCCAACGAGGTCAAGAACCTGGCGCCACTCTGCTTCCAGCAGAGCACCGGCTATTCAGCCGCTCCAGAGTTCGATGTCGTCTTTCGCGTCCTGGGGGACTTCGCGATGAACGAGAATGTCGCCGACCTGGATGCGTCCCCCCGGCTTGAGAACGCGGAACATCTCGCGGAAGACGGCCTGCTTGTCGGGGCAGAGGTTGATCACGCCGTTGCTGATAAGGACATCAGCGGTGTCGCCGGGAACGGGCAGGCTTTCGGCGAAGCCTTCGAGCACCTCGACGTGATGCAGCTTCATCTGCGCGACGCTGGCCGCGGTCCTGGCGCGCATTTCGGGGGTCATGTCGATGGAGATGACCCGGCCCGTGGCTCCAACCTGGCCGGCAGCGATGAGGGTATCGAACCCGGCGCCGCAGCCGACATCGACAACCACCTCTCCGGGGCGGAGGTCTCCGAAGAGGAAGGGGTTGCCCGTGCCCGCAAAGGAATCGACGGTGCCAGAGGGCAGCGACGCGACAAGGGGGTCGGGGTACCCGAGCAGCTTCGCAAGGGGGGCGCCGGTGTGGAAATGGAATCCGAGTCCGGGGTTGATGGCAACGTCGCGGTATTTCGCAGCGACGCGAGCGCGCAGCTCATCACGGTCAACGTTGGCGATGCCGGGAGCGGAGGCCATAAGGCTGCTCCAGGTGACGGCAGGGCGCCCACTGTGCAGCCCCGGGCGTGTGCCGGCACGGGAATGTGAACTGGCATGGAGCCTATTCGATTGCGGCGGAAAGTGTCAACAACCAGACCTGGCCCTCGATGTCGTCATCCGCAGGCGAGCAGGGTCTGGTGGCTACGCCGCGGGTGGGCGTGATTCGGCGGAGAGGACGGCAGCTTCGCGCCGGGGGAGAGAGATGGCCGGGGCCGGGTGGTGGCCCAGCACCTGCTCGGCGTGGCGGCGTTCGGTGCTCCGGGGGCGTCGCGCGGCACGCATCGACGGGAGGAGCCAGGTCTCCGCCTCTTCCCTGGCCGGGAAGGCGAGTACTCCTTCCCGGATTCCCGAGAAGCGGATGACTCTCTGGAGGAAGCGCAGCTGCGGTTGCCGGGCCACAAAGGCGAGGCGGGACCCGGGCTGGAAGCGGACCGCGAGCGCGGCAGCGACGACCATGGAACTTGCCGGGCCCCTGTCGAGCTCCCGCACATCGCAGAGCGTTGTGGTGAGCGTTCCGGCTTCTGCGATGGCGAAAGCCTGTGACATGGCGCGGAGGGCCTCGGAGGTCACAAGCCGTCCCGAAAGCTCGATCTCGAGCAGGCCGTGGGCCGTATCAACGCGGATCGTGTACATCGCATCCCCCAACCGGCAACGCGGCTTCGCCGCGATTCGACACGGCTCAGTTTGGCCCCAAAGGGATGGGCTTGCACTCGGGTAAGTTCCTTAGGCGCCTACCCTGCAATCGCGAATGCGGTTCGAGTGGGAGGAGCGGCAGGCGTACACACGCGAGGCCTCAGCGCAGCCGTACGGCCAGGGCATGATGCGCGTGGGCGCCGAACGCACCCAGGAAGCGATCGTCGATGGCGAGCTGCTTGAGAAAACCCTCCATGGAGAGCCAGTCCCCGGTGGTGTTCGCGAGCAGCAGACCACCGGTACGGAGGAGCCTGGTGGTGTCTTCGAACATGGCGTGGTAGCCGGCGGGGTCGCTGTCGAGCACCACCATGTCGTAAGGGCCGTTGAGCCCGGAGAGCACGGCGGAATCGCGGCCGGTGTAAACGCGCACCCTTTCCGCATGGCCGAACGTGCGGAAGTTATCCTCGGCCAGCCGCGCGTGATGGGGGTCGCTTTCGATCGTGTCGAGCCTCCCGGTTCGCCCGAAGCCGTCGACCATGTGGAGAGCGCCGTAGCCGAGGCCTGTGCCCAGTTCCAGGACGTAACTGGCGCGCGTGGCACGCACCAGTACCGCCATCTCACGCGCACGAGCGGCGGAGACAAGGTCAGCATCGCACTGGTGCTCGCGAGCATGTGCGTGGGCGGCTTCACGAACCCGGGCAAAAGGATCGGGCCGCGAGAGCGTGAGGGACTCGGCAGCGCCGGGCGCGATTGTCATGGCGGCGTCACCCGGAGCAGCACGGGGCTCACTGCGCCGGGCTCTCATCGAGGCGGCGCGCGCCCAGCCTGCGCAAGAGGTCCTCGTAGACGAGGTAGTCCTGCGCGCCGGTCACCACCACGCGGTCGTCAAAGATCATGGTCGGGGTGCTGGTGACACCTTTCTGGCGGGCGATGGCAGTGGTCCTGTCGATGAGCTCGGCGTAGCGGCCAAGAGCGGCCTCGGCCTGGAACTCCCGGGAATCGAGCCCGCATTCGGCCGCGATTTCGCACAGGACATCGATGTTGCCGATATCGCGCCTTTCTTCGAAGCAGGCCTTGAAAAGCGCCTCGTGGGCGGCGTCGAACCGGCCACGGTCGCGGGCGAACTCGGCGAACTCAAGGGCGCGGTGCGAGTTGGCAAGCCAGCGGTTGGAGGCAAGGGTGATACCGGCCTCGGAAGCATAGGCCCGCAGGTGGTCACTGTAGGCGCGGCCGCGGCCGGTGCGCCTGAGGAGTTCGTCCACATCACGACCCTCACGTGGGGTCTCGGGATGAAGCTCGAAGGGCCACCACGTCACGGTGACGTCGAACTCGCGCTGGAACCGCGCCACCCGACGGGCGGCGATGTAGCACCACGGTCAGACGTAGTCGGAGATGACGGTGACCTTCATTGATTCGGCGGACATGGGGACATTGTAGCCCAGGGGACGGCGGGCGCCGCCGACCGCTCTCAGCAGTCGATGCCGGCGGCGCGCAGGGCCGAAACGATCCTCTCGCCGACCGCCGGGGGCGGGTCCATTTCGGTGGTCATGATGGCAGCGCCATCGGCGAGGGGGCTGGCCACCAGCCCGGCGATGGTCTCGGAGAGGACCTCCCAGCCCGATTCGGGGCCGCCCGCGAGCCGCCGGGCGAGCTGCTCCGGAAGCCGGAACCCGAGGCGGCGCTGGATGCCATCCACCGCGGCGGGCGAGAGCAGGGGCACCACCATGGGAACGAAAGCGACGCCGGGGCACTCGTCTCGTAGGCGCTGCACGAAGGGGGCGAGTGCCTGGGGATCGAACACGGGTTGGGTCTGGATGAAGTCAGCCCCGGCGCGAAGCTTGGGCAGCAGGTTGCGCAAGGCGGCGCCGGGATCGGGTGCGTACTGGTTGAAGGTGGCGCCGATGAGCGCGCCGGGAAGCGCCTCGCGGGCCAGGCCGATTGCCTCCCGGATGGCAGGGGTATCTGGGAGGTCATGCGTGGCGTGGTCACCGCGGATAACGAGGATCTGGCCGATGCCGGCCTCACGCGCCGACACGAGGTCGCGGGCGATATCACCGCGAGAGGCGCCCCTTGTGACGAGGTGCCAGACGGGTTCGATGCCGGTCCGAAGGAGCGAGATGGAGGCATCGAGGCTGGACTGGCGTCCGGGGCGCTGGATGACGTTGACGGCATCGGCGCAGTGGCCGAGGGCGCTGGCGCGGCGCAGGAGCACACTCTGCAGGGGGCGTTGAGGAGGGGTGATCTCCAGCGCAACCGCGAACTGACCGGAGCGGAGGCGATCAGCGAAGCGCATCGTTCCAGACTGCCGGGCGCCGGGCGTTTGGTCCAGCTAGCCGAAGTTGCCGCGGGCGCCACGCAGGCGCGGGTCGAGCATGTCGCGAAGAGCATCGCCGAGCATGTTGAAGCTGAAGACGGCGAGGGCGATGAAGAGCCCGGGCCAAACGGCCTGCCAGGGCTTGATGCTTGCCACCTGCTGGCCGAGGTTGAGCATCTGTCCCCAGGTGGGCTTGTTCGGATCCTGCACGCCAAAGCCGAGGAAGCTGAGGGCCGACTCGGCCAGGATTACGGCGCCGAGGCCGATGGTGGCCTGGACCATGAGGGGGCCGAAGATGTTGGGCACCACGTGCCGGGCCATGATTCGGCCGTCGGTGCAGCCTATGACGCGGGCGGCTTCAAGGTACTGGGAGGACCGCACGCCGATGACGGCGGCGCGAATGACACGTGAGCCCCCTGCACCGCCGATGATGCCGAGGATAAGGACGAGCTTGAAGAAGGTGATTGAGCCCTCGTCGAGGGGCAAGGGGCCGTCCAGGTCGACGCGGCCAATCATGGAGGGGAGGGCGAGCAGGACGATGAGGATGGGGAGCGCCATGATGGCATCGACAAGCCGCTGCACAATCGCATCGTACCGGCCGCTGAAGTAGCCCGAGGTGACGCCCAGGGTGAGGGCGAGGATTGAGCTGATGAGAACAGAGCCAAAGCCGATATAGGCGGCCCAACGGGCGGAGTAGACGATGCGGCTGTAGATGTCGCGACCGAGTTTGTCGGTGCCCAGGGGCTGGCTGAAGGAGCCTTCGAGGACGCGATCGCCGGTGATGACGGACTTCTCCACCAGGGTTGGGCAGAGGAAGGTGTCTTTCGGCCCGAGGCAGTAGTTCTGATAAGGGGGCGCGATGTTCACCTGGGCCGGGTTGTGGGTTGCGAACAGCCCGGGAAAGAGCGCAACGGCCAGGAGAAGGAGGAGGAAAAGGAAGCCGGCAAAGCCGATGGGCTTCTTCGTGGCCAGCGTCCCGAAGAAGCCCGAAACGCGGACTGTGAGGGCGGTGGAACCGCGGGCGCTTAGATCGAGAGAACTGGCCGGGGTTGCGTTCGCCACTGTCTACGTCCTCGCCCGGGGGTCGAGGATGGTGTAGCTCACATCGACCACGAGATTGATGACCACCACCGACGTGGCGAAGAAGAGCGTCACGCCCTGGATGACAACGAAGTCCTTCTGTTGCACGGCCCGCACCAGATAGGTGCCAAGGCCGGGCAGGCCAAAGAGCGTTTCGAAGATCACGGTGCCGCCTACGAGGGCGGCCATGGTAAGGCCGAGGACGGTGATTACGGGGAGCATGGCGTTCTTGAGTGCGTGCTGGAAGATGATGGCGCGTTCGCGCAGGCCCTTGGCCCAGGCGGTGCGGATGTAATCCTGGCGCAGGACGTCGAGCATCATGGTGCGGGCGTAACGCATCACCTGGGCGGAGGTTGCGAGGGAGAGGATGAAGGCTGGCAGCCACATCTGCTGAATGTTACCGAGCGGGTCCTTGCGGAAGGAGTGGTAGCGGATGTCGGGTATCCAGCCGAACTGGTTGGCGAGAATCGCCAGCACCACGGTTGCGATGTAGAAACCGGGAACCGAAAGGCCGAGGACGGCGACGGTACGGAGCACATAATCGGGCCAGCGGTCCTGGCGCATGGCGGAATAGACGCCGACAGGGACGCCAATGACCACGGCAAAGACCACGGCGAGCAGGGCGAGCTCGAGCGTGACGGCGATCTTGGGCGCCATCTCATCGACCACCGGCCTGAAGGTATAGGCGCTCTCGCCAAGGTCACCGCGGGCCACGTGGGAAAGCCAGCGGACGTACTCGGTGGGCACGGGCTTGTCGAGCCCGTAGTCCTTGCGGATGGCCGCCGCCTGTTCCTCGGTGTAGTTCTCGCCGAGCCGCGCAAAGACGATGGAATCGGGGTTGATTCGCACCATCGAAAAGATGAGGAACGAGACGATGAGAAGCGTTGGTATAGCCAGCACAAGGCGGCGAACGATGAACCTGTACATTCGGATGATTCCGGTAGGGCCTGGATTGCGTGGCGGCGGGTACGCTCCGGGAGCGTACCCGCCGCGTGGTTACTTGCCCGGGCGTCCCGGGGTCAGGACTTGATCCACACGTTCTCGGCGCCCCAGTAACCCGCTGCAAACGGGAAGGCGGCGACATTGCGAACCCTTGAGTTGTAGACGCCGAACACCATCCGCGAGCCCATCCAGGCGGGTCCGGGAGCGTTAATCAGGTCACGCTGGATCTCCCAGACGAGGGCCTGGCGGGCCTTGGCGTCGTACATGGTCGACTGCTTCTCGAGCTTGACGTCGAGCTCCTTGCTGGCGAAGTCGCCGTAGTTGCGGGTGCCCTTCGTCTTGGTGTCGCTGTGGTGGTAGAGGAGCAGCTGGGCATCCGGGTAGGCGCCGGAAAGGAAGAGCGTGGTGGCGAGGTTGTACTGGCGCTGCACCTCGCGGGGGAGGAAGTTGGCAGCGAAGTCGGTGCCAACGTTCTCGGTCTTCACCTTGATACCGACGTCGGCCAGGTTCGAGAGGACCACTTCGTGGACCTGTTCGGTGCTGAAGGCGGTCACGGTGAGGACAGTTTCCTCGAAGCCGGTGCCGAGACCGGCGGCGGCGAGGAGGGCTTTCGCTTCCTTGATTTCGGTGGCGCGATCACCGTAGCCGGGGAGCTTCTTGAGCTCAGCATCGGGAAGCACCCAGGCCGGCCCGGCGGGCGTCATGGGGCCGCCGACGATGCCGGCGCCGCCGAAGACGGTGTCGTAGACCTGCTTGCGGTTGATGGCGCGGGAGAGCGCGAGGCGAACGCGGGGGTCCTTGTAGCGCTCCTTCCCGTGGTTGATGAGCAGGCACTCGCGCGTCGAGGTGGGCGCCTTGACGATCGTGTAACCCTTGTCGTTCTCGAATGCCTTTACGTGGTCCACCGTCGAGAGGCCGACTGCATCGGCCTGGCCGGCGCGGAGGGCGTTCGTGAGCTGCTGCGGGTCGGTCTGGTGGGTGTACTCGTAACCATCGAGCCAGGCGGTGTTGGGGCGCCAGTAACCATCGGCGCGGCGCTTCAGGGAGAACTTCTGGCCGGCTTCGAAGGATGCCAGCTCGTAGGGACCGGAGCCGATGACATCGGCGGCGGTCTTGACGGCATCGAGGCCGCGCGAGCTGATCTCCTTGGGGAGCACGAAGTCGTACTGGTCGGCCATGATGGAGAGCAGGTCGGCCTGGGGGGCCTTCAGCTTGAACTGGAGAGTGCGCTCGTCGACGACGGTGATGCTCTCGACGTTCCCGTAATTGCCAGCGCGGGGAGACTTGACGGCCGGGTCCTTGATGCGCTCGAAGGTGAGCTTGACGTCCTCGGCGGTGACGGCGCGACCGCTTACGGGGGCCCTGTTCTGCCACTTCGCCTCGGGGCGGATCTTGAAGATGAGCACTGTGCCGTCGCCGGGGACTTCCGGGAGCGAAGCGGCAAGGTCGGCCTCAGGGAAGCCGATGGGGTCCTTTGTCGTGTTGCGGATGAGGAAGTTGCCGACCCTTCCCCAGATGTCAATCGATTCGGTGGGGGTGTTGGTGCGGTGGGGGTCGATGATCGACCCGATCGTTCCCAGGACGCGCAGCGTGCCGCCGGCGACCGGCTTGTTGGGATCAGGCGTGGTGTACTGGTTCAATACGTCCGTGACACTTCCTCCAAGGGGAGTTGGGCCAGGAACTGGGCTGGGGTGAGCATGCCGAGGGCCTGGTGGGGGCGGATGT
>QEVS01000013.1 GCA_003577245.1 bacterium | reverse complement strand
CGTCGAGCGCCTCAATCGCACCGCCCGCGAGGAGTGCTACGACCTTACCCTCGAAGACTTCACTGTCTCAGCCCTCTCCCGCAGTGCCCGCCGCTGGGATTACGCCCAACTTACGATCCTGGCCGAGCCCGAGCGCAAGTCACCCGCGCTTTCGATTGCTCGGACAGGGCTCTTAGGAGAGGCCCGAACGTAGAGATGATAAGTGGACAACTCCCGCTCGCTGTGGATCCAGTTTGTGGCATCTGGAAGCACAGCGCTTGGGGCGAGCTAGTTGGAAGGCAGGCGCTCTACCACTGAGCTACTCCCGCGCCCGAAGAGGCCCGTTCCGAACGCGGCGCAGACGCCTTGCTGAAGATTCGGAACCGGGATGGCCGGTGCGCTGGTGACTCCTGGCTGCACGGGTTCCACCCCGTTCGGCCGGGAGCCTGTCATCACGGCACGCCCGTGCGCGCCACACCGGACATGTCGCGATTCTAACATCTCCTTCCTTCGCGGGTAGCCTGCGCTTGTCTGAAGGCGCAATCCGGCCGCGCCGCTGAGACCGCCCATGAACTCGCTCTTTACCTTCCATTCATTCCGGGGATGCACGCGCCGCCCCCTGCTGGCCCTTAGGCGGTGGAACAACCTACGCTAGATAAGCGTAGTAATGGATGAAGGCCTCATCAGACCGGCCTTCGATTGGAGAAACAGCGTGGAAACGCTCATCGGCCCCGGCGGCGCCGGGATGAATCCCGACAACATCAAGGTTTGCGCTCGCTGCGGGCTGCGCTACGACTGGCGAAAGTCCGCCAGCTCGGCCTTGAAGATGACCTACTGCAGCTCACTCTGTGAGCGCGCCGACCTCGGTTTCACTCTCGAGGCACTCTTGAAGGTTGAGCGCGCAGAGCGTGAGGCCCCCGAGACTGCCGCTCCCGCCATCTAGACACCCCCGTCCCCCGCGTCTGACCTGTGAGGGGCTCCACGCGGAGCCCCTCATCGTTTCCCGGTCCGTTCAGTCGAGAGTGAGAGGCGTATCGTCGCGGTTCGCCCACTCCTTCATGGAACCGTCGTACACCCGGACGCGCTCATACCCGAGCAGAGCAAGCGTGAAGGCCGCGTGCGCCGCCCTGATGCCTCCCTGGCAGTAGGTGATTGTCTCCTTCCCGCGCACCAAGCCTGCCTGGTCGGCCAATGCCTGCAGGTCGTCGGCGGGAAGGAAGCGCCGGAACCTGTCCTTCGCGACGAAACGGGACCACTCCAGGTGCCTGGCCCCGGGCACATGGCCAACACGCTGGTTCCCGCGGCTTTCCCGGCCCAGCCATTCCGCCTCGCTCCGGGCATCGAGCACCTGGATCTCCCGGCCGGCATGGTGCGCCTTCAGATACTCGCAGGACGCATTGATCGAAGGCACAACCCTGGCGCGAAACGGCGCGGGCGGCCGGGCGGCCGTCTCGAACGTCACCGGGCGTCCTTCACTGAGCCAGCTGTGCCAGCCGCCGTTGAGCACCTTGACGCCGGTATGGCCGTAGTAGTTCAGCACCCACCACAGCCGCGTGGAGACCCGGGCGTTGTCGTCGTCATAAGCGATTACCGTGGTGCCGGGTCCGATGCCGAGGCCTCCCATCAGGGCTTCGAATTCCGCAGGCGCCATCACGAGCACGCCGAACGCTCCACCGGCCGGGTCCGGCTCCTTGATGTAGTGGTGGACGGGCAGTCCGGCGGCTCCCGGTATGTGCGCTCGCTGGTACGCATCCGGGAATCCACAATCCACGACCCTCACCGACGGGTCGTCAAGGTGCTGAGCCAGCCAGCCAGTCTCAACGAGCAGGTCAGGCCGAGAATATTCCATGATGCGATCTCCTTGCTCTCCTGGTTTGCGCACCACCCCGCCGCCGGTCAGAGGTGGCGTTTGAAGAACTCGATCAGCCGGCGCTCCTGGTATTCGAGCCCCTTCGCATCGCGCGGCATGTGGCGCTCTTCGGGGAAGACCAGGAGCTCATACTCCTTCTGGGCCGAAGAGAGCGCGACGGCCAGGCGCGCCGTATGCCTGAAATGGACATTCTCATCGATCATCCCGTGGACGAGCAGCAGCTTCCCGTCGAGGCGGGCAACATGGGCGAGAGCTGAGCTCTCCTCGTAACCCGTGGCGTTGACGGCAGGCGTGCCCATGTAGCGCTCGGTGTAGGCCGTGTCGTAACCGTCCCAGTGCGTGACCGGTGCGCCCGCCACGCCCACGCGGAACATCCCCGGCGCGCGCAGCATGGCCATCAGCGTCATGTAGCCTCCGTAGCTCCAACCGTAGACCCCAACCCGCGACGGTTCCGCCAGCCCGAGTTCAACCAGCCGCTTGACCCCGGCAGCCTGGTCGTCCACCTCGACGCGTCCGGTGCAGAGATGAATCGGTGCTTCGAAGGCCTGGCCGCGGTTCGCGCTTCCACGGTTGTCGAGCTTGAACACCACGTACCCTTCGCGCGCGAGGTACTGGGCGCGCAGGTCCACCGTCAGCGACCACTCGTTTGCCACGCGCTGCACATGTGGTCCCCCGTACACCGAGACGATGAGCGGAAACGGCCGGGCCTTCGTGCTCGCCGGTGGCTGGTAGAGCGCCCCGTGCAGCACAGTAGCGCCGTCGGCGGCGGTCACTGTTGTCAATTCCGGGGTCGCCAGGCCGAGTTCCTCAGCCGTAGCGCCGCTGTTTTCGAACAGCATCCCCTCAAAGGCGCCATCGATTGAACGGAGTGCCACGCGGGGACCGTGCGAAAGGGAGCTCCACGTATCGACGAAGCGCTCGTGACTCCGGTCGATGACTGCCTCGTGCCAGCCCGCCTCGCTCGTGAGCCTGCGCGGCGCGCCGCCGTCGAGGCCAACCGCGTAGAGGTGACGTTCCAGCACCGAATCACGCGTGGCCATGAAGAAGGCAAGCCTGCGCTCTTCGTCCACCGAGACCAGGCGTGTGACGGCCCAGTCCCCTTCGGTTAGCTGGCGTGACGTCCGCGCCCCGGTGTCGTCGAGATAAAGGTGGCGGAAGCCCGTCTTCTCGCTCGTGTAGAGCACCTGGCCCGATTCGAGGAATCGCGTGCCGTGGTCGACGTTGACCCACAGGTCGCTGTCCTCTTCCCGCAGGAGCTCCCGTGCGCCGCTCGCAGCATCGAAGGCGAAGAGCTGGAGCCTCTTCTGGTTCCGCGAAAGCACCTCTGCCGTCAGCGTCCCGTCGGGCCTCCAGGCAACGCTTGAAATGTAGATGTCCTTTTCCGCGCCGAGGTCCAGCCATCGCACTGCACCGGTCGCCAGCTCAACCACCCCCAGGTCCAGGCAGGCGTTGGCCTTGCCCGCGAAGGGGTAGCGGTGCTCTTCGACGTCGACCTGGTCGCGCCCCTGGTGCACCACGGGATACTTCGGAATGTGCCTGCTGTCGGCCCGGATGAAGGCGATGCGCTCGCCATCGGGGCTCCACCAGTAGCCCTCGTCGCGGTCGAGTTCCTCCTGTGCGATGAACTCGGCGAGCCCGTTTGTGACGCCGTCTTCGGCGCCCGTCGTGAGGCGGCGTGGTCCGCCCCCGGCAACCTCCACAACGTAAAGCTCGCCCTCCCGCACAAATGCCACGCGGGCGCCGTCATCGCTTAGCCGCGGGTCAAGGGTCTGCTCGACCCCGGGGATTTCACGTAGCGCTTCGCCGCCAACGCTGACAAGGAGCGTTCCCCCCATTGGCACAAGCAGCACAGCCGGGTCTGCCTTCGTGGCGAACTGGTAATGCGTAACCCCCAGCTCGCGGAGCCGGGAGCGTTCGCGGCGCAACTCCTCATCGCGTGAAAGCCCGCCTTCCTCCACCGGCGCCCGCTGCGGGCCGGCGAGGACGGCTCGCTCACCCGTCGCTATCTCGTACCGCCAGAGGCCGCGTACGAGCGTGCCTTCTTCGCTGAAGAGGTAGGTGACAGCAGAGCCATCGGGAGTGAAGCGGATGGCGCCGGGGGCCACCATCCCCGGCCGGGGGAAGTAGGCAACCTGCTCGATGCTGATGGCCTCGAAGGGGCGCGTCACTGGCCCAGGCCCTCCGCGCGCAGCGCCTCGATCGCCGAAATCGATTTCGGAATGCTGGATGTGAGCACGTCGGCCCCCGTTTCAGTGACAAGCACGTCGTCTTCGACCCGGATTCCGCCCAGGCCGAGAAGCCGGTCGGCCAGCTCCCAGTTGACCGCATCGGCGCAGGATTCCCGGCGCGCCGGGTTGGTCAGGATGGCGGGGATGAAGTAGATCCCTGGCTCGATGGTGACCACATACCCCGGCTCCAGGGGGAGGTCGGCCCGGAGATACCTGAGGCCAAAACGGTCGCTCGGTGTGCGCCCGGCAAGGCAACCCCCGGCGTCGTGCGTGGCAAGCCCCAGCATGTGACCAAGGCCATGGGGAAAGAAGAGCGCGTGGACATCGCGCTCCACCAGGTCCGCGGGATCCCCGCGCAGAATGCCCAGCTGTACCAGGCCATCGGCCAGCCGCTGGCTTGCCGACATGTGCAGGTCGCGGTACTCCACGCCTGGCCTCACACCTGCGATCGCCTGTTCCTGTACGCCGAGCACAAGCTGGTAGAGATCACGGTGAAGGCCCTGGAATATCCCGCCAACAGGGTAGGTGCGGGTCACGTCGCTCGCGTAGCCGTCCACTTCGGCGCCCGCATCGACGAGCACCAGTTCCCCGTCCCCCAGCACGCGCGATGTGGGCGCAAAATGAAGCACGGCGCCGTTCGGCCCGCCTCCCACGATGGAGCCGTAGGCCGTCCGGGCTGCCCCGGAGCGGAAGAACCGCACTTCAATCTCGATCTGCAGGTCGCGCTCCGTCATTCCCGCCCGCGCCACGCGCATGCCCGCGAGGTGCCCTGCCCGGCTCGCTGCTGCCGCGCGCCGCATCGCGTCGAGTTCGCCCGCATCCTTCGTGCGTCGCATTTCCGAAATGGCGGCCGAAAGGCGCTCGGCCAGCGCTTCGTCGAATTCAAGCTCCAGCGCGGGCCAGCGCTCAACCCCGTAGTCCCCTGGCCGGTGGCGCAGGTCGTGATTGCCGAGGATGGCGACCGGCTCGCCCCGGTGCGCCTCAAGCCAACGGCCCAGCTGCTCGGCGGGCAGGGCGCGCTCGAGGCCCGACCGTAGCGACTGCCCTTCCAGCGCCTCTGAGTCGCCCGACCAGACCCGCTCCTCCTCCGAAGCCACGTGAGCGAAGAGCGTCCACCCCTCGCGTGGGTCGAACGCCAGCACGGCGCCGGGATTGGCCACGCCGGCGAGGTAGCTGTGCTCGGGATGGGAATGGAATTCGTGGGCCTGGTCGGTGCCGGCAATGGGTACCGGAAGCCCCGACGGGAGGAGCACCACGCCGCGGCTCAGATCCCAGCGGCGGGCAGCTTCCCGGCGCCGGGCATCGAGCCTCTGCCGCACGTCGCTGTCTCCCGGCATCACAGGGAGACAGTCTAACGAATCAACTGCCCGGCCGCGTTCCCGCAGGCTGACGGGTTTCTTCATACGCCCGGGCCGCTGCCTGGAGGCTGCTGGCAACCTCATTCAGCAGCTCCGGCGGCGCAACAACCATCGCGTCGTGGCCCCAGCTTCGAACCCAGGGCACGAACTCCAGGAGGCTTGGCAGCTGGAGCTCCATGCGCACGCCTCCGCCGGGCAGCATCGAAAGACGCTGCGAGGGGTGCCAGGTTGTCTCGCAAATCCTCGGCGCGACGGCGGCGCTGAACTCAACAACGATATCGAACTTGTCATCCCCGAACACGACTCCCCAGCTGTGTGCCAGGCGCCTCGTGATCTCGCTCGTGTCCGGCGGCTCAAAGGAGGCTCCGGTCACTTCCGCATGGGTGATCCGCTCGACCTTGAAGGTGCGCACGGCGTCGTGCCCGTGGCTGAAGCCAATCACGTAGGTTGCCGCTCCGGTGGCGCTGGGCTCCAGGAGGTACGGGTCGAGGCTTGTGCTGCGGATGCTCAGGTCCTGGAACGACCGGTAGCGGATGGCAACGGTGTGAGACCGGGCCCAGCCTTCGGTTATCCGGCAGAGAATCGCGTTCTCCTCCTTCTGGGCAGGCCGTTCGCGGAGCTGCAGGACCGTCATCGCGACCTGCCGCGCTATCGGTTCCGGGAGCGCATTCGCCAGCTTGTCCAGGGCCGTGATCCCGTCCGGGTCGCGGTCGTCGGCATGCCTCAGAAAGAGGCGCGTGGCCAGGTAGAGCGCCCTTGCTTCCTGGAGAGTGAATCGCACCGGCGCCAGCGCACCCGCATCCGGCATGATGCGATATCGCCGCCCTTCAAGCATGAGCGGTACATTCAGCTCGCTCTCCAGCGCCGCAATGTCCCGCTGCACGGTTCGCTGGCTGTATCCGACTTCTTCGGCAAGCTCACGGGCCGACCAGCCCTGGGTTCTCTTGCGAAGAAGCCGTTCAATCTCAACCAGTCTCGTTGCCCTTCTGACTTGCTCCGTCATGTGTCGCGTCACCTGCCCCAGATTGCGTATGGCGACCACCCTGGCAGACCATTGCGACAACTCATGTCGCTTTGATAACGCCCCCAGCCCGCTGGATTATAGTTCGTCGAATAGGAACTATGCGATAGGGAACAGGAAGCGCCCGCTCCCCCGGCGTTCCAGGGCCATTCCGGCCTGCCCGCTGGCGGGGCACCGGTGCTGAGGCGACGTAAGTCCCCAGGGCCGTAGTGACGTGCGGATTCTTCAGTGGCGCGGTTGCGGCGCCAGCAAGCTCAGGCGGCGAGGAGCTCGCGCCAGGCTGAGCGCACCACCTGCGACTCCGCCAGCAGGGCTTCGATTGTGAACCCGAGGTCGGCGCGCTCGCAGAGCGAACCGCAGTAGGTCATCTTCAGGCTTGAACTGGGCGACCGGCGCCAATCGTAGGGCGCTTCGCAGTGCTTGCAGATCCTGATGTTCGGTGTGTCCATGGTCCTGTCCTCCCGGGCAACGGTGCAGCCCGCCCGGTCCCTGCACACAGATCATCGGCTGGCCGCCCGGTTAGGTGCAGGGCGGCATACCCCCTATACCCCTAAGGCAGTTCTCTGAATCCGTTGTGGATTATCCATGACCCGGTGTCGAGCCGTGGCTTGCACGTGTGGCGCCCTCCTCGCCGGGGCCCGGCGCCGATCCAGTTCGCTCCAGGGCGCCACTCCCCGGGACCGCTTTCTCCTCTCCCGTCCGCGGACCCCCGGACTCCTCATCTGATTGACAGCAGAGGGCTGGACAGGAGGGGGCTTCTTTCTTTCCCGACGAACGAATTATCATTGGGTTGTGAAAAGCAACCGTAAGCGCCCGGCACTCGACGCGGCCGTCCGTTCCATGTTCCTGGCCAGCGGCCTTCTGGACCCCGTGAGGCTCAGCATCTGGGACCGCGAAGGCCTCACCGTCACCCAGCTGCGCCTCCTTGTCTTTCTCTCTGAGGAAGGCGGGCTTAGCAATGCCGAGCTCGCCGACCGCCTGCTCGTCACCCGCCCCTCTGTCTCAGCGCTGCTGGAGCGCCTCGAACGCGGTGGCTTCATCCGCCGCGAAGTGGCCCTGCACGACCGCCGTGGCATCCGCATCTGGCTCGAAGAGCGCGGCCGCCAGGCCGTCGAGACCAGCCTCGCCGAAGCAGGCGAGTTCGGTCGCGAGCTCCTCGGCGAGCTGTCCGACCCCGACCTCGAGGAATTGACTGCTACCCTCACGCGCTTCGTCGAGCGCGGGCGCGCCCGCCGGGCTGCCATACTCAACGGTGCGCCCGCCGTTCGCAGCTAAGGGCCGAACGCTCCCGGCGCCTCCCGGGTTCCCCCGGCCGCTCGCGCGGCCGGCCTGACCGCGAAGAAGAACAGCGCGGTCGAAACGAGCCTCCCCAGTCCCGAGATCACGAAGGCCGTCCTGTAGCCCCACTCCTCAACGATCGCACTCCCCAGGAAAGGCGCAGCGAAGAGCGCCGCAAACACAGTCATGTGGAACACAGCCACGTACTCATCGCGCTCATCCTCGGGAGTGACCTCAAGAAGCAGCTGGAAGTTCGCCAGGTTGAACGCCGCCCAGATGAACCCGCCGGCGATGTTTGGCGCCAGCACCATCCATGGCGCATCAATCAGAGCCCACATCAGCGGCAGCACCGGGAGAACCAGCAGCGAACCACGCGTAATCCAGAGCGCCCCCCGCCGGTGCTGAAGCTCTCCGCCGATGAGCATCGCCGCGAGCCCCGCCATCGGCGAAGCCGTGGTCAGCCAGCCCACCTCGAAATTCGTTGCCCCAAGGTTGTTCTTCAGGTGAACCGTGAAGAAGGGCCCCGCGATCATGGTCGCGAAGTGCAAAGCAAACGTCGCCACCACAAAGCGGCGAAACGGGCCGTTGCGCGCCATTGCCAGCGGCCCCACCCTTCGGCGCGCCGCAACCTCCCGCTGGGGCGCCGGCTCGGGAATGCGAGCGTATGCGACGGTCGCCAGCATTCCCAGGGCGAACGAGACGCCAAGCGCCGCCACGTACCCGCCCGGAAACCCCATGAAGTCGAGCAACAACCCCCCAATGGGCGTGATGGTCAGCGTGGCAATGCTCATCGCGAAATTGCGCGACGCGAAATAGCGCGACCGCATGTGCTCCGGGATGACGTCGGCGGCCAAAGCCGTCCACGCGGGAAGGGCAAAGCTTCCCAGGAACGCCCGCAAGGTGAACAGACCAATCACGGCATAGAGCGCTGCGTTCCCTTCGGCGATGGCCACCACCATCGCTGCCCCAAGGAGCAGGAGCCTTCCCAGGATCCCGGCGTAGAAGACCACCACCCACCGGCGGCTCCGCGCTCGCCGGGAGATGAGAGCGCCGGGGTACAGCGCCATGAGCGCCCCAAGGCTCGTGCTCGCCGAGAGCAGGCCAACATGAAAGGGCCCGCCACCAAGCGCCGTCACCAGCAGCGGCAGGTACGCGAGGATGAAAGCGTCCTGGCCGGCGGCGAAGAACCCATCCGCCAAGAAGAAGCGCAGCGCGCGGGGAACCTCGCTGGCTGCTATCCGGGCGCCTGTGTGGTCCCCACCCGACCGGCGCAGCGCCAGGCCGGCGACGGCCACGCGCACCATCGAAAGGGCCAGGGTTCTCATCCCGTTCTCCGCGGTGGGGCGCCGCCGGTCTGTTCACGCTCATGCTAAGTGCCCGCTGCCTACCGTCACCTCGGCGGGAAAGGCAACCTTCACTCAATGCCCCCTGCTCATCTACCGCCTCGCCGCCGAAGTCTCATACATGCGGTCGTGGCGTTCTGTGCTCCTTTCGGCCATTGCCCTTGGGGCGTTCGCAGCGCTCTCTCTCGCGGGCGTGGCCGCCGCCGCCGATGAGCGCACGCAGTACGTGGCCTCTGACTCCTACTACCGCCTCGACCCCGCCAGCGGAACGCTCACCGTTCGCGTCGAAGCCACCATCCAGAACGCCACCAACAAGGAACTCCCGACGGTCTACTTCTGGGCCATGCCAGGGGCGAAGAACGTTGTCGTCACACGCGGCGACTCCCCCCTGGAAGCCAGGGCCGCCGAACTTCATGAATCCTACGGCTCCATCTCCGTTGTCACCGCGACCCTGCCAAAGCCCATGAAGCCGGGCGCGAAGTTCGACTTCGTCATGACCTACGAAATGCCCGCCCTCAAGAACGACACCGTGCGCATGGAACCCGGCTCCATTGAGCTCCCCTTCCTTGGCCAGGGCGAAGGCTCCTTCGTCTGGGTCGATGTGCCCCGCAGCGCCGAGAACTACTTCGACCCCGGGTGCCTGGTGGCTTCAAGCCAGCCCGACAGCGTGAAAAGCTCTGGCTACGAGCGCTGGATCTGCGGCGAAGCGACGATCATCGCCCTCAGCGCCGACAACCCTACCGTGCTCAAGCGCTGTGCCAGCGCCGACAGCAGCTGCCGCCAGCGCTTCAACCTGAGCCCTTACTCCGCCTATGTGCAGTCCATCTCCGACCCTGCCCTCCGCGGGTCCAAGGAAGCGGAAGTTGTCCTCGCAGGGTCCACCGTGAAGCTCGCCTTCCGCTATTTCCGCCGCGACGAGAAGTGGGCGGAAGAGCAGTTCTCCACGGCGTTGGCAGCGCTCCCTTTGCTGCGCGACCTGTTCGGCTTTGATTTCCCGAAGAAGACACTCCTCATGCGCCAGTCGCATCACATCGACCTGGTCGGCGCCGCCGGAGTGGCGTTCCCGTCCGAAGGCCAGGTGCTGCTAGCCTCGGACACCGGCTTCGACAAGGAAGTCACAGTCCACGAGCTCGCCCACCAGTGGGCCGGTGACAACCTCGATGCCAAGTGGCTCTGGGAGGGGCTGGCCGAATACGCCACCCGCGCCGTCGCTTCCCAGGTCGGTGTCGCCCCAATCGACCGGGGCTGGCAGTCGCGCGGCTACAAGGATCCGCTGTCGACCTGGTACCACGGCTCGAACGTGTACGACCCCATGTACTGGTACGGCAAGGCGGGTGCCTTCTGGTTTGCCTACGAGGCTGCCATTGGTGGCCGCGAAGGGATGAAGGCGGTCCTGGCGCGCATGGACGACGACCCCGCGCGCCTCCCCCTCGATGCGCGCTGGTTCATGGATGCCGGCGAGTATGCGAGCGGCTCCAATCTTGATGAACTCTTCCTGACCTGGGTGTTCAACGCCGATACAGCGCAGGCCACGATCAAGGAACGGCGCACCGCGCACAACCTTGTGAGCGCCCTGGCGGCCCGCGAGGCGCAATACGGCGTCAAGGGATTCCCCAAAGACCTCCAGGCGAACCTCGATGCCTGGACGTTTGGCGGCGTCTCTGCCCAGGTGGAGAAGGTAAACACCCTCCTCGACGCCTTCGATAAGGTGCGGGCCATGGCCGGCCAGGCAGGCCTGCCAGAGTCCGTGGCCGTCGCTACCGCCTGGCAGACGGGCACCATAGCCGAGCTCACCAGCACGATCGAGAACCAGCGCCAGGCCGTTGGAGCGATCACCGGGACCGCCAAGGAGCTGGCGGGTGAGCCCGCCGGCAGCCCCTCGCTGCAGAGGCTCGAAGAGGCCCGCAAGGCCTACATCGCCGGCGACTTCACCGAGACGAAGCGGCTCGCCTCACTGGCCATCACCACCCTCACCGACAAGGGCACGGCCGAACAACTCATTGCGCTGGCGAAGGAGAAGCAGGCCGCCTTCAAACCCGGGCTGCTGGCGCGCGTCGGCATGCTCTTCGAAGACCCTGATGGCGACCTTGCCCGGGCCGAGTCAGCCTTCGAAGCAGGAGACCCCGCCACGGCACTCAAGGCATCGAGGGCCGCCTACGACGGCTGGAACGACGCCAGTGCCCGCGGCCTGAAGCGGCTCGCCATCTTCACCGGCCTCATGGGAGCCTTCTGCGTGGGCGTCTACTACCTGCTTGCCCGCATCGACCGGGGCCCCAAACGAAAGAGCAAGACCGCGGGCACCGTGGAAGGGCACTACATCCCCGAGGGCACTCCCGGCCGCTGGCGCGACTGGGAAAACATGCCCTGAACCCCGGGCCCGCTCAGAGCCCGAGTGCCTTGAGCGCCAGCCGCACGCCCACGAGCACAAGCGCAGCCGAAAGCGCACGGATAATGACCGTCTGGTGAACGCGCCGGGCGAACCACGCTCCCGCCTGTGCGCCGGGCGCCGCCCCAACCGCCAGCAGCACCGCCCGGCCCAGCCACTCGTTCCACGCCAGCGCCCCCGTGGCGAAATGCACGCTCGTCCCTTCCGCGGCCATGAACATCAGCACGAACTGCGAAGTGGCGGTGGCAACATGAATGGGGAAGTGCAGCACCGTGGCCATCACAGGCACGTGGATGACCCCACCGCCAATCCCGAGCAAGCTGCTCAAGAACCCAATGCCCGCACTGAGGGCGATCCCCTTCCACAGCTGGAACGAATACACAAACGTGTTTCCATCGGCATCGCGCAGAACCCTCCGCACCACCCCGCGGCCGGTAACCGGCGCGCGAATGGCGGTCGCTCCCGCATGAAGCGTCAGCCACAGTCCCAGGGCAATGAGCACGGCCGCGAAGATGCCGTCGAAGGTTCGCCGGGGAACATAGGCCACCACTATCGCGCCCGTCACCGCCCCGGGCAGCGTCGCAAGGGCAAACCATGCTCCGCTGCGGTAGTCGGTCCGGCGCTGGCGAGCATATGCAAGCGAACCCGACGCCGCATTGGCGCACACCACGAACAGAGACGTTGCTGTTACGTCCTCTGCTGCGGCGTGCGGGTAGATGAGCAGCAGAATGGGCACCAGCACGAAGCCTCCCCCGGCGCCCACCAGCGTGCCGAAGGCCCCGACGGCGGCCCCCAGCGGTAGCAAGAGCAGGTCGGTGGACTCCAGGTGCTCCTCCGGGCGATGAGCTCGGCCAGGCCCGCGCCCGGCACAGCAGTGCCTGTCAGACCGGGATGTCGGTCTCCTCCCCGTAGTCGGCCCGCCGCCGCAGAAGCGATGAGCGGTTGCGGAACCGGCTCATGGCCCCCGCTACCCGGTCGCTGAGATGCGCCAGCCGCCGCTCCAGCCTGCCGCGAATCCAGGAGTGGGTTGAGCCGATCTGCCGGTAGCGCATGTAGCGGCGTTCGAGCAGCTTCTTCGTGCGCTGCCGCCGGAGAGGAACGAGATTCCTCACGATGGTTCGGCGCAGCAGCCGGGCCGTCTCCGCATGGTCGGTGTGCGCCCCTTCCCCTGGCTCCGGAACTGTCGCATCGACAATCCCGAGGCGCAGGCAGTCGTGCGAGGTGATGCGAAGCCGCTCGGCGGCCTCCTCCGCCCTTTCGGCCCCCTGGAAGAGGATTGCCGCCGCGTCTTCCGGCCGGATAACCTCGTAAACGGCGTTATCCAGCATCACCACGCGGTCGGCGACGGCCATCGCCACCGCGCCTTCCGAATTACCTTCGCCGATGATTGCCGCCACGGTCGGAGAGGGCACTTCGAGCATGGCCGCCATGCACTCAGCGACTGCCTGCCCGAGGCCTTTCGTTTCCCCCTCCAGGCTCGGGTCGGCGCCTGCCGTGTCGATAAGCGTCACCACGGGGAGGCCGAACTTGCCGCCCAGCCCAATCGCGCGGCGCGCCTTGCGAAAGCCTGCCGCCTGGATCAGGCCGCTTCTCTTGTTGCCGTCGTGGGGCCTGACCTGGCCGATCAGTACCGCGGACTCGCCACCCAGCGAGCCGATTCCGGCCACAATCGCGGGGTCATCCACGCCCGAGCGATCGCCGTGTATCGGCACGAAGCTCGTTGTCATCTGGGTAATGAGGTCGATTGCGGTCGGCCGCAAGCGGTGGCGCGAGAGTTGCACCTGCTGCCAGGCCGCCCGCTCCGAATGGGCCGGCGGGGCCGGCCGCTGCTGCTTCCCGGCGCTGAGGTGGTAGTCGTTGAGCAGCAGGTCGAGGAGGCTGGCCACAGAGTCCCGGAGCTGAGGACGGGCAATCACGGCGTCGATCAGGCCGTGCGCCAGGTGCCACTCGCTTGTGTGCGCATCGCGCGGCATCTCATCCCCCGTGTGCTCCTGGAGGACGCGCATCGCAGCGTACCCGAGCAACGCGTTCGGCTCGGCAATCACAAAGTCCGCAAGGCTCACGAAACCCGTGTAGGCCGAGCCCGTGGTCGGGTCGGTCAGCACCGAGAGGTGAGCCAGGCCCGCGCGATGGTGCCGTTGTGAGGCTGCCACCACGCGCGGAATCTGCATCAGCGCCAGCAGCCCCTCCTGCATCCGCGTTCCCGATGTCGAACACACCGAAACCAGGGGCGCTCGCCGGTCGGCTGCCTTTTCGAAGGCCCGGGCAAGGCGCTCTCCCGCCGCAACCCCTATCGAGCCCCCGAGAAACGAGAAGTCGAGCACCGCTACCACAACTTCACGCCCCATAATTGCGCCCGTACCCGTTAGCGCCGCTTCTGCAAGCCCCGTGCGCCGCTGGGCGTTGATCACCCTCGACCGGTACGACTGCTTGCTCTGGAACGAAAGCGGGTCGAGCGCCGTAACCCCGCGATCGTCCTCGTGAAAAGTGCCCGCATCCAGGAGCGTCGCCAGCCGCTCGCGGGCGCTCAGGTGGAAGTGGAATCCGCAGGAGTGGCAGACCCGCAACTGAATGTAGGAGCGGGAACCCTCCAGGTCGGCCTGGCAGGAAAGGCAGCGTTCGTGCTCGATGAGAACTTCGGGCTGCTCAGCCGGTTCCGCCCTTCGCAGCAGGTCTTTGATGTTCCTCACAGCCGGTAGTTTATCAATAGAGGCCATCGTCCGTGGCCGATGCGATGACTTTCCGCGATTCGCCCTCTTCCCGCGGGCCGACGATCCCCTCCTCCTCAAGGATGTCGATCAGCTTCGTCGCCTTCACATAGCCCACGTGGAGCCGCCTCTGGAACAGCGAAGGCGAGACGTGCCGGTGCTGCAGGGCCAGCCCTCGCGCCCGCTCCACGATTGGGTCGGACTCCTCGACCGCGAAGTCGCCGTCACCGTTCATCTCGGTCAGCGCCTCCTCCAGGAGGTTGTCTGCGGTCTCGGGGGTAAGGTTTCGGAAACGGTCGTCCGTCCAGAATTGCACGATTCGCTCCACCTCGGCGTCGGAGACATACACTCCCTGCAGCCGGATTGGCTTCGCCGCATCCGTCGGCATGTAGAGCATGTCGCCGCGCCCCAGGAGCTTCTCCGCCCCGCCCATGTCCAGGATCGTGCGTGAGTCCGTCATCGAAGTCACGGCAAACGCAATGCGGGTCGGGAAGTTCGCCTTGATTAGGCCCGTCACCACATCCACCGACGGACGCTGCGTCGCGACCACCAGGTGGATTCCCGTGGCGCGCGCCAGCTGGGCCAGGCGGCAGAGCAGCTTCTCCACTTCGAAGGGCGCCGCCATCATCAGGTCGGCGAGCTCGTCGATGATCACCACCCAGTAGGGCAGCTTGTTGAGCACCCGCGGGTGGCGGTTGTACGTCTCGATGTTCCGCACCGAGACGGCGGCGAACTTCTTGTAGCGCGCCTCCATCTCGGCCACCACGGCCTGGAGCGCCCCCACCACCTTGTCGACGTCGACGATCACCTCGCTGAAGGCAAGGTGCGGAATCCCCTTGTAGGCCGTCAGCTCAACCCGCTTGGGGTCGACCATCACAAAGCGCACGTCCGCCGGCGAAGCCTCCATCATGATCCCCGCGATGATCGCGTTCATGCAGACGCTCTTCCCGCTCCCCGTGGCGCCGGCGATGAGAAGGTGCGGCATCTTCGCCAGGTCGGCCACAATGGGCACCCCCGAAACACCCTTCCCCAGCGCCAGGGCCAGCTTCGTCTTCTTCGCCAGGTCCCGGAACTCCTTCGCCTCCATTACGTTGCGCAGCGTGACCACGGTGGCGCTGTCGTTTGGAACCTCTATGCCCACGATTGCCCGCCCCGGCACCGGCGCCTCGATTCGCAGGCTCGGCGCCGCCAGGGCGAGCGCAAGGTCGTTCTGGAGCGCGGTTATCTTGTTCACCCGCACCCGCGTCCGGCCCACTTCCACCCGTTCGGTCCGGGTTCTTCCGTCAGGGCCCAGCTGCAGCTTCCCCTGCTCGTCCTTGAGCGACATGTCCTTGTAACGAACCTCCCAGCCGGGCTCCACCCCGAACTGGGTGACCGTCGGGCCCTCGTTTATCTCCACGACCGTCGCGTCGACGCCAAAGCTCGCCAGGGTGTCGACAATGAGCTGGGCGCGGGCGGCATTGTCGTGCTTGCGGTTCGTGCTGATCTGGGGCGCGTTCAGCAGCTCCAGCGCGGGCAGTTGCCACCCCGGCTTCTGCCCCAGCCCCAGCGACAGCTGTTGCGGATCATCCGGCGCGTCTTCGTCCCCCGCTTCAAGCTCGGCCAAGGGTTCGTCCTCATCCGCATCAACCGGGGACACCACGGTCTGTGGCCTGAAATGGGCTGCCGCGCCCGTGCCAATGGCTGACATCGGGCCGCCAGGATCAATGGAGGGCCGAATCTGGACGGGGTTCTCTTCGAAGGCCGGGACAGGGCGGGGCTGCAGCCTCTCGCGCAAAGTGCCCCCAATCACAATCTCCGGTTCATGCGCGCCACCACCACCGGGGCGCCGGAAGACGAACGCGAAGAAGCGGCCCACCGCGCCTGCCACCCGGTGCGGCCAGCGCCTCTCCCAGGCGGTTTCGACCCAGCCCGGTGCGTTTCGCGCAAAGGCCCGGGTAGCTCCCGGCGCCAGCAGCGCGGCCGCCAGGACCAGCGTGCTCATCCAGGCGAGCTTTCCGAGCCAGCCCGCCACCATGTATCGCCCGATATCCCCCCCGAGGGTGACCTGGCGGAAGTCAACCCCGCCAAGCGTCCACTCGGCCTTGTTCAGCCCCAGCGCGCCCCAAATGAAGAGCCCGAGGCAGACCGCTCCCGACGCCTGGCGAGCGAAGCGCTTCCAGTCCGTGTACGAACGGCGTGAGATGGCGAGCCCCCCCAGCACCGAGAGGGACGCGAGGATGAAAATCCCCAGCCCGAAGGTCCTCGTGAGCCAATCGCGCGCCTCAGCGGCTACGGCCGGCACATCGACCAGGAAGGGGATGGCGGCGATGGTCAGCGCCGCGATGGCCAGCCCAATGAACTCCGGCCGCAGCACCCGGGAGACATTCCAACGGCCTCGCTGCCGCCGTGTCCTGGGCGACCGGGACGCGCGGGGACGACTGCGTGTGTGTGCCGTCATGGCGCACCACTCCTTGCTTCCGCGGCCCGATCACCCCGCTTGCCGGACCGGCATTTCCGTGGCCTCTCGACTAGACCTCCACGGTTACCGTCAGCACCATCGGCCGGCGGCGTGTCTCATCGTACAGGAACTTGCTCAATGAGTCTTTGATGCGTGCGTTGATGTCCCCGAACTCCGCATAGTGCGCCGCACCCTCCAGCGATTTCGAGACCACCTGCTTGCCCTGCTCCAGGATGTCGCTGCCTTCCTCCACGTCCACAAACCCCCGCGAGAGCAGCTCGGCCGGGCGCGTCAGGCGCCCCGTCTGCTTGTCCACGGCCACGATCACCACCACGACGCCGTCGGTCGACAGGTGCGCGCGGTCGCGCAGGATGTGCTGGTCCACGTCGCCGATGCCAAGGCCGTCGACGTACACGTAGCTTGCCGAGACCCTGTCCACCAGCTGGGCAACCTCTTCGTCGATCTCGAGCACGTCCCCATCCGTCATCACAAACGCATTCCCCACGGGCACGCCGACGGACTCGGCCAGCCGCGCGTGCACCACCAGGTGCCGGTATTCACCATGAATGGGTACGAAGTATTCCGGCTGCAGCAGCCCCTGGATAATCTTCAGCTCCTCACGGCTGGCGTGCCCCCGGACGTGGATGTTGGAGATGCGGTTGTAGAGCACGTCGGCGCCCAGCCGGAAGAGATTGTCGACGTTGCGGTACACGGCCTGCTCGTTCCCCGGGATGGGCGTGGCCGAAAGCACCACCGTATCCCCCTTGCTGATCGTGATGTAGCGGTGGTCTCCGTTCGCCATGCGGGTGAGCGCGCTTGTGGGTTCGCCCTGGCTGCCTGTCGTGATGACGACGAGCTTCGAAGGCGGCGTGTTGCGCATCTCTTCGACACCCACAATCACCCCATCCGGCGCATTCAGGTAGCCGAGCTGGCGAGCCATGGCCACGTTGTCGATCATCGAGCGCCCCGTCACGAACACCTTCCTCCCCGTGAAAACGGCCCCGTCGATGATCTGTTGAACCCGGGAGATGAGCGATGCGAAGGTCGCGATGATCACCCGCCCCTTCGTGTTCACGAGGATGTTCCGGATCGATTCCCCAACGAGCTGCTCGCTTGGCGTGTAGCCGTCGATCTCCGCGTAGGTGGAGTCCGCCAGCAGCAACAGGCACCCTTCGGCCCCCACCTGCCCGAGACGGATCAGGTCCGTATGCTGGTCCATCACCGGGGTGTGATCGAGCTTGAAATCACCGGTGTGCACCACCAACCCCATGGGCGTCCGAATGATCAGGCCGCAGGCATCGGGAATGGAATGGGCGACGGTGAAGAATTCGACTTCGAACACGCCCGCCTGGATGAGCTCGCCCGGCTCCACCACGTTGGTCTCAGCGTTCTGCAGCAACCGGTGCTCATTCAGCTTCACCCGCACCAGCCCATCCGTGAGACGGGTGCTGTAGATGGGGGCGTTGAATTCGCGCATGAAGTAGGGAAGCGCGCCCACGTGGTCCTCGTGACCATGGGTGAGAAAGACGGCCCTGAGCTTCCCGGCGTTCTCCCGGAGATACGTGAAATCGGGGATAACGAGGTCGACGCCGAGCATCTCCTCTTCCGGGAACATAAGGCCAACGTCGATGGCGATGATGTCCTCGCCATACTCCAGCAGCATCATGTTGCGGCCGATTTCGCCAAGGCCGCCGAGCGGGATAACCCGCAATGGGATCTGTGTCATTCGGTAGGTCCTCTATTCAAAGAGCCGCATCTGGGCGGCAGTAGCCTGTGGCTCCGGGGCCGGCGCCAGCCCGGGCGTTGCCGGGGCCGGGTCGGCAGCCCGAGTGGGTACCGTTCGGCGCCGCGCTTGCTCCAGCACGGCCGGGAGCGACTCGAAGTCGTGGATGATGGTCGTTCGAAGCGCCTGCTGGTGAAGCGCGGCGGCCGGGTGGTACATCGGCACAATGAGCCTGCCGTCCCTCTCCACCACCCTGCCATGAATCCTCGATATGGACTGCCCCGGGAACCAGCGCGCCATCGAAAATCGCCCCAGCGTGACAATGAGCAGAGGGTCGACAAGCGCAATCTGTTCGTCGAGATAGTCGCGGCAGGCGTCTATCTCCCCGGGCAAGGGGTCGCGGTTGTTTGGCGGGCGGCACTTGAGCACATTGCAGATGTAGACGCCGTTACGCTCCAGCCCGGCGGCCGCCAGCAGCTCCCCCAGGAACTGCCCTGCCTGCCCCACGAAAGGCCGCCCCTGGCGGTCTTCGTTCATCCCTGGCGCTTCCCCAATGAACATCACTTCGGAATTGAGCCGCCCTTCACCGGGCACGGCAAGGGTGCGGGTCCGTGCGAGCGGGCACAGGTCACATTCGCGGATGCGGGCGTAGAGCGCCGCCGCCCGGTCGTCGCGGCCGCTCACCGGCCCACCTCCAGGACCACCCCGTGCGCGCCAGCCGGGCGTCTGAGCGCGCGCGTGGCACTCACCAGCATCTGTGTACCCACGCCAACGAGCACAAGGGCGAAGATCCGTTGCAGCACGCCTGCATCAAGCTGGTCCGCCAGCATCGCCCCGCCCACTCCCGCCGGGACGGCCGCCGGGATGATCCACGCCGCCGAGCCGGGGTCGGCGGTTCCATGACGGTAGTGGGTGAATGCCCCCACCATGGCCGTGACCACGATGACGTTGAGAGAAGCGGCCTGTGCCTCGTGCTGCCCCGTTCCGAGGAGGATGACGAGGCCGGGGACGAAGATCGCCCCTCCTCCTACGCCAAGGGCTCCCGAGGAAAGCCCCCCCGCCAGGCCGATCGCTGCGCCGAGGGCGTGTTCGGCGAGCCCCGATGTGGAGAGCATCGCGCTCGTATCGTGAAACACAAGGAGCCTTGCACCCAGGGCCAGGAGGAACACGCCGAACAGCTGGCGCAGGCGCAGGGCCGGCAGAAGCTGCACCAGTCGCGCCCCCGCGTATGCCCCAATCGCCGACCCGGCCAACAGCGTCGCCACCAGCGCCCATTCGGCGCTGCCGTTCAAAAGATAGGTGAGGGCCCCTGCGAGCGCCGCGAAGATGATGACCAGCAGCGAAGTTCCGTGCGCCGTGTGCTGGCTCATCTTCAGCACCCCGGTCATGAGCGGCACCATGACGGCCCCGCCGCCGACGCCTGTTAGCCCGCTGAAAAGCCCTCCCACGCCGCCCGTGGCTGCCAGCGATGCTGGTGATGCTCGCCCGGCCCTCATGTCGCCGCGACCTCGTCCTCGTCCTCTACCGGTACCGCCTGCTTCTTCGGCTGGACAATCCACGACAGCAGGATGCCCAGGAAGTACAGAAACAGCAGCGGCCCGGCCACCAGCGACTGCGTCCACGGGTCGGGAGTAGGAGTCACGACCGCCGCCACGATGAACACGATCACAATGGAGTAGCGCCAGAAGGCCAGCATCTGGCGGGCCCGGACGAGCCCCAGCCTCGCCGTCAGCATCAGCACCATGGGCAGCTGGAACGAGACTCCCACCCAGAAGATGATCCGCGTCGCGAAGTCCAGGTACTGCTTCGCGCCGATCTTCTCATCGAACTGGTCGCCCCCGAAGTCCAGCAGGAACCCGAGCGAGGCGGGCAGGATAACCCAGTACGCGAACGCCATCCCGGCCAGCAGGAAGAAGACCGTTCCGAGCACCCCCGGCAGCAGGATCTTCTTCTCCTTTTGCGTAAGCCCCGGAACAACGAACGCCAGCAGCTCGTAAACGAAGACCGGCGACGCCAGGAGAAGCCCCCCATACAGCCCTACCTTGAAGAACACGCCGATTGTCTCCGTCGGCGAGAACACGGTGAGGGTGAAGTCGGGGTGGTCGGCACGGGCGGGCGCCAGCAGCCAGCCAATGATGGTGCGCCAGAAGGCGAAGCAGACGACCGTGGTGATCACCAGCGCCAGCGCGCTCACCAGCACCCGGTTGCGAAGCTCCTTCAGGTGCTCCAGCAACGTCATCTCGCCGCCGCCCGATGACGGCGCCACGGTGGTCAGCTGCGGTTGGCTGTCGGTCTCAGGCTCGGCGCTCATGACGATCTAGAACACCAGCGGCGGGCCATCGGGTTCCGTTGCCGGTTTCGCCGCCTCTGTCGCCCCCGCCGCAGGCGAAGCCTCGCCCGTCCCCATGATGTTCGATGAATCTATCGGTGGAAGGAGCGGACCTGACAGCGCCGGGGTCGCGCTCTGCAATTCGGATTCGAACTTCGCCTGCCCTTCGCGCAAGGTGGACTTCGTTGTCTCTATCTCTCCGCGCACGGTCCGATACTGGGTTTCGATGTAGTCGAACTCGTCGCTGAACTCGTCGCGAACAGCCCGCGCGTAGCGCTGCATCTGGCGCACTGCCCGCCCGATCTGGTACGCCATCGCGGGCAGGCGTTCCGGGCCCACGACTACAAGCAGGAGCACGAGCACCAGCACAAGCTCCTGGTAGCCGATTCCAAGAAAGTTCAATTCAGTCGCCTCCGGGCGATGGAGAGACCCCGGGCCCGGGGCAGGCCGGCTGGCCTACTTGTCCTCGATGCCGTGGTCCTTCACATAGTCTACGGCGTCCTGCACTGTGGCGATCTTCTCGGCATCCTCATCCGGGATCTCAATCTCCACGCCGTCCTTCGAGAACTCCTCCTCAAGCGACATAATCAGCTCGACGAGGTCGAGAGAGTCCGCATTGAGGTCGTCGACAAAAGATGCGGTGGGGACGACTTCTTCTTCGTCGACGCCCAGCTGTTCCACGACAATTGCGCGGACCCGTTCGAAAACTGTGGCCACGGTGCTAGTTCTCCTGCTGTCTTATGGTGGTGTTAGCCGCCGGCTCGGGCGGCGCCCCGGCGGTTCGTTCCGCCTGGATTCTCGTGCTTACTGTCCTCAACACGCCATGTACAAAGCCCGGTGAGCTTTCGCCGCCGTAGCGGTGGGCGAGCTCCAGAGCCTCGTTCACGACGGCGGCGACCGGCGCCGAATTATCGGAAAGCAGTTCCCATATTGCAAGCCGCAGAATGTTGCGGTCAACGATGGCCATGGTCTCCACCGGGTATTGAGTGGCCGCATCGCCAATGTAGCGGTCCAGTTCCACTGCTCGGCGCAGCACCCCGCGCAACACGCCACGCCCGAATCCCGCCGGTCCCGGCTCTGCCACCTCCGCGTCTTCCCCGGCAACGTCGGCCAACCGGCGGTTGTAAACCGCCTCCGGGTCGTGCCCCGAAGTCTCAGACTCATAGAGCGCTTCAACCACCAGGAAGCGGGCCCGGCGCATGACGCTGTCGGTCATGCCATCACCATGCCACCGTCCACGTGGATGCACTGACCGGTAATGTACGAGGCGCCATCGCTGGCGAGGAAGGCGGCCAGCGGCGCCACTTCCTCCGGTTCGGCAATGCGCCCGAGGGGTATCTGTCCCATCACTGCCCCCGTCTGCGCATCCGTCATTGCCGCCGTGATATCGGTGTGAATGAAGCCGGGGGCGATGGCGTTGACGGTGATCCCGCGCGAAGCAACCTCGCGTGCAACCGCCCGGGTAAATCCAATCAGCCCGGCTTTGGCGGCCGCGTAGTTCGCCTGGCCCGGGTTGCCCATCACCCCCACCACGCTCGTGATATTGATGACCCGGCCGTGCCGCGACCGCAGCAGGGGCCGCATTGCCGCCTTCGTCACCAGGAATGCGCCGCGCAGGTTTGTGGCGTGGACCACATCCCAGTCCTCTTCGCTCATGCGCATCAGGAGCCCATCGCGCGTGATCCCCGCGTTGTTCACCAGGATGTCGAGGCCACCGAGGCGCTCCACGGTTTGCTTCACCAGCCCGGCCGCTGCCTCCGAAACAGAGATGTCCCCCGCAATGGCGACCGCCTCGCCGCCGGCCTCTGTGATCTCAGCCACCACGGCCGCCGCCGCATCTTCGCTGGCGTTGTAGTTCACCGCTACCTTCGCGCCCTGCCCTGCCAGCTCAATGGCGATGGCGCGGCCAATCCCGCGCGAACCGCCGGTGACCAGCGCAACGCGCCCGTCGAGGTTCCCCACCTTTGCCTCCTGGAGCTAGAGCTCGACGCGCACCGACGTCGCGTCGTTGACGTTGATGCAGTTCGACTTCCGCAACATGCGCTTGATGATAGCCGTCAGCACACGGCCCGGTCCGAACTCGATGAACGTCTCCACGCCGTGGCTGCCAAGGAACTCGACCGTATCGCTCCATTGGACCGGCCGGCAGACCTGGTCGACCAGCTCGTGCCGGATCGCCGTCTCGTCCAGGACCGGAGTCGCCGTGCAGTTCGCCACCACGGGCACCTGCGGGTCGAGAATCTCCGCTGTGGCCACGGGATGCACCATTCCATCGGCCGCGGGCCGCATCAGCGAGCTGTGAAACGCCCCGCTCACGCTGAGCGGAATGACCTTTGCTGCGCCCCGCGCTTTGGCGTAGTCAAGCGCGCGCACCACGGCCTCGCGCCGGCCGCCGATCACGATCTGTCCCGGCGCATTGATATTGCAGATCTCCGCGCCGGCCTCGCGGCAGACCTCCTCACAGTCGGCGATATCAAGGCCAAGAACCGCCGCAAGGGTGCCGGGATTCCGTTCGCCAGCCGTCTGCATCAGTTCGCCGCGCGTGCGCAGAAGCCTGATCGCTTCATCGAAGGGGAGCGCCCCCGCCGCTACCAGCGCCGAGTACTCCCCCAGCGAGTGCCCCGCTACGAAGGCAGGCCGTTCGGCAAGCACTGGGGAGTGTTCAATCGCCACGCTCAGCAGGGCCAGGCTCGTCACGGCGATGGCCGGTTGAGCGTTGCGCGTCTGCTGCAGCTCCTGCTCCGGCCCTTCGAAACAGATGCGGCTCAGCGCAAAGCCGAGGATGTCATCCGCTCGCTGGAAGATCTCCCGCGCCGTGGCGAACTGGTCGTAGAGGTCCTTCCCCATGCCCACGGCCTGCGCCCCCTGGCCGGGGAAGACAAACGCGCGCTCATGGCGCACGGGTTCCCGGAACGAAACGAACGCCGGCACCGGGCTGGCCGGTGGTTCTAGCTGTCCAGCTCGGGCGCCGGCAGGCTGATCGCCTCCCGGCCCCGGTAGGTGCCGCAAATCGGGCATGCGTGATGAGCGAGCCGGGGGCTCTTGCAGCTCGGGCAATCGACCACGTGCGGCAGCTTGAGCGCCAGGTGGCTGCGCCGCTTGCCCTGGCGCGATTTCGGGTACTTCCGCTTGGGAAGCGGTGGCATATCCCTTCTCCTTCAGTACGTTACCCATTTCGTGAACGCATCAGCTCGGCGAGTGCGCCCCAGCGGGGATCGGCCGGAGTGCGGTCGCAATTGCAGGTGGCGATGCTCAGATCCTGCCCGCAGACCGGGCAGATACCCGGGCAATCCGGACGGCAAAGCGGCTGCATCGCTGCAGCCATCTCGCTATATTGCCGCACTCCCTCCGTAATGTCGATCGTGTGATTCGTGTCGATCAGGAAGCTCTCTTCTTCCGCCTCAGTATTCAGCCGGGCCCCGGTCACCACGTCCACCTGCTGGTAGTACACCTCTTCGAAGCTCACCCGCCGCGGGTCGCCGAAGGGCGCCAGGCAGCGGCTGCAGACCGCATCCAGCACAACATCCGCTGTGCAACGCACCAGCACCCCGGCCGGCGTTCGCATCAGCTCCACGGTACCACGATGAACCGGCGGCTCGGGCTCAAGTTCGTAGCGCCGCGTGGAGCCGACCGGTTCGCGCAGTAGCTGAGAGACATTGAATTGCATTGGGGAAACCTCGCGCCCGGAGGTGAATCCAGTATAGCGCCCCCGTGAGCGGCCGCCCGCGCCATAACAAGAGCCGTATCGTGACGATTTGGCGATTTCGCATTCGCCTGGACTCGGCAGGCGTTTACGCGCTCTACCGCGGCCGTTAGCCTTTGCGCTAGGGTTAGCCCCAATGAGCCACGTTGCCGAACTCGTCGTACTGCAGGAGATCGATGCTGAAGGCGCCGCCGCGCGCGCCGCGCTTGCCAGCGTCGAAGCCCGCTTGCTGGGCGACGATGAGCTCGACGAGGCCCGCCGCACGCTCATTACCGTGGAGGCGGAACGCGCGGCCATCCTCTCATCCCAGCGGAAGCTGGAGGCCGAGGTCGAACGCCTCAACGATCGGATCGCGCCCGAGGAGAAGCGTCTCTATGACGGGTCCGTTAGGAACCCCAAGGAGCTTACCGGCATCCAGCACGAGCTGGAGCTCCTGAAGACTACCCGCGGCCACCACGAAGATGCCCTCGTCGAGGTGCTTGACCGGGCCGAGGCCGTCGACCGGCAGCACTCCGAAGCCCAGCGCTCGGTGGCAGCCCTCGAAGAACGGTGGTCCCACGCCCAGGAAGAGCTGCGCCTCGAGGCTCGCCGCCTCGCTGATGCCATCACCCGCATCGACCAGAGGAGAGAGGCCCAGAAGGCGAAGGTTCCGCCGCGCCTGCTCGCGACCTACGAAGACCTGAGGGCCCGGAAAGGGGGGACGGCCGTGGCCAGGGTCCGGGGCAACACCTGCTCCGGGTGCCGAATCAGCATTCCCGATGCACTCCGCTCGCGCGCACTGGCCGGGGTGGTCGTAGCCCAGTGCCCTAGCTGCGAACGCATCCTCCACGCCTGATGCAACCGTGAAAGCCGTCGGCTACTTCGTCGAAGGAGCTCGCCGCAACAAGGCCCGGCGTCCCGTCGGCGAACAGAATCGCGCATTCCTCGACTTCTGTTCAGAGCACGGCTACGAGGTGGCCGCCACCTTCCTCGATACCGAGGACCAGGAACCCGAGGACTCCGGCTTCCGCCAGATGCTCCATTTCCTGCAGCGCGAAGACCGGGGGTTCACCGTGGTCGTAATCGATGGCCTCGGCGCCCTCGGCCAGGACCTGGGCCGCGCTGCCCTGAAACTGCTCACCATCGAGAACCTCGGCGTCCAGGTGCTTTCTGCCCACTCCGGGCGCGAAGCCATCCGCGAGCTCGTGGGCACCTGGGCCGACCGCGGCGAAGGAACCCCCGTTTCCGAAAAAGTCCGCACCGCCATGCGCCGCAAGGCCGTGAAGGGCGAGGTGCTTGGCAGGCCCCCCTATGGCTACCGGGTTGGCCCGCGCCGCCGCCTCGAGCTCGTGCCCGAAGAGGGAATCGTCGTTCGCTACATCTTCCGGCTCTACCTCCAGGAGGCCATGGGTATCCGCAAGATCGCCGGCCAGCTCAACAAGGAAGAGATCCCGACCCGCAGGGGCGGCAAGTGGAGCATGGTCTCCATCCGCGACCTCCTCCGCAACCGTTCCTACCTTGGCACCTACACGCGCTTCGGGGTCAAGGTCCCCGGGAGCCACCCGGCCCTCGTCAGCCCCGAGGACTTCCGCCTCGTCCAGGAGAGGCTGCAATCGCGCCACGCCGCCGTGCGCGAACGCCAGGTGGTGCCCTTCCTGCTCAGCGGGCTCGTTTACTGCGCCCGCTGCGGAAGCAAGATGATCGGCGTCAGCCGCCGCCAGAAGTGGACGACCAGGGCCGGCGAGGAGCGCTCCGCCGCCTACCGCTACTACCAGTGCGAGAGCCGCACGAACCAGAGCACTTGCGGCTATAACACCCAGCGCGCCCAGGCCCTGGAAGACCGCGTCCGTGCCATGCTCGCCGAGGACTCGCCTGCCGTTACACGCCTCAGGCGGGCGGGGAACGTCGATTCCTACCTCCTCGACGTTATCGCCCAGGGGGAGCGCATCGAGGGCCGCATTCGCCGCTCTCGCCGACAGCTCGAAGAGCTCGTTGCCGATGCCGCTCACGGGCATATAACGGTCGAGCGAATGAAGGCCATGGGGGCCGAAATCGCTCGCGACCAACACGAGCTGGAAGCCGAGCTCACCGAAAATCGTGCGCGCCTGCTCGCCCACCAGACTGAGTCCGAACGCCGCCGCCACGTCGAAGAGATGCGCGCAAACCTTGCAAGGGAATGGGAAACGCTCGAGTTCGACGCCCTCCAGCCGGCCCTGCGGGAGGTCATCGACCGCATTGAAGTCGACGGCGAAGACCTCGCCCTGTTCCTGCGCATGTAGCGCCCGCACACGCCGGGACTCGCCATTCTGTCGCACTGGCAGGCGATGTCTTACGCTGGAGCCATGCAGGAACTTCTCGACAGGGCCAACGAAATCCTCCGGCGCATCTCCGACATCATGGTGCGCCTTTGACCTCGCGAGCGACGAAGAGCGGATAGCCGGGCTCGAAGCCCGGAGCGCAGAAGCCACTTTCTGGAACGACCCCGAGCAGGCCCGCGCGGTCATGCAGCAACTTGCCGCTGCAAAGGCGCGTGTCGAAACCTGGCGCGGCCTTGAGAGCCGCACGCGCGACGTTGCCGGCCTGCTCGAGCTCGCCCTCGCCGAGGGCGACGACAGCGTCGAACCCGGCGCCGCTGCCGAGATCGATGCCGTTGCCAGGGCGCTCCATGACCTGGAGTTCCAGCTCCAGCTTTCCGGCGACTACGACGACCGCAGTGCCATCCTCGCCGTCCACGCCGGCGCAGGGGGTACAGAGTCCCAGGACTGGGCCGAAATGCTCCTGCGCATGTTCCTGCGCTGGGCCGAACGCCGGGGATTCGCCACCGATGTGCTCGATGTGACCCCCGGTGAGGAGGCCGGCATCAAGAGCGCCACCTTCGAAATCACCGGCCCCTACGCTTACGGCTACCTGAGCAGCGAGCGCGGGGTGCACCGCCTCGTGCGACAGTCGCCCTTCGATGCATCCCATTCGCGCCACACCAGCTTCGCCAAGGTCGAGGTCATGCCCGAAGTTGAATCCGGCGCCGAGGTCGAAATCAACCCCGATGACGTGCGGATCGACGTCTTTCGCTCCAGTGGTGCAGGCGGCCAGAACGTCCAGAAGAACTCCACCGCGGTCCGGCTCACCCACCTGCCCACGGGCATCGTGGTGACCTGCCAGAACGAACGCTCCCAGGGCCGCAACCGCGAAAGCGCCATGAAGGTGCTCGAAGCGCGCCTGCTCGAACTGGAGCTTGAAAAGCAGGAGGAGGAAAAGGCGCGGTTAAAGGGGCAACATGTCGATATGGGCTGGGGCAATCAGATCCGCAGCTACGTGCTTCACCCCTATAAGATGGTCAAAGACCATCGCACCTCTTTCGAGACCAGCGACACGACAGCCGTGCTCGACGGCGATCTCGATGGCTTCATGGAAGCCTTCCTCAAGGCTCGCGTAGGAGAGAACGCATGACCCGGCTCCTCGCCCCGGCGCTTGCTGCCCTTCTTGTGGTCGCGGGCCTCCTCGGCGCTCAAAGCCCTGCGAACGCCGAAGCGACCATCCTCTCCGCGACCATCGAAAACGGGTACCCGAAAACCCTCACTTTCAAGCTGAGCGCACGGGCCGAGTCCGACATCACCGCCGTGACCCTCAGCTATGCCATCACCGGACGAGGCACCAGCGCCATTGGCAAGCCCGAGGACTTCACCCCGGGCCGGCAGGTCGAGGTCCAGGTGGCCATCCAGGTCAACTCCGGCCGCAGCTACATCCCCGTGGGCAGCGAGTTCAAGTATCACTGGGAGATCACCACCGCCGACGGCAAGACCACATCCGGCCCCGAGCAGACGTACCTCTTCCTGCCGCCAAACCGCGAATGGAAGTCCGTCAAGAACAGCTTCATGGAAGTCCATTTCCACGGAGACCGCGAGGCGCTCGCCGCCACCTATCTCAAGGCCGGGCAGGAGACCTACGACCGCCTCGGCCAGCTTCTCAACACAAAGCTCACGCAACTGCCCGTGCGGGTGATGCTCTTCGCCGATGAGAAGGAGCTCGACCCGGCCCGCCCGGGCCTCAGCAGCGGCGCCTTCGACGCTGCCGTCACCACCTGCGGTGCCAAGGTCACCAACGACATCGTCCTGGTCATCCCTGTCGCGTGCGGAAGCTCCGACCGGACGGACACCCTGCGCCACGAGTTCGGCCACATCCTCACCGATGCCGCCGGCGGTGGCCCTCTCGGACAGCTCCCGTCCTGGCTCGACGAGGGCACGGCCGTCCTTGCCCAGTCCTCCCCTGGAAGCGGCTACATCAGCGCCTTCGACGCGGGCGCACGAGCAAGCCGCCTCCTCCCCTTCGCGCAGATGAACACCCCTTCTTCCGACGCAGGCACCGTGAACCTCTTCTACGGCCAGGCGTACGCAATGGTGAAGTTCCTGGTGGACAACGGCGGCCAGGCGAAGTTCGCGCAGCTCTTCGCGACCATCAGAAAGGGCACCCGCTTTGACGATGCCCTGAAACAGGTCTACGGGTTTGACGTTGCTTCCTTTGAAGCCGATTTCCGCACCGCCTATGGGGTTGCCGCACCGAACCCGACTCCCGTCCCCACGAAGCCGCAGAAGGCCCAGTCCACCGCTGTCCCAACTTCCCGGCCCGCCACCAACGCGTCCCACGGCGAGGGCAAGCACGATAGCCTGGACCGCGAAGTCCTCATCTTCATTGGCGGCGCCCTCTTGCTGGCGCTCCTGGCCGTCTTCCTGTTCCTGCTTTCGGCGCTGCTCAGCGCCAATCGGCGCGCCGCGGTGCGAGACGAACAACCGCCATCCCCTGACTGGCGCAGACCTCCCGGCGAATAGCAGGCTATGCCTGCGAAGCAGGCTGGCGGAGCTCCCGCGCCACCATCCAGAGACGCTGCAGTGCCGTGAGGTTCGATAGCACCGCCAGCGGCCAGATGACGACGGTCAGCGCATCGAAGAGCAGCCCGATCCCGAGCAGCGCCACCCTCTCCTGCCGGCGGAAGAAGCCATCGCGCATCGAGATCCCCAGCATCTCCGCTCGTGCGCGCATGTAGCTGACCGCCACGCTCCCCACCAGCGCGGCCCAGGAAAGCACCACCTGGACATGCTCTTCGCGCGCGGCGAAGTACCAGGCGCAGGCCACCAGCACGAGCGCCTCGCTCGCCCGGTCCAGCACGGCATCGAACACGGCGCCGAACGGAGTCGCCTGGTTGGTGGCCCGCGCCACCGCCCCATCCACCAGGTCGAGCGCGCTGAAGAACAGGAAAACACACCCCGCTGCCAGCAGCTCCTCACGCGTTATCAGCCAGGCGGCCACCACATTCCCGCCGAAACCGAAGAGTGACACCATGTTTGGTGTGATGCCCAGCCGGGCCACCGCCCGCCCGAGCGGGTCGGCGATGTTCCGCGGTACCTTCTGGGGGAGCAGGTTCAGCCCGGGCATGTTCCCTAACCCTTCCCGTGTCCTCGTGAGCCGCCAAGTATCTTGCGCGGCGTTGCACTGTAGCCCCAGGCGAGCTGCATCGCGACCCGGTGCAGGCCCACCTCCAGCAACGAAGGATACCGCGTCATGCCCGCCGCGACCGTCCCCTCCAGGATGGCCGCCCTCAGGTCCTCCGCGCTCTTCCCGGGGAACTCGGTCCAACCCGTGCCCACGCACTTCAAATGATGGGCGTCGGACCCGCCCGTGGCCGGCAGGCGCCACGCCGATGCGTTGTGCCGGGCAGCCTTTCTCCCCGCGTGTGCCCCGGCCGGGCTGGGGTTGGCCAGTTCAATGGCATCGAACGTGATCCCTGGCTCACCCGCCGCGCAAAGACGGTCGAGCGTCCGTTTGCTCAGGGAACGCGTCGTCCAGCTCAGAGGATGAGGTGCAATGGCCAGCCCGCCGGCGCTGTGAATAGCCTCCAGCGTGCGCTCCACGCGGCGAAAGCTCTTTGGCGTCGATTCCAGGAACAGCCCCAGCAGGTGGCCATTGAGGGTCGTGATCTCCGCGCCGGCCACAACTTCGAACCTGTATCCGCGCTTCGCCGCCAGCTCGCGGGCGCGCAGCCCGCCGCGCGCGTCCTCGTGGTCCGTGATGGCAATAACATCCAGGCCGGTCTGGCGCTCGACGAACTCCAGCACCTGCTCGATGCTCGCCATGCCATCCGAACAGCGCGTGTGAATGTGCAGGTCAGCCTTCGCCACAGGCATGCACCTTCCAGAAGTCCTCAAGGATCTTCCACTGCCCGGGGAAGCGCCGGATGTGTTCTTCAAGCAGGCCCGCCCAGCGCTGGGCTGCCCGGCGCACGTCCTCCCCGGGGTCGTCTGTCTTCGCCACGCAGTAGGGCTCCTCAATGAAGGCAACCTGGTGGTCCAGCCCATCGCGGATGCAGAGGATAGGCAGAAGAGTGGCGTGAGTGCGCCGCGCCAGCTCGAAAGCGCCGCGCGGCAGCTTCACCTTGCGCCCGCACATCTCTACGCAGACCCCCGAATCCTGGATGTCCCGGTCGGCCACCATGGCCACGAGTTTCCCATGCCGGAGCGCATCGATGCATGCGCGGATGCCGCCCATGTCCGCCTCGTGAAATGAGCCTCCCGCGGACGAACGGAGCCTGAGCAGGTACCGCGCCAGCTCGGGCGGTTCGAGCGGCTCCACCAGCGCCACAAACGGGCGGCCGTGGTAGGTGAACGCCTGCACCGCCAGCTCGGGATTTCCCGAGTGCGCGCTGAGAACGATTATCGGCCCGGGCTTCGCGATGAGACGCGTCCCTCGTTCGCCATTCACCAGCCGGATGTACTCGCGCCCGAAGCTCTCCAGGTCGCGCCGGGGCAACGTGGCAAGGTCCACGTAGTACCGCGCTATGTGGGTGAAGACCTCCTTGCTGGCGTGGCGGGCACGTTCCCGGTTCCCATCGCAGAAAGGAAGGAGATTCCCCACCACCCGGTCCCGGGTCCGGGGCATCAGGTACCACGCCACCCGGCCCGTGAGCCAGGCCAGCCGGTAGAACAGCGCCGGGAACCGGCCCCCCAGGGGTACGCCCAGGCGAAGAAGGAAGAGCTTAACCACGGCTTCGAACCCGGGAACCAGTTGCCGGCCACATCTCTCTGAACATGTACCACTGATCCGGGTAGGCGCGAATGAACCTCTCGTGCGCGGCCATGATCGTACGGGTCAGTCCCTCCACATCGTGCCCTTCCGCACCCGTGCGCGGTTCGATGAACTCGGTAAGAGTCACCACCTCCGGACGGCCGGCGTCAACACGGGGAAAGGCCGCTACCACCACCGGCGCCCCGGTGAGCAGGGCCAGCCGCGCGGGTCCCGCTGGAACCTCCACTACTTCTCCGAAGAACTCCACCTTCACCCCTTCGCCCGGCGTGGGACGATCGATGAGCAACGCCAGCAGGCCGTTCCGCTTGAGGGCTCTGACGAGTGAGGGCCCGGCCCTCTCCATCTTGATGACTTCCATTCCCAGCCGCCGCCGGGCCCCGGCGACCAGCTCGTCGAGCCGCGGGTCCGCGAACGTCTCCGCAACCACGGCCAGGCTGTAGCCGCGCGCCGCCGTGGCCCCTGCGCCCAGGTCCCAGTTCCCGAAGTGCATGCAGACGATCACCGCGCCCTTCCCTTCCGCCAGGGCCGCATCCAGCGCGCGGAAGCTCTCTTCGCCCCCCACAGCTGCGAGCAGCCTTTCCGCGCTCAGCGCCGGAAAGCGCGCGAAGTCCACCAGGTAGCGGCAGTAGTTGACCAGCGACCGCCGCGCCACCGCGCCCCGTTCGGACTTCGTCGCGCCGGGAAGCACGCGCCGGTAGTTGTTCAGCATCGCACGGCGCCCCCGGGGCCACAGGTAGTAGCCCGCCATGCCGGCAAGCGTCGCCAGCGCGTAGCTGACTCGCAGCGGCAGCCGTCCTGCCAGCGCGATGACTGCTCTCCAGCTCAGGTACTGCAACTTGCGAAGAGACCCTCCCGGCGGTGGCCCGGCGTGAATGCGCGCATCATAGCCCGGGGCCCTTCACCGGTATTGGCCCCCCTGCTCCGGCGCATTGAGGGACCGCGTGTGATTGATTTTCCCCATCTGCCTGATAGGATCCGCGCCGTACGGGTTAGTACACCATTCCGGGGGGAGGCATCCAGTGTCGACTTCAGCGCCATCGCGGGGTCCACTCCATCGCGAGACGGGGATCTTGCTCCAGGCGGCTCTCATCGTCTTCACCTACACCGTGGTGATCGGGATCCTGAACGGCACCGATGTCACGGACTTCGGCCGCAAGACCCTGCTCGCCCACGTTCACGTCGGGACGCTCGGCTGGCTCACGCTCTGTGTCTTTGCGGCATCGCTCTGGCTATTCTCGAAAGGCGAAGCGCCCGGCCGGCAAAGCATGAAGGCTGCGCGGGCTCTTACGGCGGCCGCCGTGCTGGCCCTGCCCCTGTTTGCCGTCACCTTCATGCTCACCTTCGGCATCATGCGCCCGGTCGTTGGCTCCTTCGCCCTGGCCGTGATCGTTGGGTTCTTCGCCTGGGTTGCTACACGCCTCAGGCATGTCGGCGACCTCACCACCCCTCACTGGGGCTTCCTGGCCGCCATGGGGACGTCCGTCGTGGGCGGCACCATTGGCGTGCTTCTCGCCCTCCGGATAGCCGAAGGCTGGCGCGTCATTCCCAGTGGAGGTGAGGACGCCCATCCCGGAACCATGGTGGTCGGATTCCTCATCCCCATGGGTCTGGCGCTCGCTGAATGGGGCCTGACGTGGCCGAAACCAGAGCGTGCCGGCCGCCTCGGATTTGCCCAGATGGCGCTCCCCTTCCTCGGCGGCCTCATGCTCTGCATTGGGTTGCTGCTCGATTTCACCCCGCTCGTTGCCTCCAGCACCCTTCCCGAGATCGCCGGCATCGTGATCTTCGTCAAGCGCATGTGGCCGCGGCTGCGGGCCGTCCCCTGGCTCAGGCGCTCCTCGGCCCGGCTGGCAGCCTTCAGCGCCGGTGCAACCATCTTCAACATCGGGCTCATCCAGTACTTCATCATGCGCTACGAGGGCGACTTCGACCGGGTACCCGACCACCAGCTGCTCGCCCTGGACCACGTGATGTTCATCGGCGTTATGACCAACGCCATCCTTGCCCTGATGCTGGTCACGACCGACGCCGCAGACGTGGCCTGGCGCTGGGCCGAAGATGCCATCTTCTGGGGCATGGATATCGCCCTCATCGTTTTCGTCGGCGGACTGCTGGCCGACGCTGACGTGCTGAAGCAGGTCTCCACTCCCGTGATGGGCGCGGCCATTCTGCTCGCCATCGCCACCTACACTTACCGGCTCCAGCTGCAGGCCGAGGCCGCCCCTGCCCTCGCCGCCGAAGGGGCGCCCGGGGGCTGAGAACCGTGCTCAGAGGCCGCACACCGCCGCGAGGCTGCTGATGGCCGTGACACGCCGGCCCTCGGTCATCCAGTTCACGAACCCGTTCGTGCAGTAGCCCAGCGAGATCCCGGTCTCGGGGTCGCCCCAGCCAACCTGGCCGCCGGCCCCCCCGTGACCAAACGTTCGCGGCGAACATGTACGCCCAAAGCCCCGCAGGTGGGAGTTGCCGTCGTCGCCGGCTACCTGTACAGCCAGCGCACGATTGATGGGGTGCCCGAGCGCCGGGTCGCGATGGAACTCCTTCGTTCGCGGCGTGGTCGCGAATTCAATCGTCTCGGCCTTCATGATCCGGTTTCCGTTTGCGGTCACGCCTCCATTCACCAGGGGCTGGTAGAACATCGCCAACTCTGCCGCCCGGGCAATGCCGCCGCCGCCCGGCACCCCCACGGCTCGCACCGATGGCTGGTTGAACGCCAGGATTGCTTCGGGTGTCACCTCGCCGAAACCACCTGGAGGAGGCTCAGGGGGCTCCACGTGCAAGACATCGGCGACCCGGCTGTTCAGGTCCTCGGGCAGCCCCAGGTACATCTGCTCCAGCCCCATCGGCGCGATGATGCGCTCGCGAATGAACTTGCGAAACTCCATCCCCGTGCGCCGCTCGATGATCTCCGCCAGCACCCAGTGCAGCGAGGTCGCATGGTACTGGAATTGCGTTCCCGGCTCCCATTCGAGCCGCCAGCGCGAGAAGCCAGCCAGCCTGCCCTCCCGGGTCTCCCACTCGCCCGGTCCCAGGGACCCCTGCGGGAATCCCCCGGTGTGCAGCATCGCCTACTCCACCGTAACCACGTCCTTACCGTTTGTGCCGAACTCCGGGACGATCTCCGCAATACGCTCGTCAAGGCGCAGCAGGCCGTCCTCGAAGAGCGTCCACACAGCAGCAGCAACCACGGCCTTTGTCGATGAGAAAATCGTGTAGAGGGTGCCGTTCGTGGCCGGCCGGTCGACCCCGCCAATCCTGGCGGTTCCAAATGTCCGGAACCCTGCCAGCCGTCCGTTCCGGGCGATGGCCACCTGGGCCCCCGGCAGCGTGCCGTCGTCCACGTCCCTCTTGGCCCGCGCGAACAGCGCTTCGAGCTTCTCGCTGTCGATTCCGGCGTCTTCGGGTCTCGTTGTCGGAGCGGACACAGCCACACCTCTTCTGCGTTTCTGGTGATGTCAAGCGTAGGGCTCGTGCCCTTAGGCACTACACAACGGCCCGCTCTGGGACCGCTGGCCGCCGGTGGCCGCAACCCGCCTATCTTTGCGCCTTCACGGGGGTCACGGTGCTCGCCTGTGGTCCCCGGTCGCCGGCTTCCTCCGCGTACCGCACCTCCTGCCCCAATTCAAGGCTGTCGAACCCGGGTGCAAGCACGCTGTTGCGGTGGAAGTAGACCTCGCGGTTGTCGTCGCTCGTGATGAAGCCGTAGCCGTCCTCGGGAAAGAGCCGCGAGATGCGTCCGTGCGGCGGGGCCACTTCAGCCTTGACCTGGCCACGCACGCGCCGCACGTGATCCTCAAGCTGGCGAGCGACGGCATCGAACGCCTGCCGGATGGCGGCATGCAGGTTTGCGTCGGAGCGGCGATTGACCACCAATTGCGCCCCCGGCAGCACCACGTTGATGCTCACCGCGTAGGGCCCGCCCTTCTGATGGTGATTGATCGGTGCTTCGATTGTGACCCTGCACCCGGTGATCCCTTCCGCGAATGACCGCAACCGATCGCTCCGCTCCCGGATGTAGCCTTCAACCTCTCCGGTCAGCGGGATATCGCCGGAGCGGATTTGCAGGGGCAACTCAACGGTCATCTGTCCAGGCCTCCGGTGATTCGTACCAGTAAACTACAGCTTACCGCGACCAGCAGACTCGCCGCGCCGGGCGTACTCGCCGCCTCACTGTCTCGCGGCGAACCTCTTCCCTGCTCCGCCTGCGCTCGCCGCAGTAGCAAAGTAAAGGCAGGGGCCAATGTTGCCATGGCGCCACCGGGATGGCGCCGACGCCGCGAAGGCGGTGGCGTGTTGTCCCTGCCTGCTAACACCCTAACCCCGCCCCCGGCCGCACGGTAGGGCCTTCCGGACCGCCTCCGCTGGATCCTTCGGTCCAGTCCTGCGCTCCTGCAGTCGCCCGGATGCCGGCGACCAGCGTCCCAACACGGTCCATCGCTGCCCCGAGACAAGCTCTACACGGTCCGGCGCTTGGCCTGCGAGAACGGGAACCCGGGCGGTCATTCCTCTGCTCGCCACTCCTCGCCTGCCCGGCACATCGCGCTCCCGGGCTCGATACATGGCGGCCACCGGTGCAGCAACCCGCCGCATAATTGGCGACTCGCCAGGGGAGCCGCTGTTAAGCTTAGGCCGTGGAACACCTGAGACTCGACCGCGTTCCCGGGCTGCACGACCCGGTGGCCATTGTGGCGTTTGCCGGCTGGAACGATGCCGCGACAAGCGCCACCACCACCGCCCGCTTTGTCATCCGGCGCCTCGGCGCGAGACGCTTCGCCTCCATCGACCCGGAGCCGTTCTTCGACTTCCGCGAAGCACGCCCGGTGGTGCGCATCGACTCCGGCGGTGAGCGCACCATTACCTGGCCGGCAAACGAGTTCTTCTACGCGCGAAACCCCATCGGACCGCACGACATCGTCATCGCCGTCGGTGTTGAGCCGCACCTGCGCTGGCAGACGTTCGCTGACACCTTCAGGGCGCTTTTTGGCGAGCTGGGCGTTGGGCTGACGGTCTCCCTCGGCGCGCTCATGGCCGATGTTCCCCACACAAGGGAGGTGCGCGTCACGGGCTCCGCCGCCGATGCCGGCCTTGCTGCCCGTCTCGGTCTGGCCGTCTCCCGCTACCAGGGCCCCACGGGCGTCCCCGGAGTTCTCGGCGACGTCTTCCGCCATGCCGGCCATCCCTGGGTGAGCCTCTGGGCGAACGTGCCCCACTACGTCACCACCAGCCAGAACCCCCCGGCTACCATCGCCCTCCTGCGAAGACTTGAAAGCCTGCTGGGCCTTGGTTTCGACTACTCGGAGCTCAACGCCGCCGCCGAACGCTTCAGAGACGAGGTCGACACCGCGGTGCTGTCCAACCCTGAAATCGCTGCCTACGTCCACCGGCTGGAGGAGTCGCACGACTCCGGCGCCGGCCCCGGCGACGATGCCGGGCCACCCCCGGGCGACCTCCTCCTGGATATCGAGGAGTTCTTGCGCGAGCAGCGCGACGAATAACGGCGCGCACCTGAGCCGTTACCTGTAGGATGAGGCCGCTTCCTCACGAAGCGGCAGGGGTCCCCATGCTGACACTGCGCGTCCGCACTCCTGAAGGCGACCACCTCCTGCCCCTGCATGGCCAGGTGACCGTTGGGCGGTCTCCCGAATGCGACGTTGTGCTGAACACCCCCGATGTCTCACGGCGCCACGCCGGCTTCACAGGCAGGCCCGATGGCGCCACCTTCATCGATTTCGGGAGCGCCAACGGGTCGCTCGTCAACGGTGTTCCGGTGGAGCCCCGTGTCCCGGTCGCCGTCGGCCCCGGCGATGTGGTCTCGCTTCCGGGCTGCACCATCGAAATGCTGCTCTCCAGTGCCGATGCGCCTGCTGGCGCCGCCTCCGCGCCACGGCCGCTCGTGCCGGGCCAGCCCGGACAGGTGCCGGCCGGCGGAACCGTTGTTGTCCAGGCTCGGCCGCAGCTTGAGGTTTCGGTGAATGGGGTGACCTCGGTTGCCTTCCTTTCGAGCGACGAGGTCACGGTTGGGCGCGCGCCCGGGAACGGCGTAGTCATCCCCTCCGATGTCGTCTCGCGGCAGCACATGGTCCTCCGCCGGACGGGAGCGACCTACACCGCGTTCGATGCTGGCTCGGCCAACGGCTTCAGCGTCGGCGGCGCGAGGGTGGCCTCGCACGTGCTGCGAGATGGTGATGTTCTCGACATCGCCGGTGAAGTGACCCTGCGCTTCAGCCTTGCGGGCGCCGGCTCTGCGGTGGCCGCGGCCGAAGCCCAGGCGCCCGCCCCGGGCCCGGGACAGTCCATCACCGTGGGCCGGGACCCCTCCTGCGACCTGCACCTGTCCCACCCCGCGATCTCGCTCGTTCATGCTCGCATCAGCGGCGCCGCGGGTGGCGGAGTCCTCATCGAAGACCTTGGCTCAACCAACGGCACCTTTGTCAACGGTGAGCCGCTTGAGAAGGGCGCGGTACGCCGGCTCTCCCCGGCCGATGTGGTCTTCGCCGGTCCCGTCAGGTTGCACATCAGCAGCACCGGCATCCGAACGGAGGATGCCTCCCGCGGGATCCGGCTCACGGCGCTGAGGCTGCGAAAGCAGGTGAGCCCCGTCGCCAACCTTCTGCAGGACATCTCGCTCGTCGTTGAGCCGCAGGAATTCGTTGCCGTGGTCGGCGTCAGCGGGTCAGGGAAGTCAACCCTGGTGGGCGCGCTCAGTGGCCTGAGGCCGGCAACGGGCGGTGACGTGCTTCTCAACGGTGTGTCCCTTTATTCGCACTTCCAGGCCTTTCGCACCCTGCTCGGCTACGTGCCCCAGGACGACATCCTCCATCCAGAGCTTCCCGTGGGCCGTGCTCTCTCCTACGCCGCCGAGCTGCGCCTCCCCGATGACTTCAGCCACGGTGAGCGCCAGGCCCGCGTCGATTCCGCCATCGCCACGCTCGGACTCGAAGAGCGGCGCGAGGTCCCCGTGGGACGCCTCAGTGGCGGCCAGCGCAAGCGCGTGTCCATTGGCGCCGAACTCCTCACCCAGCCCGGCCTCTTCTTCCTCGATGAGGCGACTTCCGGCCTCGACCCGGGAACCGAAAGCCAGCTCATGCGGCTCCTCCGCAAGCTCGCCGACGACGGGAACACCATCCTGCTCATCACCCACGCCACCAAGAACGTGATGATGTGCGACAAGGTGCTCTTCCTCGCCCGCGGCGGCCACCTCGCCTACTTCGGCCCACCCGACCGTGCGCTCACCTATTTCGGCGTCGACGACTTCGATGGCATCTACGAACTGCTCGAGTCTCACGAAACGCCCGCTTACTGGTCGGCACGTTTCCGGGACTCCGCAGAATCCCGCGAGTTTGTGGCAAGGCCCCTTGCCGGGGCAGTCCCGTCCGTTTCCAGCGCCGCCGAAAAGGGTGCAGCCCACTCACGGGAACCCGCGCCGCCCGCTGCCGGGCGCACTTCTGGCGCCCTGCGCCAGTTCAGGGTGCTCAGTCAGCGCTACATCGACATCATCAGGCGCGACCGCGTGAACCTGGGCCTCATGTTCGCCCTCGCTCCCGCGCTCGCCATGATCGACCTCGTCGCCTGGGAGCGGCCGGTCCTCGATCCTACGCGCGGCGTTGGCTCCCGGGCCATGACCATGCTCTTCCTTTCCGCGCTCATCCCGTTCCTGGTGGGCGCGCTCAGCTTCGTTCGCGAGATCGTCAAAGAGTCCGCCATCTACGCGCGGGAACGCGCCGTGGCCCTCATCATCTGGCCGTATCTTGGGTCGAAGATCGCCATCGCCACCGTCCTCGCCCTCTATCACGGGGCAGCCCTTCTCGCCATCAAGGTGATCGCGGTGGACTTCTCGGGAGCCGAAGCGGGAGGCCTCGTCCTTATCTACGTGACGATCGTGCTCGCCGTCATCTCGGGCGTCATGTGGGGCCTGCTCATCTCCACGCTCACGCGCCGCGAAGAACAGGCCATGATGCTCGTCATCGGCGTCGTCGTCCTCCAGATGGTCTTCTCCGGCGGCCTCGTGTCACTCGATGACCTGGGCGCACCCGGCGTGGTGCTCGGCGGGGTGACCAGCAGCGCCTGGGCCTTCAAGGCCATCACCACGGCCGCCGGCCTTAGCCTTGACGGCTGCAGCGGCGATTTCGCGACCTGCGACATCCCCGGCATCCCTGCTCTGCAAACCCCGGCCGAGCGCAGCCTCGCTTTCCAGGGTGTCAACGACCAGTTCGGCAGCGTCTTCGGCGCAGACGTCTTCCTCTGCTGGGCGGCCATGCTCGCTATCATCGGCGCGCTGGGCATACTGATATACGTACTCCAGCGAAGGAAGGACACGCTCTAGGCGCGTCCCCGGGGAGACTGCCACCATGACCAGCCCGGATGACCGGACCCTGACCCAGATAAAGCAGTACCGGCTCGTCCGCAAGATCGGCGAAGGCGCCATGGGCGCAGTCTTCGAAGCTACCGACGCCCGCGACGGCAGCCGCGTCGCCGTCAAGCTCCTGCACCCCTGGCTCGCGGCCCAGGATGCCGGTTTCCGCGAGCGCTTCGAGCGCGAAGCCCACATTGCCGCGCTTCTTCGCTCGCCCTACACGGTGCGCCTCCTCGACTTCGGCATCACCGGCCAGTCCTTTTTTCTGGTCATGGAGTTCGTGGAAGGCGCCTCCGTCGGCGACCTGCTCGCCGAGCGAGGCCCCTTCGTGCCCGATGAGGCCCTTCGCATCGCCATCGATGCCGCGCGCGCTCTCGAAGAAGCCGCTGCCCGCAGCGTTATCCATCGCGACATAAAGCCAGACAACATCCTGCTGGCGGCCGACGGCAGCGTGAAGGTCGCTGACTTCGGCATTGCCCGCAGCGCCGGTGGCGCGGGCCAGACGCTTGCCGGGGGCTTCACCGGCACGGCCGAGTTCGCCGCCCCCGAACAGGCGCTCGGTGAGATCGACCACCGGACCGACATCTACGCCCTCGGCGCCACTCTCTACTGCATGCTCGCAGGCCAGCCCCCGTTCCGTGGCGCCACCGCCTGGGATGTCGTCAGGCAGCACCAGGCCATGCCTGTCGCCATGGATTCCCTCGCTCACCTCCCCGATTCGGTGCTCAATCCGCTGCGACGCTGCCTCGAAAAAGACCCACGCGACCGCTACCAGACGGCCACTGAGCTCGCCGGGGCACTCGAACGCGCACGTGCCGCCTATCTCAAAGGGCAACCGCCGTCGCCGATGGCCGCCGCTCCTCCCTCACTCCACCCGGGCGCCGCGCCTCCTCCGGCAGGCTACGCCGGGCAGACCCGCGTCGCGGGCGGCTCACCTTTGGGCGACCCGGCCGTCGCGCAGACTCGCATGGCCGGTCCCCCGCCGGGAAGGCCGCTCGTGCCGCCCTCTCCGTCTCCCGGGGCAGCCTCATTGCGCATGTCTGTCTCCGAGCCCGCCCAGGGCCCGGCCGGCGACATCCACTACCAGCTTCTCCTCGAAAACCTCGCCGGACACCCTCTGCAACTGACGCTTGCTGCGAGCGAACCTTCGGGCTCGCTGGCGGTCATGGTCACACCCGAGGCCTCGCTTGGGCCGGGAGAGGCCCGGTGGCTGCCGGTGGAGGTACATCCCCTGCGCCGGACGGCCGGGGCGCCGGGCCCGGTCGATTTCCAGCTCGCCGCCCTGGGGCCCGACGGCGAGCGCCTCGCCTTCGTCAACGTGATGGTGCAGCCGGCAGGCGTCTCCCCCGGCCGCCGGTCGAACCGGGTGGCCCTGTTCGGGATGGGAGCCGCGGCCGCCGCCCTCGCGGCCGCGGCAATTGCCGCCTTTGCCATCGCCGGGGGCGGCGACAAAGATGATGACGGCCAGCCGCCCGCAGCCTCAGGCAGTCCACTGGCTTCGCAAACAGTCACCGTCCCGGCCGGGGCTACGGCCCCCGGTTCCTCCCCCGCGGCTTCCCCATCCGCCGGTGGTTCCATCGCCGTGCTTGACCGCTGGGCGTTCACCTTTGTTGTGGCCGAAACCACCTGCGCCTTCGGTGCGAAGGCCGGAGATCGCTACAACGTGGCTTTCCGGTTCACCCCCGCGGCAGGCGGCCAAGTCATTCGCGACGGCGACAGGGTGACCGTGACCGGCATCCGCGACAAGGAGACGGTTCTCGGGAGCTTCACCTTTCGTCAGCCCGGCTTCACCTTCGCCTACCCGGTCGCCGCCAGCACGGGCGAAGTCGGGCAGGCCACCGTCACCATCAACTTCGCCGATGAGAAGACCGTGAAGGAAGCGGCTGTGGTGGAGCGCTACACGCAGGCCAACTGCTCAATCAGCGGGAAATCCGTGGGGCAGTAGCCCGGCAGGGCGCCAGGTTACGGGTTCACCGTCCAAAACGGAGACGTCTCGTTGAGCGTCACGCCGTTGATGAGCACGGTCAGAGTGAACTGAACGCCCGGCACGTCCGACGCCTCGAGGAAGCCGTTGAAGCACTCCACCGGACCGCCGCTTCCGAAGTAGAGCGTTGTCTGGAAGGGCGCACCCGGGGGCTGTACCTGTTTGAGGGTGATGCTGTACGGAAAGCCTGCGGGCCCAATCTGCCAGCAGATGTCGAGCTGGTTGCCCACGTGGTGGCCGCCCGCGAGCCCAGCGGCAAACGTGTACAAGATCGGTGTCGCCGTCGGTGTGGGCGTCGAAGTTGGTGTCGGCGTCTTCGTGGGCGTGGGCGTCTTAGTCGGCGTTGGCGTGTTTGTCGGAGTCGCCGTTGGCGGTGGTGCGTTCGTGGGGGGAGCCGCGGTCGGCGGCGGTGGTGTCATGGTCGTGCCTGCAGTGCCACCTGAAGTCGCCGGTTTCGATGGCGACGCAGCGGCCGAAGGGCTTGTTGCCGCGGTTCCGCTTGAGCGTGGAGACGGCGACGCCGCCCGGCCCGTGGGCGACGCTCCCCGGCCCGTGGGCGAGGCGTCCGTGGTCTCCTCCGGTGTTGCCGAAGCATCTCCCCCCTGGTCCGCGCGGAAGTTCTCCTTCTTGTCATCAGCCGTCAGACAGAGCCCCGCCACGACCGCGGCGGCCACGATCACCGCGCCAAGCGCCGCAAGCGATTGCCAGCGGGAGAGCATTCCCAGGCAGCCCGCCGGCAACCAGGAAGTGGGGTCGGCCTGTCCTGCCCCCGGAGCCTGTGCCCCGCAGACGCCGCAGAACTGGGCGCCCGGCGCCAGTGGCGCACCGCAGGCCGGGCAGGTAGTTCCCTTTCCAGGCGGAACCGGCGGCGGAGCCGGAGGAGGAGGAGGCGATGGTGGTGGAGGCGGAGGAAGAGGCGGCGGCGGAGGGGGAGCGGGAGGTTGGACCGATCCCATTCCCGCCATCGGTTCGCCGGGCGCAGCGGCGGCGTCGGATCCGGCGCCCATTCCCGCCATCGGCTCGCCCGGCGCAGTGGCGGCGTCGGACCCGGCGCCCATGCCCGCCATCGGCTCGCCCGGCGCAGCGGCGGCGTCGGACCCGGCGCCCATGCCGGCCATCGGTTCGCCCGGCGCAGCGGCGGCGTCGGACCCGCCGCCCATGCCGGCCATCGGTTCGCCGGGCGCAGCGGCGGCGTCGGACCCGGCGCCCATGCCCGCTATCGGTTCGCCCGGCGCAGCGGCGGCGTCGGATCCAGCGCCCATGCCGGCCATCGGTTCGCCCGGCGCAGCGGCAGCGTCAGCTGGTCCTCCGGCTGATTCTCCTGGCGAACCGGCCGCGATGGCGCCTGCTGCCGAGCCCGCACCACCGGCGCCCGCGGCCGCGACCGCTGCACCGCATTTCACGCAGAAGCGCGCCCCTTCCCGGAGCTCACTTCCGCATCGGCTGCATTCGTTCTCGCCTGCCATGCCGACGGCATTCTATGTGGCGGGGCCAGCCTTGCATACTAGCGAACGCTAAGTATCTAGATGGCGAACTTGAATCCCATCTGTCCCTTGAGGGCGTTTATCTCGCCGAGGTGCATGAACCCATGCGTCATGATCACCTGGCGCACCACTCTCCACTTCGGCATCTCTCCCAGCGGCTTGATCATCTGCACCTCTTCCAGCGCTTCCACCGGGACTTCCTTCAGGAAGGCCACCGCGTCGGCGCCCACTTTCCGGCCGTACTCGCGCAGCAGATCGACGCTCGAAATGCTGATCGAATGGGCATCCTCCAGGCTCATCCCCGTGCCCTGCTCCACCTTGGGCAGGCCAAGCTTTTCGACGTAGCCCTGCGCCATCCAGATAGGCGGCGTCTTCTTGAACACGAAGTTCACGATGTTGTCGGACGTCCGCATCACGTGCCAGGCGTTGAAGCCCACGCTTACGGCGTTCCCCGGCGGGTTCCAGTTCACCTGCTCGGCGCTCAGGTCCTTCAGGGCGTCGTCCATCCAGCTCGTGAGTTGCTCAATGCCATCAATCAGCAGGTCGCGGATGTCCACAGCAAGCCTCCGTGTCAATTCGAGTCCGTAGCATCTTAAGACCCCGCTGCCGCGCTGGCGAAGGCGGCCGGCTGGTCCGTGCCCGGGCGTGCTGGCGTTACAGCCCGGGCTGCTTCGCGGCCTCGGCAGACGTAGAGCCCCGGTTACTTCTCCGCAGCCCCGGCCACCACGTTCCATCCGCGGATTCGGTGGGCCGCTACAAGGCCGTTCTTCACGTACGGGTCCGATTCCACGAACGCCTCTATGGGCTCAGGCCCCTCCGCCTTGAAGATGAACAGCGCACCATCGACGGGGTCGTTCCACGCTCCTGCCATAACCAGCTCGCCCCGTTCGTGGCATGAGCGAACGAGGTCGAGGTGGTCCGGCCGGAAGGGCCCGCGCCGCTCGAGTATGCCGGGAATGTAGTCGTACAGCAGAACGTAGTACATGCGCGAATGGTACACCGGCCCCGGCGCAGGTTGACTCCGGCGCTTTCGCCCTAACGGCCCGGGGCGCCCGCGCCAACGGGAACGGCGTTGTTCGCGGGCACCGATTCCGTTCCCTCTATCGATATGCGTGGCAACACCCGGTCGAGCCAGCCCGGCAGCCACCAGTTCCACGAGCCCATCAACTCCATGGTGGCCGGCACGAGCAGCAGCCTCACCACGGTTGCGTCGATGAAAACGGCAACCGCCAGCCCGAGCCCGAATTCCTTCACCACCCGCTGGTCGTTCATCACGAAGCTGAGGAACACCACCACCATGATCGTTGCCGCCGCCGTAATGACGCTCGCGGTCGATGTCAGCCCGCGCGCCACCGACCTCGCGTTGTCGCCAGACTTCAGGAACTCCTCGCGGATGCGGCTCACGAGAAACACCTCGTAGTCCATTGAGAGCCCGAAGAGGACCGCGAAGAGCATCATGGGCAGGAACGACTCCACCGGGCCCGTGCGGTCGGCGCCCGTCAGGGCGAGGCCCCAGCCCCACTGGAAGACCGCCACGATCACGCCATAAGCCGCGCCAATTGAAAGCAGGTTCATCAGAGCCGCCTTCAGCGGGATGAGGAGCGACCTGAACACGACCGTCAGCAGAATGAAGCTGATCCCTATCACCAGCGCGAAAAAGAGCGGCAGCCTGTCGCCAATGCGGTCGGCGATGTCGATGTAGCGCGCAGTCGTACCCGCCACGTAGGTTGTGACCCCATCCCCGGCAGCGCCGGGCAGAATATCGTCGCGAAGGCGATGCACCAGGTCGCTTGTGGCCTGATCCTGCGGCGCCGTGCCGGGAGTGACGGCGATGATCGCCGTGTCACCTGCCGCATTGACCACGGGCTGGCTCACGGCCGCCACGTTCCCGGACGCCGCGATCGCTTCCCTGATGTCGTTCAGCCTCTCAGTCCCGGCGCCCTGGATCACCACCGTGAGCGGACCATTCGCCCCCGGGCCAAAGGCCTCGCTTGTGATGTCGTAGGCACGCCGGGTGGTCTTCGTGACCGGGTTGTTGCCCGCGTCGGCCGACCCCAGGCGCAGGTCGAGCACGGGGATGCTGAGGACCACGAGGATCGCCGTGCTCACGCCAAGGAAAACGTAGGGCCGCCGCATGATCGACTGTCCGAGCCGGTACCAGGCGCTCGCCTCGTGGTCTATCGCGGCCGTGTCGTTGCGCCGGCGCCGGCCGAGGTAAACCACCGTGCGACCCGCTATCCCCAGCAGGGCGGGAAGCAGCGTCATCGCCACCACCACGGCCACCGCAACCATCGCCGCCGCCGCCGCGCCGAGCCAGCCCACAAAGGGAATGCCCATCAGAAAGAGCCCCAGGAGCGAGGTGACCACCACTCCCCCGGCGAAGACCACCGACTTTCCCGCCGTGGCCAGCGCAATCCCCGCCGCCTCTTCGACGGTGTGCCCGGCCAGTACCTGCTCCCTGTGCCGCGCCACAATGAACAACGCGTAATCGATGCCGACGCCCAGCCCGATCATCGCCCCGATGTTGGGCGCGAACTTGCTCAGGTCCACAATGGCCGTCATCGAAAACACAATGGCGAAACCCGCCGCCAACCCCGACATGGCCGTCACGAGCGGCAGCGCCGTCGGCACCAGCGTCCGGAAAAGCACGAGCAGGATGATGAGGGCGGCAATGAGCCCGAGAATGGTGGACTCGTTCGGCCCTTCACGCTCTTGCCCGGCGGGAACGGGACCCCCGAACTCCACCTGCAACGCCTCTGAACGGGCCGCCTCGATCAGACGTTCGACTTCCTTCACGCTGGCAGTGCTGACCTCATCGGCGCCCCTGGAGAATTGGACACGGGCGATGCCCACCGTCCCATCGGCTGAGAGCATCGCCCCCGCCGCCTGGTAGGGTGAGCTGACCGCAACAACCTCGGGAACCGTGGCCACCCCTGCCAGCAGCGCCTCAATGCCCTCCCGGACGCCGGGGTCATCAAGCCCGGCCGGCGCCTTGAAGACGATGTCGCCGTAGTCGCCCGAGCGCTCCGGGAACGAGGCCTGGAGGAGGTCAACGGCCTCCTGCGACTCGGCCCCGGGGATACCGAGGCTGTTTACCGTTCCTTCGGAAAGCGGCCGTGCGGCCAGTCCCAGCAACGCCAGCCCAACCACCCACGCCCCCACAACCCACCACCTTCTCCGCACGGAAAACCGTCCCCATCGCTCAAGCAACGCCGCCTTTTCGCCCACGTCTTCACCTCGTCTGTCTGTTTGCGTCTGCCAGACGAGTGTTGAACCGTGCGGGACGAAGTCCGTGTGACTTTTGTCGCTTTCTCGCACACGCCCAAAACGGAACGTAAAGGCTATGGCTAACATCGAACTGGACAACCGTGGCCTGCAGCCTCCCGAGCCCATGGTGCGCATCCTCTCGGCACTCTCCGAGCTCGATGACGGCGCCGAGCTCATCGCGCTCATGGACCGCGACCCGCTCCTGCTCTACCCGGAGCTCGAACGGCGAGGATTCGCCGCGACGCTCCGGCCCGAAGAGGGCTGGTTCGTGCTCACGATTCGGAAGATCGAGGCGCAATGACGGCCGGCGTGGCCGCGGCGCGCAGCCCGGCGCTGGGGGTCATCGCCCCGTTCTTCCTGGTCGCACCCCTGGGGCTGGTTGCGGCCGGCCTGCTCATCGCCGGTGCCAATAGCGACTCCTTCGTGGCCGTCAATCTGCCTCGCAATGTGGCTGCCACTCACGGCGTCGTCATCGGATGGCTCACCACCAGCATCATGGGCGCTACCTACCAGCTCAGCCCCGTCGTCATGGGAGGCGATCTGCTTTCGGTCAGGCTCACCAGGGTACAGCTGTACCTGCACGTGGCCTCCATCGCCCTCTTCATCTGGTCGCTCTGGGAATGGGACGTCAGGTGGATGGGCGTTGCCGGAGCTGGCCTCTACATTTCGCTCCTGCTCTTTGCCCTGAACATCTCAGTCGCCCTTGCGCGGGGAAAGTCGTGGAGCCATCCCCGGGCCTTTGTGACCGCCTCGACCGCCTTCCTTGTGCTCGCCATGAGCTTTGGCCTTACCTACGTCGGGGCACTCCAGCCCGAACACGCCTGGTTCGGGATAACGCTCGGCCGCCTCTCTGCCCACGCCCACCTGGGGCTCGTGGGCTGGCTTGCTCTGACCCTGATGGGAGTTGGCTATCAGCTCATACCGATGTTCAACGTCATCAACCGGGCGAAGCCGCGTTTCGGCTGGGCCGTGCTCGCCATAACAGGGGCTGCAACCGCGCTCTTTGGCTCAGCGATGCTGTTCGATCCGCCTGTGGAGGCAAGGGTCGTGCTGGCCGCTCTTCTCGCACTCGGCCCCGCGCTCTGGGGGATAGACCAGGTGCTCCTGATGAGGAGCCGCTCCAAACGGCGTGTCGATATCCAGGGCAGGGCAACCTACGCATCGCTCTTCTTCCTTGCTGCAGTCATCCCGTTCGGCCTGGCTGCCTCGGCAGGCACGCCGCTCACGCCCGATGGCGAGCCGGCACGGTGGCTCCTGTCCTATGCCGCCCTGGGGATGCTCGGCTGGCTCGGCTCTACCCTCGTGGGCAACAGCTACAAGATCCTTTCGTTTCTCATCTGGTTCCATCGTTACCGGCCGCTCGTCGGGCGCGAGCCGGTGCCGGTGGCCTCGGAAATCTACAGCGAAGGCGCCGCCACGGCCGTGCTGGCGCTCAACGGCCTGGCCGCGCTCGTGCTCGCCCTTGCCGGTGTCTCGGGCAACATCGGCCTCTGGCGGGCGGGCGGGCTGCTGCTTGCCGCTGTCGGGACCGCTCATGCCGCCACCATGCTCTACATGTTCTTGCCGAAAAAGGCGCGCCGGGCCGCGGCCCCAATACCCGTGAACAGGACGGTGCCAAATGAAACCCGCTGAGATCGCTCGCGTGCTTAGCCGCGTCTACGACCCTGAGCTGGGCGTTGACCTTGTCTCGCTTGGACTCGTCTATGACATCAACATCGAGGGGGAGAGGGTCACCGTCATGATGACCATGACCTCGACCATGTGCCCCATGGCCGAAGCCATGCTCGACTCCGCCCAGACCGCTATCAGCTACCAGTTCCCTGATGCCGACGTGGTGGTGCTTCCCGTCTACGACCCGCCCTGGCATATCGACATGGCAGACGACCGCGCCCGCGAGTGGCTGGGAGCGCCTCCACGTGCCGTCACAAGAGCTGGCTGAGCGACCTCACGTCGCAAATCACGATGTCCTTCCGCCTCACCTGGACGATGCCGTCTTCCTCCATCACCTTCAGGGTGCGGCTTACCACCTCCCGCACTGATCCAACAAGAGAGGCAAGGTCCTGCTGGGTGATCTCCCGGGGGACAACGATCCCCTCGGTCGTGCGCACGCCTTCTTCTCTGGCGAGCTGGTAGAGGTACCGCGCTATGCGGCCCTGCACGGTTTGCAGGCTTATCTGCTCTACGAGCTCCGTGAACGACCTCAACCGCGCCGAGAAGTGCCTGAGGATGAGATGTGCAACCTCCGGGTGCTCGCGCATGACATCGTCAAGGACCGCGGTTGGCACCAGGATCGCTTCGCTCTCCTCGATCGCCTCCACGGTCGCGGGATTCGGCCCTTCATCGAATACCGGCACCTCCGCGAACGTATCCCCGGGGCTAACCAGCCGGAAAGTCTGCTCGCGTCCATCGGGGGCTGTGCGGAAGATGCGCGCCTTCCCCGAGCGCAGGACGTAGAACCCGGCCGGGCGTTCCCCCTCCACAATGATGAATTCGCGGCTCCCGTAGCGGCGGGCAATAAGCCGCCGCGCCACGCGGCCGGCGTCGTCTTCAGCCAGCGGGCTGAAGAATCCGATGCGGCGGACATCGGCCAGGTCGGGCGGTCGAACCATGCCATTCAAGTATGCCCGATGCGCCCGCACCCGGCGATCACCCGCGGACCTCGCCGGGAATATAGACAGTTGGTGAATTTGCTCACAAGCGCAAAGCTGTCTTAACTATGCCCCAGCTTCAACCAGACACGCCGTGCGGCGTTGCTCCTCGCTCCGCCTGGCGCCAGCCAGCTCCGGCATTAAGCATTCATCCCCGGTAAGAGGGTCTTGCAGACGTGGGTATTCTATATCCGGAATCAATTTGCACCACTTGGGTACCACCGCGATCATGACTTAGATCACATCCGAAAGCCGCCGTCGCCATCAAAGTTCTTGTAGAGATACGAAAGCGTGGAGTCCCTGAACAACCCGGAAGCTTACCTCGGCCCGGCGGTCGTTTGCGTCCGCGGTCCCTCCCGTTCGGGAAAGACCTCCATGTGTGAACGCCTCATCGCCGCTCTCGAACCACAGGGCGTTCGAGTCGCCTACCTGAAGCGCACCCACCACGAGCTTGACCTGCCCGGCAAGGCCTCCGGGCGTGCCTGGCGCCGCGGACCCTCCGCGATGGTGATCCGCGCCCCCGGCCGCCTTCAGGTAACCGTGCCCCCCGGCGATGCCTCTCCCCGCGAGCTCCTCGATGCTCTCCCTCGCGGAATCGACCTCGTCCTCTTTGAAACCCACTCCCATGAGCCCTTTCCCACTCTCCTCTCGCAGCTCCTTGAGCCGGCCCCGGGCGAGGAGATCATCGGCCGCTGGGCGCTCGAGACGGTCGACAGCGACGCCGCTGCCGCGGTTGAGCCACTTCGCGCCCTTCTTCCCGTTGACCGCGACCTGGACCACGCCCTGCGCGCGGCCAGGGATCTCCACGGGGGCCACCTCTGCGCCGGGCTCGTGCTGGGCACCCGGCTTGCGATGCACGGCGGAGCCCTTCTCGGCCTTGACCTGCCAGACCGCAAGAAACGGCTCATAGTAGCCGTCGAAACCGACCGCTGCGCCGTCGACGCCATCCAGGCCGTCACCGGCTGCCGCCCGGGCAAGCGCACGCTTCACCTCCTGGACTACGGCAAGCTCGCCGCCACGTTCTTCGACCAGTGGTCAGGAGAGGCAGTGCGCGTGGCCACGAAGGCCGGCCTGCGCGACCTTGGGTCGGGCCATGCCAGCACCGGCGACCGGCACGAGCAGCAGAAGCTCGCGTATCTCTCGATGAGTCCGGCCGAGCTCTTCGAGGTTCAGACCGTAAGGTTTGCGCCCGGCCAGTTCGATCTCCCCGGCCCGCCCCGGAGGAGAGTCACCTGCACATCCTGCGGAGAGGAAGTCTCCGATGGGCGGGAAGTAACCACGGAAACAGGCCCACGCTGCCGCCCCTGCGCGGCGCTCGTGGGCCCGCGCTAATGGACACCAGGAGGAACGCGCTATGGCAATGAACCGGAGAGGATTCCTTAAGCTGGGAGGCGCCGCGGCGGCGGCAGGGACGGCTGTCTACCTTGAGACCCAGATGGCCTTCCTGCAGCCCGCCCCGGGGATCGACAACCCGCTCAAGACCTACCCCGGCCGGGGCTGGGAGAAGATCTATCGCGACCAGTACGCCTACGACAGCAGCTTCACCTTCGTGTGCGCTCCCAACTGCACCCACAATTGCCGCCTTCGCGCCTTTGTGCGCAACGGCGTCGCCATCCGCATTGAGCAGAACTACGACGGGGCAAGGACGGGCGACCTCTACGGAAACCACGCTTCCGACCACTGGAACCCCCGCGGCTGCAACAAAGGCGCCACCCTCACCCGCCGCATCTATGGTCCCTACCGCCTGAAGGGACCGATGATCCGCGCAGGCTGGAAGCAATGGGCAGACGATGGCTTCCCCGGGCTCGACAAGGCCAATCGCACCAGGTACAAGTTCGATTCCCGCGGCACCGATACCTTCGTGAAGGTCGGCTGGGACGATGCCTTCAGCTATGCCGCCAAGGGGCTCGTTGCCATCGCCAAGCGCTATTCGGGCGAAGCAGGCAAGAAGATCCTTCTCGAAGAGGGCTACCAGCCCGAAATGGTCGATGCCATGGAAGGCGCCGGCACCCGCACCATGAAGTTCCGCGGCGGCATGGGCCTCCTGGGCGTGCTCGGCAAGTACGGCATGTACCGCCTGTCTAACACAATGGCGATGCTCGACGTACACGTCCGCGGCGTCGATCACGAAAACGCCAAGGGCGGCCGCAACTGGTCCAACTACACCTGGCACGGCGACCAGGCGCCCGGCCATCCCTTCGTTCATGGGCTCCAGACTTCCGATACCGACTTCAACGAGCTCCGGCACGCCAAGCTCCACATCGGCGTCGGCAAGAACCTGATCGAAAACAAGATGGCTGATGCCCACTTCTACGTGGAGATCATGGAGCGCGGCGGCAAGATCGTGACCATCACGCCCGAATACAGCCCGCCCGCGACCAAGGCCGACTACTGGATTCCCGTCCGGCCCGGCCTCAGCGACACGGCAATCTTCCTCGGGATCACCAAGCTCCTCATGGACCGCAACCTCTACGATGCGGCCTTCGTCAAGCAGTTCACCGACTTCCCGCTTCTCATCCGCGCCGACAACCTCAAGCGCCTGAGCGCCGGGGACGTGTTCCCCAACTACGCCCTTGGCCTCGCTACCGATGGTCCCAGCTTCAAGGTGCAGGGACTCACGAAGCCCCAGTACGAGAAACTGGGCGACTACGTTGTCTTTGACGCGAAGACGAAGTCACTGAAGCCCGTCACGCGCGACGACGTCGGTGCAAAGCTGGTCGCGAAGGGGATCGACCCCGACCTCGAGTACAAGGGCACGGCCACCCTCAAGGACGGGAAGCAGGTCGAAGTCCTCACCCTCTGGCAGGCCTACCGCGAACACCTCAAGGACTACGACCTTGATACCGTCGCCGAAATCACGGGTTCGCCAAAGGAGCTGATTGAGCGCCTCACGAACGACATCGCCACCATCAAGCCGGTGGCAATCCACGTGGGCGAAGGCATTAACCACTGGTTCCACGCCACCCTCCATAACCGCGCGACCTACCTCCCCCTCATGCTGACCGGGAACATCGGCACGCCCGGCGCCGGCTGCCACACCTGGGCCGGCAACTACAAGGCCGCGCTCTTCCAGGGCTCACCCGAAACCGGCCCCGGCTTTAAGGGCTGGATCGCCGAAGACCCCTTCGAGATGAACCTCGACGCTTCGGCCGACGGCAAGTCCATCCACGCCCACGCCTACACCAAGGACGAAGAGCCCGCCTACTGGGACCACGGCGACCAGGCCCTCATCGTTGACACCCCGAAGGCGGGACGCAAGGTGTTCACCGGCAAGACCCACATGCCCACCCCCACCAAGGTGCAGTGGACCACCAACGTGAACATCATCAACAACGCCAAGTGGGCCTATGGAGTCCTCTTCAACGTCCTGCCGCGAATCGACATGATCGTCACCCAGGACATCGAAATGACGTCCACCTGCGAATACTCAGACTTCGTCCTGCCCGCGAACTCATGGCTTGAGTTCCAGCAGGTCGAAGTCACCGGCGCTTGCTCGAACCCCTTCCTCCAGATCTGGAAGGGCGGCCTCAAGCCCATCTACGACACCAAGGACGACATCTCAATCATGGCCGGCGCCGCAAAGGCGCTCGGTGACCTCATCGGCGACAAGAAGATGGCCGACTACTGGAAGTTCGCCCTCGAAGGCCGGGCCGACATCTACCTCCAGCGCCTCCTCGACTCCTCGGGTACGACTCGCGGCTACAAGGTGGACGACATCATGAAAGGCAAGTTCGGCGAGCCGGGCGCTGCCCTCATGCTCTTCCGGACCTACCCTCGCGTGCCGTTCTGGGAGCAGGTGCACGACAACATCCCCTTCCATACCGATACCGGCCGCCTCAATTCCTACTGCGACATCCCTGAGGCTATCGAATACGGCGAGAACTTCATCGTTCACCGCGAAGGGCCCGAGGCCACCCCCTACCTGCCCAACGTGATCGTGAGCACCAACCCCCTCATCCGGCCCAACGACTACGGGATCCCCTGGGACGACATGGACCCCGAGCGGCGCACGGTGCGGAATGTGAAGCTCTCGTGGGCAGAGACCAAGAAGTCAAAGAACCCGCTCTGGGAACAGGGCTACAGGTTCTACTTCCTCACCCCCAAGACGCGGCACACCGTGCACTCCTCCTGGGGCGTCACCGACTGGAACGTGCTCTGGGCGAGCAACTTCGCCGACCCCTACAGGGCAGACAAGCGGCTCCCCGGCGTCGGCGACCAGCAGCTCCACATGAACCCTGCCGATGCCATCGAGCTCGGTCTCAAGGACGGCGACTTCGTCTACGTCGACGCCAATCCCGCCGACCGGCCCTACATCGGCTGGAAGAAGGAAGACCCCCACTACAAAGTCGCGCGGCTGATGCTCCGCGTGAAGTTCAACCCGGCCTACCCGCCAGGCGTGCTGATGACCAAGCACGGCGGCTTCATCTCAACCGAAAAGACGGTCAAAGCGCACGAGACCCGCGCCGACGGGCGGGCGACTTCCGAGGACACGGGCTACCAGTCCAGCTTCCGCTACGGCTCCCACCAGAGCGTCACCAAGGACTGGGCGATGCCCATGCACCAGACCGACACCCTCTTCCACAAGGCCAAGGTCGCCCAGGCCTTCATCTTCGGTGGCGAGGCCGACAACCACGCCATCAACACGGTGCCGAAGGAGACGCTTGTCAAGATCACCAAGGCCGAGGATGGCGGCCTGGACGGCAAGGGCGCCTGGAAGCCCGCAACCAATGGCATGTCGCCCGGCAACGAGAACGACTTCATGAAGTCCTACATCGCCGGCGACATCGTGAAAGTGAAGAACGCATAGCCATGGCCGAAAAGCATTTCGAAGCCGATGACCCCTACGAGCTCGTTGCCGCCCGGGTCCCCCTTGAGCCGGGAGTCGATGCGGACGAGCTCATGGCGCGCTGCTTTATCGAGGAGTACGCCCTGCTGGGAACCCCCCGCCACAAGATGATGCAGCTCTTCCGATCGAAGTTCTTCGCTGGCACCAATGTCATCTACGAAAACCGCGGCGAGGAGTTCGTGCAGCGGATCATTGACGAAGTCTTCGGCTCTGCCCAATCGCAGGAGGTCTCCTAATGGCAAAGGTCTACAACTGGCAGCTCGGACGGGAGATGGACTACCGGTTTGAAAACGGTGGGGCGAAGCGGCAGTTCGCGGCGGTCTTCAATACCAATCGCTGCGTTGCCTGCCAGACCTGCACCTACGCCTGCAAGTCCACGTGGACGTTCTCGCCCGGGCAGGAGCTCATGTGGTGGAACAACGTCGAAACGAAGCCCTATGGCGGCTTCCCGCAGCACTGGGATGTGAACATCCTGCAACTGCAGGAGAAGGCCAACCCCGGCGGACAGGTCTGGGACCCTTCCAAGAAGGACCCCAAGAAGGCGCCCTACGGCCGTTTCGATGGCAAGACCATCTTC